>JAOPTU010000004.1:0-478065 GCA_051531995.1 Desulfotalea sp.
GCTAAACGCTTAGTTGAGCACAAGAAGGATGTTGTTATTCTACTTGATAGTATTACTCGACTTGCTCGTGCCTATAATACAGTTACTCCAGCAAGTGGTAAGATTTTGTCTGGTGGTGTTGAAGCAAATGCACTGCACCGGCCCAAAAGATTTTTCGGTGCTGCTAGGAATATCGAAGAGGGTGGTAGTCTAACTATTCTTGCTACAGCTCTGATCGAAACCGGTAGTCGTATGGATGAGGTCATTTTTGAGGAGTTTAAGGGAACGGGTAATATGGAACTTGTTCTTGATCGGAAGATGGCTGATAAACGAATATACCCAGCAATTGATATTCGTAAGTCTGGTACTAGGAAAGAAGATCTCTTGATGAAACCGGATGTCTTAAATCGTATTTGGATTCTCAGAAAACTTTTAAATTCAATGAACCCATCTGATTGTATGGACTTTTTGAGCGATAAACTCAAGAATCATAAGAGTAATGAAAGTTTTATAGATAATATGAATGGCTAAAAAAATTATTATCAATAGTTATGTTAATGCTATTGTTTGCAAGTTTGAAATAATTTAGTTGAAAAAATAATAAGTAATGATATTATGCTCGATTACTGTTTTTGGGTAGAATAGCATATTAATGAATATCACATGGAAATGTGTTGGAGGATTAAGAAAATGAGACCAGATATACATCCAGAGTATCACAATATTAAAGCAGCGTGTGCTTGTGGCAACGAAGTTGAGCTTGGTTCTGTAGATACAGAGATGAAAGTTGAAATTTGTTCAGCTTGCCATCCTTTCTTTACAGGTAAGCAAAAGCTTATTGATACCGCAGGTCGTATCGAGAAATTCAAGCAGCGTTACGCTAAGCATTACGAGAAGAAAGCACAGGTATAATAAAGCTTTTTTTCTTGGAGTATTTATAAAGTCTACACTAGCCTCAGGTTGGTGTGGACTTTTTTTAATTTGGTTAAACCGTTTCAACATATTCGGTTTTGTGACCTATATAAGTGGAGTAGATATGTTATTTGATCAATTTGAAAATTTAGGTGACCGTATTGGACATCTTGAAGGAAGGCTTTCTGATCCCGCTTTAGTCGGTGATCAAAAGGAATTTCAGAAAGTTGTAAGAGAACATTCCCACTTAACTAAATTGAATACTGTTTACCGAGAATATAAAAGTGTTGAAACTGATATATCTGATAATAAGGCTATTCTCCACGATGATGATGAAGATCCGGAGTTAAAGGAACTTGCCAAGTCAGAGATGGAAGAATTAAACACTAGACTTTCAGAATTAGATCAACAAATAAAAGTTATATTGCTACCTAAAGATCCGAACGACGAAAAGAATACTTTTCTTGAAATTAGAGCAGGTGCAGGTGGTGATGAGGCAGCTCTTTTTGTTGGCGATCTATTTCGTATGTACAGTCGATACGCCGAAACTATGGGCTGGAGAGTTGAGATCATAAGCTCTAGTTCTCTTGATATAGGTGGTGGTTTTAAAGAGATCATTGCACTTATTTCAGGCGATCAGGTTTATTCTAAATTAAAATACGAGAGTGGTGTGCATAGGGTTCAACGTGTACCTGAAACCGAAACACAAGGTCGTATTCACACATCAGCTGTTACGGTGGCAATCTTACCAGAAGCTGAAGAAGTTGAATTAAATATCGATATGTGTGAATTGAAATTCGATGTTTTTCGTTCGTCAGGACCAGGCGGGCAAAGTGTAAATACAACAGATTCTGCAGTTCGTATCACTCATATTCCCACCGGCCTCGTTGTTATTTGTCAAGATGAAAAATCTCAACACAAAAACAAGGCAAAGGCGCTTACAGTTTTAAGGGCTCGATTGCTTGACCAGTTGGAAAGTGAGCATAATGCAAAAATATCTGAAGAACGAAAAAGTCAAGTTGGTACAGGTGATAGAAGCGAGAGAATTAGGACATATAACTTCCCTCAAGGCCGTATTACTGACCATCGTATTAATTTAACTCTTTATAAATTAGATAACGTTATGGGTGGTAATTTGGAAGAGGTTATATATCCTCTAGTCGCCCATGACCAAGGCGAAAAGCTTAAAAAATTAGAGTAATAATTAACCTGTTTTTTTGACGGTCATCTAGGATTAATTGTATTTTTAATATAGCAAAAACTTTCTGGTTGACTGTACTAAATTTATTGTCGTTAACTTTTTAGGTAGTTATGGTGTGAGCCTAGCTATACTTTAAATTGGCGGCAATTAAAAAAAATATTTCCCCACAATATTATATTTTTTAATGCGTGTAAGTCAGCTTATAAAGAAAGCTAAGGATAGTTTATTCGAGCTAGGTGTCGAAAGTGCTGCTGTGGAAGTTGAGTTGTTACTTGGTCATTGTCTTGGTAAATCGCGTACAGAATTATATCTTGCTGCATCCGAAGAACTTAGCCCCAAAGAGTATGAACATTGGCTAGATCTTTTTGCCCGTCGCCTAACTAGAGAACCTTTAGCCTATATATTGGGTGAGCAGGAATTTTGGTCGCTTCACTTCTATGTGTCGCCTGATGTTTTGATCCCTCGCCCTGAAACAGAGTTCATGCTTGAACTTGTACTAGCTAGTCAAGGTCAATGGCGGCAAGGTGGACCGATTATTGATCTTTGTACCGGTAGTGGTGTTATTGCAGTAGTATTGGCAAAAGAACTTGGTCGACCAATCATAGCAATTGATATTTCGGAAAAAGCTCTCAACGTTGCTCAAAAAAATATTGATTACCATCATCTAACTCAACAAGTTAATTGTCTTCAAAGCGATTTATTTGGTAACTATCCTGTAGAGCAAAAAATTTCCCTTTTAGTATCTAACCCACCCTATGTGAAAAAAAGTTCCATAGATTTTGAGGTAGAACCAGAGGTAAGAGAATTTGAACCTCATTTAGCTTTAGATGGTGGTGACGACGATGGTTTAGCTTTTATCCGTAGAATTTGGCAGAAATCGTTCAATCTTCTAGCTAATAATGCAGAAATTTTTATTGAATTTGGTTCCGAACAAGGGGAAATTGTTCGAAAAATTTTCTCAACACCATATGCTGATGGTAGTCACTTTACAAATATTAAAATAATCAAAGATTATTCTAGGCGAGATAGGGTCATTAATGCTACTTATAAGCCTACAATAAAAGAATACAAGATTTAGGTTCAAAAACAATAACTGTCTAATTCATCAATATCTATTTTGCCTACAAGGTCATTGGAATTCCATGGAAAAATTATTTATCGAAGGTGGTAATCCTCTACACGGGGATATTAAAATAAGTGGTGCTAAAAACGCAGCCTTACCTCTCATGGCAGCAGCTCTTCTTGCCCCTGGTAAACATACTCTTAGAAATGTACCAAATTTGCGTGATACTAAAACATTGTTGCAGGTTATGGGGGAGCTTGGGGTAGAGAGTAGTAGAGATGGTGATGTTTTGACCATTGATAGTACCAACCTTCGTGACTGTGAGGCATCATATGATCTAGTTAGGACAATGCGAGCATCTGTTCTTGTGTTGGGACCTTTGGTTGCAAGGTTAGGCCGAGCCCGAGTTTCACGTCCGGGTGGTTGTGCCATTGGGGATAGACCAATTGATTTGCATTTAATGGGGCTCGAAAGATTGGGTGCCGACTGTCTTCTCGATGGTGGATATGTCGAGGTAACAATTGATGGTAAACTACAAGGTAATACCATTTATTTTGATACTCCGTCTGTGACTGGTACTGAAAATCTTCTCATGGCTGCGACCTTAGCAGAAGGTACGACTATTTTGAAAAATGCCGCTAGAGAACCTGAAATTGGTAATTTAGTCGATATGCTTGTTGGTATGGGAGCGAAAATTGAGGGCAAAGATAGCGATGAATTAACAATTCACGGTGTTGAACAACTTGGAGTTGCTGACTGTACTATTATTCCAGATCGGATTGAAGCAGGAACATACCTTATTGCCATTGCTGCTTCAGGCGGATCTGGCCGAGTGGTTAACTGTTATCCTAATCATCTACCTGCTCTTTTAAATAAGTTAAGGGCGGTTGGTTTTATTATTGACGAGGGAATAGATAGTGTAGGAATTTCGTTGCCAGATGGTCTGAAGCTCAAGGATTTGCAGGCGGTTGACATAAAAACCATGCCTTATCCGGGGTATGCTACCGATTTACAGGCACAATTTATGGCTTTGATGTGTTTAGTCTCTGGTACTTCAGTGGTTAATGAAACGATTTTTGAAAACCGTTTTATGCATGTTGCTGAACTTGAAAGGATGAACGCAAAAATTAAAATAGAAGGAAGTACTTCCATGGTTACCGGCTGTGGTGAGGATGGCCTTGTTGGTGCACCTGTAATGGCGACAGATCTAAGAGCTAGTTCATCACTTGTGATTGCAGGGCTGGCAGCAAAAGGTGTTACCGAGGTTAGGAGGATATATCATCTTGAAAGAGGTTATGAAAACTTGGTTGAAAAATTGACCGCGGTTGGTGCCAAGGTTTGGAAGGAATCTTATTAAAGAAAGACCATTATTCTGGCGGAGGATGAAATGATTAAATTTAATGAACTTAAAAAAAACCGAGATTTTTGGGTAATTGTTATAATTGTACTATTTTTTATCCTTATCGGCATTTATGCTATCAACCACCGTCAGCAGGCAAAAACAGAAAAAGATAATAATGAGGTTGAAGAGGTGGTGGTGACTGGAGAAACCGAATCTTCTGTGGCTGATAAAAATGATAAATCGTCCTCTACTGAGGATGGAAAACATAGTAAAAACAAAAAAGAAACGATAGCCAATGTTGGTGGTTATATAACTGAATTTAAACCAGAAGATATAATTAAAACAATTGTCGAATATGGCACTATAGATGCTCTTCCCCCTGAACATGAGATCACTAAAATGCCTGTTGGTTGGTTTGTTTATTATGTTGGTATGAGCAAAGTGGATGTGGAAAACGCTAGGGTCTCCTTTGACACCTTGCAAAGTGGTTTTGGCGCGACGGTGCACGCTAATGTTAACTTAAATAAATTTCCTAAGTTTGATTCCATAAAAGAGGGACATAAAGTTTGGTTAGCTGGAACTATTGAAGGTGTAGATATCCAGGGAGTAGGGGACTTTGAAGTGAAACCTGATTTTATTAGATTTGATGGTAAGACCCATAAGGCTCTATTCACCGAGGAATAATCTTCATCTCAAATTATCTTTGTAGTGCACTATAGTAATAATGGGCAGCCTAAAATAAACTACCCATTATGAAATTGTGATTTGAAAGATTCAAAAAAGAATTACTTCTGCCAGTTGCCCCTTAGAGATTGAACTTTTAGGCTCCATTGATATATAACCATCAGCTTTAACTATTGATGTAATCATATGTGAACCTTGTTGAGGGGTAGGTTGGAAAGATGGTACTGTTGTTGGTGCCGTTGATATTTGTACACGAACAAAATTTGTACGACTACCTGGATTTTCAATCTCAACCGAAGCCGTAGCTGCGATGCATGCCTTTGACATTTCTATCCCTTGCAGGCTAGCAAGAACTGGATGAATAAAATTTTGGAAACACATAAATGCAGAGACAGGATTACCAGGTAGTCCAAACAGTAGGGTGTTTTTCTTTTTGGCAACAAATAGTGGTTTTCCAGGTTTCTGGCATATTTTCCAGAAAAGCTGTTTAAAACCAATTTTTTCAGCAGCATTTTTAATATGATCATGTTGGCCAACAGAAACGCCACCAGAACACAGTATAATATCACATTCATTTTCAAGCGCATTTCCCATTGTCTGAACGGTGAGATCTAAATCATCATCAACATGAAAACATTCTGTTACTTCGCCACCATTTTCGGTGACACTACTTATTAACATAGGTGCGTTGGAGTCACGAACCTGATGATCTTCAATTTCCCTATTCCAGTGGTGGGCTAATTCTGTGCCAGTTATGCAAAGTGTAATTCTTGGTGAATCATACACCGGAATTGGGTTAATACCCATTGCGGCTAGAAGGGCAATTTCCCTGGAACCGATTATTTGTCCTTTTTCAAGAAGAGTGATTCCTTTCTCATACTCTTCTCCTATGTGGCGAATATCCTGCCCCTTTTTTTTGCACTTTTTTATTAATACCTGTTCATAATTTTCACCTGTATCCTCTACTCGAACAACTGTGTCAACTCCATCTGGAATAATGGCTCCTGTGCTTATTCTTATAGCCTGTCCATTTTGCAGAATAGATTGATAGGGAATTCCAGCTTGGCTTTCGCCAACCAGTGTTAAAGGTGTCGGTCTTTCATTTGAGCAACAGGAAACATCCTTCCATTTAACACCAAACCCATCCATTGCAGAGCTGGTGTAGCGCGGCGATGGTTCCAATGAAATTATATCAGCACATAGTATTTTGCCGCATGCCTCGGTTAATTGGACAGTTGTGACACGAGGTGCTGGTAAGTTTTCTTTTATTATTTGTAAAGCTTCAGGTACTGAGATCATATTATCCTCTGATATTAGGCTATAGATTCTTTATATTTATTCTCGTATGTGAGTGCTGTATGTGTCCAGTTTTTATTCTTTTGCTGTAGAGCGGAATTGAGTTTTTAAACATCTAATTGTTCTCTGTGCGTAAGTCGTGTTTTTCTTATGCGGCACGTAACAAATATGTCGCATATATCAATTATCTTTTTATGAGATATAATTTCGTTATGGCCGAGAAATTCAACACCATATTTTGACGTAGAGAAGTTGCAGTGAAGGTTACAATGTTCTGTTTTTGAAAACTGTGGATAGGTTATTTTACGCGCGTGACGATGTATGAGTACCTCAATTGCAGGGTACTCTGGCTCCAGCATATTCATAAGAACTCCTTTTCAAGTTGGAAGGCCGCACCGTTTCCAGTGGAACCCTATCGGCCGCAAGCCATAAGTTGAATTATTAGGCTTTTTGGCTCGGAGTATTTGGTTATAATCAACTAATATTTAGTTCATAATTCCTTTGTCATTTGGAGTTATTCTTTTCGTAAATATTTGCCTCAGCTACAAAAATAGGCTAGTGTGTTGGCAATGTAGTAACGTGAGTTAACCTGTTGTCTAGGTAAACTTTTTATCTTTCAGGAGCACCTTATGAAACTAAGTCAGTCTAGTAACTTTCACATAAGAACTAAAATATGGATCGAAAACGACGAAAGCCAGCTTCTTTTTGGCAAGGGCAAAACAGATATCCTCGAATGTATTGATGAGGATGGTTCTATCGCTAGGGCCGCTGAGAAAATGGGACTAAGTTACAAAAAGGCTTGGACGCATATTAAAATCCTGCAAAACAATGTTGAAGATGAACTTGTCGTGTCACAAAAGGGACGAGGGAGTGGAGGTACGACTCTCACTCCGAAAGCCAAAGAACTCATCGGCAAGTATCGACAATTGCAAAAAGAAATAGAGCAATTTGCCAACCAGCGATTTGCGGAGCTTTTTGAAAAATAGAACTGTGACCGAAATGATACTTGGCAGACACGGAAGATCTATCCGGCCACAATTCTAAACTACAACTCAGAACTTTTTATACTCTGCCATCTTTTTTCAGCTTCTTGTAAAAAGAGCTATGCAAATACTTCACCTCATCATGTTCCTTGTACCCGGTTATTATGCTATGGATGGCACCTTTGATTGCAAAGAGCGACATATAGGCATGAGTAAAGAAAAAGGCAGTTATTATTACAGCAAGACAGCTATGTAAAAGTGCACAAAGACGAAGTAGGTCAATTTGAGAAAGACCCAATGTTGCGCTGATTCCAAGATTAAAATCCTGCACAAACATGGCTATACCTGTAGCAATCATCAGCATGCCACCAAGTGAAGAAACCCAGAACCACATCTTTTGTCCTGCATTAAATTTCCCAGCTGGAATCTCTTTAATTTTCTTACTCAGATATCCACCCAAGATGAAGCACCACTTCACATCATCTTGGCACGGCAACATTTCGATAAACCAAAAGATGAACATTGGGAAAACAGAAACCAGAAACATTACTGTTGCAATACCATGGAGATGTCTTGCTATTTCCACAGGAAGGCCGCCACCTAGATACTTACCGAAAATAATTATCAAACCAGTTGGAATTAGAATGGTAAAAGAAAGAGCTGCTAAAAAGTGGATGAATCTTTGGAAAAACGGAAAGATAAAAATTTTCTCGCCGTCATGGGAAAATATCTTAGGACCAACTATTAAATAATGACCTAGAAAAACTGCTGGCACAGCAATTACAACGGCTCCAAAAATAATGCGGGTATAATTACTTTGTAACATAGTGAAAAGGAATCCTAAATCCCAGCCATTGCCAGTACCGTAATCAGCTATGTTTTGTATTATCATACTGCCCCATATTTGGCTATCAGCCGCATGCGCGACTGATGCCAAAAATAGGACGAGAACGATAGAAAAGATATATCGCATCGTTTACGCTCCTTTACCTCTTGAAGTAACGCGTTTTCTGTAGATTGTGGAAACTTCTTCTGCGTTACCAACTAATAACGCATTCGTTGCACAAACTGCCGCACAAATAGGAACCTTGCCCTCTGCAATTCTGTTTTGCCCATAAAGATGTCGTTCTTTTTCAGAGTTAGTCTCTTCAGGTCCACCAGCACACATTGTGCATTTATCCATAGCACCTTTAGTTCCAAAAGCACCATCTCTTGGAAATTGGGGAGCACCAAAAGGACAGGCATAAAGACAATAACCACAACCTATGCATTTCTCTTTATCATGGAGGACGATGCCGTCTTCACGGATATAGAAACAGTCTACAGGGCAAACTTGAGCACAAGGTGCATCACTACAATGCATACAGGCAATAGAGGTCGAAATCTCTTTACCAATTTCACCTTCATGTAAGGTGACAACCTTTCTACGACTGATACCTACTGGAAGCTCGTGAGCTTCTGCACAGGCTACACTGCAACCAAAACATTCAATACATCGATTGGTGTCACACATGAACTTCATTTTTGCTTGTTCACTTTTCATTGTTCATCCCCCCTATGCTTTTTCGATGCGACAGAGGCCGGCATTGAATTCTGGTATTTGAGTTACAATATCATAACCGTAATTGACAATTGTACAGGAGCTTTCACCAGTAGTATAAGGTTTCGTACCTTCGGGATAACGTTGAGATAGATCCACACCCTGCATCATACCTGCAAAGTTATATGGTAGAGCAATTCTATCAGGAGTTACACTTAGGTTGAATTGTGCTTTAACTATAATTTTTGTACCCTGTGGAGCATGAATCCACATCATATCGCCATCCTTAATTCCATTATCTAGAGCTAAGTCAGGGTGAATATTAGCAAACATTTCTGGTGTAATATGAGATAGATATTTACTAGATCGCTCAAGCATACCAGCACCACTTAGATTTACTACACGCATGGTAACAAGCATGGTAGGGAAATCTTTTGCCCAATCCTGTGCCTTTTGTTCAGAGATAAATCTTGTGGAAACACGAAAATTATTTTCCTGATCAGCATAGGTTGGGAATTTCTCAACCAAATCAGTCCTAGGAGAATGAATTGGTTCACGATGTTTAGGAATTGGATCTGGGAAAGTCCAAACAATGGCACGAGCACGGGCATTGCCATAAGGGGCTACACCAGCTGCACGGCATTTTTCTTGAATTATTCCTGACATATCGAATTTCCAGTTCTTACCCATCTTACTTTTTTCATCAGCTGTTAGAGTAATCCCAAGAATTTCTTCGATATTTTTCTTGGTTATTTCTGGATATCCACCTTTGATCTTTGATCCTTTAATTGTAACACTTTCAGCTGCAAGCTGATTTACACCACCATGTTCTAGACCAAAACGATTACGGAAACCCATGCCACCTTCATTTACAGGGGTAGTTGGATCATAAAGAACAGGACTACCTGGATGGCTCTCATCCCAGCTAGGCCAAGGTAAACCATAGTATTGACCCTTCATTGGCCCCTTACCTTCAAGAGAAATCGGATCAAACATATCCCAGTTTTCTTGATGCTCACGTAGACGTTTTGCTGTCCATCCACCAAGACCAATAGTCTTTAGTGTACGAGCAAGCTCATCTGATGCGTCATCGGGCCATGAGAATTCTTTCTTAACAGTTTTAAGCTCTCCGTCCTTAACATCAAACTTCATTGCGCGGGTATACTCATCATAGAAGCCAAATTTTTTAGCAAAAGTGAACATAACATCATGATCAGTTTTGCTTTCATATAACGGATCTACAACCTTGGTACGCCACTGAGAACTTCTGTTAGTAGCGGTAACACTACCCTCATTCTCAAATTGGGTTGCAACAGGTAAGATATAAACACCATCTTCACGATTTGTTAAAATTGCTGCTTCATTAACAAAAGGTTCTGCAATAACCAATAGGTCAAGCTTATCAAGTGCCTCCTGTACTTTGGCGGTCTGGGCAATTGATGTAATACCATTACCCTGTACCCAAAGAGCTCTAATAGGTGAGGAAGAAAAGGTCTTTTCTTCTTGTAGTACGCCCTGCCACCATTTAGATAGTGAAAATCCTTTCTCATTCATCCATTTTGGTTCTGCAAAACGACCTTCGAGCCAATCGAAGTCAACGCCCCAAGAATCGGCGAAATAACCCCAAGAACCTTTAGAAAGGCCGTAATATGCTGGAAGACTATCTGCGAGACAACACATATCGGTTGAGCCCTGAACATTATCGTGGCCACGAATAATGTTACATCCACCACCTTTTTTACCCATATTTCCTAATACTAGCTGGAGAATTGGAATGATACGAGTGTTTGATGTTCCTGTACTGTGTTGGGTTATTCCTAGTGCCCAAACAACTGTTGCAGGACGGCTTTTTGCAAGGATTGTAGCAACTTGAATAATTTGCTCTGCCGGAATACCTGTTACATCTTCGGTTTCCTCAGGTGTCCATTTTGCAGCCTCGGCACGAATGTCATCCATTCCGTAAACGCGACTATCAATGAAATTCTTGTCTTCCCAACCGTTTTTGAAAATGATATGAAGAAGTCCATAAATAAAAGCAACATCAGTACCTGTACGAATTCGAAGGAAGTGATCAGCCTTAGCGGCTGTTTTTGTATAGACAGGATCAACCACAATAAGAGGAGCGTTATTACGATCTTTTGCCTGAAGAAAATGTTTCATTCCAATTGGATTTGCTGCAGCAGAGTTTGCCCCAATAATTAGAATTGCCTTAGAATGTCCAACTACATCACCAAAATGATTGGTCATTGCACCATAACCCCACGTGTTCGCCACACCGGCGACTGTAGCGGAGTGTCAGATACGGGCGACATGATCAATATTATTAGTCCCCCACATAGCAGCAAATTTACGGAAGTAATATGCCTGCTGAAGGTTGAACTTTGCAGAACCGAGAAACATAGCCACATCAGGACCATTTTCCTTACGGAGTGCTAACATTTTTTCGGAAATTTCATTTACAGCAGTTTCCCAACTAATACGCTTCCACTTGCCGTTTTCTTTTTTCAAAGGGTATTTGAGGCGCTGCTTACTCTTTACTAAGTCGATTTGATCTATACCCTTACAACAGTGGCTACCTTCACTGATTGGGTGATCTTGAGCTACATCCTGTCTAACCCAAACGCCATTTTGTACTTCAGCTATGATGCCACAACCAGCAGAGCATATACTGCAAATGGTTTTTACAGATTTAGAACCAGGATACGGATTTTTTACCTCTTCATTAGTCGCAGGGCGGAGGGCCTTTTCTGCAGCAAAAGCGGTGCTTGCACTTATGGCGGCACCCGCAGCTGCAAGCTTTAGAAAAGATCTTCTGCCAATTTTCGATGGCAGTTTTCTCAGTGTTTCTTTAATCACAGAAATCTCCTTTTAGTATGCAGCCTTGTAGTAGATGTCCCAAGCTTGGGTTTTCTTGTAAAGAACTTCCTTTTTGGGAGAAAAACCCTGGACAACACCATTGGAACTGGATGGGGCTTCATCTTTGGCAAAGCTTGGCTTAGCAACCAGAAATGCACCAACACCAACAGCACCAGCACTAAGAGTGCTCTTTAAGAAACTACGTCTTTCCTCATGCATGATTCCTCCTTTATTTTTAGTTGTTTACCTTAATAATATGCAAAATTTGCATATTATTAAGGTTTGCGAACCCACTAAGGATTCGCCATCCACTATAAAAAAACAGGTCTTTTATTTAGAAGATTATAAATAAATGCCTTTTCTTCTAATCTCTTCACTATTTGATAATTTTAAAAACCACTTTTAAATTGTCCTAAACAGAAATAAATTCATCCTCATTACGTTTTGGCATTTCACGAGCAGGTTGCTTTTCTTTCAAAAGAACAATATTCGGTTTTGAATAATCCTCTGTGTTTTTTGCCACTGGTTCTTCAACATCATGAAAAACCCTTTCAAATTCAAAAAAAGATCTTGCTAGTAAGGCAACATATCGGTACATCTCAGCTTTTTCATGGATAAAAAGGGTATCAATAAATGGATTAGCCATTGAGTTTAAGATAGTGGTGAAAACCTGCTTGCTAAGGTCAGTAGCATATTCTTTTCCTGCTATCTCGTCCTTAATAATTGTTGCCATAAAAAGACATATGAACTCGATATGATCTTCATTTTCCTTATACTTAGCCACATCTTTTCTAAATGGGCTTTTCAACAGATGATCAATCATTTCTACACGTCTTAATCCATCATCACGTTGCTCTGAAAAATATGAAGCAGTCATAGGAACAAGGGAGCTGAGCGGATTATAAAACACCATATCGCTTTCATCTTTAAGTCCACTAAATCCACGTTTTGCAAACTCTTTCTTAAGATAAAAAAGGGCCTTACTACTTTCGTCATCCAAAGGATTTTGGGCGAGAACTGAGGTGCATTGCACTGCGATTTGATAATCTTTTTCTGTCATATCAAAGGCAAAGAGAGCAGAAAAAAGCTGATAGTAGACAACACGGGCATTATGTATGTGATTTTTATCCATGGCAGACCTCCTTAATTTAATTATTAATCATCTGTTCAAGCATCATCCTAGCTTTACAGTCAGAACAGCAAGATAAAGATTTTAATTTAACAAGGTCATCTGCGAATATAGGCCCCATAATATCTTTAATCCTACTTATTGATTTAGCTGGAGCATATTTTTTGCCACATTCTACACAGGCAAACAATTGGTCTTTGGCAACTATACGCATTGAAAAATATGCTGGTGTTAAATGAAATTGATTGGGAACAAGAGTTAGGCAGTTCTGCTCCGGGCAGGTTTGCTCACAATAGCCGCACTGAGTACATAAAGAAGGTTGGTATCGCAGAGTATTGTCGTCGGAATGTACAGAGAGAGCACCAGTGTTACAGCTATCGGCGCAGCTTAAACAGAGAGTACATGATTCTTCATTAATGGCTAGATCACCAAAATCAAGACTTGATCCAGGAGTAAAAATCCCATAATTTTTATCACCGACCATAAGGGCTAGACGTTGACTCATCTCATCACGTTTATGGCAGGAGTTAATTGCGCTGGTGAGTATTGCCTCTGGCAGGGGAGTTATTTGCTTTTGGGCTTCCAGAATGTGTTGGCTCGATGTGCATAGGTAAACCGCTTGTTTGGAAAAAATAGTAGAAAAAATATTGTTGATGAATTCGACTTTTTCTCTTAAGGTTCCATTTATTTTTTCACTATAAATGACTAATGGTTGGCCTGTTTTTTGAATAAAAGAGAGTAGGTGCAATTCATCAATAAAATCTAGATTCAAAAGTTCTAGTGGCAAAAAGTTTTCAGGCAGAGTTGAGATTGATTCTTGGGCTGTACAAAGAAATGGCGTGTGATTAATGAAATGAGAGGCAAGTCTTTCAAATGTTGTTCTAGGGAACTCCGAAAAATCAAGCGAGCCTGAAGGACATATTCCAACACATTTCCCACAACCGTTGCATTCAATATGGGATAATTCTATTTCATTCTTCTTACAGTTTGCTTTCAGTGCCCCTGTTGAGCAAATATCTACGCATTTATGACAGATATCTTTCCTTTTATGATGATGAAGGCAGCTTGTTCTGTTGTACTTTATGGAATTACTATAGCGAAAGTTCCCTTTGCTTTTAAGAAGTTGGTCTATTAGTGAAACATTATCTTCAATGCGATATATTCCAGTGTTGTTAGTATTTAATTGTGATGAATTTATTAATATTTGATCACTTTGTAGCTGGGTTTTTTCATCATCAATAAGGCAAATAATTGAAAATGATCCAATCTGTCCGCTTATTTCTAATACCAAATTTGCTGGAATGTGAAGTGTAGTGAAACCATTGTTTTGTAAATTATCTTCGAGTTGAGGGAGCGTTTGATTAGCTATTATAGCAACTCTGTTGCCGACATAAGTAGAGAACTCTACTTTCTGATTATGATTTGCAATTACTTGCTGTATTTCTAGTAAAGATTCAGTCTTGTCAAAAACGGTTAATTCTGTAGCAAATGATTTTATAGGGGAGCTTTCTGTGATCATTTATCCTCCTGTAGAAAAAGCACCATTTTTAATGGGGCAGATGATGTTGTAATTATCGGTACACTATCGCTATTTGCAACTGATGTATATTGCACCGAGTATATCCAAAATCCTAACTGTTTTTTATGTATCGCTATAGAGGTTCTAAAGTGAAAACTTGGTTACTATACTCTGTAGTTTTTAAAAACTACAGAGTATATAAAGAAACATGTTTTTCGATTATTCCTACATAGATAATTGTTTGCGACTTCAAGTATGGAGAGAGATGTGTGTTTTTAGATATTAGTTGCGGTGGTTTTATGGCTAGTAATATTTAATATAAATGCTTTTGTAATGTACAAATGGTTTGAAATGGATTTTATTAAAATTCTTCGGGAATACTATTCCTCGGGGAAAGGAAAATCTATCACAAATTCTGCTCCACCAAATTCTGATTTTTTGTAACAAACTTGTGCGTCGTGGTTGTATGAAAACTGCTTTATGATGCTCAGTCCTAGTCCTGTGCCTTCCATTCTTGTGGTGTAGAAAGGTTCGAAAATGTTTTCTAGGTTTGTTTCACTTACGCCACTTCCGTTATCGGCGACACTTATTCTGATGAAGTCATTATCTTTGATAGTTATTTCGTGTGCCGTTATCTTTATAATTTCTTTCCCTTTAGCGCATGACAGTATGGCGTTTTCTAGTAGATGATTTAGTATTGTTGAAATTTGGTCTTTATCTGCAAACATATCTAAGTTGCGAGAGATTTCTGTCTTTATCTGACATGATTTTCTCCAGTGTGGCATAACCTCGCACATGGCTGTGGTCTCATCAATGCATCTTTTTACTGAAAACCAGTCATATGAAGTGTGGGTGTTTCTGGATAGGGTTAGGAAACCTGAAATTTTATCTAGCAACCGTTTAGATTCTCGATCAATCAACTCGTAAAGTTGATAAGTGTCTGCGGGGATAGATTCTTTTGTACTTTCAGCCAGGAGAATTTGAGTAGATCCAGAAATGGCAGCTAATGGGTTCCTGAAATCGTGAGCAATGCTGGCACTCATTGTACCTATTGTGGCAAGTTTTTCATTTTGTTTGGCAACTTCAGATAGTCTTTGGTACTCGGTTATATCTCTAAAAGTGATGATATGATCTAGTGATTTTTCATCACTATTTTTCATCACTTGTTTTGGCATATAGGAGTGGGAAAGACCTATTAGTTTTGTCTTTCCCTGCACTTCAAGTTTGAAGCTCTGTCTTTGATTTATTTCCTTGATATTTAAAATTGGCATTATCTTATGTATTTTTTTACCAATAATCTCTTTTTTCTTTTGTTCTAGAATTTTTAGAGCCTCGTTGTTAACCGAGGTGATTGTAAAATTCTGGTCTATGCTAATTATTGCCGTGGATATATTATCAAACACTCTTTTGTATAATACGGCTAAAGCGCCGTATTTTTTTTCTGAGGAAAATAGCGCTAATTCAGTGTTTTGTAAGCGAATTGCTCCAAGCATGCAAATCACCCCTGCTAGAAAAAACGTGAGCCCTTGCCTTGCAAAATAGTCTAATAAATACAGTAGATTGTCGTTTTTTGAATGTGATATATCCACATAGCTTCCTGGGGCTATTTGGTAATATTCATTGCCCATGAGTAGGGCAAAAGCAAATGTGGCAATGGCGGCAGGAAAAAGTGACAATCTACCAGGGAGTAATAATCCACCTGATACAATGGGGAAAAATAAAATGGAGGTGAAACTAGAATAAGAAGAACCAGTTAAAAGAATGACAAAAGAGGCAATGGCCACATCTAATATTGTTTGGATCGCAACCATCTTTTTGACATTGAAATTGTGTCTAATGATGATAATGGCATAGGTAATAGACAGACTGTATACTAGCAGGAGGATGTAGATTGTCCATTGAGCAGGAATAGCAATGGCATCAATCTTGTCATTACGGAAATAGTAATTTATTCCCAGCAGGGCAGAATATAATATAATCCTAAGAAAATTAATTCTTAGTAGCTGGTCTTTTTTGCCTTCTGTGATGTCGATGTTATTGTCCATGCAATTATGATATGTTGTATTTCTTTATTTTGTAGCGTAAAGATCTAAAACTTATTTGTAGTAATTCTGCAGCCTTCATTTTAGAATTTTTAGTTTTTTGCAGAGCATGAGATATTAATTTTTTTTCCAACCTGGTCATTACTTGTTCTAGACCAAGATCAAATAATTCTTCTTCACAGGATAGAATCTCTAAGTTGTTATCTGTATTAGTTGTATGATCAAGAAAGCTGTTACTATTTGATATGTTGAGTGTTTCTGGTAAAATAATGGTAGAATTTTCCAGTGCAACACTGCGTTCAATAATATTTTCTAACTGTCTTACATTTCCTGGGAAATCATATTTCATTAAGACTTCTAAAGCGTAAGAAGATATTCCTTTGACTGCTTTACCGAGACGTTTTGAATATTTTTCTAGAAAATGGTCCACCAGTAAGGGAATATCACCTTTTCTTTCCCGAAGAGGTGGTATTCGAAGGGGGACTACAGAAAGTCGGTAAAAAAGATCTTCGCGAAAATTCCCGTTTATAATTTCTTCTTCCAGGTTCTTGTGTGTGGCGGCAATAATTCTGGTGTTGATATTTTTGGATCGACTACTGCCAACGGGTTTTATTTCTCTTTCCTGTAAAACCCTTAATAATTTAGTTTGGATAATAGGGCTTAACTCGCCAATTTCATCTAAAAATGCTGTTCCGCCATCTGCTTCTTCAAAAAGCCCCGTTTTGTTGCCTATGGCACCAGTAAAAGATCCTTTTACATGCCCAAACAATTCACTTTCCATTAACTCCTCAGGTATAGCACTGCAGGTAATTGGCACGAATGAGTTTTGAGCGGCAGCTGAATAATCGTGGATGGCTTTTGCCACAAGTTCTTTACCTGTTCCTGACTCTCCAAGAATTAGAACACTAGCAGGTGTTGGCGCAACTTTTTGAATTAAATCAAATATTTTTACCATCTCTCGGCTGTCGCCGATGATATTTGGAAAAGAGTTTGTCTCTATTTTTTCTAAATTATTTTCAGTGGAACTGTTTATGCCCGATTTGATAACACTTTTAATTTCGTTGACATCAAATGGTTTGCTTATGTAATCAAAGGCCCCGTTTTTCATTGCTATGACAGCATCACCAGGTGCTGCAAAGGCTGTGATAAGAATGACCGGAATATTGGAGTTTTCTTCTTTTATCGCTTCTAGGAGGTCAAGTCCACTTCCACCTGGCATTCTAATATCACTGATAACTAAATCAAAATATTGACTCTTAAATAGCTTTAGGCCATTCATAATATTGTCGGCACTGGTGCATTTGTGGCCTTCTTTCTGTAGCAATATGGCAAGGAAATCTCGCATTCCTCTTTCATCGTCAACTATGAGTATTGAAGCCATTTATTCACCTTTATTTGAAAATTGAATCAGGTTATGATTTGTTGCAATTAGCTTCTTTTTGTTTTCTCTAGCTAATTTCTTTATCGCATATTCTCTGCTGCTTGCCTGGGATTTTGAGTGATGAATCTCATGGTATTTCAGGCTCACAGGCCTTCGGGAACGAGTGTATTTCGCACCTAGCTTGGTATGGTTGTGTTCATGCACGCGTCTTTCTAAATTGGTAGTGATTCCTGTGTATATTGTTTTGTCTGCGCATTCTACCATGTACACGTACCAAGTGGCGCCTACTTTTATTTGTTTATCGCTACTCATTGCAAAAAATCATATCAGATGGTATTTATGGTCCTGTTTTTGAAGTCACTTTGTAAAGTACTTTGAAGTACTATTGCTTGCTGGAATTTTACTGTAGAATATCTATTTTCCTATAACCTTGATGTTTATTGTCTATGCAAAATACAACGAATGAACTAGAAACCCAAGCTTTAACAGATCATTTAAGAGAATTACGTTCTTGTCTGATCGTTACTTTTATCGCTGTAATTATCTGCTTTGGTCTATCTTACACTGTTATAAGACCGATTGGGACGTTCTTCTTTGCACCTCTAGTGTCGGTTCTTCCCGAGAATACTTCTCTTATTTTTACGTCTTACCAAGAAGGGTTTTTTTTTATCTAAAGCTCGCCTTAGTCTGTGGCATTCTCCTTGCTAGTCCGGTAATTTTTTCTCAATTCTGGCGATTTATTGCTCCTGGTTTATTTAAACACGAAAGAAAAATTGTCATCCCTTTTACTATTTTGTCAACTATCTGTTTTGTTGGAGGTGCGGCATTTGGCTATTTGGTTGTATTCCCCCCAGCCTTCTCCTTTTTAGTTGGTTACAATAATGAATTTCTAACGTCTTTACCGGGTGTTAGTGAATACTTTACCCTTGCGACAAGACTTCTTCTTGCCTTTGGTTTTATCTTTGAAATGCCTATTATGATGGTCTTTTTGGCAAAGGCCGGCCTTATAGATGTTAAATTCCTAAATAAACATAGAAAGTACGCTATATTATTAGATTTTGTGGTGGCAGCCATACTCACCCCAACACCAGATGTGGTTAATCAACTTATGATGGCTGTCCCGCTCATGGTTCTTTATGAAATTAGTGTCGTTATGGTATGGTTATTTGGGCGTAAAAATTTTAAAGGTTTTAGTGGTGAGGAAAAAGAGTAGTTTTATTTCATAACTACTTATTTTTTTTTGAAATATGGTAAAATCGCATAATGAATTAAGAAACATTTATTGCACCTTAGGTAGCCAGAGCGGAGAGGTATTAAGGTTACAGGTGAAAGTTTAACCTTAAAAAGGGAGAGAGCATGACTGAAGATATATTGTTTGCAAAAGCATTAAAGGTGGGAAGACCACCAAATATAGTTAAGAAATTCCCTAATTCCAAAGCATTAATAGTTAGTGGCAAGGTGATTGATAGAGCTCTTAGATTAAAAGGAAAGGCGATGACTATTGCGGCTAATGGCCGAAATCATCTTATCCTTCGAGGATCTTTACTTGCAGCCCAAAAAGCTGATGCTGCTATTATTATAGAGATTGCTCGTTCTGAGTGTGGCTACTGTGCTACCAATTATTATAATATTGCACGGCAGGTAGATGCTATCTGTAATGAGCTTGAAATAACAGTACCTGTTGCTATCCATGCCGATCATTACGGTATTAAATCAAATAATGATTTACCATTTGCCCGCATGGAAATACCATCAATGTTTGAGGCCGGGATTACATCTATTGCTGTTGATGCTTCTCATATGCTTGATGATTTGAATCTTTTGGCCAATATTGATCTAGCAAAACAGATCCCAACTTGGGCAGGATTCGAGACAGAGGTTGGCGAAATTAAAGGGAACCAAGGACTCTCAACCGTCGATGATGCAAGTTTTTTGATTAAAGGGCTCAATGCCCATGGTATTTTTGCTGATTGGATTGCTTTGAATAACGGTAGCGCTCATGGAATTGAGGACAGTGGACAGGGTATCCAGATTGAATTAACCTCTAAAATTCACCAAGCATTAGCTTTGTACAATGTGTCAGGAGCTCAGCATGGCACTTCTGGTAATAGTTCTGATAAGTTGAGAGCAATCGCAGAAAAAACAATTACCACTAAAGCTAATGTTGCAACTGCTTTACAGATGATATCTTGGGGTGTTGAGGTCAACGATTATGGTAATGCAGTTTTGGGTGATGATGGAAATCCGAAAAAAATTGTTGGCAAAGGAATGAATGAAGAACTTTGGAAAATGATGGTTGCCTATGCTGCTGACAAGAATTGGACCGGTGGAGCTTACAAAAATCTAAACCTTGTTTTCGAAAGTCAGATCATGGCACAATCTGCCGATATCAGGAAACGTATGGAAGGTGTTGTTGTTGATTTTGTCTACACCTTATTGAGTGACGTTTTTAATGCTACAGGAACAGCTACTATAGCTAAAGAGTTGCTTGTTGAGGTCGGAACATACGACTTGGGTGGTAAGATTGGTGTTATTGAAGATGTAGCTCTTTGGACTCCCGAGCAAATTCATGAACGAGCCAAAGATCTTGATGTTGATCACGGGCCTGCAGGAGATTTTGAAGATTAAATAGTATTTAGGATACCTTGAAATATAACCATTTCGCCCAACTCCTTCGTTGGTTTTAAAATTTAATCCTCGGAATATCTCTTATGTGCCTGCGGTTAAATTTTCTATCGCCTTGGATTTGAGTAAGTTTTTACCTTATGAAGGTACCTTGAAGTTTATTATCCTTAGAGGAATTTTTTAATATATGCAAAAAGTACTTGTAACAGGTGCCGCGGGATTTATTGGTGCGTTTTTATCTCAGAAACTTATTCAAGCAGGATATGAAGTTGTTGGGATAGATAATTTAAACGACTATTACTCGCCACAATTAAAAATTGATAGGATGAATTCACTCGCTGTGGCTGCTGGTTTTACACATCTAGATATTAATATTGCTGATCGAGGGGCGATGGAGAGATTATTTGTCGAAAATAGTTTTGATATTGTTGTAAACCTTGCTGCTCAAGCTGGAGTCCGTTACTCACTTATTAATCCTAATTCCTATGTGGATACAAATTTAGTGGGTTTTGGAAATTTGTTAGAAGGTTGTAGGCACAGCGGTGTTAAGCATTTTGTCTATGCATCTTCTAGTTCTGTTTATGGAGCTAATACTAAGATGCCATTTTCAGTCCATGATAGCGTTAACCACCCTGTTTCCTTGTATGCAGCTTCAAAAAAAGCTAATGAGCTAATGGCCCATACCTATAGTCACCTGTATAGTTTGCCTACTACTGGTTTACGTTTCTTTACGGTATATGGTCCTTGGGGACGACCGGATATGGCTCCTTTTCTCTTTACTAAAGCAATCTTAGAGGGGAAAACCATCGATGTCTTTAATCATGGTCAGATGGAACGTGATTTTACCTATATAGACGATATTATTGAGGGTGTTTTTAGGGTGATGCAGAAGGTGCCGCAGGCAAATCCTGATTGGTCAGGTGATAATCCCGATCCTTCTAGTTCATATTGTCCTTATAAAATTTATAATATAGGCAATAATAATAAAGAGAAGTTGTTATATTTTATTGAGTTATTAGAAGAAAATATTGGTAAGAAAGCTGTCAAAAACTTTATGGATATGCAACCAGGGGATGTGGTTGCCACCTATGCCGATATTGAAGGGCTTGTGACAGATTTTGATTATAAACCTGCCACAAATCTAGCCCATGGTGTTAAGCAATTTGTTGCTTGGTATATGGATTATCACCAAGTATAGGTAATTTTAACTAATTATTCTGGAATTGTTTAACTGTACTTGAGTGTTTTTTAAAGTAAATTAAGTGTTAGCAAGAGGGGGCTGTATATGATTGATGTTTTAGCATTTATCACGATAAAAGATGGTATGGTTGATGATTTCTTGAAAATATTTAAAGCAAATGTTCCTGCCGTTTTGGCCGAAGATGGTTGTGTCGCATATGCACCAATGCAGGATGTGATGACCGACATCCAAGTCCAACAGACTAATGATAATGTTGTTACTATTATTGAAAAGTGGAAGAGTGTGGATTCTTTAAAAGCTCACCTTCTTGCCCCACATATGTTTACTTACAAGGAAGATGTAAAGGATCTTGTGGTTGACGTTAATATCAAAATATTGCAGGAAGCTTAGAGATATTGTTCGTTCTAGTTTTTTGTTGTCATTAGGATGTTGTTGGTTTTGTGAGCTCTAATGTTTGGTTCATTTTTGCTATGTATCTTTCGTATCTTATTGTACAGGAGCAATAAAAAAAATTAAAATGAGTGAGAATGACAATTCCATCTTCACTCATTTTATTAATTATGTCGTCCTAAAGTGATGCAACCATCTCCTCAATAACATCAAGTCCTTGGTGCCAGAAAGCAGGGTCATTAAGATCAATATTAAATGGTTTGAGTAGCTCGTATGGAGATTTCGAACCACCCGAGGCTAGTAAGGATGTGTATTTCTCTATGAACTCATCACCTTCTTTTAGGTAGATATTATACAGGGCAAGTACTAGTAATTCACCAAAGGCGTATGAGTAGACATAGCCAGGCGTGGAGAGAAAGTGTGGAATGTAAGACCACCATTTTTTGTAATCATCAGTTAGCTCAAGTGAATCACCGAACATTGCCTGCTGGCTCTCATGCCAGTATTCGCCTAGTTGTTCAGGACTAAGTTCACCATGTTTTCTTCTGCCGTTGTGCATCGCATCTTCGAATCTATTCATGGCAGTTTGCCTAAAGACAGTTGCAAAGATGGATTCTATCTTTTGGCAGATGAAGGCTTTCTTTTCTTTTTCGTCTGCAAGTAATTCTAATTGTGACTTGAAAACCAGCAGTTCGGCAAAGACTGATGCTGTTTCCGCTAGAGGCAAAGGTGTGTCGGAATTGAAATGACCAGTGTTAGCAGCTAATGCCTGGTGGATTCCGTGCCCGAGTTCATGGGCGACGGTGGAAATATCTCTAATGTTACCAGTGTAATTAACTAGTACGTAGGGGTGTACTTCCGGTACACATGGGTGGGCAAAGGCACCACCTCTTTTGGTTTTCAAAATTGGGGCGTGGATCCAGTTTTTATTAAAAAAATCAGAGGCTATATCTGCCATCTTAGGGGAAAATGTTTCGAAAGCATCTAAAACTGTTTTTTTGCAATCGGCCCAGTTTGTGGTTGATGTAGGCAGATTTGGTAACGGGGCATAGCGGTCATAATCATATAGTTTATCAAGGCCGAGAATATCCTTTTTTATAGTGTAATATTTTTCGACGATATCATATCGATTGGTAACTGCCTCAACTAAAGCATCCACCGTTTTATCTTCTAACTCATTGGAAAGGTTCATGGAGCTAAGCCAGCCATCATATTTTCTCAAACGATCATTAACCATTTTTTCGGCCGCGAGGGTATTGAAAATATGACTTAGGATATGCATTTGAGAGTCGAGGCCGGAGGTCATTTCCTTGGCGGCACTTTTTCTTATACCCCTGTCTTCACTGTATAAATCAGTTAAAACTTCTTCTTCGGTTCTTTCTTGCTCGCCGAATTTAAGATGGGCAAAAACTTTTTCAAAGAGCGTTGTCCAACTATTTCTACCCGTTATTTCTTTCTCGCTGATTAATTGTTCTTCTTTTTCTGAGAGTAGATGGGGTTTGGCTTGTCTGAGAACTTCTAGGTAATGCTTGTAGTGGGCTAGTTGAGGTGCATTTAACAACTCATTAGCTTTTTGGTCGTTTAGATTATTCCACTCCAACTCGAAAAAAACTATTTCTGTATTGGCTCTAGAGTACTGCTCATGAACTTTTTGGTCTAATGCTCCTGCCTCGCTATTGTCCATCTGGGTGGTGAAATTTAAAAAAGAAAATGTACCCAACTTGGTGAAAAGGGTGTCTAGCTTTTCCATTTTCAAAACTAAACCCAGAAAATCATCTGGATTTGAATTAGTAAGATTTCCAGAATATGTTTTGTGAATTTCTTTGGCCAATTCTAGGCAGTGCTCTAGGTCTTTAGTGATTTGTGTGTCATTTGTGCCGGTGTATAAGTCTTGTAAATTCCAAAGTACTTTATCTGTTTGTAAATCTTTATTTAACGAGCTCATTTAGTTACCTTTATCTAGTAAAACAACTGTTTCGATATGATGGGTTTGTGGAAACATATCTATTGGCTGGATTGATTTAATGTTAAAACCGACCTTTTTTAATCCTTGCAGGTCTCGACCTAGAGTGGCTGGGTCACATGAAATATAAATTAGTTTTTTCTTGCATAACATTGATATTTCTTCAGTTAATTGGGGTGCCCCCTGTCTTGGGGGATCGATGACTAGGTAGTCGTATTTTTTTCTTTCTTTGATAAGATCTGTGCAGATTTTATGGATGTTTCCTTTGAAAAACTGGCAATCTTCTACATTGTTGTTAGCAGCATTTTTTTTCGCTGAGCGAATGGCGGAGCCTTGCCCTTCGTAACCAGTTATCACTCCTCCCTTCATGGCAAGTGGAATAGAGAAATTTCCCATTCCACAAAATAAATCAAGGACAGTTTCGTCATTTTTAATGTTTATAAGATTTAGTATTAATTCTATCATTTTGCGATTCTGATCAAGATTTACTTGGCAAAAACCACCAACTTCCCATTGAAGGTTAATGCTGTCAGTTAATCCAGTTTGATCATATTTTATAGAAAGATTATTCTCGCTATTGTCGGGGTGATTTGCACTTAAAGTAAGCGGATAGTCTTGACCTAAGAAATAAACTCTTTCAATAATTGGGCATTCCTTGATGATTTCCTTGCTACGATTATGATCTGCTGGCCTAGGTTTTCTATGGGTACGAAATATAATGCTTACCATTTTGCTTTTAGGGTTGAAAAGTAGTTCAACTTGTTCGCAGATAGTTGTTAAATTATGGAAGTTGCATTTTGTTAATTGGGATAAGGCCGTATTGATCTCTTCCTTGGCTAAAAGACAATGATTAACCTCAATTATATTATGGGATTGGAATTTTTTAAATCCTAATGTTCCGTATTCTCCGGTGTGTAATCTAAGGCGTTGGCGGTAGTTCCACATTTTTGGCGCAGGCAGACATTTCTTTATCTTACCCACATCTTCACCAATAAATCTAAGGAGGTTATCTTTTACAATCTCACTTTTAAGGTTTGGTTGTAGATCTTCTGAGGCATGTTGCAGGTTACAACCACCACAATGGGGTAGATATTGGCAGGTTGGCACCACTCTTCCTGGATGTGGGGTAATTATGCTTTGTAGTTTGGCGTTTGCATAATCTTTTTTTTGCGTCCTTATCTTTGCCTTTACTACCTCATTTGGTAGAGTTCCTGGTATAAAGACAGTTAAACCTTCCTCAGTTTCAGAAAGTCCCAAGGCTTTGTTTATTGTTTTTTCTATTGTAAATATTGGCATAATCGGCTGTAAAAACGCATTAAATGGTGTATGGTAGAAGTAATATTGTTTGCTCTATTTGAGCATAGTGTCTAAATACTTATAAAATTAACAATTCGATTCATAATATATACGCTTTGTCTTGTCGAAACATATTCATAATTATCTTTCTTATAATTTCCTTTCCTACCACTTCTTGGGCTAAGTTGGCTGTGGGAGTAGAGGTTCTCGGTCTAGAGAAACCTTTACTAACCAATGTTATATCAAGTCTACGCATATACCAATATAAAGATACAGAACGTCTAACAGAAAAGAACCTACAGCAGCTTTATAAACAAGGAACTAAGGATATCCAGAGCGGGCTTGCTCCATATGGTTATTACTCTCCTGAGATTAATTCCGAGATTGTTTCTGTTACTGGTGGTTGGGAAGTTACCTATGTTGTTAATAAAGGCAATCCTATAACGGTCGGTAAGCTGGTGATTAAAGTCTTGGACGCCGACGAAAAGAGTACGTCAGATTCGGCTTTTGATATTGGTAATATGTTTTCAATAGGTGATATCTTAGATCAGACTATTTACAATAAGTATAAGGATATTTTACTTCAAAGGGCTTTTTCTCAAGGGTATTTGGATGCCAATTATACCGAACACTCCATTAGAATATATAAAGACAGATCTGTCGCACATATCTCTTTAGTTTTATCCCTAGAAAATCGATATAAATTCGGCGATCTCATTGTAGAGCAAGATGTTATTTCCGATGATTTATTAAAAAAATACTTTCCCCATAAGAGAGGGGATCCCTATTTAGCAAGGAATCTGTTTAAATTACAGGAGGACCTGTATCGAGCAGGTATCTTCGACAAAGTTGTGGTTAAAGGCGAAGTTGATAGTGTAAGTGATGATCATAAGGTACCAATACTTATTAAAGCGGAAGGTATTAAAAAACTTAATAAATATACTGTTGGTGCAGGCTACGCTACAGATACAGGAGCAAGGGTGACCCTAGGCTGGACTAATAGATTGGTCAATAAATCTGGACATAGTTTTAGTTCTGGTTTTCAGCTTGGTGAGCGAGATAGCTTATTGCGAGCTAGCTATAGTATGCCTTTTCTTGATCCACGTTATGAAAAAATAATCACGACAGCAGCTTATCAAAAACAGAAATGGAATAGTACAAAAACAGCAATTCTAACCGGTGGCCCGGCCATAGTCTATTCCGGTGAAAAAATAAAATATAATTTAGGTCTTGAATTTAGAAACGAAAATTATGACATCGGAAATACTTCTGGTGAAAGCAATTTACTGGTGCCATCAATGGGGTTTAGTTATCTTTTTGCAGGTGAAGGCGCAATTTATCGCAATAGTATTTTGCTTAAAAATGCCCTGTCCATAAGTGGTACAGCGAGGGGCTCTGTGGATAGTTTATTTAGCGAGACTTCTTTTTTGCAAGTGACGGTGGGAGCCAGAGGGGTGCTGAGCCCAGTTGCTAAATGGCGCTTTATTGGGGATACAACTATTGGGATGACCGAGGTTGATGATTTTAATGATTTGCCGCCATCTTTAAGATTTTATGCTGGTGGAGATAATAGCGTTCGAGGTTATAGGTATCATGACATTGGCAGTACAGATGCTGATGGTAATGTCATCGGAGGCAAATATTTATTTACATCTACCATCGAGATCGAAAGAAGTTTTACTGAGTATATAGCCGTTGCCGTTTTTTGGGATATGGGTAGTGCTACTGTAGATAGAGATCTGGATTTGCATCATGGTGTTGGTGTAGGTGGAAGGCTTAATCTACCCTTTGGTCAGGTCAAGCTAGACTTGGCTTGTCCAATTTCTGAAGATGACAAAGATGTTAGACTACATTTCTCCATGTCAGGTGAGTTTTGAAGAAAATACTTAAAAAACTCATAGTTCTGTTTTTGTTTCTAACCATTTTTGTCTTTGCCGCTTTTGTGGGCTTGCTTTTTAGTGACAAAAGCTCAGAGCTGGTTGCTACCTGTGTGAAAAAATATGGTGCAGAATATGTGAATATTTCAGAGCTTCGTGGAAATGTTGCTAGAAGTTTGCAGTTTGACGATATTCTTATAAAAACACCAGCTCTAGATATTGGCCTTGAGCGACTTGAGATTAATTGGACTTTGCTTTCAGTACTAATGGGACAACTTCCAATAGAGTCAATAAAAGTTCAAGAACTTACCTTTTATTTTAAAGATAGTCCTGCAAAAAAAGAAACATATCCATCAGGTGAACCCTTTGTTTTCCCTCTTCCTGAAAAGTTAATTCCATATCTTGCTATTTCGTTGGGACAATTAGATGTTAAAGGTATTGCCTTTGTTGTCGATGGCGATAGGCAGGTGGAATATCTTGATATGGCAAGAATTAGTGTTGATGTAGATGGTTATGATCTTGAGATTAAAGAGTTAACGGTTGACGATAAAGCCTATGGCGCAAGTCTTTCTGGGCATGCTGTGACGGGCGCAAATTGGTGGGCTGATATCAAGGGGGACTGGCGATTCTCTAACTGGGATGGAGGTGAGTTGCTTGGTAATTTAACAGCTTCTGGCCCTCTTGATGATATGGATGTTACCGTGCAACTTTTAGCACCTACCTTTGTTGATATTAAAGGGAAGATGACAAAACTTCCTGGTAATCCATACTTTGAAGTTACAGGTAGGGGCGACAAAGCTTCTTTGTTGGTAGTACATCCTAACTGCCCAGATATTCGATTAGATGCCTATGTTGAAGCTAGTGGTTATGTCAATGCTTATCATGGGGAGTTGAAAAGCAAGGGGGAGTATTGGAAGTATAAGGGCGCTGAGGCGATTGGTGTGTTAAATGGCGATTTTGATGGGCTTAAATTCGAGTCATTTACTGCCAAACATGGTGACACGCAAGTTGATATTCCAGGTGTTTATCTAGACTGGGAGGATGAATTTATAGTGGGAAGTAGACTGACCATTAAAAACTTCCATCCACAAGTCTTTGCTGAAGAGTTTAGTGGCAGCTTAAACGGTACAATTGACGGGAAACTGACGGTTTCAGGGGAAGAAAACGATGTCCTTGGGGTTTATAAACTTACAGAACTAAAAGGTAATCTTCGGAAATATCCTGTTGTTGGAGACCTTGATATGGAATTTACCGATACTAGTTTGACTTTTAACGAGGTTAATTTTGAAAGTGGTTCATCAAAAATTCATTATCAAGGTGATTTTAGAGAGCAAATAAAAATGTCTCTTAATTTTAAGAGTAACGATTTTGGTGAGATCTTACCAGAAAGCACAGGTAGCCTTTCAGTGCAGGTGGATGCTAGTGGTAGCTATGAGGACCCGGTTCTATCAGGGCAGTTGAAAGGTGAAGCACTAAAAATATATGACCTATCCTTGACTTCTGCTTCTGGAATTATAAAAGGGGCCGCAAAGGATAAAAATGGTTATCAAGTTAATCTCAAAGCTAATGATTTAAAGCTTCATGCTTTGCAAGCCTCAAAAGCAGTCTTAACTCTCAGTGGGGATTTACTTAATCATAATGGGTTGTTTGATTTACAGAGTGCTAGTGACAACGCTGGGGTTAATTTTTCTGGTGAGTTGAAAGATGGTTTATGGAAAGCTAAAATTAAGGACCTGTTTGTTAGTCAAAATGTAATTGGTGATTGGCGTTTATTAAAAGAAAGTCAGTTGGAACTTGATTCTACAAAGCTGAAGTTGTCTAAAACCTGTCTGCAAAATAATAGTACAACCAGTTGTTGGCAAACAGAGGTCTCTTTTGTAAATTCTGGTGATTATAGTTTAAATGCAAATTTATCAAACTACGACATGACACAGTGGTCAGGTCAAAAATATAAACTACAGGGTCGTGCAGATGGTAATTTAGATATTTCTGGTAATGCCGAGGGCGTGAAATCTGGCAAAGGAGTATTCAAACTTGTTGATGTCGGGATTAATGAAGATAAATTTTTTCAACAATTTAAAGGTGGCCAGGCAGTTTTAACATCCATGTTTGAAGGTGAAAAAATTGTTAATGATTTGAAATTATCTATAAATAAACATAATCTGGCAGCAAATATCGGTCTCGATTGGAATGGTGATCTTAGTGCAGATTGGTTAAGTTTACCTCTTGCTGGCAAGATTGATGTCAGTCATATAACCTTGGGCTTTTTGGGTATAATGACTGACTATAGTGTTGAGTCAAAAGGTATTGTGGAAGGCGACTTAACCATCTCTGGGAGTATCGAGTCTCCTTATCTTGAAGGAGGAATATTTCTCAAATCTGGTTCAATTTCTCTAGCTAAACAGGGAATAGATTTAGAAAGAATAAATTTAAATGTTTCGGGTGCTTATGATAACCTTATTTTCGCTGGGAGTATTTTTTCTGGTGGGGGCAAGGCTCATATTTCTGGTCTGGTAGGCTGGGATTTGGAGCAAGGTCCGACGGGAAGGTTACGTATATCAGGGAAGGACTTTCAGATTTTAGATCTCCCCGAAAGTCAAGTTTTTGCCAGTCCCCAAGTTGATTTAACTTTCGATAAAGATAGTGCCAAGGTCAGTGGATCCGTCGTTATCCCTAGGGCAGAAATATTAGCAAAGAGTGGTGAAGATGCAGTTGTTGTATCTGATGATGTTGTGGTTGTAAATGTTAGTAAAAAATATGAAGAGAGCCAGTTTCAGTTAAATACAGATTTAGAAATCCGACTAGGAAATGCTGTAAATTTTAATCGCTATGATATTGTTGGCCGTCTTGTTGGCAATTTTAGGTTACAAGATACTGCTAGTAAGCCTATGCAGGCTGATGGAGCTCTCCGTCTTGAGGGCGGAACTGTGAATGTTTATGGGAGAAAAATGGATATTAGTCGGGGGGGAATTATCTTTTCTGGTGGCTCCATTTTAAATCCTAGCTTGGATGTGAGAATAGAAAAAGAGGTACGAGTGCAGTCAGAGGCTGAAAGTTTGTATAAGGTTGGTGTTGATATAAGTGGTTTTGCAAACAATCCACAATACAACTTATACTCTTCTCCTTATATGGATGATGCTGAGATCTTCTCTTATTTACTTCTTGGTTATTCGACAGCCGAAGCAAGTAATGAGGATAGTACTATTTTAGCTAAAGCAGCCGGTAGTATAGGGTGGCACAAGGGCGCAAGTGTTTTAGATAAACTTTCTTCAATCATCCCCATTGAGCAGCTTCACTTAGAAAGTGATATTTATGATGATGATGTCTCTTTGGTGGTTGGTAGGAATTTAACTTCTAAGCTTTATATTGGATATGATTATAATATTTTTGATCAAGTGGGTGAAGGAGTGGTCAGGTATAATCTCTATAAAGGCTTTTATGTTTTGAGTAAATATTCATCTGAGGCAACTGGTGCTGATTTGATTTATGTTTGGGAGAGATAGCACTATTTGTGCGGTGATTTTATGAATGAAAATGGGACAGTTTTAGTTGTTGATGATGAACAAGTTCATCGATATATGCTTTCTTCGATGCTCCGTGAATGGGGTTATGACACTGTCGAGGCTGATGATGGTGATGTGGCTATTGCGGCGGTTAAGAAGAAAAAATATGTAGCCGTTTTAATGGATGTAAGGATGGCTAGGGTTGATGGTTATCAAGCATTTGCTGAAATTCATCAATATGCCCCATCTTTACCTGTTATTATAATGACAGCATTCTCAACAGTTGATCAAGCTGTTGAAATTATGCAACAAGGTGCCCATGACTATCTTACAAAACCTCTGGATTTTGATCGTTTAAAGCTTGCTTTAGGCAGAGCATCAGATAGTAGATCTGTAAAGAAAAGCAAGGCAAAAGTTACAAAGCAAGAAGATGATAAAACGACTTTACAGACCAGAATAATCGGTAAATCAGAGTCAATAACAGAACTTCTTGAAATCGTCTCTTATGTGGCGCCCACGCAGGCCACAGTCTTAATCCATGGTGAATCAGGAACAGGCAAGGAGTTGGTAGCAGAAGCCTTGCATAAGAACTCTCAGCGGTCATATGAGGCGATGGTTAAGGTTAATTGTGCTGCGCTTGCGGAAAATCTTCTAGAATCAGAGTTGTTTGGTCATGAAAAAGGTGCATTTACAGGGGCAGAAAAAAGAAGTGAAGGGAAATTTGTTCAGGCCAATGGTGGGTCTCTTTTCTTGGATGAAATTGGTGAAACATCCCAGGCTATGCAGGTTAAATTGTTGCGAGTATTGCAAGAGCAAGAGTTTCAGCGTGTTGGCGGTTCTGAGACCGTAAAAGTGGATGTGCGAATCATAGCGGCAACTAATCGTGATTTAGAGCAAGAGGTTGCTGACGGTAATTTTAGAGAAGATCTGTATTATCGGTTAAACGTGGTGATGTTAACTGTCCCACCTCTTCGAGATAGGCAGGGTGATGTTAATCTTTTAGTTCGCCATTTCGCTGAAAAATTTTCTAGTAAAAATGGTCGTATCTTAAATGGTATAACACCTTTATGTATGGAGATGCTAGAAGTTTACCTTTGGCCTGGAAATGTGAGAGAGCTAGAGAATGCGGTGGAGAGAGGGATCATTCTTATGAGAGGGGATCAGTTAACTGAAAAAAGTCTTCCCTTAACTATTCAAAAGAATAAACAGAGTACTGAACATCAAAAAATAACAGGCAAGTCTTTGTTTGAAGCAGAGAAAATACTTATTAATCAGACATTAACAGAAACTGATGGTAATAAGAGTGAAGCTTCTAGAAGGTTAGGGATAACTCGTAAAACTTTGCAGAACAAGCTGAATAAATACAAATGAAATTATGGTAAAATGTCGTCCTTTAACAAGTTGGAGTTCTAAGAAATTTATCAGAATTATTTCTGTTAAGAGTGGTCGAGCTTTTCTACTTGGTTTAGAGGGTTATAAAAAATTATATAAAATACTTTTGGCAAAATAAAGAAAAGCAATAAGAGGAAGAAATGAGAACAAATATTGTTCATATAGGTGCTGGAGAGTTGACCTATGAGATTAGAAATATTGTTAATGTTGGTGAGCGTTTAGAACAAATAGGGCTTAAAACTAATTATGAAAATATTGGTGACCCAATAGCTAAAGGTGAAAAAATCCCTGCCTGGATGAAAGATATAGTTGTTGAGGCAGTAAAGGAAGATGCAAGTTACGGGTATTCTCCAACTAAGGGTGTTCTTGCTACTCGGGAATTTATAGCCCAGGAAACGAATAAAAAAGGTAAGGCTCAAATCACTGCTGATGAGGTTCTCTTTTTTAATGGCCTTGGCGATGCAATCTCGAAAATATTCGGCTTGTTGAAAAGAACAGCCCGAGTGTTGGTGCCAACCCCAAGCTATACGACTCACTCATCCGCTGAAGCAGCACATGCCGGTGATAAGCCTTTAACTTATACTCTTGACCCTAGCAATCACTGGTATCCAGACATTGAAGATATTGAAAAAAGAGTAAAGTATAACCCTGCTGTAGCAGGTATTTTAATAATTAACCCGGATAATCCTACTGGCGCAGTTTATCCAGTAGAAATATTAAAGAAAATTGTCGCAATTGCCAAAAAATATGATCTTTTTCTTATCTGCGATGAGGTTTATCAAAATATTATTTATAATGGTAAGATCACAGCTACGTTAGCTGAAGTTATTGGTGATGTTCCTGGAATTGCCATGCGTGGTGCCTCTAAAGAAATGCCATGGCCTGGGGCCAGATGTGGTTGGATCGAGGTTTATAACGCTGACAAAGACCCAATGTTTAAGAGGTATATTAATTCTATTTTAAATGCCAAAATGTTAGAGGTTTGCTCAACTACATTACCACAATTGGTTTATCCTAAGGTGGTTACTCATAAAGAGTATCAACCATACTTGGACTCTAGAATCCGCCGGTACGAAAAATTTTCCAAAATAGCCTATGATTGTTTGAAAAATATAGAGGGTGTTATGGTAAATCAGACTAATGGCGCCTTTTATATGAGTGTGTGCTTCGAAGATGGTGTTTTAAATGATAAGCAAACTTTGGAAATTGAAAACACTGAAGTTAGAACTATGATTGAAGATCTAGTTTGGCCAGCCGATACTGCACTTGATAAAAGATTTGTCTATTACTTGCTTGCTGCTACTGGCGTTTGTGTGGTGCCATTGACTTCATTTGCATCGGAGATAAATGGTTTCCGCGTCACCTTGCTAGAGCGTGATGAAACAGAATTCATTAGAGTTTTTAAGACAATTGCTGGCGCTATTAGAACTTATACTAATAGTTAGTATGCTACTGACAGTAAAACTATTAGTATAAGAATAATTCAGGAGTCATGATGAGTGAACAAATACCAAAAACTATAGGTTTTAAGGCTGGGGAGAGAAACGTCTTTTTTCATATACTTACCGCTTGTAATTTATCTTGTAGTCATTGTTATATTAATCCAACTCAACATGGTAGCAATACACTAGATAAAGATACTATTATCCAGTGGTTGATGCTTTTCGCGAGGCCAGATAAAGTTACAACCCTAATACTGTTGGGTGGTGAGCCAACCCTCCATCCTGATCTTCCTGAAATTATTAAAATAGCTACAAAAATGAACTATGCAGTGACAGTTGATTCTAATGGTTATTTGCATCATAATTTGCTTGAGAAGATAAAACCTGAGGAACTTGATTATTTAAGTTTTAGCTTAGATGGACCAACACCTGAAGTAAATGATCCGATACGTGGCGAAGGTGTTTTTGATGTTTGCACCAAAAACATTAAAGAGGCAGTGGCTAAAGGTTTTAGGGTTAGTTTGATTTGTACTGTTAGTGGTAAAAATATTGCTCATCTGCCGCAAATGGTGGATTTGTTGGTTGAACTTAAAATTAAACGGTTTTTCATACAAGTTATAGGCTTGCGTGGAGAATCTGCCAAAAAAGAGGCTACAGGTTTACAGGTTGAGCGGCAGGACTGGTTTTCTATGGTGCCTAGGGTGGCTACATCTGCCGCCGAACATGGAATACATGTTACCTGGCCCAAGGTCTTTTTGTCAGAAGGGGAAGTGTTTTCCTGTGCTTGTAACGTGGCTGAAAATTTCTTTGTATTTCCAAATGGAAGAGTTTATAGCTGTCCACTTTGTGAGGATCACCCTGTTCACGGGCATGAAATTGTGGATGGGATATTGCAAAAGACTGATGGACTCACTGAAACATCCTTTTTTGCTTTAAATATCGCAGAAGGGTGTGTGATGAACAAGTTGTTGCAACCGGATAATATTTCCTATAAAGACGGTAAGGTGGAAAATCAAATTTCCTGCTGCATGCTGAAACAAGAAATTGTTCCCAGTTAAATATTTTTACAACTAATTGTTATTCATCATCAATCGGTTCTTCACTCTTCTTGTTCTTCTTACGGTTAAAAATACTGCTAAGAGTGATTCCTGATTCATAAAGAATAAATAAAGGCCCTGATAAAAGAGCGGAGGCCATAAAATCACCTGCGCTTAGCAAAAAGGCAAGAGTGATTATGGCAACATAGAAATACATCCTTTTCTTTTTAAAATACCGGGCTTGTACCAAATCAGCTTTGCCAGCCATAACCATGAGAAAAGGTATTTGAAAGGCAATCCCAAATGTTAATACACTTCTGCCAACGAATGTTAGGTATAACCCAAGTTTGGGAAGAGGTAGTAGGGTTTCTGTGGTATAGCTCATGAAGTACGTCAGTATTTTAGGTAGTATGATAAAAAAGTCAAAACATCCACCAGTTAAGAATAGAAACGTTGACCAGAAAACAACAATACCAGCAGTTTTCTTTTCCTTGCTAGTTAAACCAGGTGCCACAAAAGCCCATGCTTGATAGATGCAGTATGGCATGCTGCATATTATACCAACTAATAGAGCAAGTTTTATATAAGCAATGAACGCTTCTGGTAGATTGGTGTAAACAAGTTTGTAAACAAGAGGACTTGCATTTTGTAGGGGGGCGATACAGGCGGCTGCGATTTGTTCTGAGAAAAAATAGGCTATGGCAGAGCAGACAGTGATGGCAATTCCTATCCTGATGGTTCTTTTCTTTAGCTCAAGATGGTGGGGACGGAAAACCGCTAGGCTACGTTCAAGAATAGGGATGGTCTTTTCTAGGCTATAATTATCCATACCCATTACTGAATTTCCTCGACTTTGACATCTTTTTTAGTTTGTGGTAGGTCATCAACCATAGGAGGTATTTTATCCTCCTCTATCTCAATGAAATCGTCGTTTTCTATCTGGGTATTGATCTTGTTTTTCATTAGTTCTTCGTAAGCAGCAGAGGCGCCAGCAGCAGATTTATCTTGTAGCCTACTATCTATTTTGGGATTAAAGTTTGGTGTTTCAAGGAGGTTGCTTTTGAGAGCGTTAGCGGCTTGTTCCAACTCTTTTTTTGTTTCACCTAACGGATTTCCTTCTTTTTCCATTGACTCTTTGAACCCATCGGCCGTTTTGCGAAGCTCCATGATGCCTTTGGCAATTGAACGAGCAAAGTCTGGTAACTTGTCTGGGCCAATGACGATGAGGGCTAGTGCCAATATAAGAATCATTTCGGGGAGACCGATACCAAACATAGTTATTCCTTTTTTTGCTTGTGCTTCAATAGAGCGACAGAAGATTTTATTTCATACAAATAGTTCAACGACTCTAAGATATTTTCTTTCCACTGTCAATAATTGTGCAGAGCTAAGTATTTTGCGATTCTTCACAGTTCATCTTAATCAAAAAAAGATGATCAAAAACCGAGAATTATAATGCTTGGTGTTTGGTAAATAATGATTATTGTTGGTATCGTCTCGAAATATCGTGTTTGTTTGCAGCTCTGCGTGTTTTGGTGAGACAAACGGTAGCTGATTGACATTATGCTTTTTTTTTGCTACAGTACCGTGTTTTTCTTGGGGGGAAAATGGATGTGTTATTACCTCCCTAAACTAAATAAATTGAATATAGGTCGTGAAGTTTTAATTACTTCTGGCTTGTATCTTACTTTTTGTTGTGGCTGTATCTAACCCTAACAGGAGAGAATAGATGTCCAGTGTCGTAGTAGTGGGAGCCCAATGGGGCGATGAGGGAAAAGGTAAAATTGTAGATCTGCTTACTAAATATTCAGATTATATTGTACGCTTTCAGGGTGGCAATAATGCAGGGCATACACTTGTTGTTGATGGGCGTCAATTTATCTTTCATATCATACCTTCTGGAATCCTCTATGAAGATAAAACCTGCATGATCGGAAACGGCGTTATTGTTGATCCAGGTGTTCTTCTTGAAGAAATGGCAAGTCTTAAAGAAAAGGGATTAGAGGTTAAGCCTGGAAGATTAATGATTAGTGAAAATGCCCATTTAATTATGCCATATCACTCAAGCTTAGACCAAGCTAAAGAGGCAGCTCTTTCTAAGAATAATAAGATTGGTACAACAGGTCGTGGTATTGGTCCATGCTATATGGATAAGGTTGGCCGTATTGGTATTAAAACTGGAGACTTGCTTGATGAAGATCTATTTAAAACAAAGTTGAAAGTGGCAGTTGAAGAGAAAAATTTTCTTTTAACTAAGAAATTTAACGCCCCTGCTATGAATTATGAAGAAATTTATGCAGCAGCTATGGGGTACGCAGAACAGCTGGCACCTTACTTAGAGAATGTTTCTGTTGTTCTAGATAAAGCTCGCAAGGCTGGACAAAATATTCTATTTGAAGGCGCTCAAGGTACTCAATTAGATATTGATCATGGCACTTATCCATTTGTAACTTCATCTAATACTGTTGCTGGTAATGCCTGTAATGGTTCTGGTTTTGGTCCATCTCACATAGATGCTGTTGTTGGTATCGTCAAAGCTTATACCACCCGAGTTGGTTCAGGCCCATTTCCAACAGAATTATTTGATACTGCTGGTAGTGAATTACAAGAGAAAGGACACGAATTTGGTGCAACCACCGGGCGTCGTCGCCGTTGCGGTTGGTTTGATGGAGTTGTGGCAAATGATGCTGTTCGTCTTAATGGTGTTACTGGCTGGGCTTTAACAAAGTTAGATGTACTGAGTGGTCAAAAAACAATTAAGCTTGCTACATCCTACGATTTAAATGGCAATAAGGTTACTGTAATGCCAAGTAATATCAAAGCTGCTGAATCTGTCAAACCTGTTTATGAAGAGTGTGAAGGATGGGAGCAGGAAATTGATGGTGTATGCGACTTTGATGATCTACCTACTAAGGCAAAAGAATATGTTCGCCGCTTGGAAGATTTCACTGAGACACCTGCAAATATAGTATCAGTTGGACCAGATCGAGCACAGACTATGATGCTCTCTAATCCATTTGAAACTAAGAAATGTTGTAAATAACCCGGAAGGGTATGTCCGCAGTTATTATTAACTGTAAATAATATGAGGAAATAAATGGCTAGAATTACAGTTGAAGATTGTCTAGACAAAGTAGGGAAAGACAACCGTTTTAATCTAATCCACCTTACGGTAAAACGCATTAAGCAGCATCGTCAAGGTGAGCCGTTTCTTGCTGGCGAAAAGAATAAGGAAGTTGTTAATACCTTGAGAGAGATTGCTGCTGGTTTAGTGACTCTTGATAATATAGATCAACTTCCAGATCTGGTTGATGGAGTTGCGGTAGAGGAAAGTTCTTCGGTTCCTGTGGCAGAATAATCTTCTTAACATAATCTAGAAATAGTGCTGGAAAAGATGTCTAAATGAGTGAATGTTATTACGAAATACTTAAGATAGAAAGAAACGCTGACGATAATACTATCAAGAAGTCGTATCGCAAGCTAGCTATGAAGTATCACCCTGATCGTAATCAGGGTGATACTGCCGCTGAGTCTAAATTTAAAGAATGTACAGAGGCGTACGAGGTACTGTCTAACAGTCAAAAAAGACAAGTATATGACGCTTACGGCCACGAAGGTTTAAAAAATAGTGGTGGTGGCAGAGGCGGAGGAGAACCTTTCTCCGGTTTTGGTGATATATTTGGTGATTTGTTTGGCTTTGGTGGTGGTCGTTCGCAAAAGACGAGACGAAATGGACCGGTTGATGGTAATGATCTTCGTTATAACGTTTCCATTTCGTTTATGGATGCAGTACACGGAGTTTCTAAAGAAGTAGATTTAGCCAGGCGTGAAACCTGTTTCACTTGTGATGGGTCAGGCTGTCGCCCTGGACATCAACCTCAAACTTGTCCTCAATGTAATGGCCGCGGTCAGGTTATTCGTTCACAAGGATTTTTTCAGGTTAATACTACCTGTCCTCAGTGCCAAGGCGAAGGGACAATTGTTCAAGAACCATGTAATGATTGTAATGGACAAGGGTTGCGAGAAAAAACCAAGACTGTTTCAATTAAAATTCCGGCTGGTGTCAATACTGGTGCTCGTATGCGTCTCCGTGGTGAAGGGGAGGGCGGACGGCGTGGCGGACAGAGTGGTGATCTTTATGTGGTTGTTCATGTTGAAGAACATGATTTCTTCGAAAGAGATGGTGATACAATTTATTGTATGTTGCCAGTTTCTATGATTACTGCTGCTCTAGGTGACAATATTGAGGTTCCCACCATTCATGGCAAGAGTGATTTGAAGATTCCTGCTGGTACTCAGTCAGCGGAAAGATTCAATATAAAAGGGCAAGGCGTTCAAAGTCTTCGAGGGCGTGGACAAGGTGATATGGTTGTTGAAATTCATGTGAAGACACCAGTTGAACTTTGTGATAGGCAAAAGGAAATTCTTAAAGAATTCGATTCACTCTGTGAGGAACATGGACAGGATGAAGAACAGAAAGGATTCTTTTCGCGTATTTTTGACGAGGTCTTAGGGCGTAACTAACCTCAATACCTTAAAAAGGAAAGCATGACAGAAACAAAATCACCATTGACTCATTTTGACGATAGTGGTAACGCCCATATGGTAGACGTTAGTGCAAAAGATGAAACTACTAGGGTTGCCTATGCTTCGGGCAGAATTACCATGAATGAATCAGCTTATACTCTAGTGAAAGCTGGTAACATAACTAAGGGTGATGTGCTTGGTATAGCTCGCATTGCTGGAGTGATGGCTGCTAAAAAGGTAGATGATTTAATACCTCTAGCTCATCCTTTACTAATTACTAAAGCGACCATTGATTTTGAATTTGTTGATGATAAAAATGCAGTAGATATCTTCGCAACTGTTGGTATAACTGGTAAAACAGGTGTGGAAATGGAGGCTTTAACAGCTGTGTCTATCTCAGCTCTTACCATATATGATATGTGCAAGGCTGTTGATAAGAGTATGGAAATTAGTAATATTCGGCTTCTGAAAAAGACCGGAGGCAAAAGCGGGACATTTATAAGAGATGAAGTTTAATTAGATCTTTGATTTCACGGAGTATTTATTACTCTTTTAATTTTGGAGAGGTTTGATGGAACAGAATGTTATAGACGATTTTCGTCAGCAATTATTGGCTAAAAGACAAGACATATTAGATGATGTCGAAAAAACTCTCGGCGACATGACAAATCAGGTAACGAATATTCCTGATCCAAATGATCGGGCGACAACTGAGTCAGCTCGCAGTTTTGAAATCCGTATTAGAGAACGTGAACAAAAGTTACTCGCAAAAATTGATGAAGCTTTACTCCGTATTGATGATGAAGAATTTGGTGAGTGTGAGGGGTGTGGTGAGGATATTGGTGTTAATCGTCTTCAAGCGCGCCCAGTAACAACTCTCTGTATTGATTGTAAAACAATCCAAGAAAATACAGAAAAGTCCACAGCTAGTTAATCCGTACATATTCTGTCTTAAATCCCCCATATTAATATGAAAGATATACAAAACCAAAGAGATAATCGATGTATCGATATCCGCAAGGTGGGGGTGAAGTCGGTTTCTTATCCGATTGTTGTTCTTGATAAAGCTAAGAAATGTCAACATACTGTCGCTAGTATTAACATGTATGTGCATCTTCCTCATCACTTTAAAGGCACTCATATGAGCCGTTTTTTAGAAATACTCAATGAGTGTCATGGCGAGATAGATTTACAGAATTTCAAGGATATTTTAGAAAAGATGAAGGTGCGGTTACAAGCTCAGGCTTCCCATCTAGAAATGTTCTTTCCCTATTTTATGCAAAGTGCTACAGTTCAAAATCAAGGTTTTTTATCACAAAAATATGATTGTGGTTTGTACGGCTCTTTGCATGATACTAGTGACATTCATTTTAGTATTGAAATTCCTGTTTATTCTGCGGCAAATAATCGCAAAAACGTGGTGAAATGGGGCTTTGTCGTTTTAGATTTAGTGTTTGAAAAATTTTACTGGATAGAAGATGTAATCTCCAAGGTAGAGACTCGTATACTAGAAACGTTGGTAGCAGGGCTAGATTTAGAGGGCTTCTCGTCTGTTAGCTTTTTAGCCGATACAATTGGTGAGTCTTTAGCTGAAATTGACGATGTTGCAAAATATGTCATTAAGGTTAATCATTTTAATGCAGAACTGATATATTCTGCCAGTATAGAATCAAATTATTAAGAGTATTGTAAATATAACTTGATCGATATTCATATTATTCGATCTTATTCATTTTTTTTCCCAACATATTCATACCATGCATGATTTATTATTTGAAATAGGAACAGAGGAATTGCCTGCTGGTTTTCAGGCTCCAGCCCTAAAACAACTAAAAGAAATATTTACCAATAAGACAGGAGAGTTAAAGATAGCGCATGGTGATATTGCAACCTACGCAACTCCTCGTCGTTTGGCTATTTTAGTTCGTGATTTGGTAGAAAAACAAGATGATGTGAAAGAAGAGTTGCTTGGACCTTCGACCAAAGCAGGTCTTGATAGCGATGGAAACTACACTAAAGCGGCCCAGGGTTTTGCTCGCTCAAAGGGAGCAACACCAGAAGACTTAGTAGTAGTTGAGACTTCCAAGGGCGATTATCTGCAATTAACTCGTGAGCGTAAGGGAGAGGAAACAGCGACTCTTTTGCCAACTATTTTAAAGGGGTTAATAACGGAATTATCTTTCGCTAAATCAATGCGTTGGGGTAGTAACACAAATACCTTTGCTAGGCCAATTCAATGGCTTCTAGCCCTATTCGGTGATGATATTGTAAGTGTTGAGCATAATGGCGTTGTTGCTGGCAACACAAGTCGTGGACATAGATTTATGGATAATGTCGATTTTGTCGTTCCTAGTCCTTCGGCCTATGTAGAGACTCTTCTTCAGCATCAAGTGATGGTAGACGTGAAAAAACGTCGCATCCTAGTGGTTGAAGAGATTATTGCTGCAGTAAAAAATACTGATCTTCTTACTGGCGAGGTTGCGTTGGATGATTCTCTCGTTGATACAGTAACTAATCTTGTTGAGTATCCATATGGTGTTTGTGGTGTATTTGACAAAAAGTTCCTTGATTTACCAGACGGAGTTTTAACGACCTCGATGCGTGAACATCAGAAATATTTCACCATTATTGATAAAAACTCTAATCTTGTCGAAGGTTTTGTGGCAGTAAATAATACCAAAGTTAATGATATTGATGTAACTCGTAAAGGACATCAAAGAGTTTTGCGTGCTCGCCTAGAAGATGCACTGTTTTTCTTTGATGCTGATAAAAAAATCAAACTAGAAAGCCGTGTATCATCTTTGACAGGTATTGTTTTTCAGACAAAACTCGGCACCATGGCTGAAAAGAATGATAGACTTATAAAGCTAACCAAGGTCTTAGCCGAGGCTATTGACCCTGCTTTGGCAGAAGATGCCTGTCGTGCTGCTTACCTGTGTAAGGCTGATCTTTTATCTGAAATGGTGGGCGAGTTCCCAAGTTTGCAGGGTGAGATGGGTGCTGATTATGCGATTAATGATGGCGAGAAGGATGGAGTTGCTCTCGCAATAAAAGAGCATTATATGCCTAAGAGAGCAGGGGCAGAATTACCTAGCTCTCAATTAGGAGCTATCGTCGGACTTGCAGATCGTATTGATACAATTGCTGGTTGTTTTGGCATTGGGCAAGTGCCAACTGGCACAGCTGATCCATTTGGTTTAAGACGTTTAACCCTTGCGGTATTAAATATTATTGGAGGTCATGGTTATACACTATCACTTTCTGATATTATTTCTAAAGCTCTAGCTTTATACGGAGATAAGGTTGACGGTAGCCAAGAGACCACTGATAAAGTATTGCAGTTTATGCAAGGAAGATTTGCCAATGATGCAGTATTGACCTTAGGGCAGGGTGCTGTGGATGCTGCGGTTTCTGTTCAGTTTGATGATGTTAATGATTGTCGCTCTAGAATTGATGCTTTGCTGGAAGTGCAAAAAGAAGATGATTTTGCGGTATTGGCAGCATCATTCAAGCGGATTCGTAATATTATCAAGGAAAACTCTGCAATAGAGGTAAACACTGATATTTTTGAAGAAGAAGCTGAAAAAAAATTATACGCAGTTTATTCAGATATATCTGCCGATATGCAGGGTCTTGTAGCTGCAAAAAAATATCCTGAGGCTTTGAAGGAAATGTTGAAGATGAAGGAACCTGTGGATGCATTTTTTGAGGGAGTAATGGTTATGGCTAAGGATGATGCCATTCGTACTAACCGCCTAAATCTTTTAACAGCCCTTGCTTCTCTGATTTTGCAAATTGGTGATATTTCCAAAATGCAAGATTAGATTTTAATTCGTAATATACATTCAGCAAGAGTCTTTTGTCTATAAGTCTATAAAATCCCAGCAAATTGTCTTTGCTGGGATTTTTTTGTTTTTATCTGCCCTGTTTTTTGCTAGGATTTTATTATCATTTGTAAATTACGCAACAATCACTATCATTTCATTTTTTTATAATAGGAGAGTTGTATGAGTAAGTTTTGTAAGATTGCCATTTTCGTTGGCATGATAATCATTTACGCTTTCCCGAGTCTTGCGACAGAAATGTTTAGTTCAAATGGTTATGATGTTGAGGCTCTTTATTATCAAGAGCATAGACAATTAACAGTGAGAGGTCATGTCAAGAATGGCAAAATTTGTAGAGAGCTAAATATCGTTTTTAGTCTATTTAATGAGCCTGAAGGAAAGGAGGGAAAGATCAAAGCTAGAGTGCGTCATTATCGTCCCATAGGCGGTTCTTTTAGGAGCAGTAGTAATAATCATGCGAGTAATCCCAATCGTCATTCGTGGCAGATGCAAGATGTTGAGGTAACGTGTGTTAAATAAAAATTGCATATGCAATAATATTTTCAGATGAGAAACTTATGTCCTGCATACATTGGTATTTGATATTGGTTTTTTTCGGTTAATAGTAATTAGAGGTTTGATTTAAACATACATAACTTCATGGTAGATCCAATATTCCAAATATAGAATTTAATTATTGCGATAGATCTAGTTTAGTAAATAATGTGAGATATTGTACGTACAAAGAATAACAGGCTGGTTGTTGGGCAATAGTAAATTTTAGTAATATTACTCCTGTTTCTGTACTTAACATAGTTACAGATGTTATCACTTTGTGTGGTCTCTTGATATTAAAACCAAGTTATTATCTGATGTATCTGATTAAATAAGTAGTGTTGGTTAGAGGGTGCCTTGAAAATTTGTTCAATTTCAAAGTATCCTAGAGTTTATAAGGTAGGATAAATGATGTGCTTTGTTTGCATGAATAATGAATTTTACAGGAGAAACTAATCATGAGTGTACCTAGAGCAAAAGTATCACCTCTTGTTAGAGAAAGTGTTAGAAGGCTGGATCTGTTTTCTGATCTACTAGATGATGAGATAGATATTCTTGTTAAGCATGCAAAATTTGTTAACCTAGATGTGGATGATTATCTTTTTCATGAAGGTGATCCAGGTGATTTTTTTGCAATTATCATCGACGGTCGTATAGAAATTGAAAAGTATTCTGAAAAAGGAACACCTATTCTGTTGACTGAGCTTACTAGTAACAATACCATAGGTGAAATGTCAGTTATAGATCAAGAAACTAGATCTGCGTCAGCGATCGCCACCGAGTTAACCACTATTTTCACCCTATCAAAAGTGAGCTTTGACACTCTTGTCGCAGAAAACCCTGAATGTGGTGTGAAGTTAATAAAAAAGATAGCTGTTTTACTAAGTAAAACAGTGAGGAGTGCTTCAGAGCGATACACAGCCTTGTCTGAAAAATTCTAGATTTGTATTTGTTTTTTAATTAATCAATCAGCAATGTTTTGCATGCCTGGAATACATTGTTGATTGGAAATAAGAAAGAATATATTATTACGTAGTCTAGGTAAATTACCTGCTTCACTTACATGTGTTAACAGTTCTTTTGTAAATGCAATAGGGCCTTTACCTGTTATCCCCCCATGATCATTTTCAAAAAGAGTAATCCAAGTCGTTAATCAACAACTGAAAGAATTTACTGTCTCCCTCCATAACATGAGGATTAAAGGAACATTGCGATAATTATAGGGGTGTTGGAAGATACATAGAATAAAAGAAAGATAAGCCCACCCTTATAAAACAAAGGAGTGAGCTTTTGCAGAGATGAAAAAAGGTGACCTAATGTTTAAGGTAGTATTCTAATTGTAGGATACATTCCTTCTTCTTCACCAAATTGGAAAGGTTGGATGGTATTGAGCGAAAGTTTTTGGTTGCGTTGGGCGTGACCATCATTTTCACCATCAGCGAAAAATGCACCATTAACTTCAAGTATGTGCTGGATACGATCTTTGAAAGCCTTAACAAGAAGAGCTCCATTTCCTTCAAAGTGCATTCTTCCTTTGTTAAGAATACCATTATGTGCAGCTAACTTTTCAAAAGATATGCTGTTGACGGCAAGCTCCTCCATACTTCTTACGATTCCCCACACAAAATGGTTCGCTGGAATATTGATTGGTTCCTCACTATCTATGATGGTGTGAGGCATTATAATACTATTCTCACCCACTGTTATCCTCGCATTTTCTTTACCAAACACAAAACTATTAAATCCCGTGAAAACGTATGGCTGTAGATCTGCATGATGTATCTTTGATCCGTGAGCAGAAACGTTATAACCATTTAGGTGGGAGTTAATAATAAGGCAATTTTCTTGGGCGTTTGCACCTTTGCCAAGGGTAGAGTTTTCGATGTAGGCACGTTGAGATATGAGGACATTCTCATCTATCTTGAATGGTGGTATTATAACTGCGTAGTGGTCAAGTGATGAGGTCTCTGGGGTAGCTTCCATTGCTTCTAGGTTGATTGCACCGAATACTCTTTGGGATTTTTCTTCTCTTTCCTCAATAAAGTCAATAAATTTACCGAGTGGTACCTTGTCTGTTGAAAAAGTTATATATTCTTCTAGTACCTTTTGGGGAAAGGTATATAGAAAATTGAAGTTGTCCTTACTGTTGACCCAAATAGTGCCAGGATCAACACTCATATGAGAAATTTCTCCTGCCTGGATATAGGAATATGCGCCGATTACACAATCGTTCATGGTGGTAAGGTCGACTGTGGCAAATGGTCCCAAAAATGAACCGTCCGAAGGCGCACCATGAATATTGGCATAGTCCATAGCCAGAGTGTCTTGTATGAAAAATCGTTCAGGCGTTTCTGGATCGTGGGAGAAGTTATGGACAAGAGTTTTGATGAGGACACTATTTTTAATTTCAATTGCCTCATCTTTGGCAAGAGTGAACTCGAAACCACCAGATTTGAAAAGATCTCCTTTGCGTTTAAGTTCATCTCCACGTATATCACTTTTGTAGAGAATTGAGTTTTTCACCTTACATTTTCCGAGAAAATAACTCCCAGCTAGGGCAGAGTGCTCAAAACTAAGGTTAAGTGGATGATCAGTAGTTATGCCGTAAAAGGCGTAGGCGTCTTTCATCTGCTCTACTGCTATCAGGTGGTTTGCGTAGGGACTAATATCAAATTGCAGTTCACGAAGGTTGATGTTAACCCTCTGGACGATACTTTGGTATAGTTTGATTAACTGGCTCATTCGTACCTCTTACATTATGGGTTGTTGAGTGCTGTGATTTCTCCAAACACTGCGGCAAAGACATCAGCTATTCGTATAACACCTGTGATTTTATCATCTTTGGTCACAAGTAGAGAATGGTGTTTACCTGATACGAGCTTATGTATTGCATGATCGAGACTATCATCTTCGGTGGTATATTCCCCAGGAGTGTGATCTTGCATAAATTCTTCAACTTTTTTATTGGCACCAACAGATAAGGTTTCCTTGTTGATTATCTGACTTTGTTCTCTGTAGCTTTCGCGCATAGCGATAACATAGTCTTCACTAAATTTAAATTTTTCGATTATGGCAATTTCCTCTTCAAAATTAAATTTAGGTTCTATACCTTTTAGAGCGAGTCGTTGGTTTATTTTCCCAACAACATTGCCAAGCTTATCAGTAACCAGTACCGCTCGGTGCTCATATTTACTCTCTTTGTGCAGGCTTTGTGCTTTTCCAAGAGCTTGCACGGCCTCTATAAGAGTAGTTCCAATTTCTACAATGGCATACTCAGAAATTGGAACCATCAGATCTTTGACTAAATAATTTGGCATATAGTCAGTCTCCTATTTAAAAACTTAAAGTGTTAAAATTCAAAAATTACCACGCATAATAATGATTATTACTATCACATATTGTGAGGGCCTTTGTCAAAGTTTTTTGAGAATCTGCGGGCAAAAAGTCAGTTTCAGATATTTAATTAGAGGACTCAGCAGATAGAGGAATAGGGTGTTCTTCTTTTTTAAAGAAAATATTAAATCCTAAAAACAGATATCCTAGCACAGCTAGCACCGCAACCGGGGCGTAAAAATATCCTAAAGGACATAAAACAAGCACGGTTATCCAGTGACAGGCAATTATAATTGGTGAGTGTAAACGTAGAGGAAATTGTCGGTGACGAGCAATTACAGCTAATCCACTTAAATTCCAGCCATAAAGAGCAGTAAAGGCATGCATTCTCAGTAGTGGTAGAGCTGCGTTTGGATCGTATGAAGTAGAGAATTCAAGAAAAATATAGACTATCCCTGTGATAGATGTGCAAAAGAGGAATACAAGTCCTGATATTAAAAATGCTTTTTCCTGGAGTTTGACTCCATAGTTGAAATAGAGATATAGAACAAGGCATACCGCCAAGAAAAGCATGCAGGAAATAATTACTTGAGGGATGAAAACTTCTAACAAGATAAAAATAAAAAAGATAATTACTCCAAGATTTATCACCCAAAAGGAAATTTCATGCAGTATCGTAACTGTCATGTTTTTAGCTGGTTGCATCAAAGAAAAAATTACTGACATGGTTATAAGAGATAAAGGGAAAGAAAAACCGAGGAAAAATGTATTAAGCGATAGTTTAGGGATATCAATAAGATGTAAATATACACCATTTAAAATAACAGGGCTTGAAAGTATCAATCCAAAGGTGAGACATAGGAGAGATGCTTGATGGAATTTTTCTGAGATTGGAACTTTAAAACCAAACATTTCGGTTGGTAGGCACTGACCAAATTTTGCTACTCTTACTTTTTCGACCAAGAATGCTAAAAATAAGGGTAGGTAGATACAGATAAAATACAATTCTAAAAATGCTGCAAAGGCAAATAACAATGATGCAGTGATAAAAAGAATACCGTTTATGGATAGTCTTTTTTTGCCTTCCGTATAATAAATAACAATGCTTCCGCCAACACAAAGGTTGAAAAGAAAGATGTGAAGGCGCTCAAAATCGTAGACCTCTTTGTTAACAGAGTGGTGCATGAAACCGCAGGCAAGAGCGAAAGTCATAAGGCTAAGGAAAATTATTTTTAATCTAGTACTCATCTAATTGTTCCTTGTCTTTGGGATTGTTTTGATGACCAAGTTGTCTATTAAGGCATGATTCCATGCTTGGATAATAGAACTCAAAACCTGATTGAATAAGTTTTTCTGGTGAGACATGGCTACTAGCAAGAGCAATTTCGTTTGCCATTTGGCCGTATACTAATTGTAAATACTTTTTGGGGATTGGTGGAAGAATAATTTTTTTTCCAATATTTGCAATCTTTGCCATGAACTCTTTATTAGTTATGGGGGTAGGGCTACATATATTAACAGGACCAGCGATGGGGGTGGCTATGCAATGGAGAATTGCGGTAATTAAATCGTCCATGCAAATCCAGCTCATAAATTGATCACCTGATCCAAAATATCTTGGAACCCCGAATAGGCCTGCACTACTAAGCTTTTGTAGAACACCGCTACCACAATCAAGGACTGCTCCCATGCGAAGTATAACGGTTCTGATACCAGCTTTTTTAGCGGCAGTAGTTGAATCCTCCCATATTTTACAAACCTGAGAGATGAAATCAGAGCCTGGGGCCTGGGTTTCGCCTATATTTTGTTCAGGGATATTGCCGTAGTACCCAGTTGCAGAGCTGGAAAGGAAAAAATCAATTTGTTTATCTGCCGCTAGTTTAGCTAGGGTTTCAGTGCCTAATTTCCGTGATAGTAAAACTTCTTGTTTTTTCTGGCTACTCCATCTGCCAAGTCCTATGTATTCACCTGCTAGGTGAATTAAACCATCGATATGGGGCAAAGAGCCGACTTTACCTGTTTTTGGATTCCAGTATATTTCTTGGTTTTCTGGGTTTGGTAGACACCTTACTAATTTCCATACTCTGTGACCGCAACTTTTTAAAAGTGGTATTAGCCTCTTGCCGATGGAACCACTGGCACCACTGATGAGGATGTTCTTGCTTGCTGTTTTGTATTTTTTTAGGATTTTGAAATCATTTAAAATAGTTTCATGTCGATAATGAAATGTTTTATCTAGCTGTTTATGAATATGATTAAAGATTGCTGTAGGAAGAAAACTTTGCATGGGTAATTCATATTCAATTTTATCATCAAGGATTGTCGAAGATATGGAAGCTGTTTTCTTTGCTAAAAAACTATGCTCATGTCGCCATGACTTAAAAGGGCCTTGGCTTTGAATATCAGTAAACATTTCCCCTGGTTGTTCTTCCAAATGTTCACCGATGTATTTTTTTGTGAATGGGCCAAAAGACAAATCTAGGATAGTTTTTCCACCCAAACCTAACCCACCACTTCTTTCCAGTAGTTTTGCTTTTTGCCATGGAGGAATTAATCTTTCAATAACACCTGGTAGGTCGTGCCACTTGTAAACCTCGGTTGGAGGTGCCGGAATTGGTTTAGATTGTTTTTGATATATTATTTTTCTTGCCATGGAAGTAATTATCCTTAATTATTTACTATTTGAAAGACAATTGTATACTGTTCCTAGATAAAATTGTAATAAAAAGCATTTTGATAACATAGGAATTGGTATTCTAGAGAAAAGGAGCAGCGGATGATTGATTTTGACAAAAGTATCTGCCCAATTTGCGGTAAGAAAAATAATTGTGCAGTGCTTGCGGGTAAGGATGCAAGTAGTTGCTGGTGTCAAAAGGAAAAAGTGCCGCAGCGGCTACTTGCCCAAATACCAACAGAAAGGTTAGGTGCTTGTGTATGTCAAAATTGTATTATTTCAAGTAAAACTGTAAGAAAGAGTAGTGATGAAATCTAGCTATTTTACAAGTGGTTGCTAGATACAATTGTTCAATCTTGTTAGTCTTTACCATATTATCTTTTCACCATTGTGCTAAGGCTCGTAATCAAACGATATCTAGATATTAACACCATATGGAGCTGTGCACTTATCATACGAATTCAGGAAAAATAAAAAGGCTCTGTATTGAAATTAATCAATACAGAGCCTTTTTTTTACTTGTTGGTATTAGTAAAGTTTATACTTTAAATTTGCTAACCAACTCGTTTAGATCTTTAGCGAGGCTCGATAGCCCAACGGCAGATTCTTGTAGATTCTCACTACTTCCTTTAACCGTAACGGTACGCTCTTGGACTAGACCAACATCGTTAGAAACTTCAGCGGTCATCTGGCTTGAGTTAGCAATATTTTCGTTAACTTCAACAATGCCAAGGGTTGCTTGGTTTACATTCTGTACAATCTCATTAGTGGTGATTGATTGTTCTTCAACAGCTGCCACAATAGTTTGCACAATGCTGTTAACATCAGAAATTACTACAGTAATGCCACTGATATCAGATATTGTATTGTTTGTCTGATCCTGAATTTCTGAAATAGCTGCTTTGATGCTATTGGTTGCTGAAGCAGTTTCTTTTGCTAGTTCTTTAATCTCATTTGCAACAACAGCAAAACCTTTTCCAGATTCTCCAGCTCTTGCAGCTTCAATAGTAGCATTTAGAGCCAGAAGATTGGTTTGTTCTGAAATCTCAGTAATGGTTTCAGTTATTTTACCAATAGAGTCGGCTGCGGCACCAAGAGACTTGACGGCCTCTTGAGATTTTTCTGAAACTTGAACCGCTTCGAGGGTAGTGGAACTAGCCCTTGCACTATTAGAGGCTATTTCTTGGATTGTTTGGCCCATTTCCTCGGTTGCAGAGGCGATCATATTAAGATTTGTGGCTGACTCTTCAGATGCGGCAGCTACGGAATCCATATTATGGGACACTTCATTAGCATTTCCGGCTGTTCTCTCGGCAATACCAGAAGTATCATTGGAGGTATCAACTAATTCTGTGGATATAGATGTTAGTTGTGAGGCGGCAGAGCTTAAAGAGGTAGCAGAACCAGAAATCTGAGCAATCATCTCTCGAGAATTGTCAACCATTTCATTGAGTGAGTTGGATAAGTCTCCTAATACATCTTTTGACTTAACATCAAAAGAAACTCGGTAGTCTCCATTTCCAACTTTTTGTGCAACTTTGGCAAGGCTCTGGACCCGTGAATTCACAATTTTTACAAGAATAAAGTTTAGGGCAAAGCCAATTAAAAGAACGATTGTGCCTACTATTAAAGCTGACTTAAGCAGTGCTTTGTCAACACCCTGTAATATATCGGATCTTTGTAGGCCAATTGCGATATAAATACCCCAATCTTTGATTAAACCGGTCTGAGCTATTTTTTCATCTCCTTTCCACGTGTATTTTACAAATCCACTTTTGTCTGGGTTCTTGTAGGCAGGTGCGGTATCAAAAAGGTTTTTTTCAGGCCCATATTGTGGGTGAATTAAAAAGTTACCCTTTAGGTCGTAGGCGAAGAAATAACCTTCACCAACTTTGGTGTTGGATATTAACTTGGTAACCATCTCGTTTAGCATAAGGTCGCCAACGAAAGAAGCACCAATGATATTTTTATTATTATCGTACAGAGGTGAATAGGCTGTTAAATACCAATTATCTACGACAAAGGCTTTACCGTAGAAAGTGTCTCCTCGCATAATAGTTTGATAAACAGGACTAGTTGAGTCAATATAAGTTCCTGTAGCCCTTGCGCCATCTTTTTTAATTACAGAGGTAGAAATTCTAATCAGTTTGTTGTCTTCAAGTTGGAATATTGTTGCTTTGGACTGAGTTTCTCTGGTTATTTTATCGACAATTTGATTGTCGGAGTAAATACTACTATCTCCTTTTTTCATAACAGGTAAAGTAAATTGACCAACTTTACCATACTCATCACTAAGATAAAGATCGTTATTATCCATCATGGTAAGCTCTAGTAGTGCAATATCACTTTTGAGCTTCATCTTGATTTGACCGTCAAGTGCCTCAAGAGAGCGTTCCATGGTTTTATGCATGTCAACAATCGAACTTTTTCCCACCTTGTAAAGTCCTTCAGTCGCCGATCTTGTTGAAGTGAAGGTCAAAATAGCAACACTTGATACCGATAAGCATAAAACTACTACAAACATCACAACGGTAATTGGAATATTCTGTAAATTTTTTAGCACTAAGTTCTCCTTTGTTCAGTTGTAGAGCAATAATGCCGGGCTATCAGATTAATAAATCTGATTAGGACGCATTCCCAAATAAATTTTCAATAAAACATGGACAAAATATTAAATACGAGCCCATGAAGTAAAAATATAAATGGTTAAAACATTATTATTTAACCATTTATAAAAAAAGAAATATATTGATCATTATGCGTAATTATAACGATCCTTAAACAATAAAGCCAATAATTTCATGATAATGAGTCGCAAAACTGCAAGAGATAGTCAGTTTTGGTCATTATTAGTTGTTTATGTTTCGGGGAATGGTCGTTTTTTATTTAGGAAAAATATTGATTTCCTATAATAAAATAAATGGTGCGTATAACTTTATTATAGGAAATCTTGTAAAATAACAGATTTTTTACTTGATACCAGCAAAACACATTTTAATATGTTCTTTGCCAGGTTTTGGGCCTACCTTAAGAAATATAATTAAGGCTAAAATTGATGCGGGAAGTGCAATGATTAAAGGGTCAACAAGAGCCCATTTTGTTCCTAGAGCTAAAGAGTCAACACCAAAAATAGTCTTGCAGATAAGTAGAGGTTTTGATTCTTTGATATGAACAAAAAACAACCAGAAAATACTACTGAAAATTCCGACAACAAAACTCGCGTAGGCGGCAGTTTTGGTCATGTTCTTTATATAAAGAGCTCCGAAGTACATGGGTAAAAAAGCTGCGGCACAGATTCCCATGAAAATTGCGGTACCTCTGGCAATTATAGCGGTACCTCCCTCAAAAAACTGTGGTAGCCCCCATGCTAAAAAGTAACTGATTATGATTGCGACTATGATCCCAATCTTAGTAATTAGAATAGAATCACCGGTTTTTCCAAGGGCTTTTTCGTAAATATCACGTCCTAAAGAAGTTCCCATAGCGTGGAATTGTGAGCTAAGAGTGGACATTGCAGCACTAAGTAGTGTCACCATAAATATTGCCGTAAACCATTGTGGCATGGCATGGCTAATGTATAAGGGGATTATGTTAGCAACATTTTTGTTAGCCGCTAACAGGGAAATTTTTCCTGCGGGGTCATGTTTTAGGAAATAGACGTTTGATAAAGCACCAACTATAAAGCTAACACCTACTGCCACCATAATAAAAATGGCTCCGATTAGAACCGCCCTATTTAGTTCTCTGTTACTTTTTACAGTCATAAAACGTACTATTAATTGAGGCTGAGCAAGAACACCAATTCCAACACCCATGATAATTGTTGTAACAACGACTAGCCAATATTCTGAGAGAAATGTAGGGAAAGAGGTCCAGCCAGTATGACCTTTAGCACCAAAGAATTTAATAGCAAGATCCTTCATAGAGCTAAGTTCTTGATGAGCAGATACAACTCCACCTAACATGTTATATGTAAAAACTAGAAGGATAATCATGCTAATAAACATGATAGAACCTTGGAAGGCATCGGTGTACATAACTCCTTTTAGTCCACCCATAACAACATATATGGCAATGATGATGGTTAGGAAAAAGAGGGCGATATTGTAATCTATTGTTAGTATTTGAGCCACGAATTTGGCTCCACCCATTAGTACGACGCTTGCGTAAAGTGGCATGGTTGCGAATATTGTCGCCCCTATAACACCTTGTAGTTTTGTTGACTGAAACCTAAGTCCAAGAAATTCTGGAAATGTGTGGGCGTTTAGATTGCGTCCCATAACTCTTGTCTTTCTACCAAAGAAAACAAAAGCAATAAAAACACCAATAAATATTGTTAGAAATGTTAGCCAGAGAAGGCTCATGCCAAATACTGCTGCCGCACCGCCAAATCCTATGATGGCTGATGTGCTGATAAAGGTTGCTCCATAAGAAACAGCCATAACGAATGGGTGGATTTGTCGACCGGCGACCATATAGTCGGCGGTATTCTTGGTATCCTTATATGCTTTAGCAGTAAGAAAACCCACCACAAAAAGGTAAACTAGAACTATGATTGTTAGAAGTGGAAGACTCATGTTTTCTCCTATAGTTTATCTTTAACTTTTGATTGTTCTGCCTTCCAGACTGTCTCTTGTTCTAACTCTTCTTCGGTGACATAACCTTTGTTCCAGTTGATTACTCCATAAACTATGCAAAGTATGGCACTTAGTATAGTAAGAATGAAACCTAAGGGAACGGCTACTCCTTCTAATCCAAACATTGAAATTTTCCTTTTTCTATTTAAGTTTAATTGAAAAAATTATGATAATTGTTAATTTATTACCGAAAAATTAACAATTAGTCAATCGGTAATTAATAAAGTAAGCTACGTGTCCCGGTGTGACTAATTTACTTTTATGCTGGAGTTGTTCTGGCTAATTTTCAATTTAAAATCTTTGTTTAATCTTTATTAATTAGGTATATAATCATTTTAAAAGTGCTTTTATTCAAAATATTGGGAGTAAAGTATGCATCTTGATGGAACAGATAAGAAAATACTGAACATTCTGCAAAATAATGGTCGGATCAGGAACTCAAAACTAGCATCCGAAATTGGAATTTCGCCACCGGCTATGCTTGAGAGGGTTAAGCGGTTAGAGGCATCAGGTGTTATAACTGGTTTTAGTGCTCAGGTTGATAGAGAGAAGGTGGGGTATGGATTACTAGCTGTTATTATTGTTTCGGTGAGTCTTCACCAAATTTCTTCTTTAACAGCGGTTAAGGATAGATTAAAGAGTCTTGAATTAGTGTTGGAATGCTATCAATTAACAGGGGACGTAGATTTTTTACTTAAGGTTGCTGTTAAAGATATGGCGACTTATACTACCTTTGTGAATGAAGAGTTGTCTGGTATTCCAGGGGTGGCAAATGTTAAGACTTCTTTTGTTTTAGAAACGCTAAAGTCATCTAATGCTATTTCTTTAGCTGAAGGTGAATGATTGCTTTTTTAGCATATATAAATATATGGAGATTTCATGAAACTCATTGGCATAGCGGGAAGCCCACGTCGTGGGAAATCGAGTAAGTTTTTCTTGGAACAGTGCTTAGATGCGGCTAAAATAGATCTTGATGTGGAATTAATAGAGCTTGCGGGCTTAAATATTTCTGGTTGCATAGCCTGCGATTTATGTAAAAAGGGTGTTCAATGTAGTCAAGAAGATGACTTTTTACCTATTTTGGAAAAATTATCGGCGGATGATGTTGTAGGTATAGTTTTAGCAAGTCCTGTTTATATGGGGGCTATGACTTCTCAGATGAAAGCATTTATTGATCGCACTGTTGTTTTCAGACGGAATGGTTTCATGTTTCGAGATAAAATTGGAGCAGCAATAGCAGTTGGAGGATCACGTAATGGTGGCCAGGAGTTAACTATTCAAGGTATTCATGCTGGTATGATGATTCATGATATGATTATTGTTGGGGATGGAGGTCATTTTGGCGGCATTGCTTGGGGTAATAATCCAGATGGTTATGAGAAAGATACGGAAGGTATTAATACCGCTAGGATGCTAGGTCAAAAGATAGCAAGTGTTGCAACAAAGTTAAATAATTAAGGTAAGTGAGTAATGAACAAATTTTTTCTAGCTCTTTTTTGGATCGTTAGCTTTTCCTCTTTTCTATTTCCCAGAAAGGTTTGGTCTTTTTGGGGACGTTTGCTGGGTAAGGCTTTTTATTACTTCTTAGGCTCACATCGACGGTATGCAGAGACTAATGTTCGGTTCGCTTTTGGTGATAGTATTGATGAAAGAGAAGTAAAGAAAATAGCTAAAGAAAGTTTTGAGACTTTCGGGATGACGACTCTTGATACTATAAAAACTATGAGATTTGTTTATACAGGTATTGAAAACGAATCAAAGTACATTAGTTACGAAGGAATGGAACATTTTGAATCTGCTAAAAAGCAGGCAAATGGTAAGGGCATTCTCCTCATAAATGCACATTTTGGTCTGCCTGAACACGCTAATTTGTTTTATAAGATTAAAACAGAAAGAAAGCTTAATTTTATACTGCGTAAGATGGACTTTTCAGTTTTTCAAGAGGTTTTAGACACCTACAATAAAAAATTTGGCATAACACATTATATAAAAGATGAGGGCTTGCGACCTATTTTAAAAGGCTTGTTAAAAGGTGAGGATTTAATGATTTTTCCTGACCAAGCAGCTAATTTAAATGAAGGACCGGTGGCAAAATTGTTTTCCAAAGATGCTACGACAATATCCATTGTCGCTAGTCTAGCCTTAAAGACAGGCTGTCCAATTTTACCACTTTTTATTTTCCGTGGAAAGGATCAGATTAGCCAGACCTTAGTCTTTTTTTCGCCTATTATACCAAGTGAAGACGACACAATGGAAACATTGGTACAAAAACAAAATGATGCCATAGAAAAGGCTATTAGAAGAGCTCCAAACCATTGGTTGTGGTTACACCGAAGATGGAAACAGAATTATCCTGAAATTTACAAAGATGGTTATGGGAATAATTCTCAATAATCTTATCAATTTGAAATATTTTCTGCTATAGTTACTGAGTTTTACTTGAACCCAAGGATACTATTTTTAGATCTAATTTTATAATGTTTTAGATGGAGATATCTTATGCAGAAAATGAAATGTTCGGTGTGTGGTCATATCCATGAAAGCAATACCGCACCAGAAAAATGCCCGGTTTGCGGGGTCGGACCTGAAAATCTCACCATTTTAACAGAAGAACAAAGTTGGAAGTGTACCATCTGTTCCTATGTTCATAAAGGCGATAATCCTCCTGAGATATGTCCTGTGTGTAAAGTTAATAAGGACAAATTTATTTTAGAGAATGCTAGCCTGGCGGAGGAAAAAGATGAAAACATAGTGCCCAGCAAAGAAGTTAATATGGTAAGTGAGGGCTGTTTTTTCACTAGATTGGTTCGAAAATATCACCTTCATTCTATTTCTGTACATTTCCCTAATGGCATTTTACCATGTGCTATTTCGTTTATACTTTTATCATTCTTCTTGAGTGAATTGAGCCTTGATTCAGCCGCATTTTATTGTTTAATTTTTGTGTTGATTAATATGCCATTAGTTATTTTATCAGGCGTTGTTGAGTGGCGCAGAAGGTATGGGGCTACTAAGACACCAGTTTTTGCTATTAAGGCCGCTTGTGCATTAGTTGTTTTACTAGGAATATCGGCATTGGTTTTATGGCGATATATTCAACCAAATGTTTTGTTTTCAGAGCAAGGGGTTATTTTTGTAAGTGTTGCTTTGCTGATTCTTGGTGCCGCTGGAATAGCTGGACATTTGGGTGGTAGTTTGATGTTCGCCTCTCGAAAGTAAATTTTTTTGCTATATGGTTGTTTTTGAAAAATCAGAAAATTTGTTTAAATTTGAAGTGGGAGCAAAATTTCAATACAAAGGTTTAAACGACACTATGAGGATAAAATTTTTAAGTTTAGCCAAAAGGTTGGGCGAAGTGACAATTTTTCAAGGTAACCTATGATTATTCCTGTAGATGTTGCAATCACATTCTTTTTGACGACCGTTATTCTGGCCTTAGTTCCTGGACCAGATAATATATTTGTTCTGACTAAGTCAATGATGTATGGCAAGGTTTCCGGTCTTGCTGTGGTCTTTGGATTATGTACAGGGCTTATTTTCCATTCCGCAGCTGTTAGCCTTGGGGTAGCTGTTATCTTTCAAAAATCAGCCATTGCCTTTAATATACTAAAGGGCATAGGAGCTGTTTACCTACTTTATTTAGCCTATATGTCGTGGAAATCTCCTGCTGCTGAATTTAGCGGTGGAGATATGGTCAAAAATTATCGAAAGTTGTATTTGCGAGGGGTCATTATGAATATTACTAACCCTAAGGTTTCAATTTTCTTCCTCGCATTTTTACCTCAGTTTGCAGATCCAGTTAGGGGTAATGTTTCGTTACAGATCATTGTTTTAGGTGGACTTTTTATGGTGTCTACAGTTCTGGTTTTCGGTGCTGTTGCTCTTTTGGCAGGTAGTATTGGCAAAGTCTTAAAAAAATCAGAAAACTTTCAGTTATATTTTAATAAGTTTGCCAGTCTAATATTTGTTGGATTAGCAGTAAAGCTTGCCTTGGTTGATTCTAAATAAAATTATGAGAAGACGTTATTATATTTGGGAGTTATTGAACGACAATAACTCTCGCGGGGCGAAATACACCCAGTTTTTTTTATGCTTTCTGGTTTTGATGTCTGTTGTTTCTATTGCTATATCAAGTTCTCCTGGTGTTCCTGCTTATGTAATAGAATTATTGCAAATATTTGATGTGGTTTGTGTCACCTTTTTCGGATTAGAGTATATCCTTAGAATCTATGTAGCGAAGAGAAAGTGGCGGTTCATCTTCTCTTTTTTTGGCTTGGTTGATTTAGCTGCAATTTTGATTTACTTAGTTAGCTTAGGATCTCTGGATATGCGTGTTATCCGTCTTCTCAGACTTGCGCAATTGCTCAGGATGACTAAGTATGACGTAATTTTGAAACGTTACTGGCGCGTATGTAAGCTCCTAGGGCCAGAACTAGTTTTCTTTTTCTGCTCTTCTTTTTTGCTGGTACTTATTGCTGCGGTAGGAATTTACTTTTGCGAAAAAGATGTTCAACCTGAGATTTTCACTTCTGTTCTTACTAGTCTATGGTGGGCTGTGACAACCCTAAGTTCCGTAGGCTATGGGGATATGTACCCAGTTACTGCCGGAGGAAGGCTTTTCGCATCATTTGTCATTTTAATTGGTATAGGTGTTTTTGCGGCTCCAGCAGGTATGATTGCTTCGGCTTTAATCCAAGATAAAGCAACGCCTGGAGAGGGGAAAGTGAATTAAGGAACTCTGAAGCTGGAAAAGATTGAACACAAAAGAAAGGTACAAAACCCCTGTAAACTCCCAAGGGCTTTGATCAAAAAATAGAAGTAATATTTATTCAGGGATATATGGCTTAACATCTTCTATATATTCACTTACAACTTTAAAACCATCCGCTTCCAGAGTCTTCTTGGCTCTTATCTCATCATAGTTGGCGACGCGAAAAATTAGCTGATGGATGCCAGGAAAGTCATATTCAGGGAAACTGAAAATTGATTGAATATTGATACTTTCATCTTTTAAAAGAGTAGTTATCTGAGCAAGTGCCCCTACCTGATCTTTAACAAAAACCCCTAAACGGCAGGATTGTTCGCCCATCCCTATAGCGTGCAATAAAACACCCATTACATCTGAAGAGGTGATAATACCAGCCAGTTTACCATCTTCTAGGACAGGTAGAGCATTAATATTGTTTTGTTGCATTATGTAGGCCGCACGCTCAACTGTGGTAGATGGAGATATTGTTAGAACTGTTTTTACCATTACACTCTTAATCATTACCTTTTCGAGTAAATAAGAGAGCTCGTTGGCACTTAGGCTGGTTGCAGGAGATGCCCAATATTGTTTTAAATCTCGATCTGAAATAATGCCAACCAAATTACCTTTTGAATCTATAATTAAAAGGTGATCGATGGGTTTACAGTCCATTAGTCTCCGTGCTTCAACTAGGCTTGTGTCCGGTGTAATGGTCACCAAATTAGTTATCATTATTTTACCAACGTACATAAAATTCTCCTTTTTTATATTACGATCTATTTTGAATTGAAGGTGTGTTAAACGTTAATTTTTCCTGGGAATTCTTTAATATACAGATCTTGCTTATTGTATGGTATTTCAATTTGTTGTTTTTTAAACTCTTTGAACACAGCCGTGTTTAACTTATCTAGTAGCTTGCCTCGTAGTTCTGGATGTGCAGCCCAGCAAAGTAATTCAAAGTCCAGGCTTGAGGCTCCAAAATTACGAAATCTTACTCTTGGTAGAGGGCTTTTTTCAACTAAACTTTCTTTTGAAGCTACATCTACTAGAACTTTTTTAACTAGGTCTATATCACTATCATAGGATACACCTACCTTAACTCGTACCCGTAGTTTTCTATTGGGACCACCTGATTGATTAATGACAATTGTATTACCCATTACCGAATTAGGAATGATAACCTCTACATCATCTCGGGTGAGAAGTCTGGTGCTTCTTAGGCCAATTTGTAAAACCTTTCCTCTGTCGCCATTATCAAGCACGACATAATCAGAAACCTTATAAGGGGTGTCAGCGAGAATAAAAACGCCAGAGAAGAGGTTAGCAAGGGTATCTTTAGCTGCAAAACCAACGGCAATACCTGCAATACCAGCCGAGGCTAACCACGCAGTTAAATCAATATGCCAGATAACAAAACACAGATAAGTCGCTACGGCTAGAATAACTATTTTGGCTCCATTGTCAAAAAGAGTTAAGGTTCTAGTTTGCAGTAGTGAATGGTCTGTTGATGCAGTGGCTGTTCTTTTTAAAATTATAGAAACAATCCGGATGATACCGATAATCCAAACTATTAGTCCAAAGGTACGAATACATCTGCTACTGAGCATAATCACATTTTCGCTTAAGGGCATGATCTTAAGGCCTGTGATCACGCCGGTAACTAAAAATGAGTAGTAGACTGGTAAGCGGAGAAGTGAGAGGATTCTATCGTCAAGAGAATTTTGGGTTTTTTGAGTTAATATATTACCAACTTTATATAAAACCCATGTGCAAAAAGAGGCGACTACAAAGGTTATGATGATAATTGCAAATCCCTGCACCCATGGTCGGCCAATAAAAAGATTTGCTACTGGCTCCAGTGTATTAGTGATAAATAGTTCTAGTCTATCCACTTCAATGACTTCTTCTGCTGCGAAAAGAATAGTTGGTAAAAATAAGACAAAACTTAAACTCTGAACTAATTTTTTAATCATGATGTTATTTTAATAGTTAATGTTTTCTTCAAATTCACGGAGCCGTTTATGGATTGAACGTAGCTCTGTGATTGTTGTCCAATTGGCAATAAATATAGAAAATGACTCTCGAACTTTGCCGAAAGCACTTGATACCTGTACTAAAACTCCTAGAGTTATGAGACCGGAAAACAGCCCTGGAACCATAATTAAATATGGGGTTATAAGCATGAGTTGCTCAAAAAAGTTTACCCATATATCAAAATAACCGTAGTGTATGAACAGACGATTGTAATTGAATTTTAGGCCGGTGAAAAGCTCAATTAAAGTAGCAGTATGTCCGAAATTAATTTTATCATCTTCAGAGTATACTAATTCTTTTCTAAAGGCAGCCTCAACCTTTTGATTGTCGTATTCTAGGCTAGGTAGTTTAATTCCGACAAGCCAAGATAATACTAGGCCTCCCAAAGAGACAAGTAAAGATACCCAGACAAGGCTACCAGGTAAATTTTGAATATAGGGCAAGGCTACTCCACTGCTCAATGTCCATAGAATAGGCAAGAAGGCAATAAGAGTCATTATAGCTCGTGCTACTTGTAATCCGAGGGTTTCAACAATGCGGGCAAAGCGATAAATATCTTCTTGGATACGCTGGCTAGACCCTTCAATTTCATTTTCAACTTTTTGCCATTTCGTAATATAGGCAAAGGTCATCGCTTCACGCCATTTGAATGAGTATACCCTTGTGACATAGGAGGTGATAGTGGCTATTAAAACATAAGGAAAAGCAATATAGGAAAATTGTTCCATCGATGACCATAACTCATCGATGGTGTGATCTTCAGCTTTTTGCAAGAGGTCGTAAAATGCCCCATACCAAGAGTTAATTTTAACTGTTAACTGCACTTGTATGAAAAGGGTAAAGAGTAAGAACAGTGCTCCACCATAGGCCCATACCACCCACTTACGATCAGCAAAAAATGATTTAAACATTATATGATCTCCGTTGTCGTGGTTAGCTTTTGCTCGTTACTGTCGCCTTAAGGCTACCTTGGGAAGTTTCCATTTTCCCCAATTGTTTCATTGATCTTAATGTTAATCTTATTGGAGATAAGTGAACAAAGTAAGACTTCGGTGTTGCTCCTATGTCTGTGGTAAAGTTTTTCTTTTGCCTTGAACCGAAGTAAATTTTTTGATTTTCAAGGTATCTTGCTTTTGCTCGCTTAATGCCTGTAAATCACGTGTGAATATCTATTAACGTGATTTGCAATTTTGCCGGTTATTATCTTTACCTATTAGAATTCTATGTTTTAAATCTCGTATGTCGTTCCTGAGGGTTATTACAATAATCAGGTGCTACTATTTAATAATTTGGCTGTAATTCCGTTTTGGTCTTTTAGTATTTTAGAACCCCGGGTGATTTTACAAAGACTAATACCATGCTTTGCCGCAATATTTCTTTGCGATTCACCTTGCTGAAGATCACAAAGTAATTGCCAACGCATGGCGAGGTCATTTAGTTCTTTTGTTGTAAGCATTTCGGTTAAAAATTGCTCCATTTCTTTTGGTTCAGTGATAGATGCAAAAACCTTAGCGACCTGTTTTCTATATTTCATTTAAATCCTATGTCTTCCCTAAAAGACCCAGTCCCGAAAGGCTTCGGTATCAGGGGCAGAAACGGTAACTTTATTTTTTTTGCCAGCCACTTCATAGCTGACTTCAGCGGGTGGCCAACAGCCGTCAATTTTACGCCCGTATCGTACCACTAAGCTAGCTGTTAAATCAATGACGTTCTTATCTATAGAAACATCATCCTGTAATACCCGTCGAGCTAAGACTGTAGGTCCAGGTCGATCTTCCATGTAGAAAACGATATCTTCAGAACCTGCCAGACTTTCTAAACGTCTATTTTCACTTTCATCACGACCAATGATAACCCAGTAACTTCCTTCACTTTCATCATTAAATAAAGTCGCAGGAACAAGCATTTGTCTGCCAACTAGCATGAGCTCTATATCGTTTACGCCAACCTGCTCAATTGAGAAGGTGAACTCACCCTGATAAAGTCTTTTTATGCGTTTTGATAGAATAGGATCAGCCAATATACAACCACCAGCAGGTGCAGGATAATCTGTGATGCCATATTCTTTAGCGAGTGCCATTTGCTGAGAGCGGCCTCTACCACTAAAATCAAGTAGTAGTTCACGATTAACCCAACCCTTTAACTCTGCTTCAGTCTCCATCATTAATTTGGCACTCAAAGGGCGGAGTAAAGCGGTTTTATTGTCGGAATCTCGTTCAATGACATTTAAGGTGTCACGCCTTTGAGACATAGGCCTCTGACCTAGAACTTCACCAGTAATAAGAAAAGATGCACCGAGCTCGGCCATCAGTTCCTTAGCTCTTTTGAGCATGAATATTTTACAATCGACACACGGGTTAAAATTTTTGCCAAACCCGTAAACTGGTTTTTGTAGAAGCTTTAGATATCCTTCACTTATATCTTCAACAATTACATTGAATCCGTATTTCTTTTTTACCTCAGCTGTGTAGGCGGGTACATCTTTTAATATATCATAATTAAAAAATGGTGTGACAAATTGTAGGGCAGTAACTTCAACATCTTGATCCAAAATTACCCGAGTTGCGAGGATGGAGTCTAAACCACCTGAGAAAAGGGAAATCGCTTTAATTTTTTTCATATTTGTTTACCTGCTTCAAGTAGACGGCGTGCCCAAACCCGTGTTTCATCAGTGGCTGAGGCGCCCGCTAACATGCGCATAATTTCTTCATCACGTTCGTTTTGTTTTAGTTGCCGAACTTCAGATATTGTTCGGTTTTCTTCTTGTCTTTTAGTAACTTGGTAGTGTAACTCACCTCGTGCCGCAATTTGCGGGAGGTGGGTGATGCAAAACACCTGGTGGTGGCTAGCAAGTTCTTGTATTTTTCTTGCTACAGCTTCTGCTGCTTCGCCTCCAATTCCAGAGTCTACTTCATCAAAGATGACAGTATCCACCATATCTTTTTTGGCAAGTAAACATTTAAAGGCTAGCATAAGCCTTGATAGCTCGCCACCAGAAGCGACCTTTGCGAGAGGTTTGGCAGGTTCGCCAGGATTGGCAGCAAAAAAGAATTCGCAACGGTCAAAACCACTTGACCGTAGTGATTCGGAATTTCTTGCAAAACTCTCCCATTTAACCTCTAGTTGGGCCTGGTTAAATGAGAGTGAAGATAGTTCGATCGCCATTTTCTTTTCGATTTTTTTGCCGATTTTAACTCTTGAGAGTGATAATTTTTCGCCAGCGGAAAGACATCTTTTTTCTATATCAATTAATTCTTGCTCTAAAAGTTCAATCCTCTGGTCAACAGAATGAATTTCAGCGAGCTCTTTTTCTGATATCTGAAGAAATTCTAGAACCTTTTCAAGGGTGGTCCCGTATTTTCTTTTTAATCCCATGAGAATATCAAGCCGTTCGTTAACTTGGTCCAGCTTGTATGGGTTGTCTTCCAGGGAATCTCTGTAAATGCGAATTTCGTTAGCGTAATCGTCTGCTAAATAACTGTAACTACCTATGTCTTCGGCTAGCTTTTCAAGTTGAGGGTCAAATTCAACAAGTTGTTCCATGTTTCTACGTAAGGTGTCCATGGCGTCAACGATTGTGCCAGAAAGTAAACGGTAGCTATCTTGACTAACTTTAATTAACGTTCCAGCTGACTTTAGGCGTTTTTTTTCTGTAACAAGCATCTCGTCTTCACCAATTTCTGGGGCCGCCTGTTTTATTTCATTAACTTGGAAATTTAAGAAATCCTGTCTCTGTTCTTTATCCTGCTCTTGTTCTTTGAGCTTGTTTAATTGGCTTAATTTATCTTGCATTTCACTGAACATTTTTTGAAACTTTGCTCGAGTTGGCCAGAGATCTCCAAGTGTGTCAATGAAATCTAGGTGAAATGGTGGTTGTAGTAATTGTTGATGGTCGTGCTGACTGGCAACATTAATTAACTCAGTGGTTAACTCTGTTACAAGACGTGCGGTCGCAAGAGAGCCATTGATATAAAGACGCGATCTGCCATTTGCCTGGAGAATTCTTTTGATTATGACGGTTCTTTCATTGCCAAATCCTGATTCTTCAAGACGAGTTAGTAATGCGTCATGACCCGGTGCAAGTTCAAAAAGAGCTTCTACTTCGCAGGATTTAGCACCTGTTCTAACCCAGTCAGCAGATGCTCTTCTGCCGGTCAATAAGGTTATGGCTCTCAGCATGATTGATTTGCCAGCTCCGGTTTCACCAGTCATCACAAGAAGACCTTGGCCACCGCTTTCTTCAAAATTCAAGGAAAGAGATTCGATTAGTGCGAGATTTTTTACTCTAAGTTCGCAAAGCATAATAAAGTTTGGATTATATTCTAATTTTAGCGTCAACCTGCTTGACTACAAGTTAAAAGGACATTAGTTTGGTCTACTAGATAATTTTATGTAATACTAACGATTGTACCTTTACCTCAACTATTTTACTACACTTAATATGAAAGAGAAAGAGCACTTAAGTGCTAGCTTAGAAGACTATATTGAAACTATTTATCATATCATTCAAGATAAATTGGTAGCTCGCAGTAAAGAAATTTCTGCTAACATGGGTGTGAGTCGTGCCTCGGTTACTGAGGCTCTCCGAGCACTGTCTAAAAAGGGTTTGATTAATTACGCTCCCTATGAAGCAATAACTTTGACAGAGCATGGGAAAGATGTCGCTGAAGATGTGATTTTTAGGCATGATTCCTTAAAGACATTTTTTATGGAAGTTTTAGCCATTGATAAGGACGTAGCTGAAGAAGCTGCTTGTAAAGTTGAGCATGCAGCGCCGCCAGAAGTTATTGAAAAGATAGTGAGCTTTACTAAATTTATGAAAATTTGCCCCCGTGCTGGTAGTGAGTTAATAGAAGGATTTGCTGGTTTTTGCCAAAAAGGGCAAATGGCTGATAATTGCAGTGATTGTGTTGCAAGTTGTGGCGAGCAAATAAGTAAAGAATAATAGTAAAGTTTATTTAAATGTTTTTGATTAAATTTTCTATTTCGCCATCTTTTGGGAACTTTTTTAACTTCAACTTAGAGAAGATTAATTTCCCATTAACCATTATTTCGTAAGCACCACCTAGTGATGGTCTAAGCTCAACCTCTGCCTTAAATTTTTCTTTTAGTTTGGTCTCTAAACTAGAGGCTCTGGGTAGGTAGTTTCACCTAGTGCAGTATTCAATGCAGACTTTCATTTTTGCTCCGTTTTAGGAATTATGTTTTGTGGGTATGTCACCAGTGTGAAAAGTAGAGTACAGGAGAAAAAATGACAGAACAAGTTATTTTTGCCTGTTGTGAAAAATTGGCGTTTTCAGCAGTTATTCCAAGCGTCACAGCTAGTTGTGTTTTAATTGGTTTATCTTTTTAAGCCCTATCACTGTGCGATACTAATTTGTTGTTTGCTGGTAGCATCTTTTGATCTGCGGCATATAGCCGCTATTCCATGCTGATAAAATATTGTTTTTATAACCTCAAGTAATCGACCTTATACTCCATAGGGTTATGCATATATAATTTATTTTTCACCTTATATTTTTTTTGAATTGTTGGTAGTTTATCTGGCTTTTTATGCAATTGCTTTGTTGGTGAGTAAGAAAAGACAGATTTTTCCTTTTTTCATGCGGTATTTTTTTGGGTCTTTACATGAAATTTTATGTTTGGCGATAATTTTGGACTCATCGCTTTTTGGGTGGCACAACGAGAAAAAGCCTCATTTCACTATTTATTTAGTAAAATAAGGCTCTCAGTTTGTTTCAGTTTGATCTTTTATTGTTCTTTGTGGTCATTTACAGAAACTATGCGCTCTTTGGACCACTTAGAATTTGCCATCCAGTATCTGCCAAAGTAGTCCTTGTATCTATATACAGGTAATTGAGTCTTTTTGTCATTGAAATAGAATTCCAACTCTGTCATTGGTCTTCCATCGGTCACTGTATAGAATAGCTTTTTTAGCATAGTACACTTCCCCCTTGTGTAATTTAAAAGAACACAATTATCCATTAGAATAATCGACCTTTTTCCCTACGAAACTAAAAACTAAAAAATATACAATGCCATCAAGTGACATATTAGATTCAGCAAATAAGCGCAGATACTGTCTTGGAGGGTATTACTGTATCAGCTACACCTAAGAAATGTATAATCAAGTAGCTCAAAAATGTAAAGATTGAATTAATAATTTTCCTTTAAAAGAACCATAATTTCAGTCTTCTAAACTCAGATAACCATTTTCAAGCTTCAAGCGTCTATCCATTTTTGCAGCAAGTGCATTGTTGTGAGTAACCATTATGGTTGATAATTCTCTCTCGGAACTAAGTTCTCTTAGTAGGTTGAAAACGATATCACCAGACCTGTTATCAAGATTACCAGTCGGCTCATCAGCAAGTAATAAGGATGGTTGCATAATTAAGGCTCTGGCAAGTGCTGTTCTTTGTTGCTCTCCACCTGATAGGCTTGTCACCTTCTGACTTTCTTTGCTACTAAGTTCAACTCTTTTTAGCAGTTCTTTAGCCATTGATATGTTTGCAGAGTTGTATTTTCCTGCAATTCTAGCCGGCATTAACACATTTTCAAGTGTGGTGAATTCAGGTAGTAGGTGATGGAATTGAAATATAAAACCCAGTGAAGAGTTTCTAAATGATGCTAGATGTTTATCTGATTTACCAGTAATTTCATTTCCTTTGAAAAACAACTGACCAGTGCTTGGTCTGTCCAAGGAACCTAAAATTTGTAGTAATGTGGTTTTACCAGAACCTGAGGCACCTACAATGGCAGTCATAGTGCCTTTTTCTAATTGCAAGTTAACATCTTTTATTACAGTGATGTTTTCTTCGCCGCTTTTGTAAGTGCGGCTGATATTATTTGCTTCATAGAGCATTATGATAATACCTCCGCAGGTTGTATTTGAGCTGCTTTCCAGGAAGGATAAATGGTGGCAATCAAAGTGATTAGAACTGAGCTAACAGCAATTATGGAAACATCCATTGGTAATACTTTGATTGGCAAAGTAGTCATTGGGTAGACATTTGCTGGCAATTCGATAAATTTGTAACGGGATAATAATTCACAAAGGCCAAGGCCTCCGACGACTCCCAAAGTGGTTCCAACTCCAGCAATAACTAAACCTTGGAAAAAGAAAATCTTCATAATTGATAAGGAACTAGCTCCCATGGATTTTAAAATAGCAATGTCTTTTGTTTTCTCCATAACCACCATGATAAGGGCACTAACGATATTTAGGGCAGCTACCATGATAATTAATGCCATGCAAATAAACATGCCAATTTTTTCAAGCTTGAAGGCTGCAAAAAGATTGCTGTTCATTTGCATCCAGTCTCGCACTAGGTAATTTCCACCTAGAATTTCTTTAGCTTTTACTCTGATTTTGTCAGCATAATCTAATTGGTTTTCCTGAACAGTTACCTCAATACCATGAGCAATATTGCCGAGGTTAAGAAATTTTTGGGTATTTTTAAGAGACATGTAAGCTATCCCAGAATCATATTCATACATTCCTGTTTCAAAAATACCACTAACATTACAGGTGCTAATTTTTGGTATTACACCCATTGGTGTGAGGGGGCCAGAGGGGGATATTAATCTCACCTTGGAGCCAACATCAACCCTTAGGGTTTTAGCCAAATTTTTTCCTAGGATGATATTAGGTATAGGACTTAAATTGCCTACTAAATCATCAATATTGCCACTTATCATCTGTTTTGGCAGGCCAAGAACTCCCTTTGCCGTTTCTGGGTCGATTCCTCTCAGTGCAACGCCACTACCAGATTTTGGGCTACTAAGCAAAGTTTGGCTGTAAAGATAAGGTGTGGCTCCCACAACTCCATCAATTTTTAAGATATCTTCTCGTAATTCTTCGTAGTCGTATATTTTGCCACCATATTGTTGGACGATCATGTGGGCATTGACACCCAGGATCTGGTCACGTAGACTGGTTGTAAACCCAGCGTACACAGACATCACAACGATAAGGGCGATTACTCCGACTGTTATTCCAGCTACAGAGATAAAGGATATTAATGAAATAAAGCCTTGTTGGTGTTTTGCCCGCAAATATCTGAAGCTAATAAACCATTCATACATGGATATGCCTTGGGTTCGGAAGGGGTGGAAGGTGAAGTAGAAGTAGGCCTGACCTACTTCTACTGGTAAAGAATTTACTATTTATTCTTTACTTGTCTCTTGGGTGTTATGCTCTGGCTTTAAGTGCGGGAAAAAGATGACATCACGGATTGAAGGGGAATCGGTAAGAAGCATAGTCAATCTATCAATACCAATACCTTCGCCAGCAGCAGAAGGCATGCCGTATTCTAAAGCACGCACGTAATCGTGATCTAGCTCAGGGTGGATTTCTTCATCGTTGCCTCTTCCATCTATTTGAGCAGCAAAACGATCATGCTGATCTATAGGGTCGTTTAGCTCGCTAAATGCGTTGGCAAGTTCTCTACCAGTGATGAAAAGCTCAAATCGATCTGTAACCTCAGGGTTCTTGTCGTTTCGTCTAGCAAGAGGTGAGACTTCAGTTGGGTAGGCGGTGATAAAGGTTGGGTCGATTAGTTTTTCTTCAACTAGAAGTTCAAAAAGTTCAGTACGAGCTTTTCCTGCACCTGCACTTGACTCAAGCTTGATACCTCTGTCTTTGGCTAGAGCGATTACTTCTTCATCGTTATTCACTACGCCGGCAGGAATTCCAGCCACCTTTGTTAAGGACTCAGCCATGGTCATACGTTGCCATGGTGGGGCAAGATTTACATCGGTTCCCTGATAGGTGATTTGCATTGTGCCATTTACTTTTTCACAGGCAGATGAAATCATTTCTTCGGTGGTGTCCATCAATTCGATATAGGTAGCGTATGCTTGGTAGAACTCAAGCATTGTAAACTCAGGGTTATGTCTAGTTGATAGACCTTCATTACGAAAATTTCGGTTGATTTCAAAAACCCTTTCCATGCCACCTACAAGTAATCTTTTCAGGTATAATTCTGGTGCAATGCGTAGGTATAAATCCATGTCCAAAGCATTGTGATGAGTCTTAAAAGGTTTTGCCGCAGCGCCTCCAGGGAGAGTGTGCATCATCGGAGTTTCCACTTCTGTGAAATCGCGATCACAGAGGAAATCTCTGATATGGCGAATAATTGCAGCACGCTTTTTGAAAACTTCACGACTATCTGGGTTTACAATTAGATCAACATAACGTTGGCGATATCTAGTTTCAACATCACTAAGACCGTGCCATTTATCAGGCAGTGGACGAAGAGATTTCGAAATCATGGAAGCTTCATTTGCCATGATGGATAACTCACCCACCTTGGTTTTAAAGAGAGTTCCTTTAATTCCAACGATGTCGCCGATATCCCACTTTTTAAATTGGCTGAAAATTTCGTCGCCAATTATATCCTTTTTAATGTAAATTTGTACCTGCTCAGTTCTATCCATAATATGGAAAAAAGCGGCCTTACCAAATTTACGCATGGTCATAATCCGACCAGCGACTGAATATTCAGTTTTGCTTTCGTCGTGGCAGGTGGCTTCTAGGCTTTCTCCTAAGGGGAGAATATCTGAGACCTTATGGCTTGGTGAGAAGGTGTTATTGTAGAGATTAACGCCAAGGTCGGCTAGTTCTTGTGCCTTTTCTCGGCGTTGCTGAAGGGTGCTGTTATCTGTGCTCATCTGTACCTCTAGAGTTATTTTGGTCTTTGAAAATTTATGTGTCTCTGATTAGTGAAAGATAATACTTACAAAGACCAACATTGTTCTTGTCTTTTCAAGAATTTTATATAATAAAATAATCTAGTAGGAATTACAGATAAAGCCCACTTCTGTCAATTAATTTCGTAATTAGGCTACTTATTTCCGTAGCGAGGCTATAAATGGACCAACTGCATCGGTTCCTTTTTCATCAACGAGTCGAATAGTCTGTGAGCCGATTACAGCAATGTCAGCCTTGCCAACAAGTTCTTGCACATCATTTTGGTCCTGTATACCAAACCCTACAGCGATTGGTAAAGATGTGGAATTGCGGCACCGAGATAAATATTCTTCAAAGTCATCTCCTAGGCTGGTCTTCTTGCCTGTAACTCCTCTTCTAGCGGCGCAGTAAATAAATCCACTACTATGTTTTGTTAGTTCTTCCATTCGTTTATCTGTGGTGGTCGGGGCATAGATCATTATAGGATCTACCTGATATTTTTTGGCAAGAGACAGGTAGTCAGTTGCCATTTCTGGTGGCAGATCTGGAATAATAAATCCTTTTATATTTGCTTTTTGAGCGGCAATAAAGAATTCTTCTTCCCCATATTTATAGACAATGTTGTAATAGGTCATAAACAGAAATGGAATATCAAATTCTGCTGTGATTTTTGAGGCAAATTTGAGACATTCTCGTACTGTAGTGCCAGCCGCAAGAGAGTCTTGATTGGCTTTTAGTATTACAGGTCCATCAGCCATTGGTTCAGAAAATGGAATTTGCATCTCAATACAGTCAACACCGTTTTGCACCATCTGTTTTATGACTTCGTAGTTGGTATCAAAAGATGGATAGCCAAGTACAATATGGGTCATTAGCAAAATGTCTTTTTCTTCTTTTTTATTCTTGAGTATGTTTTCTAGGCTCATGATCTTATCTATTATATAATTTTAATTACCACAAAAATTAGCTGAATGACTTTACCCCTAAAGAATGTTTCTGACTCTGGTTGGAGATTGTCTTTGGAGTATCTTGATTATTTTTGATATTCAGCCGCTCGGTCTATGATGAACTTTTTCCATGACGGGTCGTCAAAGGCATGGGCAATGGTGAAAATATCCTTGTCTCCTCGACCAGACATATTAATTACTATGGCTTCATCAGGAGACATACTTCCAGCCTCCTTGAAGGCTTGAGCGAAGGCATGGGAAGATTCCAAGGCTGGAATAATACCTTCTTTCTCCATGGTTAATTGGAGTGCTGCCATTACTTCGTCGTCGGTTGCGGCCTCAAATCTTACTTTGCCCTGTTCCCAGAAATCAGTAAGGATTGGGCTGACTCCTACATAATCAAGACCTGCGGACACAGAGTGAGTTTCTAGCATTTGTCCATCATCGTTTTGTAAAAACATGGTTTTGTAACCTTGAGCTATTCCAGGACTTGCATCATTTCCTGCTAGACGAGCGGCATGCTTGCCTGTGTTTAGACCATGGCCACCAGCTTCAACACCCACTAGCTCGGTTTTACCATTTTCTAAAAATCCTTGAAAAAGTCCCATGGCGTTTGAGCCACCACCAACGCAAGCATAAACTTTTGCTGGTTGTTTTCCATGATATTGCACGATTTGCTCTTTAGCTTCGTTGCCAATGATTGATTGAAACCAAGAAACCATTTCTGGGAATGGGGCAGGGCCGCAGGCTGTACCTAATACGTAATGGGTATCATCTACATTGCTTACCCAATCACGGAAAGCTTCATTTATTGCATCTTTTAATGTGCGAGAGCCATCCTCTACTGGAATAACTGTGGCTCCCATTTTTTCCATCCAAAAGACATTTGGTCTTTGCCTTATTACATCAACAGCACCCATATAAATAGTGCAATCAAAGCCAAATTTTGCGGCCATTGTAGCGGTGGCGACACCGTGTTGCCCTGCTCCAGTTTCAGCGATAACACGCTTTTTACCCATTCTTTTGACTAGCAAGCCTTGTCCCATAACATTATTGGCTTTATGTGCACCGGTATGGTTTAGATCTTCTCTTTTTATATAGATTTGAGCACCACCAAAGTGCTCAGATAAATTGGCAGCGTGGGTTAGCGGAGTAGGCCGACAAGAATATGTGGACATGAGGTGAAGGTATTCTTGCCAAAAATCAGGGTCATTTTTTGCTATATTATATTCGGATATTAATTGCTCGAATGTTTCTTTTAGGATTTCGGGAATGTAGCTACCGCCCCACTTGCCGAAAAAGCCATTATCTTTCATTTCTTACTCCTGTATATGTATATTAAGTTTTGGTGTATCTACGTATAGTAACACTGCCCGTTTTGTTCTGCATCATTTAATTGCAAAGAGAGATTAAAAAAGGTTAATATATTTATCAAGCTTACCGATAGGTTTATTAGAGAAAGATTCACTCAATAGACAAACAACACGGAGGTAATATGTCTAACACAGCTATAGATCCTAAAAAAGTAATATCATTTCCCCAAGGAATTCCTGGTTTTGAAGATATAACGAAATATCGGGTTTCCCATAAAGAAGTTGATGGAACCTATGCTTACTGGCTCGAGTCTTGCGATAGACCTGGTATTGATTTTACCCTTCTCGACCCTGTTGATTGTGGCCTACATTATGATCTCAAATTGAATGATGATGAACAGAATCTTATTGGTGCCACCGCAGCCGAAAATTTAGCTGTTTTTCTAGTTATTAGAGAAGGTGACGATGAAACGTCTGGAATAAATGCTAATGTTGGTGGGCCGATTATTATCAATACGACAAAGCAGTTAGGGATGCAAAAAGTGATTAATCATGCAAGGCGCATTGCGACCATCGTAAGTGAGTAAGGTTTAGCAAAATAGGTAAGTGAAGTTGTAAATGGGACTGTCTCTGGAGCTTATAATTGGTAGTTGCTATATAAAATAAACGCTCAAACAGTAACCCCCTTGCTACAAAGAGCTAGAGGATAATTAAGTTTTCATATATAAAAGCAGTAAAAAAAACCCGTCTCAATGAGATGGGTTTTTTTATACTTGGTTATTGTATTCCGATGCCATCTCGTGTTCATCATAGCTACCAGAGATCTAACTCCCCAATGACTATAAAGGTTAATTTTTTAATACTGAAGCTATCTTTTATTGATGAAGAACTTCTGGGAATTATGGCCTGCCAGTCAGCGTGATTTTGTTAAATAAGTTAAACTTGAGAAGCGATAATTGAAATTTCGACTAAAAGTTCTTCACGAGCCATTTGGGCTTCTACGCATGCACGGGCAGGGGCATGACCTTCTGGTATCCAGTTATCCCAAATGTCGTTCATCTGGGTGAAATATTGCATATCTTTAATGTAAATGGTCGCGGATAGAATATGCTTTCTGTCGCTACCCGCCTGTTCAAGGAGCTCGTCCACTTTTTGTAACATACTCTCCGTTTGCTCTTCTATCCCCAAAGTTGAATCTTTACACACCTGTCCGCACAAATAGATAGTGCCGTTGTGCTTTACAATCCGACTCATACGTTTTCCGGTCTCTATGCGTTCTATCAAATTCATCACCTATTAATATTTGGTTGTATCCATGGTAAATTGAGAACAAAAAACTTTCTGAGACCATTGTACATTTTTGTCTCTCAAGTTATTTATGTTCTCATGTTCTGTCTTGCAGTATTTTGTAAGGAAAAGGAGACTCACTTTATTTTTCGTATCGTTGCAACTTTCTGTACAAGGTCTTCCTGTCTACCTTTAGAATACGAGCCGTCAAGGTTCTGTTCCCATCTGTGGTCTTAAGTACATGCATGATATAACGCCGTTCCATCTCTTCCATGGAAATGAGTTCCATGGGATCTTCAGCACCTAGCAAAATATAATCATTTTTAAAAATACGAATTTTTTCCGGTAAATCCTCCGGTACAATTTTATCAAAATGGGTCAAAGTCACTGCGTGTTCAATGGCATTTCGTAATTCCCGCACATTCCCAGGCCAAGTATAATCCAATAATTTTTCAACCGTCGTACCAGAGATACCTGTAACTCCTTTTTTTTGGCTACTGGCAAATTGTTCTACAAACATATTGGCAAGCATGATGATATCTGCACCCCGAGAGCGGAGTGGAGGCATCTCGATTTTTATGACATTTAGTCGATAAAATAGGTCTTCTCTAAAAAGACCATCCTCCACAGCTGATTCGAGATCTCGGTTAGTTGCAGCAATAATACGAACATCAAAGGTGCGCTCAGATGTGCCACCTACAGGTCTTACGCAACGCTCTTCCAATGCTCGTAAAAGTTTTGGTTGCAAATCAAGTGGGATTTCCCCTACTTCATCAAGAAAAAGAGTGCCGCCATTAGCTTCAAGAAAAAGCCCTTTGCGGTCATTTTTCGCATCGGTAAATGCTCCTTTTCTATGACCAAAAAGCTCACTTTCAAGAAGCTGACCAGGCATTGCAGCGCAGTTAATGGTGAGCAACCGATTATCTTTACGGTGGCTATGCGTATGGACAGCTTGGGCGGTTAGCTCTTTACCAGAACCACTTTCTCCAGTAATGAGAAGCGATGCCTCTGATTCTGCAATGCGACTCAGTTGAGAAAAGAGTTTTTCCATTACAGGACTCTTACCCAGCAGACGATCAAAATGCAGTGGCCTCTTGATCTCTTCACTGAGTTTTTTTACTGTTGCCTGTAGTTTTCTATAGCGCACCGCTCGTTCAAGAGAAAGTGCTAAAATATCCATATCAAGAGGTTTCGTGACAAAATCATATGCCCCTGATCTTATAGCAGAAATAGCGGTATCCATACTTCCAAAGGCCGTCATCACTACCACAGGGATATCTGGCTGATTGGCTACAATTTCCTTGCAAATATCGAGACCATTTATATCAGGAAGATTAATATCCGATAAAACCACATCTGTTATTTCGGTATTCACTGCAGCAAGCCCCTCTTGTCCCAACACATACGTTGTAACTGAGAAGCCTCTTTTGCTGAGCCCCAAAGCAAGCAAATCACACATATCTTGATCATCTTCTATGACAAGAATATTATTTTTCATTTTTCTACCGATCCTCTAAGAGGTAAATGTACAGTAAAACAAGTACCACTTTGTGCACTACTCTCAACATCAATCCACCCTTCATGCTCATCGACAATACCATGGGCAATGGAAAGCCCAAGACCAGTACCAGTACCAATGGTTTTGGTGGTAAAAAAAGGAGTGAATATATGGTCAAGATGCTCTTGGCTAATCCCCTCTCCCTCATCAACAATTCGTATTTTGATATGCTGTTTTATGTTCCGCCTATCGTCATCGTCTAATGCTTCTATTTCATTACTCAGATACACATGTACTTTCCCTCCGTCCGGCATAGCCTGTACACTGTTCATCAAAAGATTAATAAGCACCTGTTGAATCTGTGCCCCATCACAATGTATTAGAACTTCGACATCATCAGGTTTATTCAGTTCAAAACTTACATGCTTTTTGCTTGCCATTGGATGTAATAACTGAAATATTTGTTTTAAATGTAAAGCTATGTTAACTAAGGAAACATGTTTTCTTGGTCGCCTAGTGAAATCGAGTAATTGACGAATAATTAGGGTCATGCGCTCGGATTGATTTTTTATAATAGTCGCACAATCCTTAATTTCAGCAGGACTCAAATCTTCTGTGATAATCATTTTTGCACGTCCATCAACAACATTTAATGGCGTACCAAGTTCATGAGCAATATCGGCCGAAAGAAGTCCAAAAGTAGATAACCGCTCAGTATGCCTTAGTTGTTCAATCGTTCGTATCCGTGCATTATATTCAAAATTGATCTTTTCCTTGGCAATTAAAAGGCGTGAACACATATCATTCATTGTTCTGGTCATATTGGCAAGTTCGTCATCTCCAACCACTGTTTCTACCGCACTGAAATCTCCATGCCCAATTCTTTTTGCTTGCACCATCAGGCGATTAATCGGAATACGTATTTTCCTGTCGATGAATAAATAGAGGATCAAACCACATGTTAAGGCAAGAAAAAAGGTGATGGTACATGCACGAACCACCATTCTTTGTCTGTATTCCTGTAAGAAGACTAGAGTTTGTCTTAGCTCCAAAGCCCCTTGTCGAACTTCTCCCAAATGTACGGGAACATAGGTGTAACGAAGTATAAGACCTTGGTTATTATGTTCCTTCACAGACACACTTTCACCACTGCGTAAAGACTCAAGCATCTTTTTTTCTCGAAGAGCCAAAAGAGTTTTTTCTGACAAAGAATCTAGCCACACCCATTTGATATCGAGATCTCCAGCCTGGCTGGCATCTGCTATCAATTCTTTTGCCTTTGCCTCTCCACTCTCCGTCCAGACATGGGCAATCATTCCAGAAATACTTTTACCGTCCTGAATAGCGTTGGTCACCATATCGGCTTCATACTGCTCAATTTCCATTTGAAAACTGAGATATTCATCAATTGCAAGTAATGCGATCAAACCCAAGAGTATGTATCCGTATAATCGGTAAAAAAGTTTCATATTAAGTCACATTTAAAGAGCACAAAATGCTACTTCCTTGTTGCATAATTACTGTTCTGATATCGTTAGTATTAATGATATTTATAAAACCTTCAGCCTTTTATGTATATAGCTAATAAAAAGGATTATTTCACATGCTTTGACGGTTTTGCACTTTTTAATATTGTGTAAAATCGTTAACTCAAGCAAGATCAAACAAAAATAGTCCGATGAAATTCCACCAACAAGGTGGTTTCACCGGACTATAAGTACTTTCAAACAGGCTTATTTCAAATCAGACAATTATTTGAAATAATTCAATAGTGCATGCAGAGTTGTGAGTGGATGCGGTGGGCAGCCTGGAATATATAGATCAACATGAATCAAACTATTTAAATCGCCAATAACCTCCTCACTTCCATGAAATGGACCACCAGAAATAGAGCAACAACCACTTGCTATAACTACCTTGGGTGATGGCACTGCCGAGTAAGTGTCCATCAGTGCTTGTCTCATGTTTTTTGAAACAGGGCCAGTTACATGAATACCATCAGCGTGTCGCGGTGAAGCCACAAAATCTATTCCAAAACGGGAGAGATCAAAAAATGGGGTATTCAATACGTTAGTATCGGCCTCGCAGGAATTACATCCACCTGCTGAAACTTGGCGTAGTTGTAGAGAGCGGCCAAATAGTTTTTTGAAATGCTTCTTTGAATGCTCTGCAAGTATGGGTAGGGCAGAACCATCAGTAATCAGGTCATCTCTGTTAGCTGTGCCAAGATCAAAATTCTGGCTAAATTTTACAAATGCACCATTCTCGACAGTTTCACACTGACCACAAAAAGTACATCGACCAAGATCTATAGTCTTTTTAGAGCCATTGATGCAATCCTGTGGACAGAGAGCAATACATTTTTTTATTATTTCTGCATTACAATCAGCATTAATGGCAGGCATTCCCCTAAACCTATGATACAGGTTAATTGGTTCCTTAGGGTATTTTGAGGTCTTGCAACCCTGTTCAAATCTATTCTTAATTATTTTTAACATAGTAAAAACCTTCTGTTTCACTCGATTTGGTCAGGCTGATTTCTCAGCCCGGTCATTATTACAGGTCAAATCCACAATAAGAGAGATTGAAGCTCTTGTTGCACAAAGGAAAATCAGAAATCTCCTGATTCCGCAGAGACATTGCAAGACCTGTCCAATTGTGAAATGAAGGATCTTTAATCTTGTAACGTTCCACCTTGCCCTTGTCATCGGTGAGGATGCAATGAGAAACTTCCCCTCTCCATCCTTCATTGATGGTTACAACAAACGAATCAGCGCTTAGTTCCCTTTCCTGCATATAGACTTCTTCACTTGCATTCTCGGTGTTTTCAAGCAACCTATTAATAAGTGAAATCGAGTGCATGATCTCTTCTCGTCTCACATAAGCACGACTATTTACATCACCATTGGTGACCTTATTTACATTTGCAGGGAGCTCAGGATAACATTCTGTAGGGAAAGCGACACGTGCATCATAAGCAATTCCACAAGCCCTGCCGGAATAGCCAACTAAACCAAGATCTTTTGCCATCTCGTGTTTTACAGTACCGGTATGTTCAAAACGAGCCTGAACGGTATGGGCTGTAAACAACAGATCACAGACATGATCAATTTCACCAGTTATTTCGTCTAGTTTTTCACGGAGCAATTTGCGTTGTTCATCACCCATGATATGGGTAACTCCACCAGGTCTCACCAGACCTTTGCCAAAACGATTACCACCAAGAACTTGTAGCAAATTAAGGAACTCACCTCTGATTCTGCCAAAATATGATGCGGGAGGATTAAATGCCACATCGCCACTCAAGGCGCCAAGATCACCAATATGGTTGCAAATCCGTTCGAGTTCTAGTGCTATGGTTCGAACAATTTGTGCACCTTTATCAACCTTAATTCCAGCAAGAGCCTCAATTCCTTGGCACATACTAATATTATGACAAACCGAGGTGTCACCAGCAATGGACTCACAGATAATTGGGTAGCGCTTTTGTGGAACAGTAGTTAGCATTTTCTCAATGCCTCGATGCTGATAACCTAATTGTATTTCAAGATGAAGAACTTCTTCGCCAGCACATTGAAAGCGAAAATGACCAGGCTCAATAATACCTGCGTGAACTGGGCCAACTGCTACTTCATGAATAGCCTCGCCTTCAACACTAAAGTATGGATAGTTACCAGGGATCTCCTCTTTTTTATAATTATTTCCAAATACATCTTTGGCACCAGCATAGTTCTTGTGATAACGAACCATCTTCAACCAAGGATGACCATCTGGTTTGACACCAAATTGCTCGGCAATTTCACGTTCAAACATGTGAAACTTTTCACTTACAGCACCTGTCAAAGATTGGAAAGAGTTGCCAACTTCAGTGCCAATTACATACAGTTCACTGTTACGAACAACAGCTATTAGCTTACATGTTTTTGCCTCTTCGTAAGCAAAGAACTGCACCACAAAACCTTCATTTTTTACAAAATTAGATAGTGTGGTAAAAAAAATATCGTATTTAACCTGTGGTATAGAAGCACGAGATATTGCTTCACCATTTTGTATCTTCAGGAGATTATCCATTAATGGTACCTCCAATCATTTCGATTGAATTAAGAATCGCATTGTAAAGAACATCTGGCATCCAAATAGTAAGAGTAACCGACGCTAGCAATAAAACGTAAGGTGGAATCACCCGGAGCATCTTTTCTTTGACCTTTAATGCTCCTACTGGATCGCTAAAAGACATAGTCATAAATACTCGTCCTGAGCCGGCACAAACAAGAGTTAAAGCAAGAAGAAACAAGCCAACACATATAAATCGTTCATTTTGAAATGCACCAATAATAATGATGACTTCACTAATAAACAGACCGAATGGAGGGAGACCAGAAATACCTACAAAACCTGCAAAGAAAGAGACAAAGGTCTTAGGCAGAGTGCGAACAATGCCACCCACCTTTTGCACAATTTTTGTATCAAAACCGAGCAGGATATTACCAGCTGAAAGAAACAGTGAAGACTTAATTAGTGAGTGATGAATTAGGTGAAGGAAAGCACCGTATAAGGCAAAATCACCGATACCAACACCAAAGGCGATAACTCCCATGTTTTTAATACTGGAATAGGCGAGCATTCTTTTATAATCAGGCTGGCTGATTATAAAAACTGCACCGACAAACATGGAAAGAAGACCAAAGCCAATCAAAAGGTTGCTGGAGAAAGCACCGAGGTCGGCCATATTCATCAATACATGGACTTTGTAGATTCCAAGAAATGCACAGTTAAGAAGCGCACCTGAAAGAAGTGCCGACGCAGGACTTGGTGCCTGGCTGTGTGCATCTGGCAGCCAAGTATGCATAGGCGCAAGACCCATCTTAGTACCAAAACCAATAACCACAAAGATAAAACCAACCTTTAACCAGAGTGGGTCAAGTTGGGTAGCAACTCCATTAAGAGAGCTGAACGTGAGTGGCGCATCGATGTTACCAAGATCCATTGAGAGTGTAATGAAAAAACAACCTAATAAGGCAAGGGCAATACCTACAGAACAGATCAGTACATATTTCCATGTTGCTTCAAGTGCTTCTTTAGAGCGATGGATAAAGATCAATGGAGCACTTACCAGAGTAGTCGCCTCAACAGCAATCCATAGCACAATCGGATGATCCGAAAGAGTTACCATCGACATGGTGCCAAGAAAAAGCATCATACAGCAATTAAAAACTGGTTTATTGTTGATACTAGTTTCATCTATATATGAGAATGAATAGATGGAAATACAAACAAAGATAAACGAGGTTAGCGACAGAATAATCAACCCTTCTGGTGAAGAACCAAACAGGTGAGGAAATGCCGGAGCAAGTGTATCAAACCAACACATAGTAGTGAGTTGTAGATGCAGAAGTGCGGTAAACAAAAGTAGAATTCTACCCAAGTTTGCTGGCAGAGCAAAAGCTGCAAGCCCCGTTACAAACGGGAGAAAAAATATAAATTCAAGCATATTTATCAATCCTTTAAACGTCCTAGTAAAGTGGTATCAACATCATCGAAGGCATTATTGATATTGTGCAGGATAATTCCCATAATCATCACACCAACCAGAATATCAAGCAATACACCAAACTCAACTACATATAGGGTGTGAGTGTGCTTGGTTAAGGCAGTACCGATCAGATAAATACCATTCTCTAACATCAGGTATCCAATAACTTGGGTAATAGCTTTGCTTCGTGCCATCATCAAGAAAAAACCAGAGGCCATGGTAGTAATCGCTGTAATTAGCACAATACCGTTGCCACCAGGTAATGAGGCGCCCAGGTTATTAGCGATGGAAACTGAAACAAGAATAATAGCAAGGCCAGTGAGAATAGAGGCGTGATAACCAATGAAAGGTTCAATTTCGCGCTTAATAGCAACACGCTTCACAGCCACATAAAGAAGACCAGGAATAAGTATTCCTTTAATCAGAATCATGATCTGAAAAAATATAATTGCACCAAGTTCAAGGCTTCCATGATCCTTCAAGAAAAGAGGGATAAGGGAAACTGCCACTCCTTGCAGGGCCATAATCTTCACCAGCGATATTAACCGAGTAGAACCAAGGGATAATAGAACTGAGAGAAGGATAAAAACAAGAATTACTTCAGTAAAATTAATCATTGAAAAACTCCCATGGTTAAGATGGCAGCAAAGAATGCCAAGGCAAATGAGGTAAGAATGAATTTTGGAACAATATCCATCTTAAATCGTGCCATGATTGATTCTGTAATACCTACCGCGACATAAACTACGGCAAGAATAGCATAAAATATCAAACCATTTACAACACCGCTAGCCATGGTGAATGGATAGAGTAGGTGAGTGATAAAGGCAGAATAGAAAAATAATTTGTAAAATGCGCCGAGTTCAATAAGAGCCAAGTCAGGTCCACTGTGATCGAGAATCATTACCTCATGAATCATGGTAAGTTCTAGATGTGTAGCTGGATCATCAACAGGTACCCGAGAATTTTCGGTGAGGAGCACCATAAACATAGCCGCAATAACGAAGAGCAGTAATGCGCCTGAAGCACCCACTAGAGAAATAGTATTTCCTCCAGTAAAATATTCAGCAAAACTAAGAGAACCGTTTAGACGAAAGAAAAGTACTAAAACAGCGAAGATGGTTACCTCGGCTAAGCAAGAGAAAAATACTTCTCGTGCCGCGCCCATCCCCTCAAAAGGAGAAGCAGTATCAAGAGCGGCCACAACAGTGAAAAAGCGGCCGATACCCATCATGTAAAATATAACAATAACGTCTCCATGAAAAGAGAAGATCGGTGCTGCGCCAGCAAAAGGGAAGAAGAGCAAGACCATAAGTGCTGAAGCCAAAGAGACCGTGGGCCCCATTTTAAAAACAAAACTGGTGCTATTGCTATAGACAGATCCCTTTTTTAACAACTTAAATAAGGTGTAATATTTGATAAGCAAAGGTGGCCCTTGCTTACCCGCAAAAAATGCTTTCACCTTTAAAATGATACCAGGGAAAAGTGGCGCAGCCAACATCGCTATGCCGAGTGATATAAATGATTCCATGTATTACCTCAATATGAGTATGCTTTACAGTTGTTACATGAACAACAGAAGCAAGATAATTGTCACGATGATATAGCCAATATACAACTGAATATGACCATGTTGTATCCAACGAAGTTTACCCACGAGATAGAGAAACGGGGTAATTATTCGATCGATCAAGGTGGTTTCAGCGATATCGTCCACACGGGTTTCGTAGGTAGTTCCTCCTGGGAATATTCTGTTTATGCCAGAATATTTTGTTCTAATTTGAACAAAGGGACGGAAAAAATCGACAATACTCATTGCGTAAGAAGTACCAGTATATTGCATTTTCACTGTGGGTTGAGTGAAGCCACAGCCCCAAGTACCACCGTGATCAATAACCTTACTACGATAAAATATTTTGCGGATCAGCATACTAAAAAGCAACACACCAAGAAATAGACGTGCAGCAAGAGCTAGGTTACCAGTAACAACTGAGATTTCACTAAACTCAACAGGAACTAAGGTTGTTATGCTTTTCATTCCCATAAAAACAAGTTGCACAATAGGTTCAGGGAAAATTCCAATAACAAGACATGTTGCCGCCAGAATCATCATCGGTAATGTCATGGTGAAACCTGGTTCCGAAGCAGTAGCAGCTTTTGCTGTTCGTGGTTCCCCAAGAAATACAATACCTACAAGTCGAGTAAAGCAAGATGCGGCAAGGCCACCGATAATAGCAAGAGCAAGAATCGCTAGCATGATGAAAACAAAAGAAGATCCATGCAAGGTAAGGCCATGGAAAGCGCCAAAATAAATTAGGAACTCACTAACAAAACCATTAAATGGAGGTAAACCAGAAATAGAAACAGCTCCGGTTAAAAAGCTTTTACCAGTATTTGGCATACGTTTTATTAGTCCACCTAGTTGATCAATTTTCTTGGTTCCGGTCTTCTGTACCACAGCACCAGCACCGAGAAACATCAAGGTTTTGAAAATGGAATGATTAAGTACATGCAAGAGGCAACCCGCAAAACCAAAGCTTGCCATTACAGTATTGTCTGAAGCAATGCCTATCATGCCAATCCCCAAACCAATGAGGATAATGCCTATGTTTTCAACACTTGAGTAAGCCAGTATTTTTTTGAGATCGGTTTTACCAAGTGCGTATACAACACCCAATATTCCAGAAATCATACCAAATACAAGTACTGCTTGACCGAAGATCACGTCGTGAACATCAAGTACCGCATATAAACGTATGATGCCATAAATGCCCATTTTGATCATTACGCCAGACATAATTGCTGAGATATGACTAGGAGCGGCAGGATGCGCATGGGGTAACCACATATGCAAAGGAAAGATACCTGCCTTTGAACCAAAGCCCACTAAGGCAAGGAAAAAGACAATAACTTTTATGTTAGCTGGGAGTGTTGCAAAAGATGTAAAGTCATAGCTACCAGTTTGGCTAAAAGCTAAGGCAAAGGCTGCAAAGATAAACATTGCACCTGCTTGAGCGAAAATGAAATAGATATAGCCAGCTTTGCGTGTATCTTCTTTTTGGTACTCGTGCATAACAAGGAAAAAGGAGGAAATCGACATCAACTCCCAAACCAGAGCAAAACTGATAATATTATCAGCGGTTGCCACAAGAGCCATGGAGATAAGCAGGATATTGAAAAAGAAAAAGCTGACAGCAATTCTTCCTTTTTCTTCTGCCTTATCCATATAATGATAACTGTAAAGTACTGCAAGAGGGCAAATTACGAAGATAGGAATCAGGAAAAAAGCTGAAAGTGAATCTAGGGTAAAAGAGAGTGTAAATAGATGCAGCCATGGTTGGGAAAAACTCACAACCACTGCATCTTGTAAAGGTGCGATTATTGAGTATATCCCAATAGCGCTACCTGCTGCAGTAATAGTTATATAACCGGCCTTCATCAAGCTAAACCGCTGATAGGTAAGCAAAGAGAAGATTCCACCGGCAAATAAAACAGTAAGTGAAAGTAGAAAAATGTTCATCATTCCTCGTTAAAAATAATAGTTAATCACTATGGCGAATGTTGCGTTGCGTGCGTGCCCCATTGTGTCAGCATGCTGTGGTCATAGTTCCTCCAAATGTTTGTGTGTGTTAATTTCATATATTATAAAAATTGGTTAAATTATCTAGGTGTATAGATGTCGTATCGTGGAGCGTCCAGCATCTTGTCAATCTCGTCTTTTATACTGACTTGATCTTTGTTAGCTATGGGTTGTTCCATTAGTTTGGCAAAAAGATGCTCTTGCTCAAGAGGATGGATATATTCCTCTATGGGGCATGAATCTTTAAGTTGAATGTGGGCTGCCCAAGGTACAAAATAACTAGTTTCCGGGTTATCTTCGTAGGCGGCAATATCAATATTAAGACCAGCCACATAGAGTAGGTTTTTTCCCTGATACTCAGTACCACGTCTGAGTGATTCGACTGTACGAGCAAATTCCATCTGAACATTAATCTTTGCAGCTTTTAGAGCAGGGCTCTTATTGGTCACAATGACTGGCATGAAATCAATGAGGTTCTTTTCGAGTAAAACAGAATCATCAGATTCATGAATATCCTCACGGAAAAAGAATAGATCTGCCTTCAAATGTTCAGCAATAGACTCTCCTACACCAGGTTTCCAGGTGTAGCCTGTTGAATCAATACGTTTTCTGAATTCCTCAGAAACCTCATAGGTGTGAGAGGTAGAGTGGGTTGCAAAGGGAATTATTTTATTGTCCGATGTAACCTTGACAATCTTGTGAAGCTTGAGAACTAAACCGTTAACCACGGGTTTAGCGTCAAAATCAATAAATAGATCTTTTACTGTAATAAGATGTTCACCAGTCTCGGTACGGTGCAAAAAAATACGCTGTTTAGCAAAGTTATATCCATCAAGGAAAGGTTTAATAACATGGGCAATTCGCCCACAACTGCTAGTAATACAATCGCCATGCATCTTAGGACGTTTGCAATACCCAAAAACAGAAGTTGCAGGGTCATAACCAACATGACTTGCCTGGATGATAACGGAATCTTCACCATGGTTTGCGTGCGGTGCATGACGATCAATGGCTATAACGCCACCGACTCGACCATGATCAAATGGAAAGGTACCAAAATGTTTGGTAATTAGGATGATAGGGAGCCCCTGGTTTTCATCTGAGCAAAATGCCCGAGAGGGCATAATAAACTTGTCGCGAAAGCCAAGAGAGATACATAGATTATACAATTTAGGCACAAATTCCGCGTATGGTATTGCAAGACCACGCACTTTAAACGGAGCTATATCACGCATTACTAATGGTATATTTGGGGTCATAATGGCACCAAATTGAGAGTTTAACGAACGGCTTTTCGTTTTATTATTACGAACTACCTAAATCTCATTAAGAGATTGGATATTCTACAGTTAAACCGTACCAAAGTTTATCAAGTGAAGCGGTCACGGGAGAGGCGATCGTCTCAAAATTATCCATATGAGTTGTCATGTATTCCATCCATTTCTCTGCATCAGCAGAAGAAGGGAAAGGACCTACTTCTGAGCTCGCCAATTTTGTTGGTACATTTTTATCGAGTGCTTGTATAGTTTCTTGTGGATCTTGAGTGATGCCGACAAAAATAGTCATATTACGCTCCCTTGTTTGGCTAACTTGCATCGTCATGAGACAAGAAGACCATTGTTATAGATAGAATTTGTTACTTTTTAGTGTTGGTTAAAATCATATTCTAATTTGTCGCTTCCTTCTCAAAGGTAAAACCATGCCAGACCCCGTCTTTCAGTGGTTGTCCTTCCATTATCACCTCTTCAATATCTCTAATTTTACTTTTGAGATACATCATCCAGTTAAGAGCTTCTTCCTTTGAAACGAAAGGGCCCAACTCAGTTAAAGATGCAGCCTCACCACTCTGTGGAGAAAAATGTGCTCTGATTTCTTCGGGGGTTTGTGTAATGCCAATGAATATCTTCACATTTAACCTTCTCTAAATACGATGAATAAGTGGAACAACTCGGATAAACAGATCATAGCAATATTAATGCCATGTGGAAGTTGTTAGCGTAACCTGTTGATATTGGTCAGCTTTGTCTGAGATATTAGGAGTTAAAGATAGATGGTAGAGGAATAACTTGTATTGAGGCTCAATTGGGGAAAGAAAAAGAGGCATAATGCCTCAATAGTTATATTCCTGGTAGAAAGAGATATAGCAAAGTGGATATAAGGGGGGCAAGTAAAACATCTATATCCCCTTGTGGACTGTAGGAAAAGGAAGGTTTGTTGAGTTATTCAAAGAAGACATCTCATCCCTTTACTAGTAATTGAGGTAAATTGCCCCAGTAAGGCATAATGCCTCATCGGTGGGCACGGGGAAATTATATCGTGAAAGGAAAGTGTACTGTACAGAAAAAATCATCCATTTATTTTTCAATTAAAAAAATGGCTCTAAAAAATTAATCCATATGTTTTCTTGTGTTTGGGCAGGACAATAATGAAAAGTATTTCAGCGATATGATAAGGTTTCCAGTAATGTGATTATCTTAAAAGGTGTTTTTGCTGATCTAATCTTGTCTACTAATTTTAAAGTAAAAGGAAATATGGCTTTTATTAGTTACTGATGATTAACAATGGTTTTTGTTGTTTGTATTGTAGGTAAGCTGGTTGCTATCTTGCGGGTGGTGTTAAGACGTAGCTTCTAATACAATTATATCTTCCCCCCATAATTTGCTCATGGCTTCGATAGCTTTTTTGGAATCTCCGCTTGTCCAGAATTCACCATTACCAGTAGTATTTTTTTGGTTCAGTTGATTGAGTTGATATAGTCTCCTGTTTAATTCTGTTGCTACGGGAGTCGCCGTATCAATAATATTTGCCTTACTTCTTACCACCTTGTCTATGGTTGACCTCAGAAATGAAAAATGGGTACAACCGAGGATTATTTGGTCACAGCCTTCTGATAAAAGAGGTTGAATATATTTCTCAGCCACATCAACTGCCTGCACAGTATTGTGGGTAAAATTCTCTACTAAAGAAACGAATTTAGGGCATGCCATGGTTTCTATTCTAATATTATTGGAATATCTTTCCTTAAGTAGCTGAAAAGAATCACTTTTTAGTGTTTGTTCAGTTGCAAGAACTCCAATGACACCTGTTTTGCTTAGCAGTGCAGCGGGTTTAATGCCAGGTTCGACTCCAACAATTGGAATTGAAAATTTTGAGCGTAAATTGCTGATTGAGTTAACGGTAGCAGTGTTACACGCAACGACAATAGCCTTACAGCCTTGGTTAATTAGAAAATTAACGATGTATTCGGATCGCTCTTTAATTATGTTTTTCGATTTAATTCCATAAGGTGAAAATTCCAAATCAGCGAAGTACACCAAATCTTCTTTTGGGAGGGTTCGCCGAATAGCACGACCAATCGAAAGACCTCCTACTCCAGAATCAAATATTCCTATTGGTTTTTGTCTTTCCATATCTCTTTTTAGTTCAGTTTTAATTTGAAAAACAACGGTTTACCCCGTTCATTTGTTATGGTTAGAATTAAGTAAGGTGCCTGAGCAACTAGACCCTGAATTCCGAGAGATTGTTTGTGGGGTCAAATTTAAATACCTCAGGTCAGTTCTTCAGATAGCACTGCGATGTGCTCGGGGCCAATCCCACAACAGCCGCCGATCAAAGTCGCTCCATCTTGAATCCATTGTTTAGCCCAGCCCAAATATGATGCTGGGGTTAAATCATCACGGGATTCATTCAGCCACTCGTTTGCTGTTGCATCCTTGGGTTGTGGCGGAAAAGCGTTGGCGTAAGCGCCGATTTCAATACTTTGGGCACCTAGGGATGTCAACTGGCGCTGGGTGGTTTGTATGGCTTGGCTGATAACTTCAGGTTGACAGCAATTAAATAAAATAGCATCTACCTTGGCATCGACCATCGCTTTGACAGCGTCTATAACTGATTCGCCTGAGCGTAACAACGGTTCACTGTTTAACTGTGAATCTTCCAGGGTGAAGGCAACCCAGAAAGGTTTTTTATGATTGTCTATGCGATCAATCAATGACTTAATACGAAGTGGTTCATCAATTAAACTTTGTGTTTCACAGAGCCATAAGTCTACATGTGGGCAGAGTCCTTCAATCAATGGAGATGCAATTTCGGTAACTTGTTCTGCTTGATACAAATCGGCACGATAGGAACCGAATAATGGGGGGATTGAGCCGGCAACATGAACGCATCTTTGGGTTTCATTGACAGCTGTACGCGCCATCTTACCAGCGGATGTTGCCAAAGCCATTCCCTGATCATTAAATCTCTTTACGCCTATATGAAAGGGAACCAATGCATAACTATTGGTCGTTACCACTGAGGCGCCACTTGCAATAAATGTTTTATGGACATTCTTAACGGTTTCGGGTGCGGCCATCATTGCCAATGCGGACCACTCAGGTTGTTTGAACGGCGCACCTCGTTTTTCAAGTTCCCTTCCCATACCACCGTCCAGGATGGTAATTTTTCTTGTTTTCATTGTATACACCTTGGAGGTTTGGTGATGCGTATGTCATTTGCTTTTCTAATTATGGTATACGTAACCAAAGATATTACGGCAAGGGGAAATTTAAAATATAGGTAGAATTGTCTGACTTTTTATTACCATATTAGAGATATTTTCTTACTAATAGCCCTATGTGTCAAGATAGTTTGTGCTTCTTTAAAAAAGAGAGGCATGTGGTGGGACGGCCACATGCCTATTGCTTACAAAATCATCACTTATGGGACAACAAATGAACCAGTCATTCCGGCAGACATGTCGTTTATATCACCTAAAAAAGGACCTTAATCAAAACCTCATTTTTTGTGGTTCCGGCCTTACCACTGTTTCTGTTTTTAAGTTATTTTTCTGGAAACATGATGATTGAATTGGCCTGTGCTTTTTGTAGATCGTCAGGTCGAATGATTTGTGAGTGTTTTATTTTACTCTTCCTACTTCTCCACTTTCCAGCCGAACTTTGATACCATGTGGATGAAAAGTGGAATTGGTCAATATATCTTTGACAACCCCTTTAGTGAGATGACCAGATCTTTGGTCTTTTTTAAGAACAATTTTAACATCTAACCCTGCTTTAATATCTGAACGATTCCTGCCATCCATTTTATTTTCCTTTGTTTTTTTGAGAGAATGAAATGAACTATGTTTTGAACCAATATGGTTTGAGATATTCATTATTCTAACTTTTCATCTTTTACAATTTTTGTTTTGTTGCAACGGGCAGAAATAAAATTATACATCCACGCAAATATTGCTCCGCCGATCAATCCATCTAATGATGCCCAAATTAAACCGATAACACTACCAACAGGACTTATGTTATATCCACGATAAATTCGTCCGATTAATGTGATTTCTCCCGTTGCACCATCAAACATAATTATCCACCATGTAAGAAAAAACAATGCCATTCCCCAAACCAAACCGCAAGTCAAAGCAAATGCCTTTACGTTTAATTTCATCTTTTTCTCCTTTTTTTTCCTATAACTTTTAGTTAACTGGCGAGCTTCAGTAAGTCAGAAGCTGCTACACGCAGCAGTAACAACTAAAACTCGTGGTGTAACAGGAGTGTACCATGAACACATTAGAATCAACAAAATTTGATGGTTTTTGTGAACATAACCTTAAGATAATTTACTTATAAAGTGAAAGCCTTGCCACTTTTTAAAGTTATTATTGTACCCATCTTCTTGAAATGATAAATGCTTTTTAAGAAGTAAAACAGCAGTTGGTGATGCTTATTTATGAAGGTGAATAAAAGAGATGTGATTTGGATAATAATACATTCTTTCTTCGCTTGAAAATGTTACATGACAGAATTATTCTGTATCTACACATACAACTATATGCTTTAACCAATAATGATAGGATTACTTATGCTTGAAAAACTTCAGTGGCACACTAAATATAACACCGATATTTTAGAGATTGATAACCAACATGTTCAACTTTTAGAATATTTGAATGAACTTGGTGAGGCAATAAACTTTAATAAAACAGAAATTGCTTTACAAGTTCTAGATGGATTAAAAGATTACACAGTTTCTCACTTTGCTTTTGAAGAAGCTCTGATGAGTGAGGCTCAGTATAAATTTGCAGTGCCTCACCAACATGTTCATAAGGCTCTGATTGGTAAAGTACTAGAGTTTGAAGCAAAGCTCAAAGATAGTGAGGATGTGTTGAACGAATTTTATGCCTTTTTGAAGAGATGGTTAATTAATCATATTCAAAGAGATGATGCAGCATATGTTAAAAGTGTGAAAGATCATTTCGATGCTAAAGAAACCGCAGTAACTAATGGTAATGAAAAGACTAGTTCTGGTTGGTTTTCTCGTATGTCTAAAAAAGTATTTGGGTAATTTTAATAAATGATTTCACAGGAAAAACAAACTGGTTATATGGTTAATGATCTAATCGTGAAATGCTGAACAAAGGGGTATTATGTACACAAGTTATAATGGTGGAATAGTAAGCATATTAGTTATAACGAATAATACGAAAAAATGGAGTGGTCAAAATATCTTAGCTGAACCAGAAAAATTTGATGATGACTTTGTCTCTGAAATTGACAAACATCGCATTTTGATCATCGATTCAGTAAATAAAGATTTTGTTAAGCGATTACTGGTGTTTATTCGATATAATATCTCTTCTTCCTTAAAACCAATATTTCTTGCTAAATCTTTTAATCTTAAATTTGATTCTATGGCTGATGCTATTGTTAAAAATACTCAGCAGGCAAAGGATATTGCCTCACCAATAAATAAAATATTATCTAGCCTAAAATATGATCTCACTGATCTTCTTCGTAGCCCTATATTCAAGGTTTTAACTTTTTATTACACTAGATCACTGGATATAAAGCCAATAAAAATATGGAAGTCTGACGATATTTACAGTTATCCAGTAATCAAGGCATTATTGGGTGGACAGAAACTAGCTAGCAATTGGATAAATACCCATAACAACCGTGGATTTTTAGAAGAAGGTGAGTTAATTGACCGGCTCAGAATATGTCCAAAATGTCAGTTGCCTAGTCCTAATTATATCGATGTTTGTCCTAACTGTAGATCAATACAAATTGAGCAGGAGAGTTTTTTACACTGTTTTTCCTGCGGCACTGTTAGACCAGAGAAAGATTTTAAAAAAAATATCAATAATTTAGAATGTCCGAATTGTTCTGAGAAACTCAGGCACATCGGTACTGATTATGATAGGCCGCTAGAAAACTTCACTTGCAGAGATTGTAAGGCTACCTTTTCTGATCCATTAATTGTTGCAGTTTGCTCAAGATGCGAAACAGTTACAGAGCCAGAGGATCTTGAAATAAGAAATTATCATAATTATAGCTTATCTGAGAATGCCATCAATGCTGTTAAATCTGGTAAAATAACTGAGGCAACTGCATTATTAGACGACTTGCAAAATATTAGTCAGCCATATTTTATGCATATGCTTGAGTGGTTATGTGGTATGGCCCATCGATATAGTGAGCACGTTTTTACTATTATGGCCATTAGAACTACAAACCTAAAAAAAATTGAAGATGAAATAGGAATAGTAAATTTACTGGAGCTAGTTGAAGAATATATAAAACGAGTAAAGAGTGAACTAAGAACTACAGATTTTACATGCAGGTTCGAAAACAATGATATATGGCTTTTGCTACCTCAAACTGATGTCGCAGGGAAAAATGTCGTAGCAGGGCGTATTCTAAATTACGACATAGAAACTAAACAAAAAGATAGGTTGAAAAAATTAAATATTAGAGTCGTGGGGAAGACAATTCCTACAGATTATTCAGGATCTTTTGAATCCGCAACTATCATTGAAAGTATAAAAAAGGAAATAAATAGTATTTAAATGTACAATATATTGGGAAATATAGAGGTTTTTATTATTGACGTCTTAACCATTCTTTATGGTTTATTCACAACTCCGTTATCCCAACTTGACGACTTTTTATTAAAATTTGCACCCTTCGCACTATTTTTAGAATTTCCTTTCTACTTATTAATAATAGTTGGATTATTCTTTTATATCACTAGGTTAAGGTTTAGTCCTAAAATAAATACAAATGGTTATCTGCCATCTGTATCATGTATTGCTTTATGTTATGCCGAAGAAGATGCCGTGAAGCTCACTATTCGTAGCTTATGTGAGCAGTTATATGATGGGCCAATTGAAATTTTGGCCATCATGGATGGAGCAAAGCAAAACATGACTACCTATAGAGCTGCCAAATCTATGGAGAGTTATGTGAAGAGATTTCCAAATAGAAAATTGAAAATTATCCCTAAATGGCAAAGGGGGGGCAGGGTTTCTTCTATGAACCTTGGTTTGGCATTGTCCAAAGGCGATATTGTGATGGCGCTGGATGGTGATACGTCGTTTGATAATAATATGGTTTTTGAGGCAACTAGACCATTTTTAGATGAAGATGTTGTGGCGGTTGCGGGTAATTTGAGAGTTAGAAATATTGCTGCATCTCTAGTCACCAAATTACAAGGGCTAGAGTACTTAATAGCAATTTATCTTGGTAAGACTGCTCTTAGTGAATTTAATATAGTTAATAATATTTCTGGCGCTTTTGGTATTCACAGACGTAAATTTCTTTTGAAATTGGGCGGATGGGATGCGGGAACAGCGGAAGATCTAGACCTAACAATTAGAATAAAAGGATATTTCGCTCGCCATCCAAATTTAAGGATAGTTTTTGCTCCTAAGGCAATTGGCCACACTGATGCACCTGCCACCTGGCGCCAATTCTTTGAACAGAGGTTAAGATGGGATGGTGATTTGCTTTATTTATACTTAAAAAAACACAAGTTTCGTATGAGTGCGAGGTTATTAGGGTGGCGTAACTCAATTATGATAATATGGACAGGTTTATTTTTTCAACTTGTCATGCCATTTATGATTGTTTTGTATACAATATATATTCAGATAACATTTCCTCTAGAAACGTTTACCGCATTGATGATATTTATTTATATCGTATATTTTTTTATTAGTTTAGTAATGTACTTACTGTTTTTGATATTTTTATCTGAAAGAAAATGGAAAGATTTACAATTACTCTTAGTACTTCCTTTATTTCCGGTATTTTCTTTTATAATAAGAGTGTGGTCTGCTGTGGCAGCATTAAAAGAAATAGTAGAAAATGCCCATTTAGATTCGTCTATGGCTCCTTGGTGGACTTTAAAAAAGACTAAATATTAATATGCGTTCTTTTGGAAAAAATCATAATGATGTTTTGTCTATAAAAAACAATATAGCTTTGTTCTGTTTTGTTGTGCTGTTCTTGAGTTGCGTCACATTAAACACTACTTTTGCACAAGAATCTTTAATTTACAATGACGACCTAGCCTATCTTGAGACAAAGATATTTACCTCAAATTCTGTGCAATCAGAGATAGCAATTCTTGAAGAACTTCAAGCAGAGTTAGCGCATCAGCAAGATGTGTCTGGGTGGAAAATTGTTGGTTCTGCTGGCGGTGGATACACCAATGAAGAGTTAACTAGTGGCGATAGATCAGAATATTATCCTACTAGGTTATCTGCTGGATTAAGCTACCCACTCTTTGGGAAATATATGGACGAGCAGAGTAAGCTCCTTGATATGCAAGCTGGAGCTGATAACAGGTACTTAAATATTGAGATCAGCCGCCGTGAAGCTCTTGAGAAATTACGAACCAGTTATATTTTGTTATGGGGTGCTGAGCAACGGTTTATTCTCGCCGATGCGTTTTTAAAACAAAATGTTCAAAATATTAAAAACCTTCAGAAAAGAAAAGATCGAGGCTTATTATTACCATCAGATTACTATGATTTTATAACAATTCAAAACAGAGTGGTTAGAGAACGACGAACTAGTCAAAGCTCGATTGAACAAACTAGAAGAATTATTTTTTTACTAACAGGCGAAAAAATTAATAGAAGGTTAACATCTCCTCCTTCCTTACCAAATATTTCAGGCAATCTAGAAAAAGCAATTGCTTCGGTAAACCAAAATCCAGAAGTAATGCTATTTCAAAACATGGTGGACTTGCAGCTAAAAAAAGCACCATATTCCAGTAGTGATATTAAGGGCAGTGTAACAATCCAAGGATTTGCGAGTACTTCAGATGATGTAAACACTGATGCTGGTTATGGCGGTTTGCTAACTTTTGATGTGGTAATGCCCATTGATCCTTTTGCTGCCGACTCTAGTAGTGACCTTCTCACAAGCAAAAGGTTAAAACGGTATCAGAAAGAGCTAGATGTAAAGATAGAAGGGATTACGTTTGAAATAAGAGAACGCATCAGGAAGCTTGATTCAATAAGTGCAAGACGATCAGAAAGTATCTCTCAGCTTCAATCTTCGACAGCTTATTTAAGGGAAAAATTATTGAGGCTTGATAAGCTAGATGGAGATGTCTTGGCTCAGTATCAACAGGCGCGCTATAAATATTATCGCTCGGCAAATATAATTATTGACGCTGAAATTGAGGAAATGCTTGCGAAAACTGCTGTCCTTCGTTTTTTTCCAACTCAAGGTGAACGAGATAGCATGAGTACTTTGACTACTTCCATTATCAAACCGTTTACTGATAAACAGGATAATATTAAAATTATTTTCAGAAAAGAAATTACCGATAGAGCTTTTAATAAAAATAGGAAAATAACATTTACAGAAGAAATATCTAATATTCCTTTTAGGTATAAGCCAATAAAAGCGATCTATTTATGGAACGGCGATGATTTCTTACAGGGCAATCTATCCCTAAAAGAAATCAGGGAAAAGCAAATAGGAAAAATTCTTTTATCTCTTAATGGGAAAGAATTGAAAAACTTAACAAATGCAAAAGGTAAGGAAAATATTATCAATGCGATTGCATTTTGGCAAAAAAATAATATTGAAATATGCCTACTTTTAGGAGAGGCAAGTTGGATACTTCCACAACATAGATCAAAGTTAATGGAGATTTTAGCTTCGGTAAACAAATTTAACTTTAATTCAGTCCATCTTGATATGGAACCAAGTCAGCTAGATACAGATAAATATGGCCTAACCTATCTAAGTTCTCAGCTCTTACATACCTTACAGCTTGCAACGACAATAAGTGATCATCCTATTGAGGCAAGTTTTCATCCGCGTCTCTTTTCTACTGATATCACTGGTGTTTGTTTTGGTTGTGGACTTGAAAATTTAAATCTTCACCGTGTTGTAATAATGGATTATCGCACTAATGAAGAAGAAGTTGAAAAAAGAATATCTATTTTATCAAAAAAATATAAAAAACTAAAAATAGCTTTAGCACAAAGCGCGGAAACTTCTTTGGGGCCAAAAAATAGTTACGCACATATTGGTATCGATGGTTTTGAAAAAGCAATAAGCAGTCTCCAAGATAACTCCCGTACAAAGGGGTGGTTGGGAGATATCTACATTCAGGATTGGGCCTCTTATAAGCAATTAGTCAAAGAATCTAGAGTCCAATAAGATCTATGGAATAATGAATATTAATTTTAATCGTAAACGTCGAGATCCGGAAGTAGATAGGCAAATGAAAGTTAATTATGCTCCTGGTAAAAGACTTCTCAATAAACTTAAATGGCGTCTAACCTTACTTATAATATTGAGTCCATTTATTTACTTTGCTGGGAAACTGCTTTTTAGTCTTTTACTTTCTCCTGCCTCAGGATTTGTCATTATTGGCAGTCAAGCATATCAAAGTCCTGTTGATAGTATAGTAGCAGAACTCAATGTTAACGTTGGGCAGAAAATTAAGATAAATGACACTTTGGCTATATTGAGCGATCCTGCCCTAGAAGAAATGATATCAAAGTCACAAAAAGATTTTGACAATTTGACAAAGGAAATGGGTACAGCTCAGGAAGTAAAAATTAAATATTATAAAAAGCAAATGGCACTGGCTCAAAGTTTTGTGAATTATAATATTGAAAACTATAAGAATATAAAATATTTGTTTGAAAACCAAGCTGCTACAATCAACGAAAAGAAAACAGCTCTTGTTCAGTTAAATAGTGCTAAGTCAGCTCTTTATGGCCTGCAGTTGAATGTGGATACTCTAAAATACGAGATAACTAATAATCAAAAAGATTTGAGTATAAAACCAGACTATATTGCTTTAAATGATAAATTAGAAAGGCTGAAAAAAGCAAAAAAAGAGTTGGTAATAAAAGCTAAAAGTGATGGAATTGTCACAGAGGCTAGTGTGAAGGTAGGGGATGTTTTATTTAGGGGTGATATAATTGTTCGTTTGTCTCAACCTGAGTTGCAAACAATCATCGCTTATGTGAAGCCAAGTCATATTGATTTAGTGAATGATGGGCAGTTGGCTGATGTTAAGTTTCCTTCGGGCATAATAATTAAAGCCAGAATTAAATCTGATGTGGCTACAACTGGGCGTCTACCAGAGTATCTAACAACGCCGATGTTAGGACGCCAAAGGATGCTTCTTGTTCATCTCATACCGCTTGGAGATATCCCAGAGGACGAAAAAATTGATGGATTACCTGTTACCATCTCGTTCATGACAAAGATGCAGAGTCTAATCGATAAATTTTAAAATATAATCATGGTTAGCACTGCTTTTTTAGAGCTGCTCGGCAGGCAGTGGCAAAATCTTCTGGGTAGTGACCATTAATGAAACGCATTTGTGCCTCACTAAAAGCACCAGGTGATTCTGGAAGTCTTGGGAGTAGGGCATAGATTAACGGTTGTGTGCTTTCTTCCCTTGTGAAACGTTTGTTATATTCAATAGATGTTACTAGCTTCGCACCCATTTGAGAGAGTGCTTTTTGTGCAGTGAGTATAGCTTTATCAATGCTGTCTCGGGTGTTTTGCTTGGCTTCTAGAATATTACCAATAAAGGTTCCATCAGGTTGTGGTTTTGTTATTATTTGCAATTCCCACTGGGAGGTTTGAGCCTTAGGGACAAATAAGATAATGTTTTCATCCTCATGGATAATTAAGCTACTCTCTAGATCCGTTCTGTCGTCAAAACGCTTGTTGTTCTTTATGGCAGTGATGTAATCACTAAAATAATTGCGGTTATAGTCTGTTTTGTATTCTTCTATTATGGGAATTAATAAATCTCCGCAACAAAATGGTGTAATGACTCTTTCCGCTTGCTCTTCATGACTAAGATGGGCGGGTAATTCACCTGGTATCATCGCATATTGCTGATGAACTTGTTGATGAGATGCATGCAGACGGTAGCTTGAAGGCGCATAATCAAAACCAAAATTCCATCCCCATAGACTTGCTTGGGAATCAATTGACTTTAATTTATCGTTATTAATACTCTCAATTTTCAATATAATTTCTTGGCGTAAATTTTCTAACTCATCTTCATTAAATAATTTCTTCTTTTCCGTATTAATTCCTAACTCAGTAGCGAGTCTAATATAGCTTCTCTGGTAATATAGGTGACGTAATCCAACTATATCTTTTTCTTGTAATTCTGAGATAGAATATCTGATTTGGTCTTCAGCCATATTGGCAGCATAATGCCCACCAGGGATATAGGAATTAGTCCTTAAATATTCATATGCATGGCTATTATCGGATTGCCATTCCGCCATAATTTCGCTTCCACCTTGGGCACCTGGTCGGATAACCATGGCGACTTTATAAATATCCGGTGTGTGAGGGTTATTTGCCACCGCTTCAAATAGAAGAAAATCATGAATAATAGCTCTTGCCTTGCCACCAATATTTTTATATTCCAGGCCGCTTATTTTTCCTGATTCATCGCAAGAAAACACACAACTTTTCTTAGCGAGTGCAATCAAATCTCTAGAATCTGTTGATGTCGTCGCTAGAGCAAGACAGAGGGCGGAAGGAAGTTTAGCAATTATATCATTTGCATTTATCTCGCCTTCGTATGATTCATGTATAGAAAGGGGTGCTGGCTTGGGAAGAACAAATCTACTGGCATCATTTGCGGAATCATCAGCCCATTTTTTGTTGATATAGGTGACACCTTTGAAAGGGAAAGGGTTTGCAATTTCATAAACCCAATCAGCTACTTCAACCTCAATATCATTTTCGGGAAAATTGATAGAATTGTAAACGGGCTGGCCATCCATCACTCCTAGGCAAGAATGGGTATTGGATGGCCGCTGGTTTTGCACTTTATACTGAGGTTTATGAATTGCAAAAATAAATTGTCCTGGTGGAATTATGCAGGTAGATATTTTTTTTTTCATAAGCTATTTATCTTTCCATAGTTCCAGGGCTTGGCTGTATAGCTGAGAACGCGATAAACCAAGATCAGAGGAAAGTTTTTTGGTGGCATCTTTTAGTGATAAACCGGAATTATCTCGGTACCAAATGAGCATTTCTTCCACGCTTTCAGCGCTAATTTCTTCCTTTTCTTCAGGCTCAATAATAACTACAAATTCGCCTTTAGTTTTTTTTGTTTTGTTGCAAAGAACCGAAAGTTTTTCCCGCTGCAAATCTTCAAAGGCTTTGGTTAGTTCTCTGGCCCAAAAAACCATTCGGTCGCCAAGTATTTCGAGGCAATCATCTAAAAGGCTTTCAATGCGGTGAGGAGATTCGTAGAGAACGACGGCATAATCTGAGTCTTTTATGGAGCTTAGAAACTTTTTTCTCTGACTTTTCTTTGAAGGAGCAAAGCCAAGAAATAAAAAACCTGAATCGGTAATTCCTGATGCAGACAAGGCAGTGGTGACTGCGGAGGGGCCTGGAAGCGGCACTACTTTGATTCCAGCTGCATGTGCTTTTTTCACCACTACGGCTCCAGGGTCAGAGATTGCAGGAGTTCCTGCATCGGTGATAATAGCAATGTTCATCCCTTCCTGAAGTTTGGCAATTAACTCTTCACTTCGCTGCATTTCTTTTTCACGGTAGTAACTTATGAGAGGAGTTGTGATTTCAAAGTGGTTCATTAATTTTTTGCTATGCCTAGTGTCTTCAGCTGCGATCAAATCTACTTCACCAAGAATACGAAGGGCACGTAGTGTTATATCTTCAAGATTGCCAATGGGTGTTGGAACTAGGTATAAAATGCCTGTTTCAGTCATTTAGTTTCCTCCAGTAAAGTTTTTAGAAGCTAATTTGACTGTGGCGGAGTTACTGCTATCCCCAACAAGAGAAGTCGTTTTTGCAATTCTAATACGATCACTTGCAAGAGCCAGTTGTCCACTTAAAATGGTTGCTACCGTTTTCGCTCTTTGATTTGCAAGTTCAATTAACATTTCATCGGTTACATAGCTAGGCTCAGGTTGCAGTGGGATAAAAATATTTTCTTCTTTAAAGCCTTCTTCGTCTGGAATGTCGTTTTGACTTTCAAGTTGTTCTTTTTTCCACTGAGCTAGTCGTTTGTTATTAATCACTGCGACTCTCTGTTCTTCAAATTCGTATAACTGTTCTTGCATTGCTATGCGGTCTACTTTTTTTGAGGCAAATCCTTGCACCTGGACATCAAGTTTTGGATAGTTTGTGAGGAACTCTCTTAGGCGTATTAAGATCTCTGTTGATGCTCCGGCAAGTACGGTTTGACCAAATAGAAATTCCACTTTTTCTTTCCCTTTCAAATCAAAAAATTTCTGATCAGCGAGCAAGAATGGTGAGATATCTGTTTTCATCTGTAACTGTTGGGCATAATTGTTAATGATTTTCACTAGAGGCACATTTTTGCCAGTACTGCTTTGGTTGGCGATAGTTAGCGTTGGGTATTTTCCTTTTCCTTGCAATATAGCTAGAGCCACTGCGGTACTTTCCCACTTAGGCTTTATACCTTTAATCTTTAGATTTACTGCTGTTTTAATACCAGAGTTATCTTGCTCTTGGATGAGATCTAGATCAACAAATTTAGGAATGGCACCCATTTTTTTAAGCTGAGGTAGTTGGGAGGAGAATGCTGTGACAGGCAAATCATTTATAATAAGAGATAAGTTATGGCGAGGGCTAGAAGAAAAAACTTTCATGCTACCTTGAGCTTTAATTTTTGCATCCACAAATTTACCAGTAAGATTGAAAACAGTAGGTTTGTTGGATGACTTAGAATTAATAGCTTCAACACTACCATTAACATTACTGATTTTACCATTCCACTGTGGCTTTAGTCTTTTGTCTTCAATGTTTATGATGCCTTGCTTAATCTTAACTCTGTTTATTCTGAGAGATTGACCTTTCTTGTTTGCACCGATCATCTTTCGCAACATTTTTCCTGGACTAGTGTTGGGGCTGTTTGTGACGTTTCCTCTTTGCCACGTAAAAATAGGTTGCTTTAAGGTTATCGAAGAGACAGTGAACTGTTTGCTTTTGCTCTGGTAGCTGTAATTATGAAAGTAGGCACTTTTCCAACTTTTCAATGGGCCTAGGTTTTTAGGAAGTTTGTTTGGGCCAATACTCAACGACCCCTTATAGGAAAAGGCTGGAAGGTTTATGGTACCTGAACCAGAAATCTTCCCTGTAAGGTTGCTGAAAAAGTTGGTACCATTAACAGCTTTGGCAATACTTGCGGCTGGGACCAAGGTAAATTTACTGTTTAACAAAGCAGAAAAAGGTTTGATTTTGCATCTTCCTTTGCTGCTTAATGTTCCACCACTTTTGATCTTAGCTTTTATACTGATGTTATCCGTGCTCAGTTGGGCTAAATCTAGGTCTTTTGCTTGGATACTAAGAGCACTAGCACTAAAGAATATGCCTTTCTTATCTCTAATTGTCGCTACACCATCAAAGTCTAAGCTTTTAAGGATAGTATTTTTTTCATTGCCAAAATCAGATAAAAATTTTGGAGGAGAATATTGGCTAAAATTTGCATTTCCCGATTTTATTTTTACCGAGCCAAGATTGTTTTTTTCGTCCTTAAAGCTAGCACCAGAAATTGAAATTTCTTTGGCAGCAAGCCACTGTTTTCCAGCATGATAAAGTTTGGCATTTTTAATAAGAACTTTAGCTTTGCTTATTGTGTTGTTGTATTTAGCGCCATTTTTTATATGGCTTAAGGTTGCAGATAAGTTCAAGTCACCAGAATCTTGTTTGTTAAAATCAATATTTGTCCATTTCGCGAAATCAGTTATTGGTAGGTTTGAAATTTTAAGAGGACCTGAAAAAACATTTTCTTGCATTTGTCCCTGCCAAGAAACCATGCTGATACCATTTTTAGCAGTAATATCGAAACTCCCAGAACCTTTTCCAATATTGGTATATTGAGAAATTTTTGCTTCTATACTTTCTAGTTTCTTGGTTTTTCCACTTACGTTGGTGATTGTTCCATTTTTAATCCTCAACTCATTTACTGTGAGCTGCGCTTTCTGCGAGGCAGAGGCAAAAACATCCGCCATTTCATTTATCTTGGAGGTTGTTTTCAAAAAAGGATTTTGAAGTACTATTTTGTTTACGATGACTTGTTTTGAAAATGGCAGGATTGTCGCATCAAAGATAGCCTTAGATATCTCTAAGCTAGTGTCGTTATCTTGATGATTCATGAGGATGCTATCTGCCTCTAGCTTTAGATTGAGGCTTGGGCCATCACCTTTACTGGTAAGGGATATCACAATGTTCCCATTGCCTGTGCCATTTATGATATTAAAAGGCAAAATATTTGGTAGGTATTGGAAATATTTTGCTAATCCAATATTTTCAAGGTTGAGACTGATTTTATCATTAGATTCACTATCAGGAGTAAAACTAATGGGACTGCCGTTTATGATCGCTGAAAATGAAGTGTTGCCGGAATCTGTGTCTTTGCCTGGGATATTGCTAAGAACAGGGGTTGATAGGAATACTTTTTCAGCTAAATGACTGGTTGCACCGGGAATGTCTTCATAGATAAAATGACCATCATTTATGGAGATTTTTTCTAAGGCGAAATAAAAAGTTATTTCGTCTAGTATTTTTGACAATTTAAAGTTTGAGAATTTTTCACTAAGGTTAATACTACCATCGTTTCTTTTATAGATTGAAACCGTGGGATTATTAATTTCTGTTTTGGTACTTATTATTTGGCCATTTAAAATTGCTCTGGGAGATATATGGAATTTAAGGCTAGGTAAATCAATTAAATCTCTTTCATTGTTTGTTTGATGTGAATTGATTTGCAGGTTTTTTATATGTAGCTCAAACGAAATTGGGTTAAAGGAAATTTTTGGTTTACTGAGGCTTATATCGTTATTGGCGATATTTTGTATCTGCTGGTTTAAGTATAGAGGTATTGCGATAAAACCGATTGCAAAATATGACGCAATTAGCAGAAGTGGCAGGATAGCAAAAAAGAAAATAGGCAATGTTTTGCTTCTTTTTCGTTTCTTCGGTTTATCTTTTTTAGATTGTTTAGGAGGAACAGGCGTAGGGATAGGGTTTTCTTCAGCCTTGGTTGCTTGAGCAGGCTCAACTGTGAGTGGCGTTTCTGATGGTGCAACTTGTTCTTTGGCTCTTTTTCTTCGTGAGCCACGTTTTTTAGGAATATTGCTACCTTCGTCTGGTGCTTCAATATTAATTGAACCAAAATCGTCTGACATATTAATTTATTTAGGTTGGTGTTAAGAAGGGCTTTAAGAGGTACTCCCGAAAAACCAAGAATAACCTACGTTGAATTATATAGAAAATGCCCTGCATTACTATCTTTTTCAAGTAGAAATGAAAGGTTAAATAAAAAATAGCATTATTAGTTAAAAAAGAACAACTTCTAATTAACATATGCTATAGTATTAACAGTTGTAACAAGCTCTTTTCAGCACCTTTTAGTATTTTACTCTCGACTCGTTACTTCAAATCATTTTAATAGCATATTCAATAACCAAGGTTAATCTTAAAGGTCAACTGCTTTGAGGTTTGCTTAATGAAAGATAAGTTCAAGCTATGATAGATTTTTTCAGCTATATTCGCTGGCAAGATGGTGTAGATATTCTTGTCGTAAGCTTTGTTATATACCAAATATTTGCTATTATCCGTGGTAGCAGGTCGGTGCAGATGATTGTGGGGCTTGGAGTTTTGTTTTTAGTTTACTCTATGGCAACCTTGCTCGACTTGTCTGTTCTTACTTGGATAATGCAAAATTCCCTTAGCTCAATTTTCTTTGTAATCATAATTGTTTTTCAGCAAGATATTCGTCGTGCCCTCACACAAGTGGGGCAGTCTCCATTTCAGAAACAAGAAAACGTAATGGAAAAGGATATAGATGAGATTATTCGTGCCGTTTTTTACTTATCTAAAAGACGTATTGGTGCTCTTATAGTAATGGAAAGAGAAAATGGTCTTGGTGAGTTTGTTGACTCTGGGACGACTTTGGATGCTAAATTAAGTCGAGAACTGCTCATCTCAATATTTTTGCCTGTCTCCCCACTTCATGATGGAGGGGTGCTCATTGTTAAGGGCAAGGTGGAAAGTGCTGGCTCAATTTTACCACTGACACAAAATCCATATATAAATAAAAGATTTGGTACTAGGCATAGAGCCGCAATAGGTATATCAGAAGAAACTGACGCTGTTGTGATTGTGGTTTCAGAGGAAACCCAAGAGATTTCAATTGTTCAGCACGGTGCTCTTACCACCATTAATGATGAAATTAGTCTTAAAACAAATCTTAAGGCTATTTTTTTCGAAAAGAAAAAACATAGATCTTCTTGGCTGGATTGGATTGGTAAATGATGAAAATACAATTTGAAAAATTGCTTGAAGTTTCTAGTCTTAGTAAGATTTTGAGTAATGATCTTTTACTAAAATTAATTTCACTCGTTTTGGCAATCGTATTATGGGTTATGGTGGGTGGTGAAGATGTTATAGAAAAAAGTATTCAAGTTCCTGTGGAGGTAATTAATCTTCCCCAGGATCTCGTCATTTCAAATCAGTATAAAAAAGAATTAGAGGTATCTTTAAGAGGGCCTAGATCTGTCATTAATGAGCTTAAAGATCAAAGTATTGTAAGGTTGATAGACCTTTCAAAGGAAGAGCCTGGGACCATTGTTTTTTCCAATGATAATGATCATATAATTGTTCCTCGTTCCCTAACGGTGCAAAGAGTGCAGCCTTCTTCTATCATACTTTCTCTTGATAAGATTTCTAAAAAACAAGTACCGATTGTTGCAAATACAGTAGGGCAAGTCGCTGATGGTTATGAACTTAAATCAATTAGAATGAGTCCTGATTTTATTGTTATTTCAGGACCAGAAACAATTTTGAAAAATGTGGATGAGTTGCAAAGCGATTATATTTCCCTAAATTCTATGACTGCAACCCAGCAATTACAGGTGCCGCTTAACTTAAGTCAAGCAGTTGTCGGGCTTATTGGTGAAACGACTGTAACAGCAGATATTACAGTCGTTGCCAAGGAAACTGTGCAGGTTGTAAACTTACCAGTAAAACTTTCTAATAATAATTTTACCACCTTTCCAGAAACGGTTACAGTCACTGCTAGTTTTCCAGAAACAATTTTTAAAAGTGGAGTTTTACCAGAAGATTTACTGTTAGCTCGGGTTGAGAATGCTACACTTACGGAGAGGGCCAAAGTAATTGTTAGTGTGAGAAATGAAGGAAATAATATTGAGATCGTTTCAGTAAGTCCCCTAGATGTGAAAATTATTGATGTCAATGATAACCGTCTTGAAAAAAAAACTAAAGAAATAGTAAACAAAGATGAGATTAAGATTGAACAGATAAAACATGAGCCCACATTAAGTGACGTAATTCTTTTGAAAAACAAAAGGCAGATGAAGGTTAAACGCTAAGAGTATTCTTTTTGATGATCTGAAGATTATATATTAACTATTTAGGGAGATTAGGTTGTTACTATCTCCCTATTTTATTTTAAGGATATGGATATGCAAAAAATATTTGGAACCGATGGTATTCGAGGACTAGCCAATGTTTACCCAATGACAGTTGCGACAGCATTGCAAGTCGGTCGTGCCATTGCTTTTCTAATAAGAAAAGAAGGGAGTAGGCAAAGAATTGTTATCGGCAAGGATACTCGTCTTTCTGGGTATATGCTGGAAAATGCTCTTGCCGCAGGGATTTGTTCCATGGGGGTGGATGTACTTTTAGTTGGGCCTTTGCCAACGCCTGGTATCGCCTTTATAACAAAGTCAATGCGTGCTGATGCAGGAGTAGTTATTTCTGCATCCCACAATCCATATTTCGATAATGGGATAAAAATATTTGATAAAGATGGTTATAAGCTTCCAGATGAAATGGAAGCTGAAATTGAGCATTTAATCGCTGACCAAAAGATGGATGCTGTTAAACCGACCGGCGATGAAGTTGGTAGGGCTAAACGGATAGATGATGCCAAGGGCAGATATATTGTTTTTCTTAAGAATACCTTTCCGCAGAAGTATACCCTTGAAGGTGTGCATATTGTCCTTGATTGCGCTCATGGTGCGACCTATGGAGTTTCTCCCCATGTTTTTGAAGAACTTGGTGCGAAGGTAACGGCTATTGGCGTATCTCCAAATGGAATAAATATTAATGATAATCGTGGTGCTCTTTATCCCGAACAGATGGCCTTGCATGTAAAAAAGGTGGGTGCAGATATCGGTATTGCACTTGATGGTGATGGAGATAGGTTGATTGTTTGTGATGAAAATGGCGAGGTTTTGAGTGGTGATCATGTAATGGCTATTTGTGCCCGTGATCTTATCTCAAAAAGAAAGCTGAAGAAGAAAACTCTTGTTGGCACAGTGATGTCTAATATGGGTCTTGAGAGGGCGATGAAGGAAATGGGTGGTGAGCTAATTCGTGTGGATGTGGGTGATAGGCATGTGGTTGAGTCAATGAGGAAGAACGGGTATTCCTTTGGCGGAGAGCAATCAGGACATCTTGTCTATCATGACCATATATCCACGGGTGATGGAACTCTAGCCGGTTTACAGATTCTTGCTATTATGCAGAAACAAGGTAAACGTTTATCTGAGCTTGCTACAATCATGGAAAGTATGCCTCAGGTTTTAAAAAACGTGCGGATTGCAAGTAAGCTTGCTGCAGATTCTATTGTCGGATTCACCAGTTTGCTTGCTGATTGCGAAAAGGAATTAGCAGGGCGTGGCAGAATACTTGTGCGGACATCAGGAACCGAGCCGCTTATTAGGGTTATGGCGGAAGGTGAAGACCTCAATGAAATTGAAAACATTGTAGATAGATTATGTGATCACATTATTAGTGCAAATGTTTAATGTTTGACACAATAAAGCATTGATTGTCATGCTAATTTTGAAAATCGAATATTTCTAGATTTTCCAGTTTTCTATAAAGAGTCTTGCGGCTGATACCTAGTGTGTCAGCCGTTTTTTGTTTATTGCCTTGATGAAACTTAAGTATCTTTAAAATATGTTCTTGTTCGACGGATTTAAGGGATAATCCTGGCCCCTCTTTATTCAGTTCTAGTAGATCTGGTGGTAAACAATGTTTAGTTATTAAATAATTTTGAGCAAGAATAGATGCTCGCTCTATGGTATTTTTTAATTCTCGCATATTTCCAGGCCAATCGTAGTTGGCTATGACCTCCATGGCGGATTCATCCATACTAAAAATATGCCCATCTCTACTGATCTTAGCTAGGAAGAAATCTACAAGAAGTGGCAAATCCTCTTTTATATCTTTTAGTTCCGGTAATGTAATCTCAAAGGATTGGATATAGTTTTTAAAAGTTTCATTATATTGTCGGCAATCGTGTTTCAGTGAGACAGCGTTGGCAAAGATAAAGCGTATGTCCATCTTCCGGAATATTTTTTCTCCCACTCGTTTAAAATGATTATTTCCCATAGCGGCAAGCAGTGATGCTTGAACATCCACAGGTAATTCTCCAATATCGTCTAAAAAAAGGCTTGAATAGTTTGCGATACTCAGGAGTCCATCATAGGGCAATTCTTGGTTATAGTATGAGTTTTTGATGTGACCAAAAAGCTCGCTTTTTGAAACATCTTTCAGAAGACTAGCGCAACTTTTGCTAATCATTTTCCTGCGGTGTCTAGGGGATTTTTGGTGTATTAAGTGAGCCACTAAGTTTTTGCCTGTGCCAGCTTTTCCTGTTATAAGTACAGGCATATGGGAGCTAGCTACCTTATTAATTTGGTATTTAACATTGGTTATGGCGGCTGATTTACCAATTAGCTGAATGGTACTATTTGGAGGAGTGGTATCTTTTGAATTAGCGGTGCTTCTACTTATGCTAGCATTATGGTGGGCTTTTTCAATTAGTAGCTCTAGGTTGTCTAAATCAAATGGTTTTTTTATAAAATCGCACACACCATATTTCATTGCTTTTACTGCTGTTTCGATATCTCCATGACCGGTAATCATTATAATTTCAGTATAAGGGATTCTACTTTTTATACTTATTAGTAGATCAAGATCACGAACGTCTGGTAGGCGAAGATCCATCACTATTACATCAATTTCGTATTCACCAACTATTTTCAATGCTTCTTTGCCAGAGGCAGCAACTAAAATACGTCTTTTTGGTGATCGTAACTCTTTGTCCAGTAATCTCCTAATGGCCTGCTCATCATCAATAATGAGGATAGAATATTTCTTTTCTCTCATTATAGTTTGGCCTCAGGTAGAATTACGGCAAAAGAAGCCCCTTTATCAACGTTATTGCAGGCAGATATAGATCCTTTGTGGTTTGTAACTATATTGTAGCATGTTGATAATCCAATACCGACGCCTTTGCCAACTTGCTTGGTACTAAAAAAAGGGTCAAATAATTTTTCCTGAATATCTTCACTAATGCCAGATCCTGTGTCAATAACGATCAGTTTAACTCGGTTATGAACTGTTTTTTGGGTGATAATTTGAATATTTCCACCATCCTTCATAGCGTCAAAAGCGTTTAAAACGAGATTAATTATAACCTGTTTGAGCTGTGATTCATCTCCCATTATTGGTGGTAAACTTGGGTCAAGTTTAGTGGTTACTGTTATGTTGTGGTGATCGCGAAGGTGATGTTGAAGTATAAAGAGAATATCACCTACACATTGATTTAATCTAACAAGACCTCTCGCTGATTCTGTTGGTCTGCTAAATGTAAGCATGGTTTTTACTATATCACGACAACGTAAACATTCTGCTATGATAGTTTCTGTATATTCTTCAAAATCATCTACTAGTTCACTGTCGACTTTTCCAGAAAGCTTGCCAACTCTGCGTTGCAGTCCTTGTGCAAAGCCACTGATCGAGGTTAGAGGATTGTTGATCTCATGGGCAATTCCTGCTGCTAAAGCACCAACCGTCGCCATCTTCTCAGCCTGCGCATACTTCATCTGGAATTTACGATCTCTGGTTATGTCTCGTACAAAAACAAGAGTTTTGGGCTGATCGGTATCTTCATGTTCAATGGGAGACGCAATTACCTCATAATACCTTAGTTGTCCTTTGAGCTTCAAACTGAACACATCTTTGACCATCTTGGACTGAGCAAGAGATCTTTGGGCCGGGCAATTGGTGCAGGGGCGAGATCTATTTTTCAAAACTTTGTAACATAATTTGTTTTCAAATTGTTTTCCTGGAAACCAGTCTTCAGCAACCTTGTTAACTTGATGAATGATAAAATCTTCGCCAATTATAAGCATTAAATCGGTAATACCCTCTAGAACTGCTTCCATTTCATGGCGTTTGGTCTCAAGCTGTTGATTGGCTATTTTTAGTTCGCTAATCTTTTGTTGAAGTTGTTTGAAAAAACCGCCTTTGCAGGTATTTATTCCAGTTATGTCTTCTACATTCTTTATGATTTTCATTGTTGATTGATAAAAATAATTTCTCTTTCTTTCAAGAGTTTTAATGTATTATTGCTTTGGTTTGATAAAAGGAAAAAGCCTTACTGTTTAGAAAGAAGGTAAGACTTGGGGGTACCTTGGAAAATTAGAAAATTCATTCAAGTTCAACGAAGAAGTTGGCCGAAATAGTAATTTTTCAAGGCAGCCTTGAGATTTAGCTATGCTGATGACTTATCCCCTACGAGAAGCACGTTGTTTGCCTGAGGATCGTTGAGGCGTTCTTTTCTGTCTACTAAAATCCCTGCTTCTTTGGCTAGCTCTCTGTCTAGAGTGGTTTTGTCGTTCTATGTTCGACTTCCTTTCATACCCAGAGCGAGATTTTTTTTGAGCTACTCGTTGTTTTGCCTGATTGCTATTGAAATTTTGTTTCTTGGTGTACCCCGAATTGGTTTTAGTCTGTGATACTTGACTTTTTATCTTCTGCTTATCGTAATTTTTAGGTTGCTGGTTCTTCCAATCGTTACCAACTCTTTGTTGCCATTTCCCATTATCGTTTCGATAAATATTACCTTTTTTATCTGCGAGAACGTTATTTCTCTCCTTAGATACTTGGTAGTTGGAACGGTCTTTGTAATTATTCAGTTTTTTTGCATTGTCACGACTAATATTAGATGCTTTAGTTCGCATATCATTAGCACTAATTTTGTCTTTGGCATTATTGTATTTATCTCGCTGGAAACCATCTTCATTGAAACTTTTATTGTTTAATTTGTTTTTAAGCTCATTTTGTTTCTTGGAATTAGTGAGTTTTTTCTGGAATTTCTTTTTATTAAGGTCATTGAGCTGTCTAGAATTTACGGAGTTTTTAATTTTAGCTCTCTGATCTTTATTACGGTACAGATTGTTTTTACGGTCAAAATTATTGAAATTATTTTTGAAACTATCGTTGATATTGATGTTTCTATTTATGTTAATCTCAGTATTGTTGAACGATGAATGATAACCGCGAGGTCCCCAGTATCCCCGATGGTGGTATCGATGATAGCCACCACCAGAGTAGAAGCCAAGGTGAAAAGGCCCACGGCTCCAGCTAACGCCAAACCCCCAACCTGTATAGGGATTATAGGTGACAGCGAATCCCCAAGTTGCAGGGCGTGGGTAGTAAACTCTAGGGGAAATGTATGGGCGGTAGTACCAGCCTGTACCGTAGACAATAGTTGGACCGTAAATGTAACTACCAACATATCCAGGGGTATATCCAACATATACTACATCAGGAGTTGAGTCATATACATAGACATATTTAGTGTTGTACACTGGGCTAGATGGTGGCACATCTTTAATGTTTTCTGGGGCGTGATCAGAAACTTGCCAAGGACCACTGGATGCAGAGGATATATACCAAACACCATCTTTTACGAGATAATAACTGTTGTCTGATAGAATAACGGTTTCATTGCTATTGGTGGCAAACGAAAGTGATGTGTCTGATATCTTTTTAAATTCAGCATCGCCGTCATAGCTGACATCAATGTCGACTATACCTCTGGTGACGGTTGCAGTTTGTGGAATTTGAGCATCTATCACTGCTTCCTTGGCCTCATCGGTGCCAGCAATATATGATCTTGCATCGCTATATTCAGAATCTTTTGGAATGTTAACTATGGCGCTGGGTAATTGGTCTGATGGTACATAGGTCCAATTACCAATCATTCTTTTGGCTTTGTACCACCTGCCAGAGATAATGAGATAATATTCTTGGCTATCTAGATCTAGAAAAACATCGGTGTCACTGTTTTTTATGGTTAGCAGTTTGTCAGTTAGGGGTTGGAATTCAGCTTCACCACTAGAAACAACAAGTTCGGTTGGTTGGTGAGAAATCACCACAAGTGGGGCGTTGGTTTTGTCAATTTTATAATCATCATTTGTTGTCTTAGCACCTTGAGTGTTTTTACTCATCAAGGCTATAAGATCTTTAGGGATTGTATTAGAGAATAGGTAGGGGCCATCAACATCTCCAGCCTTATACCAAACATCACTGGCGGCGTTTAGATACCAAGTTTTGTCGTTTTTATTAAAAAATAATGGATATGGTGTGTTTGCAACCGCTTGGTAGGGAGTCTTTTCAACATCTTGCAAAACAGCCTTGCCATCAATATAAACAAGGATTGCAGGTCTATCTTTGTAGATTATTTTGGGAGGTTCATTTTTTAAACCTTCATTAACTTGTTGTTCCTCATTGATAGCAGCTAGTGCAGTTGTTAAATCTTCTAGGCTTGATGATAGGTTCCATTCTTGAAAACCATTTGCTACTGCATGTTTGAATTCTTGTTCTATCTTTTTGTTTTCTTTAGGGAAACGAATTTCAGTAATTTTGAATTGATCGTAATTAACAGTTCTCTTCCCTCGATCAATCTGGGTTCTTGCTGTAAACCAGGAAACTCCAAATATAGGTTCGTTTTTATCTCCCGCCTTATAGGCAACAGCGGCTCTGGCTGATAATTTGGTATCTTTAAAAGATTCAATTTGGGGCTGGTAAATTGTGATTGAACCAGATTGTACTTTAACCTTTCTTGGCCAGTTTTTAGTTTCACCTGCACTTGTAAGGGATGGTATCGCAAAAAAAATGATGAAAATATAACATGCTATTAATTTAAAAAATTTCATTTAGTTCCTTAAATTTAGTCTTATTTAATCGCTCGTAGCTCTTGTTTAGTATATTTAATGATATTTGTATAACATCAAAAGGATAGGTGTTTCAAGGCCAGTAGGATATATTGTCATCGATTGTCGTTGTGTTTTTGATATATTGGGTTTTCATGGAGATAGTTTTTTAGAAGGGAGTCAGTAAGAAACTAAAAATTGTGTGTGAGGCGAGAACGGTTTGTTTTAAAATAATCAAGTGATTTTACATTGTTAGATGATACTGTTATAGTTGTAGTATGTTTCGTTTAGTCAGCATGGTTAAAAGCTTTTCTGGTATTTAATAAATGATGCTAACAGTGTCACTAGGGAGTTTTATGGCATGAAAAACAAATTTGTATCAATCATTATCTTCATATTATTTCTTCTTTTTTCTTGCCTTTCCAGTAAAGCTATGCCACCGCTAAGCTTAAGCTCTAGACCTGTAAAACCCGATTATTCAACAGATGCAGGCTGGTTGGTGAAACCTAAGACAATTACTAATAAATTTGATGTGTTTTACGTTTACCCAACAGTCCTTTTTAATGATTCTGACTGGCTTATGGACACAACGAAACCAGAGATGCGTGCCTTGGCCATGGTCACGATAAACACACAAGCTGCCGTTTTTAAAGACAATGCAAACATCTATGCTCCAATGTATCGGCAAATGAACTTGGCATCCTTGTCACTTAGTGATGCGGATGGTGCCCCTTTACAAAAGATTGTCCATGAAGATGTTTGGCGTGCGCTTAAACATTATTTGAAATATGAAAATAAAGGTCGTCCTTTTTTTCTAGCTGGTCACAGCCAAGGTTCTATGATTATAACTGATCTTTTACTTGATCATTGGGGAACAATTGGTTCAGAAGATCTACTGGTGGCTGCCTATTTACTTGGTTGGTCAATGACTTCCGATGATCTTGCCACCAAAGATTCTTTGCAAATGTGTAAAGATCGCCTGCAAACACAATGTATTATATCGTATAATAGTATGGCAAAAGGACGACAATCTGTTGCTCCGACTCTTAAAAAAAATGCTTTAGCGGTAAACCCATTATCTTGGACTATGGATGATGATTTTGTTCCGGCTGAAAAAAATATTGGTTCTGTATTTTTTGATAATAAAAGTAATCCTACTATTTATTCTCATTTTACTTCAGCTCAGATCGTGAATGGCGGTCTAATCGTTCAACCTAAAGATGTTGTATTAGTTACAGTGCAAGGAGGGCGTTTTCCTAAAGGGATTTATCACTCTTTCGATTACTCATTATTCTTTGAGAATATTAGGGCTAATATAATAGAACGCATGGATTCATTTACCAAGAAAGTGAGTATCAGAGATTCATAATAGGCTATAAAAATAATATTTTGCTTTTAACAGATGTAGCTAAGTAGAGGTAAAACGATGGGCACTAAAGACAAATTTAATTTAAAAGAAATGCAGGCACGTTGGAATGATGTCGAGGCAGGTACATCTCAAACTAAAAGAGATGCTATGCTATCTTATATCATCGAAAATTGTCAACCTGGCAATCTAAAACGTCCACAAGGCCTTGATCTGCGTGGGATTGATTTCCGACAAGCGGATTTATCAGCATTAGATTTATCTGGTTATGATTTCTCGGGAGCCTTGCTAAACCTTGCCAATTTAGCTAAATCAAATTTAAGTTATTGTAAATTGTGTGGAGCGCACCTAGAACATTCGAACCTTGATAATTGTGAATTTTTTGGCGCTGATTTAGAAGAATCTTTTTTAAGTGAGTGCAGTGCTAATCATTGTGGCTTCGGCGGAGCTAGTATGGTCAATGCCAGCGTAGTCAATGCCAAACTAAATCATGCAGTTTTCAGTATGTCAAATTTGGAAGGAGCTGACTTTAGGGCTTCAGATCTTACTTATGCAAGGCTTACGGAAGCAAATCTGCAGAAAACTGTTTATACAAGAGCTAATTTAAATCATGCTGACCTTAAGCACAGTGATGTGAAAAAAGCTTGTTTTGGTATGGCAAGTTTGCGAAATTCTCGTTTGCTTGGTGTGAAAAATTTTCGAGAGGCGGATTGGGTTGGAGCTGATTTACGTGATATGGATCTACGTGGTGCGTATCGTATTAAAAGATATATTGCAGACGAAAACTACTTGTTCGAATATCAGCAGCAAAGTAAAATGCATAAATATATTTATAAGATTTGGTGGATTACCTCTGATTGTGGTAGAAGTTTAGGCCGCTGGCTGGTTTGGTTAGTTTTATTAAATTTAATCTTTGCCTGGCTTTACACAATAGTTGGCGTTGATTATGGTGACCATGAAACTTGGTATTCGCCAATTTATTTTAGTTTAGTAACGTTAACTACTTTAGGGTACGGTGATGCTGTTCCCTCATCTTTAGCTGGCCAACTTGTTGTATCTTTTCAGGCACTAATTGGTTATATGGGTTTGGGTGGCTTGCTTAGTATTTTAGGTAATAAAATGTCTCGTAGGGCTGAGTGAAAAACATCTTTTAGTGGAATACTATGTTCTCATTTTTTAGTAAAAAAACAGATCCTAAAGCAGAGTTAAAAGAAGTGCTTGAAGATTACGAACTGCCTTCTTTTCCTTCGGTTGTAATGCAGATATTGCAAGAGATTAGAAATCCAGAATCTTCTTCAGCAACTATATCTACAGTCCTGGCGCTCGACCCAGGTCTTTCGGTTAAGCTATTACGGTTGGCAAATTCAGTTGCTTTCTCTCCCACTAACAATGTCTCAAATTTAACTCAAGCTATTGCTTTGGTGGGTATTTCCCAGCTTGAGTCATTGGTGTTAGGTGTTGGCTTGTCAAAAGGTTTAGGTGACCAATCTTGCCAATGGTATGACCCAAAAATATTTTGGTTAGCTTCAGCTAGAAGAGCTGTTATCGCCAGTGAATTTGCCAAAATACTTTGTCCTGCAAGAAGATCAGAATGTTTTACCGCAGCTTTTTTGCAAGATATGGCTTTGCCATTTCTGGCTTGCCAAAGGACTGAATTATATGATCCTATCCTTGAAAAATGGTCGCTAGAAGGTGGTGACTTAGCTGAAATTGAAGCTGAATTTGTTAAGTGGGATCATTCCGAGGTTGCTTCATGGATTTGTGCTGAGTGGAAAATGCCAGAAAACATTGCCATGGCAATAAGGACTCATCATGGCGCTATTATTAAGGATTATGAAGTATTAGCACCAGTAAGTTTAGTTTCAATAATTCGTGAAGATGAAGAAAATTCTGGTCTTGACGAGATGATTGAGGCTGCTCAAGCTGATTGTGGTTTAAGCCTAGAACAAATTGAAGAAATCATCGAGCCTTCGCTTGAAAAGGCAGAGGCGTTAGCTGGAATGATTATCTAACTTAAATATGAGGTTTCCATAAACAGAACAATGATTATGGGATATCAATACTTGCATAAGCATATTAAATATACTATATCCCCTGCCACATAACAAAAACACCCATTTTGGGTGTTCAATATTTTTCACCTAGCGGTCCCAGACCACCCGCTTATAATAAAACTGGAGACGTAAATGAACGAACTCATTTGGGCAGTCATGCTGATTGTCAATTTTTCTTTAATTTTAATTTTTTATAAATTCTACGGCCGTATGGGGCTTTACCTTTGGGTTCCCATCTCCACTATTATTGCCAATATTCAAGTTTTAAAACTCGTTGAACTAATGGGTTTTGAAGCAACTCTTGGCAATATCGTTTATGCATCATCTTTTTTGGCAACAGACATACTCTCTGAAAATCATAATAAAAAAGACGCTAGAAGAGCAGTGGGGATCGGCTTTTTATCCCTTGCCTCAATGATAGTACTCATGCAATTGGCTCTAGCTTTTGAACCATCTGCGAATGATTTTGCAAGTGAGAGTTTAAATACAATTTTTGGATGGATGCCTCGTATAGCCCTTGCAAGTATCGTTGCTTATATGGTTTCTCAATATCATGATATCTGGTCTTTTGGACTTATTAAAGAAAAGACTGGGGGCAGATATTTATGGCTTCGAAACTCACTTAGCACCATGTTAAGTCAAGCAATTGATACCGTTGTCTTTACTCTGATAGCTTTTTGGGGACAGTATGAGTGGCCTGTATTAGTAAGTATCTTTTGGACAGCCTACGCTCTAAAATGGATAGTTGCAGCAGCCGACACACCTTTTCTCTATATTGCTAGATGGATGAAGAATAAAGGATATATTACCGAGGTTTAGTTATGGCAAATAGATATTCTGTCATTGAAGAAGGTTGGGCACGTGAAATAGTTTTATTGCAAGGTTTGCCATGTGTGTGGGGCAAATGCACGTTTTGTGATTATATCGAAGATAACTGTGCCGACCCAGAACAGTGCCATATCGAAAATACTGAAGCTCTTTCCAAGGTTTCAGGCTGCTATGATGCCTTGGAGGTTATTAATTCTGGAAGTTGTTTTGAGTTACCAGATAAAACCGTAGAAATGATAAAGGAAGTAGCTTTAGCTAAAGGGATTGCTAAGATCTCTTTTGAGAGTCATTGGCTGTATCGTAATAAGTTTTCTCAGTGGAGAGAAAGATTTGCTGACTTTGAAGTTGTTTTCAAAGTCGGTATAGAAACATTTGATGATGATTTTCGTAATAATATTCTTTGTAAAGGCGGATATTTTCAAACTAAAAGAGATTTGGCTCAATTGGTGGACGTTTGTGATTCCGTATGTCTTTTGGTTGGTGTTGTTGGGCAAACTAAAGAGATGATTACCACTGATATTGAAATACTAACGAATAATTTTCCCCTTGGTTGCGTAAATGTTTTTGTGGAAAATAGTACTGATTTGCAAGCAGATTTAGACTTAATAGCTTGGTTTTATACCACCTACGGTAATTTGGAAGATTATCCCAATATAGATGTACTGTATCATAACGAAGATTTTGGTGTGTCTGGCTGAGTTATTTTACGCGTTTTTCTACACCTGACTTCTTTCCATATGCCGTAGTTTATATACCCAGGAAATATTCTTATGTTTCTTGCTTAAGCTAAATTCGTCTGGTTTTAACTCCCTTTCCTTATACCCCCCATCATCTCTAAGTTACTGCATGTAGCGTAGAAAAGTGTCACTCAAGTTACACCTGCATACTGATAGGGATGGTGATTATTTACAATGCAATTGCAATTTGCCATCAGTAAAGTATGGTTGTTTGAAGTATAATTCCCAAATTAATAACTTACCCTCAGATATTCAAAACCTGACTACAACCATACGAATATAAAAGCAATTCTTTGGGGTTAATTTATGTAACTTTATTTTAAGGAGAGTATGTGAGGAAACTAACTGGCAAATCTCGTTCTTTTTTCTATGTTTATATTATCTTTGTCGGTTGCTTCCATCTGTACACCGCAATTTTCGGTTCTTATGAAGCTTACCTGCAAAGAATGATTCATTTAAGTCTGGTTTTCCCCCTCGCATTCTGTTTTTTTCCTGCTACAAAGAACTCCCCCAAAGATCGAATAACAATCCTTGATATTGTTTTGTCACTGATAGCCCTACTACCTGGAATTGTTGCCATCTATTCATATGAAGATATCAGTATGCGCATGGTTCAGGTTGATGAAGTGTTGCCTCTTTATTTTTGGATGGCGGTAATCTTAACGGCTACACTCTTAGAGGCGACTAGAAGAGTTGTGGGACTGGCACTAATGGTCGTCGCTTCATTTTTTGCTGGTTATATGTATTTCGGTTACCTGATGCCAGGAGTTATGAAAGGGATGGAGTTTAGCCTCGGTGAAATCGCTGAACTTCTCTATTTAACAGATGAAGGTATTTTTTCTATTCCTCTTGGTGTCTCAGCAACCTTTGTTATAATTTTTCTAATCTTTGGTGGTTTTTTAGAAAAGAGTGGTATCGGTGAATACTTTATGAAGTTTGCCCAAGCTTTTGCGGGCACCACACCTGGTGGGCCTGCTAAGATTGCTGTTGTCAGTTCCTGTTTATTCGGTTCTATATCAGGTTCTGCCGTAGCAAATGTTTACGGAACAGGAACATTTACTATTCCCCTTATGAAACGCATTGGCTATCCAGCTCATTTTGCTGGAGCCGTTGAAGCGGTTGCTAGCTCAGGTGGACAAATTATGCCACCCGTGATGGGGGCAGGTGCCTTTATTATGGCCTCTCTTCTAGGGTTACCTTTTAAATTCATTATCATTGCAGCACTTTTACCTGCTGTTTTATATTATGTGGCTATTTTCATTATGGTTCACTTACGTGCCATTAAAATTGGACTTAGTGGTCTCAGCCGTGAAGAGTTACCCGATAGAAAAGAGGTTCTGAAAGGGATCTATAATATGATTCCAATTGGCGTCTTGGTTTATATGCTTTTGTCAGGTTATACCCCAATGCTTTCAGCCGTTTATGGAATTGTTATAGCATGGGTTATTTCTCTTTTTAATAAAAAATATCGTATGGGGCCAAGGGAAATTTTAGACGCAATTTATACAGGTACAGGACATATCACCGTGGTTGCAATTGCCTGTGCGGCAGCAGGGATTATTGTTGGCTCTGTATCGCTTACTGGCGTAGGGTTTAAATTTGTAAGTCTTATTACATCTCTTGCCCAAGGGATTCCATTTCTTGCCCTAGTTTTGATAATGTTTGTATCTCTTATTCTTGGTATGGGGCTACCTACCGTTGGAGCTTATATTTTAGCTGCAGCATTAGGTGTTCCAGCTTTGGTTAATCTAGGTTTTGATCCACTTGCATCCCATTTGTTTGTGTTTTACTTTGCAATAATCTCAGCAATTACACCTCCTGTCGCACTTGCTGCTTACGCTGCTAGTTCTGTGGCTGATTCTGAACCAAACAAAACTGGTATGCAGGCAATGGGGCTGGGTATTCTAGCTTTTGTCGTCCCTTATGCTTTTTGTTATGATCAAGGATTATTACTGCATGGAACTATTGCTCAAAATATTTTTGCTATTGTGGGTGGTCTTGCTGGTGCCATAGCCTTTGGTTGCAGCTTGGAAGGTTTCATCTATAGTGCCTTAAATAAGGTCATACGTATAGTTTTAGTGGTTGCTGCAATTTTATGTTTTACACCTTTTGTCTATCTAAAACTGACAGGTGTTTGCGTTATTGTAGGTATAATTGTCATGTCTAAGATTTCAGCAAAGAAAAATAATGATGCATTGAATGCCGTTTAAAAAGTTGGCCAAGACGGTGTAAATATAAACTTTTCTCTAAGGAGCAGAAATGAAAAGAATTTTAAGTATTCTGGCTATTCTATCGCTTACTTGTATGTTGAGCGTCTCATCACAGGCAGATGATAAACATCTAAGATTTATGGCGGGTCCTCCAGGAGGCAACTGGTTTGCTATGGGTGGTGCTTTTTCAGATATGTGGACTAAAGATGTTGTGCAAACCACTAGCGGTACAGGTGGTGGTGTTAGCAATGTTATAAATGTTTCCCGTGGAAAAGGTGATCTTGGACTTACCGTTGCTTCCGTTCTAGGTGCAGCTCAAAAAGGTGAGGGTGCTTTCAAAAAACCACTGCCAGATTCTGTGAATTTCGCCAATCTTTATCGTCAATACACCTATTTTATAGCTCGCAAGAGTTTTGTGGATAAATATAACATTAAAACCTTAGGCGATATTATTCGCACCAAGGCTCCTGTTCGTTTCTGTACCTTAAAACCTGGCACATCCTCCGAATTTGTTATTCGGTCAACATTGGAAAAAGGTTTTGGTGCAGGTTGGGATGATATCAAGAAAAATGGTGGCTCAGTGCAATTTGCTACTTATTCAGGCGGTGCAAATCTTTTAGCTGATGATCATATTGATGTACTTGCTTTTTCTGTCGGCCGGGCGGCTTCAATTGTTATGAAGATTGAGAGTCAGACCGATATTGTGATTTTACCTGTTGATGAAATTGCTCGTACTAATATGGCAAAAGCGTATGGAACAACTACTTTTGAAGTTGACCAAGACCTATATAAATCAGTAACTGGTTCAGTGCCTGTTATTGGCGATTATACTTGCATCGTGGTTAATAAGAATCTTTCTGATGAACTAGTTTATAAAATGGCAAAATCTCTATATGCTCATCGAGCTGAGCTTGGTTCTGTGGTTAAGGATTTAGGGGAGATGAGTGCTAAAGAAGCTTTGAGTGATGGCGTTGTTTCACATCCTGGTGCAGAAAAATTTTGGAAGGAAGCTGCTAGTAAGGAATAATTTGTAGTATCTGGTACTCTGCAATTTGTGATACTGGTATAATTTTAAAAGGCATTCTGACATGTTACCTATGTCAGAATGCCTTTTTTTATGCATGTCTACTAAAGGCGCTTGTGTCATTGTGTCCAAATTTTAGGGCATATTCAAACCAAGATAATATCGCGGTTCGCTTTAATTTCACGATCTCTCCTTGGTCGTGATGTGATTTTTTATTCATAATGCAGCATGTTTTGCCGAGTGGATTCAGAAGAGTTAGAGATTACGGATTTCTGCATGGTAACGCTTATCGTAATAACCTATCTTAGCTCTCAGTATTATCAGATATATCTATTTTACATTCAGTAACATTTAGATAATATTACAAAAAATTTTGGATTTGCAAACACCTATCCCTTTTTCAACAGAAGGGATAGGTGTTTATAATTTGACAGGTATCAGACTTTGGTTGTGTGATAGATGATATTTATAACCGGTGTCCCAAAACAGGTAATAATCTTTAAAACAGAGAATTGAAAAGGAGAACAGTTTAATGACATCACAACGAAAGGTAGGTCTTTTGACAGTAGTGGCGGTTGTTCTGGTTTTATTTATGACCACCACGGGAATGTGCAGAAAGAGCGGTTATAATTACATATCGATTGAAGAGGTTAAAGTCCGTTTGGATGCGGGTGATCATGAAAATGGATCAATGGCGATTACTACTGCACAAACAGAAAAAGAATATAAGACAGGTTATATTAAAGCAGCTTATCCAACCTACGCTCGACCGCTAAAAACCGATGCAGACTTTGCAAAGCTGATTCCATTTCTAAATAAAGTCAAAGATACCAATGAAGATATCGTTTTTATCTGCCCTCGTGGACATAGTGGTGCAGAAAGACCTTATGATTATTTTAAGAAAAACGGTGTTTCCGAAAAGAGGTTGATGGTCATGGAGGGAGGTCAAGAGGCTTTCAATAAAGCTTATCCTGATGATGTCACTCACCCTGAACAATAAATGGTGATCAAATATTAATCAACGACCTCCTGCATATCAAGAGGTCGTTGATAACTCTTCTCAATCTTTCAAAAATTCTTCCTCTTCCTCTTTTAGGGGCTTTCCAGAGGAGGAACCTTTGTCTCGGGCAGTGTCGCTTAGCCAACCAGGAACTTGCAAACTATACTTGAATGTTCCTGGAGAAATGCCTGCTTATTTGTCAACGGCTCAGAGGTATTCGGCGGAGGTAGATCCATGAACGAGAAATGACCGGCTCCATCAGTCACGCGAACATCTACTGCTTGCAAATCGCGCATGGCATGAGCCAACCATTTAGTTTGGTCGGGAGGAGTGATGATATCCGCAGAGCCCGCCCATGTCAGAATTGGAGTCCGCACTGCATCAAGTGCCCCCGGAGCTTGGAAGAACCCGGTTGGTGGAGCCAAGAGGGCTATCTTAGTTAATCGACTATCTAGTGCGATATCGATGCGCCGACCAGGCCCTAACCACATTTGAGCTCCTGCAAGAGCGACAAGGATGGTCGCACCAATAGAGTGCCCCACAGCCACCGCCGTTGAACCGGGTTGAACGAATGCGTCGAGTGCGAGGGACAAGCGTCTTGCCCGGAGAGTTAATTCCTCTTCCGTAGGAACAAGCGAAGCGAGTCGCTCGAAATGCGGTGCAACAACAGTACAGCCGGATTCAGTCAATGTATCGAGAAGCGTAGCGTGACGTTCCGGTTGGCCACCCGCACCCACTGCGAAAAGCACAACCGGGGAAAATCTTGGAGCTTCGTGTACCGAAACTTTGAATGACTCAGCTCCATCTTGCAGTGTCTTTGTCTGCATTTATAATTTGCTCCTTGGGCCAGTTTTAACCAATGATTTCTGGAAATTTTATTTTCATTAAATCCGGGTGCAAAAACTTGTAATTTAAAGAGTGCTTCACTTTTTGATTACTGATAATTTTAAATGACTTTGTACCAGCATTTGCAAATTTTGGAGACAGTCCCCCAATGGATTTGGCAGCTTGAGTGTAGAAAACCCTTTTTGTAGGGTGAGTATCAGCACAACAATTAAAAACTTCACCCCAAACTTCTTGAGCGACAATTTGACTGATAATTTCAATACAGTCGTCACGATGAATAAGATTTACTTCAGAATCAGGATGTTGAATAAGCTTCTTTTTGGTAAAAAACTTTCCAGGGTTCCGACTGTAACCAATTAACCCTCCAAACCGAACAATTGTAGTTTTAATATTACCGCTATTTCTAAAGGAATTTTCAATTGTCAGCAGGGGACTCAATGTTGACTCTTCACCATCTGACTCTGATATTATTTTATTATTGTTTTCGTAAACTGAAGTTGAACTCACAAATAGTACATTTTCTATTTTGGATTTTTTAATTTCTTTTATCAGGTTGCTAAAAGCATCTATGTTCTTTGACGGTATGTTGACTATTAAGATATTAGCTTGGAGAAAGGTTTGAATATTACTGTGCAAACTTTCAATATTAATGATGAAAGGTTCACATTTGATATATGATAATTCTGATAAACGACCTTCTGATGTTGACGAAGCCTTAACATGGTGACCCATTTCAATAAAATGCTCTGCTAGTGGAAGCCCAAGCCAACCACTTCCTAATATGCTTATTGTTTTAATAGTTACTCCTATTCACGTCAAAATACATAAAACTGTCTCTTTTCAGCGAGCGCTTTTTTTGCGCTCCGCTGAAAAAAAATTGGCTGTGTGATATTTACTTCACCGTTACCTGTATCCCTTTTTTCTCTTAGTCCTGAATTAATTCAGTGGGCTTTTTGCTTCGACACCTCGATTTGGCAATGATTTCCAAATAAAATGATTCGAGTTGTTTTGATTCGGCCTGGGAAATACATTTATTAATGGCGGACAGATGAATAACTTCACTAGTTGTTTCATCAACACCAAACCGACAGTCAAAATCCCAAAAATCGGCCTTTTCGGGTAGAGTTTTTTTGCGTTCTCGTTTTATATATTTTTTAACTTCATGTTTGATTGCCTCAACAAGCCTTGGAAGTTTGATCTTTGGATGGGACAACTTAAACGTTTTTTTCATAGTGATTCCATAAAGTGTGACTGGTGTTATTAAATAAAAAGCTTCAATTAATGACATAGTATCATCAAGAAGCGGCTTTCCAATTTGTTTTTTACATACATGATTTGATCACCTAATCAGTCTCATTTTATTGTCAGCGTCATATCATGTCCTCAATTTATTAGTGTAAATCTTATTCTTACACACATAATGCCACATTAAGCGGTAATTTACAGTTGGCTATACTTGAGCTAAGCGAACAACCTATTGTAAATTGCCCAATTTAATTATTTTGTATTGCGTGGCTTAACCATGTGCACGAACTCTGCGTCTTCGGAGATTATTCTGAAACCATGCCGTGCATACCAGCTACCAACTTTGTTTCCCTGAAGATAGCAAAGCTTTATTGGTAACTTCTCTTGTTCCGCGCGGGTAAACACATTTTTTAATACACGACTGCCAATGCCCTTTCCTTGAAATTCTGGCAGAAGGTAAAAGCGGCCAAAATATAAATACTCTGAATTAACCACAACCAAGTAACTACCAATTTTAGTACCATTGATTTCAATAATTGCTGGTTTCACGTCTTCCCATTCTTGGCGATGAATCATTTTTTGGATTTCTTCATCCCAGCCGAACACCACTTTGACCAGCTCATATAGAGCTGATTTTCTAAGCTGAAATAGAAAGTCATAATCATTGTTTTCAGCAGGACGAATTTCAAACAATGTGACCTCGAACTAATTTACATTTGAATCTTACGTTAAGTTAACCTGCCACTGATTATGGCACCGAAAACATGGGAGTAGGATGTTTTTTCTTAGGATATTTTTACGTTGTAACACCAACGAGTTAATGTGTCAGGAGGAGCTGTGCGAACGGGTTAAACGCCTGTTTAGAGTAAGTATTTATTTTTTTACTTCTTCTAGTTCAGGGAAATTTTCTTCATATGTTGGTAATTTATCCATAGTTGCTTTATAAACCCTCATCAGATAATTGAACCCTTCAACGGTATCAACGCGATTGTTAACATCCCCACACTGTTCGACACTGCCAAAAAAGGCAGTAAAAGAACCATCTTTATTAAAAACTACGTTATCTTCATTTAAAATCGAATTTGTATTAGAGAAAATCATGCTTTCTTTATCATATAAAGTGATCGACCAGAAGGCATTATGCGGCGGGACTTGATAAGTTGCTGTATAGCATCTGTCTGCTGGTAATTGTGGGTTTTTCATGATGAAGGTTGATTCAGTAGCTGGAATGATTCCCCATGCTACAGTGGTTGCTAATAACCCTTGCCATTCTTTTTCTTTATCTTGCAGTGATGCTTCATGCTCATGATATAAGTCTGAGAAATTAGCAAGTTTCACACCTTCCGCCGTGAGGGCTTTTCTCAATTTTGTTAATTTATCTGAATCATATTTGGGAGGTGTATACTCTATGTGTGATTTTGCTTTAACCTTTATTTGGGGCTGAATAACTTCTGTTACATACTTGATATCTTTTGAATCTGTCGAGTTCACCGCTGTACGGATGATGATGAATGCATAATCTGAAGCTACCTCTACTTTATGCTCTCCTGGTTTGTGTATCATTCCATATGGGTAGTGCAATTCGTCGAAAATTATTGCAGATATATAACGATCTCCAGTGTCTGGCAAAGTAAATGTAGCTCCTTCACGGGTATCGATTACGACTGTGCTATATAGTGTGTCGTTATTTGTACGGGGTACACTCTGGGTCTCTACACTTATGATATTGTCTGCATGCCAGAATTTATTAACCCCTTTGCCAATTTTGTTTGTGTAAAAATCAAAATGGATGGAAGTTTCATATTTTCTGTATTCTTCTGTAGTATAATCATAGTCTTGGAAATTTACGGGATATTCAAATGTAAATCCTGTGGAAGTAAACAGTAGAAGTATTGAAAATGTAATTATAAATACTCTCATATTGTGGTTTCCTTGATGTGATATTTGGTAAATAGTCAATTATAGGTTCTAGCGTTAAGTTAACCTGTTACTGACGTTGGCACCGTTTCACTTCGCAATACCAGCTAGTTAAGGTGTCAGGGCGAGCTGTGCGAGTGGGTTAAACGCCTGGTTGAACGAAGCCGCTGTGCGGCAGAAAGACCTAAATTTTATGTATACTCTAAGTAAGTTCTTAATATCGGAAACTTACAATAAGAAGGAGTGTACCATGAACGCATCAGAATCAAAACGATTTGATGATCTTTATGAACGTCATCTTAAGCTATTAAAACTTCAAGGTAAAAGCATAAGCACCATTGATTGTTATTCCCGTGCTGTGAGAAGAATTGGGCATCACTTTGATTGTTGTCCTGAAAGGCTTACTGTCGAACAGAGGCAAAATTATTTCTCAGATTTAGTCGAATCACATTCTTGGAGTACCGTAAAGATTGATAGGCTTGGCCTGATGTTCTATTGGAAACATGTTTTGAAACAAGATTGGCAATGGCTTGACATTGTAAAACCTCCAAAAATTAAATCCATACCTGACATTCTCACACCAAAAGAAATTAGCAAGCTCACCTGCACAGCTAACAAGCTAAGGTGCCACGTCAGTACTTCATACCAATAGCAGGGATTTGTATTATCACCCACATATTCATGCGGTGATTCCAGGTGGAGGTATTAATAAACGCACAAGAAACTGGAAGAAATTTACAACCAATTATCTCTTTAGTCAAAGGCACTAGCAAAAGTTTTCCGTGCACGATTCTTGGCTGGATTGAAAGAGATCGATATTGATATCCCACAAAATATCGCTTCCAAATGGGTTGTTAATTGCCAAGACACTGGCAAAGGTATTTCGGCTATAAAATACCTCTCACGTTATTTGTATCGTGGTGTAATAAGTGAGAAAAATATCGTCTCAAATTATGATGATTTTGTTACTTTTAAATATATTGATAGCCAAAGTGGTGCAACAAAATATCGAAAGTTAAAGGGGGAAGATTTTTTACAACTGATTATGAAACATATCTTGCCAAGTGGGTTTAGGCGAATCAGAGATTATGGTTTTCTTCATGGTAATGCCAAAAAGCTTCTTTCTCTCATTCAACTAATATTAAGGGTATCTTGAAAAATTAGAAAATTCGTTCAAGTTCGAGGCGGACGAAAAATTTTACCGCAGGCATATAAACGATATTCCGAGGATAAAATTTTAAGTTTAACGAAGAAGTTGGGCGAAGTAACAATTTTTCAAGGTACCCTTAGGAGTTTTTATACGACCTGCCATAAGATCACGGCCTGTCTTCAAATGTCGTTGCTGTCAGGCTAAAATGTACGTTCCGGCGGTGAGAAGATATGGCGGAAGAGCAGGGTAACTTTTACAGTTGGTTGAAATCTAAACCACAATTTAAAAAGGAGGGTTTATATATTCTATGAAGATAACTACTGTTTTTTTATGTCTATTAAAGACAATTGCTTTAGTACGCCTAAACCTCTAAGAATATTCCCCAAATTTCTATAATCCAATATCATCTTATAATATAATTCCTTATAGTTATACGGGCTTGTTCAACCCTGTACTCTTTCCAGTACCCCCTTGAGGGGTATAAGATTGTGGTTCGCTTCGCTCTCACAATCTATCCTTAGTCGTTAGGTGTTTGTTATTTTTATGATTTGTACAAGGTGCTCTGCTGTAAATAAACACTCAGTAATTTGAGACTCGACTTTCTCTAAAAACTCTTCTGTAATTTCAATTTCTCTTTTGCTCCCTTCGAAAAAATGCAGTATGCATTTTGACCCAGAATATACAGGAGTACCATGAGTAAACATGTTTCTGTATTTAATAACTTTTGATATTAATTGTTCAAAATCATTCACCTTTGAACCAGTCAGTACTTTTTGTTCTCTGATAATTTGCAAAAATGACTTACGTTTTGCTGAAAATGAAAAAAAATCTGAAGACAAAACCAAATTGTCAAATTTTTGATGTCTCTCTATATCGTCACCAAAGAAATATTTTCCAACTCCGGCGGCAAGACGATTTTCAACATGTGCTGCTGCGGTGATAATTTCTTTTACATTTTCTTGATAGATGAGATCTGTTTCTTTTGATTTGACCACTTCATTCGGTTCATCCATTGAGCAAATGATGATACTTGGTATCTCTATTTTTTTCATTTTGAAACCTAACGCCACATTAAGCGGCTAATGACAGTTTGGCTAAAATAAGTGAGGCACGAACGGAAAGCCAACTGTTTTTTGTCCTACTTTAATGACTTGTTATGAGGCATTAACGCTTCTAAATGTTTTCTTAGCTGCCCCTCAACTTCAGATTTACCTGCAATAGTATTTCGATAAAAAATAGTTCGAAAACCAGATAAGTCAAAAGGAAGCTTCTCCCTTTTGCTATCACAAAGTAAAACTACAGGTTTATTTGAAGCATGAGCAAAGCCAACTTCATAGTAAACATTAGGATTATCAGGAGTAATATCTGCAATAATAATAGATGACTCATTAATAGAGTTAATAATATCTTGAATGATTAGCCCATTATTGTAGATATCATCTGCTCTAATGACTTCTAGGTCAAAGTCACCGCACACGGGGAGTATTACATCTCGAAATAGCTCGTTGAATTCATCGGTAAACTGCATAACAACAAATACTTTAGGCTCAACTAGCTGAGTTGAAAAACTTTTAACGTGGGCAGTATCACTTCCCCAGAAAGCAAAAGTTATTGGAGCTCTATACACATTAACTATTGCTTTGATTACTTCAACTTCCGATACTCGCAAAATAATCATTGAACCAACGACTTCAACCTCAATATTGATCCACTCTCCGATAGGGAGAGTGTTTTTCATACCTAGTTCCATTACAGGTAAATATTGGTTCTTAACTTGATCATATGTTCTGATTGAATAAGCGTAAAGTCCCTCATTTATTCCAATATATACGGGATTTACACCAGCCCCCAACACTAATTGACAATGAGATTTATCGCCGTCCAATTTAAGACTAAAGCTTATTTTCCCTGCACTAAAATAACTATTAGACTTTGTAATTCCATGAACAAAACCGAGATCGGGATTTGTAGGGTCTGTTTGGTGAGCAGAGTAACTCATGATCCCTTTTTTTTCTTGTACTTCACCTGAAGTACATACCCAGTTAATTCCTTTCATAGTTTATCCTTGTGCAAGACTTGATTTGACTCATAACGAACCGGCTGTTGAGCCGCGAGTATCGCAGATTTTTGAACAAGCTCTGCTTGATTAAAAAATTGAGAAACGGAGTCGGCTCTAACACGCTGATATGTGGAGCGTGAGCGAAACATATCTGGGGGTTAGAGTTTACTCGACAGCCGGTTCTATCATATGGATTGTGACAAGCGTAGCGCCGCTCACGGTCCATATGATAGAGATATAGTACTAGTAAAGATGGAAAAAGTAGCAAAATAATTTCCATATATATTCCGTCTTCACGATGTCCTTATATACCGCTATACAAGGGGTAAATGTGGAAAAACGAAGATTTATGACCACCTTATAACCTTATTCTATTGGGGTGACGGTAGAAATATTATGGGCTACCAGTGTGCCTATGGTCATTGGATTGGTCTAAGTATTGTAAATCTCTAATGTTTTTAGTAATCACATCTTGATCTCAAACAAAAGGAGTATACCACCATTGTAAAAGAATCAAAATGTATTGGTGTACTTTATCGCATCAATCTTGATTGAAATTAATTAGGGTAGTTTGAAAAAATAGATTTTCCGACCAAAATCTAAGCATTTGTAAAATTTTAGCACAGGTATATAGTTGATATCCCGAGGATCAAGTTTACCAAATAATGAAGTGATTAGAAGAAAAGGCAATTTTTTAAGGTAGCCTTTAGTTAATGGGAGCCGACGTTAAGATTATATAACAGCTTGAACCAGATTGAACAATTTTGTTAATGAATCAAATTGCATATCTTTATTTATTGGCACAGCATGCCCTAAAACGGCCATACTTGGGGGATAAGTATGGTGCCAGCTAGTACCACGAAAATATTAAGAGGGATGCCTAGGCGCATATAGTCTTTAAAGCTGTACCCTCCAGGTACAAAGACCATTAAGTTTGTCTGGTAACCTAGTGGCGTGGCAAAACAGGCACTGGCACCAATACAAACACCTACAATAAATGGTTTTGGGTCAACACCTATGCTTATTGCGGTGGAGACAGCAATGGGAAACAGTAAAACTGCTGTGGCGTTATTGCTCAATATTTGAGTGCTTATGCTAGTTAAAACCATCATGCCACCAAGTATGATGGTTGGGCTGAAGCCCTCAAATAAATTCAGAAATGTTTTGGCGTATAAATCGCTTACACCTGTCTTTTGCATGGCAACCCCTAGGGCAATGGTGCCAGCAATCAGTAGAAGGACATCTCCTTGGATTGATCGGTATGCATCTCTCATTTGTATGCATCCTGTGATTATCATAAGAAAAGCAGCAGTCAGAGCGCATGTCATGATATCGGCAATACCGAGGCTAGCTGTTCCAATCATACAGGCAAAATTTATGATGGACCACCATGCCTTTCTCTTGTGAACTATTTCTTCATAAACATCTTCGGTTAGAAGAAAGTCGGCATCTCGTTTTAATTCAGGTAATTTACTTTCCTCGCACCAGATTAATAATGTATCGCCTATTTTTAAATTAACGTCACGGATATTTCTTTCAGAAATGTGCAGGGTGTTTCGTTTAACGGCAATGATGTTGATGTTGGCGTCATTTGCTATTTCTGTTTTATGTAAGGGTTGTCCGATAGTTGAAGAACCTGGTGATACAACAATTTCCACCACAATAGGTGGATCTTTTTGGGCACCTAGTAACAACCCTTTTTCGCTTGATGGGAGACTTATTCCATCTTCATGTAAAATACCGACAAGACTGCTTAAAGATCCTTTAATTAATAGAATGCAGTTTTCACGAACTAATTTTTCATCCCGTTCTGGATGAAATACATGATCATCTTTGATTAGTTCGACGACCTCAATGTCTGGGTATTTTGTCTTAAAAATTTCGTTTGCTTTCTTGTTAATATGGCGGGATTTATTGCCGATAATTATCTCGGCAAGATATTGTTTCTGGTTCTTGGTAGTAAGGCAAGCAGGGCTTGCAAGGTCTGGTAGTATTCTGGGTGCGGCAACAAGTAAAAATAAAATGCCACAAACGGCAATAGGTACACCGACGATTGACAACTCAAACATCGTGAGCCTTTCATATCCATATTGAAAACTTAAATCGCTGATAATAATATTTGTGGATGTGCCAATTAGAGTACATGTTCCTGCAAGTATGGACGCATATGAAATCGGGATTAGAAATCTGGAAGGGCTCAGCTTTAGTTCACAACACATGGCCATGACAACCGGAATAAATAAAATAACAACCGGCGTATTGTTTATAAAAGCAGAGGCGATGGCTACAGAAAAAAGAATTAACACTAAGGCAGCAGTGAGATTTGCTTTAGCAACTTTAATTACACTGCGACCAAGGAATTCAATGCCTCCTGTTCTTATCATTCCCTTACTAACGATGAACATTGCAGCAACCGTAATAAGTGCAGGATTGCCAAAGCCTGAAACGGCCTCTCTTGGGGTAAGTATTTGAAAAACTACCAGCAAAACCATTATACCTATGGCTGTCAAATCGATAGAGATCTTTTCAGAAACAAGCAGATACAGTGTTACTAGTAATATAATAGAGACTATCCAGAGATTCATATTAAGCCTTATTTTGTTTATGAAAATTGAAAATTTTTTAACAGTAGAACTATTTGCAAAAGTCATTAAAATGATACAACTCTTACAAGTATGAAGGAAACAATTACAGCAATATAATAATTGGCTTTTTTATAAAAGTAGCTTCAGTGGATCTTCGCAAGAGCCTCAGTATACAAATAGGTCAAAAAAAATCACCTATCGTTTAATTCTAGCAACTTTTTATTATGATTCCTTCTTGCATGTGTAAATTTCAAATTATATCTGAATGGATTAATCGGGAATCTTGTTTAAATGAGAAAAAATTATACGTTAGAGATTACAGTAGTTCAAGCTGTGGTGTAGATTGTTGATTCCGCAAAATCATATTCTATTCAACCTGATATAATTTAAGGATTAATTTTATGAAACCCATTGACCTTGTAGAGCATCCAGAGGGCGGTAGATTTAGAAGAGTTTTTAGGTCTAATGTTATGATCACCAGAGGGAATGGTGAAGTGCGGTCTGCATTAACGCATATATATTTTTCCTTGGCAAAAAATGAGGTTAGCCGTTTTCATAAGGTAGAGTCCGATGAAGTGTGGAATTTATACCAGGGGACTGGTCTTTATTTGTATACATGGGATGGAATTACGGCTCCTGAACGACATGAAATATCGGCTCGCAATAATAAATTTTGTCATGTAGTTCATGCTGGAATTTGGCAAGCAGCAGAACCTATTGATGAGGAAATCCTGGTGGGATGTTCTGTGGGACCTGGTTTTGAGTTTAGTGATTTTGAATTACTTGATTCTACCTCAAAGCTAACAGCGATTATTCATCGGCAATACCCTAATTTGTCAAAATTTACTTTCATTGAAAAATAGAATATGAGTTAGTGTTTTTTAACTTGAGGCTACCTTTGTAAATTGTCACTTCGGTGATCTAATTCGTTTACCTTGATTTTGAAGCCTTGGTTGCTGTCATTAAATGAATTGTAAGCACAGCAGATTTTCAAATAAAACGTACTCTTCTTATTTTACCTAAGCTTTACCAATCTTCTAGGGCTTGACCTTTTTCAATTATGCCTTCACTAAGAACTATGTTTTTCTGTGCTAATCTCACCTGGTTTTCAAGCATCAGGCTTAGATTATCGTCTGAGCCAAGAAGTTTTACTGATTGATTGGCCATATCTTCAAGCGATTCAAGGTGAGCGTACATTTCTTGTAAAACAATTTTCCTTTTTCTATGTTTACCTCGTTCTTCACTAATAACAGGCATTAAACGACGAATTGAGAGTTCTAGTAGAATATCTCTTGGGATTCCTCTTTGTTGAGCGACATCGTTAATAGCTTGCAAGGAACTTTTGCTCATTACAAATGTCTTTTGTTGGTAGGTCGGTTTTCTTTTAGGTACCTCACCTTCATTTAGAGCTATGTGCCGTAGGGTGTTGATGTCTTCTGTTAGCTGATCGAGTAGTGATTTTTGTTTGATCCCAAGTTGCCCAGATATAATACTGAGTAAGCTTATTACCTCTTGCGGAAGTTTAAACGTGGTTCGTACCGACTGCTTTGAACGAAGTTGATTTAAAGAAATTCCTGAATCTTTAAAAATATTTTTTCTATCCATAATTATTCCGAAAGGGAGGTTTTTATTGGCCTGTATTACTTTTTACTCACTAGTGTTAAAAGTAATGTGCATTAAAAATAACGTTATGATCTTGACATTAAGTTTAGGCGTATTTACCGTCTATGTCAAGCAAGAAAAGAAGATGAGAGCATATTGTAAAGTACACTAATTCAGGCAATAAACTTAAATTATCACCAGAAATAGTAATATACAGGAGGATCTTATGTGGAATAAATTTCATGGTTTAGATCGTATGATTATGGCAAATAAAATTTTTCACAATAACCAGGCAGGGCTTTGGGGAGAACCAAGTCAGTGTTTAACAGTTCAATCCAGACCTACCGATAAGCATTTCGCAGTAAATTTCTTTGAGGATGAAAAAAAGGTTTCTGTACAAGCATTATTGGCAGGGGTTTCCAAAGAAAATATTGACGTAAATATAGAAGGAAATATTTTGACAATAAAGGCGTTACGTTCGATTTCAGAATGTGAGGGTTATCGTGTTTGTACCAAGCAAAGACCAACATTTGAGGCAGAGAGGAAATTTCGTTTGCCAACAGATGTGGATAAGGATGCAGTCGAGGCGAATTTTAAAGCGGGTGTGCTTTCTTTGGAAATCGCTAAGGTAAAGAGTGTTCAACCAAAGAAAATTGTTATAAATTAGGAGGGATTAAAGATGAAAAATGACCTAAAATGTTCTAGTGAAACAAATCAGACTATGAGAATACCTCGCCTGTCTCCTAAATTTGATATTCTTGAAAATGATAATGAAGTTTTGCTTGTAGCGGATATGCCAGGACTTATAAAAGACGAGATTAAGGTTGAGATAGTTAAGGATAAATTAGAAATTTCAGGAACAAGGAAAGCGAATGATTCTGCTATTAAGGGATGGCATGAGTTTTCAGGTGTAGAATATTATACACTTTTTATCTTGCCCCAAGATCTTGATCGTGAAGGCATTAAGGCAGAATATTCTCAAGGAGTATTAACCCTACATCTGGCTAGAAAAGAGGCAACTAAGCCACAAAAAATTACTATCCATTAATAGGTAGATTTTTTACCTGAGCATAAATAATATGATATTCGAACTACGCTCAAACCAATGCCTAGAAGAGTTCAGCAAGTTTTGTGAAACAATAGAAGTTGCAAATGATTTTTATAAAGATGGCTTTTAGGTTCTTGACATTGGTTGGGCGCTACTTATTGTTCGGACATGATAATATAAGACAAAGCTCTTGTTATTAAAATGGTTTAGAACCGATGATGACACGCTTTGAGGTACCGAGCAATTCTGTTTATAGAGGAATAACAGTGACTGAAAAAGTAAAGAAAGAAGACGTGGTTGAAGAGGCTGTTGAAGAAACCCTAGAGACCGAAGAAAAGGCTGAGGAGCAAGTGGAAGCAGCAAAAGCAGTTGTAGATGAAGCTCCAGTAGAAAAAACTCTTGAGGAGCAATTAGCCGATGCTAAGGTTGAGGCTGATGAACTCCGTGATTCTATGCTTCGCATGGCGGCTGAAAGCGAAAATTTCAAGAAACGTATCGAGCGGGAACGGTCTTCTACTCTAAAGTATGCTGGAGAGCACATTTTTAAAGAGTTACTTCCTGTTGCTGATAACCTTGAACGAGCCGTTACCCAAGGTATCGTTGAGAGTGTGAGTGTCGAAAAAAATCTTGAGGCATTGAAAGAAGGTGTAGAGCTTACCTTAAAAAGCTTAATTACGAGTCTGGAGAAATTCGAGGTAAAAGCTATTGATAGTTTAGGGCAACCTTTTGATCCTAAAACCCAAGAAGCTCTCACAATGGCTCCAAGCGAAGACCTTCCTCCTAATCATGTCGTTCAGGAATACGAGAAGGGATACTTTTTTAAGGATAGGCTTTTAAGAGCTGCTAAAGTTGTGGTTTCTGCGTCCTAGTAATAAGTTGTTTAGATGTGGCTCTCGGTGATACTGGTGTTAAATTATGCCTAATTTCATTGACAATAAAATGAGAGTGACAATTATATAAGCTGTTAACATAAATAGAGGTTCGTTAGGTGACAAAATGGTCATGCTATCAACCTGATACGATTGATATATAGGAGATAGTAACGATGGGAAAGATTATCGGAATTGATCTGGGAACAACTAATTCTTGTGTTTCCGTAATGGAAGGTGGAGAGCCAAAAGTAATCGCTAATATTGAGGGTAACAGAACGACGCCTTCTATCGTTGCTTTTGCTGATAATGATGAAAGATTAGTTGGTCAAATTGCTAAGCGTCAGGCTGTTACTAATCCTGAGCGAACTCTTTATGCCGTTAAAAGACTGATTGGGCGTAAATTCACAGACGCTGAGGTTAAGCGTTGTCAAGAGGTTAGTCCTTTTAATATAGTTGAAGGAACTAACGGTAGCGTTGCTGTAGAAGTTGAGGGCAAATCATATCGTCCTGCTGAGATTTCGGCGATGGTGCTTAGTAAGATGAAGCAGACCGCAGAAGAATATCTAGGCGAAGAGGTAACTGAGGCAGTTGTTACTGTACCAGCTTACTTTAATGACTCACAGCGCCAGGCTACCAAAGATGCTGGTAAGATTGCTGGTCTTGATGTTAAGCGTATTATTAACGAGCCTACAGCAGCAGCTCTTGCTTACGGTCTTGATAAGAAGAATGAAGAAAAAATAGCAGTTTATGATCTTGGTGGTGGTACTTTTGATGTGTCCATTCTTGAGATTGGTGACGGTGTTTTTGAAGTAAAATCCACCAATGGTGATACATTCCTTGGCGGCGAAGATTTTGATATGCGTATTGTGAACTGGCTTGCCGATGAGTTCAAGCGTGAGCAAGGTATCGATCTTCGTACCGATAAAATGGCTCTTCAGCGTTTGAAGGAAGAGGGCGAAAAAGCTAAGATGGAACTTTCAACTACTGTTGAAACTGAAATCAACTTGCCTTTTATCACAGCCGATCAGAGTGGTCCTAAGCATCTTAATGTGAAGCTTAGCCGTTCAAAGTATGAAAGCTTGGTTGCTGATCTTGTTGATCGCACCATGGGACCATGTAAGACTGCTCTTAAAGATGCTGGTCTTAGTGCATCTGACATTGATGAGGTTATCCTTGTTGGTGGTATGAGTCGTATGCCTAAGGTTCAGGAGAAAGTTGCTGAGATTTTTGGCAAGGCTCCACACAAAGGTGTTAATCCTGATGAAGTTGTGGCAATTGGTGCTTCTATTCAAGGTGGCGTTCTTCAAGGTGATGTTAAAGATGTACTTCTTCTTGATGTTACCCCTCTTTCTCTTGGAATCGAGACCCTTGGTGGTGTAACCACTAAGCTAATTGAAAAGAACACCACTATTCCTACAAAAAAGAGTCAGGTATTCTCTACTGCAGCTGATAATCAGCCAGCAGTTTCTATCCACGTTCTTCAAGGTGAGCGAGAGATGGCAGAGGATAACAAGACTATTGGTCGTTTTGAGTTGGCTGATATTCCTGCGGCTCCACGTGGTGTACCACAAATTGAAGTTACCTTTGATCTTGATGCCAACGGTATTTTGGATGTTAGTGCAAAAGACATGGGTACCGGCAAAGAGCAATCCATTAAGATTACTGCATCTTCTGGTCTTACAGACGAAGAAATTGAGCGTATGACTAAGGACGCTGAACTACACGCTGATGAAGATAAGAAACGCAAAGAACTTGTGGAAGCAAAGAACAGTGCTGACGCGATGATTCATAGCACTGAGAAGAGCATGAAAGATCTTGGTGATAAAGTTGATGAAGAAACCAAGACTAATATCGAAAAAGAGATCGCTAATGTAAAAACTGTGATCGAAGGTGATGATGCTGAAGCTATTAAGGCTGCAACTGAAGCTCTAGCTACTGCATCTCATAAGCTTGCGGAGATGATGTATCAACAGGCTCAGGAAAATCCTGAAGGAACAGCTGATACAGATACAGGCGCTAAGAAGCAAGATGAAGATGTTGTTGATGCTGATTATGAAGAAGTAAAAGAAGAGAAAGAAGAAAACGATAAGAAGTAATAATCCTGTTAATCGGATTAAAGGGAGTAAAGACTTGAAGTCTTTACTCCCTTTTTTTTTTGCTTTCTGCTATATTACTTCCTTTGTTTGTCTGTGCTTCTACTTATAGAATCGATTTTTTGTATAAATATTAATCTGTGAGTATTATATCGTTAATTTTAAAATAATAATTAGGAAATTATGAAGATCTTATCTGGTATCCAGCCTTCTGGAAAACTTCATATCGGTAACTATTTTGGTATGATGGAGACTATGGTCTCTCAATCTGAAAAAGATGAGCAGTATGTCTTTATTGTTGATTATCATGCACTTACAAGTGTGCGTGACCGTGATGTTCTGGCGCAAGGAACCTTGGAGGCTGCTGCGGATTTTCTTGCTCTTGGCCTTGATCCAGACAAATGTGTTTTTTGGGTTCAGTCGGATGTGCCAGAGGTTTGTGAGCTTACTTGGCTGCTTTCTGTTATTACCCCGATGGGACTTCTGGAACGATGCCATTCTTATAAAGATAAGGTTGCCAAAGGGCTTCACGCCAGCCATGGCTTATTTGCCTATCCCGTACTTATGGCGGCTGATATTTTATTATATCAAGCGGATTTAGTTCCTGTAGGTAAGGATCAAAAACAACATTTGGAAGTTGCCCGTGATATCGCTCATAAATTTAACAATGATTATGGCGAAACATTTACAATTCCTGAGCCGGGTATTACCGAGCAAGGTGCAACAATCCCAGGGCTAGATGGACAGAAAATGTCTAAATCCTATGATAATACTATTCCAATTTTTGCTGAAGGAAAACCATTAAAGAAAAGGGTTATGTCTATTGCTACCGATGCTAAAGGTATCGAGGAGCCTAAAGATCCAGATGTGTGTAGTCTTTATAAATTGCTTAACCTTTTTGCCACTAAAGAGAGAATGACCGAAATTAGAGATCTTTATGTTAATGGTGGTGCTGCCTATGGGTATCTAAAGATTGAGCTATTGGATTTATTGAATGACAAGTTTGGTGCTGCCAGAGAAAAGAAGAAAGAATTTATGAATGATCCCGAAATGGTTCGTCAGATCCTTGCCAAGGGTGCTTTGAAAGCTCGTGAAAAAGCTATGGTTACCATCGAAGATGTTAGAGATAAGGTTGGCTTGAAGTATTAAGTTTTTTGTTAGCTATTAGCTATATTTTTTTCCAATATTGTATTCTTGAATTCATAAGAAGCTGGTTTATCTAATAGTAATATTAAATGTTTAATGATTAAATAAAAAAAGGCGATCTCTTTATAAAGAGATCGCCTTTTTTATTTCTAAGCTACGTTGGTTTTACTGAAAATCAACCAATTCTACATCAAATACCATGGTGGCATTTGGTGGGATAGGGCCACGGCCAGATGGGCCATATCCAAGATCTGAAGGAATTATTAAAACTCGCTTCTCACCTTTTTTCATGCCCAAAAGAGCTTCGTCCCAACCTTGGATAACTTGACCACGACCTACTGGGAAGTCGATTGGTTGTCCACGATCATAGGAGCTATCAAATTTGTGTCCGTTAAGAAGCTTACCTGTGTAATGCACAGTTACGGTATCACCTAAAGCTGGGCTTTCGCCTTCGCCTTCTTCAACTACAACATATTTCAGTCCTGAAGGAGTAGTAATAGCGTTTGGCCATTCTTTTTCAATCATCTTCTGAGCATCTTCCAAAGCCTTGAGCTCAGCTTCCTTTTTGCGCGATTCCATGGACGATAAAAGATATTCGAACGCCTCTTGGTCTGATTTAAACGCTTCAGCTTTTTCGCCAATACGGATAATTTTCACTGATTTTAGTTCATCATTACCAGCTACTTTGTTTACTACGTCTTGACCTTCAACAACATGTCCAAATACGGTGTGCTTGCCATCAAGATGTGGTGTTGCCACATGGGTGATGAAAAACTGACTACCGTTGGTTCCTGGACCTGCGTTTGCCATGGATAGAATTCCTGGGCCTGAGTGGGTTAGGCTTGGATCAATTTCGTCAGGGAAGGTATAACCAGGTCCACCAGTTCCGGTGCCTAATGGGCAACCACCTTGGATCATGAAACTATCAATAACCCTATGGAAGGTCAGACCATCATAAAATGGTGTACCTTTGGTTCCGCCACCGCCACCTAGTTCTTTGGTGCCTTCGGCTAAGCCAACAAAGTTGGCAACGGTGAGTGGAGTTTTCTCAAATTCAAGTTCACATACTATAAGTCCTTTGCTGGTGTTAAATTCAGCGTACAGACCGTCTTTCAAATCAGATGTTGCCATAGCTTGCTCTCCGAGTGTTAATAAAAATAATATTGTAAACAACAGTTTCCATACTTTATTCATGTTTTCTCCTATTACAAGGTTGAAAATTATAAGCATTTTTTACACGTTTTTGTGCTTTCAGGCAAAGGAATTTTCAAGATTCAAACGCTTTAATTGTATGCCGGTTATTTTACATCAGATATGTGGTTAGATAGTAGAGCCAAGGAAGGATAGCAAATAAGCTGAGACAGTAGGAACTGGCTAGATAATGGTTATCTGGATACTGCTAGAGGTGACCACCCCTTTAGGCAGTAACAGAGGTTTTAATCTGTTTCCTCGTGCAATAAACGTTTCGTTTCAGAACAAAATAAATCTGTTTTCTTTAATGAAAGGAGTTTTGTAGAATAAATCTCCAAAACTCCAAAAGAACCATTTATCCACATAATCGAGATTATTGATTCATAATATCTTCAGCAAGTTGTTGGCCGTACTGGTAACATTCTTGAATATGTTCGGATGTTGGGACATATTTAAGGCGTAGACCATCATTTAATTTAGTGAACTTCATATCGTCCATAAATCCATTTAGTTGTGCCACAGCCTCACCACTCCAACCAAATGAACCAAATGCGGCACCTAGCTTTTTACCTGGCTTCAAGCCCTTCATGTACATGAGTAAACCACCCATTCTAGGCAAAATCCCGTTGTTTAGGGTAGATGAACCAAATATCACAGCCTTAGATTTTAGAACCTTGGTCATGACATCACTACGATGATTTACCTTAAGGTTGATTAATTCTACTTTTAAACCCTTAGATGTCATGCCTCTGGCAATTGCTTCCGCCATTTTTTCGGTGGAATGCCACATACTGTCGTAGACAATAATCGCACGTTCTTCAGCTTCTTGCTTGCTCCATTTATCATACGCTGCAAGAATTGCATCTTGGTTTGTGCGCCAGATAACACCATGATCAGGAGCGATCATTTTAATATCTATATCAAGTTCATTTACCGTTTTGAGAAGTTTTTGAATAAGTGGTGAAAATAGGTTTAAAATGTTCGCGTAATATTTTGAACTCTCTTCTAAAATCATATTCAGATCAAGTTCATCATCAAAACGTTCAGCGGTAGCAAGATGTTGACCAAAGGCGTCGCTTGAAAATAAAATACCATCTTCTTTGACGAAAGAAAACATAGAGTCAGGCCAATGCAACATACGAGTTTCAAGAAACTGAATTGTACGAGCCCCAAGTGATAGTTCATCACCAGATTTTACAATCTGGTATGGCCAGTCTTCTCTATGGAAGTGGGCAACAAGAGCTTTTTCACCCATTGGAGAGCAGATAATCTTTTCAGGTTTGATGATATCCATCAGTTCTGGTATGGAACCTGAGTGATCCAGCTCCACATGGTTCACCACTAGATAGTCTATCTTCTCTGGGTCGATAATTTGTTTTATGTTATCAAGTAATTGTCCGATGTGGCTGTGCTTAACACCGTCTACTAAAGTAACTTTCTCATCGATTATAAGAAAGGAGTTGTAGGTTGTTCCATGGTAAGTCGAGTATCCATGGAAGTCACGTACGTCCCAATCAATAGCACCCACCCAGTAGATTCCTTTGGCTAATTCGTTGTTGTTCATTGTGTCCTTTTGAAAGTGTATGTTAAGGGAAAAATTAAATTAAAATTAGAAAGATGAAACATTCTTAATTGTAAGATTGATAAAGATTCTTATATTAGAGAAATGCTATTACAAAAGTGTTCATGAAGGGCCTACAAGTTTTAGTCAATCATGTTTTGAAGATAGTAATTTTGCATAAATTAGAATAACTATCTAGATTAACATCGTATTATTAAAAACTTAATGCCAAACTGAAATTCTAGCCATTATAGTTATTATCAGCATTGAAGACTATAGAAAAATTAAAGCAAACCGACTTTTTTTTCATTTAAAGTATCTTTGTCTTTAGATGATGGAAATATTTAGGTCAACACGAAAGTTTAAAAAAATAATATGCCAAAGAAAAAACGCCCGGAAAGGTTTCCACTTATAGATTTAGGAAAATGTAGTGACTGTCGTGGATGCCATGAAGTGGCCCCTGAAGTGTTTTATTATAATCATCATACTGGTTTTATGGATGTTGCTCATTTAGAAGAGTACCCAGAAGAATTGGTTGATGAGGCGATTAAGAACTGTCCCAAGGATTGTATTAACTGGGATAAATAGCTGATGTAAATTATTGTTCGATTCTCATCACTTGGCCACAGAACAAATTCAATTCTTTGTGATTAATGAAACCTATGTTTTAGCAAAAAACGTTTTATATAACTAAAAGGAGCTGAGTTTCTTTTAGCATTGTAATTCGCTGTATCTTGATTAAATAAGAGATCTAGTATGTGGCTTTTTCTTTCAACTTGTAATGTTTTTTGGCAACCTGCACAGTAAGTAATTACCATTTTTCCATGATTTCCTTCCCTTCTCTTTTTTGACCAATCTATAATTGCCTCAGGATAACTAAAACTAGCAGCTCCTCCTTCACCACAGCAAACCGTATTTCTTTTTTCATATTTTTGCCGAAAAATATTGCCGCCTATATGGCTAGTTAATTCTCTTACGGCATTGTGTATTTCGTCGCGGTTTCTGGTCACGCATGAGTCATGAATTATTACATCCTCATTTATTTTTTGTGCAGGTGGAGGGAATGCCGATAAAGTTTGGTATAGTGAGGTGACTTTTATATCAGTTGCATATTTTTTGAATATTTCAAAGCAATTTGCACAGGCAGTGATTATTTCTTTTACGCCTTTTTGTTTTAATTTAGTAATAGTTTTAGCAAAAGATTGATCAAATTTATTTAAGCCTAGATCATAGCTTGGCTTACTGCAGCAGGTTAGAACAAGACCAATATTATCGAGAGTAACACTAAGATGTCGGTAAATTTTTTCGGTTGTGTTGCTGTGATTATTAGTGAAACTGCATCCGGGGAAAAATACGGTATCGCAGCCATCAGGGATATGAAATAAGGATAGAGCAGAACAACTATTTAGAGACTGAAATATTTGAAGAGGAAGGTGTTTTCTTTGAGCTCCATCTTCCCTGCTTTTTTGTCTTCTAAGTTCTAAAAATGCTTTAGGAATATCGATTGTTTTAGGGCATGTGATCTTGCAGAGACCACATAGATTACAGGAAAAAACTAATTCTTTAGCCTGTGAGTTCTCACATATGTCTCTAGGATCCCCGGTTTTTTGTAAAAAAGAGCATTCTTTTACGCATAAGCCGCAAGATACGCACTCCTGTATTACTTTTTGTACAGGGTCGTTTATCATTTGTATAAAAGACATGGGATGATTTTTGATGGGGATGAAGGAGGGTAAATTATTCTAATTCACCTTTTTCCATTGGTAAATCTGTTTTTGCACTCCATTCATAAATAGAAGCTTCGTAGTTTCTAACTTTTTCAAAGCCAACTGCTTTGAGTATCATGGCTGTGTAGCCAGATCTTATACCCATGGTTCAGTAGAGAGTGAAATCATCTTCTGGCTTAACACCAAGGTTGGCTAGTATCTCTTTAATCTCATAGGGAGTTTTTGGACTAGCATCTTTATTTAATAATACTCCCCATTCTAGTAATTTAGCATTTTTAATACGTCCAGCACGAGCTTCTCCCCTAGAGGAATCAGCACCAGAAAATTCGTCGTAAGATCTGGTGTCCAGTAATTTAATGCTGTTGATGTTGCTAGCAATATTCTCAAAAGTGTTACGCTGAGATTCATCATAGTCTTTTAAGGTAAGACCTGTCGTGGGAGTTAGTGTCGGTGCTTCTTTACTAGTCTGGTAACCAAAACTTTTCCACATCGCTAAGCCACCCCAAAGAAGCTTTACATTGGTAAGCCCTGCCATTCTTAATTGCCATACTGCGCGTCCACCAGCTCCCGGCCCTTTAAAAGTGTCAGAGTATGCGACAATCAATGAATCGTTGTTGATGCCCAAAGATTCTAGTTTTGTTGTTAATTCTGCTTTAGGTAGAATTGTTCCCCATAGTGGATCACCGGGCTTTCCAGTTGATCGACATAGTCCTTTAAATCCTATACTGATAGCGTTGGGAATATGTCCTTTTGCGTATGATTTTGGATGATTACCATCAAGGATAATTAGGTTTTTGTCTCCAATCTTTTCCTTTAGTTCCTGTGGAGTAATAAATACATCTTCACCATTCTTGAAGATGCTTAAATCAATATCGACTGGTCCTGTAACCTTTGGAGCATACGTTTGATAAAAGTAAACGCTAAAAACTACAATGATCAGCAAAATGGGAACGGTTACAGATAATATTTTTTTCATAAATTTTATATTTTAATTTAAACAGAAACTACTTGAGAAGTTTTTTTGTTCGTAAAAATTTGCTTAAGTAAAATGGAAAAAATTGAAAGTGCAAAAAGGATAAGTAAGCCTAAAACTATTGTTTTTGTCTCTCCTGTTAGCATTTCCCCAGCATAAGAATATATGATGGTTGCAGGTAATTGCCCTAAGCCAGTGGCCCAAAGAAATGTAGAAAATTTCATGGAAGTAAGTCCGGCTGCATAACTAACTACATCAAAAGATATAAAAGGCAATAGTCTCGCAATTAGGATCGTGTATTTGCCATGTTTAGTAAAAAAAACATCAATGTTTTCAAGAGCTAATTTTGAAACAAGTTTTTCGGTACCTTTTCTTCCCAGTGACCTAGCAATAAAGAAGCATAATGCCGCACCGACCATTGCTGAAAACCAAGAAAGAATAGCACCGTATACCCAACCAAATAAGGCAGCATTGGAAAAAGTTATTAAAAAAGCTGGTAAAGGAGCAATTATTGACTGGAAGATCATTAGCAGGAAAGAGATAAGCGGGGCAGCCATTCCGAAGCTGAGTATGTAACCTTTGATCGACTCCACATCATACATTCCAAACAGGAAAAATATTTGTTGAATCTGTGTGCGGATTGGTTCCACTAAAATACATATTGCCAAAATAGTGATAATAATTGCGAGCGTTACAAGTGGTTTGTTCATAATATCCTGAATGTCTTATATTAAAAATAAGAGAAGTCTTTCACCCCTCACCTTTTCATATGATACAATGGCAGAATATTTTTTATCGTCGACTAAGTCAAACAGGAATAACTGATTCTTGATCGTCGTGATATAGGAGTTGTCTATGTCACAGCATTGTTAAGCGATTGCGGTACCTTTAATTTTGGTAAATACTGGTTTGGCTGATTTTATCTTATCCTCTGCTGTTTGTTGAGGTGGGTAGGTTGCTAACTAAAGCAATTGTTAATATTTCTAAGCAGCCAGTAGTCTGTTACCTAATTCTCTGTATAGTGCATCAATATCCACAGGTTTGACTACTACACCATCCATACCAGCTTCACGAATACGAGCTTGATCTTTTTCTAATACTCCTGCTGTCATGGCAAGAATTGGCAAGCTTTTATATTTATCATCTTCCCTGATCAATTTTGTCGCCTCTAGTCCATCCATAACTGGCATTTGAACATCCATTAATATTAGCTCTATCTCGGGATTTTCTTTAATGGCGACAATACTTTCAGCACCATTTTCGGCAATAATCGTATGGCAACCTGTTTCCTCTAATATGCCGATGGCTACTTTTTGGTTAATTTTATTATCTTCTACAACTAGGATTGTTTTACCCTGTAAATCTGGGATTTTACTTGAATTAATAGCTTCTATAGCCTCTATATCTTCTGTGCTGCTTGTTGAGTTGATGAGGGGGAGAATTAATGTAAAGGTACTACCAATCCCAATCTCACTTGTGACAGAAATGGTACCTTTCATTAGGTCGATGAGGTGTTTAGTGATCGATAACCCAAGCCCTGTACCCCCAAATTTTCTTGTGGTGGAAATATTAGCTTGGTTGAATGGACGGAATATTTCTTGGCACTGTTCATCGTTCATGCCAATACCCGTATCAATGATCGCAAAGATTATATTACTTTTGTGCACATCGATAGCTTCCTGAGAAACTTTTAGTTGAACTTTTCCTGATTCTGTAAATTTTGTTGCATTGCCGATAATATTTGTAAGTATTTGCCTGATACGAAGAGGGTCACCAGTAAAATTTTCAGGCACATCTTTTGGGATATCAATTAGTAGGCGCAGGCCTTTGTTTTTTATAGGTATTGAAAATACTTTTAGAACCTGTCTTACTTCTTGGCGAAGATTAAAGTTAGTGCTATCAAGAGCCATCATGCCAGCGTCAATTTTTGAAAAATCAAGGATGTCATTGATAATCCCAAGAAGAGAGGTGGATGAGGTATGGATATTATTGATAAATTCGCACTGCTTTTCATTTAGCTCTGTTTTTAAAGTTAGGTGAGAGAGGCCGATGATGGCGTGCATTGGTGTTCTGATCTCATGGGACATGTTGGCTAGGAAATTGGTTTTGGCAATGGCTGCACTTTCAGCTTCTTCTTTGGCTTTAATAAGTTCTTGCTGTAATTTATGTTTTTCTTCAATATCTATTATTATACCAACCATTCTGTTGATTTTGCCTTTATTGGTAAGGTTAACAACTTTACCAATTACTTGTACCCATTTAAAGTCTCCGCTTTTACATAGGTGTCGAATCTCTAAGTTGTAGCTTGGTGTTTTATTTTTGAAGTGATTTTTTATGGAAAGACTCATTCTCTTTACATCATCAGGATGAGGGAATTGTGCCCATTCATCACTTTTAATGTTGAGCATGTCTGTAGCGTTGTATCCCAGGATACTTTTGTAAACATTACTCATGTAGTATGAATTTTTTGAAATGTTTATATCCCATACACCAATATTGGCGGAGTTGATACTTAGATCAAATCTTTCTTGATTTAGGCGCAAACTATCAGCATATTCTTCAAGTTGATATTGGGCCATTTTTTGTTCTGTAATATCTTGATTGGTACCATGCAGGGCGACTAATTGGTTGTGTTCGTTGAATATTGGTTCACTGGATTGGTGAAAATGAGCGATGCTGCCGTCTAGTTTAATTATTCTATAGTCTATTTCGAATTTTTCCTCGTATTTTACGGCATTACTAGTGGCTGTCTTGAGACTTTCTAAGTCTTTATGATGAACCATTGATAGAAGTTTTTTGGTGCTAGCCTTATTATTGTGTGTGTTGGCAATCCCAGTAATGCTGAAAAGCTGATCTGACCAAGTTTGCACATCGTTATCTATAAACCATTCCCAGGTGCCAATACGACCAATACGTTGGGCTTCTAGTAGTCTCGCTTCATTCTTTCGGAGCGTTTGTTCTAGAGTTTTATCTGCAGTGGAATCTTGGCAGATACCAAAAATTGTTATCAATTGACCTGTGTTATCTCTGTTAAACTGAATTTTAAGTTCCAACCAGATTACTACACTGTCAGAATGTCTTAAATATTGTAAGTCTAAATCAAGAAAGTCAATTGTTGTATTTTGAATAGCTTCATAAAAACTGTTTAAGAATATTTTAGCTAGTTTGGTATTTGCCTTGGTGGCGTTTGATATCAAGTCTGCAATACTAAGTAAATTTTGTTTCTCACTCAAGTCTAAGCCGATTATTACCTGCATGTTTTTTGTCAGGTTCAGGGTGTCTGGGGTGTTTTTATAATCCATTACCCATGAACCGGCTTTGGCCATCCTAAGTGCCAGGTTGGCAAGGGTGGTGGTTTCTAAGATTTGCTGCTCTTCTTTTTTTCGCTCGGTAATATCCTGAAGCATGCCAACGAGCTTAATTGCTTCGTTTTCTTCATTGAAAAGGTACTCGCCTTGAATCCAAATGTCTTTTGCACAATCTAAAAGAGTTAATTTAATTTCCATATTCAGTAACTCTTTGTTTTTTATGCATCGTTTTGTCTGAGCTTGAAAGTCATCTACACTATCTTGGTGAATTAACTCATAAAACTTGTTGATGTTATGTTTGCTATCTTTGATGCCCAAAATATTATGGTACATTTTGGATGCTTCAATTTCACCTGTATTTAAGTAAATTGTGAAATTACCAAGATTAGATATCTCTTGGGCATAGTTAATGGAGTCTATAGCTCTTGAGAGTTTTCTCGTTCTATTAAATACTTTTATTTCAAGTTCTTTTTTGTGATCAAATATTTTTCTAAGAACTAATAAAATGACAAGAAAAAATAAAAAGAATAAAGCTGGCAAAATGGTTTTCTTTAGTAACATGCTAATAAATTCGGCATTGCTATATTGAACAATAACTCTGAATTTATCTTTTATTAACGAGGATGAAAAATAATAGTGGTTACCAATTTTTGTAATTTCGTGAAGTTTGAATTTGGCACCAATAAATTCTTTTGGTGTGGTTCCCAGAGCTTGCCATTTTGTACTTGCGGCAATTACCCCTTTATCGGTAATAAGAAACAGATTATCACCTAAATATTTATTGAAATAGATTAGGTTTTGTAAATATAGTGTGTCAATGTCCAGAGATATGGCACCTAAAAAGACATCGTCTAGATATACTGGTTTAGCTATTGTAAATACTAAACCTTGCTCATGGGAATTTTCACGTAAATTAGTGATTATTGTTTGGCGGCTGGGATTATTTTTAGGAATAATATCAGCCCAGAAGGATTGGTTATGTTTATTTAATGGATCGGTCAGATAGTTACTCTCCGTGCTTGACCACGGGGCGAAAACGCTGAAATTATTTTTTGAGGTGTAGTGCACCCAAACGTAATAATGGTATTTTCCAGATATTGGTGCTTGCATATCAACAAATAATGAGGCACTTATTTCTTGTAGTACGCTTTCTTGGACAGCTTCTATCGAGCCCTTTCCTACAAGATTGCCATTCAGTGGGAATTTGGCTGAAGGTGTATCTGGCATACCATACACATTTAACTCAGAGAAATTTATAATGGTGTTAACTAAGGGGTGCTTAACTGCTCCTTCTCTTGCTAGTCTTAAGTTGGCAATTATTTGCTGCTCCATGGAAGAGATGTAGGTTGTAGATATGTCTAATAATTGTTCCACAGAGCGTTGTTCATGGCCAATGTGTAAAGATAGGTCTTTATTAATTAGGGATATAGAATAGTTAATGATTGGGACTAGTGATAAGATCCAGATGAACAGCAAAGTTTTGAAATTAAAAAATTTTAGATATTTCATGATCGCATAGTCTTATTTTATGCTGACTGTGTTGTTTTAATCCAATGGCGTATGACGAGATTTTTGTTTTTCTCTTTTTTCATGGATTTTTTAATCTTTAAATAGGTATCTTGTACTATAGCACTCATTTAAAAATGATATGGTTAAACATAACCCATACAAATCGTTAGGGGTATCTTTTGATTTATTTGTATAACTGACAGGCATTTGTAGTAACTTACTAACCATGTCTGTATTTTCGATGCTACAGTTTATCTATAGACTACCTTGATAAATTCCTACCCCGGGCACCTTCTTCGTTGAACTTAAAATATTACCCTGGGAGATAAGCGAACAAAGTGAGACTTCGATATCGCTTATATGGTTGCGGTAAAATTTTACGTTTGCCTTGAACTTGAATAGGTTTTCTAATTTTTCAAGGTACCCTATGCTAACATGGACAATAATTAAGTATTAAAACGTTTAAATCTATTAATATAAGTTATCAAAATAAATGCAATAAGTCTATTTTGCATTTAAAATAAAATTGTTAGAGTATTATTCATAGGGTAGTGTAAATAAAGCCTATATTACAAGTTTACTGTAGTGTTAGGTGAGTTTTTTTGCGCTAAAATGTGCACCACAGGTTTTACTAGAGGTCTTAACACCAGTCATATTGTGGAAGCATATATTTTCAAACCCTGCCTGTATCAAAATTTCAATTTGATCTCCAACTGAGATCGCACCACCTATTCAGTTGGACCAAGCCATGGCATCAACGATTTGATTTGCAGAGCTGGTTTTGCTAACGATATCGGCAAAGGCTAACTTTCCACCAGGTTTTAAAATTCTGTGGATATCTTTATATAGCGATAATTTATCCAGTGAAAGGTTAAAAACGCCATTGGAGCTTACAAAATCAAAGGAGTTATCAGCAAAGGGTAGGGTGGTGTCTTTTACTAATATTGCTTTTGCAGGTAACTTTTGTTGGTTAAATAGATCTGTTGCGCAGTCTATCATTGCCTTGGTTATGTCGGTACCAAAAGCTTGGCAATTATCGCCTAGACTATTTAGTGCGACCAGGATGTCGAATCCAGCGCCACATCCGATATCGAGTATTTTAATGTTCTGTAAATTTTTTAATGATAGATAGCTTAGAGGGTTGCCAACACCACAATATTTATCTTTGGTTTTTTCAGGTATATTAGCCAATAAATCAATTTCATAGCCATTGCTAATAGCTCCTTTTTCCCCCGTTCTATAAATGAACTTGCCACCTGAATTCGTTGCAACCTTGGTGAACTTGTCTATAATTGCTTTTGTAATATCATCGTTTGTTTTTTGTGATTGATCCCTGTCAACCTTTGCTGGTGGTCAGCAGCTTTTATTATCTGTCATCTAGTTAATCTCCTTAATTGTAAAATCTTCAAGTGAGTTTATTATAAGGTCTGCTCTTGATAAATTGTGGCCAATTGTATGCTCGTTTGGGATAGCTACAGTCTTCATGTTAGCATTTTTTGCTGCATTTACTCCATGCTCACTATCTTCAAAGGCAAGACAGTTTTCTGGTGGGATATTAATTTTACTTGCTGTCTTTAAATATATTTCAGGGTCAGGTTTTTTATTTACAACCATGTCTCCCGTCATGATGGTGGTAAAGTACTGAATTAGATGGTGTTCTTGCAATATTTTTTTGGCTTCTTTTTCGTGGGAAGAGGTGGCTAAAGCCAAAGTGTATTTTTCGTAATGATTTGTGATTATTTCTTTAACTCCAGGATAGAGTGGAATTTCAGGAGTAAGCTCAAGGTACTTAATTTGTTTTTCTCTGATTAGTTCTTTATGAGGAATATCCCACGAATATTCATTTATATAGTCATTTGCGACTTTTTCATTGCTTGTGCCGATAAATCGACTAAATGTTTTAAAAGTAAACTCTGAAACACCATGGCTTAACAAAGTATCTCTCCAAGATTTATAGTGTAGCATTTCACTGTCAACTAGGGTGCCATCTAAATCAAATATCAACGCTTTAATCATTTTATATCCCCAATCTCTAACACGACCAGTAATCTGTTTTGTACTTGGTTTTGGTTTAATAAATAGTCGTTGTAGAAAGTGTAAATTTTAAAGTTGTGCTCTGTAAACATTCTTTCCCATGCAATAAAGCTATGGGCATTGATGCTAAACCTATGATTGTAGTCTTGGTTTTCGCCTTGTTTAGGCCTAACTCGGTAACGTTCTTCAATGTTAATCTTTTTATCACTAGAATTATATTCTCGCTTAATTTCTTTTATAATTCTACCAAAATCGCCATCTATGATTTGAAATTGAAAAGATGCTCCAGCTTTAATTAATGTTGATTCTGGTTCTAGGCAGTTAAGTTCACATAATATTTTTCCTTTAGGATTTAGGTGAGCTAGCAAGTTTTGTAAAACTTTGCCAATATTTCTACCATGAAACAGATTTAGAAAGTTGTATGGCGCAAGAATTTTATCGTATTTATCCTTCAGTTTTGTGGTCGTAATATCAGCCTGAACTATGGGCAGGTTTGGATTTCGTTGATTCGCTTTTTTCAGCATTGTAGGAGAATAATCTAATCCTGTTATATTATAACCTGCACAATTTAGTTTAGATGAAATTCTTCCCGTGCCGCAACCAACTTCAAGTATAGAATCTTTTTTATTGATATATTTGCAATAAAAAGGAAAATCCTCTTCAAACCCTTCCATCTCTTTATCATAAAGTTCAGTGTATTTTGCATCAGTTAAAGGAGAGAATAAATCTTCTGGCTCGTCGTCGTAATCATTGTAAATCATAAATTCTCAAATAAAGTAGTCATAGGAAAAAGTTAAAATGTAATTTCTAGGTAAGTTTCTCAATTAATTGATATTGATAGAAACTTTTCTACATTTAATATAATATTATTTGCGATTGGATCTATCTTTGTAGATAATGTTTTTATTATTACAAGAATTTGGAAAAAGTTCTTGCAAAAAAAAATGGTGACTGTACAATAGGTCCAGTTAGTAATAATTATCAATCTCAAATTAAGGAATTTATAAATGTCGAATTATACATGTACTGTCTGTGGTTATCTAAGTGAAGGAAGTATTCCTGCAAAATGTCCTCAATGTAGTGCACCAGCTGAGAAATTTAAAGAGCAAGAAGAGGGTGAGCTTGCTTGGGCAGATGAGCATACCATTGGTGTTGCAAAGGGTGTTGACCAAGAGATTCTTGACGGTCTTAGAGCAAATTTTACAGGCGAGTGTACAGAAGTTGGTATGTATTTAGCAATGAGCCGTCAGGCTGACCGTGAAGGTTATCCTGAAGTGGCAGAAGCATACAAGCGTATTGCTTTTGAAGAAGCAGAACACGCAGCAAAGTTTGCAGAATTGCTAGGTGAGGTTGTAGATAGTTCGACCAAGGCAAATCTAGAGGCTCGTGTAGCAGCAGAGCATGGTGCTTGTGCTGGTAAAAAAGCACTTGCAGTTCGTGCTAAAGAGTTAGGGCTTGATGCAATTCATGATACTGTTCATGAAATGTGTAAAGATGAAGCTCGTCATGGACAATCTTTTGCTGGTCTTTTGAAGAGATATTTCTAGTAGTAACTGTTCTTAGTTAAACAATTGTGAGTGAGATGGTCATCCCTAATAGGGTTGACCATTTTTTTTGTCTTCTATTTGTTATTTAAGGGGTGTGTAATAGTACTTTCTTTAAAGTCATAAGGGGACATTGCGAAACTAGAAACATCATTATTATATGGGGCATCAATGATGTTTCTAGTTTATTGGAATTGGAATTATAGCTTATTGTTGGAGTTGGTCAGTTAAGTTATCTCTTCTGTCGTGTGTGATTAGGAAGGGACGACGTAACAAAAGTCAAACTTCTGATAAAATGTATATTAATCTATATCGTAAACAGCCAACTTTATAAGCTGTGCTAATTTATCAAAGTTAGTTCCTGTAAAATTATATTGAACAGGCATGAATTGTATTACTCGGTCTGACTTCGGCTCTATCATTATAGCTGCAAATGTAATTTGTGCTTCACGTCGATCTATATCAAAGCGGTTGACTTGTAATTCAGTAAAGGTAGTAACTCCAGAGGTTTGAGAGTAAGCTAAATCTTCCCATAAGGCTCTGGAAGTGAGTCCATCATCTAAGCTAGCACTAGTAGATTTGAAATCTACTAATCTTTTGAATAAGTTAGCGTGGATGATAAAGTCAACATGATTTTCACCTTCTTCACGAACGGTAATAGATATTGTTTTTTCATCTTCATCAACTACAGCATTGGTGAAGGTAATTGGTAAGATAAGCTGTTGGTCTGGTTCTGAACTGCAACCAGATAAAAGAAAAGCGATAATAAGAAAGAGAATGTTTAAATAGTGCATAACTAAAGCCTTTATAAATTTTTGATTGGTTTGCCTACATTATAGGATAGTTGTTGTATCTCCTACGATTAATTGAAAAGGATATTTCTTTGATTGATATTCAAACTATTCTAAGACACAAGTCAATATCTATTAAAGAGAAATGTCTTCATCGATTAAAATCTGTAAGACAATCTATTTCTGTTTTGAATTTTATTCAAAAAGAGAATTAATGTATTTTTTTATTGGATCTGGTAGCAAATCTTGAGGATGATCACCACCAAATGTTGCAAGGCCGCTTGAGCCTTTAATTGTTGCTACTGATATTTTATTGTTTGACTTCACATCTATTACAACCATTTTAATCTCAGCTTTATCAGGTAATCCAGACCATTCAGTTGCTCTATCTTCCCAATGCAAAATTGTTGGAAAAAAAGATAATCAGTATCACTGGCGGTGGCTGATTTTAATGCTTCATTGTATGTCTCGTAAGCTGAACCTTCATGAACATCGATTATGTGCTTTAGTAGAGCTGCTTTAGTAATAGAAGAGACTGATTGACCTGAACCAGGGTAATCATTACTACCATAACGACCATCTTTAGGAATTGAAACATAGACAACAGAATTATTAGATAACGCGATATCCTTGTATCCTTCATCCTGAATTATTCTTGTAGAGTCAGCACACCCGAATAAAAAAGGAGAGAGTAGTAGTAGTAATAATATTTGTTTCATATCTTCCACCTTGTGGGAATAATATATTTTAAAGTAGTCAGTATTGTAGAAAAAATACTTTTCTTAAATAGTAGTGAAGCTCAATTTTTAAATGATGTATCATTCCTAGCTCAAATATGCTGGTGAAGCAATTTTTCTTTTGATTGAAAATAATAAAATGGCTTGCAAGGCGGCTAACTTAGGTTTTGTGCTGCTCTGTATCTAATAGTGGTTTTAATACTAGGCTTTCCGTTCTAAGGGAGGGGGATAAACGTTGATAAACAGAGGGGCAGCATTTATCAAATCTTTGTGACTTTATCTCGTGGCTTCAAATTAGTGTAATACGATAAAATGGATTGAAATATTCTCAATCCATTTTACTGGAAAAGTATGTTATTTGGTGGGAATAGCAAACAGGTCGTTTGAGAAGTCATCTAGAGCTGTTTTCTCAGTTATTACCCAATTGTAAAACATCTCAACCTGCTCTTTACCGACGAATCTTGCACCATGCTGCGGAACAATCATTTCAACATCAAGCTGTTTGGCAATATTAGCCCAAGCCTTACAGGCCTTGTTGCTTGGAATATAACGGTTATGAAAACCTGAAATGTAAGGTATGTGTTCTGTGAATTCCTCAGGTGATGTAATAGCTTCTTTTTCTGTGCCAATAGAAGCTCCAAGGTCACCCGTGAAAAGAATCTTAGATACAGAATCATAAAGATGAAAATTACCAGGAGAATGCAGGAAGTGAGCTGGTATTGCGATTAGTTCAGCTTCTCCCAATGAAAACCTCATTCCTTTGTCTGGAACTGGGGTCATCCGATTTTGTGAAAGACCACGAACGCAGAAAGCGGGGATGAATCTAGTCCACAATTCACTTATTATAACTTGAGCTTCACTCACAGGAAGCCATAAATTCAAACCAGATCCAACATCAGGATCCTGATGTGAGAGAAAAATGTACTCCAAGGCATTTGTCGGCAAATAACGGGATATTGCTCCAAGAAGGGCTGAGTATATTCTATATCCTCCGCAATCTAGAAGTAATCCTTTTCTGTTATTAATAATAAGAAACTGGTTTGATTGTATCTCTCCGTCACCAGTCAGATCGTTAAATTTGATGCATTTATGTGTTCCGTTGTCGAACAGGACGATAGCCATGATAAAACCCTTAATTGAAGTAGTGAATGATATTAATTCTCAAAAAGTATTTTCAATATACTACATTAACGGTAAATAGGTGTAAAGTTAAAATAGGGTGATGACAAAATCTTACAAACCAAAAACATTTGAACAAAAGCTCTAAGTGGTTGTAATGTCTTTGGTGACCCCAAGGGGAATCGAGCCCTCTGCTTACGGCGTTAGAGGCGATCAATGTCTTGGTAAGTACTGCTATTAATGGGGGGAGCAAAAGGTTAAGAGAAAATAAAAAGCCTTACAGGAAGACTTACAACTTGTCTTACTTGTTATTTCAATCATATTACTCTTTATTCATTAAATATATTTCTGCTTCTGAAACATTGTTAAAACCGTATGTGTGTCTAAGGACATAATTTCCTTGGGGAAGCCAAGCGCTATTTGGGTAATTTTTGAGAAATGAGATGATGGCCTCTAGTGTTTCAATTTTTTTAGCTCTATCAAGTGCACTCTTATCTCGATAATAAACCACATTGTTCTGCCAAGAACTCCCTGGATATGAATCTAGAAAAGATTGGTAACTTTCTAAGGAATTAATTTTTTTAGCATTGGTAAAAGCTTTTTTGTCACGATAGTAAGCCATATCAGCACTATCTTTTGTATTTTTATTTTTTTGAATAAAATTATTATAAGATTCCATAGTATTAACTCTTAATACCCTATTGAACTCAACGTCTATACTATGTTTTTGGTATTGCAAATAAACAAAATATGCCAATACAGAGACTAAAATTACTAATATGATAGATAATGTTAAATTACTTTTTGACTCTTTCTTATTTGGTGTTTTATGGTCAATGCGTGAAGGACTACCTTTCCAATTCTTTGTTTCTTGGCTCACATTGTCTGTAGTAGTCTCATTGTATTTTTCTTTTACTAGAGAAGTGTTTAGGTTATCAGTGTTGTCGATTTGAATATCTATTTGTAACCCTGCATTAGACAATAACCTTTGATATTTTAAGGCATTTTCCTTAGATAAATCCTTTTTTATGGCCTTGGTTTTTTCTGATGATATAAAATGTTCCGCTTTTTCTTCAGATATTTTTAGTTTTTTTGATAAATTTGAGATTATTTGTGTTTTTTCAATCTTGCTGTCTAGTTGTCCAGTGAAAACAACCTTATAACGAACGCTCATAGAACTCTCCTCATCGTATTAAAAAAACTACAACACTTTATTAATAAATTTTTTTTGTCTCCACATTCGGTTGAGAGTCTATTTAGCTTCCAATGAAATATATATTGTATATCATGTTTACTATCGCTGCATTTTTTCCCTAGAAAATCTAACCTTTGTTGTGGTGTGAGAGGCGACCAATGATATGGTAAGTGCTACTAATAAAGGCGTGGAGGAGTAGAAAAAACGAATAAAAAGGTTAAGAGAAAATAAAAAGCCTTACTGGAGGCCTTACATCTCTATCTGAATATAATAGTGAATTGTTTTTTTTATTGAACACTTATAAACTTATATACGTCTGTACCTTCTACCACTGGAAAACCTTTAGCACATAGTTCTTTTTCTTGGTGATCTCTCCAACAATAGAGCTTGTTGCTATCTAGTTTCAAACTAATCAATTTCTTGTACCCATCTTTTGGAACAGAATTAGGCGTTGCCGTACAAAAAGTATCATTATTGTTGGTTTGCCAGCAACTAAGGCTTGTTTTAACATTCATGACTGTTGGTTCATTTTTTTGGGTATTTTGATAATGCTTACGACCTTTCTCATAATCCAGCAATGCTTTACGATACTTATTACTAGTTTCCATTTTTCCTTTACTATCAAGCATGCTAACAGCTTTCTTCTGGTGTGATACAGCTTTGTCAAACTCACCTAAAACTGCGTAGACAGCTGCTAGCGTGTCTAAATACTCAGGACTGTTATTTGATAATTTAACACTTTCTAAGGCCGCATTGAGAACCTTTTTCTTCCCAAAGAGATCAATATTATCTTTTCCCATCCATGCAATGTTATTAAATGATTTAGCGTCTTTAGGATTCAATTCTATAGCTTTTTCATAGTCTTTTATTGCTTGCTCATACTGACCTAAGTTCTCGTAGCTACTTCCTCGGTTGCGATAAGCGTCGTTATTTTGAGGATTCAGTTTAATAGCTTCATCAAAATCTTGTATTGCTCTTTCATCTTTTCCTAAAAAATAGTAGCTACAGCCTCTGTTGTTATAAGCTTTGCTATCTTGAGGGTTCAGTTTAATAGCTTCGTCATAATCTTTTCTTGCTCGTTCATGTTGACCTAAGTTATTGTAGCTAATTCCTCTGTTGAAATATGCTAGAGCAAATTGAGGATTAATAATGATAGCGTCATCATAATCTTGTATTGCTCGTTTATGTTGACCTAAGGAAGTGTAAGTCTTCCCTCTGTTTTTATAAGCGACGCTATACTGAGGATTAATAATGATAGCTTCGTCATAATCTTGTATTGCTTGTTTATATTGATCTAAAGAAGAATAGCTACTTCCTCTGTTGTGATAAGATTCGCTATCTTGGGGGTTCAGCTTAATAGCTTCATCATAATCATGTATTGCTCGTTCATGTTGCCCTAAAACAAAGTAGTTGATCGCTCGGCCGCGATAAGCGTCGTTATCTTGAGGGTTTAGTTTGATAGCTTCATCAAAATCTTGTATTGCTCGTTCATATTTTCCTAAAGAAAAATAGCTACTTCCTCGGTTGCGATAGGCGTCGTTATCTTGTGGATTCAGCTCAATATCTTTGTCATAATTTAGTATTGCTTGTTCATATTGGTGTTTTTTGTAAATAGACCCTTTAGCAAGAAGAGATTTAGCCAATTGAGGATTCAACTGGATAGCTTTATCAGAATCTACTTGTGCTTTATTATATTGACCTAAATTATTGTAAATATTCGCTCTATTGTGATAAGCTACAGCCATGTCGGGATTCAACTGAATAGCTTTGTCATAATCTACTATTGCTTGTTTATATCGTCCTAAATCTGCATGAACAACCCCTCTATTGTAATGATATTCTGCGACTTCAGGCTTCAAATAGATGGCTTTGTCAAAATCTATGAACGCTTGTTTATTTTGACCTAATTCTGCATGCAGACGTCCTTTGTGGTGATAATATTGTGCACTTTGAGGGTTTAATTTGATGGCTTTTTCAAATTCTACTATCGCTTGTTCCTTTTTATCTAATTCTATATAAATAAATGCTTTGGTGTCATAAAAGTTATCATTTTGAGAACTCAATTGGATAGCTTTATCACAATTTGTTATTGCTTTTTCATGTTGGCCCAATTTCCAGCAACAAATGGCTTTGGTGTGATAGGCTACAGCCAATTGAGGATTCAACTGGATAGCTTTATCACTATCAATTATTGCTTTTTTATATTGACCTAAATCACTGTAAATATTTGCTCTATTGTGATAAGCTACAGCCATCTCGGGATCAAATTGGATAGCTTTGTCATAACCTGCCATTGCTTGCTTATCGAGACCTAAGTTTTTGTAGCAAACGGCTCTATTGAGATACGCTATAGCCATCTCGGGATTCAACTCTATAGCTTTGTCATAATCTACTATTGCTTGTTTATCTTTTCCTAAATCTGCATAAATAATCCCTCTATTATAATAAAAAACTGACAAATCATTAGTATTAATATTTTCGGTTTCAATACACTTCGTGAGCATTTGAATTTTTACTGTATCATTATCGCCAGCCCGCATGTAAACGTCAGCATCAACACAATGCTGTGGAAGTTTATTGCTAGACCATGTGGAGCTAGGCAGGATAAAACAGAATAGTATCAAAAATGAAAGAATACGCATATAATTTTTTCCCTTGAATATGAGAATGTTAAGTAGCTATTTGTAGTGTTCCTGTTAAAGAGATGCCAAAAACAGTCATTGTTAACCACCCAACTGCAATTATGATTATTGCTATTATTGCACTCCCTACAAATGGAACATTTAATGAAATGCTGATAGCATATGCTTGTGCAATAAAAACTATTATTGGAAGTAGGTAAATTGCCGTTCCACCTGTCATCCAAACAAGCAAAATAGCTAGCACTGTAAAAAATATAGAGTAGATAGTTGCTTTAACTGATTTCGAAAATGGTACTTTTGTTCTCATCGCGAGTGACGCACAAGTTTGTATGATTAGTGCTACAATAATAATAAAACCAGCGACAGCTAGTAAGGCTTTCAGTGATAGAGCCTTAATTAAGATGAATACAGTAATAGCTCCAATAAGATAATGCATGTTCACTCCATATTTTTGAATAAATAACCAGAATATGTAGCAAAATATCTTTTGCTTTCGATTAGATAACTACCTAATCTTGAATGGTATGTATATAATTAGTGATAAAATTATATACACCAATTCCTGTCTAAATAATAGCTCTAGTTTAGAGTTTTATCGGAGTTTAGATATGATGGTAATTTATTTCAGTTATGACCAAAATATATAAAATGGATTAGGAAAGTGGCTTACAACCAAAACAACCACTTAGAACAAAATACTCTAAATGGTTGTAGTGTCTTTGGTGACCCCGGGGGGATTGAGCCTATGGTTTAGATGTCAAATGGCTGTTTTACGTGACTATTCTTGCGCCCGTGTAACATGTGGACTACGAACCCAATTTTAGTGAGGTTTTGATTTATCCTAGTACTAATTTGCTTTTACAATATGTTTATTTTTGAGTTCAATTAATTTACTTAACCATTGCGTTTCAAGCGACTGAGCCTCGATAAATTGTTCACCTGCTTTATTTATTATTTCACGATCTCCATTTTCCATTCCACTTTCCATAAGCTGTAAAGCATTACACTGACTATTGGAGAACTCGATATATATTTCGTGGAGTGCCCTTACCTCAGGTGCCTTCGGTGAAATTTGGTCTTCTACGATAGTTGTTATTTGGACACATTTTGTTACTGCGTTATGCATACTTTTTAACGTTGTCGCATCATCTATATAGTTTTCTGCTGTAAGTGAATCAATATCATCTATTAGTTCAGTGCTAAGTGTTTTAAATTTCGGAACTTGATTCTTAATGTAATCAGTCACATCTTTTTCAACAGAGTCAGACCCACATCCATTTAAAAACAGAATAGTAAAAACTATAAGAATGAGGTTAAAAACTACACTTTTCTTTTCCATCATAAATTTCCTTTCTAAATTAATATCTGGTTAATCATTGACCATACACCTAACAGAGTAATATATAAAAAATGTCCATGATATTTGATAATTTGATATCAATAGTGATGTAGTGGGAAATCACATTCAACTATTGCTTTTATCTTCAAATTTTAAAATCAACCTAACATTATTTAATGTTGCTGGTCTACGGTCAACACTAACTTCCTAACGAATTGTGAGAACATACTGTTGATTTTAAGATAAAGCTACATAATTACCCTAACCACTAAAGACTCATTGCATTTGCCTGTTTTAAGTTTTTCGGCAAGATCTTAATGACAAAAATTATTTAACTAGAAAACGGTTATCCATGGTCTTTGCTACCTATAGTAAAGTCACAATCAGATTTTCTGTGTTTAACCATTCAATAATTAAGATGAAATTTTACTCATGAATTTGAAACATACGGGGTGAGAGGTCTTTTTGTATATAGTATATTTTGCTGAATTAAGTGTTTAGGTGATGTCGTCATGCTGTGAGAGTATATATATTAATGTAAATAGGCTAACAGTATGGCTAACCTTATTTCCAGAATATAATATCACATAACGAAACAAGTAATCTTTGCAGCTAAAGACCTAATTGTTAACCTATGTTTGAATCATAGGCTATTTTGTATTGCGTACAGCACGTACGCCATGCAGTTCAGATTTAGGTCGAGTTTGCTTGCATGTTATAACAGCAAAATATGCTCTTCGAGCACGATTTGGCTTATCTATGCTTGTTGTAGAAGACCAGTATGATGAAAATTTTTAGTTAGGGAAATAACGTCTATCAGGAGTTTTTCTTCCAATTCCTACGATAGATATTAATTCTTCCATTGTAGGCAGGTGCCAATCAGAGTAACCGGCATAAGAGTTATTATTTATGCTGTTGATGTAATATTCTGTAGTATCAAATTTTCCAGAACATGTTCCTGAATTACCACCATTAGTTTCTGGGTTAGTGTCACACCAAGGAAATCTATACTTTTTATCCTGAAGAGAATTATCAGTACTTTTTAACTCCCAGACCAAACCAGTTATATTATCACGGGTCATAAGCCAGCCATCAGCTAGTGTAGCACTATCGGCTAATTCCTTACCTTTATACCCAAGTTTTGTGTAGGTTTGTTCTTCCCCTATATTAGCTGCCGAATGATTTACTGCTTTATCTGTACATCCAGTTAGGACTACAAGTACTAATGCAAGCAAAAACTTTTTCATGATATTTCCTGTATCTGTTTTAGTTTGTATTTTGAAACGACAATAATTTCTTTATCGTTAATTTCAATTACGTTTTTATTAATGTCTTTGGTGACCTCAAGGGGAATCGAACCCCTGCTTACGGCGTGAGAGATCTGTGATAAATAAAAATTTATAGGTAATTCAGCTATATATGAAAAGTTGAATTATAATAATATCATGTAACTATATCAAAGTGGCTAACAATTGTCTTTAAGGACTTATTAAACCCACGATAAATAAACATGGTGATCTTGATCAAGATTAATTCTCTGTGGCGCTCTCTTGTCAGAAAATAGTTTTCTCATTATGAAAAAATATTTCGCTAATTACGTAATCTATATTATAGTTTATTAATGGCAGAATAAATTACCGAACTAAATAAACAAAGAAAGCCTATACCTTATACTAATTAAGGGCTCTAGTACAAAATAATACAGGAAAATATTATGGACATTACACCATTAACATTTAGTGGTAAAGGGCTAGGAGAGCTAAAAGACAAATCGTTTAATTTGATGAAATTAGATACTGAATTGAACGCAAAAATGCCAACATCAATATCGCAACCAGTGAAGGATCTTTTATTTATTGTAAATAGTTTTTATTCAAACCGCATTGAAGGCAACCCAACAACTCCAGCAGAAGTACTAAAAATCCACAACCAAAAAAATCAGCTGGAAGATCCAAATATTAGCGATGAATTGTTGCAAATTAAACGGCACCTAGAGTTACAGATGCTTTTCGATGGAAAAAAAACCAACCCAGATCAAATGCATACCACTGAGTATATTAAAAATATGCATAAAGCATTTTATGCAGGTATGCCTGATAAATTTCTCAATATAAAGGGTAAGAATGGTAAGGTGATCAGGCTAGTTCCAGGAGAATATCGACAAAATGACGTTACTGTAGGAACACATTTGGCTCCTAGTCCATCATTAATCGAGGGATATATGAATTGGCTTTGTGATATGCTCCATCCTAGACGTTACCATGGAACTGAAAAACTCTTGGCTGCTGCGGAAGTTCACCATAGATTCGCATATATACATCCTTTTCTAGATGGTAATGGGCGAGTGGGAAGGTTGCTGACCGATTTATATATGGAGTATAGTGGGCTTGGCGGTTATAGGTTCTGGACAATGTCTAGAGGTTTTGCTAGGAATACTAGCGATTATTATCATGCCTTGTCTAGAGCTGATATGGTACGGCAGGGAACAACTGATGGCCGTGGGATTCTTTCAGATAAAGGGCTAATTGAATTTATGAATTACTTTCTAGATACGGGGCTTGACCAGGTCAATTTTTTTAAGAGAATATTAGACCCTCATAATCTTTCAGAAAGAATTAATTATTACTTTACTATGCGTAGCAAAGGTTTAGGCCACGATTCAGACGGAAATACTTTGCCTAAATTAAAAATAGAAGCAAGAGAGATATATAAGCTCATCTTGGAAGCCAGGCAACCTATGACACGAAAAGAAATCTATGACACTCTGGGTAAAAGTGACAAAACACTAGGTCCTGTTGTTAGGCAAATGCAGGAAGAAGGGTTTGTAGACGCAAAACCTAAACAGCCTGTCGAGATATTGATATCGAACCAATCAATAGAATGGCTATTCCCAAGCCTACTTATGTCAAATTAGCAGTGTTAAATGTCGTAAATAATTGTTAATCTGGTGGTCGGGGCGGTGTGATTAGAACCCCTGTTTACAGCGTGAGAGGTCTGTGATAAATAAAAATTTATTGGTAATTCAGCTATATAGGAAAACTTAAAATATAGCAATATCATGTAACTGTATTAAAAATGGCTATCAAAGTGGCTAACATTATGATCATCGGTTTATCCGGTGTATTAACTTGTTGGATAAAGAATAATTTTGGTCTGTCCTCTGTTTCTATGGCGTGAGAGGTAGGTTGTGAAATGGTAAATTACATTATAACAGGTGGTTATAGGGTTTGAGGTGGTATGAAAAAACAAGATTATACAGAGTGACTTATAAAATTATTTACTGCATAATTTTGTCTATGTTAATTAATTAACTTTAAACTTTGATGTTACTCGGAGGGTTAGATATTGGTCACCGTCTTTAACGACATAAACACATTTCATCTTCGCCTTATTTTTATTACGTTTAGTGCAAAGAGTACCATCTTCTTTTACTTCCCACTTTCCTGTTATTTTATATTTGCCACCTTTGGTAGTACCTCTAAAAATACCGATATCTTTGTAGGTAATAATAGTTTCTTCTTTTTTTGAATTATTGAGGATAGTTATGGTTTTCCCAGTGTATAAAATTCTAACTTCCTCGGCATTTAATATTGTAACTGTATCATTGGCATAGGCATTACTGATATGTGCCACACAGAAAGCAATAGTTGTTAGAATAGCTAATTTCTTTATACGCTTCCTAATAGTTAGTTTCATTTCGATTGCTCCATTGTTTGATAATTTAATTAATAAGTTAATGCACACATGGATTAGAAGTTATGGCCTTATTTATATAGTTGTTGGCTTTGTAATTTAAACGGTCATAGACCGTTTAACCATCCAAAACCGATTTTGGCTATTTTTAAATACTCAAAACATTGTTTTCTATCTGATTTCTTTTTATTAATAGTATAGTGATAACTCCGTAACTAGGTTTATACTTTTCACAACAATCTAAAGCAAGCGGTGTGAGAGGTCTGGTGGTTGTTGTTATATGCTGTTAAAATAGTCACTTAGAGATTGTTGACCTGTGTTAAAATTGTTTGTAGATGTATAAAACTGCTAACGAAACCGCTAACGCTATATTTAATTATTATTTTTCATTATCCTCACAAGTCACTCTTAGCTTGTTTACTTTCCAATGAAATTTTGAGGTTATATCTGTTTTGCTACTGCTTTCTTTTACTCTCATTTCATCTCTTATAGTTTCCCAATGATTCTTGTCGTAATCTTCAATATAATCTAAAAAACTAATATAGTGCCCATTTCGCTCGTTCCAAAGTCTTCCATTTACTCTGAGCATTTTACAATCAAATCCTTCTTTGACCTTGCCCCATAATTTTAATTTAGTTCCTCTTTGCTTCCAGTTTAACTCTATTTCCCAATTTCCTACGTCGTAAATTTTACCCATTACATTATTAGATGAAAATACATAGACAGTTAGGAAAATTATTATTATTATCTTTTTCATGTTAGGATTTAAGCAACCTCTTCTTGAAATCTATTTTTATTATTTTCTTGTATCTTCTTTTCATTTCTCCAACTTAAGAATTCCTTAAAATATTTTTCTCTATCCACAGAAAACCATATTTCACTCTTCTTTCTATCATTTGTTTTATGATCTAACCATTCTTCCATTTCTTTTAATATTGTATATCTTTCATTTCCTGTCTTGCCTAGCAATATTTTATTGCAATCAATTTCCTTGTTGATACAGAAAATAGCAATATCATTTATTAATGACCCAGAAATTTTTTTAGAACTAAAATTACCTTTTTTCATTCCCATTATTCTTGCTATTTCAATATCTTCACTAACTTTATAATGTTTTTTGAGTCTACTAACGATAGACTCAATCTGCCAAGCAGTCGTTTTTTTTGTTGACATGGTCACCTCGGTACGCTATTTGTAAATCACAGTCTAGGAAAACTAGACAAAGTGGAATTGTAGAACGATTTAACAACTAACAATAGCCAAATAAGGCAAAAAAATCAAACGAGGCCAAAAATGTCAGATGACAAAGTAAAACCAAAAGGAATTTTCGTAATAGGCACATGTAACGGTCAAGATTCATATCCTGATAAAAACGGTGTTGTCCGCCATTCACTTCTAGTTATTGTTCCAAATTCAAATGGTGTTATTCAAATCAGTTTACCAAATGAACCTGCATCAAATGCCTATCCAATTGGCTCTGATCTACAACTCACATGCAAGCCACGTTTTTTCAATGGTCGCATGTCTGGCTTAGAACTTATCAAATAATATTAGTTAAGGATTAACTATGTATTTTCCAGACAAAACGACTAATGAAAAACAACCTAACCAACTAGATTCTGTGATTGTTAAAAGAATCCTAGAGCGTCGTTATTATTACCCATTCACGGAAAATACTCTTTTGTTCAATCCTAAACTTATTAGCCACACTGACCACGATGCCCTTGGGTTGAGTGGTTGGTGTGGCTAAGGATTCAATATGACATTAGAGCAAGGCACAAAGCTGATAGAGCTAAATCAAGAAATCATTTCATATCTCAGCCATCTTGATGTTTTAGGTATGTCTATTATTGGTCTTCTTCTCGCTCTGATATGTATAGGAGGTTTCAGTCAATGGAGATAGTTACAGACTATGTTTTGATTGGGCAAGTTTTTGCCTGTGGTCTCCTTGTCTGGGTAGCAACTTGGGGAGTTATGCACACAATCCAAGTATTTCATGAGACTCTGAATTAATCAGGGTCAGGCATTTTGCCACAACAACATTTGAGGAAATATTATGTTATCAGCAACAGATTTTGCAACAGCCGCGGCAGAGGCAACAGCCATGATTGCTCTGGCTATTACTGGTGGTATGGGAATTTATGGCGGTATTAAAGGTGTTCAGGTTGGTCTAAAAATGTTCTCCCGTCTCATTTCTGGATCATAAAAGGTAACTGACTGTGGATTGTTTACTACTACTAAAAACAGTCTTGCCGTATATCGGATATTTGGCACTTTCTGCGTTCGCTATCAGTTCGTGCCTGATATCCTTTAAAGTTGCTATTAAAACATTTAACGCAATGATGGAGTAATCAGATGTCAACTCTTGAATTTTTAGAAGGACCAATGCGTAATGGGAAATCACTTTTAGCTAATATTAAGATTTTTTCTGCTCTTCGTGCTGGTGCTGTTTGCGGTATTAATTATGAACTTATAGAAAATTGGGCTTGGATATATGCAAAAAGAACAGCAGGCAGATTTGAAAATGACAAGAAAACCCTGCAAAGAGCCGTTGGGTTTTGGGATCGTATGTGGCGGTATGGTTCAGTCGATTCCCTCGAATTACTTTGCTCAAAAGCTCAGGAAAGCTCTGTCGGAAAAAGAGCTAAAACTCGTGAAAGAAAAGGTTGCATAATAATGGATGAATGTGGGCTTTACCTCAATGCAAGATATTGGGATAAGCACATGGACTTTATTCAGTTGCTCACTCGATTAGGTAAGTACGAATGTGAAATGTTTATGATCTCACATAGTCACGAAGATATCGACAAACAAGTACAGCGCAAAATTGAGGTAATTACCTCAATTCGAAATATGCAACGCCGTAAAATCTGTGGCATTCCAATAGGTGCACTTTGCAAAAAGCCCAAATTTAGAACAATTTCAACTATTGCCGGTTCTGGTGCAGGTAAAGGTGTGAAAGAAGATCATGACTGGTTTGGACTTGATCTTAAAACCTGCGATCTATACGACACTTTTTTTATGTTTGATATGTCCGATGCAGATCGGGGCTTAACAAAGCTAGGTAAGCATCCTGAGATTTTATATGAACAAATGACACGTTCTCGTCGTTATGAAAGTTTCGCTATGTGCTCACCATCTTCTTCATATCCTGAACAACAATTCTATGGGTTCTAAAATGAAAAATTTATTCTTATTTCTTATTGGTTTTAGTCTCGTTTTAACAATAGCTCTAAATCCATTTTCAGTGTCTGCCAAAGAAACATTATTCAAACAAGAAATTAATCAAATTAATGATTTAGTTGCATCAGGGAAAAAAGCAGTTGGCATGTTTTATAATGCTTATACTGATACAAAAGTTGCCGTTTGTTTGAAAGACATTAACAGTTGTGTAATTCAAAATATCCCCGGTAATAATCATAGTCTCTTACCTGATTTAACTTTGGTTCAATTCAGAGACCCTATTCATCAATTTATTAATTATGCCTTGAATCGTCAGTATGCAGACCTTTTCAAACCTTCAATTTTGATATTCTAGGTATCGGTTAATATAATGTTTCTTAGAAAAATCATATTATTCCAGCTTGTTTTTATATGTTTGTTTGCTGATATTTCTTTTAGTGAAATTTATTATTCTGATTCAATAGAAATTGCGGGTCAATGTCGGTTTTTCAAAGTTGATATTAATTTGTCTGGAGTGGTAAGTACACGCCCTACGTATGACTTTAAATTAAATGCTGATAACACAATAAGACTTACTGGTATGAAACCTGACTCTATGCTTGGTTATGATGCTCAAGTTTATGTTTGTAAGATTTCTAGTTACTACCTTGGGTATACTTGTGGTCTTTCCGGTGGTTCTGGCCCTATTGTAACGCCTGAAAGTGGTAAATCTTTTATGCTTGGACTTGCACCAAATTCTGTATATCCAACTGGATCATGTAATGAAATTTCCTGTGATGAAAAAAAACAAGCCAAGGAATTTGAATGTGGTGGGGCTGAATATTTAGAATCATGGGATGATGATACTTGCACAGGTAAATGTTATTGCGAAGATGATGGCCAGACAACATATACGGGTTTGAAAAATTTCTGCGGTGGTTCATCTAAAGTTAAATCTTATGACAAAGATACCTGCAAGGGTTCCTGCGACGATTGCACAGAAGCATACAATACACTTGAATTAGTTTGTAATGTTGATGGCTTATTGATTCGTGATTTTGATTGGAATACTTGTGACGGTTCATGCTCTGATGATTGTTCCGATGAATATGATATTAAATATAAACAATGTGCTCCTTATGGCGTTACTAACTGGAATGATAAGACTTGTTCAGGTGATTGTGAGAAAGATTGTTCAGAGGAATATAATTCACTAGAGCAACAATGTGGCATCGTTGGTATTGCTTCATTTAATCAAGGTACTTGTTCAGGTGATTGCAAAGATTGTGATTACACAGCTAGCAAATGCGTTAGGAAATGCGGTGGCAAACAAAATGTCAAAAATTTTGAATGTCGAGATAATCAAAATTCATCTGGACAAATAACAGGCTACGAAGATACAGCATGTGAATGTGGTAATCCTGATGATATCCTTGGAACTGGTGTTGATGGTTCAGTTATTGGAACTGGTGGATTTGGTCAAATGGGAGATTTTGGCGGCACAGTAACTACCAATCCAGATGGATCAAGCACCGAAATATTAGGTAATGGCAGTAAAGTTACCTATTCCGCAGATGGTAAAAAAATTACTGCTACCAAAAGTGATGGCTCACGAATTATTAAAACTGATCTTGGCGATGTTAATGGTGACGGTGTCCAGCATTACAGCGTTGAAAGTGTAGATAAAGACGGTAATTGGTATCGTGAATATTACTCTATCGATGATGGGGTTAGATTCAATTTCAATACCGAAAACGGTAAATATGATGTTCCAGAAACCGTAGGAAATCCAGATGCATCTAAACCCGATAACAACACAAGTAATATTGTAATTGGTGGTGATAATACTGATATCACAGGTACTCCAATCACTGGCACAACTACAGGAACAACCACAGGTACTACTACAGAACCTACTACAGACCCTGCAAAAACCTTTGGTAAATTAGTCTTTGGATATAAAAGTTCTACAAGTTTTAAGTGGAACGAAAGGATTGATTTTAGTGAATTAGATAACTCACTCAACAAACTACACGATACTCCAATTTATCAGCTTATTGATGCTGTTCATGTTCTAGATTCTGCACTCAGAGCAACTCCAGTTGTACCAGAATTTACTATTCCCATTACACCACATGGTTCAGTATTTGGTTACAGAGAAGTTACTTTCAATTTGAAACCTTGGGAAAACTTCCTGAAAATATTCAAGTTTTTCATTGGCATGTATTTCCTAGTTCTCTGTTTTAATTATAATAAAAGGATTTGGGTGGGATAAATGGGCTTAGTCGCTGCTTGGTATGCTTTATCTGATGTTAAAATCAATATCACTTCATTTAATGAGTTTTTAAAGTTCAAATGGCTTCTTGAAATACTCATGGACTACTGGTTTTGGATACTTGATTTATTCATTAGCCTAGCTATCTACATCATCAATCTAGCTTGTACGCTCATGCCTTCAATTGATCTTTTTGGCGATATTGTTAATTCACTATATAGACCTGTTCAAGTTATTGGATATTTAAATTGGGTTTTACCAATGGATGTTGTCACAGGTTGCCTTCTCATAACTTCTCTCAATTTTACTGCATATTATGGCGGTGGTTGGGCGTTACGTTGGTTAAAAATAATTAAGTAGGTGAATAAATGTTATCTGCAATATTATTTTATTTTAAATGGGTATTTGCTGTACTTGCCATCTACTATACATTCCGAAATATAGGCAAGTTAAGAAACGAGATTTTGCAATTAGGAACTATCCAAGAAACAACTTTCAAACAAGATATTGATCAAATAAAGCAGGATATTACAAACACTTCCAAGAATCACTGCTTATCAAAATACACAATTATATTACTACTTTTGTTTCTTAAGAAAAGAAGCATTTAATATACAATTGCAGTTCCTATATTCAGTTTCATCTACACTTTAAAAGAGGTTTACTATGTTTGATCAATGGCTTGTTGACATGCTTGCTGATATAGATGTTCTTTATTCTTATCTTAATTTCGTTCCTGGTATTCTCATAGGCATGTTCCTTATTTGGTTTGCTAAACGTGAACATAAAAAATCTGTCATTTCCAAATTTATTAAAATCTATGGACGTTCACCTGTCTGTCATACTCTAAAAATTGAGAGTCGGTTTTTTGAAGCTATTTTGTCAGGCGATAAGAACTACGAAATTAGACATAATGATAGATGCTATAAATCTGGTGATTCAGTTCTTCTCTATGAAAGAAAATATGGTACAGGTGAATATAATTGGTTGCCTCTTACTGAAACTTTATTTGCTGACCTATTTAAGCACCGTAAAGACTGTTTAAGTTCTAAATGTGTATTTCCAGACCCGAAAACAGGAAAGCCTTATGGTGAGCGTATAAGGTGGATGAATAAGCTTTGCAAAAAAGCAAGTGTTAAGCTTTTTGGTTTACATGCAATTAGGCATCTTACAGCTTCTATACTTGTTGAGAATGATGTGTCTTTAATTGATATTCAAACAATACTCAGACATAAATCTATATCAACAACTGAAAAATATTTACATAGGTTGAAATCTGTACGAATTTCTATAGCTTTTTTGGATAAAAAAAAATGAAAGTGCTAACGGGAAGTGCTAACCAAAAAAAAACCACTTAGAACAATATGCTCTAAGTGGTTGAATTCACTTTGGTGACCCCAAGGGGAATCGAACCCCTGCTTACGGCGTGAGAGGCGACCAATGATATGCTAAGTGCGACTAGTAAAGGTGTGAAGGAGTAGAAAAAACTATTAAAAAGGTTAAGATAAAATAAAAAGCCTTACTGGTGGCCTTACATTAATTTGTTAATAAAGAGTAATTGTGGTCTGTCCCCTGTTTTGTTTCTTTGTTAGGTGATAATACTTATGACTTGTTTAGCCATGTTAACAATTGAATGATTACAGCTGTGATCGCAATCCCTACGGCAATAAGTGCTCGTTTATTGGCCATCTTTGCAAGATCATTTGCATTTATTGCAATCTTGTTTGATTCTTTAGCGATTTGATTGGCCTCTTTTGCCGCTAAGACTAATTCATTTTCTCTTTGTTCTTGCTTTGACAGTTCTTCATTGCGGATTTGATCCTCCTTCTTACGTAACCATTCTTTGGCATGCGCTCTTTTTGTCATATCGTTCCAAAGATTCGCATTGAGGTGCTTTCTAACCTCCTCCTCACCTAAGGTCTCACACTTTTCAAACATTTCTTCTTGTGTAGTTGCCATTTGTTCTATTCACCTAACATTATGATCACTGGTTTATCCAGTGTATTAACTTGTTGGACAAAGAGTAATTGTGATCTGTCCCCTGTTTCTATACTTACCATACGTCTTCAGGTATTTTATTTAATCATTACACCAATCCAATCACGAAACAGTAGTGTGGACTTGGAGTCATAAATTTCACATTTCATAGTGTGTAATCCTCGGTACAACGTGGATTCAGTGAGGGTCGCTTTAGCGAATGGCAATATTGATGAGTCATACTTGCTAGTATGTTTCTTCCGAATAAATTGAACCTGTTCGGGCTGCTCCACACCTCTTTCATCTTCGGGCGTTGCCTTACCATGGTTCATTTTCTTGAAAACTGCTCTAAGTGGGAAATTAAGGGAACTTGCTGTTTTTGCTTCTACTTTGAATAACAATGACACGTTTGGAGCTAAAAACTTAGACGCGGAGATATATTCAGACGTTACGTCATTAATTATCGTATAGCATTTGTATTTTATTTGTGAATGATCTTTGACAGCTCCATCAGTGATTTTTTCACGAAAGCTTCTTGGTAGAGCACTAAATTCCAAGCAATTATGATAAGATAGTTGCCTCATGTTGTAGTTAATAGGATTTCCCTCCTTATTAGTCATATTCGGAGTAACTACTGGTACACTTTCATCTCCACCACCTTTTCTTTTATTTTTAATATTAGAATATTTTTCGGGCCAATTAACGAAGTCTAACAGTCCTTGCCCGAGCATCGTTTGGTTTTTTCCTGCCAATCCTTGTAATTTAGAAGCCATATCGACTGGTAAACCTGTTGCGGAGACTTCGCCTACATTTTGATAGCCAAAACGCCCCCAAAGAACTTCATGATCATCTCCAAAGTCACATCCAACTCTAAACCCAAAATCCTTTGCATCAAGTCCTTTTCGCTTCATCCATGGTTTGATACTTTCTTCTAAAATAGCTCTTAAAGTTATGGAGCAATTAATTGCGTCTGCAACAGCATCTTCTTTCTCAGTAGTGCTACTACCAAAAAATGCCATCACTGCATCACCCATTAATCTGTGAACATGCCCATCAAAAGATCGGATGATTTCCACACAAGTTTGAATAACTGCATTTTTAAAAATAAAGATAAAATCTAAAGGATAAATAAGTGATAGTCTTGTTGAACCTTTAATGTCCACAAATAGGGTACATGTATACTGCTTTTGAGTTTCTCCAGTACCTTCTAGTTCTAGAAAATCGGGGTGAGTTCCTATCGGTGAATAATTAATTCCATCTTTCCCAAATTGAGGTCTTATTTCTGTTTGATAAAAAAACTCTTCTTGAGGGCCAGAAAGTATTGATTGTGTAGACTCCATTACAGGATGCGAATCTATTGCTTCCATAGAAGCTGATTTGGCAAAATCAACAGAAGCAGTTTTCTTATTTACAGAATTGTAAAAATCTTCAAATATGCTTTCGAACTTAGGCATTTATCACTTAACTCCCTCTAATATTAATAGTAATACCGAAAGTCCCAATAATGGAATAACGGCCCAATTAATAATCCTAACAGCTATTTGTAATATCCTGAATTTTTCATTAGTAACCTCAGCAACGATAAAAGTTTGTTTAGATAAATCTTTTAGTAAAGTTTCTAGAGTGACGTTTTCAATTTTCTGAGTATAGCCATCAATCCCATTTTCGCAGTTAGCCACATCTCCAAAAAATATTAAAGATTTATAGCCATTATGAGTTTTAGATTTTGGAAATACCGCTCTTAATAAATTAATAGCAGCAACAAGAGAGAAAATTGCTGTTAATATAGAAGAAAAAATTGCTGCATAATATAAATAATTACATCCTTCTGGCTGAGAGTTGAGTGAAATAACACGAATAGTTAGTCCAAAAACAACCGCCCCAATAAATGACATCATTAGTCCAACTTTAAAATTTGTAGTTGCGACGTAGTGATCATATCTTTTGATAACATCAAATAAAAATGCTGTCTTATCTTTTAAAATTTGCTCTTTTTCACTCAAAGTTTTCTCCACGTACTTTACTTTATTAAAGGGTATAACAGCTTTGACATAAGGAAATATTAAACTATTTAACTGTGTATAAGCTGATGTTAATTAAACAATTGTTTTTATCGCTACATCCATTTTTTACTTTCAATAACTTAAAGCCTAATTTTAAAAAATAGCAAAGTCTCTGACCGTAAGATTGTTTTTCTCTGCAATTTTTTGCAAGTTTGAAATAATATCTAAGTAGTTCTCTTTTGTTTTAATTTGAGCAAAATTTGACCGTATAACATCGTATTCATTCTCATTAATAAATGGTTTACATATTATTAATATTTCAGTGAAGTATGAAACTGCATCATTAATGTAGGTATCTTTTACAAATGGAATAATTAGGCAAACGACTAGGTAAAAAGAGGTTATGAAAGAAATTATGATTGCTCGAAAAAAGAAGTAATTCCAATGTATATTTAATTTACTTACTGATGAAGCGATATTTTTTTGAATTGTAATTAAATCATGTTTATCGGGTTTTGAAAAATTTTGTGATTTACTTATTTTATCGTATGAAGTTAAAATTTTGTTAAATTTTTCTAAATTATTATTGATATCCGAGTATTCTGTTTTTTGATGTTTAAGTAACGTGGTAATACCCATAATTTCTGCAAATACACCATTCATCTCTTTGAATTCTCCTGGCACATTAAATCTAGTAACTCTTTCAATGTCTTTGATTATAGTATTATTGAGTTTTATTGAGTCACTTTTTATTGGAGTTAATAGAAGTAATGTTAATATAACTGGGGACATTATTACTATGGTAGCGATCAAGCTGTAGATATTTCGTGAAATACAAACTTTACCTCTAGATATTTTCTTGTATATGGGGTTGCGCAATTTAGCTAAACCCAAAGTGCAAAATTTCAATATATATCTAGAGAAAACTTTACATATTGGTTTAATCGCTATGTCCCAAAGTCCACTCCCAATGGCACCCAATATGATAGTAAGAGCGATACCCAAGAATGTGTTATTTTTTAATATTTCAAACATTTCTCATAATTTTATTTAGTGGGTTTAAGGATATGTATCCAAACAAATTGGCCATAAATTAAAATTTCACTGTATTGTTTTTGGGATACTTTTTTCTATATTCTTTGGTTTCATAGTTTCTTGCCTTCATTGAAACTATGTGTAAATTATTTCTGGTATATGTCATCCATGCGATTGCTCCACTAGTGTTTTTCCAAACTTCACCAGCAATATCTAATTGCTTTTGATATTTAAAAATGGCTATCAAAATGGCTAACATTATGATCACCGGTTTATCCGGTGTATTATTGTGTTGTAGAGATGTTATTTCTTTATATACGTCTTATTAAGCATTTCAAGCTACTATAGTGATGTTGTTCTGCAATATTTTTCAATTCAGTTATTAGTTCTTCAGATAGATCTCCTTTCCTTTTATTAAAAGTACTGTTGGCAGAACGAGATTCACCTAGATTAGGTCCGATATAAGATCCCACTCGATTAAGGTTATATGCAATTGTTTCTAGTAACGCAGGAGGAATTTGATTAAACTTTAAAATAGTTAGTATATCTAACTGCACAATCAAATTTTTATTGTAAGCTTCAAAAGCACCGCTAGGCTCTGCGAGTTTCCAAAGTTCGTCATAAACCTCGCTTAGAAACGATATGAACCCTGATATAACTGGCAAAGTGAATTCTGCTAATATATTCAATCTTACTGCGCGATAATTTTCATCATTTATGAACTTACCAATAGAGGCTTCACTTGCCTGTTCCAATGAACTGATAAATTCAGCAAGAGTTTCCTTATTTTTAGTTTCCTTCTCCTGGTATTTTCGATTTTCTTTACAAAATTCTATAAAGAAATCATCGAGGTCATTTACTTCATAAATAAAAATTCCATTCCGATCTCTATATGCCATACTTGATGGTTGTGTTTTCCTTACTACTTGAATAACTTCATTTGGGTAATTTTCATTACTTGATGAAAATACATTTTTTGACCAATCCAAAGCAGTGAGTACATTCACGTCGCCAAGGCCATAGCCTAAAAGCAAAACGGTTGATTCTTTGATAGTTAAAGCTAATTTAATTTGTCGATATTCATGTGGACGAAACAGGGAAACGTAATCTTCCTGAGTAATTACAATGCTCTCTGGAATCGAACGAATTCCATGTAAGTGATAAATTGGAACTATACCTTTAGGGGCACACATAGATTCATTAGGGCTCAAAGGTAAACATTTCCCTGTAAATAAGCTTTCAAGAACTAAATCATAGTTAGTCGTAATAATCCAATTTGGGATAAGATCATTAAGATATCCAGAGTATTTTTCACGCTGTTTTTTTTCTGGATACCAACTGGTAAGTGCAGATATCTCTTCTTTTAATTTAAATAAAGATTTAGAATAGTTGACTTCATATTTAGTTGAGTGAAGGTCACAAATTTTTGATGCAACTTCTGGGTATCCTACACCGCCGATGTCAATTTCATTATATTTTATTGACATATTTCTTGATGCTTTCTCTAATAGATCTCCCCAGGATAAGGCAATATCATTATGCTCACTATTTAATACAGCCTTTGAGAAACCTGCACCTACGAACATTCCTAAATTACCAAAATTACTAGATTTTGAAAGAATAGTTAATAGTTTTTTCTTTGGGATTTTCTCTGGAATTATTTTCACTTAACGACTCAATTGTAAATTATTTATTTCTGCTAAACGTAATTAACAAGCTAAATTTTTCCATTTTTCCAACTTTAGAATATTTTTATTAATAATGAGTCCCATACAATGTAAAAAACTGTGATAATCCAAAAAATATATGATGATAAGAAAACAGGTGTTCTTTGGAAGAGTTGTTTAAATGTTAATAGAGTCTTTTCTAACTTATCGAGATCATATTTACATACTTTCTTTTGATCTTCTGTAAGTTGAGATTCATTGATTTTCGCCCTAATATGTTTACTTCTTTCTGTGAAGGTTTTAGCATTTTTACTGTTTTTCCATACATTAGTTGTAAAGATAAATAGTACTAATGCTAATGCAATTATCTTAATTACTTTAACATCAACACTCCAACAACTTAATGTCGCAACAAATAACCATATAGCTTCAGTGTTAAGAGTATTATATCTTAAGTGTATATCAATCCTTAGCTTTCCTATTTGGCGAATTATATCTTGTCTTTTGTTTTCCATAAAATTCTCTAGTAAGTTTGAAGCCCATATTTTCGTTTTCTACTCTATAACCAAATAATTTGCTCATTATCGTAATCAATTTTAAAAGGACGGTTCTTTAAGAAGTCCATTCCTAGTAAACCTCTATTATCTGAGCCTGATTTTTTGTAAGCACTTATTGTGAAATTTCTCATGGATTTAGTTCCGACTTTGATTTTATCGATTTTCACGTTATACCCGCTCATTGTTTCGCCATTTGCAACTGTTGCAGTAACCTTTCTTCCCCATTTAGGATTCATTCCACTTAGGTAGCTATACGGTATTGATGTATGACTACATCCTGTATCTAATAGCATATATTTTGTTTTATATTTCCCATTAAGGCTTATGGTCACAGGGACATAAACGGCATTGCCTTTAATCCATGCTTTTGTATAGTTTTTAGATTTTTTTCCTGCCGTTTGCATATTAATGCTTTTGAAAGTGCCTTGAGGACTTACGTTAGAAAAATGTTTTTTCCCACTACCATCAATCCAGGAATAAAGTTTTTCTGTGTCATCAGAATAATTAACTTGGGGTCTTTTTCTATTTGCGAATGTTTCTGGATTGATATAAGGATCTTGATCTGATTCTCGTTGTGATGGCTTTTTGTAATGTGTGGTTTTGGGCAAACTGTCATAGTTTCTTGGCTGATCTAGTTTGTGCTTCTTCCATATAGGTGAAAAAGAAATTTCTACTCCATCATTATGTAATAAATATTCATTTATTTTTGACCAATGAAATCCTATATATATGGTAGGTATTATCAAAATTATTATAAAAAATAATAATGGTGTTAATGTTGATTGCTTTCTTCTCTTCTTTTTATTCGCAATTATTTGTTTATCCTTATTAGGATTACTGATTAGCTTAAGTAAATCCTTATCAAACTTGGAAAGCCTTTTATTACTCATATTAATCAAATGTTATACATGATTTAAGAAAATCATTTAATTAAATTTTGAAATTCTCTTGCAAGTGTATTGGTCACCACTTCTAAACTGTCCCTTTGTTTAATTATTTGCATTCTTACAACAAAATTAAGCAATGCCAAAACAGTAAACAGTGTTAAAAGAAAAGAGCTATAGTTGTCATAAAATAAAGTTGAGAATGGAACCAAGAGATCTATATAGTAAGAAGCATTTGCATCTAGAGAATAGTACAGTAAAAATATTATCAACGAACAAATATGCATAGTACATGCCTGTATTTCTTCTACTAATTGGGAAAAATGTCGATTTTTAAATTCACTTTGATAGTAAATAAACAAATCAATTCTCTTCCCTTGTGTTGTTGCAGATTTAGCGCGATTCGCAATTCTTGATTTAAGAAGATCCAATCTTTTCAATTCAGAATTGTATTTTGCTTTAGAGTTTTTTAAGAGTACGATAACACCGCCAATAAATGTGAAAAATAATGCTAAAATAGATGCAAGACCACCCCAAAAACTTACAAGTTCTGCCCATGATTCCATGATTTCATACACCCTTTGTTAATAGATTATTATTACTGCAAAAAGATGACTTGTTCTCTATTTAAGCCGCTTCTTGTTTATGAAATCCACTTTGATGATTTTGCTCCTTTTTTCTTTCTTTCTTAGTTAGCCAATTATCAAATCTTTTATCATTTATTCTAAAATCATAAAGCAATCCATCTTCTGTATGTGTTCCTGCATCAATTAAACTAGTCGCCCATTCATTAATTGTATTAGCAAATCTACCATTTGTATTTTTTTCATCAAAATACATATTTCCTATGCCTAAAAGTAACCAATTAGGTGAGATATTGTATGCCTTGTGAAGTGCTGATATTAAACCAATTTTCGGTTCTCTACCCTCTAGATATCGTTTCAAGGTTGTGGGGTGCATTTTTAGTGTACTGGCTATATTTGAAACCTTACCGTGACCAACATTCTGTATGATTATTTCTAAACGGTCAAAGAAATCTCTGTTTGGCGAATTATTACTTGACATGTTCCCTCACTTAAGATTATAAAGTACCAAATGGAGATAAAAATTCCATGCGGCACATGTACTTCAATACAACCTAACACAGTATCCCAAACGACCGTAAAAAGCAAAAAAACGAAAAATATAAGCTCAAAGTCCAAAAAAAATAAATTCAACAGGAGAAAGAAATGGCTGAAAAACTCAAACATAACATTATGCCCATTCAAGGAAAAATCATTGATGTCGATTCTTTTGGAGAGAATGAAAAGAAAAGATTTAAGCATCATATCGTTACTAAATGTAAAGACGAATTCTCCAAACCATCCGGCATCATTGTCATTAGTAAGGAAATGCTAGGAACAAGTGAACAAGTTATTGAATGTGAAGTTGAATTTAATGGCTATGTCCAAGCTAGAAAATGGGTTGACGATAATGGCGAAAATAAATCAGGCAAGTTTCAAGTTGCTAGTTTCTATCACGTTAAAACCCAATAATTATGAAATATCTGATCATCATAGGATTGGTATTATTTCCATCTGTTGCATGTGCAGAACATGTAATAGGTCGAGATTTAACATGGCAAATATCTGTCATGCCAATCCTTACTTCGGATAATTCATCTTTAACAAATCCATGTGCATATGCTTTCAATTATTTCTTTAGTCTCCAGATATATTTTGGATTGCTAGCATTTTGGTTACGCAACATTTTTAGAGTTTTCAGAATGTAAAAGGTTAAGGGAGATACCTATGGAACAATTTTTAACGCAAATCTCACCTGACCATCTTTTATTTTTGTTCGGCCTCTCTGGGATAATCTCAGGGGGCATTATAGCGTGGGTTCTTGCCCATTAATTTGATTTAGCATGACGCTGAATCTTCACATGACATGGAGGTCATAAAATGGATATGCCAGCAGCAGTAGACAGTGCAACTATTCTCACAGCAGCAGGAATTGTTTTAACAGGTTACGCCGCTATTTGGTGCATCAACAAGGTTATTGCTGTCTTCAAGAAGTAGTAGCAAATGTGGAATGCTGAAACTCTGTGTAGTTTCGGTTGTGGCCTACTGATTGGACGTTTCTTTGCGGGATCTATCCTTTCAGTAGGTTTTTTAATTTAATGACAAAGGTAATCAGATGAACATAAGAAATACAATATTAGTGCAGCTTGTTTTTTTATGTTTGTTTGCTGGTACTTCATTTAGTAAAATTCTCTTCTCTGGTCCAGTAGAAATTGCTGGTCAATGTCGGTTTTTCAAAGTTGATATTAATTTGTCTGGAGTGGTAAGCACACGACCATCATACAACGTTAAATTAAATGCTGATAATACTATAAGAATGAGTGGTATGCCTTATGGTTCTAAACTCGGTTATGATGCTCAAGTTTATGTTTGCAAGATTTCTAACTATATTACTGGATATACTTGCGGTCTTCCTGGTGGGTCTGGTCCTATTGTAACGCCAGAAAGTGGTAAATCTTTTATTCTTGGACTTGCACCAAATACTGCATATCCAACTGGATTGTGTGAAGAGCCTAATCCCTGTGAAGAAAAGAAAGATGAATTGGTAGATTTTTTTGTTGCCGGCAAACTTGCAGGGACTTCTCTATTATCAAAATGTATTAGCAGTTGCACCGCTACAGGTGAAGCAGGTGGTTATAGCCATGATGATATGGGTTATGAAACATTAGTTCACGGTAGTTATACAGGTGAAGGATGTGAGATAGAACCTCCACCTGATGAACCAAATTGTTTCGATGAACTCGATTCTTGTAGAGATAGATGTCGATGGGGTGTGGAATCCTATGAATGTGAAGGTGATACAGGTGGGACTGATTTTACCTTTTCTGATAGTTGCATTTGCAAAAAACCGCCTAGCTGTGAGGATGCAAAAAATCTTTGCAATGATTTATGTGTTAATGGTGTTTCACAGTTTGCCTGTACTGATGGTCAGGGTCGTGTGGGAGATTGTGTCTGCTTTGAACCGCATAAGGTTGAAAAACCCACAGATAAACCTGATGATAAAACAGTAAAAGAAAAACCTGATGATGCACCCTCTGCCACTCCTGCTGAAAAAGCCCAAAAAGATGCTACTGATAGAGTCGGTGATATCCTTCAAGATCAACAAGGTCTTTTAGACTGGATAGGTGATAATGTCGGTAAAACAGTTACCAGCTTAGGTAAGATTTTAAAAGCATTGCAAGATGGTTCTCTTGGTCTTGATGATAAAATCAAAACGTCTGGTTCTGGATCTCTCCCTGATGACAACATTTATGACGCTACTATCCCCGAAGATACCATTGTTGAAGAAGATTCAATCTCTGTAAAAATCCTTGCTTGGATTGAATCAGGGATTCCCTTTAAAGATGTCTTCTCAAAATCCCGTGTTACTGCCTCCGGTTCTCCTGTTCTATCGGCTACTGTTTGGGGCAAACGCATTGAAAGTGATATCTCTCAATATTCTAATCTATTTGACATGATGGGGCTTTGCCTCCTTGCTTGTGCAACAATTCTAAGTTTCTTCATTGTTATAGGAAAAGGTGCTTAAAATGACGTTCTCATTCAATCCGCTATTAAGTTTTCTAAGTTCTATTGTTGGTAAGTTTCTGGTTGATAATGGCCTTAAATTTATTGCTTACAAAACGTTGTTTATTACCTTTTTTGTGACTGTCGTTCCTGTCATCATAAAAAACCTAGTCTCTTGGTTTGGTGATGAAATGATGAATGTTCTTGTTTCTGTTACTAACGGTTGGGCTAATGACCTTCATAGTTTGACCTATCAACTAACTGGCCTTTCTGGCTACCTTGCTAATAAACTTTTAATCCCTGATTGCTTCACTGTAATTCTCACAGCTTGTTCCATTCGCTTAGTACTTAATTTCACACCTTTCGTGAAATGATATGGCTATCCGAATTATTGACGGTGTCCCAGGCTCTGGAAAAAGTTACTACGCCGTTAAACACCTTTTAGATACCTACTTTAAATTCGACAAGGAGATTGAAGAATATGTCCTTCGTAAACCGATTACGCTCATTAGTAATGTTGATGGACTTCTACTTGAACACGTTAGTTTACAAGATGAGATTAAAGATGCAGGAGGAGTTGTCAATTTTTTTGAAGAATCTTTCCAAGAGCAATACCGACACCGATACGAATCACAAATAGTCTACGTTATAGATGAAGCACAAAAGATGTTTCGCAGGAATGACAGGACTTTAAGCCCGATATTTGGATATTTTGAATATCACAGGCATTTCGGTCAAGATATATACTTGATTACTCAAAACTCTAGAAAGATTCATGCAGATATTGTTGATCTGACAGAATATATCGTTCGTTCTGCCCCTCGCATTCGCTCCATTGTCGGTGAACTGAAATACAAATGGATTAGTGACGGCGAGGTAATCAAGCGTGAAGGGTTAAAACCTAATCAAAAAATATTTGATGTTTACAAGAGTCAAGACAGTAAAGAATCTGAAAAAATATCCAATCCAGTTATGAAAACTGTTGCTTTAGTTATGTGTGGAGTGGTGCTGATGCTCTCACTTTGTGGATGGTACTTTAGCAAAATCTTTTATTCCCATGACACTAAAAACACGCCTGTTTCAGAGGCAAAAAGCAGTAATAAAAGTTCAACAAAAGCAGGCTCATTTTATCGCTATAAAATTGTAGACGGCGTTAAGCAATACACTAATATTTAGAGGTGTCCAATGTTAAGATATATTTTGATAGTTCTACTACTCCCTAGCATCTCATTTGCAAAACTTCCCAATGAATATTTTAATCACCCTGATAATTATATCTCTGTAGCTTTTAAATCAGCCTCACTATCGGAGTTAGTGCTATTTGTGGCTGAACAATCAGATTCAAGTTTTACCCTGTCGTTTCCTCCTGATGAAGAACCAAAGATTACATGGGTTGCTGACAATATTCATTTAAACAAGCTTGCTGATACTTTTGTTAATTCTTTAATCTCCCAGGGGCTTGTTGTTCGTGATTTGGATAACACTGGTAATAACTTTGCGATCTCCGAGACATCCTCTCCACTTGCTACCTCAAAAAGTAGTTTTGGTTACTACCGATTGAAGTTTATCACCGCTGATTCATTCGCTGATTTATCTGAAAACTTTTATAAAAACCGTGTTGCGATTAGTCCCGTTGGTAACTCAACAATCCTTGTTGCTGGATCTGGTTATGATGTTAGCCAGTTTCTAACTGTTGTTAAATCTGTCGATAAACCTACAGACAAGGATCTTTACTCTGTAGTTCTTAAAAATATACCTGTAAAGACTGCTGTTGATGCTCTTAATGGCTCAGCTTATGGCATTGATGAAAGATTAAAATATTACCCTGATTACTGGAATAAAAGCGTCATCCTGCGTGGTGATCTCCATTTAGTGACCAACGCTAAAGCATTTCTTTACTCAATTGATAAAGCTAGGACAGGTCATGTTGATCAACTCTGTTTTCTTAGCTCAATTTCTTCTGCTCCTGCTATTGAGATTCTTCAAGGTAGTTTTCCTGATCTACAAGTTAAACCCGTTGCAGATGACAGACTTTATATTGCCGGAAATGCAAAAGATGTGAAACTTGCTTCTGATCTACTTGGTAAACTTGATGCTACTGGTGTCCAAGTGCGTATTGAGGCCGTTGTCGCCTATCTCACTGATAAAGAATATGAAGAACTAGGCGTTAGATTTATCGCCTCGACCAATGATTTCAGAATAGGTCTTAATGATCCTCTTTTTGGTAATTCTTTCTCTCTTCTATCAAAAGGTTTCGAACAATTTCTCCGTATTGATGTTTCAGCAGAAGATAATGAATCTAGGGGTTCTATTATCTCTAGTCCCGTTTTAACAGTCCTCAATGGTCATCAAGCCACATTACACGTCGGTCAAAATGTTCCTTATTTGTCCGAGGCTAATGTTGATAAAAATGATGGCGATACAACTGGAACCAGTATTGAGCGTGCAGATGTTGGTATGAATTTCAGTGTTACACCTATTATTGATCCTTCCCGTGAATTTGTAAATGTGAAGCTAGATCAGGTTATTAGTTCCATTGCTAAAGACAGTAATATAGGTGACACCATTGATATTATTTTTGATGAACAAAAACTAAGTTCAGTTGTCCGTGTTGCTAATGGTGAAACTATCTTTCTTGGTGGTCTTACTGTTGATGAAAAAGGTACTAGCATCGAGCGTATTCCCTTTCTTGGTTACATTCCTATTCTTGGTCAAGTTTTCACTTATAAAGGCGATAGGGTTGAGAAACGTAATCTGGTTGTATCACTTAGAGTTAAAATTTTAGGTGCATAAACGGCTGACTGAGTACGAAAGCGAAGTAGCGACTTGAGCGGATGAGCGTCGCACGCAAGTAAGCCAATTAATGCACCAAGTACCTACGCTAATTATTGAGACAGATAGATAATATTACAATCAACAAGGAGCTTACTTTTGGAACATTATTTCTTTTGGATATTAATGATTCTATTAATCGCCTTTTTATTAACTTGAGATCAATAATATTCTCTTTTCATTAGAGCAGCTATTAGGCTGACACAAAAACAATCTACCAGATAGAGAGACCCTGTGCGTGATAACGACAGTGGTTTGCCCCAACTAACAGAACGAAAAATAGTTTTATCATTTTTTGTTGTTGGGGATCGACCGTCTTGCTACCTAAAGGGTTCGATAATCAATTTATTTATGGGGTTATTTATGAGTTTTAGATATTCAATAGTTCTTCTAGTATTTACTTCTCTTTGTTGGTTCGGATATTCGCTAGAAGAAGCAAAGATTATGGAAGGTATGTTCTCAGTATTCTTATGTTTTGAAACTTATCTAGTTGTCTTAAAAGGCTTTAAACAAAGTGTTCGTGATATCTAGTAGTCAATTTTATTTCAATTAGAAAACAAAAAAAGCCCCTTCTCCCACCGTCGGCAAACAGAAGAGAAAGGGCAAGCCGTTCATCCCACTAAGGAGGAAAAGCCATGTCCAAATTACCAAAAAATGTGAAGACTTGCAACCAACCCTACCCCCCAAGCCCGAATCTCATGGGGGGTGGTACTCGTTTACCCTCCATTGAATTTGATACTCTGCTTTTAAACCTATCTATAGACAGTTCAAAAAGTAAGTTGTTCAAGAAGTTAAAAGAATTAAAAGCTGTTATGCAGGAGACTGAACTTACCATGGAACAGAATCTTGTTCTGAAATCGGGAGCTACTCGTTTCAACCTTCAGAGAACCGGAGTCAGGTCTTACCCTTATGTTTTGAAATCTGGTGATTTGATTCTCTTTCTCTCGGAGCGTGACCACGATTCGGCGATTGTACCTGCTCGAGTACAGATAGGCTCAGTAAGCTGTCAGAATGGCGTTGATGAATCATACAATATAATAAAGGGCTTTCTCAGGCATCAGGGGATAAATATCAAACAGGATCAAGTCAGCCGTGTTGATTTATGTGCTGATATGTTCGGTTGGTCATTGACTGATAGAAAAGAAAGAATCTTTGATGAAGATTATTTTGTATGTAAAGCTCGATCATCTGCTCTATATCGTGAGAATAGAAAAATAACAGGTGTTCAAGTTGGTTCAGGTATTCTTGTTCTTAGAATTTATGATAAGCTCATTGAATTATCTAAACCAAAGAATGAACCTAAGTTAGATTTTTTTACTAAAAAATGGGGTTGTTTGCCCTCTGCCTGTACCCGTGTAGAATTTCAGATAAGACGCAATGTATTAAAAGAAATTTTGACAACTGGCACTTTTAAAGATCTTCAGAATAACACCAATAAAATTTGGTCTTATCTAACTAAAATATGGTTTCGACATACCGAAAAGCCAGTGGATAGGAAAAACCGCAATCAAGATAAGGGCAAGATGTCCAATTTTTGGCAAGCTGTTCAGAAAGTTATCAAAAAAACCGATCCTGTCGCAAGAATAGCAAATAGAACCGTAAACAAATCGCTCAAACAATTACACGCTCAATTAAGAGGAATACTTACAACCATCATAGCTGGTAATGATTTTGCCAACGGTGATTTCTTCACTATTCTAAATTGCTGTATGCAAATCGCCCGAGACGAAATAGCAAATGCCATGTCTCAACCTAATTGGAATACTGTTTTTGATACTCGCAAATCTAATACCGTTCTTCAATATGATATTGAGACTGAAGAAGAACAGCTTTCTATTTTTGATAATCCAAAGCTCGGTGAATATCTAAGACAAATACATTTAACTCCCTCATTATTTAAATCAAGTGTCGAGGTGTAAGATGAAAATTCTTAATCTCTACTCTGGTCTTGGTGGTAATCGAAAACTTTGGTCTACAGATCATGAGATTACTTCAGTTGAAAAAGATGCAGCTATAGCAAAATGTTATCAAGATTTATTTCCTAATGATCAAGTGATCGTTGGTGATGCCCATGAATATTTACTAAATAATTATTCTAAATTTGATTTTATTTGGGCTTCTCCGTCATGTACTACGCATTCTGCTATTAGATTGCCAGGTGTTTTTTCTGGTTCATGCCAGGCTGTTTATCCTGATATGAAATTATGGCAAGAAATAATATTCCTTCAAAATTACTTCAAAGGTAAATTTATAGTTGAAAATGTAAAACCATTCTATTTGCCTCTTGTATCTCCAAGTTTTAAACATGATCGCCATTATTTTTGGTCAAATTTCCCGGTAGGTAAGATTGCTCTAAAGTCTAGAGATATTCAGCATAATTATATTAACCATAGCTCAACAATATATGGTTTTTCTCTAGATAAAAAATCTGGCTGTGTAAATCGCCGGCAGATTTTAAGGAATCTAATTGATCCAGAACTTGGTTCTCACATTCTTAATAGTTCTCTTCCATTTTACAAGCAGCCATCTAAGCAGCTAGTTTTAGATTTTGCGGCTTAGAATTGACTATTGAAAATTTAAAGGTGCTTTATGATAGATAAAAATTTAGGTAAATCACTTACAGCAAAACAAATATCTGAATTAATGGGCTTGTCGGTTACCACAGTAAGATTGAATTATCAGTCTTTAGGTGGTTTTCGTGTCGGGTCCAGGTATGTATTTTTTGAAAAGAGGTTAGTCGATGCCGTTCTTGAACAAACAACGAGGTCTCTGGATAGGTCAAGTTCGCCATTTGGGGCAAAGATACCAGAAGACCTTTCCCAAAAAATCAGAAGCAAAGCAGTGGGAAGCAGAAACAAGAAAGGATTTGAAAAAAAGAAAATTATTACAGACGGACATAATCTCCTTACATGAGTGGGGTATTCGATATCTTGATTTCTCAAGTGAAAAATATGTAAGAAAAACATATAACGAAAAGCGTTTCGCCTTTCAAGAATTGTTTAAATGTATTGAATCCAAAATGTTCGTAAGTGATTTGCATAAAGGGGATGTGTTAAAACATTTCAGTAAACAATATAAAAAACGAGGTGGTAATGCTGTTAATAATGATCGCAAAAACCTTGTTGCAGGTTGGAATTGGGGGTTAAAATATATTGAAAACTTCCCTATTGAAAATCCATTTATGGTTGATAGATTTCCTGAAATAAGACACCCTCGATATATTCCACCTGTAGAAGATTTTTATAAGGTATATGATATTGCTGAAACTAAGCAAGATCAGTTACTTTTGATGTGTTTCTTACACTTAGCTGCAAGAAAAAATGAAATATACAAATTGAAGTGGGACGCAATTTCTTTTACAGACAAGAAAGTTCGTTTGTTAACCAGGAAGCGCAGAGATGGAACAGGTGAATATGATTGGTTGCCATTAACTAATTTTCTCTTTGATGGATTGACAGTGCATCGAATGAGTCGGGTTAGTGAATGGGTGTTTCCTAATCCCAAGACTAAAGAGGCATACGGTGAACGTCTTAGATGGATGAATAGATTATGTGATAAGGCAGGAGTGAAAAGATTTGGGTTACATGCAATAAGGCATTTGTCAGCTTCGATACTTATTGAAAACGATACGGCCTTAATAGATATAAAAACTATTCTCCGGCACAAAAGTATTTCGACAACTGAAAGATATTTACATCGTTTGAAGTCTGTAAGGGCTTCTTTAGATGTTTTTGATGAAAAAGCCTTACAAGCGAGCCTTACAAACAAAAAAACCACTTAGAAGAATATCTTCTAAGTGGTTGTAATGTCTTTGGTGACCCCAAGGGGAATCGAACCCCTGCTTACGGCGTGAGAGGCCGTCGTCCTAACCGCTAGACGATGGGGCCAAAATGGTGAGTGTTTATACCTTTTTGTGGTATGCGTGTCAATATGTTTTTATTCTTTTTTTGCATTTAATTTGTTTTTTCTAGCCAATCAAGATGAGCACGTACAATCTTGATCTGACCATAGGTGCATTCCATCGTAGAATCGTTTTTAATATCGGAAAAAGTTTTTAGGCCAGCTTCAAGTTCTTGGGTGATATATTTCTGAACTTTGCCAAGTTTTAATTCTTCTATTTTGATTTCGCCATTTGTTATCCAGTGGGCAATGTGACCCTCAATGGTACTGAGTACAAGCTCTCTTGTTTTGGCAATTTCTTCTATTGATAGTCCTTTCTTGTAATGATCTAGGCTGATTTCTTTGGTGTTTTTATTGCTATCATTTTCAGCTTGTTTGATTGGGGCTTTTGTCTGAACGGCAGTGATATTGTTGTCAGCCCGATATTTTTTTACAATTTCAATAATATCCGGCCCATATTTATCGCATGTTTTGGGGCCAAAACCTTTAATTTTTATAAGATCCTTTTCAACAGTCGGCAGGACAACGCAGATTTGAACCAGCACCTTTATGTGGGTTATTTGAAAAGGTGCTAAGTTGGTTTCTTTTGAAGTTTTAGTTCTCCAATCTTTAAGAATCGTAAATAGTTCTGGGTGCGTAATGTCATCCTGGCTATAGGTTACTTGGCTTTTCTCTGTTCTGGTTTTCTTAGGTGTGGTATTTTTTACTTCTGCTTGAGAAATGGCTCTTAAATATTTTGTAGGATGAAAACCATCGCCACATGATGTTATGGCCGCCAGTTTAACGGTGGCCTCTAGAAGTAAGTTTTTTAAAGCTTTGCTAATTTGTGTTTTGGTCTCTTTATTGTCGCATTCAAAATAAAAATTATTTACCTGCATTATTACTAGTGATTTTATCTTTTCTTGAAAGTAGGAACTAGCTTTTTGGCAACGTACTTGTATTTTGGGATTGTCTGAGGGAAGTGTTTCGCAGAATAAACTATTTATTTCTCTTTGGAAATTTCCACCAATATGGCAAATGTTATTGATTATAGATTCTTTAAAATGGTCTAGATCTTCTATACCTGAATTGCTGATTAAGAATTTGTTACTATTTAATAGGTAGGAAAATCTGTTTACTGTTTTGTCTAGTGTGCCGAAATGAAAACATTGCAGAATAAGTTTTTCTTGGAATTCTTTTTTGGCTTTGATAAGGGATTGCTCAAGATCAAGGCTACTTGTTGCCTTTTCTATGAATGTTTTAATTTGTGGATCAACGCCAAGAGATGACGTTCTTATCTTTGTACCCAGAGTTAATCCTTCAAGGTTTCGACATCTACTAAGAGCCACATAAACTTGGCCTGCAGCAAAGGCGGCTTCGGCATCTATGACAGCTTGGTCAAAAGTCAGGCCTTGGCTTTTATGTATGGTAATCGCCCAAGCAAGTTTTAGGGGAAATTGGCAAAAGCTACCAACTTTTTCTTCTATAATCTCACCTTCATCATTTAAGCGAAATTCTAGATGATCCCATGTTGCTTTCTCTACACTTATAGGTTTTGCATCTCCTGGGCACATAACCTTTATTGTGGTTTCATCTATGTCGATTATTTTACCAATTTTGCCATTGAAAAAAAGCTTATCTTCATTGTGATCATTTTTAAGAAACATCACCTGTGAGTGTTTTTTTAGCTCTAGTTCAATAGGGGTAGGGTAGGAGTTTTCGGGGAATTCCTTATCTATTTCTGCTGTGAAGTTATGGGGGGCATTATTAATCTGTTGAAGCTTATCACTATTTATATTGTCAGCTCGCCAGTTGTGGGTGCAAAGGCAGATATTATTTTCGGGAATGTTATTTAGTATTTCAGCTTGGTGATTTGAATTTAATTCTGAAAGATCACCTTCCGAGAGAGAATTATCTCTGACTTTATTAAGAATTTTTATAAAATTCTCATCTGATTGTCGATATATGTGTTTTAGCTCAATTTGAATGAGTTCCTTTTTTAGCAAATTATGGCTGCTGAAAAAATAGGGTGTCTCATAATGGGCATTTAGAATTGTTTTTTCGTTATCTTTTATAACAGGGGATAGCTGGTATAAATCGCCAATCATTAACAATTGAACACCACCGAATGGCTGTTGGTTGCGTCTATAAAATTTTAAAACTTTATCAATTGCATCAAGTGTATCAGCGCGAACCATGCTAATTTCATCTATGATTAGGAGGTCTAAACTTTTTATAATATTTGTTTTAGCTTTTGAAAATCTATAGGGCTTGTTGTAGGCTTCGGTTCCTTCTATGAACGGGCCAAAAGGGATTTGAAAGAATGAATGTATGGTGACGCCACCGGCATTAATTGCGGCAACCCCCGTTGGTGCTACGACTATTAACCTTTTCGTCGATTTTTCTTTGAGATTTTTTAGAAAAGTGGTTTTGCCTGTGCCTGCCTTGCCAGTAAGAAAGATATTATAATCAGTATGTTCAACATACTCTTTTGCCAAGGTAAGTTCTTTGTTTGAGGTCATTTTGTGTTTTTGTCAGGCTTTTGAGATGAAAAGTGAATTGGATAATAAAATAATAAAAATGTTTATCTGAACCTTGCCCAATATTAATTATGTACTATTTTATATGAAGTTTTCCTAGCTTTATACCAAAACTAATACGTATCTTTTAAAAATGTTTGCTCGAAACGGATTAATGTGGTATTTTGGAAAGTTCGCTTTTGAACGGAGTTGGTTTTGCCAGCTTTTTCTTCTGTAAATTTCTTAATGGAGTTATCTATTGCAACCTGAACTCAAAGAAAAGTTGTTATCAACAGGTAAAAAAGAAGGATGTATTAGTTTTGATCATCTGAATGAAATTATACCTGAGGATGTGAAAGATGCAGCTGCCATAGAAAATATTTTTAATTTTTTAGCTGCAAATAATATCGAGATTGTAACCGTCGAAAAATCAGGTGAGAAGCGTACTCTGTCTGGTGAAATATGGGTGAAAAAAGAGGCTGGCGATGCGGAAGATACTGTCGAAGCAAATGCCGCTTTAAATGGTGAGGAAGAAAACCACGAGTCTGAGGAGACCACCACCACCTACTTAAGAGAGATGGGAAGGTTTGATCTTCTTACTCCTGAGGAAGAGGCGAAGTACTCGAAAACAATCCGTCAAGGTTTTGAATCTATCATTACTGCAATTCGAATAGATGTTTCTGGAACTACAGAGATGGATATTTTGCGGGAAAGAATTGATCTTTGGGAAAAACGAGATCCAACCTTAAAGCCTAAGAAACAGCAGCTAAATTTAATGCGTTACAGTGTAACGAGTGCTGCAAAAAAATATCCTGATATCAGAGTCCTGTTTGAGCTACAGGCAAGGCTTGAAGCGTATAGTCGCTCTATTGAAGTTGCAAAAGACACTATGATTCGTGCCAACCTGCGTTTGGTTGTGTCCATAGCTAAGAGATATATGCACCAAGGTTTAACCTTAGCTGATTTGATTCAGGAAGGTAATCTTGGTCTTATGCGTGCTGTTTTCCGTTTTGATTACACTAAGGGAAATAAGTTCTCTACTTATGCTAGTTGGTGGATTCGCCAGGCGATCACTCGTGCTATTTTAGATAAAACCAGAACCATTCGTTTGCCAGTTCACTTTTTGGAGCTAAGAAGCCAGTTCTTCAAAGCTTTTTACGCACTATTCAAAGAATTGGGACGTGAGCCAACACCGCTCGAAATTTCTAAAACAACTAATTTGCCTATGGATAAGATTTTATCTATCCTTGAAGCATCTAGAGAGCCAATTTCACTGGAAACTCCGGTTGGTGATGATGATTCTACCTTGGGAGATTTTCTTGAGAATTCTGAGTCACAATCACCTTACGAAGCAGTGCAAAACAGAGAATTGTCTGGCAGGGTGAATGAAATCTTATCTACTTTAAGCGAACGTGAAGAAAAAATTATTCGTTTACGTTTTGGAATAGGTGAGAAGGCTGAATATACTCTTGAAGAGATCGGCAAACGTTTCAATGTTTCCCGCGAGCGTATTAGGCAAATTGAGAAAAAGGCGTTAAATCGCCTACGTCATTCTAGTAGACGTGATAAGCTGAAATTTTTCGTTGATTGATAAAATAATTTTTTAATTTATATCTTTTAGGAGTAGACCCATGGCAATGCAGACTACCAATTTCCCCAATTTAGAACTTGTTAGTAGTGGTAAAGTTCGTGATATGTATAGTATCCCCGGTCATGACGATAAATTGTTGATGGTAGCTACTGATCGTATCTCGGCTTATGATGTGATTTTGGACGCTATTCCTGGAAAAGGAGAAGTGCTGACTGAGCTGTCTCTTTTTTGGTTCAATTTGCTAGGTGACATCGTTGAAAATCATTTGATTACCGCAAATGTCGAGGAATTTCCTGAAGAGTGTGCTCCGTATGCGGATGATTTACGTGGCCGTGCAATGCTAGTTAAAAGAACCAAGCCTTTTCCTATTGAATGTATTGTTCGTGGCTATATAAGTGGCTCTTTTTGGAAAGCGTATCAGAAGGATACGAATGTTTGTGGCTTCCAATTTCCTGATAATCTTCAGGAATCAGATAAATTGCCTGAACCAATATTTACACCTTCAACTAAAGCAGAGTTGGGCGATCACGATGAGAATATCTCAATTGACAGAATGAGAGAAATTATTGGTGATGATAAAGCTGAGCAGCTAGAAAAAATTAGTAAGGCATTATATAGCCGTGCTGCTGACTATGCTCGTACTAAAGGTGTGATAATTGCTGATACTAAGTTTGAACTTGGTGAGGTTGATGGTAAGATTATTTTGATTGATGAGGTTCTTACTCCAGATTCATCTCGTTTTTGGCCAGAAGATAAATACACTCCTGGTAAAAGTCAGCCAAGTTTTGATAAGCAGTATTTGCGTGATTATTTATCCAGCACTGATTGGGATAAAAATCCTCCAGCTCCTGCCTTACCAAAAGAGGTTATTGAGAAGACTAAAGAACGCTACGAAGAAGCTCTTGCTAAGATTACTGGAAAGTAATCATTGCAGTTGTTGTATGAAATAATTAGGACTTTTAAGGAGGTGTTTCTTGTGAAAGAGACACCTCCTTTTTTTTTGCTTATGCGAGATATTTTTTTAAGGTGCTGCTTAAATTAACATCTATAAATTCATACCCTGCCATGGTCAATTTTTCTGGTGTCGCTCGGCAACTAGATAATAGCATTTCCTCCGCCATTTCTTTGCCAAAAGCAATTTTAACAATAATCTCTGGAAGAGGTAAGAATGGTCTCTTGCCAATTGCCTTGCATAATTCCTTGGTTAGCTCACCATTGGTGGTAGGTATGGGAGATACGGCATTTATAGGGCCAGAGATAGCATCATTTTTTAGGGCATAGGCTACAATATTTACTACGTCATCAATGCTTACCCAGCTAAGGTATTGTTTTCCTGAGCCTAAATTTCCGCCCAGGCCTTTTTTGAACGGTGGTAGCATTTTACCGATAGCTCCTCCCTCAGCGCTGATAATCATGCCAAAGCGGAGATTTACTACTCTGGTATTGTTAGCTCCACCAGCAATTTTTGTGGCTTCTTTTTCCCAGTTGTGGCAAATATTTGCAAGAAAGCCTCTGCCTCTGCTTTTATCTTCAGTTAGTAGCTCATCTCCTCTGTCGCCGAAATAACCAACTGCTGATGCACATATAAATGTTTTGGGAGGATTATTTGTTCCTTGCAGGTATCTTATGATCTCTCTAGTGCCATGAATTCTACTGTTGTAAATAGTTTCCTTTTTCTTTTTAGTCCAGCGTGAAGAGGCAATATTGTCTCCTGCAAGATGGATAACTGCGTCAAAAGATGAGTTGTTTAGTAACTCTGTATTCCAAATTGTACTCTTTTTTCCACCTCTTTTAAGGCAGGAGATCTCATGCCCATCATCAAATAATCTTTGAAGTACATTACTTCCAACCAATCCAGATGCCCCTGATAATAAAATTCTCATGGTTTACCTTGAAAAAATTTGTTGAAATTAAGCCAGAAGTGTTTGAAAGCATGTGCTGGATAACGCCATAGTAATTTGGGGCCTGAATATCGCATTACCTTTTTTATCTGCTCCCGCATGCTTGGTTTGTAGCAATGGGTAGGGCAATATTTGCATGTTTTTTTGTTTTCTTGGTAGGGGCATTTGTCTAATCTTTCTAAGGCATATTGTTGTAGTGTAAGGCATTCATTGCATAGGATAGTTTCTTGGCCCTTTGCACATGTATGGTGATCTTTACAGTAAATAGCGATAAGAATTTTTATGCTTTCCTGTTCATTGTCTATTATTGATTTTGCTGTTCTTTTTTTCATGCTAGTTGTTGTAATTGTCTTATGACATCTTCCACAACAGAATCTTGACTGTTTGGCCCACTGCTTACAGTGATATCTGCGTGTTTACTGTAAAGTTCAAATCTTTCATTGAAAAGATCTTGAAATGTTTGTTCAGGTCTTTTGGCAAGTCCTCTTGTTTCGTAATTGTTAATTCTTGCCTTTAGTGTATCAAGTTCTGCGTGTAAAAACACAATAATGCCATCTTTTTTTAAATAGTTCATTGCTGGTTCGCTATAGGCGGCACTTCCCCCTGTGGCAATGACATGTTTTTTGTGATTAACGCCAAGTAAAACCTGTTCTTCAATGTTTCTAAGAGCCATGTGTCCGCGGTTATCAACAATATCTTGAAGGGTTTTATTTTCTTTAGTTTGGATAAGGATGTCTGTGTCAACGAATTCTAAGCCAAGATTTTTTGCAAGAACGACGCCAACGGTACTTTTGCCAGAACCAGGCATTCCAATGAGAACAATATTTGATTTTTTAATTTTCATTTTATATTTGGTAATAATTTAGGTAATAAAAAAAGGGAGATTAGTCATAAGACTAATCTCCCTTTATAAAACTAGAACAACTAAATATCTAGTTTAAAATGGCTGCATCACCCAAATACCGCATGGGCAAGTGTCGGAACAGAAGCCACAGGCAATACATTTTTTATCATCTGATGCATATTTATATGAACCATCTTCAAGGTCAACTCGTTTAATAGCGCCTTCAGGGCAGATGGTTTCACAGAGATGGCAATCACGACAACTAGCACAAGATAGACAGCGATCCGCTTGGCTTGTCTCAGTGTGTTCATCTGAAGTAGGAGCGTAGTGAGTAAGAGTCAGAGATGATTGTGGAATTAACGGTTTGTCAAAGCCATGCCATTCCTCATTTTTACTGGTTGCAATAATATACTCAGCAGCAATTTTTCCGGCACCAAGTGCGTTGGTGGCAAGACCTGGACGCTTAACATCACCTACAGCTAGTACCTTGCTATTGGATGTGAGATAAGCCTCATTGGTGGTAAGCCAGTCAGCACCTCCAACATTCATGGTTTCAATGTCTTCAGGTAAGAATGAAAGAGCAGGGATGTCGCCAATTGAGATTATAACTTTATCAGCAGGGATTAGTTCTCCGTCGTTGCTGATTAAACCTTGATCAGTGACTTCCTTGGTGAAAATTGGCCAACGGAAAGTTGCACCTAGCGCCTCTGCAGCTTCCTTTTCTTTACCAAAGGCGAGTGGCTTTTGGATGTCGACCAAGGTAACTTTCTTGGCGCCTAATCTATAGGCTTCACAGGCGACATCACAGCCTACATTTCCAGCACCGATAATCACAACTTCGTCGCCAACCTTAGGTGGAGCTTTTGAGCTTTTAGCGGCTTTTAAGAAGTCGAGAGCTGGAGCAACTTTTTCGTGACCAGGAAATTTAATGCGACGTGGCTCGTGAGTACCAACAGCAATAATGACATAGTCGTATTCTTTTTCTAATTCGGTAAATTTTTCTTTGGTCATCGGGCTGTTAAGATGCACATTTATGCCATCAAGGGAAGTGAAACGATCAATCTCGTATTGCCATGTAGCTTGAGGTAGTCTTTCCCAGGGAATAACCTGGGCGAGTTTACCGCCAAGTTTGTCATCGGCTTCAAATATATGAGTCTCAGTTCCAGCTAGTGCTAGTTGCCACGCAGCGTTCATGCCACCCGGGCCACCACCAATGATAGCCACTTTTTGACCAGTTGGCGCGGCTGGCTTTGGTGCTGCAAAGCGTCCTGCTGCACGGCCTAAGATCTGAGTGTCGACCTTTTCATCTACACCTTTTCGTGAACAGTTTTGCACACATAGGTTAGGGCAAACAGCACCACAGACAGAGGCTGGAAGTGGGGTATATTTAAGCAGTAATTCGTAAGCCTCGTCGGTTTTCCCTTCCCTTAAAAGTCGTAAACGCTCAACGGTTGGGATGTGAATTGGGCAGTGGTATGTACATGGTGCTGCTGACTCTTTATTTGCCCAAAATGGTTGTTTACGTCTTAGGTTGCCAGTAGGTATAATTTCTATATTGCTGCGATCAAGCCCTGGAGCAAGGTCTCGGATGGGGTCACCACCAAAGGTTTTGTTCCAGTGGTTGTTTTTGAACTCAGCCATTGGCATTGGGCCAGCCCACATTAAAGCACGTTCTTGGGGTGAAACTGGACTTAAAACTTGCCAGTCATCACGGTTCAAAAGTTCGTCAAGAAGAGAATCTTTGCCTATTTTTGTCAGGTAGTTAGGCATGTTATCTTGTAGCCATTGCCATTGGTCATCGTCTAGCTGATTAACTTTAGCATTGGTTTTAGAGTAAGAATCATCAATTTGTCCACGAACATAGATTAGTCCGCCAACCATACCTACGCAAGGTCGGTAGCCAAGTACATTTGCTGAATTTTGAGCTTCATGTCCACATACTACAGCAAGGCCACCGCAGTTAAATTCAGCAAAAGAATCTCCAGCAGATCCAAGAACCCAGAGTTCAGGGCGCTCGTATTCAGGATTCCATTTGGTCATGGTTAAGCCACGAGCGCCAATGGATCCAGCTATGTAAACCTTGCCAGCAGCCATAGCGTTACAGGCACCGTTTGTCGCATTACCGAGTACTGTAATTTCGGCACCGATATTCATCCAGCCAACATCGTCCGAGGTGCCATCGTTGCAAACTATAGAGGTCCCTGGTTGCCCCATGCAGCCAAGTCTTTGGCCGCTTGGGCCATCAACTGTGATTTTTAGACCATCATCGTGTCGTAATCTAATGCCAATATTATGTTGCCCGTAACTTTTGAGAGTAATATTTGTGGAGCTTTTGGAGGCTTCACGTATCATCTTTTCAAAGTTCATTGAGCTTATTCGTTGCCCAGCTTCATCTAGGCCATTTATTACCGTTGTTGTCACAGCAAACTCCTTATATCATGGATTATTTCTAGAATAAAATTGGGTTAACAAACGTATTTAATATTAAGCCTATCCGCTGCATCTTTATTGCCAATGCCGATGGCATCAGACATACCGATAGGAAGGGCTTGTGAGCGTCCCAGTGGAGCCATGATTTTCTTAACTTCAGTATTGATTGAGCTGTAGACATCTGCAACTCTTTGTGCCACATCATCAGGATCGAGTCTCCTGTATAGTTTAGGATTTTGCGATGTGATACCTTTAGGGCAAATGCCAACATTGCATACATTACATCTATTTTTTTCGTTACCTAGGCAGCCGCCTGCTGCTTGCATGATGTATTTACCAATATGCACACCAGAGGCACCAAGCATTACAAGGGCCATACCATTTTGGGCAACGTTACCATTTTTGCCAATACCACCAGCAGCAAAAAGAGGGATTTCATTTTGTTTACCCTGTTTTGCAAGCTCTAGGTAGCAGTCACGTAAACAAGACGCAATAGGATGACCAGTAGCGTTCATACTTACGTCGTAAGCCGCACCCGTACCACCATCAATACCATCAATAGTTAGGGCAGCCGCATAGGGGTTACGAACAAGATTGTTAAGAACAGACTTGGCCGAGGTGGAAGCTGAGATTTTTGGATAAACAGGTACTTTATGTTCAAATGCTGTAGACATGGTCTGGGTCATCTTCATAACACTTTCTTCGATGGAATAAAGTGTTTGGTGAACAGGAGGAGAAGGAAGATCAACTCCCTCTGGTACTCCACGAAGTTTAGCGATTAGCTTACTAACTTTGTACCACATTAGTAGACCGCCATCCCCTGGCTTGGCTCCTTGGCCATATTTAATTTCAATGGCGGCAGGCATACATTGCATTTCGGGTATTGCTCGGATGATTTCATCCCAGCCAAAGTAGCCAGATGCAACCTGAAGAATTATGTATTTTAAATATGGACTTCTTAGAACCCATGGAGGACATCCACCTTCACCAGTACCCATAACAACGGGAATGCCTAGAACTTCATTGCAGTAAGCTACGCCCTGGAGTAGGCCTAACCACATATTCGGTGATAAAGCACCAAGGGACATGCCGCCAATTATGAATGGAAAAATTTCTCTGGTTGGTGGTATCCATTCACCATTAACGGTTCTTTTCAAAAATTCCTCAGGTGAGAGAACTCTGCCCAGAGTCGTGCTAACACTGAATTCATGTCGACCTGCATCAAGAGCTGGATCGGTTAACATGGAGATACGATTAAAGACAATTTGATCGAGCAGGGTTGGACCGCTGACATTACGCCTGCCACCACGTTTCAGTGGCTCTCCTTTTTGGTTGTTCATGAACAAGGTGCGGTTTTCATTATTGTTTGGATGTGGACCAATAGCTTCATTGGGACAAACCATGGAGCACATGCCGCAACCAATACAGGTATTTGCCATGTTTGTACTTTGTCGAATACCTGTAAATGTCCTGTAGTCGCTTGAACGTTTTTTACTGAAGACGTCTAGTTTGGGTAGTCTTTGGCGATTGTATGTTAGTTTTATAGCGCCTTTAGGGCAAACAGCAGTGCACTTGCCGCATAGGGTACAGCGGTCTTCGCGGTGGGCTATTATCCAGGGTAAATCGCCAAATGTTAAACTGCTAGGGGTAACTGATCGTGTTGAGACCATATCTTTAATTCCTTTCTGTCTGGTGGGATAATAACAGTGTGCTCGCGCATTGGTTGAAAGTCTAGTGCTGGGTCGCGGTCTGGAACTAGGGCAGCTACACCGCAAAGTTCAGAGGCTATGGCCCATTCGCCTTCACGACCGCCAATGATGGCGGGGCGAAGTTTCTTTTGATCCATGGCGAGAAGACAACTTTCATCGGAAAGACTGGCGATGACGGCATTTGGGCCATCAATTACAAGACGCTTCGTCGTTTCACCTAGCCCTCTAAGAAAATCTTCTTGAGGGTGTTGGGCTAAATCTTTAGGCGAAAGCGGAGTCATGATGTGCTTGTAGGCCTGTAGAGGTAGTTTTAGCTTCTTAATGGTGTAATGTAGGATGTGAGCGAAGACTTCAGAGTCACTTTGGTAGCCCATGTAGCCAGGAAATTCACGACCTATTAACCATTCTTTTATTGGCATAAAAGCAGTGTTCTCACCATTGACCATGGTCGCTACGCCTTGGATAAAGAATGGGTGGCAAGCGTATAAATTAATACCATAGTTGGTGTTTTGGCGACCCTGGGCCATGCAAATACGAGATTTTATTTGCCCGTCATGCAGGCTAAGAGCATTGCCGATATCTAGTGGCCAGCCTACTTCTTTAATGCTTACTACATCAGGCCAAAAAGAGAATGCTGTAAGGTCGTTGTTGTTAGATTCCCCATCTTTACGAAGGGCAATGCGGGTGAGAAGGAGTTCTTCTTCTCTTTCTGCCACAGTTGCATTTTTGAAACGCTCTGGCATGCGATATGCCCGAATAAAATAGCGATAACGGTTGCAAGTATCCTTGATCTTAGGATTCTTAGCAAAGCGGTGGTCATATTTTAATTCATATCCGCGATCGTCCATAAATTTGGTCATTCTTTTCCATGCTTTTTCAGAATGGGCGATACCGGAGAGTATTGGGAATTTAGGATTATATTTAAAATCCGAGAATTCAATTCCACGCAAAAGAAGACCTAGGCCGGAACCATCGTACCCTTCTTGCATTGCTTCCATTGCTTCCAAAACCTCATAAGGCGAGAAAGGTACAGAGGCGGTTTTTAGCGCTAAACGACACATAATGTTCTCCAAAGAGTTGTAAAATGCGAATGATATTCTCTTTGGCGTCGCTGCACGCTTCGAATAGTCATTCGGCTCAGGCGAGATCGATGTCTCAAATTATCTTATAATTAGTTAAGCAGGCACGCAATATAATCAAAAATGGCACTTAAGTCAAGTGAGAGAATGAACGTCTGCTTAACTCTTGATATTCAGAATAATGTTCTCTTGTTGACCTGTTAGGTGTTTTAATGTTCGATAATGTTTTTTTGTTTAAGATGATCGATATTTTGGGATATTGCATGGAATAGAGAGGATGTTGATCTTGAAGAAGCTTTACTTAAGTTCGCCTACCTTTGTATTTATAAGTATTAAGGTAACTTAAACTATGTTGTACTGAGAGTTATTTGTCTTAACTCAAGATAAAATTACTATGGTAGCAATATTTTTTAGAAATAATTACATTCTAGTTTGGAAATTTGAATATTTATCTTTTTTCTAATTTACTAGAAATGATAATGACAAATCATCGACTCATGAACAACAACAGCGAAAAAATAATTAATGTGCATAAGGTCATCAATAGTTGAAAAATGTGTTAATTTTGACCCATGAGAAGCTTCTAGATGTGGCTTGAGTGCTCGTGTTAAGGCTTGGGCTAATAGATAATGCTAGATATTTAAGTGACAATGTTTTGTGCTTTTGGGATGGTGTGCACTAAATAAAAAGGAGTCTTTCTTTCAATGAAAGGATATTCATATTGGTGTTTTCGCCATGGGTGTATTTTCGGCTAAAGGCTACCTTAAGAAATTGCTACTTCGGTCAACTTTTTTGTTGAGCTAGAAATTTTATCCTCGGAATATCACTTATATCGCTGCCGCAAAATTTTGCGTCCACCCCGAACTTGAATGATTTTTTCTAATTTTCCCAGGTACCCTAAATTCAAATTGGAGGCTTTGTGTGAGTGTCAAAACCAAGAAAATTGGCTTTGCAATTAAGAAATGGTAGTCTTGAAAAGAAACAGGTGTATCGGGATATTCAAAAAAATTTAAAGATTAATTAAGGCTAAATAGTAAATAAGTTTACAAGCAATATTGCTGAGAGTGGATAGTTATTTAAAGATTTTTGTAACTTTACCAAGATTTTTAACCTTATTAACCTTTTCTCTTATTTCGGCCGCTTCTTTAATTCCCGGAATATCATCAACAATGTTTTTCCCTTCTTCTTCAACCTCTCCAATACCTTTTTTGAATGACTTTAGTGCTTTACCTATGCTTGAACCTAGCTCAGGTAGTTTGTTGCCACCAAAAAGTAAAACAACAATAACTAGTATAACAATGAGTTCTGGTGCACCGAGACCAAACATATATGCTCCAATGTTTAAGCATGGCAACAAAGGTTACCATGCTTAAAGAAATTATTTTTTTTCGTCTTCCTTGCTATCCGCTTCTTCGTCAATCTTTTTGGTTTCGCCTTTTGTTGCTTCTTTGAAGTTTTTGATACCTTTACCTATACCAGAGCCAATTTCAGGCAGTTTGCCAGCACCAAAAATAATAACAATAATTACTAGGATAACGATGAGTTCGGGCATACCCAATCCAAACATATTTCCACCTCAGTTAAGGAATAGTTAACGGGATAAAATCCCTGTCAGTTATAGTATTTTGTAGGAACGTAGAGCAGTAGTTTCTGGTATCAAGTTGCCTAATGTTACAGGCCTTATGGAAACTCTGTTTGCAGGACTAATCTGCTCTAATTTTACTTTATAGCATTCTTTTTTAAATACTCAGCAATTTCTTTGGCATTGGCTGCCATTATTTCGCAACGAGCTGGTTTGTCTAAAATACCTTTTAGTGAATCAGGGAAATCAGGTTCTCTGCCCAAAGCATCATTTACAGCATCACCAAACTTGGCAGGGTGGGCTGTGGATAGACAAACCATAGGGACTCCAACAGTTAAATGGTCCATAGCTGCCTTAACACCAATTGCTGTATGCGGATCTAGAATATAATCGTATTTATTGTAAAAGTCTGCAATAGTCTCTTTTACTTCTTCATCGGTGACTGTTGTGGTTGCGAAATCTCGTTTAATTTGAACCATATACTCAGATAGACTAATTTTCCCTTCTTTGCTGAATTGCTCCATTAAAGCACGGGTTTTTTCTGGCTCAGAGTCTAGTAAATAATATAAATAACGTTCAAAGTTAGAAGCCGCTTGTATATCCATTGAAGGGCTTGTGGTAATGGATACATCACCAATAGAATAATCCCCTTCTTTTACAAAACGACTTAAAATGTCGTTGGAGTTTGTGGCTAAGATTAATTGTCTAATAGATCCTTCAGGAAGCATTTTCTTCGCTATGTATCCCGCAAAAATATCACCAAAGTTCCCTGTTGGAATACTGAAATCCATATTCGGGAGTTTTTCATGGCTGCTTACATGTAAAAAGCTGTAAATATAGTAAACAACTTGAGCTAATACTCTAGCCCAGTTAATGGAATTAACAGCTCCAAGGTTATATTCGTTTTTGAAATCAATATCACTGAAGATTTTCTTTACAATGGCTTGACCGTCGTCGAATGAACCTTCTATGGCAATATTGAAAACGTTATCATCTAAAACACTTGTCATCTGTTTTTCTTGAACGGGACTAACTCGATTGTGCGGGTGCAGGATGAAGATTTTGATTCTTTCCTTACCTCTGACACCATAAATAGCAGCACTACCAGTATCTCCAGATGTTGCACCGATAATATTTAAAATACCATCGTTCTTGTCGAGTAGGTACTCAAATAGATTTCCAAGAAATTGCAGTGCTACATCTTTAAAAGCAAGAGTAGGTCCATGAAACAGTTCAAGAATATGTAAATCACCTTTGTGAACAAGAGGGGTGGTCTCATCTGAAGCAAAAGACGTGTATGATGCATCTATCAAATCTTTTAAGTCGGTTGATGGTATGTCATCTATGAATCGAGACATTACCTCAAAGGCTAGTTCAGGGTAGTTTAGGTTTTTCCAAGTTTCTAGGGTTGAGTTGTCAATCCTAGGTATTGTTCTTGGTAGTAATAAACCTCCGTCTTCTGCTAATCCCATCATAACTGCTTGGGTGAACGGAATTGGGGTAATCCCCCCTCTGGTACTGAAATATTGCATATTTATTCTCTTTGTTAAATCATACCTGCTCATAGACAATTGATGTCCGTGCAAGAAAATATTTTAGCAGGTGTAGAAAAAACTACCCAACAAAAAATTAGCCTAACTTGGTTTGTGGTGCTTCGTTCCACAATCCTTCTAGGTCGTAGAACTCTCTTTGGTCGTAGTAGAAAATATGAACAACCACATCGTCAAAATCTAGTAGTACCCACATTCCTTCGGCTAGACCTTCGGCGTTAGATGCTTTGACTCTCTTGGAGCGAACTGTCGCTTCGAGGGTTTCAGCTAGGCCTATGACATGTCTTGTGGATCTGCCACTCATTACTACAAAGTAGTCTGTGTAGCTGGTCATACCACGTACGTCGATAATTACAACATCTTCGGCCTTTTGGTCAAGTGCTGCTTGGGCGAGGAGGTTTGATAATTCTTCGCCACTTTTGTCTCTAAATTCTTTTTTTATTAATTTCATTATGTTTTGCCCTTAGGCTATAAAAGTTGCTACTTAGGCTTTTTTCTTAGCCTTGCGTGGAGGAAACTCAAAAGTTATCTTGCCTTTATTATCCATGAGTAGATAGGCGTCAAATGGTCTCTTTCTTTTAGAAATAAAACCTTCAATGAGTTCTGTTTTACCATCAGTTAAAAGTTGTCCTATGTGCTCAATTGTAATTGGCTGGTCTAGGATTATTTTACTAATTCTTAATCCTTTCTTACTCTCTCCGTCAAGAGCTGATTCTGATAAATATCCTGCAGGGGTCTCGAAAACCCTTGTTTGATCAACTGGGGATACGCCTATCGGTGTCTGTTTTAATATTGACTCGATATCAAGATCATCGGTGGAGTTAGCAAAGATAAATTCTATTTTGTTACTTTTTAAAGATACAGTGGCAGTGAAGTTTTTCCCTTTTTTAGATCGCCAGTCAGAAAAAGGCCCTAGTGATTTCCCTTCTAGAAGAGCGATGATTTCTTCATGGCTCATCTGTCTACCGCCCAAAACTTTTCTGATGGCAATCTTTTTGTCTTCAGATATCCATGCGGTCGGGGTAGAGAAAATTTTAATTTCACCGACGGGGCTAAATGGCGCCTCGGTCATTTCTTCTGTGGTATCAAACCCCTTTACCTGTTCGACAATGTGTTTGGTTACATCACGAATTTCTTGCATGAATGCATCACGGGTAAGTTCACCTTTTAAAATCTGATTGAGCTTATATTCCCATTCACCAGTCATTTCAGGGGAGGCGAGGATATCAATCTTCATCGCTTCAATCAAGGAAAAAAGCTCAAAAGATTTACCAGTTGGTACAAGTTCCTTTCCCTCTCTAACCAAATATTTATCTTTGATGAGCTTTTCAATGATGGTTGCTCTAGTGGCAGGAGTACCTAATCCGCGTTCTTTCATGGCAGCGGCGAGAGCATCGTTGTCAACGAATTTATCGGAGTTCTCCATAGCAGAAAGTAAGGTTGCCTCGTTGTAACGTGGAGGTGGTGTAGTTTCTAGGTCTAGTTTCTCTATATCCTTACAGAGAACTTTGCTATCTTTAGAAATAGGAGCAAGAACCTTATCTTTTCCTGCACCTCCAGAAGCTCCAGCATAGATAGCTTTCCAGCCAGCGTCTAAAAGAATTTTACCTTCTGTTAGAAAAGTTTCCTCTTCTACTACAGAATATCTTTTAGTGTTGTGAAATATTGCAGGTGGAAAAAAAACAGCTAGAAATCGTTGCACCACCATTGTGTAGATTTTTAATTCCGGTTCGGTGAGTTTTTTAGGAATTGTGGTTGTGGGAATTATGGCATGGTGATCGGAGATTTTCTTGTTATCAAAAATACGCTTTGATTTTTTTATATACTTTTTATCAAGAGCAGTCTTTGCAAAAGCAGCAAATTGCCAGTCTAGTTGTTTTTTGATTGTGTTTGTGGCAGTTTCTAGATAATCCTCCGGCAGATGCCTAGAGTCAGTACGAGGATAAGTTAAAACCTTGTGCTTCTCATATAGTGCTTGAGCTAACCCTAGGGTATTTTTAGCTGAAAAACCAAACCTTGAGTTCGCTTCACGCTGCAAGGATGTTAAATCAAAGAGTTGCGGTGAATTTTGTCTCGATTCTTTACTGTTTTCTTCAACTAAGGCAGGTTTACCGGTGCATTTAGAAACTATTTCCTCGGCAAGCTTGGTATCCCATATTCGGTCAGCTTTTAGTTGGTTGTTCTTGTCGTCTTTTTTGAACTCTGTATTTATCCACTTGCCCTGGTAAGTACTTTTGTCAAATGTAAAATTAGCAAGTAAATTATTATACGCTTGTGGAACAAAACTAGTACGTACATTTTCTCTTTTCACAATAAGAGACAAGGTCGGGGTTTGCACTCTTCCGCAGGTTGTTATAAAGAAGCCACCCTTGCGTGAGTTATAACCAGTGAGTGCCCTAGTAGCATTTAGTCCAATTAGCCAATCAGATTCAGATCGACAAAGGGCAGCATCTTCGAGGGAGACCATTGTATGGTTTTCTCTTAAATTACTAAAGCCTTTTTTAATGGCTTCTGAGGTCATTGATTGCAACCAAAGTCTCCGTAATGGCTTTTTGGCAACAGATTTATTCCAAACATATTTAATAATATATTTGAAAATAAGTTCGCCTTCACGTCCAGCATCGCAGGCATTTATGATTTCAGTTACATCTTTACGTCTGATAAGTTTTTGTAGAGCGTTCAACTGGCTTTTGGTGCCCTCTACGGCCTTTAAAGGAAACGATTCTGGTAGAATAGGCAGTGTGTCGAGGTTCCAACCTTGAAATTTTGGATCAATTTCTTCAGGGTAGCAAAGAGATACCAAGTGACCAATAGCATAGGAAACTATATGGGTATCACTCTCGTAGTGGGTTTTAGTGCGAGAAAATTTTCCTGGAAGGACTTTTGCTAGATCTCCAGCTACACTAGGTTTCTCGGCAATAATTAATATTTTGTTGCCCATATTATAAACAGTCCTTTAAACTATTTTGTCTTTGTTTAAAAATTGGATGAAAGGGGAAATTGTTGACGCCCTAGAGTAAGTTCGCTCAATAATTAATGATGTATTGAAAGTAATTTGGCGAATCAATGAAGCATTTAAATAAAGGTGACTTTGTTAAATGTCAATGAGAATTTTTCAAAGTGTTTGCATTTAAGGATGTTTTTTGTAGATGTTTTTTGCATTAATAAATAAGTTAGGATGCGTTTACTGTGTGATTAAATAACCTTAATTACAGATATTTATGTCGGTGTTGCAAGTGTAAAATATGATACTTGTTACGCTAGTTAATATCTTTATTATTCTTGACAACTGATTCTTTTAAGTTTATAGAAACAAACGTTATTAGACTTGTCGCCGATGAGTCGTTCAATACTTTCTTCAGAATCTTGAAGGAATTTTCGGAAGTGGGCTATGCCCGCTTTTTTTATGCCTGGACGACTGTCAGCCAGACAGGTCCGATCTTATAAAAGTCCCCAAAGTTTATAGCAGGATATAATGAGTGATCTTATAATAGAGAAGATTGAAGCTTGTATTGGCCCGATTTTACAATCAATGGATACAGAGCTTGCTGATCTTCAATATCGTAATGAAGGCCAAGGATGGGTGATAAGGGTCTTTATCGATGTTGAAGGTGGAGTTAGTTTGGATCATTGTGCTAAAGTGAGTAGAGAGATTAGCACAATTTTAGATATAGAAGAAGTTTTAGACCATGCTTATCACCTGGAGGTCTCATCTCCTGGGCTTGAGAGACCGTTGAAAACAAAGGAAGCTTTTCAGCGATTTATTGGGAAAAAGGCAAAGGTAAAACTTCATCAACCTGTAAATGAGCAGAAAACCTACATAGGGATTATATCTCAGGTTGAAGGCGAGCAAATTAGCCTATCTGAAAACGACAAAATTATAGTTACATTTGAATTTGAAAATCTTAATAAGTCTCGTTTGATATTTTAGATTGTTAATTTGAATATGATTTTTAAAACCGTGATGACCTGGCACCTGTTCAAGGGCGCCCAAAGTTAGCGTAACGGAGTGGAATATGCTGTCAGATTTAAAACGCATAATCGATCAGATTAGTAGAGATCGTGGTATTGATAAAAAAATATTGGTTGAAGCTATTGAAGAGGCTGTGGAGTCTGCAGCCAAGAAAAAATTCGGTAGCAGAAGAGACATAGAAGTTCGTTATAATGAAGAGTATGGCGAAGTTGATGTCTTTCAATTCAGAACTGTTGTTGAGGTTGTTGAAGATGAACAGACTGAAATTGATGTTGAATCAGCTAATAAGCTTGATCCAGAAGTTCAGGTCGGAGATGACTTGGGCGAGAAGATGGAAAATATCAATGATCTTGGTCGCATAGCAGCTCAATCTGCTAAGCAAGTCATCATTAATAGAATGAAAGATGCAGAACGTGATGTTATTTACGGAATGTATCAGGATCGTGTTGGTGAGGTGGTTAGTGGTATCGTTCAACGATTTGATCGTGGCAATATGATCATTAACTTGGGCCGAACTGAAGCTATCCTGCCAAAGGATCAACAAATACCAAAGCGTGCATTTAAGCAAGGTGATAGAATACGTGCTTACTTGACAGAAGTTCGACAGACAAATCGTGACTGTCAGTTGCTACTGTCCCGTACTTGTGATGAGTTCCTTGAAAAACTATTCGAGATGGAAGTCCCTGAGATTAGTGAAGGGGTGGTTCTTATCAAGGGTGTGAGTCGCGAGCCTGGTTTTAGAGCGAAGATAGCAGTAAGTTCTTCAGAGAGTGATATCGATCCGGTGGGAGCATGTGTCGGAATGAAGGGCTCACGGGTACAGAATGTTGTACAGGAGCTCCAGGGCGAGAGAATAGATATCGTCACCTGGAGCCCAGATATGGCGAAATATGTTTATAATGCCCTGGCTCCTGCTCATGTGAATATGGTTATGGCCGAAGAAGATAGCAATTCTCTTCTTGTTGTTGTACCAAATGATCAACTTTCTTTAGCTATTGGTCGACAGGGACAAAATGTTCGTTTAGCCTCTAGACTTCTCAAATGTCGTATTGATGTTAAGAGTGATCAACGTTGGAAGAATTTACAGAATCCTGGCTACCTAAGTATTCTAGGCTTAAACGGAGTCGAAGAAGGTTTGGCAGATCAGTTACTTTCGCGTGGTATTTTGTCTACCAGTATTTTAGCTGAGACTCCAGTGGAAGATTTGACTATTCTTAGAGCTATTAATGAGGGTTTTGCCGAGCAATTGATTGCCCAAGCTAAAGCAAATCCATTTGTAGAGCCTGTTGCTCAAGAAGTAAAGGCTGAGACTGAAGCATTAGAAAATGACTCGGTAGAAGTTGGTGCTCAGGAAGTAGCGAGTGACACTGAGGCATTAGATGATGACTCGGTAGAACTAGAAGATTCACCAGTAGTAGAGTAAATAATTATGGCAGTAAGAACCTGCGTCGTATGCAGTATTAAATGCGATAAAAAGAGTCTCAATCGTTATGTTTGGGATGGAGAAAAACCAAGTCTAGATGCAAATTATATTGCTGTTGGGCGAGGTGCTTACTGTTGCAGTGACGATAAATGCTATAGTGATTTTATGAAAAATCATAAAAAGTGGAGTAGGATTTTTCGCCTTTAGCGTCACTTTGAGATAGTTTTTTAACAGATTCAGGGTTTTGGGCAATTCTGAATCTTTTTATGATCGTAGTTATGATCAAAGAATTCGGAAGGATACGGGAGTTAGAATGAGTAGGATTAGAATTTACGAATTGGCCAAGGAAGCTGGAATGACGGGCGGGGAATTAGCAGAAAAGCTAATAAAAAAAGGTTATCAAATTAAGGGACATAGTTCCACTGTGGATGATTCCACAGCATCAGATATCCGAAATTTCCTCAAAACATCTAAAGCTGTTGAAAAGAAAAAAGCTGAAGAGGGAACTGCTCGCACTACAATTATTCGCAGAAAGAAGGCGGATAAACCTGAGCCTATTGAAGAGCCAGTTGTTGACGCACCAGCAACTACAGATAAGGTAGTGGCTGACCAAGAAGAAAAGGTGGTTGCCGATAAGCCTGTTGACGTTAAAAAGATTGAAGGTAAGCTAGAGTCTCAAGAGGCAGCTCCGAAAAAAGATGAAGAGGTCAAAAAGGATAGTCCAGCAGTAGAGGCAGAAAATGCTCCTGCGACGAAATCTGATGACTCTACTCCTAAAAGTGAGGGTTCTAAGTCTAAAACTCCAGAGCAAAAGAAAAGCCCGGTCACTGCTCCAAAAGCAAAAATTGCTCCTACTAAGAATGGCGCGGCTAGAATAGTAGGTCGTGTCGAGCTACCAATCCCTACCCAGGAACCATCTAGACCTCGTAGAAAGCCCAATACTAGACCTAAGCCTAATGCTAATACTAGTCGCCCTAATGCTAGTCGCCCTACACGCCCAAACCAGCCTTCTTCACCTAAACCTCCTACAGCAGGCGCACCACCAACAGAGGATAGCCGTAGTAGAAAGAAGAAAGGAAAGCGTACTGATGAAGGTGCTGACCGTGATCGTAATAAGGTTGCTAAGCGTGGTAAGAAAGGTGTGAGGTTTACTCACTTCGATAATGACTACTCAGGAAGAGGTGGTCGACGTGGTAAGAAAAAACGTCAAGCTTCTCCTCAACAACCTGCCTCTGAAATGAAGGCAAGTAAAAAACGCATCAAGGTTTTCGATACTATTACCGTTGGTGAATTTGCTAGCCGTATGAGAATCAAAGCTGGAGATGTAATCGGAAAATTAATGGCACTTGGTGTAATGGTAACCATTAACCAATCAATTGATACCGATACAGCCATGATAATCGCTGAAGATTATGGTTACGAAGTCGAACAAGGAATCACTGAAGAGATTGGTATTCAGCGTCTAAACGAGGCTGAAGCATTAACAGGAGAAGAGGTTTCACGTTCTCCAGTTGTTACTGTTATGGGCCACGTTGATCATGGTAAAACATCAATCCTTGATGCTATCCGTAAAACAGACGTTGCAGATGGAGAAGCAGGCGGTATTACTCAGCACATTGGTGCTTACCATGTAAAGGCTGCTTCTGGTGATGTTACTTTTGTTGATACCCCAGGTCACGCTGCTTTTACTGAAATGCGTTCTCGTGGTGCTCAGATTACTGATATTGTTATTTTGGTTGTGGCAGCTGATGATGGTGTTATGGATCAGACCCGTGAGGCGATTCGTCACTCTCAAGCAGCTAATGTGCCAATTATCGTTGCTGTAAACAAAATTGATAAAGATAATGCTGATGTTGATCGAGTAAAAAGAGAACTAGCCGAATTAGATCTCTCCCCAGAAGAGTGGGGTGGTCAAACCATGTATTATGAGACCTCAGCCAAGCAACAAATTGGTATTGATGAGCTTATGGAAGGTATCCAGCTAATGGCTGAGGTACTTGAATTGAAAGCCGATCCAAAACGTAAAGCTATTGGTCGTGTTATTGAAGCTCAGTTACATAAAGGACGTGGTTCAGTTGCAACTATTCTTGTGCAAGCTGGAACTCTTTCTAAAGGCGATCATTTTGTTGTTGGTCAGTATAGCGGTAAGGTTCGCGCTATGCTCGATTACAAAGGTCGTCAGATAACAGAGGCCGGCCCTGCTATACCCGTAGAGGTGCAAGGACTTACAGGTGTTCCGTCTTCAGGCGATGAGTTTGTTGTCGTTACAGATGAGAAAATGGCCAAAAGCGTAAGTCAAGATCGTGCAATTAAAGCACGTGAAAATGTGCTTGGTGCTAGTACTAAGATTTCCCTTGATAAGCTGTTTGAACAAATGAGCGAAGGGGATGTTAAAGAGCTTCGTGTTGTTTTACGCTCTGATGTACAGGGTACCTTGGAAGCCTTTGCAAAAGCGGCTGCTGATTTATCCACAAAACAGATTAAGGTTCGTGTTCTTCATGAAGGAACAGGAACAATCACTGTTTCTGATATTCTTCTTGCTTCTGCTTCAGATGCAATTATTATTGGTTTTAATGTTCGTCCATCAGCACAGGTAAAAGAACTTGCTGTTAAAGAAGCTGTAGATGTTCGTTCTTATGATGTTATTTACCATGCTCTAGACGATATTCGTGATGCCATGGTTGGTATGCTTGACCCTACTTTTGAAGAAGAAGTTATTGGTGATGCCGAAGTTCGCGACATCTTTAGTGTTCCGAAGATTGGTGCTATTGGTGGTTGTTATGTTCAAAATGGAAAAATTCAACGTAATGCTGGTGTTCGTGTTCTCCGTGATGGAGTTGTTATTTACACTGGTAAAATTAGTTCTCTTAGACGCTTTAAAGATGATGCTAAAGAAGTATTATCTGGATACGAATGTGGTATCGGTGTTGAGAACTTTAACGATATTAAAATTGGTGACGTGCTAGAGGCTTTCGTTATGAACGAGGTTGAGGCAAAACTAATATAGTAGGTGATTTTATGAGTATATGGGATCCTAAAGAAACCCTTGATTCCATTGGCCTTGGGACAAAAAATGAAGTTAAAAGATCAACACGGGTGGCGGATGTTATTCGCAATGAACTATCCGTGTTGCTTTTGGAAAAAGTACGCGATCCTAAGTTGCAAGATGTAAGTATTTCTCGTGTTTCTGTGACCGATGATTTGGAAATCGCTAAGATTTACTACACAATTTACGGCCCGCATAAATCTATTAAGGCAGTTGGAGAATCTTTTTCTTCTGCAAAAGGATTTATGAGAAGTCATTTGGCAAAGACTTTGAATATGCGACACACACCCAAATTACAGTTCTTTTATGACAAAAAAGCTGAGAAAATTGAGGCGCTTGAGGGTATTTTTCAGGAATTAGCTCAAGAACGTAATAGTCAGAAAAATGATACCAAAGACAATTCTTAATAAAATAGCAGGCGAGAAAAAATGCCTGCTATTTTGTCATACTAGACCAGACGGAGATGCAATAGGCTCTCTTTTTGGGCTAGCACATATGCTTGAAAATAATGGTTATGAAACACATTGTTTTCTTGATGAAGATGTGCCCTCAACATTTCTATTTCTAGATCAACCATCTAATTTATACATTGGCGAAAAGAGTTTGTGTGATTTCCTTCATACTAATGGGACTAATTTTTTAGGAATTGCTTTAGATTGTGGAGATATTGGTCGTTTGGGGGTATTTGGGCCAGACTTTGTGGAAATAGCTAGAACTATTGTTATTGATCATCATAAAAGTCATACAAATTTTGGTGATTTTGACTGGGTTAAAGTTGATGCATCATCTACAGGTGAGATGGTCTATGAAGTGTGTGAAGAATTAGGTTGGGAACTTATTTTGCCAGCTGCAAATCCTTTATATGTTGCCCTTGTTAGCGACACTGGTTCATTTAATTATTCCTGTACAGGCAAAAGAACTCATCAGATATCAGGTGAATTGTTAGGGGCGGGTGTCAAACCTGAAAAAATAGCGGCAAAATTGTATGATAACTGGACCTTGTCTAGGTTAGAATTAATGAAAGATGTGCTTTCCACTCTTCATGTTTGCCATGGTGGAAAGATTGCCAGTGTGTATGTTAGTCAAGCTATGTTGTTGAAACATGGTGCCAGTATGGAAGATACCGAGTCATTTCTTGATTACCCACGATCTCTTAGTGAGGTGGAAGTTGCCATATTTGCCAAAGAATCTAAGGCAGGTGGTTTTTCGGTTAGTTTTAGAGCCAAAGGTGGACTTGATGTTTCCATAATAGCAGAGCAGTTCTCAGGTGGCGGACATGCCAATGCCGCCGGGTGTCGGATGCAATGTGATTCTGTTACTGAGGCTATTTCCATAGCTGAGGATGCTGTCAAATCCAAATTTTAGTCTAGTTTTTCTCTTGTAGATATTTCAAAAAATGAATATAGAAAACGATTTTACTGCAGGTGTCTTTTTAATAGATAAACCTGCCGGAATAACCTCTTTTGGTGTTGTTGCAAGGGTTCGTCGTGTATTAGGTATGAAGAAAGTCGGTCATGCTGGAACTCTTGATCCATTTGCCACTGGTCTTTTAGTAGTTTGTGCGGGAAGGCCAGCCACCAAACTTATTTCTTCATTCATGGATGGAGAAAAAGAATATTATGCAACCCTTCAATTGGGTGTGCAGACGGAAACAGGAGACACTGAGGGTGATGAGATTTATAGAGAGCCTGTTGGAACAGTCTCCGAGTCTCAAATAAATGAATGCCTACAATCTTTTCTTGGTGAGCAAAAACAGGTGCCACCCATTTACTCTGCTCTAAAGCATGAAGGGAAACCACTTTATTATTATGCTAGAAAAGGTATAGCGATAACAAAAGAAGCCCGAGATATAACAATTCATGAGTTAGAACGTGTTTGCTCAGGCGAGTTAGTAGGGGATTTCCCTGAGTTAAAAATCAGGGTGAAGTGTAGTAAAGGAACATATATACGCACTTTAGCAGAAGATATTGGTGCAGCTTTAGGAACTAGAGCATATCTCACTGCACTAAGAAGAACAGCTAGTGGCTGTTTTAATGTCAGTGATGCTTTAACTGAGGAGGATATGTCCTCTGAAGATGCTAAAGAACGTTTTATGAGTAAAGTTTTATCAGTGGAAAATGTAGTTAAACTCTTGCAATAATTTTGAGATTTAGCTATCTTGATTAAAATTATGCCGTGTGTCTGATTATTTGGAAGGAATGCCACCTAACTTTGACTTGGATAGATCACGAGCTTTGTAGTTAATCGCCCTATCTAGCGTGTTAATTGCAAACATTGAAATTAAATTATCTTATTGTAGTATATAAATAGTTCAGGAGAATTGTCATGGCACAATCAACAGTTAAAACAAAAGAAATCATCGAGAAACACAAGATCCATACAACTGACACTGGTTCCACAGAGGTTCAAGTTGCTCTACTTACTGATCGAATTCAGTATCTAACCGAGCATTTCAGAACCCACAAGAAGGATCATCACTCAAGAACAGGTCTTTTAAAGCTTGTTGGTCAGCGTCGTAGTCTTCTTGATTATCTAAAGAAGAAAGATATCACGAGGTATCGTGAGCTTATCAAGGTATTAGGAATTCGTAAGTAATTTCTATCTTGTCTGCTGAGCGTTAGCTTTTGGATAGGTAGCTCAAATACCTCAGATGATTCCCATAAGGGATTGTTTGAGGTATTGTAGTTTGAGGAAAATAGAAAATTAAAGCATTGGGGCTGGTGGATAATCCAGTCATATAATAAAGGAATTCCCTATAATTGTTGTAGGGAATTTATCATACCTTTATCCGAAGCTAGTAAACATTGGAGAAAATATGTTTAATAAAGTCGAAGCTGATATAAATGGAAAAAAGATTTCCATCGAGACCGGCGCAATCGCAAAGCAGGCATCTGGCTCAGTAGTTGTAAAGAGTGGAGAAACTGTAGTTTTAGTCACTGTAGTTGGTAACAAAAAAGCTAATCCAGGGGTAGACTTTTTGCCTCTTACTATAGAATATCAAGAAAAATTTTCCTCTGTAGGGCGTATTCCCGGCAATTATTTCCGCCGCGAAATTGGACGTCCTTCTGATCAAGAAGTTTTGACATGTCGTATCATTGATCGTCCTCTTCGTCCTCTGTTTCCTAATGGATACAGATGTGAGACCCAAGTTATTGCAACCGTGTTATCAGCGGATAGAGTTAACTCTCCTGACGTTCTCGCTCTTACTGGTGCTTCAGCTGCATTAATGATCTCACATGTACCTTTTACTGTGGCAGTTGCTGGCGGTAGAATTGCAATGATTGATGGTGAGTATGTTTTAAACCCAACCATAGAAGAAATGGAAAAATCTACCATGGATATCATGGTAGCTTGTACAAAAAAAGCTATCACAATGGTTGAAGGTCGAGCAGATGAGTTAAGCGAGGAAGAAATTCTTGGCGCTATTTTCTTTGCTTTTGAAAATCTACAGCCACTAATTGATATTCAAGAAGAGCTAGCTAAAGTTTGCGGTGTTGAAAAAACTGTTGTTGAAGAGCCTGAGATTAACGAAGAATTAAAAGCAAAAGTTGCCGAAATTGCTGCCGCTGGTATGGAAAATGTTTATACCACCGTGGACAAGTTTGAACGTGGTCATGTTTATGACACTCTTAAAGCAGAGGTAGTTGCTCAGCTTGATAATGAAGAGGGTGAACTTAAGGGTGAAATTTCTGGGTTACTAAGTTCTTTCAAGAAGAGTTATCTTCGTGGAAAAACTGTTAGTACCGGCATACGTATTGGTGGTCGAAAATACGACGAAATTCGTGATATCTCCTGTGAAACAGAATATTTGCCTAAAACCCATGGCTCAGCTCTTTTTACTCGTGGCGAAACTCAAGCTTTGGTTACAGCGACTCTTGGTAGCGAACGTGACAAGCAACGTGTAGAGACTCTAAACGGTGAGTTATCTGTTCGTTTTATGCTACATTATAACTTTCCTCCATACTGTGTTGGGGAAGCTCGTTTTCTTCGTGGACCATCTCGCCGTGACATTGGTCATGGAACACTTGCTACTCGCGGACTTGCAGCGGTTCTTCCAAGTGAAGAAGACTTCCCATACTGTGTTCGTGTGGTATCTGAAATACTTGAGTCCAATGGCTCTTCCTCCATGGCATCTGTTTGTGGTGGTAGTATGGCTCTTATGGATGCCGGTGTACCTATTAAGCGTCCGGTATCTGGTATTGCCATGGGTCTTATCAAGGAAGGCGATGGTATTGCAATTTTAAGTGATATTCTTGGAGACGAGGATCACCTAGGTGATATGGATTTTAAAGTAGTTGGTACCTGTGATGGTATTACTGCTTTACAGATGGATATCAAGATTGAAGGTGTTGATAAAGATATTATGTCTACCGCTCTTGATCAAGCCAAACAAGGCCGTTTGCATATTCTAGAAGAGATGAGTAAGGGTATTACCGAGGCTCGTGCCGAGGTTGTTGAGCATGCACCGAAATATTATGTGCATAAGATCAGCCAAGATAAGATTCGCGATATCATCGGACCTGGTGGCAAGATCATTAAAGAGCTTTCTGCTCAATATGATGCGAAAATTGAAGTTGATGATAGTGGCCTCGTGAAAATGTTTGTTGCCAATGGCACTCTAGCTGATGCTCTTGTAGAGAAGGTTAAGTCAATGACTGCAGAGGTCGAAGTTGGTACAGTTTATAAAGGAATTGTAAAAACTATTAAGGATTTTGGCGCATTTGTAGAAATTCTTCCTGGTACCGATGGACTTGTTCATATCTCTGAGCTTGATACTAAACGTGTTGCCAACGTAACTGATATTCTTAACGAGGGTGATGAGGTTGAGGTTAAGGTTCTTGATGTTGACAACCGTGGCCGTATTCGTCTAAGCCGTAAAGCATTGCTTGTTTAATTTATACATAGATTTGAAAATGTTTAGATAAAGCATACCTGCTTGATTGAGACCGATCTTCCTTTTGTGGATGGTCGGTCTTTTTTGTTTAATATTTTTTTATATATAATTATGAACTGCGAAATAAAGTTTAAATGGTTAGCCGAAAAAGATAAGCAAGAGCTGTCGCAACCAAGCTATGAAACCCAATACTCTGCTGGGATGGATATAGCGGCAGCGGTTGAAGAGGCTGTCATTATTAAGACAGGCGAGATTCAACTTATCCCAACCGGTTTTGCTTTAGCGATACCTAATGGTTACGAGGTACAGGTGCGTCCTAGAAGTGGTCTTGCTGTAAAACACGGTATCACTTTGATTAACTCCCCTGGAACTATCGATTCTGATTATAGAGGTGAAGTTAAAGTGCCACTAATTAATCATGGGAAAGTAGATTTTATCGTTAAACGCGGAGATCGAATTGCCCAAATGGTTGTTGCTCAAGTTGCTCATGTTAAACTAATTGAAGTTGGTAATTTGGATGAAACAGAGCGTGGTGACGGAGGCTTTGGACATACAGGCGTTTAAGCTAATGTCTAATTTTTCCACGATTTTATGATGGTGAATAAATGAAATTTTCTCTTCTTGGAAGTGGTAGCAAAGGCAACTCACTCTATATTGAATCAGGCAGCACGGCTATTCTTATTGATGCTGGTTTTTCAGGTAAGGAATTACAAAAACGAATGGCAACTATTGGTAGATTGCCAGAAAATTTAAAGGCAATTTGTGTCACCCACGAACATGCCGATCATGTTGGTGGCGTTGGCGTAATGTCCAGAAGATATAACTTGCGAGTTTGGGGTAATGAAGGCACACTTCGTGGAAGCGAGCGATTAACCAAAAAAATTCCTGACGCTCAAGAATTTGATACGGGTGATATTCTTCAAATTGGCAATCTCGAAGTGCGTTCATTTTCTACCGTTCATGATACTGCGGACCCTGTAGGTTATGTCATTTCTGATGGGAAAAAACAAATTGGGTACTGCACTGATACAGGACATATTACTCATCTGATGGCTAGTAGGCTGGCTAATTGCGATGGGCTTGTTCTTGAATGCAACCATGATCCAGACTTGTTGCGAGATGGCCCTTATCCATTACAATTGCAACAGAGGGTTCGCTCTAGGCAAGGGCATCTTTCTAATGAAGCAGGGGCCAGACTATTAAAAGATATTTACCATGATGGGCTGCAAATGGTATTTCTTGCTCACCTTAGCGAGCAAAATAATACTCCAGAACATGTCCAGCGAGCAGTGAGTGATATTGTACGTGATAAAGACGAGTTACAAGTGTTAGTTGCCAAGCAACATGAAGCTTCTCCTTTAATCCAACTTGTGTAATTTGCATGATAAAAAGCATCAACAAATTTATCAGTTGGCTAGACGTAGTTAAAGCTTACTCAAAAAACACCATTGATAGTTATCAGCTGGATTTAAGTGAATTTATAACGAATTTACCCGAGTGGAAATTGTTGTCAGACATAGATACTGATGATGTTAGAAATTATGTTATCAGTCTGCACGGCAAAAACTCTGCTGCTACTGTAGCTCGTAAATTATCAACTCTCAGAACTTTTTTTAGATTTAATTGCAAGGAAGGAAATCTTGGAAAAGATCCTATGGTTGGTATTTATAGTCCCAAACTAACCAATGCAATTCCAGTTTTTTTAACTGTCGATGAAGCTTTTGCTCTGCTAGAAGAACCCAAGGAGAGTGATACTTTTCATCTAAGAGACAAAGCAATGTTAGAAATGCTTTATTCTACAGGGCTAAGGGTTTCTGAGTTAGTGTCTAGAGATATTAACCATCTTGATTTCGAAGCAGAAGTGCTTAAAGTGAGCGGCAAGGGTAACAAACAACGATTGGTGCCAGTAGGTATGCCAGCCATCGAGTCCTTGCGACAGTATCTTCCCCAAAGAGAAAATTTGCTTATTGCTAGAATATCAAGGGGGAGACCGGCAGATAAGAATGTTATGTTCTTAAACGGAAGAGGTGGTAGAATTGGCGTTAGAAGTGTAGAACGGATTGTAAAATTTTATGGCGAGAGAGCAGGGATAATTCAGAATGTTACTCCCCATGCGCTAAGACATTCTTTTGCAACTCATCTCCTCGAAATGGGGGCAGATTTGCGATCGGTTCAAGAGTTGCTAGGCCATGCTAGTTTGTCCACAACCCAACGCTATACCCACCTGAGTTTAGACCATTTGTTAGAAGTTTATGATAAAGCACATCCCTTGGCGAAAAAATAAGGGAATTACTTATACAATATAGAGGCAAAAGTGAATAAGAAAGATCAACTACCAATTAGGTCAACAACTATTCTAGCAGTACGTCATAAAGGCGAAGTTGTTGTTGCAGGTGATGGCCAAGTTTCCCTTGGTAACACTGTAATGAAACATAATGCTAAGAAAGTTAGGCGTTTATATAATGATAATGTGATAACTGGTTTTGCCGGTGCCACAGCTGATGCTTTCACTTTGTTTGATAGATTAGAGACTAAGTTAGAGCAGTATAATGGCAATCTTATGCGGGCGGCTGTTGAGTTGGCTAAAGATTGGCGAACTGATAAAATGCTTAGAAAGCTTGAAGCTATGCTTGTGGCTGTGGATAAAGACTATTCGCTTCTTCTTTCTGGAACGGGTGATGTAATTGAATCTGATAATGGTGTATTAGCCATTGGTTCTGGTGGTCCTTATGCTCAGGCAGCAGCTTTGGCTTTAACTAAAAACAGTGATCTTAGTGCCTATGAAATTGCCAAGGCTGCCATGGAAATCGCTGGTGATATCTGCGTTTATACCAATCATTCCACAACAATAGAAAAAATATGACAACTATCTCCCATACCCCGAAAGAAATACTAGTAGAGCTAGATAAATATATTGTAGGTCAAGCCGCGGCAAAAAGATCTGTTGCAATCGCGCTAAGAAATCGTTGGAGAAGACAAAGGGTACCGTCTCCTTTACGGGAAGAAATTGCCCCTAAAAATATTATTATGATTGGGCCTACTGGCGTTGGTAAAACCGAAATTGCTAGAAGACTTGCGGGTCTTGCCCAGTCTCCATTTATTAAGGTAGAGGCCTCTAAATTTACCGAGGTTGGCTATGTCGGTCGTGATGTAGAATCTATGATTCGTGATTTGCTCGATCTTGGCATCAATATGGTTAAAGAGGAAGAAAAGGAGCGAATCGAAGGAATCGCTGAGGCTAATGCCGAAGATCGTATTCTCGATATTCTTTTACCGCCTACGCCTGTACGGCAAGATATTGATGAGACCGCTTTGCCAGTTTCTACAGATAGCACGGCTGATGTAACCAGAGAAAAGTTCAGGAAAATGTTAAGGGACGGCAAGCTGGATGATAGAGAGGTTGAAGTAGATGTGACAGAAAGCCAGACAGGCTCTACTGTGGAAGTTTTGAGCGGCCCTGGTATGGAAGATATGCAGTCAAATATTCAGGATGCTTTTAGTCGTATGTTTCCAAAGGGTACTAAAAAGTGTAAAATGAAAATGCAGGAAGCTGTCGAAGCATTGACCAAGGAAGAGAGCGAAAAATTGGTTGATATGGAGGTGGTTTTTAAAGAGGCTATTAAGCGTACTGAGCAATCTGGAATAGTATTTTTAGATGAAATAGATAAAGTTGCTTCTCGCAATGGTGGTGGCCAGGGCCCTGAGGTTTCCCGCGAAGGTGTTCAGCGTGATTTATTGCCAATCGTTGAGGGTGCAACTGTGAAAACTAAGCATGGTATGGTTAAGACTGATCATATTCTCTTTATTGCCAGTGGTGCATTTCATATTGCTAAACCTTCGGACTTAATCCCAGAATTACAGGGACGATTCCCAATCAGAGTAGAGCTTGATTCCTTAGGTAAGGATGAATTTGTTCGAATTTTAACTGAGCCTGAAAATGCCTTGACTAAACAATATATCGCATTGATGGCAACCGAGGGTATTGAGTTAATCTTCGAAGAAGATGCTATTGCTGAAATTGCTGATATTGCAGTGCAAGTAAATGAACAAACTGAGGAAATAGGTGCAAGACGTTTACATACAGTGGTGGAACGTGTTCTTGACGAACTTTCCTTTGATGCTTGTGAAACCGATGATGATAAGTTTGTTGTAACGGCTAAGTATGTGCAAGAGCAGTTAGGCGAAATTGTTAAAGATCAGGATTTAAGCAGATATATTCTGTAGAAAAGAAGGCATCTTTAATTCAAAATAGGGCATATATGGGTTTTTTTAGTAATTTATTTTCTTTTACAGGGCAGCAAGAAAGTTCTGGTTCTTTGGATAAGATGAAATATTGTCCGCAGTGTGGAGATGAATATCGTCCAGATTTTTCCACCTGTGCTCATTGTAATGTAGAGCTTGTGGGAGCCGGTTATAGGCGGGCAGATGAGCGTAACAAACAAGCATTGCTTAAGCATCGATCAATGAAAATTAGTAAGAATGATAGGATGGAAACTATTCAAAGAGGGCCGATGAAGGAAATGAAACATTTAGCCACGGTTTTAGCACGTCATCATATACCTGCTAATTTAGAAAGTGATCCGGCTTCCATGCGCGGTGGCTGAGGCGGTCCACAATTATTCTTGCAGGTGCGAGAAACAGAACAGGAAGAGGCTATGGAAGTGTTAAAAGAAGAATTAGCTAAATTAACCCATATAAGTGAATTTGATCTTTCTGGTGCAAAGCATGTTTTTGATATGAATAGAACAGATAATATTTGTCCAGCTTGTAATTACACTTTTACTGATAGTATCGCACTTTGCCCTGATTGTGGTTTGGCTGTAGGGGCCACTCAGTGATTTGTGACTTGTAGTTTATAACAATCTTTTTCTAGGATATTCTTGATGAATAACGAACAACAACCAAATGATTTGCTACATGGTATCACTTTGAAGAAAATTGTTACAGAATTAGTTGACAAGCATGGGTGGGCATACCTTGCGGAGCGAGTGAGGGTTAACTGTTTTGTAAAAAGCCCAACTATTAATTCCAGTTTAAAATTACTTAGACATAATCCTTGGGCGAGGGATAAAGTCGAACGAATTTATATTAGATCAATTTTAAAGAAGAAGCCGAAGCCACTCCCGCCAAGAGATAAGTAGCATACAAACAATCGTTAAATTTTTTATAACTTGCAAATTATAAAAGCAGTTTCAAAACCACAAAAGTCCTTAAGAGATCATATCTCATAAGGACTTTTGTGTGTATATCTATTTGTTTTGTTTGATAATCACTCTTGGTCTTCATCAACTTTTGGTAATAACTCTTTAGTAGTATATTCGCCTTTTTCTAAAATAATTTGTATTGCTCGGTTTGTCTTTGGAGCAAATAAAATAGGGGCTGCTAGGTTGAGAGTGATTTCTTGGTTTGGCGGAACTGTTACCACTGAAAGTAAATAGAAAGCATCATCTTCGTTTATCCCCAGGGTCGCTCTTTCACTTGTCTCAATATTTACACTGTAGTCAGGAAAAAAATCTAAAGGATTGGTTAAGACGAAAGCCATAGCTGGGTCATCCACAGATTGAATCCAAAATAGAGGCCCTTTTTTCTTGTTTGGCATTACAATGAACTGACGCAAATTTGGTAAGCCAATTAAACCTGCAGGAAAATTAAGTAGGTTTTCTATTTGATATTCAATCGTGCCAAAGCGAGTTTGTATTGTATTCATATCTCGTTATTTAGTTTGGGTTGAGATAAGTGAAGAGATAGCATCCAAATCATCAATAGACCAGCTACTTGCAGCTTGGTTTTCTTGGAGGATTTTCTCGTAAATTTCTTGACGGTATATTTTTTTGTCTTTTGGCGCATCGATACCCAGGCGAACGCTTCCACCTTTAACCTCAACAACCTTTAAGACGATATCATCACCGATGATTATACCTTCGCCAAGTTTTCTGGAAAGAACCAGCATTAATCGTTACTCCTTATATTATATCTTGTCTCTCTGATATTGCTTAAAGTTAATTTTAGCTGATTGACAGAAATTATGAAATGCTAAAATTTATAAAGACTTAAATATAATCTAAAATTGATATACTAGATACTCTGCCGACAACTTTTAGTGTTGCTTGTAAAGCAGTTTCTTTCTTGGTGATGTCGCTAAAAAGTTCCGTTATATTAGCATCTTCATATCTTGACAGTGTTGTTTTGAAATCAACCATGGCCAGACTTTGTATATTAATAGATTCATCTACTCTTTTTGCTTTAACGCCCAACTGGCTTCGATTGATACGGTTTTGATCTGCCGCTACCTTTAAGTTTGCCAGAGCTCTCTCCACACCACCACCTGTGTTAACAGGATCCTTGAGATTTCCAGCTCTAAGTGATTCTTCAAGCTGGGTTAAAACACCAAAGATATCAATTGTCGTGGAACCATCTAGCTTTTCAGCCTCAAGCCCAGCACCTGCGAGTCCAGCGCCAGATAAGGTTGCATCTTGAATTGTGTTAGTATGAACATCTACAGTACCATAAGTTGTATTTGTTGTAGCACCGGCAGCATCAATATTTGTAGACGTTACAAGATTAGTACCATCATCATTACCAGTTAGGACAAGCTCACCAGAGGAAATATCGTAGGAGACACCATTGTTGAGAGTTCCCATTAAAGCTGTTGGGTCTGGTGGAGTTAACTGGTTACCTAATGCTTCCCCAATATCATTTAAAGAAGTGAATGGTGCTGCAAGGTTAATTGAAACTGTGCTGCCAGCAGAGGTTATATCAAGATCGTATGTAGCTGCAGCACCTGCCGCTGGATCAGAACCGAAGTTATTTGTAGCTGGTGTAATATTAGTGTCTAATCCTGTACCAGGAGAAACTCCTGGTGCGGAGGATGTTAAAATAGGACTTGATACTGCTGTACCGCCGTTGATAATAGTTTTTGTGTTAATACCATCGCCAGATGGGTTGTTTAGTACTAAATCACCGGATGTTACATCAAAGGTAATTCCATTATCTAAGGTGCCAGATGTAACAGGTGCTGAAAGAGGTGGTGATAGAGTTGCTCCAAGTGCATCAGCCATGGCTTGGGAAGTAAACTCTTTACCGGCTGAGCCATCTAATGCTACAGAGATTGTGTGTCCACTATTGTTAGCAATTTCTAGCTTGTATGTTTCAAGTGTCGTAGCGGCTCCAAGATTAGCTAGATCTGTATCTAAATCTAGAGTGGCAGATGAAGACGGTGTTGTAGTCGCAGCCCCACCATCAATTGATTTTGAGGTGTTGACAAAATCATCTTGGGCGGCAGTTAGTAAAAGTTCGCCTGAGGAGATGTCAAACATAACACCATTACTAAGGGTACCTGATGAAATAGGAGTGCCAACAGTAGTAGTTCCTGTAAGATCACCAAGGGCATCAGCCATGGTTTGATTGGTGAATGGAGGTGTAAGGTTTGCGGTGACAGTTACGCCAGCACTATTAGCTATATCTAAATCGTAATTTGTTATCGCTCCAGAGGCAGAAACATCACCTAGGTTTGTAATTTCAATACCATTATTAATAGTTGTAGTTGTATTTACAGCATCACCAGCAGGGGCGGAGAAAATTAGCTCGCCAGTAGAAATATCAAAAGAAATACCATTATCAAGTGTGCCTGATGTTACAGGTGCAGCAATGGGAGGGGTTGCTGTTGCACCGAGTGCATTAGCCATGTCCTGATTGGTAAAGCCTGTACTGCTATCAAGTGTTACAGAAATGCTTTCACCAGCTTTATTGGCAACATCAAGATTGTATGAGCTGAGGGGGTTGATATTGGCTAAAGCTGCTCCTAAATCGCCAAAGTTTTCGTTGTCAACGATACTATCAGAAGTGGTTACAGTATCACCTACCGGGGCTGAAAATAATAACTCACCAGTAGTGATATCATATTTAATGCCGTTGCTGAGTGTACCTGAAGTGTGTGGCGCTACAGCTGGTTGTAAATCAGATATACCTGCTGTGGTTGCAAGAGCGTTTGACATTCCTTGTAAAGTAAATTCTTGTCCTGGATTGCCATCTAGCTGGATACCTACAGTAACACCAGCTGAGTTAGTTACAGTGAAATCGTAAGTGTCAGCATCAGCTAAACTAAAATTGGTTAGCTGGCTCATGTCCCCAACATTAGTGGGGGCATTTTCCAATAAATTACTAAGTGTCTGAGCGTAATTAGTGTCTGCTGGGTTAGCTGTTAAAAAAGACTCAGGAATAGTCATGGTGTTATCACCATATTCAATGACTATATTTTGTCCTGTAAAAGGTGGGACGCTTGGTGTTACTGTTCCGGACGACAATAGACTCTCACCCTGCAGCCCATTTGTTCCAGTCGAAGACCATTCGCTATTTGCTACTCCTGAAAATAGTTCATTACCAGTAAGGTTAACTTGAAGGTATTCGCTTTCGCCAATTTCTAGAGTTGTACGATTGTGGTCACCATTATAAGTTATGGGCCATGTTGAGTTATCACTCTCATCATATAAAGCAGGATCGTAATTTGGGTTTTCAGTAAAGGGAGGTTTGGTGACAGAATACCCGGCAAAAATATACTCACCATCAATTTGAGCGTTTGCCACATCTAGCATTTGTTTTTTTAATTCAGATACTTCGTCTGCAAGTGTATTGAGATCTTTTTGGTTCAATGAAGAATTAATAGCATTTACACTGATCTCTGAAAGACGTTGGTAGATGTTTTCTGAACTGTTAAGAAAAGAGTCGGTTGACTTCATTTCGTCCCCTGCAACGCCAAGGGTATCTTTAAATCTTTCGGATAATATTAGCTGGTTACGAAGAGAAAGAACAGGCGTTATGGAAGAGGGATCATCAGAGGCTTTGTTAAGCTTTAAGCCAGTCGTAGCCATATTATAAAGATCTTGTAAGCCATTTTCAGTTCTGGTCAAGTTGGTTTGTAATAGGCGGTATGTGCTTGCGTCTGTTACTCTCATAATATGCCTCTATATCTAATTTTCTTTAGCTAATTATTTGATATTAATCAGAGAACCCATTAGTTCGTCAACTACAGATAAATACTTAGCTGCGGTTTGATAACTTCTTTGAAATCCTATTAAATTAATCATCTCTTCATCAAGAGAAACACCAGCGTAACTTGCACGAAGGTTTTCGACTTGAACAAGTGAATCTTTTGCGCCACCAAGATTGAGTTTGTTTTGGTTGGAAGCAATACCAATGTTGGAAGTCATCTTTCCATAGAATGAATCAAAACTATCTACTCCAGAAACTACAGGTTGGTAACTAAGATCTGCAATTGCAAGAGCATTGGTGTTGTCGCCCAGGAGAACATCTTGGCCAGCTTCTGGTGCTTTTGCTGCTGCAACTTTAGCCGCATCAGTGTTCCCAATACTCATGTTCCTAGCTGCATACTCCCAATTACCTTCAGTATCACCTATAGCTGGATCTATTACTGGGTTGTTTAGGTTAGGAGGATCTTTGAAGAAATTTACTCCTGTGCTACCATCAATACCTGCACCTGCTTGATGGAGAGCGTTAACACCTGTTATGAGTGAGTAGGCTAAGTGGTCTAGTTCTTTTTCAAGGCTAGGGATGTATTCTTCTCTCATCTCAAAAAGAGCTCCCATTTCACCGGCCATGTTTTTAGCGGTTACTTGTCTGGTTGTTCCAGCAGCTTTTAAGTGAAGTTCGAGAGAAGATCCTTGAGATACTGCTTCAAACGTGGAATTTGCGGTACCGTTAACTAGTGGTAAGCCAGCAGGTAGCTGTACGTTTATCATGCCACTCTCAAGCTCATAAGATTGAGCACCTAGAGCTTGGGATAGATCTTTAACTAATACATCTCTTTGATCTCTTGCACTATTTGCAGATTGTCCATTTGTCTCAATAAGATAGATGCGTTGGTTTAGTTCTGCAACCTGATTTAGCTTAGAGTTTAGTTCATCTATGTTTGCTGTAATTTTGTCGCCAATATTAGTTTGAACATTATCAAGTTCTTCGGCCACGGCATTGAATCTTTGAGATAGGACGTCACCCTGTTGAATTACTGCATCACGTAATACAAGGTCGGTTGGTTTGGTTGATAGTTGTTGCCATGAGTCAAAGAAGGTGTTGATATCGGTAGATAGATTGTTGTTAGTGATTGGAAATATTCTTTCCAATTCAGAATAGATATCTGTTTTTCCATTTTCATAGCCAAAATCAGAGGATTTTTCAACTAACTGATCACTAACAAATGAGTTGTAAGCTCGTTCTACGCTGGTTATTGTGACGCCTTGGCCAATAAAAAAGCCTCCGTAGTTAAGACTAGGATGGGGCGATATTTCAGCATCTTGTCTGGAGTAGCCCACGGTGTCGACGTTGGCGATATTAGAGCCGGTGACCTCGATCTGTTTTTGGCTAACCTGCAAGGAGGTACTAGCTGAGTTAAGTGCGTCAAATAATCCGGCCATTTTAGATAGTTCCTGATAGTAACCTGCCGTTAACCGTGGATGGTACTGATATTGCTGCGGCAGAGTAGGTGTTTACAACTGATTTTTTACCAAGAAATTGTAGTGTTTCTCTAATCCAACCAAGGGTTGATTTTAAAAGAAACGCATTACGACGGTTTTCGTTACGAATCTTGGCTGCCAGTGGTTTACTTTCTTCATCTATCTTTTCTTCATAGCTAAGAAGTTGAATAAGTTCTTCTTTTTCCTTAACAGCTTTTAGCATATTATCTATATCGAGTTTTTTGGCACACTCACGCTCGATAATAATAATCTCATGTAGACGTTGTAGTCTTTCGTGTGTCGTTTTAGGAGTCATAATTTATCTCTCGGTTAAAAAACTGAGAAGAGAGGTTGATACTTGTTTCATATCTGGTTGATATGACCCAGAAGCTACCTGCGCTTTTAGCTCTGCAACTCTCTCTGCCCTTTCAGATTTCTCATTAGATACAGAAGGCGTTGCTTGGGCATTTTTCAATGCATCTGCAAATTGGGCAGCGTCTGTATTGGACGCCTCGTTTGTTTTGTTTGATTGAGTCGGTCGAATGTTACCAATTTGTCCCGGACCACCAATACCTAAATAATTAACCATTTTGTCACCTATGTTTTATGGAAATCTCTATCTTGTTAAAGCTTGGTTCATTTCTTCATTTGCCGCTTCTAGACCACTGATTATTTTATCGTAGCCTTTACTTACATCTTCTGGGATTAGCTCATCATATTCTTTGCTTAGTTGACCATATGAATCAGTTATAGCTTTAGTTAACGCTGTAAAACGATCACTGTCATTGGCACTTAAAGACTTTACTAAGTTAACGATATTTGATGAGTTATCTTCATTATCAGAATTAACATTTCCTCTTAATTGATTGTAAGCAATTTCGCTAAGAGCAGAAACTGCGTCGTTGATATTGGTGTTTCTGTAAGAGTCGGTGTCTTGCCTAAAATCGTCGCCATCAGGTTTATAGCTGCCATTTGCCATAGTTTTTAGGCGGTAGCTGTTAAGTGTATTTGCGGCGATTGATGTAAATGTGAGAGCAGCCATTTTATTCTCAATAGTTAATTTTTGTTAAAAAACTACTTTTGCTTAAGAATTTATCGGCGCGGGGGAGAGGGAAGTTTAGGTAGAAAACAGTTATTTTATTTTTTATTTTCAATTAAGTGAGACATTTGCTCATACATAGCAGTAGCAATGCCTAGTCCTGGGCCCTTGGATACTTGTCTTGCTCGTTCCATGTCGATCATTTCTTCGTACATTTTAGTGGCACTATCTTTTTGGAAAAGACCATCTTCAGGAACCGTTTTACGTGCTTCTTTGAGCATTTGATTGACGTAGATCGCCTCAAACTCTTGACAAGCATTTTTTAGTTTTTCGAGATCCCTAGATTTTTTATCAATAGGGGATAATTTACTCGCACTGATTTGAGTGCGCATGTCAAGTTTGAAGTCCATAATATTACCTATTTATCACAGAATTACAAGTTCGCCGTGCATTGCACCGGCCGCTTTTATGGCTTGGAAAATTGCTATCAAATCCCTTGGGGTTGCCCCAATAGCATTTAAGGCATTTGCTATATCGCCAATGGATACATCTTGGCTCATGTTTAAAACGACTAATTGTCCTTCTTCTTCTGTGACATCTACTTGTGTTTCAGGGGTAATTGCTGTTTCTCCATTAGCAAGTGCTCCAGGTTGAGAAACGTCGAACTTATTACTGATAGTTAAATTTAAGTTACCGTGGGAAACGGCCACTGTCGATAATTTGACATTTTGTCCCATCACAATGGTACCAGTCCGTTCATTGACAATTACTCTGGCGATGGAATCTGCCTTGATGTCGATACTTTCAACTTGCGAGATAAAATTGACAAGGTTGTTTGCATACTGTGATGGAATATTGATTGCAACTGAGCCAGAATCTAGTGGGTAGGCTGTGTCTTCGCCAAACTTACTATTGATTGCTTTGCTCATATTGTTAGAGGTGGTGAAATCGGCATTGGATAACTGATACGTAATGGTGTTGCCAGCACCAAGCTGAACGGGAACAACACCCTCTACTATTGCACCATTGGTCACTCGACCAACATTAGGGTGGTTTTTTTGGGCACTTGCTGCTTTACCACCAAATGAGAATGCGCCGATTGCCAAAGGTCCTTGGGCTACTGCGTAAACTTTGCCATCAACACCTTTAAGTGGAGTTAGTAGTAATGTCCCACCAGCAAGGGAAGAAGCATCACCTACAGAAGAAACTTGAATGTCAATTCTTGAACCTGTACTAGCAAAAGGCGGTAACTCCGCTATAACCATAACAGCGGCTACATTTTTAATTTTAATCGAATTCATTTTTGCTGGGTCTACAGTAATGCCACTTCTGGTCATCATGTTGTAGATTGCCTGTAGGGTGAAGACGGACTTTTTCATGTCGTCACCAGTCCCAGTAAGACCGGTAATTAAGCCATAACCAATCAGTTGATTACCCCTCACACCGTGAATTTGGGCAACATCCTTGATTCTTGCAGAATGCGCAGTCGTGGAGAAAACTACTAGTATAATGGTAATTAAAATTTTTTTCATATTCATATACTTTTAGCCTTTTTTAAAATGGCCATATGGTGTCCATGTTGCGCATAAACCAACCAGGTTCTTGCTTGTCGCTAATGGCACCTTTACCCGTGTAGCTGATTCTGGCATTTAATACTTTGGTCGAATTGACAGTGTTGCCGGCGGTTATGTCAACAGGTCTAATTATGCCAGTGAGGTAAATAATTTGAACTTCATTGTTAACCATTACTTCTTTACCGCCACGAATTTTTAATTGCCCGTTGGGATAACGTGCAACAACTTGAGTGGTGAGAGAAGCAGATAAATTGCCACTACGAGTGGTGGTGCCGTCCCCTTCAAAATCGCTATTAAATGATGTGCTTAGAAGGTTGCTCATATCAAGTGCATGGTTGGCTAGACCCTGTTCTAATCCAAATAGTGATGGAATAGAAGCACCCATGGTAGATTCTTTTCCAGTTTTTGTGGTTGCTGATTTTGAAGCACTGGACTTTTCTTGTATTAGTACGGTGACGATATCACCAACATTCTGAGCTTTTCTATCGGAAAAAAATGAAGCATTGTTAGCGCTCCAGAGGGAACCAGCTTCGCGTGGAGTAGGGTTTGTCACTTGGATTTCTTCTAGTGGTTCAGGTATATCGACCATCTTTCTACTTTTTCCTGAGCAAGAAGTCATTGTTAGGCAACAGCAGATGAATAAAAGTGTTAAATTGTAAATTTTCATTAGATACGTACCTCCACAAGTCCTGGGCCAGTTACTGTGGCATAAATAGTTTTGTTGGAACTTATGTTTAAGACTTTTATCATATCGTTAATACCGCCATTTCCTTTGGCAATTCCGATCATGCTAAGTTGTAATTTGCCAGAGTGCACGATAACTTTTACTCTTTGTCCACGGTTTACAACTGGTACTTTGTCTAAATTAGATAGTAAAATTGGGGCATTATTACTTATTCTTCGTGTAAGTTTATATCCTTCTATCTGGCTTGTGTTTAAAATTGCTCCTCTTAATTTATTGATATCCCTATTGTCAAAAATATAGTTTGAAGAATTAAGTATGGCATTTTTTCTTAGACTTTCAGTGGCAACAGCAATTGGTGCTATTACCTTTAGTTGGCCTCGAATTACAATGTTTTTATTTAATTTTCCGTTTGTGAAAAAACGGATTGTAAAGTGTTTACTGCCTATGATGGCTGATCTGGATGGTTTTACTTCGTAGGTTAAGGTGCCATTCGGTAGAGATAGGCTTGGAACCGTGCCAGATGGCGTGAAACTAGTGTCAAAATCAGGTAAGTTTTCTTCAATATATGAGAGGATAATGTTTTCTATTTGATCTTGAGTGACAATATTTCCTATGCGTTTTACTATTGTACTGTCACTGCCATGCCAATAAATATCGGGTGGCAACATATTTTGAGATGCTAATTTTCTTAGGATGTCGTTTTGATTTATAGTTACTGTTTTTCCTAAAGAAGGGCTTTGTGAGATGACAATGCTTTTTAATTCATCTATTTTTTGGTTTTCTTCTGAAAATGAAACTATATCACTTAAAATGATAAATTTTGCTTTAACCATGCTCTCTACCTTGAATTCACCTTCAAGGGCATAGGACGTTTGAGCAATGGAAATAAAAAAATATATGGTAAGTAATAAATATTTCATATCAATGATTAGGCTAAATCGTTTGTTGTCTGCATCATTTCATCTGAGGTTTTAATGGTTTTTGAATTGATTTCATATGCTCTTTGTGTAGTGATCATATTAGTCATTTCTTCCACTATATTTACGTTTGAACCCTCAAGGTATTTTTGAATTAGCAATCCGTAACCCTCATCGCCAGGGGTGCCGATGGTGGCAGTTCCAGAGGCTGCCGTTTCTTCAAAGAGGTTTTGGCCGATGGCACTGAGGCCTGCTGGATTGGTAAAGCCAACAAGTTCGATTGTGCCAACTTCCACCAAATCGGCAGCATCATCGAAAATTACGCTGACGATTCCTGATTGGCCAATTGTGATCTGAGTAACCCCATCTGGGATGGTAATACCGGGAACAAGTGGGTAGCCATCCGAACTAGTCATTCTTCCATCAGAATCTCGTTTGAATGCACCAGCTCTAGTGTAGGCAATATTGCCATCAGGTTGCTCTATTTGAAAAAACCCACGTCCTTCAATGGCGACATCTAGATCGTTTTCAGTCTGAATTAAATCGCCTTGGGTGAAAACTTTAGTAACAGCGGCTGGTTTAACACCTAGACCTATAAGAATACCTGTGGGTGACTGAGTGTCCGGGGACGTTTGGGTGCCTGGGACTTTCATGTTTTGGTACAACAGGTCTTGAAAGTCAACATTACTCTTTTTAAAACCAGTGGTATTAACGTTTGCCAGATTATTAGCAATAACATCAAGGTTTAGTTGTTGAGCTTGCATACCAGTGGTGCCTGTCCATAGTGATCTATACATGTTTTATCCTTTAGCTTAGTTTGCCGAGCTTTTCGTACTGCTCACTAATTGATGAATAACTTTTAATGGTTTTGTGAAGTGTGTCATATGCCCGTTGATTGGCAATTAGATCTGTCATTGATTTAATCATATTGACGTTGGCTATCTCTAGGCTTCCTTGTACAATCCTAAAGTCATTTGTGTCAATTTCTTCACCACCGTCTGTGAGAGAAAAAGTAGTGTCTGATTCATTCTTTAGTGTTGTTTCATCTGCGACATCGTAAATTCCTAATTTCCCAACTTGTTCTCGTAGTCCTTGTTCGCCTAGGAGGTAAATAGTTCCTTCTTCTCCAAAAGCAACTTTTGAACCTTGGGCATCAGGTATAATAATCTCACCTCCACCTTCACTTAGCACAGGTAGGCCATGGCTAGTAGTTAAAACACCGTCTCCACGAATGCCAAAGTCGCCACGCCTTGTATATAAATCTCCTTCCGGCCCCTTTAGTTTAAAGAATCCTTTACCTTGTATCGATAAATCGTATGGATTTTCAGTATGTTTTAATGGGCCTTGGCTAAAATCAGTTTTGTTTTCAGAGATACGTGTGTAATTGATACCTTGAGCATTTGTTACCTGTTGTTTTGCTTCTAGTAGTGATTCAAAAGAGACAGATTTTCGTTTGAAACCAGCAGTGTTAACATTGGCAAGATTATTAGAAATATTGGCAATTGCCTGGTTTCTTGTAACTGCTCCTGCTAGGGCACTGTATTTTCCTGAAACCATTTTATGTCCTTCTTTGCAAATTGAGTTGAAACTAGATGTTTAAGTACAACCGGGAGAAATCTTTAGTTTATGTATCGACCCAACTATATTTGTTCTTTAGGCGGGTACAGGTACTTTTCTAGCAAGCTTGGCAAGTGAGACTAGTTGATGTGCTTCTTGTGGGGATATTTTTAAGATCGAAGCAACTTCATCAGCTCCCATACCTTGTTGAGTCAAATTGTTAATATATTGGTACTTCTCAGGAGTTGTAGCTCCTTTGTCGTATGTATCTAGTCTACTGCTTTGTAGTTTTGTGGTTATTTCAGCCTTATCTATTGAACTTTGAAAATCTTTCATTTCGGTAAGCTCTTTTTCAATATCATTCAACTGAGATGTAATTTCTTGTAATTCATGTTTTGATTGATGCAATTGTGAAGCCAGTTTTGACTTTGCTCTGTTACTGTTAATTACCCAAAGGGCGAAAAATAGCGAAAGGACGGATAGAAATATCGTTGCGATGAGGAAATTATTTGCCATTGGATTTTTATTAATGCAACTGGTTTTGCATTTTTACCTTCAGCTTGGTTAATGCTTGGCTGTGTAGTTGAGAGATTCTTCCTTCTGAAACAGCAAGGACTTCCGCTATTTCTTTTTGTGATAATTCTTCATAATAATAGAGTGCAATGACCTGACTTTCTTTTTCGGATAGTTGTTTTAGTATTTCTGCGATCTGGGCTGTTAATTGTTGCTTTTCTATTTGAGCAGTTGGAGTATTATCTTTTCTGTGATCCACTAGGGCATCTAGAAATGTTCGCCCATCATCAGAACTGTCTAGGAATTCGTTTAAGCTAACGCACCCTAAATGGCTGACTTGACTAAGGGTGGTATGGTATTCTTCTAGGCTCATGTCTAGGTCTTTAGCAATTTCAAATTCTTCTGGATCTCTACCAAGTTTTAGTTCTAGCTTGTTGATGGACCTACTTATTTTGTTATGCTTGTCTCTCAGTGTTCTGGAAAACCAATCAAGTTTTCTCATCTCATCAAAGATGGCACCTCTAATTCTGTATTCGGCAAATGTTTTGAAAAGTATATTTTTTGATTCATCATATTTTTTTGATGCGTCAAATAATCCCATCATTCCTGCACTTTTCATGTCGTCACGATTCATAAAAGAGGGCACTTGTGTGACCATTCTAGAAACGAGGATGTCAACTAGGTAAAGATGATCCTGGACTAATTGATGCCTATTGTCTTGGCCCGTTATTGGTTGATAGATATTAATCATTCTTTTGTCCCAAAGTTTAGAAGGCGTTTCCAGAAGAACTGTACATTTCCTTTCTCTGGCTGATGACTCGGTTCAGCACAAATTCTACCTGCTAGGCGGCTAAATGAGTTGGCAAGGCGAGAGCCTGGCTGTAATTCGCAGTATACTCTTTGTTTGCGGATTGCATCAACCATTTGTCTATCGTATGGCACTGAACCTAGGTAGTCAATAGATATATCTAGGTATCTATTTGAAACTAAGGTTAATTTCCTGTAAACATCTAACGCATCATCTTCGTTTTGTATCTGATTTACCACTAGGTTAAACTTCTTTTCATGAAACTTTGTAGAGAGAAGCTTCATTAGGGCATAGGCATCCGTAATAGCGGTAGGTTCTGGTGTTGTTACGACCAAAATTTCATGGGCTGCTGTGTTGAAATAGGTAACATTGTCAGAAATTCCTGCTTCTGTATCGATGAGTACATAGTCAAACTGATTTTGCATGGCATCAAGTCCCTGCAATAGTTTCATTTTTAAATCTGTACTTAATTTGATAAAGTTTTGTATACCAGATCCGGCAGGCAAGATTTTAATACCCAGTGGGCCTGTAACCATTATGGACTCAAGGGTTTGTTCGCCTGAGAAAAAGTGGTTCAAATTGTAGCGAGGGGTAATTCCAAATACAACATCGATGTTGGCAAGGCCAAGATCTGCGTCGAGTATTAAAACTTTCTTGCCGCAAAGAGCCAGAGAGTAAGCAAGGTTTGAAGCAACGGCTGTTTTTCCGACACCACCTTTACCAGATGTGATGGCGTATACGTTGGTTCTTCTGGTAGTTTGTTGGTTTTTTTGACCTAGGCTCTCATGGCTCATGCTTCTTAAGGTCCCAGCCTGGTCTGTTTGTTGCGTTGAATTAATCATTTAATAATCCTTTAATTAGCAGACATAATAAGTTCGGCGACACGCTGTGAGCTAATGTCTAAGATATCTTCAGGAACCCGTTGGCCATTTGTAAGACATGATATCGGGTTGTTATTATGGCTTTGCACATTAAGTAATGCTCCTAGCTGACTACACTCATCAATTTTTGTATAAATAGTGCTGTGGATGTTTAGTTTGTTAAATCTTGTCATTGTGTCAATCATTTCTTCTTCTCTTGCTGTTGCGGAAAGCACTAAGTGGTTTTCTATATTTAGATCAGGCTTCAAGAAGTTTGCCAAATCGTCTATTGATAAGCTGTCTTTAGGGCTGCGACCAGCGGTGTCTATTAATATTAGATCACAATCCCTGTGTTTTATCAGTGAGTGCTCAAGTTGATCTGGGCTTAGTACAACTTCAACTGGAACATTCATGATTTCTCCATAAACCTTTAATTGCTCGACAGCGGCTATTCTGTAAGTATCGATGGTTATCATAGCAATGGATGAAGTTCCATTGCTAATTCTTGACGCTGCAAGTTTTGCAAGAGTAGTAGTTTTACCAACTCCAGTGGGGCCGACAAATGCAATTCTCTGCTGTTCACCTTTGGGATATTTAAAAGGTGGTGCCACTTCTATCATGCTTTGGATGCTTTCGGTTGTGTGCTTGTTAAGCTCTATGGGGTTTTCTAACTCTTGTGGTGCTATATTTGATTGAAGAAAATTAGAAATGGTGTGCGAAATCTCTTCATTTATTCCTTTGCTTCTTAGTAGGTCGAAAATTGGCTCTTGGTGTTTAGATGAAGCTGTGTTTTGGGTTGCAGGTTGTCCTGTTTGCATCCGCGATATTTCTCCCGCCAAATTTTTGACGATGTTTTTTAAATCCTCCATGTCACTAGAAATATAATTGTTATTTGGGGCATGATTGTTAAAAGCGGAGTTTATTGACACTGCTGGTTCTTGGGGTGGAGTAAAATGGTGGTTTGTCGTTTGCTCACTTACCTGAGTGTTAAATGCATGATTGTTTGTTTGGTTAGATAGGTTATGGCTACTGTTTTGTCTAGCTCTTCTAGGTGGAATGGCATTTTGGTAAGGTTGGTTTGAGGGAGCTTCGTAGCGGTTAGTATCGTTATCAAAAAGGCTGTTTCTTTCATCAGTCAGTTGACCGTAACTTGAAGAAGTAGTTGTTCTTTGATTTGTTTTCCTAGGTGGCATCTGGCTAATACTGGTTTTATTTGGTCGATAGTTATTGCCAGCATTCAGCGGGGCAGGTGTGACAGCGGCAGTGATTTCAATCCCACTTTTACCCATACCAAATTTACCTGACTTGATAGTTTTGGTGGAAATGATCAAGGCTTCTGAACCCAATTCATCCTTAATCATTTTTAGGCCGCTGGTCATATCTTTTGCTTCAAATACTTTAACTTGCATCCAGAGTCACCGTTCCAAGAGATTGAACATTGAGGTTTTGGCTTATTTCGTTATGCGAAAGCACAGTCAACGCAGGGAAATATCTTTCTGTTAAGCTATACACATGTGGTCTTAATTGCGGTGGAACTAGTAAAACTGGGCGATGACCACCTTCAAACATTGGTATAGCTTGACTTATAGAATCCAAAATTCGTTGTGCTATTACTGGATCTAATGCAAGATAGCTGCCAGTCTCTTTGATTTGCACTGCGTTTTGAATGGCATCCTCTGCAGGTTTAGAAATAGTGATGACTGGTATTGTACCTTCAATAGCCAGGTCAGCACTAATTGCTCTCGCCATAGAATGTCTAACGTATTCTGTTAAAATTAAAGGATCCTTAGTGATAGGTGCCCAATCGGCAATGGTTTCTAGAATGGTTCGTAGGTCCCGTATTGAAACACCTTCTTTTAAAAGGTTTTGCAGAACTCGCATTAAAGTACCGAGTTGAATAAGACCTGGTACTACATCTTCGACAAGTTTTGGGTATTTTTTGGAAAGATTATCTAGTAGCCCTTGAACTTCTTGACGCCCAACAAGTTCACGTGCGTGCTGTTTGATAATTTCACTGATGTGAGTTGTCATTACTGTTGTGCAATCAACAACCGTATACCCGGCAACCTGCGCTTGTTCCATTTTGTCTTCAGTTATCCAAATTGCTGGCAAACCAAAAGCTGGTTCAGTGGTGGGGACCCCCTTTATTTGCTCGGTTACCATACCTGGATCCATAGCCATGAAGTGGCCAGGCAGTATTTCTGAGTCAGCAATGGAAACCCCTTTTAGGGCGAGTGTGTAGTGGTTCGGGCTCAGTTGGAGATTGTCTTTAATATGAATCGGCGGCAAAATGAAACCTTGATTCATTGCGAATTGTTTTCGTACAGATTGGATGCGTGTAAGTAGTTCACCATTTTGGTTGGCATCCACATAGGGGATGAGGCCATAGCCGACTTCTAGTTGAAGAAGTTCCACATTTAACATTTCTTCGTAATTCTCGTCTTTTGGCGCTGCTGCTTCTTCCGCTTTTTCTACGGCTTTCTTTTGTTTTGTGTCCTCTTCAGTGACAACCTTTTCCTTTTCGAGAGTATAGGCGATATAAGCAAGCACAATTGCAAGGATTAAAAATGGAACAAAGGGTAAACCAGGAATTAAGGCAAAAAGAATTAATATTCCTGAAACTACCCATATTGCCATGGTGTTCTGGGTAAATTGAGCCTGGATGTCTGAGCCAAAATCCTTATCTCCTGTTGAGCGTGTTACAAGAAGACCAGCGGCAGTTGAGATAATAAGTGCTGGGATTTGGCCAACTAGTCCATCGCCAACGGTGAGGATGGTGTAGTTGGCTGCTGCTTCTGCCATGGGCATTCCCTTCTGTAAAACGCCAATGACAAAACCTGCGCCAATATTAATAAGAGTAATGATAATACCTGCAACGGCATCACCTTTAACAAATTTTGAAGCACCATCCATGGCTCCATGAAATGCTGCTTCGTTCGATATGTCTTCTCGGCGTTGTTTGGCTGTCTGTTCATCGATTATACCAGCATTAAGATCGGCATCGATGGCCATTTGCTTTCCAGGCATAGCGTCCAAGGTAAATCTTGCTGCAACTTCAGCTACACGACCAGCACCCTTAGTGATTACCATAAAGTTAATTAGGACTAGGATGACGAAAATAACAATACCTACGACATAGTTACCGCCCACAACAAATTGGCCAAAGGATTGAATCACATTTCCTGCAGCACCAGGTCCTTCATGACCTTTTAGAAGTATAAGGCGAGTGGAAGCAACATTTAAAGATAATCTAAAAAGAGTGGTGGTTAAGAGAATTGCAGGGAAAATTGAAAACTCAGTGGCTTTAACGGTATATAAACTAATGATGAGAATTAACAGAGCTAGTGTGATGTTGATGGATAAGAAAAAATCCAACAAAATCGAAGGTAATGGGATGATCATTATCAATAAAATAGAAACAAGACCAACCGCAGCGGCAATGTCACTACGAAATAGTAATTCTTTGATTCGATATTTTTTTAAAAAACCTGTGAGTACAGCAACCATTTTTACCTATTCTTTTTAAGCGAGTAAATGTGTGCCAAAATTTCAGCAACAGCGGAGAACATCTCTTCAGGGATGTTTTTGCCAATGTCTATTTTGTGCAACATTCGTGCCACTGGCGGGTTTTCAATGATGGGGATAGAGTGTTCTCTGGCTACTTCTCTAATCTTCATAGCGATAACATCGGCACCTTTTGCGAGGATGATGGGCGATTGATCATCTCCTACTTTATATCTAATGGCTACAGCGATATGGGTAGGGTTTGTGATTACAACATCGGCATGTGGAACATCCGACATCATCCGTTTTCTAGCCATTTGTTGTTGAATCGATCTAATTTGTGCTTTTACCTGTGGGTCACCTTCGGAAGATTTATATTCTTCTTTTTGTTCCTGTTTGGTCATCTTCATTTTTTCCTCCATTTCCCATTTGACATATAGAAAATCAATGAAGGCGATAAGGATCATCATAGCGCAAACTTTTGCAAGGATCAGTGAGGCTGTGTTGCCAAGAAAAAGTAGTGTCGCACCAGGGCTGGTGTCAGTTTGTAGTAGGGCAACTAGAAAATTATCGTATATGGTTGAGTATGCAAGGTAGCCAATTAGAATAACTTTGCTAAGAGACTTGATTAATTCAACAAAAGATTTTTTAGAGACAAATCTAGCCATTCCTGGAATAGGATTCATTTTGCTAAAATCAGGTTGCAGAGGCTTGGTTGTAAAAAGCCATCCAATTTGGAAAAAGCTTGCAGCAACACCAACTACTAGAACAAGAAAAAACAAAGGTAGTAACATTAATACAACTTCTCCAAGTATAAAGTATGCAAGTTCTATGGTGGCTAAGGGAGTAGGGGAGTATGCGTGGATCGAATTCCAGATGGAATGAACAAGAGTTGATAGTTTTTGCCAGAAAGATTTTATGTAGAAAAACCATAAAAGAAGTACAGCTGTTAACAGGGTAGCCGTTTGTACTTCTTTTGATTGAGCAACTTGACCTTTTTGTCTAAAGTCGTCGCGTCGTTTTGCGGTGGCGTCTTCAGTTTTTTCACCGCCAGATGGGGATTCTTCTGCCATTGTTTATACCCTGCTGCTAAATATAATATTTTGTTTTTCCAAATAATTGGGTTTTCTTATTAAGTTAGATTAAAATAACCAAAAAATCAGAGAAGTTCTAGTGACATGTCTCGCATTTTCCTAACTCTGCAAAGGCTATTTTTTTAATATTTATCAGGTTTACTAGCTTTTGCGATCTTCTTGGTAGTAAAAATATGCAATAAATAAGCCTTCTGGGCTGTCAAAAATATGAAAAACCTAGGCTAGTTGGCCCTTTAGAATGAGAGGAGTGTTAAGATGTTGAAAATACGATAGGGTAACATGTCAAATTCTCGACCCAATAGAGTGGATATTGGGCTTAGTGTCAAACCAATGACAGTGAAGGCTATGCCGATATTAAGAGGGAAACTGAGCATAAATACATTTAATTGCGGGAAGACACGGGCAAGAATACCAAGGGATAAGCCCGATAATAAGAGAACAGCTAGAACTGGTGCACTAAATTGTAAGCCAAGCTGAAACATGTGAGATGCAAGCTCTATGATGTATGGAACCGCATTGCCAGCATAGTTAAATTGTCCGGGTGGGAGATAGTCGTATGACATCGCTGCAGTTTGTAAAAATATATGATGTCCATCAATTGCTAAAAAGATGAGAATGGCAAATGTGTTTTGGAACTGAGAAAGTAGTGATATTTGCCTTTCTCCTTGTGGATCATAAACGTTGGCTGCAGCAAAACCCATCTGGTAGCCAATTACAGTAGCTCCAAATTCGATTGCCGTAAATATCATTTTTGCTATAAACCCAATGGCAATTCCCACTAGGACTTCACCAACCCCGAGAAGCATGAATTCAGGTAAGCTTAGTTCTTCTGTAATGATGATGGCGGGAGCCATCACAGGGTATAAAACAAGGCTACATCCTACCGCTAAGCCAATTTTAACTTGGATAGGAGTTTGACCTGTGGAGAACACAGGTATAGCGGATGTGAAGCCTGCGACCCTACTTAAAACAATAAGAAAGGTCTGGAATTGATCTAGTGGTAGGAGGTAGGCTTCCATTTTTTTTCAGAGTGAAGTTAGAGCGCAGAAATTCCACTAAAAATACCGGTGGCAAAGGTTGTCATGAGCTTGATTAACCAAGGGCCGAATAATAATAGTGTCAAAAACACTGCTACAATTTTTGGTATAAATGAAAGGGTTTGCTCGTTAATTTGGGTTGCTGCTTGGAATATAGATACAGTGAGTCCAACTAAAAGACCTGCAAGAAGCATTGGCGCAGCACACATTAGTACTGTTTGTACAGCTCTGCGGCAGATAGTAACAGCAAGCTCAGGAGTTAGCATAATAGATACCTTTAGGAGAAGCTTTTAATTAGAGAGCCAACTATTAATGACCATCCGTCTACAAGTATAAAAAGTAATAACTTAAAAGGCATGGAGATAATAACGGGGGGTAGCATCATCATGCCCATAGACATAAGCACGGATGCAACGATCATGTCTATGACTAGAAAGGGGATGTAAACCATGAACCCCATACTAAAAGCTCTTTTTAATTCCGATAGCATAAAAGCTGGAATTAAGGTGGTAGTGGGGATGTCATCACCATCGTTTGGATCAATTTCTAGAGTTAGATCTGCCATGAACTTTAATTCTGCTTCCTGAACTTGGCTGAACATAAATTTACGCATGCCATCAACAGCATGGTCAAAAGCAACGTCCTGGTTTATTTCTTTTTTTAGGTAAGGTTGTAATGCATTATCGTTAATTTCGTTAATGGTTGGAGCCATTATGAAAAAAGTAAGAAATAGTGATAGTCCCAGAATAATTTGCGTTGGAGGCATGTTTTGGGTTCCCATTGCCTGTCTGATGAACCCTAAGACAATGACAATGCGGGTGAAACTGGTCATCATTAAGACAATAGCAGGTGCCACAGAAAGCACAGTCATCAAAAACATAACTTGCAAGGCAGTGGAAACTTGTTCAGGAGAGTCGGCATTTTGAATACCGAAACTAACAGTTGGCACATTGATCGCTAAGGCAGTGCAACTCCCGCATAGGAGTACCAGTAATCCTATTAGTGCCGCACTTTGATGTTTTAAGCTAATTTTCATAATATTTTCATTGAGTTTCTTGACCAACTTCATGTTCTTTGGTTTTTGAAGCATTTGCTAGAGCTGTGTCAAAATTGTTGCATTCGTCTTTTGGAAATTCTGCAATTTTTTGTATATTGTCCTGGCTTATGGCAAGTAGAAAAGTCTTGTTATTTACTTCAACCAAGCAGAGAGATTTTTTGGGCATTATAGCTTGTATCTCAAGAACTTTGATTTTTTTCTTACTTGAGGTGCTAAATGGTGAAAATCTTTTTTTAACGATGGCGAAAATTATGAACATAACTCCCACGACGATGGCTAAAGACCAAAGCATACGAAAATATCCACTAAGATAATCATTGTCTGCAGCTAGGGCTAAGCTTGGTGTCAGCAGGAAAATAGTTAGAAGAAGGTATTTAGTAATCATTTGCCCAGTTGTTCAAGCCGGTCTGAGGTGCTAATGACATCTGTTAATTTGATACCAAATTTGTCTCCGATTTTTACTGCTTCCCCTCTGGCTATAAGTCGAGAATTGACGTATATATCTAGTGGTTCGCCAGCTATTTTATTTAGCTCGATAACATACCCTTCCGTCATATGAAGTAGGTCTTTTAGTAAAATTTTACTCCGGCCTACTTCCACAGAGACTTCTAGGGGCACATCGTAAAGAAATTCCAAAGACCTGCCTTCAGAGCCATCTTTTGGTTGTGGAGTAACAGTAGGGCTGATAGGCGCTGTGTATTCATCTTCCTGTAGAAGTTCCTGTATCTCTTCTGGATTTGGTCTGCTATCGTCGAAGTTGTCGTTTGGTTCCATGGTGAATCCTAGTTTGTCGAGGGTGTGTCTTCAGTAAGACTAATTGCTTTTTTACCATTATGAGTGCCTGAGATGGCAGTGAATTTTACTTTGTCTTCAACAAATACGTTCAATGGCTTTGTTGGGTCTGTATCTAATTCGATAAAATCGCCAACTTTAAGGTCTAAAACTTGTCCAATGCTTAAGCTTGTGCTGCCAATTTTAACAGATACATTAGTGCTCATTTCTGGCACTTCTTGTCTTAATATTTCGTTCCAACCAGTTGTTTGTCTATCGGAAACCTGCAGCAGGTTCAGCAATTCATCTGTAAGGAACTCAAGAAGGTCATAAGGGAATAGCAGTTTTATTTCTCCAGTGTCTTTACCAAGGTTAACTTGAAATGTGCAAACGACTATTTCATCGTCAGGGTCGGTAATGGACATTAGTCTCGGATTGCTATCTACTTTACTGATGTTTGGACTAAGGCTGATTAGTGGTTGGAATGATTTTTCAGTAGTTTTGCAAGCATGCTCCATAATAACCCTAAGAACATTGAGTTCAATGGTTGAAGGAACTCTGGAAAACTTTACGGTATCAGTATCACCTGATGCTCCAAGCATTATTTCAATTAGCGAGAAAGATATTGAAGGGTCAAGGATGATAAGAGCGTTTTGGTTTAATGGTGCCAAATTCATCATCCCTAGGGCGCCGGGTGATTTTAGCGTATCAAAGAAATCCTGCAACTCTGTGGTTTTTAGGGTGTCTCTAATGATTGAGACTGTTCGTTGTAATTGATTCGATAAGATAACAGAGTAGTGGCGGGCAAATGAATCCATGATAATGTCAAAATTAGGAATTTTGATCTTATCTCCACCTGGCTTGGCAAGTTGCAACAGATTGACAGGTTCGTAGACTATTGTTGTTGTGTCAACATCAACACTGGTGTCTAGGGAAACTTGTCCCTGGTGGATAGCATTTAGCAGATCTGCTATTTCTATTTTATTTAAAATCGGTTCCATATTATTATCTTAGCAACTATTGTACCACAAAATCGGTGAAAAATATGGCCGTAACTTTACCGGTGGACAATATAGAATTGATTTTGGATTGTATTTCAGCTTTTAACTGTTTTTTGCCCTGCATATCTTGTAGTTCACGGTAATCTTTATCGCCAAGAATTAAAATAATAGCATCCCTCATTTGAGGCATGCGCATGTTTACCTCGTCTGATGCAGGTTGTGAGCTGAGTTCTAAGGTGAGGGAGGTCTTAATATAGTGGTTTTCGTCTTCACTGATAATATTTACCACAAACTCATTAATATTGACTAAAGGGCCCATGGTTGGTGCTACAACTTGTGGTACGGGTACGTCATCTCCTGGATCTTTGACTTCTTCTTCTTTTTCTGCTCCAGCTAAGAAGAAGAAAGCAGCTCCTCCAGCAAGTAGAAGGGCTAAAACACCAATTGCAATGATGATGATTAATTTCTTTTTGCTTCCGCCTTCTGCTTCAGCTTTTTCATCTGCCATAATAAAACCTACTAGTTAAACTTTAATAATATAAAGAGGCGTTTTGCTTATATCTATAGTGGAATTAATGAATTGTCCTCAGCTTTTTTTTCCGGTGGTTTTAGACGAAGGGTAAAATCCACACGTCTGTTTTTTGCTTTATTTTCTGGAGAATTATTTGGTGCTATAGGTTTGTCATCAGCAAAACCAACGGCAGACAACCGTTCTAAAGATAATAAGTTAGAGCGGTGAAAAAAACGCATAACTGATACCGCTCTGGCAGTTGAAACGTCCCAATTTGCAATTTCTTCTACTCCTTGAACATCATCACCATGACCTTCAATTTTAATCAAAACAGGAAGTGGTCTGATGATATCTGCAATGGTTCGAAGGAGCATATAGGCAGATGGTGATACATGGGTTTGATTTCTTGCAAAAAGCACAGAGTCTTGGATGCGTAAGATTATCGTGTCCCCATCGGTGTTTATTATTTCAACATCATTGTTAATTCTTAAAGCTTTGATCTGATTTTTAATCTTATCGTGTACTTTTGTGGTGTTTGCCTTTTGAAATGGTGTGAATTTTGTTATTGGCATCGAGGGAAACACCGGAACTGTGTAGTCAACAGGGGCAGGGGGAGCCAAGCCAATTGCCGCCTTTAGAGAGGTGGAAGCACTTACAATTTTTTGCGGATCCATATTGGCCATGGATAATAAAAGAACAAAGAATGTTAGTAGCAGAGTCACAAGATCGGAGTAAGTTACCATCCAAGCTGGAGCACCAGCAGCACATTTTTTTTCTTTTTTATTAGAACATTCGTCGCAGGCCATTTTGAAACCTATTTGTTAAATACAGATTCTCGGAGTTTAGGTGCTATGAAAGAATGGAGTTTTTGTTCCATAATTCTTGGGTTTTCACCGGACAGGATGGATTGCATTCCTTCTATAATTAAAGTTTTTGTGAGCATCTCAGATTTCGATCGGAGACTGAGTTTGCCTGCTATCGGAGAGCATAAAAGGTTTGCGATACAAGCACCATAAAATGTGGTTAAAAGGGCTACAGCCATGGCGGGTCCAATTGAGGCAGGATCATCCATGGTTTGAAGCATCTGCACAAGTCCGATTAATGTTCCTACCATTCCCATAGCGGGAGCATAAGCCGCAAGAGATGTAAAAATATCTGCTCCTTTTTCGTGTCGCATGCCGATATATTCAATTTCTGTCATCAACATTCTTCTTAGGGTATCAGGCTCTTGACCATCGACAGCCATTTGTACAGCTTTTAACAGGAATGGGTCATCAATGTCATTCATTGCTGCCTGTAAAGCTAAAATACCTTCTTTCCTCGCTTTACTGGCAAATTCCATTAATTGTTCAATAAGTACTGTTGGCGATGTTTCTTTGTGGAGGATTGTCTTTTTTGCGACATTGAAGGCATCGAGAACATCACTAAAAGGGTAATGAACGAGGGCATTACCCGCTGTTCCGCCAAACACGATCATTATGGATGGAAGGTTGATGAAAATTGATAATGGTCCACCTTGAAGAATAGCCATAATTACTAAGCCAAAGGCAGCGCTAACTCCGAGTATTGTCGACAGATCCAAAGGAACCTCCTACTAATTATATAATGAAACAGCTTATTTTTGTTAGCTAATTATTATGTTGTTTTTTACACTAAACAAACTGATGCAAGAACGATGCACAAACTAACTACTTGAGATAATTAAATCTTGCTTGTGCAGATGATTATACAGCTATTTAGATGAATTTATCAGAGAAAAATGAATATGTCTAGTGTGTATAGGACTATGGATTCTAGGCTGCTTGCAATAGAGCTTTGAAGAGTGTTGAGTTTTTTGCCCTAACTTAGGGTTTTGAAGTGTAAAGTGGAATAATAGCCCCATGGAAGTGGGGCTATTTATAGTTTTTTAATTTTATGGGATTTTTTTTGATTATTTCAATTAACTAAAGTTACCTCTTTAGGTTAATTAGTTCGCCAAGCATTTCATCAACTGTAGTAATAATTTTAGAATTTGCTTGGTAACCTCTTTGTACTGTAATCATATTTACCATTTCAGCTGCCATGTCGACATTTGATTGTTCAAGGGAGTATGAATAGATCGTGCCTAGTTCAGCATCCATAAGGCCGACTCTTGGAGGACCAGAGGCTCTCGTTGCCTCGTAGGTGTTACTTCCTTCCATTGAAAGTCCCTTGGTGTTAGTGAACTTTGCAAGCGATATGGCAGCTACATTCGTCTTGACACCATTGGAATAGGATGCCACAACATTTCCTTTATCATCCATGTTTATCCCTGTTAGGCTACCTGCTCCATACCCGTTTTGGTCTTGAGAAATTACTCTTGAATCACTATTGAATTGGGTTGTATCAAAAATTAACTGTATTTGAGTCGGATCTGAACCGTTATTCCAATCTATTGGAATTGTAGAAGCAGTTGGTGGATTGGCGAGTTCATTGTTGGTTGCAGTGCTGTCAACTGGTGTACCATTGGGACCAAAGAATAAAGTTGTAAGAGGTGCCGCATTAGGGTCTGCTGGTATTGTCGCTCCTGTAGAATCTTCTGCAGAGTAGTATACATCCCAAGTGTTGACGTCTGATTTTCTATAATATGTGGTTAGCAGTTGTGGGTTGCCTAGAGAGTCAAATGTCTGTACTGATGCTGAATATGTATAGGTGTCAGGGTTTTGATAGTCAAAATATAAAATATTATTGCCGGTTGCGGTCAGATCGTTAGCTGCGGCAACGGCAGTTACTGTATCTGTTGTGCTAGCTGGGGAAGCTCCTGTCCATGTAAGTGTAGTGCCAATTGGTAAACCGGTGAAAGGAGTACCAGCAGGATTATTTGTATAGGTACCTGTAGCTGGGTCTAATTCAACAAGGCCATATGTCACATCATTTGACACCTCACCGGTGAGGGTCTTTGTTGCACTGTAGTGAACTTCCCATATGTTTGGAGCAGTATTTCTATAATATACATTAATATCAGCACTATCGGCACCAGCATCAACAGCAACAGTTTGTTGTTCCACGTAACTATAGGTGGCAGCATTGGTTGCATCAAATGGTAATCCCATTACGATTTCGTTAGAGGCAAGGTTGGTATTAAGAGTTAACGTGTCTGTGGCTTGCCCAGCGACCAGACCTTCATTGCTAAGGAAGATATCCGTCGGATCACCACCTGCTAAGTTGCCAGCTGCGTCATACATGACACCTTGTAATCTTAGTCCTTCACTGTTGACCATGAAGCCATCTTCGTTAAAGTTGAAAGCGCCTGCTCTAGTGTAAAGTACTGTGTCAGCATTACCAGGGCTAACCACGAAAAAGCTGGAACCTTCAATGGCAAGATCCAATGAATTCGATGTAGATTGAAATGTTCCTTGGGTGTAAAGATTGTCAATAGTGGAAAGACCTACACCACGACCAACCTGGGATGGCCCACCTGAACCTGATACCGTTGCAGATAGTAGGTCAGAAAACAAAGACCTAGATCCTTTGTAGGCAGTAGTGTTGGTATTAGCCAAGTTGTTACCAATTACGCTCATCGCTTGACCATTGGTGTTAAGTCCACTTACTCCAGTGTATAATGCGCTGCTAATACCCATGTGATCCTCCGGGTTGATCTGTATTTATGTCAAGTTATGTGAAACTTATTATTTATTGTAAATACCTAAAATGTCACCATATGAAGCTATGTCACCTAGGGTTGTGGTTAGGTTTGCCCCAGTTGTTGATTGTAGATTAACTCCAGTTACCTCGGCTTGCAGTAGAGTTGTTGCTTTAATAGCTTCGCTTGCACCTTGAGCTGTTATTTCTATACTGTATGCTCCAGCTGGTGCTTTGTTGCCGTGCTCATCTAGGCCATCCCAGGATATTTTGTGAATTCCAGCCGTTAATTCATCGCAATTTATACTTCTGACAGTTTGGTCATTGACCTTAATATTGATGGTGGCGCTTGACGCATCTTCTGCTAGGACATAACCCATGTCAATTTCTCCCTCTGAGTAATCAAATTTGTCTCCGTAAAATAGAACATCATTTCCGATGGTATTTAGTAGAGCCAAATTGTCAGAGTTTGTGGTTGCCGCTAACATTGCTGTTGTCGATTTGTTGAGGGTTGTAAGTTGTTCAAGCGAGCTAAACTGAGCTAGCTGAGCGGTAAATTCGGTTCCTTCAGCGGGATTTAAAGGATCCTGATGCTGAAGTTGAGCAACTAAAAGATTTAAGAACTGATCTTGACCTAATCCGTCGGTAGATTTGGACGTTGTGTCCTGGCTTTTGGCTGTGGTGTTTGTGAGATTGGTAATGGCTTCAGTCATTTTAATTTCTCCTAAATTGTGACGCTCAAGCCTTCTTGGGCGTTAGAGGTTTCTTGACTGTTATCTGTGCTTATCTGAGCAGCAAAGGCATAGCTACTATTCTCTTTATTGTTTTGTTTAGATTGACCTTGTCCCATATCTTGATTGGCGAGTTGGAAGTCACTTAACGTAGCTGTTTCTTGGCTGACCATAATATCTTCAACGCTTAAACCTTGGTCTTCGAGAATAGCTTTTAGTTTAGGCATATTCCTTTCTAGGATTTCTTGTGCTTGCTGGCTATGAGCTACAACATTCACGCGAACAGACCCTTCTTTTATTGTAAGATTAATTTTGAGCTCACCTAGTTCAACAGGATTTAGTCTTATGTTTATTTTTTGTTGTTGCTGTGAGGCGTTAATTTTGAAGTTTGAATGGATTTGCTCTATAACTTGGTCATCGTAGACAATATTTCCACTTGGTAAAATATTAGGAGTTTGTCCCTGTAATATACCTTGGTTGCTTGTAGTGGATGCAGCTGTCGTTAAAACTTGTCCGAAAATAGTTGAAGCTTCAGGAGTACTTGGGACTTCGGAGCCAACTACCGCAGTTTGTGACATGTTTAACTGGATGCTAGGTTGATTGTCTGCTGACTTGGTAGTAGTCACTTTATCAGGGTTGGATTCAGTATGCCTATTTTTGAAAATACTTGTTGAAGCCTCGCCTTGTGCTTTTTCCTCGACTCTTAATCTGATTTTACTTTCTTCAAGATTAATTTGATTAGAAATAGGTTTGTTTGCTGTTACTTGGTTAGTCGTGTTGGCAACGTCAATAGTAGTAGCTGTATTGGTGTTACTAACTGGCTGACTTGTAGCTTTAATGCTAATGTTTTGTGGAGTTGTTTCGCCTTTGATAATATCTTCAATTTTTTGAACCAGTAGGCTTTGTGGAGTTTTAGTTGTGCTGCCTGGGTTTGTTTTTGATTCTTTAATATCATTAAGAGCGGCTATGATAGGTTGCTTGGTTTCTTTATCTTTACCATTGAGCAACTCACCGATAATCTTTTCGATATTAGATTCATTGTTTGGGGTACTGATGGTAGCTTGGACTTGTTGTGCTACAGGAGCTTCATTAGTTATAGAAGTTTCTTCAGCTTGATTCTCTATTTGGCTATTGTTCGCAACTGTTTCATTGCTTTCTGTGGAAGCGTCATCATTGCTGTTTGTTGTAATTTTATCTTTACTCGCCTTTTTTAGGTGAGATTCAAAATTATCTTCTTTTGAATAATTTTTGCTTGGCTCAAGAGTTTTAGATTCACTCTTTGGTATGGTTGGTAGTATAATGTTTGCCATAGCTGTCATAATCTTTCCGCCTATTTTATATCTGTGCCTGAAACCTTGGTTGTTAATAAGCTAGCGTTCTTTTGTGGTAACGCATCTAGTATTTTCGCTGCCGATTTAGCTTTCATCGTTTTGATAATCGAGGAGGCTAGTTGTATATCAAGCCCTGCAATTGCTTGGGCAGCTAAAAGTGGTGTCATTTTTTCGTAAATTTTGGCAAGAGCTTCAATTCTTTTTAGTTCTGATTTGTCTTTTTTGACAATGAGCTCGTTTACTGCCTTTTCACGAAGATCCAGTTCTTCTTGTTCATTTTTCAACTGAGTTAGCATTTCATCAAGCTTCTTTATTTTATCATCGACGGTTTTTTCAAGAATCTTTAATTCATTTTCTTTAGCGACGATTATTTCTAGGGCTTGACTTGGGCTGTCAGTTTTTTGACGAAGGAGGTTTTCTAGTCTTCTTTCCTCAACAGAGTCAAATTCCATTTCTTTTTCTGCTGCATAAGAAAAAGGACAAAATGATGACAAGAGGATGACTGCTGTAAGTGCTGTAAGTGCTGTAATAAAAGCTATTTGGGGTTTGTTTGGACTACGTATGAAAGGTGATGGCAGAACTATACTACATAACTTCTTTATTGTGCCGCATAACGGCAATTTCGTCGAGGAAGGCTGCTTCTTTTTTGGCAACATACTGTCTCCAGGCAGTATTCTGTTTATCTTTTAGTTGGCACATAATTTTGTAATCTTTAGCTTTCTGGCTTAAGTGATTACGTTCGCTTATTACCAACTTTTCCTTAATTTTGAGATTCTTTTCTATCTTTTTAATGTCTTCATTGATATGAGAGATTTGATATTCATATCTTTGCATACTTGGAATATCTATACTTTGGCTTTTTATCTCTTCAAATTCACGAATTGCTTGTTTGTATACTGTTTTTTGTTCTCTGAGTCGTTGTTCTACAAGATCTCTACCCTTGCGGGCATTAACTAATCTTGTTTGTGCCTCATCTTGGAGTCTTTTTCGATGTTTTAATACTGTTTCAAGTGAAAAAGGTTTCATTTAGCTAGCTCTTATTTATCGGTTTTTCTACGATTAGTTTTAGCTTTTTCTGCATCATCTTCTCGATCACTTAGAATTCTGCCAAGAATTTCCAAACACTCTTCCATATCGCTTATTTCATTGAAGTCCTGTTTGAGGAAGTTATTAACTTCTTCAATCTTATCAATGGCCAGATCAATGTTTGGATTTGCTCCTTTAGCGTAGGCACCTATGTTAATAAGATCTTCGGCTTCTTGGTAGCTTGCTATTATATTTCGTAGTTTTCCTGATAGTTCTAGGTGTCTTGTCGGTACAATATCACGCATGACACGACTAGCGGAAGCCATGACGTCAATTGCCGGAAAATGATTTTTGGCTGCCATTGCTCTGGATAAAACAATATGTCCATCTAGAATTGAACGAACTGAATCGGCAACTGGTTCGGTCATGTCGTCTCCATCAACAAGAACAGTATATAAGCCAGTTATAGATCCCTGTTTTTTGAATTTACCAGCTCTTTCAAGTAGTTTTGGGAGGGTTGCAAAGACTGAAGGAGTGTATCCTTTTGTGGTAGGAGGTTCGCCTACAGCAAGCCCTATTTCACGCATTGCCATAGCAAAACGAGTGACTGAGTCCATCATTAAGAGAACGTTCTTGTTTTGCTTGCAAAAATATTCTGCGATAGCAGTTGCAACGAAAGCACCTCTCATTCTTAAAAGAGGGGATTGGTCTGAAGTGACAACAATGACAACGGATCGTGCCATTCCTTCAGGTCCTAAATCTCGCTCAATAAACTCTCGAACCTCACGTCCACGCTCACCAATTAGGGCGATAACGTTGATGTCTGCTTTGGCAAATTTGGCCATCATCCCTAAAAGAACAGACTTACCAACTCCTGATCCGGCCATGATTCCCATACGTTGACCAAGCCCGCAGGTCAAGGTTCCGTTTATTGCCTTCACACCTAGGTCAATGATTTCTGTGATGTTGTCTCGCTGCATAGGGTTTGGTGGTAAAGCGTAAAGATCTACTTCTTCAGTGAGAATAGGTAGTGGTAGGTCATCTTGGGGCACTTCCATGCCGTCAATTACACGACCTAATAGTTGATTGCCGACCTTGATCGTGGCACTTTCTCTGATGACTCTGATAAGGCTGCCAGGTCCCAGTCCTCTGAGTTCTCCAAGGGGCATGAGAAGAGCGATACCTTCTTTGAAGCCAACTACTTCTGCATAGGTCGGTGTTTTACTATTTGTTCTGATTTCACATAGTGAACCGATTGAGGCCTCGGGGCAGTATCCCTCAATCACGAGACCAACTATCTTTGTCACTTTGCCCCATACTTTGATGGTTTTTAAGTCTTTAAGTTTAGATGTGTCGGCTATCATTTCCCTTCATTTAAACCTAATTCTTGGTATATGGTTTCAAGTTGGTTGCTGATGGTGGCATCGATCACACATTTATCGGATTCAATGTATGCCCCACCAGGTGCGAGTTTGCTGTCTCTTTTTAAAATTATATTCTCTAATCCTGCTACGACGGAAATAATTTCAGGTTTATGAGCCTCTACCACATCATAATCATCAGGGTGTAGGTAGATTTCTATTTCGGTAGGTTTTAGTGCCCTGGCCAATGCTTCGTGCAAAGTGGCGATAATTATCTTTTCGTTTTTTTGAATTGATAATTGGATTAATTTTTCTGTGATTTCGATGGCAAAATTTTGAATGCTGGCGCTGTGGTCTGTCAAAATTTTGTCGCGGTAAGTTTCTAGCTGTTGACAGATGTTAAGTAGTGATCTGCTAGCGGTGTCAAAATCAGTTTCTATGGACTTTTTAGCTTCTTCTTTTCCTGCGTTGAAAGCTTCGTCGTGGGCTTCAGTTTTACCTTGAGCAAGACCTGTATCAAATCCTTCGGAGTAAGATAGTGCTTTTGTTTCTTCAATATTTTTTCTAGCTTCGCTAAGGCCTCGTTGATAGGCTGCATCTTCAGATTTCTTGGCTTCCTGTATGTCAATGTAATTGTCTGGGATGACATTTTCAGGGATAGAAACAGTCTTTTCTTTGACGGGTTGTTGTTTGATTTCTTGGGGGGAAGGTTTTTCCTTGTCTTCTTTCGAGTCACTCTTTGGATCTATTGTTTCTTTGGGTGCTGTTTCTATTTTTTGAGAGACGGACGTGGGTTTTTCATCTTGAGGCGGTTTGTTGACAGATTTAATTTCATCTCTTGCAAAGCCAGTTTTTTTGGGTGCTGGATATTTTACTTCTTTCCATTGTTTTCCAGCTGCGTCAATATCTATTGATTCATCTGCTTGAAAACCATGACTATTGCTGTAGATATTAGACAAGCTCATCGCCGCCACCACTATTAAGCATAATCTTTCCTTCCTCTTCTAGTTTCATCGCAACTTTAACAATGGATTGTTGCATTGCCTCAACTTCTGTAAGTCTTACTGGTCCCATAGCTTCAATGTCGTCACGAATCATGTCAGCAGCTCTGGCCGACATATTGGCAAATATTTTTTCTCGCATTGCTTCTGGAGCTGTCTTTAGTGCAAGCGTCAGAGAATCGTTGTTGATCTCTCGTAGGATCATCTGTAGTGAACGACCATCTAGCTCCATCATATCCTCGAATGTGAATAGACGTTTGCGAATTTCTTCAGCTAGCTCTGGATCTGTCTCATCTAGTTCTTCTAGGATGTCAGCATCCATATTGTTCGTCATGTTATGAAGTAGACTTACAACAGCATCTAAACCACCAACTTGTTTCTGCTCCTTGCCGGAAACAAGTCCAATTTCTCGATGTAATGCATCCTCGATATTATGAAGAACCTCAGGGGAAACTGTTTCAATCTTTGCTATACGGAGAACGATATCGCAACGCATTTCTTCTGGCAGAAACGATAAAATTTCACTAGCATGAATATGGGTCTGGGTCGATAGAACCAGTGCAACAGTTTGAGGATGTTCTTGTTCCAGTATTCCTGCAACCATTTGTGGTTTCATCTTTGAAATTGTTTCTAGTGATCGAGTTTCCATAGATGTGGTGAACTGGTCAAGTAGTTGTTTTGATCTCTCTTCACTCGGCAGAGCAGATAATGAATTTCTTGCAAAATCCTTACCTTTGAGGAAAAGACCAGCATGTTGATTCTGGTCAGCATGAAATCTCTCGACTACTTCTTCTTTTAATTTTGCGGGGATATGGTCAATGGAAGACATTGCTCTCGCAACCTCTCTAATCTCATGATCATTAAGACCCATGAATATTTGTCCGGTTGCGTCTTCACCCAAGCATATGAGGAGAATAGCGGTTCTCTCAATTCCGTTTAATGTCTTCTTAGCCATATCTTACTCTTCTTGAAGCCAGCTTTTAATTATAAATGCAGTAGGGGCGTACTCGTGCATGACCTCTCTGCGGATGTTAGCAAGTGCAATTTCGACTTCTGGTATTTCTGGTAGTGGTTCCTCTTCATCTTCTTGCAATTCTTTGAGTCTTGCCTCTTCTTGTTCTTTCTCCATTGCATCAACAGTTTTGTTGTGTCCTTTAACTTCTCCCTTAACTGTTTTCATGATAGGGCGGATAAAAATTAAGTAAATAGCAAGTATTGCAAACAGAAGCAGAATGTATTTTGCAAAAGGCAGGGATGCTTGTACATAATGAAAAACTGTATCCTCTTCCCTTAGGTTACTTTCGTCTGTGGCAATAAAAGGCATTGATGTAACATTGATGACATCACCTCGGTCAGGTACCAGTCCTATTGCTGATGATATCATATCCTTGATTGAGTTTAATTCTTTCTTCTCAAGAGGTATTGTCTTAATTTTATTGGTCTGTTCATCCTGCTCAAGTCTATCTGCAACTAGTACTGATACAGATAATTTGGTAACTGTTCCAACAGGATTAACAATATGAGAAACAGTCTTGCTTATTTCGTAATTAGTTGTTCGGGCGTTTTTGCTAGATTTCGTGCCATTATCCTTTGTGCTCGGTTGATTACCTTGGAGGTTAGATTCAACGCCAGGTACGCCACCGTCTTTAATTATTTGATTGTTCTCATTGTTTATCTGTTCGCTTCGGATGACAGGGTCATCGGAGTCATATAGTTCTTCTGTTTTTTCAACTTTGGCAAAATCAACGGTTGCTGTAACACGAACGAGAGCGTGTTCTTTGCCCATAGTTCTATCTAGCAGATCTTGGGCACGCATTTCCATTTGGGTTTCAATCTCCCTTTGAAATGCAAGCATATCTGTTGATAGCAATCTGTCTGAGTCACTTTTTTGCGTTTCTCCTAGAACAACACCATTAGAATTAATAACTTTTACATTTTCAGGATCAAGTCCGCTAACCGAGCCAGAAACGAGGTGGATAATGCCATCAACCTGTTCGTTGCTAAGCTTTTTCCCTGGTATTAAGTCAATTATTATAGAAGCGGTAGCTGCTTTTTGTTGATTTTTAAATAACCTTTTTTCAGGGATAGCAAGGTGGACTCTTGTGGTTGCAACTGGTGCTAGGGAGCTAATTGTTCTTGCTAATTCACCTTGTAGAGCTCTGGTGTAATTTACTTTTTGAACATAATCTGTGAGGGCAAAACTTTGTTTGTCAAAGACCTCAAAACCAACATCTCCACCATTAGGGAGACCGTTTGAGGCTAGATCCAATCTTGCTTGATAAATTTTATCGGTTGGAATCCAAATAGATTTGCCACTATCTTTTAAACTATATGGGACTTTTTGACCTTTTAACCACTCCGTTACAGCAGCAGCGTCTGTGGCAGATAAATTGGCATAGAGTAATTGTTGGTCTGCTGTGCGTGTGCCAAGCATTATAGCCACGAAAAGACTAATGCTAATAACAAGAGCGGCACCAAGAGCTACTTTTCTTGGTAGAGGCCATTCTTTAAGCACCTGCATAGTAGTTTTGCGTTCGGGTATTTCCACCTCGACAGTTTCTTCCCCGGGAGGATCAATGGTGGTCTCTTCTTTTTCTTGTTCAGCCATTTTATATCAAATTTATGTTAAAATTAAACTTGCATCCGCATTATTTCGTCATAGGCAGATAGAGCCTTGTTGCGGAGTTGGACCAGCATCTTTAAAGAGATGTCAGCTTTCTCCACTGATAGCATTACTTCATGGAGGTGTTCTGCTTTTCCTGATTGTAAATCTTTAATGGCATTATCACCATCGTTTTGAGCATCATTTACCTGTTTTATTGTGGCAGCAAAAACCTCAGAGAAGTCAGTTTTTGCTTTGCTAACTTCAGAGGCAATACCAGACGAATTAGTTTGAAGTGGTTGTAGTTGTGATATGATATTATTGTTCACTTGCTACCTCCTATCGGCCAATTTCTAAGGCTTTTAAGGCCATTCTTTTTGCTGATTGAATTGTTGTTACGTTGGCTTGGTATGAACGTGTAGCTGACATCATATCAACCATTTCTTTAAGAATATCAACATTTGGCATAGCCACATAACCATCTTCTTTTGCGTCTGGATGAGAAGGGTCGTATACCATCCTTGGTTCTTCTTGGTCTTCTAATATTTTTGTTACAGCCACACCTTGGGATCTTCCTTGTAACTTATTGTTAAATTGCTCTTGGAAACTTAGAGGTTGCGTTTGGAAATAGACTGATTTTTTTTTGTATGGCCCATCTCCATCGGGAGTCGAAGTTGTTTCAGCATTGGCCATATTAGAACTAATCGTGTCAAGTCTAATGGATTGTGCTTTTAGGGCGGAGGAACTGATTCTCATACTATTTAGAATATCCATTTATATAACCTTCCCCTTTTTATTGACCGCCAGATATAGCGTACTTAATCATACCAAGTTTTTTGTTTAGTAGTTGCAAAGCTGTTTCGTAAAGTAATTGATTTTCAGAGAGAGCTAGCATTTCATCTTGAACGCTGACACCATTTTCATCACCTAGTCCATGCTTGTCGGGGGCAATAGAAATAGAACCATTTACTGTGTCAATACCTGTTGGCCCTAAAGGTATATGCATTTCCTGCGTTGTTGTAAGCCTGCTTGGGCTGTTTGAAATGGCTTGTTCTAGCTCTTGTTCAAAATTAAAACGGGCAGGGGCATATCCTGGAGTTTCGGCATTAGCAATATTACTACTGATTATTTCTTGTTTGTTCGCTCTTAAATCAAGAACCTTACTTAGCAAGTTGGTGTTAGAATCAAACGGTTGAATTGTATTCATTTTTTATACCCTTATAATAGTTTAATACCTATATTTGCTTCATGCAGTAACCGTGCCTTTTATTTTAATTTTAGGGATTTTAAGGTGCTGGATGATAGTTCGATTTCTGCAAGTTTGGTCCAACTGCTATTAGGGTGCTTGTTTTTTAGTTCCTTTAGCTTTTGAATTGCCTCATCGTTTTTTCCTTGAGAAAGAAATATTTCAGCAATTCTAAATGAACATTGCGCTTGATGGGTTTTCCCTTCAATTTCTTTTAAAAACCCTAAGGCTTCATCTTTTTTACCGACCTGAAATAGACTTTCAGCATACCAGAACTTTTCTTCATCTGTTTTCATGCGATGGTCTTGCAAAATATTTATAACTTCTTGGAATTTATCACTGGCATATGCCATTTGTGCGGCGAGTTCAATTTGATTATTGTTTGATAAGTTTTTGGTGTCTATTCTGCTTTCTCCCATGTTGTATAGGGATTTGCTTTTGTGGTATTCAATTTGAGCCTTTTCTTTAGGATCTGTGATTGAGGGACCAAAGCGAGAGGCGTAGTTAATTACTAGGTCGTATTCCCCTAAATCATAGGTGGATTTAATCAACGGTAGATATATTTTTGACGCATCGATGCTAGTGTTAAGGAGGTAGGTGAAAATTTTATTTGCCTCCTTGTATAGCCCCAGATTGTAATATGCCAGGCCAAGCTTTTCTGCAACATCATCACCAAACCATTGTTTAAGTAAAATACTGCGATGTTTTTGTAGAAGGATTATTATTTCTTTGTCCTTGGCGGCATCGGCAAGAGCTTGCACTTGTGGTGGGATGATTTGGATTAAGAAAGCCACTGCTATTTCGCTTAACTTGCCAACTTTGAATTTGTCTTGGTAGGCTTCAACGGTTTTGATGCTACTTAGGGCATCTCCAGCAAGGTAGAAGGCGATGGCCGCTTTGAGGTAGCATTCTTCGGAAAATAACCGTGGCCAATCTTCTTTTGCAACTTGTAGGTATTTTTTTCCTAATGCCTTGTATTCTTTATTTTGTTTGGTGTTTAGTATTTCTAAATCATAACGTTTAATAAGAGCTCTAGCGCCACCTATTAAGGTTGAGTAAGTGTCAGCTACAACAGCAAGGTTAGATATTTTTTGTTTTGGGTTTTCAGTTAAATAATTTTTTGCAATTGCCAGCTTGTAGTTTACAATACTTAAGTTTTCATCTGTAATTGATGTGCTTCTTAATTCATAGTAGCAATCTTTTGCTTCTTTCATTTTCTTTTGCAAAAACAGAGATTCACAGTATCCATTTAGAGAGAAAGGTTGGCTGTCAATGATCTTCGAATTATCTTTTGCTAAGCGATAGGCAGCAGCAGCTTTGATTGGTTGTTTTAGTGAGTACCAATAGTCAGCTTGTCGTAAGTCATGCCTTGTTTCTAGTTCTTTTGGTAGAGCAAGGTCATCATCTATGAGTAGCTCATTCATTCTAGGAAGGTCACCGGCAGCTAAAGCGGTCTCTATCCTGTTTATATCTAGATAAGTCATCAGGGGATTTTGAGGATTTATCTTTTTCTCAACTTGATCTAGCTCAATATTTGCGATGTAAGGATCAACATATTTACTCTCCAGCATTAAAAGTAGATAATGACAAAGGTTTGCAATGCCAGTGTTTGGGTATTTTTCTCTTAATAAATATATTTGTTTGTAACTGCTTTCGTAATCTCCGGCCTTTGCGAGTGCTTCTCCGTATGAAAGAGCTAGTAGTTTTTTAGTTTCTATATCAATAGAATTATCTTTGATCATTGCTGGCAGAGAAACAGTCAGGTAGGACCAGTTGTTGTTTTGGATACTTTCTAGCAGTTCTGGCGGAATAATATCTAAATTATCTTGATATCTGGGTGCTAGGTACTGAATAATTGGAAAAGGAGGCCAAGTGTATCTGATAGGAATATTTGTTTGTATTTCTGGTTGGTAGTCAGTGAAGAAAAATTTCCAGTCATTCCTGTAAGGTGAGGTGTTTAGTGGTGTAAGGGTTTTTGCTGTACCCTGAATTTCTTTTATGTTCTTAAATTTTTGTGCTAATTGATTCAAGGATGCACTGTAGGTATTACCTTTTTTTATTTCTAAAAAAAGCTTGTTTTGTGAGATTTTAATCACATTATATACTTGGGGTTTGTATCGAAAATATAATGTTAGATATAGATTGTCACCACGATGTTTAAGATTGAGTTTGATTAATTTATCATCTACTTCAGGCAAAGATATATTGTCTATACTGTCGGCATTTTCAAGTATCAACTCAAGTCTTCTACCGGTCTGGTTTGCAACATAAGATGGGGTGGAATCAAAACTAAGGTATATATTGTATTTGTCTTGGTTTTCGGTGCGATCAATTTTTGTCAGCGTACTAGAAAATGAGTTGACGGTTGTTGTAAAAACTAATATTAAAGTAGTAAGGCAGATTTTTATCTTCATGAATATCCTTGGGTTGGTTTTGCCGAATTATAAGCAAATTACATACCATACATATCGGATGGATGGAATTATTTGTTAATATAGGTTATTATTTATAGCATTTAAATAGTTGTATTTTACGTTGAGTATCTAATAATTATTAGATAATTAATGAATTTTCGGGAGGAAAAGATGGGAAAGAACGTTTTGTTGGTTGATGACTCTAAAACAATGAGGAAAATCATTAGTAGATCTCTTCGTCAGGCAGGAATTGTATTTGATGAGATTTTGGAAGCTGCTGATGGCTTGGAAGCGCTCGAAGTACTTGAAAATAATGACGTTACAGTTGTTTTGAGTGACATTAATATGCCTAATATGGATGGTATTAGCTTTTTACGTGAAAAAGCCAATCGACCTGCTATTAAGGATATTCCTGTTTTTATGATTTCAACTGAGACTGGGGATGATATTATCGGAGAAGCTAAGTCACTTGGCGCTCTAGGGGCGATTAAAAAGCCTTTTACTCCTGACCTTGTAGAGAAAATTTTAGGGCCGTTACTGTAAGATTGTCATAAAAATGCCGGATTTCAATATGTGCTGATTACTTTAACTATTTTGTTTTGCGTATGCTTTTTCAGGTAAATTTTTATAGTGTCGCAATAATACAAATTAATTGAGCGGGGGTAAGTTTGGATCTGAAAAATCATATATCTGCAGCCGTAGAAGAAATTTTTGCATCCATGGTGATGATGGATGTTGAGAGAAGTGATGATCATCTGGATGTTGAAAAGCTAAGAAATACGATTACGTCTTCTGTTGGCCTTACTGGTGTAAGAAGGGGGCTACTAGCTATTCACTTTCCTATTGAAGTTGCACTTGCTATTACCAGTAGTTTTTTGATGATGGATGTTACCGAAATTAATGAAGATGTGGAAGATGCCATTGGTGAGCTAGCTAATATGGTTGGTGGTGATTTTAAATCTTTCTTGAGTGAGAAAGGGGGAGATATTGATTTGTCTATTCCCACTACTATTACCGGGGCGTCTTATGACTTTCGGTCAATTGCCCAAACCAGTAGATGTTTAATGTCATTTTCCGTGGCAGCTGGGATATTTAGTGTTGATTGCCAGTTGCAAAAGTAGAAATTTATAAAGAAAAATTTGTACTGAGCCGATAAAAAGGGCAAGGATAATGATGTCCTTGCCCTTTTTTTATACTTAAATCTATGAGTAACCATGAGTCAATCTAAGTTAGACAGGATACTTGAGGAAGCAGGTAAGCAAGTCCAAGGGGATGTTGCGGCCTTGTTAGGTGCTTCTTTTGAACTCTCTCCTTTTAGTTCGACTATTAAAACTAAAGAGGATTGTTTTGCTGACTTAATGGGGAAGCAGGCTTTTTCACATGTAGATGTGAGTGGTGAAATTAACGATAAAGCTGGTCTCATTATTAATGTTAGAGATGCAGTTTTTCTCGGTGCTACTCTGGTAATGATTCCGGATAGTGAAATTGAGGAGTTAGTTAGTCGAGAAGAATATAATGAAGAAATTGATGATTCATATGGCGAAATTGCCAATATAATCATTGGCTCAATATCAAAAGTTTTCGAAGAAAACTTCCCAACTTCCTGTCGCTTAGTACGAAAAGAGACAGAGGTTATAAGTCCTCTAAAGATTGATTGTGATTCTGATGCATTAGTCCCTAACCAAGAGTATTATTTAGCAACTGGACAGATCAAGGTTGGAGAAAAAGACTTGGGAGATATTAGCATAATGCTCCCAGCATCTTCTTTTGGTATTGAGGTAGATAGTGGTGCTGTCGATAGTAGTGTAGAGGGTGCTTCTGAATCTATAGGCGATAATTCTACTACGGAAGCGGAAGTAGCATCTGTGGAAGAGCCCAATGTGCCGGTTTTGGATCCAGTTGAGGTTGTTACTCCTGAAGAACGAGAAAAAATTAAAAAGAGATTAGATACACTGCTTGAAGAGTCTTTTAATAAGATGGGTGGTGAAATTGGTATGCTTCTCGGCGTAGAGGCTTCAGTTGTCGACTTGCAAAACAAGGTTGTTAGTAAGGAAAATTTCTTTTTAGATGAGGTGCAAGGGAAGCGTGTCATAAGTGAATTTGATATGACAGGCTCTATTGCTGGTGCATGTTATTTTGATCTTTCTATTCGAGATGCTATTCATTTGGGTGGGGTGCTCATCATGCTTCCTCCATCCGAGCTAGAAAATGTTGTAAATGAAGAAGATTTTGATGAAGATGCAGAGGATGCTTATGGTGAAATTGCTAATATTATAAGTGGTGTTTACACATCAGTTTTTGAAGAGCAGCATTCTAGTGGTACGAGATTTATTCGTAAAGAAATGACCCGAGTCATGCCAATGAAAGTTGACACTGCCTCTGATGCGCCTTTTCCAGATCAGGACTACTACGTTTCTAGCATGCAATTGGTGGTTAATGAACAAGATCTTGGCAGAATTAATTTTCTTTTGCCTGCTATGTCTTTTGGTGTCTTGGCAAGCCAAGAAGAAGAAGTTGCAGCTCAAAATACTAGTGCAAGAGAACCAAGCGCAGTTTCTGGGAACGGAAATAGTCAGCAGGCAGGCCAGCCGCAAATGGGCGGATCTTCGAATTCCGATATACCTGTTAATCAAGTTGTGGATGGCCAGCAACAACAGGGTGATGCTACTACCCAGGTTGCCAATGAGCAAATTGTCGGAGATGCAGCTGCTATTGGTCAGCAGGTTTCAAGTAGTCATGTCTTCGCACCGGTACAGGAAGGGCAAACTTATGACGTACTTGTTGTTAGTAATGAAGCTCATGAAACTGGAAAGATAATCCAAATATTACAGGAAAAAGGGTATGTTGTTGGTCAGTTGGGTTATAATGATAGTCTGAATAGTTATATTTCCCAACAGTTAAAGGCGATATATATTGTAATGGATGAGGTTAGTGAGCAAGCATTTGGTGTGGCAATAAAGATTAGCACGGGTTCCGATGCTCTGCCCCTGATAGCCGTCGGGCCTTCTTGGACAAGGTCAAAGGTAATTAAAGCTGTGAAGTATGGGGTGAAAGATATTTTGTTATCCCCCACAATGCCTGATGATATCAGCGATAATATTAGCAGAAATATAGAGGCCTTGGCTGCCTAGTGTTCGTAAAGCTTAGTTATATATGTAATATATTTATATCCAGCAGTCCTGCAAACCTTTCTTCTTAATTTTCTCAATTAGAGTAGTTCTTTTTAATCTTAATAGTTCAGCGGCAACTTTTTTATTGCCCTTCACAGTTCTTAATGCATGGGTAATTAGTGCATCTTCAAATTGTCCAACAATAAATTTAAAATCAATTCCATCTTCTTGCCAGTTAACTTCTGGAAGATTAAATATCTGGGTTTGGTCAACTGATTGTTCTGTGACCTGATCATCTTTGTCTTGAAAATTAAATGACTCTGTGATTTCTCCACCAAACAATAACTGTCTTTCATCTACTAATTCATCGAATTCATTGCTTTTTGATTTGGCTACTTCTTGTGGTTTTGTTGTTGTTGGTTGTAATTCGGTGAATGAAAGTTCTTCTATTTGGTTTTGAAATTTTATGGGAAGTTCTTTGAGGCAGACTTCATCTCCAGAGTAAAGTACACTCATGTGTTGGATTAAATTTTCAAGTTCTCGTACATTTCCTTGCCATTGATGATTTGTTAGGCTGCTCATTGCCTTTGCAGAAAAAATGAATGGTTTTCTCGCTCTTTTTGTTGTGTAACTTGTTATAAATTTTTCTATGAGGAGGGGGATATCTTCTTTTCTGTGTCTAAGTGGTGGTATCTCTAGAGGAATTACAGATAGACGGTAATATAAATCTTCTCTGAATAAACCCTCTTTGACAAGTTTCTCTAGATCGCAATGAGTGGCAGCTAAGATTCTAGTGTCAACGGACTGAGCTTTAAATCCACCAACAGGTTCAAATTCTCTTTCCTGGATGACACGTAATAGCTTAGCTTGTAAAGATGGTTTCATGTCACCAATTTCATCTAGAAAGAGGGTGCCTTTGTCTGCATATTGAATTCTACCAATTTTGTTGGTCGTTGCGCCTGTGAACGCACCCTTGGTGTAGCCAAAAAGTTCACTTTCTAGTAATTCTTCAGGGATAGCAGCACAATTGACAGGAACAAAATTTTGACTTTTCCGAATACTTGCATTGTGTATGGCTTTGGCAACCATCTCTTTACCGGTACCAGACTCACCTCTAATTAAAACTGTGGAAAAATCATCTTCTGCAACTTTCTCAATAGTATCATATAATTTCTTCATCGAGAGTGATTTGCCAATCATTCCTTGAAATGAACTTGATATCTGAGGGGTACTTATTGCAGTTGGAGGAGTACTGATTAGTTGTGTTTCAATAGCTCTTCTAAGTGTAATTTGGAGTTCTGTTACATCAAATGGCTTAGTAACATAGAAGAATAGTTGTAAGCTTAAGACATCTTTGATAATGTGGGTATTATTTGATGAAATTAGTGGGATTATAATGGTTTCTGGTGATAACTTGTGAAAAAAAGCTAGTAGGTTGATTGGGTCAGTTGACTTGTCAAAACCTAGGTCATAAAATAATATATTTGGCTTTTTGCTAACTTCTTGTTTTAGCTTTTCTGCGGTATGAACATATAGTAAATTAGCTTTGAATTCTTTTTCTAGAAATGTCTGAATTTGTAATATTCCGTTTGGGTCATTATCGGCAATTAAGAAAGTTAGTGTGCTCATTATTTATTTTGATATGTCCAGTTTTTATTGTCTTTGTAGTAAGATACATCTGTGTCAACTTTATGACTAATAATATCAAGCTAGTGTCAAAAAAACAAACTAATTCTTCTTGGTCAAGCTTTTAAAGGTGTTATGTTGCGTATTACAATATTGATTATTCCCGCATTTTACATATTATTCGGTCTTTCATGGTGTGTTTATGCTGAGTCAGGATATGTCACAAAAGTGATAGATGGTGATTCTCTTTTAGTAAAAGGAAAGAATAAAAAAAAAATCGAAATACGTTTATATGGCGTTGATAGTCCGGAGTGGAACCAGAAAAATGCTAAATATGCCTCAAAATACCTCAGAAAAAAAATATTAAAGAAAAAAATTAATTACTTGGTTTATGACTATGATCGTTACGGTCGAGCAGTGGCGGTTGTAAAACATAGAGATGTGAATATTAATGAAACGTTGGTTAGATACGGGTATGCTTGGGTATATCCGAAATATTGTAAGAAGAATATTTGTAAAAGATGGAAGAATTTGCAACAACAAGCTAAAAAGATGAAAAAGGGTATTTGGCAAGAAAAGAAACCTGTCAGTCCTTGGTCATGGAGGCGAAAAAAATGAGTATTTCGCATTGAATATATGGTATTGTGCTTATTTGTATTAGTTGAGGTTAAATATACTTCGCTGTTGTATTTCTGGTTGTAAATATCATGTTAAATTGAAAGATTTGTTGAGGTTTTTGTGAATTTACTGCTTATTATAATGTAATTTGTTAACTCTTAAAATCAACAATCTTTTCAGATACTGTCATCGGGTACATACAGTGTTATAAAATATTTAAGTTAATCAGTTATAGTTGTATATCTAACGTTTCGCATATCACTTAATGTACGTATGCAATATTTAACTTATAGTGGCATTTTGAATAATTGTTTTGATAATAATAAAGGCATGTAATTATGAATGTTTGGAAGTCTGTTTTGGGTCTGTGTGTTGTCGCTACATTTGTTTCACCTAGTTTTTGTTTAGCTGAGGGCGCTAGCAAAGAATCGATAACTCAGGTATTGGAAACCAAATCCTGCCCAGGATGTAACCTCGCAGGAGCTGATTTTACCAGAGCTAATTTATCAGGAGCTAATTTAGAAAAAGCTGATATTAGTGGTGCGACATTTTTGCTTGCTGATTTATCAAATGCTAATCTCAAAGGTGCAAATGTTGAAAATGCTATCTTTGGTGGAGCAGATTTGGATAAAGCTGATTTTACTGGCGCTAAGGTGTCAGGAGCTAGTTTCACTGGTGCTTATACTGCCGGTTTGCTTTACGCTGGAGATATAGTTTCAGATTCGACTATAGATGATGTTGCAGAAAACTCTAAAGAAGATAGTTCATCGACAGTTGAAGCTAAAGAACCAATTTCTGTGTCAGAAGTTTCAGAAACACCTAAGGTTGTTGAAGAGAAGGTAATTGTGCCTGTGGTGAATGAGCCAGTAGATTCAGTTTCTACTGTGGTAGTAGCTGAAAAGATAGCAGAATCTCCTGATGAAACAGTAACCCAGGAAGCGGTTTCGCAGACTGAGTCAGAATCTATCGAAGAAGAGGCTTTTGAAGAAAAAGATATAGATGCAGAATATGAAGAGCAAGCTGAGGCCATAGCTGAATCATCAGATGAAGAGATGAATAATGAACCAGAATTAAGCCTTGAAGAAATAGCTGAAAATAGAATCGATCAAGTTGTAGATGATGCGGGTTGTTATCAATGTGATTTGGCAGGATTAGACTTTTCTGGACGTGATTTAGAGGAAGCTGATTTGGAACAAGTTGATTTTTCTGGTGCCAACCTCACAAAGGCCGATCTTAGTGAGGCTAATCTTCGTGGTGCTAATTTAAGAAATGCTAATCTTGCGGGAGCAGATTTACGAGGAGCGGATTTCTATAAGGCTGACTTGAGTGGTGCTAATTTAGAAGGAGCAAAGTTAGAAGAAGCTCTTTTTGATGGGGCAATTCAAGGTGCTACCCTTAATACTGGTACCCCATTTATGCTGCAAAATTAAACTAATTGTATATATATTATAACAAAAAAGGTTCTAGCTATTACTTAAAAGCTAGAACTTTTTTCGTTATGTGCTAAGATATTAGCAGGGTATTATTTCTTGGTGTAAAATATTGATCTTAGGTGTTTTTTTGGAACAAACTGTGTGCTTACACCAGTTAATGATTCAGTTGAGCCTATGATTAATACACCGTCGTCGTTTAATGAATCAAAAATCTTTTTGAACAGCGCTTGTCTATCTTCTATAGTAAAATAAATGGCGACATTACGACAAAAGATAACATCAAATTTACCAAGAGAAGCAAAAGGTTTCATGAGGTTAAGTTGCTGAAATCTGGCCATTGCCCTTATTTCATCCTTTATTTTCCACCCATCTTGCATGTTATCAAAATATTTTCTTAAGGTTAACTGCGGTAAACCTCTTTCAATTTCAAATTTATTGTACTTACCGTATGATGCCTGGGCTACAGCGTTGTTAGAAATATCGGTTCCAAGGAGTTGAAAGCGATATTGGCTATTGTTACCCATTAATTCTTTAATTGATATGGCTATTGAATATAGTTCTTGCCCTGTAGATGAGGCCGCACTCCAAATTTTTATTAGTGGTGGTAGTGAAGATTTAGCTGATTTAGCATCAATTACTTCTGGGATGATTTTATTTTTGAGTAGCTCAAATGGTGCAGCGTCTCTAAAAAATAATGTTTCATTAGTTGAGATAGCATCAATGATTTGTTTCTCAAGTTTCTTGGAAAAGTCAGCTTTAGATCTAGCAACCATGTCTACAAAACTTTTAAAGTCGTGTTCTTGGCAGATAGGTCCTAGTCGTGCCTCTAGTAAATATGACTTCGATTTATCAAGAGAAATACCTGATATGTCGTATATGTATTTTACTATATTAGGGAGTTCTGTTGGTTGGATCTTAATCATTTATAAGCCTTGTGATTATATTTTGTTGCGACGGCTAAAGCCCTTTCACGCTTTTTACAATTTCATTTGCAATGTTTTGCAGGGGGCACACAACATCAACAACTCCTGCATCGGCAGCACTTTTGGGCATTCCATAAACGACACATGATCTTTCATCCTGTCCAATAACATGGGCCCCTTTTGTTTTCAAAACTTGTAGTCCTTTGGTGCCATCAGCTCCCATTCCCGTCATAATGACAGCTGTTGTTCTATTGACGAAGTAGTCTCCAACTGACCTAAACAAGTAATCCGCAGAAGGCTTACAAGAGTTTTCTGGCGAGTCATTGGTGATTTTAATTAATCTTTCAATACCATTAGCGGCTGCGACTAGCTTCATCTGCTTGCCGCCAGGTGCTATGTAAACCACGTTATTTTTTATGCCTTCACCATCGACAGCTTCTTTAATTGTTAACTGCGATTTTTTATCAAGACTTGCAGCAAGTGAAGCCGTGAAAATCGGAGGCATATGTTGAACTATTAATACAGGTACGCCTAAGTCTTTTGGTAATTGAGACACAACAGAAACAAGAGCATTGGGTCCGCCTGTAGAAACACCAATAGTTACAATTTCAGATTTATTTTTCCTTGTAGCTCTGGTCGCTGGTTTAACAGGAGCACTTGTTGGCCTTCTGGTTGGCAATAACGGTCTAGTTCTTCCTGTTGGGAGAGCTGGTCGGCGTTGCCTGTTGATCATTTTGTAGGCAGCTAGAACATTCTTAATTGAAGCAGTTAGTTCCTTAATGTTTTCAGCTGAATTCTTAGCCTGGGGTTTAAGGATAAAATCAAAAGCTCCAAGCTCAAGAGCTTTCATTGTCATCATTGATCCTTCAGACGTAAGTGTCGAAAGCATAATAGCGGTCGGTGCATTCGGTACTTTTGTTAGGTTCTGAAGTAACTCAATGCCATTCATAACCGGCATTTCAATGTCAAGGGTAATAAGATCCGGTTTGAGAATTTTGATTTTATCTAATGCTATTTTACCATTATGAGCAACACCTATGACTGTAACCCCTGGAATAGACTTAAGTATATCTGTTACTATCTTACGGTACAATATTGTATCGTCTACAACTAAAATTTTAACATTTGCCATATTAATCTTCGAAACTTAAAACTTTTTCCACATCAAGCAAGCCAATGAGGTTGTTATTTGTTTTGTAAACACCAGTGAAGAAATCGCCCTGGATTCCACTCATGTTTGCAGGGGCTCTTTCCACTCGCTCAAGTTCAGCGGAAACAACATCACTAATTCTGTTGACCAAAAGACCAACATGGCCACTTGGGGAGTTAACGATTATATTTCTCGGGTCTTGCCTCATGTTAGTGTCACCAAGACCAAGTTTTTTACCTAGATCTATTATGGTGACAATTTGACCACGTAGATTTAAAATACCTAGTACATAATCAGGAGCTTTGGGTACTTTAGTCATCTGGGTAAGCTTATTTATTTCTTGGACTTTTAAGATGTCCATGCCACAGAGAGCGTTGCCTATATAAAAAGTTGCAAGCTCTACTGAATCTTTTCTTCGATCTAATTCGCTCATGGTGTTTTCCACTATTTAAAATTAATGTAATCTTTTCATATAGTCATGGACACAAGCCATGAGTTTCTCTTTATCCAATTTAATATGGTATTCATCTATACCAACAGATTTTCCCTTAGCTTTATCTTCATCGGATGCTAAGGTGGTAAGAGCGATGATTGGCAATCCCTGGAACCTAGGATTTTTCCTAATTTGTTCAGTTAATTGGAAGCCATTCATGTTGGGCATCTCAATATCAGTTACAAGTATTGAGATATCATCAAAATGATCTTCAAGGTGCTGAAGAGCCTCAACCCCGTCTTCGCCCTCAATAACTTGGTAGCCAGCCTCGGTCATATACCCTTTAACTTGGTTACGGAAAAATTTGGAATCTTCAGCGATTAACACTGTAGGTGCCTCCTCATCCTCTTCTATATCGACATGTACAATAGGCTGTTCTTCATACCAGTCAGGAAATAGGGTCTGTACCATTTCAAACACATTGACCAAAAGGGTCGTATGATCGTTGATGATTGTGGAACCCATAATACCGTTTTGTTGTAATGTTTTTTCGTCGATGTCAACAGTTATTTCCAAAGCATCAATTGGTCCAATAGCTAATAATCCAACTGTGGTGTTGGCGATGTTAAATACTATCACCAGCAAGTCATCTTGGTCGGCTAATGGAGCCACCACCGCGACATCATCCACCTTGATGAGAGTTAAGCTGCCACCACGGTACTGCATGGTGCGGTGCTGTCCCATTTCTTCAATATCAGAACGCTTAATTTTTTCAATACGCTCAACTTGATTGAGTGGTATAGCGAACTGCTCATTTGCAGAGTTACGGAAAACGAGAAGAGATTGTCTGTCTTTGTGGGCTCTCATTTCATCTTCCGCTGCTTTTGCAACTTCTGCTGCCCTTTGTGAACCCTCGAGGGAGGTGAGGTCGGCCATTCTTGCAATGTTACCTACATCGAGAATAAGAGCGATTCGTCCATCACCCATGATGGTTGCTCCGGCGTATGCTTTACAATGTTGTAAATGTACACCAAGCGGCTTAATGACAATTTCTTCAGAGTCTTGTAACTTATCAACGATTAAACCGTATTTCATCGAACCAGAGGAAACGACAACAATATTTAAAGCACTTGCTGTAGCGCCTCTTCGATCAATTACTGACCTAGTTGGAGATTTGTCATTATCCTGTGTTTCATTGTCTAGGGGCGATAGTCCATCACTTAAACCCCGTCTGTCAGCGATATTTTCTCTTTTGTCATCCATGTACTGCTTAGATTCAGGATCCCAGAATTGTCTTTCAAGGCCGATAACATCAGCTAGTCGGATAAGAGGGAGCAAGTTACCGCGTAATCTGACAACCTCCGCATCACCGACACGCTCAATTCTTTCTTTTACTTGAGAGGCAGGAATTCTTAATAGTTCTTCAAGGTTTACTTGAGGAATAGCATATCTCTCACTGGATACATCGATTATTTGACAAGGTATAATAGCAAGAGTTAGTGGAAGTTTGATTGATATTGTAGTTCCTTGACCAATTTCGGAAATAATATCGACATTACCACCTAACTTATCTAGGTTAGTTTTAACTACATCCATACCAACTCCACGCCCAGATACATCTGTCACTTCGGCAGCGGTTGAAAAACCTGGCATGAAAATCAGGTATATTTTCTCTTTGTCAGACATTACTTGAGTCTGTTCAAGAGTAAGCAATCCTTTGTTGACTGCACTAGCCGCTAAGGCTTCACCATCTAAACCTTTGCCGTCATCACTAATCTCAATACAAACCTGACCGGCCTCGTGGTAAGCTTTAAGGACTACTAATCCATCTTCAGTTTTACCTGCTGCCTTTCTAGTAGCTCCAAGTTCGATACCATGGTCGACTGAGTTTCGGACAAGGTGAGTGAGGGGATCGTTAATAGCCTCAATAATAGTTTTATCTAATTCAACTTCCTTGCCAATAATTTTTAGTTCAATGGTTTTGCCAAGTTGCTTGGATAAATCACGAACAACTCTTGGGAATTTACTGAAAACATTACCAATTGGTTGCATGCGAGTAAGCATAATTGCTTCTTGCAACTCAGAGGTAATAAGATCTAGTCTTTGTCCAACGGCTTCAACATTACGGAAATCTTTGGCTACAATTGTTTGTAGCAGTTGGTTGCGGCTGAGAACTAGTTCTCCTGCTGAGGTCATCAGTGAATCTAGCAGGCTAACATGAACCCTTAGCGTTGTGTCTGATGGAGCTGTTTTCGCTTTCTTCGGTTTAGAGGCTGCTGTGTTGGCAGGAACTGGAGCTACAGAGGTAGCAGCTGTTGCTGTGTTATCAATGTAGTCATCCTCAATTGGTGGTAGCTCAGTTATAACAATTTCATCTACTGCGTCTTCAGTTGAATCACTAGTGATATTTTCGCTCGCTGTCTCTATCTCAGCGGGATCTTCAATTGCTGGATCGTCAGCATCAATTTCTTCTGTTGCAGGAGTCTCCTCTTGCTTGGGTGGCTTATTTTCTGCAATATTATTTAGGTCATTTACGTGGGATGTTATGTCTACATTATTACTTTCATGAACGTCTTCAATCATAGCTTGAAGTTGATCCATTGCAATAAGAAGTACGTTTACTATTTCAGGCGTAGGGACAAGAGTTTGATTCCTGATTAAACCGAGAATGTTTTCAGAGGCGTGAGATATTTCTTGGATGGCAGTAAGCCCCATAAAACCAGCCCCTCCTTTTATTGAGTGGGCAGCTCTGAAGACTTTGTTAACCAAATCTTCATCAATATCAGCACCTCCCTCTTCAATAGTAAGTAGGTCGTTTTCTATACTAGAAAGATGCTCTAAAGACTCCTCTACGAATCCTTGCAAAATCTCATCATCTTCAATGTGCATAAAGTGGCTCCATTTTATGTTTGACTGTCTATAAACGAGCTCATAGTCTCATGTTTTTCTGAAATTTAATCATCTTATTTCAGTAGTAGATTTAAATCTATTATCAGACCGAGTGTTCTTATTTTGATGGATAGAAAATATTATGAAAGAAATATTAGTAATAACTAACCTAAATCCAAGATTAAATAAGAGTAAATTAAGTTTATATAATTATTTCAGAATATACAATATTATTATCTATATCGGTGCTATAAAATACAATATTTAGCTGTTGCTGTTCTAGAGAGACCTGAAGTTTTATGATAGTCTGCTTCTTTACTTCACCGACCTTGATTGAGAGGTATCTTGTACTTGTTTACTACTCTTTTGTTCTGTGGGTGACAGGGGTTTTTATTAAGATACCAGTGATCCTAGTGACTGGAAGTGTTCTTGGTTTTTGAGCAGGGTCTAAGTGTGAGTATTTCAATTTTATACTTACTTCTTGGGAGCCAAGTTTTTGTGGAACTGATTTAGTATAGTTTGCGATCGATATAAAAAATCAATAATCCCTCAATCATTTTTTTGCATTATCAGTATTCTGGCTATTATTAAAAAATGGAAAATGATTGAGGGGATGTAGTGTTGATCTTGTTGAGAAGGGGGCTTACTCAACAGATTCTAGCGTAAGCTCGTAGGTTAAATGGTGCCCAGCAAGAGGGTGATTGTAGTCGACAACAACAACATCTTCTTTCACCTCTATGACAGTTGCTGGCACAGGTACAGGCTCTTCAATACCCTCCTTTTTCGCATTGAGGTTTATGATCATCCCAGGTTTTGGATTTATTTTCTCAATGAACTCTTTATTTCCTATTTCTTGGGTGAGTAGCTTTTGCCGAGGTCCGTAACCTTCTTCGGGTGGAACCCTTACTTTAACTGTTTCGCCCACACTCATCTTTTTTACAGCTTCCTCAAGTGTAGGGGGGAGTTCACTATCTCCAATTATCGCTTTAACTGGTTCCTCTGGAGAGGTAGTTTTGAAAACATCTCCATTGTCTATCTTACCAATATAGCTAACTAAAACTACTGTTCCATCTTGCAATTCGCTCATTTTTATTCCTCTTATTATTGTAGATTGTTGAAAGTATCTTTTGTCTTTACTTATATTTTGATGAACAAAAGTATAATATTGAGCAAAATTATTACAAGTTGGCTTTTGAAAATAATTTAAAAAAAATAATGGTATCTCAATATTACAAACGTTTATTGACCAAATATGTGAGGAGCTGAAGATGTATTTGTTGTCGTATCTCGCAAATGACATAGAATTATACAAGCAGATGAGAAGAAGCTTAGAAGGTGAGATAGTGTTTTAAGTTTGGAGAAATCAAATTTGGATTACCTGTGAATGTGAGTGAGTTTTGGGAAATGGCTACTTCGTCTAACTTTTTGTTGAATTTGCCAGGGATCGAACAACTAAATATCTTGTAAGATTAAGCATTCATTTTTTTAAGGTAATTTTTTGGTAGATTTTGGCAGTTGGCATGTAGAAGTTTGAATATGAAATTTCCAAAGACACTAGTCTCGGTAGATAATATCTATGTTCTCCTCAACATCAGCAATTAAAATTTTTCATTTGGGTAAATCTCCCACATCTCTATCATTGAATAATTAAACTAATCAATATCTCTTTTTCAGTGTTTTTCAAAATTTTAAAAATATATTGCAGAAGCCAATGTTTTAGATAAAGAGATTAGCGTTAATGTTAGCCAAAACCCTCAGGTTTTGGAGGAAAGTTTGCTGTTTTATGATAATTTGGGCCGTTTTCTTGACATAGTTGTGATGCTACCGTATATTCTGCGGTTCACTCTGTTTTTTAGAGAGTTTCACGTCTTGCTTATGGTTAGCGAGATATCACGAAAGTATTACAAGGAACACCATGATCGAGTTAAATTTCGCAAAATCTGACGATGGATTATTGCCTGCAGTAGTTCAGGATAGTGCTAGTGGCGATGTGTTGATGCTAGCATATATTAATAAACTTGCTTGGGAAAAAACTATTGAGACTGGCAAAGCACATTACTGGAGTAGATCTAGAAATACCCTATGGCTAAAAGGGGAGTCTTCTGGAAATATCCAAGAGATCCGCGATATTTTTGTGGATTGCGATAGTGACACGGTAGTGTTTAAGGTCCATCAAATTGGTGAGGCGGCCTGCCATACAGGCCATCGTTCTTGTTTTTATCGTAGGGTTGCAGGGGAAGAGCTAATTGTTGAAGGCGAACCACTGTTTGACCCTAATGAAGTTTATGGCAAAAAATAATTTCATATACTAATAAATATATCTAAATAGATTTAAAGAATCGGAGAAATATCATGGAGCAATTAAAACTAGGTCTTCCCAAAGGAAGTCTTGAGAACGCTACTATAAACCTTTTTGAAAAAGCTGGGTGGTTGATTAAGCCAGCAGCTCGTAATTACTTTCCTAAGATTGATGATGAAGAGCTAGACTGTTCTATTTGTCGTCCCCAGGAAATGTCACGCTATGTTGAAAGTGGTATGCTAGATGCCGGTATTACTGGTAAAGATTGGACTATTGAGAATGAGTCTGACATTGTTGTAGTTAGTGACCTTGTTTATTCAAAAGTAAGTAATCGCCCAACTCGCTGGGTTATTGCTGTTGCAGGTGACTCAGAAATTAAATGTATCGAAGATCTTCAAGGTAAGAAAATTAGCACTGAGCTCTGTGGTGTAACCGAAAGATTTTTTAAAGAAAAAGGCATTGATGTAGAAATAGAATTTTCCTGGGGAGCTACCGAGGCTAAGGTTGTAGCAGGACTTGCTGATGCTGTGGTAGAGGTAACTGAAACTGAAAATACCATTCGTGCCCATGGTCTTAGGATTATTTATGAGTTAATGGAATCTAACACTCAATTTATAGCTAATAAGAAAGCGTGGGAAAACCCTTGGAAGCGTGAGAAAATTGAGAACATGTGTCTTCTGCTTCAAGGTGCCCTTAGAGCTGATCGAATTGTGGGTTTGAAAATGAATGTACCCATAGTGAAATTAGATGAAATTCTTGCAATTTTGCCATCAGTAAATTCTCCTACTGTGGCTGCTCTTAATGATAAAACTTGGACATCTGTAGAGATTGTTGTTTCTAAAGATGTTGTTCGTGAGCTTGTCCCAAAATTGAATAAAATTGGTGCAGAGGGTATTATTGAATACGCTCTTAATAAAGTTATTTAAATATTTCTAGCACCTTCAGTTAAATTTAAAATGCAGGAGTCAATTGGCACCTGTATCTGTATAGTGTATAAGGGGATAAGAGCTTTAAGCTTTTATCCCCTATTTTTTTGCTAAAAGGAAAGAAAACGTGAATTTTTCTAAAATAGATTTTTTGTTAAGTGTACATGATTTAGGCCAATTACCAGGTTCAGTTTTGCCGGAATTTGCTTTTGCGGGTAGGTCTAATGTTGGAAAATCATCTCTGATGAATACTCTTATTCAGCGTAAAGGAATGGTTAAAATCAGTGGTAAGCCAGGGAAGACCCAAGGGTTGAATTTTTTTCAAGTAGCTGAAGATTTTATGCTAGTTGATTTACCAGGATATGGTTTTGCAAAGGTCTCAAAGAAGATGCAAGATCACTGGCAGGATTTAATTAGCGGCTACATATTGAAACGCCTGCAGTTGCGCTGTGTGGTAGTGATTGTTGATATTAGACACGAACCAAAGCAATTGGATAGACAGCTACTAGATTGGTTGAAAGATAATAATATTCGCACAATTGCTGTTTATACTAAAACAGATAAGCTGTCTGTTAATCAGTGTCAAAAGAATGCCTCAATTCTAGATGCAGGGCATGGCATAAAAAAATCTGATCGAGTCTTATTTTCTGCAAAAACTGGGAAGGGTAGAGATGAGCTTATTGAGGCTTTGAGTAAGTTTCTGTAAAGATATATTAGATTCTTTATTTTCGTATTCGTGAACCAATTATTTTTTGTAGATGGAGTCTAATGTGGATGAATTTCTGACCAAGGCCCAGAGTGCACGCAAAGCCATAGCCACCTTTAAAACCATTGCTGATGCGATGCTTGTAGCTGGGTATTTCGAACCGTATGGTGATAATGGTAAAAAATTGACATCGGTGCTTAAAGAGATTAATCCGGAAATATTTGGCACGATGAATGACCCTAGAAAGATAGAGTTAGGTGGCTTGGAATATGTGATCAACAGGCTTCCTAAGGGTATAGAAAAATGTATTAAAATTGTTATGACAACGCTTGAAGATTTTGACGGTGCATCATTTGAAAAGCTTGTCCCATTGAAAAGAAGAAGGTTGTCTTATGCCGTGGCTGATGATGAATTGTGTTTTATTATTACCAGAGGTGAAAGTGAACTTTACGATATTTTAACCCATGTAGTATTTTTATTAAATGAAGCTGATAAAATACGTGAACATATCTTTGCACATAACACTGGTATGGGCGGGGAATGGCAAGAGATTAAAAGAGTAGCTGGTCTTGAAGAAATGCCAGACGGAAAAGAACTTGATCAGGCGGTTTGGAGTTTATCAAAGTTCTTGGGTCGTAGTTTTGCTTCAACTAGGGCAACTTTTGATCATTTTGAAAAATCTCGCTTAGAGCAAGACGCCAACGGCAGTCTGTTTTCTATAATATATAATATGGGCCTACTGGCACAGGAAGCACATGGTCAATCTGGCAGACGTTTTAAAATGATCTACACCCCTGCTTTGTATGATATGATCATTGATCAACAGTATGCCCAACAGTGGGCAATTTCTTTGAAAAATAGAGTTGTTAGTGAAGGTTTAAAGGATAGACCGATCCATCTTGTCAGTGCGAATTTACACTCTTTTAGTAATTTGCTTTATGGTTATGAGTTTTTGAAAACTAAAGGGGTAGATGTTCAAAATGAAGTTGACATGATAGGAGAGGTTCAATCTTACCCTGACGAGTTGACCCAGTATGCAAAAGAACATGGCTGTGTCTTTTTGACAGATGATTCAGGTTCTAATATAGATGCTCAAATCTTTGATGTTAATAGACTGACCAATGCCCAGTTAAATCATTTATCAATAAAAAAGAGTTATGATGAAGGTGAAGCTCCAGTCATAATTGTCATCGACTATGCTTTTGGCACCCAAGCATTTAAGATACTGGATGAATTATTACGTGATAATAGCATTTACCCATATTTTTCCAAACAAATAGCTTCTTTTTCTGTGATGGGTAAGGCCGGTATTTTAGCTGGGAAAAAGGGCGATATTATGCTGGCCAATGCCCATGTCCTTGAAGGTACTCCAGATAACTATTCTGTCCAGAATGATGTTACAGAGGAAGATTTTGCAGAAAAACCTGATAGCATCTCTGTTTGTACAGGTTCTATGCTAACGGTACTTGGGACCTCTTTGCAGAATAGTTCAATCTTAGAGCGATTGTTTAATTCAAGCTGGGGCTTTGTTGGTCTTGAGATGGAGGGTGGTCATTATCAGAGAGCCATAGGTGGTGGAATTATCCGTAAATTCTTATCTAAAGACATTCATGTCAGGTATATTTATTATGCCTCAGATAACCCTCTGATGACGGGGGAGACCTTGGCCTCTGGTGCTATGGGGAAAGTAGGACTTATTCCAACGTACTTAATTAGTAAAGTAATTTTACGAAAGATTTTCTCTAATTAGCTGAACAATTATTATACTAATTCAGCATAAACAATTAATTTAGGTCATCATGAAAAACAAATTACTAAATTCTTCACCTTTGATTTTCACAGTGGCCTGTACGCTTTTAGCTATAATTATTGCAGCATTGATGTTTCAAAGTTATTCCCGTGAGCAGGTCTTGGTGCAGGCTGCTCTTTTACAGCAGGCTGAAGCTGTAGAAAGAAATATTTATTCGATAGTAAAAAAAACAATCCGAAATAATCGGCGTAACCAAGAGCAATTTACGTTAAAAGAAGTTATCCAGCAAGCCATAGAGCAGGCAGGGGAACAAGCTGGGGTTGAAGCACTACTTTTAAGTGATGAATCAGGGAAGGTGGTGACAGGTGTTTCTGGAGGCAAATTACCAAGTCGAATAAGTGAAAATGATTTAAAGTTATTGAAATCAGTTCTTAGTAAAGAAAACAGGAAATTTATCTTTAGCAAGAGAGATTTAGCAGGTGAGCATTCTCGTTTTTTTACAGTTATCTCTCGGTTGAAAATGGGTGATAGGTCATCTAGAAGAATGATGGGTATGCATCATAGTAAGAAGACAACGGCAGGTGATGTCTTCGATAGTCCTCCTTCAGCACATTATTATCTAATTTATAAATTAAACTTAGATGAGTTTAATAGTAGTTTTAGTGATCAGAAAAAACAGGTCACAATCCTTTTTGTTGTATTCATTCTTGTTGCCCTTGGTGGCTGGACCTCAGTGCTAACCCTCAGAGGGTTTAAGAAATCCCAAGACCAACTTGCTAGCATGAGCTCATTTAATAAATCTATCGTTAGTTCTTTGCCCGTTGGTCTTATTGGTGTTGATGGTTCTGGTTCTGTGCAATTATTGAATAAGGTTGCAACTGATATTCTTGTCGCGATTAGCAGTCAAAAAATTTCAATTGGTAGCAAAGGTACCATGATTTGGCAGGAAATTTTTTCTTTATCAGAAAAGATTTGTTTTGATATTCAACAAGAGGTTGAACTACAAAGCAAAAATGAGAAGAAAAAAATTATTCTTATTAGGTTTGTGGAAGTTGAGGAACAAAACGATGTACAGAATGGCTATGTTGTTGTTCTAGAAGATGTAACTCAACAACGAGATCTGCAGGATGACTTGCAGAAAAATGCACGCTTAGCCTCACTAGGTAAGATGGCGGCAGGAGTGGCTCATGAACTAAGAAATCCACTGAGTTCCATTAAGGGCTTGGGCGTATTGTTACAAACAAAGTTTTCAGATGATTCAGAAGAAAAACAAACTGCACAGGTTTTAGTAGATGAAGTTGATCGCCTTAATAGAGGGATAACAGAACTTTTAGATTTTGCTAAACCTATTGAAGAATATTCAGATCAGGTCTGTATCCAGGAAGTATTACATAAGGTTTTAGATTTAGTCTCTTTCGATGCCAAAGAGTTAGGTTTAGATCTAGACATATCTTTACCTGAAAGTAAAATTTTTGTTCTTGGTCATAGCGATAAACTTAATCAGGTATTCTTGAATTTGTTATTAAACAGTATGCAGGCTTTGGTAGGTAAAGGGGTTATAAATCTGAACTTATCTGTTGGTGAAGAGATAACAATTGATATTGTGGATAATGGACCTGGATTATCTAAAGAATTACTAGAGAAGGTTTTTGATCCATATTTTACAACTAAATCAGATGGTACAGGCTTAGGGCTTTCCATTAGTGCGAAAATAATTGAAGAGCATGGTGGCAGGCTTTCTTTAAAAAGCGAACTAGGCAAGGGCACAGTTGCTACCGTTGCCTTACCTAGTATTTCTTAGCTTTTTCAATTAACAAATTGTGTGTAGTATTAAGGGATCTTGGAAAAGTAGAAAAATCGTTCAAGTTCGAGGCGGACGCAAACAATTAACGCCAGCACATAAGCGATATCGAAGTTTCACTTTGTTCGCTTATCTCCGAGGATAAAATTTAAGTTCAACGAAGAAGTTGGGCGAACTAGCCTTTAATGTTACCTATAGTTGCATATTGTAAAGAGATTGGTAGATACCTTTCTTTTCTAGTAAATTGTCGTGAGTTCCTTCTTCGACGATACATCCTTTTTTTACTACAATAATTCTATCAGCATTTTTGATAGTTGATAATCTATGGGCAATGACAAAGGTGGTACGATTTTTCATCAAGTTTTCTAAGGCTTTTTGCACTTCTCTTTCAGATTCTGTATCAAGGGCTGAAGTTGCCTCGTCTAGAATTAAAATTGGTGTATCGGCAAGTAGTGCTCTGGCGATAGATAATCTTTGTCGCTGTCCTCCGGAAAGTTTTGCTCCACCTTCGCCAATCATTGTCTCAAAACCATTTGGCAAATCCTCTATGAAGTCCAGGGCATGGGCGGCTTTAGCGGCCATCCTTATCTCTTCAGCACTACTATTGTCACGGCCATAGGCAATATTGTTTTTAATGCTATCGTTAAATAAGATGGTGTCTTGGGTAACCATGGCGATCTGTTCGCGAAGAGATTTCATGGTTATATCGCGAATATCAACACCATCTATTATGATGCCACCTTCTTTTAAATCGAGAAAACGAGGAACAAGGTTGGTGAGGGTAGTTTTTCCACCGCCACTAGGCCCGACAATGGCAAGTGCTTGCCCTGCAGGCACAGTGAGATTGATATTTGATAAAACCTCTTCTTCACCATATTTGTAGGTGACATTTCTAAATTCAATCTGCTTTTTAAAAGGAGCTAGCTCTTTCGCTTCTTCTTTGTCTTCAATTGCTGGGACAATATCTAAGATTGCAAAAACACGTTCAGCAGAGGCGAAACCTTGTTGTAGAGTGGAGTTTATTTGACTAACCCTTTTAATTGGATCGTAGGCAGCTGCCATAGCTGTGACAAAGGCGAAAAAAGTGCCAGGTGTTGACCCACCTTCTATAACTTCACGGCCACCGACCCAAATTACACCAGCGACCGCGACACCACCAATTAGTTCCATCATCGGGTGCTGAATCGCACGGTAAATGGCATCTTTCATGGTGATTGCAAAAAGTTTAAAAATTTGGTTGTGAAATCTTTTTACCTCGTAATCTTCTTTACAAAATGCTTTGACGATCCTGCTTCCTGCGATTGTTTCATGAAGAATATTGGAAACGCCAGCTGTCTCTTCCTGGCTACTGGTGCTTAATCGTCTGAAAACCTTGGCAAATTTTATAATTGGTATGCTGGCAAGTGGTAAAACGAAAAAAGTGATTAAGGCAAGTCGCCAGTTCATATAAAAAACGACACCAAGCAGAATAATTACCTGCAAACCGTCCCTTAATATTTGTACGATAACAGTGGATACAGCCTGTTGCATAAGAGTGACATCGTTTAAAACCCTCGAAATTAGTGTGCCTGTGGGCATGTCGTGGAAAAATGCTAGGGGTTGCCGGTGAATATGAGCAAAGATACTAATTCTCAAATCTCTAATTACAGATTGTCCAACTTTCTCTAATAAAACTGAATAAGTATAGTAAAAAAGACTTTTTACAAAAAACACAATGATGACAGCAACCGGTAGGAGTTTTAGGTAAAATAAGTTTTTCTCCATAAATATTTTATCAAGAAGATCTTTTACCATATACGCTTGAATACCAGTGAATCCTGCAACCATTGCCATGCAAAACATGGAAATTATAAGGGCAAAACGATATTTGCTAATTTCACTATATATACGTTTGATTATTTCTTTGTTAGTCATGATGTATTTAATTGCTTTTATTAATCAATTTTAGATTTATTTTAAATTTCAAAACTACTTTATTAAAATTCAATACAGCCAAATTTCAGAAGATACACTAGAGTGGGATTTAACCAAAGATATTTTTATCTTTTATTGACACTGATCGTTGTGGCAGTATACATTGTTTGACTCATCATATCTAACATTGAAAATTTAACAAAAAAGAGTGAGCAAAAGTGCTAGAAGATTATCAATTTAAATCCAACTTCCTCCAGATAGATAAGCATAAAATCCATTATATTGATGAAGGAGAAGGTGCTGTTATTGTCCTAGTTCATGGCAATCCAACTTGGTCATACTATTATAGAAGGGTAATTTCACTTTTAAGTAAAACTAATCGGGTTATCGCCATCGATCATATGGGCTGTGGTTACTCTGATAAACCACAAAACTACCAATATACTCTTGATAATCACCGTAAAAACCTAAAGAGCTTACTAGATACTCTTAACGTTGGAAAATATTCACTAATTGTCCATGATTGGGGAGGAGCAATTGGAATTGGGTGTGCCGCATTTTCACCTAAATCTATTGAAAAGCTTGTGGTCTTAAATACAGGAGCCTTCCCCTCTAAGCATATGCCTTTGAGAATTAGCGTTTGTCGCTGGCCAATTATTGGTGAACTTTTAGTGCGTGGTTTAAACGGTTTTGCCGGGCCAGCAACTTTTATGGCTGTGTCTAAACCTCTTTCTAAAGAAGTGAAAGCTTCTTACTTGGCCCCCTATTCAAATTGGCATGATCGAGTGGCAGTTTATAATTTTGTTCGTGATATACCCATGAGCCCAGCCCACAGAAGTTATGATACTTTGCTTGAAGTGGAAAAAGGGTTAGGTGAAATTTCCAAGAGAGAAACTCCAAGTATGATTTTGTGGGGCGGTAAAGATTTTTGTTTCAATGATAATTTCTATAATGAATGGACTAAGCGTTTACCAAAAGCTGAGAAAGTGTATTACAAAAACGGTGGACACTATATTTTAGAAGATGAATGGGATGATATCGCTCCACGACTTGAGGCATTCTTTGCTAATTAAGACAAATAATAATTTATAAGATGAATATAGCAAACACCTTACAAGATGTAGCTGCGAAATATGGTGATAAACCAGGACTTATTGAGGCAGCAAGTGGGAAGACTCTGTCTTTTTCTGAACTAAATAGGTTATCCGATAGCTACGCGCATTACTTTAGTCAAAAAGGCGTTAAACCTGGCGATAGAGTCATGCTAATGGTGAAACCTTCGGCTGATTTTATCTGTCTAACCTTTGCGTTGTTCAAAATTGGCGCTCCTGTTATTTTGATTGATCCAGGAATGGGTTATAAAAATCTTCTGCGTTGTATTGCAAGGGTTAAACCCAAGGTATTAGTGGCAATTCCTAAAGGAATTATTTTCGCTAAGATTTTTAAGAAAGATTTTTCATCTCTAAATTTGTGGTTCACCTGTGGTAGTTCTTTAGGCCTTTTAGGAGTCGATATTAGATCTGCTGGTACTAAATCAAAGACACCTTATCCTGTTTATCAACCTAGAAAGGATGATTTAGCTGCCATTATTTTCACTACTGGTTCCACTGGTCCCCCCAAGGGCGTGAGGTATGAGCATGATTTATTTGCCGCTCAACGAGAACATGTGGGTGACTACTATGGTATTAAGCCAGGTGATATTGACCAACCAGCCTTTCCATTATTCGCCCTTTTTTCCACATCTCTAGGAGCTTGTGCGGTAATTCCTGATATGGATCCAACAAAACCAGCTCTTGTTAATCCTGAAAAATATATCAGTTCAATAAAAAAATATGGTGTTACATACTCTTTTGGGTCGCCTGCAATCTGGAACGTGATTAGTAAACATTGTGAGCGCAACAATATTGTTCTAGAAAGTTTAAACAAGGTTCTAATGGCTGGGGCGCCTGTGTCTGGCGAGTTGCTTGCTAGGACTCAGAAGATTCTTGGGAAAAACGCTAAAATATTCACCCCTTATGGGGCAACCGAGAGCCTGCCAATTGTTTCAATTGAAGCTGACGAGGTCATCAATAAAACCTGGGATGAATCCAGAAAAGGTGAAGGCACTTGTGTTGGTAGGGCTCTTCCGGGAATTGAAATAAAAGTCATTGAAATATCGGATACCCCTATTTACTCAATTGAAGATGTTACAGAGTTAGTTATAGGTGAGATTGGAGAAATCATTGTTACTGGTAATGTTGTTTCAAGAGCTTATGATAACAACGAAGAAGAAACTGTTCTTGCCAAGATAGCAGATATCAAAAATGATCGATTTTGGCATAGAATGGGTGATACGGCATATTTAGATGACGAAGGGCGGCTTTGGTTTTGTGGTAGACGAGCGCACCGTGTAATAACCGAAGTTGGCACACTTTTTTCTATTCCATGTGAGGCGATTATAAATGAACATAAGGATGTTTTTCGTTCAGCCTTGGTAGGAATTGGAAATAAAAAGGTTAAACGACCAGTTATAATTATCGAAAAAGAAAAACAAGCTGGTATTAGCGATGCAGATCTTCTAGAAGAAGCGCGGGATATGGCCATTAAAAGCAATGTAACTAAAGATGTGAAAGATTTTTTAATTCACCCATCTTTTCCTGTTGATATACGGCATAATGCAAAAATATTTCGTGAAAAATTAGCTGTTTGGGCTGAGGGAAAATGCAACTAAAAAAGGCTCTAATTACAGGCGGTAATGGTTTTGTAGGCAGAAAGATTGTCGAACAGCTTCTCCAGGCAGGAGTTGAATGTCGAGTGGTAGGAAGAGGTTCTTATCCCGACTTAGAAAAGCTTGGCGTAGAAACTATTAGTTGTAATATATGTGATGAAGCAGCCATGAGAAAAGTGACCTCTGGTGTTGATATCGTTTTTCACGTGGCCGCCTTAGCAGGTATTTGGGGACCATGGAAAAATTATTATAATACTAATGTGTTAGGTACTAGATCCATTATTAAGGCCTGCCGAGGTCAAGTCTCATCTCTGGTTTATACCTCTACTCCATCGGTCGTTTTTGATAGAAATGAATTGAAGGGCGAGGATGAAAGTCTTCCTTATCCAAAATCATTTCTCTGTAATTATGCAAAAAGCAAGGTTCTTGCCGAACAAGAAATGCTTGCCGCAAACGATGATGAACTTTCAACCTGTGCAATTCGTCCTCATCTTGTATGGGGACCAAATGATCCACATTTAATCCCGCGATTGGTTGCTGCCCGAGAAAATAATAAATTAAAAATAGTAGGTAGTGCTGAAAATTTAGTTGATATCTCTTATATTGACAATGTTGCCCATGCCCATTTGTTAGCGGCTTACAATTTGGTTGGAAAAAAGACAGCGGCGGGAAAAGCTTATTTTGTTAGCCAGGGTGAGCCTGTTAACTTATGGGGCTGGCTAAATGAGTTATTCGAAATGCTTAATGTGGCTAAACTTGAAAAACAAATATCATATAAAAAAGCTTATTATGTAGGTGCGTTATTAGAGGGGATTTATAAAATTATTCCTACTAAGAGTGAGCCTCCCATGACAAGATTTGTCGCTGAACAATTAGCTAAATCTCATTATTTTTCTATCAAGAACGCTGAAAAGGATCTTGGTTATGCCCCAATCGTTTCAACTAAAGAAGGTATGGCTCGCTTTGTTGCTTTTTTTCAAAGCTAGTTTCCGAAACTTCATAGTTTTTCTTGTAACATTTACCTTTATTTTCTCCTGTAATATACATTCCGGCTATGCCCTTAGTGTGAAGGAAGAAAAAAAAATAGGAAAGCAACTAATCTACAGTGCTGGTGGATATTTTTCTCTGGTTGATGACCCAGATATTTATCAATATTTAAATGACTTGGGACAGGAGGTTCTGGGAGTTGCAGGTCCAGCAGCTAATATGTTTCAATTTCATTTTTTTGTGGTGGCAAGTGACCAATTTAATGCGTTTTCAGCTCCTTCAGGTCTAATCTTTTTCTACTCTGGTTTGATCAGTTCCATGAACTCCGAAGACGAATTGGTGTCTGTTCTAGCGCATGAAATCGGTCATTCAGTGAAAAGACATATTTCAGCAAGAGCAGATAAAAGCAAGGTTGGTATGCTTGCTACAGCTGGCTTGGCTTTAGCTGGGATTTTGTCTGGTGGCGCCTTGGCCCCGGCTCTTATTATTGCTGCAGTTGCTACAGGACAAAGTATTGCTTTGAGTTATAGTCGTATGCATGAAGAAGAGGCTGACCTGCTTGCTTATGATTGGATGCGCGAATTGAACCGTGACCCAGTTGGTCAAATTAAAATGTTAAACACCATGCGTAGAGTTGCACGGTATCGTAGTGACGCACCGCCTCAATACCTTATTACCCACCCAAATCCTGAATATCGTTTGGATTATGTTGAATCCCTTATCTATATGGAAAAGCAAAATGGTGGATTAAGACCGATAGCTAAAAGGGATGAATTTAATTTTTTTCGGTTTAAGTATCGTATTATGTCGCAGGTCAAAAATAACAATTCTTTCAGAGATTTATTGGTAAGCCAATTGAACTCAGATCGATCAACAGAATTTCAGAAAAAAATGGCGAGATACGGTTTAGCCCTAGTTAGTCTAAACGAGAATGACTTCAAGAGAGCATTCGAATATCTTGAGCAAGTGATGCAAGATTTCCCAGATAAACTTATTTTAAGAGCTGATAGAGGTTATTTTAATTTGGAAGCTGGTCGCTTATATGAGGCAAGTGAAGACTTGAATTATGTACACAGAAAAAACCCGAAAGATTTGTTTGTAACATTTAATCTTGGTCGGCTAATGTCTATGAAAGGGAAGTTCACAAAAGCTGAAACTTTTTATAAAAGCGTCCTTTATGATATTCCAGAATACTCCAAGGCTTATTACGAGCTAGGAAGGATTTCTAGCGCGAAGGGTAGGCCTGGCACAGCATCATATTACTTAGGTAAGTACAATCTTTATCGGGGCAAGTTTAAGCTAGCAAAGTTTAACTTTAGGCAGGCTTTGGCAATAGAGTCGACACCCTCTGAGTTTAAGAAAGAGAGTAAAGCTCAGATAACGGTAATAACTGAAATCTTAGAAGATTAATTTAGCAGTCTTTCTTGAAGAGGTTTGAATTTTAAAATAGATTTTGTTGAATTCAAGTCATAAGTACAAGACTCATTATTTTCTAACATTTATTTCAGTAGCTATCTGAAAATAATCAGATGTTTTTTGAACCCCTAACGCTCTTTAGGTCTGCTGTTTAAATTGTCAACAGTATCAAAACCTGTCTTGCAAGTTATATTCACTAGTTCCATTGAATTATGGAAATACTACCGTAATCGCCCATTGGTGTTTTAGTTCAGATCTCTTGCAAAAGAACGGTAGGGCTTGGCAAAAGAAATTTCCGAAGTCTACGCTTCAGGGTACCCTCGATAAATTAGAAGATTAGTTCAAGTTCCTTGTCGTAGCTGACTTTTACGAAGTTATGCACTTATCATAGGAATTCAGGAGAACATAAAAAAAGGGCTGCTTCATTTAAGAGACAGCCCTTTTTTTATGTTCTTTCTGTATGCTTCTTAATTATCTTCCTTTAGCTAAATATACCTTTCAGCGTGAAAAAGAAGAGCATTGCCATAAATGCACCCGCTGGTAAGGTTACAAACCAAGAGATAACGATATTTAAGACTACTCTTAAATCTAAGGCGCCAACCCCTCTTGCCAGGCCAACTCCTAGAACTGCTCCAACTAAAATATGGGTGGTTGAAACAGGAAGACCAGTTCGTGAGGCAATTACAACGGTAATTGCAGCTGCAAGTTCAGCACAAAATCCACGAGATGGAGTAAGTTCTGTAATTTTTTTACCAACGGTTAGCATAACCCTGTAGCCAAGGGTTACAAGTCCCAGTACGATACCACCACCACCTAGAAGAAGAATCCAAGTAGGTAGCCGTGATTCCTGCATAACTTCACCACCTGAACTGATAATGCTGTAGACAGCCGCAAGGGGTCCGATACCATTTGCAACGTCGTTGGATCCATGGGCAAAGGCCATGGAGCAAGCGGTGAAAAGCATCATTGGTGTAAAAACTTTTTCTACACTGGCGTAACTAAATTCACGGTTAGCATTATGGTCTTCTTTTATGTTTTTGGTGAATAACCAGCCCAAAAAAGCAGTAGCACAACCAAAGAGAAAGGCATAGAAGAGACTTTCTCCACCGGTTAATTCGATATTAAGATGTTTTAAGCCTTTAAAAAGAGTTACCAATGAAATGATAAAGCCTACGAGGAAGACGTAAAAAGGGGCGTATCTCTTTGCATTCTTTAGAGGGTTATCGGTGTCAAAAATCAGTTTTCTGGTGCTCATGACAAGGATAAAAGCAATGGTACCACCAATAATTGGGGATACAACCCAGCTAGCCACAACACTTCCTACTTTCCCCCACTTAACAGCATCAGGGCCGATACCTACAACTGCAAATCCTATTAAGGCACCAATAATAGAATGGGTGGTGGACACTGGCCAGCCTCGAGAAGAGGCAATCATCAGCCATACGGCAGCGGCAAGAAGCGATGCCAACATACCATAAACTAAAATTTCTGGACTTGCAGATATGCTACTGGGGTCAATAATTCCTTTTCGGATGGTTTTGGTTACATTACCACCTGCTATAACAGCTCCAGCAAATTCAAAAACAATTGCAATTCCTATAGCTTGTTTTACGGTGATTGCTCCTGCTCCCACAGATGTACCCATGGCGTTTGCAAGATCGTTGGCACCGATTCCCCAGGTCATATAGACCCCAAATACAATTGCAATCACTAGTAAAATTGTACCGTGTGCGGCAATAATTTCCATGTTTTCCTCGGTTACTTAGACATAAATAATAGGATGCGATCAGCAATATTTTCAGATCTATCTGAAATGTCACCAATAAGACCAATCATCTGATACCAAAATATTACACTAACAGGATCAAGGCTACTCTCTGCTTCAAACAGTGTTCGTCTAGTGCTATGGAGAATTGCATCAAGATTGTGTTCGCTACGACGAACCCCTGCAATCTGGGCAGAAATTATTTTGGCTTCCTTGTTACCAAACCCAGTTTCAACTAAATCGTTGGTTTGTTTGATCATCAATTTAGCATCTGATGCAATTTCCATGGTTCCTTCTAGGAGAGCATCAAGGAGTGTTTTTAATTCCTCCGGGACGGTCATATCACGGTAAAGAAGGAGTTGGGCTATTTCTTCAACGGTATCTGCAATGTGATCCTGCTCGCTTATCAGAGCAAGAAGATCCTTGCGATCAACGGACATAAAAAGTGATTTTGGCATATTAAGCCGAAAATGATTTTTAAGTTCGTCAGCATCTGTCTCAAGTTTTATGATTTTTTCGGCAAAAATTGATACTTGTTTGTCATCTTTGCGATACAAAGCATCAAAGAGTGGTGGTATCTGGCAAATACAAGAAAATACCACATCCATATGCTGTTTTATGGGTTTGAATGGTGAGCCTCTTAGTAGCCCAGATAATGAGTTTGTTTTTATTAATGCCATCTTCTACCTTTAGTTCAAATAATAAATGGAAAATTGTTGCTCACTTTTATTGTATCGAATACAGACTGTCAAGCAAATAACACTGAAATTTAGACATATAATTTTAAAGGCAAGGTCTTTATATGGTTGTAAAAAGCTTCTCTAACGAAGTTTATTAATTAGTTTTGTTAATGGTTCATAGGGGTAACCAACTGAAACCATGGTAGTGCCTGAATTGGTAAAAAGTGCTGTTCCCTGATTGTGACCACTATATATGATATGATGGTTTTTGATTGTGCCTGCTTTATGCCATACTGATGCAAACGGGTCGAGTGGTGTATGTCCAACGATGACAGCGCATTGTTTCGCCAATCCTAATACTTGGCGAAATCTCTTCACGTCACTCTTATTGTACCCCTTCAATGTACCCGGCCTCTCGACCCTGTTTCTGGTTATTTCTTTGATCAGCTTTGGATGTTTATACAGATTAATAAGTTGGTCTTTGGAATATTCACGAACTGGAGGACCAGCATGTAGAGCACAAAAGTTTGGAGAAGTGACGATGTAGGGACAATGTTGCCAAAACTCTTTCATTGCCTGGATGTATTCCTCACTGCGTATTTTGAGTAAATATTCTTTATGAACTATACCTTGGGAAATTCCACCTTTACTTATGGACGAATCAAAGCTGTCATGGTTCCCACGTATATAGTGGATTTGTTCAGGAAAGGCAGCTTTTAGTTTAATAATAATGTCCATTAATAAAACAGAGGATGACATGTTTTCAAGTTCCCCAACTGTTTCGGAGTGGATCGCATCTCCCAAAATAATTAGGATCGATTTTTTGGCTCGTAAATTACTGATAGTGCAGTTTTCAGTTAATATTTTTAAGAAATTATCAACCATGCCGTGTAGATCACCAACAACAATAACGTTGCTTTCCTGATTTAATTCAAGGATCGCCCCAGGATTTCCTAGATCATTTTTAGGCCGATTTTCTTCTTTTGCTAAAATTTCGTTTACAGTTTTTAGGCTTTCGAGAGCATCAAGAGCAGGTAACTCTTGCATGTTGCCACCGATCAACTTTCTGACTGCTATAAATGAAGCATACCTGCTGGGGTTGAGCTTTTCTCTATGGTCAAGATCATTTAATTTGGTCACAGTCGTTTTGCCAGTGTTATCAAGTGGTGTCAAAAGAAGATCACCTTTTACATTTGAGACACTTAGGTGGCGTCCTGCAACCGATTTGTTAAAGTGAACTATATCTTGTAAATTTTCGCTTAATTTACCTAGTATAGCTGTTTCTCCTACCATAAGTCTGCAAAAAATCGGGTTGTTTGAACCGGAGCAGTGGACGGTATTGCTAAAAGTCCAGTTTTTATCAACCAGCTTTTTGGGGATTCCCAGGGGGATTTCTGGCTGGAAGAATATTATCTGCGTGCCAAGTTTTAATTGAAACCCTCGACCATCGTGGGCTATTCGAACCGGTTTTGTAATAGTTGTTTCATTAACGCTAATATCTAGCCAGTTAATCGGTTTCGAGCGGAACAGGAAATGTCGCCAGCCAGCTAGACTTTTAAGGCTGGGGCGCTCAATTTTTTTCTCAACAGACCAAAATGGAACATTTCCGCTACCCTGTTCCATGATAACCATGGGGGGATTGCCAAGACCTTCGCGAATATAAACGTGAACACCAGCTTTATGTAGATAAAGAGCTACCTCACGATAAGCATATAGTTGCTGTTTTACCATTTCTTCAGAAAGGTCATCATCAACAGGAAAGTATCCTTCCTCTTGGCGACCAGATCTTTGAGCATAGATGGTTTTGGAACTAGGTATGAGAAATTCAAAAATATACCTGTCGATCCAGTTTGTTATAAATAAGCCATCTCGGTCAGGTGGTATCTTTATTCTTTTAAGGTCAAGTTGCAAAGGGGTGGATGATTCTAACCATTCTTTGTCAAATACTGTAAGAGCTTCTTTAAAACCCTTGAACGGGATGCCTAGGTGAACTTCACGGGGGCGAAATGTTAAACTTTGGGACTTCCACCAACCATTTTGGGTTAGATCAATATATCCTTCGTTGGGCCAACCACCAATTTGGTTAATGTAATAGGATTTTCCTGCACCCGGGGGGCCTGTTACCACAAGTTGCAGAAATTCTAACCCTATGGGCAGGTTTACCCCTCTGATATTCTGGGTTCTTTTCAATGGTTGCAGTACTTTGTGAAGAGGGTTTTTCATGGCTTTTGAGTTTTATTAGGCTTTTATAATTGTTGGTTCTGATCATTGTTTTTGGATATTGATGGTTCATTTGTTTGAAAAATAGTAGACATTAATAATACTACATTAGTATCGCATTGTTTGTAGTTATAATTGTTTTAATTTAAAATATAGTATTCGGAATAATTTATGAAAATGAGAAGAGTGGATAAAGAAATAGGGCGGGATGAAGCACTAGAAATATTAAATAAATGTCAAGAAGGCATTTTTTCAACCGTGGGGGAGGATGGTTATCCATACGGTGTGCCAGTGAACCATGTTTATGATAATGGTGTCATCTATTTTCATTGTGCAAATTTAGGACATAAGCTCAATAATATATCTTTTAGTTCTAAGGTTTCATTTTGTGGTGTGCTTGATGCAAAAGTGGTACCTGATAAATTCACTACTAAATATAAGAGTGTAATAGTGTTTGGTAAGGCCACTTTGGCAGATGGTGCAGAAAAGAATAAAGCCCTTGAGCTAGTTATTGAAAAATTTTCTCCTGATAGCCTAAAAAAGGGTGCACAATATATTAATGCTAAGGAGCATCAGACTTCGGTTGTGAAGATTGTTATTGAGCGTGTTAGTGGTAAAATGGCTGAGTAGTGTTGTGGCGAATTTAATAAGTAACGTTTCCGGTTGCCCAATATTGCTATTTAATAAAGTCTACCGAGTATAACTTCCCATATATCCGATTCTATTTATCTTTTTGTAACCCTAGGAAAAATTGTGCGAATTGCAGCTATATCTGATATTCACAGTAATGTTTACGCCCTTGAAGCTGTTTTGGCTGATATTAAAAGACGTGGAGTAGATGTCACTGTCAATCTGGGCGATATCCTCTATGGTCCAATTGCCCCAAGGGCTACTTTTGACCTTCTTATGACCCACAATTTAGTGACCATCAGAGGCAATCAAGATAGACAAATTTATGAAGCAACGGGAAAAGAAATTGAAACAAACATGACTATGCAGTTTATTCTTCAAGATCTTGGTAAAGAACCACTTCATTGGATGAAGAAATTGCCTTTTAGCCTTCAGTTAGATGAAAATATTTTGCTTTGTCATGGAAGCCCAATCGATGATTTGACCTATTTGCTAGAAAATATTGAAGATGGTTATGCAAAGGGACGATCCGACAAAGAAATTGTAAATTTACTTGGTGGTCAATCTTCTAATATCATAATTTGTGGTCATACGCATATAGCTAGAACAATATCTATAAGCACAGGTCAATTAATTGTTAACTCTGGAAGTGTTGGCTTACCTGCATACACAGATGATGAGCCTGTTGTACACTCTATGGAAAACTATAGCCCACATGCGACCTATGCCATTGTGGAGTATTCAAAAACGCAAAGAGTGGTAGAACACATCAAAGTTGCATATGATTACAATAAGGCTGCAACGGAGGCAAAAAAGAGAAAAAGACCTGACTGGGTTCATTTCTTAACCACAGGCAGGGCATTGTAAATAGAACTGTTGATTGTTGAGTTTGTGGATCTTTTGGTGTGTGTAAATTTGAAAAAGCCCTGTGGTCTCTTAGGTTTTATAGCTCACTACCCTTCCCAAACAAAAGGGAGCAATTATCTTTTGGGATGTTTTTCATACCAAGAGTATGAGTCGTTACTTGTTTTCTTGAATTAGTTCTTTTATTCTCTTAATCAGGCCTTTTAATGGGTGACCTTTTTCCATGAGGTACTGAAAAACACCAATATTGTTGATAGGAATAAAGATGTCGGATACAAACGAATACAGAGAAGAACTAGAACGATTGCGACAGGAAAATGATCTCCTGAGACGGGCTGAAGATAAAAATGTCGTATTGTCTAAAATTATTAATTCCGTCACCACTACCTTTAATCTAGATGAACTTTTTGCATCGATCCATAATGCTTTAAGTGAGGTAATGGATGTTACAAACTTCTACATTGCAACATACTCCAAAGAAACTGATATTTTAAGTTTTCCATTTCATGTTGATACTATCGGCGATCCCTATGAAGATATTCCTAACGTTAGTGAAATGAAAACTTCATTGACCGGGAAAATACTTTCATCGGGTGAGCCCATGCTTTTATTAAAAAAGGATGTGGAAAAAATAATAGAAGATGGAGGAGGTACTGGGTATGGCACAGTGGCCGAGACATGGATCGGTGCTCCCCTTAAGCATGATAATAATGTTTTTGGAGCTATTGTCGCCCAGAGCTATGATTCTCGTGTTTGCTATTCATTGAAGGATGTAGATTTTCTCAACTCTGTTTCTGACCAGATCGCTATCGCAATTATGCGAAAAGTTGGCGAAGAATCATTATTGAAAAGTGAGAGTAAATATAGAAATTTAGTCGAAAATATTATTGATGTTGTGTTTTCAACCGATGGTGCAGGTGAGTTTAAATATGTGAGTCCGTCAATCCGTAAAATTTCAGATTATTACCCTGATGAGATTATTGAGAATTGGCATAGATACGACCTTTCGGGTGAGGCAATAACACATGCCTATAACAATATTGTCCATATTGACGATCGACAGGACGTTGAGCAGGCTATTGAAAGTGCAGCCTCGTCGTCAATGGGTTCCTATGATATTGACTATCGTTTAATGAAGAAAAATGGAAAATATAAATGGGTGAATGAAAAAGGGTTTGTCTTCAGTAATGATGACAGCACTCAACATATTGAAGGCGTAATATACGATATTGATGATCAAAGATATGCAGAAGACATAAATCATACTCTTTTTGAGATATCCACAGCGGTTAACTCAAGTGAGACCCTCCAAGACTTGTATTTTGCAATTCATAGCGCACTCTCGAGAATAATCGATGTCGAAAATTTCCATATTGCACTTTACGATAAGCAAAGAGACCTAATTACCTTTGATTTTCTGCAAAATAGCGTGGATCATCCCGGGGGTAATTTCGTCATTGAGAACGCAAGTAGTTCACACACCTTGACGAGTAGGATCATTTTTTCCGGTGAATTGATAAATGCAAATAAAGAAGAAATGCTTGAATATTATAAACAGATAAATAAAAAACCATCTGGTACATCCTCTGAATATTGGCTTGGTGTTCCTTTAAAAATCAATACTCAGGTTATTGGGGCGATGGTGACCCAGAGCTATACTGATGCGACTTTTTATGAAAATAGAGAGGCTGAAACCTTTTCTCGGGTATCCGATCAGGTTGCAATTGCAATTGATCGCAAGCATGCAGAGGAAGAATTGAAAATTGCCAAAGAGGTGGCTGAGGCGAGTGCAGAATCCAAAAGTGAATTTTTGGCAAATATGAGTCATGAAATAAGAACACCGATGAATGCAGTTATGGGCCTGACAGACCTTGCATTAAAAACAGAACTTACTATACGGCAAAAGGATTATCTTCATAAAATCAAATCAGCAAGCACCTCACTTCTTGGTATTATTAATGATATCCTTGATGTATCAAAAATAGATGCGGGTAAATTACAGGTCGAAAGGATAGGGTTCAAACTAAGTGATGTCATGGATAGCCTTTCTGATATGTTTTCCACCAAAACAGCAGAAAAAGAAATTGAATTTGTTTGCTCTCTCTCAAATGATCTTCCGGTAAATCTGATTGGAGACCCACTTAGGTTGAGACAAATCCTTATCAACCTTACTGGAAATGCAATTAAATTCACTCAAGATGGTGAGATCATAGTTGGGGTGTCACTTCTGGTGAGAGATGGAGATTTTGTAACGTTTGAATTTGCAGTAACAGATACTGGTATTGGTATTCCAGAGGATAGACTTGCAACTCTCTTTGATTCATTTGTTCAAGCGGATGGTTCTACAACTAGGAAATATGGTGGTACGGGGCTTGGTCTCTCTATTTCGAAAAAACTCATTACACTTATGGGCGGTGATATTTCTTTAGAGAGTGTTTTGGGTGAGGGTAGTAGATTTAGCTTTCGGCTCCAGTTTGAAGTGAATAAGCAAAAAAATATTGATCGAATTCCTGTTGGAGTTGAAATTGAAGGATTAAAGGTACTGGTTGTCGATGACAATAGAGCAGCCAGGGAAATAATGTATGAAACATTGTCCTCTTTTCATATTGCTGTGCAAACAGTTGGATCTGGCATGGAAGGTTATGACCAACTTGTTGCGGCCAGCAAAACTGAAGATCCCTATAAACTGGTAATTCTTGATCTCAGGATGCCGGAAATTGATGGAATTGAAACCGCAAAATTGATAAGAGACAGTGAGCATGTTTTTGATATCCCTATAATTATGATGACAGCTTTTGGCCGGGAAGAGATAATGCAGCAAGCCAAAAAAGCAGGGGTGAATTCGTTTTTAATGAAACCTGTGAAACAATCAATCCTTCTCGATACTATCATGGATGTTTTCGGCAAAGAAACTGCCATATCTTTTGTGGATACTGAGGGGAGAACTGATACAAAAATTGATCTCACTGGGCTGCAGGGGATGAATGTGCTATTGGCAGAAGACAATGAGATTAACCAGCAGGTTGCAATGGAGGTTCTTGCGGATGTGGGAGTGATCGTCACTATCGCAGGTACTGGGCTTGAAGCTGTTAACCTTCTGCAGGAACAAAGCTATGACGCTGTACTGATGGATATCCAGATGCCTGTGATGGATGGGTATGAGGCCACAGGGGAGATCAGGAATACACTTGGTATGACAGAATTGCCAATTATTGCAATGACGGCACATGCTATGGTGGGAGATCGAGAAAAATGCTTGAAGGCCGGTATGGATGACTATATTGCCAAGCCAATAGATGCCAAAGTACTTTTTTCTAAACTTTTGAATGTTAGTTTTAATAACAACGGTCATCAACCTCTTGTTACCTCAAAAGCAAATGTTCCTGAAAAAAAGGTGAAATTTAATATATCATTGCCTGATAATTTACCAGGTATTGATATTAAGGCCGCAATAATACGCTTACGTGGAAACACTGAGCTTTTTGTTAAGTTATTGACAAGTTTTAATATGGACTTCAGTGATGCTGTTTATAAACTCAAGGCTCTGTTAAAAAGTGATGATGTCGAGGCGGCTATGGATTATCTTCATACAATTAAGGGCATTGCGGGTAATTTTTCTGCCACAAGACTTCAGGCTTCCACTGCCGAGCTTGAACTATCCTTAAAGGAACAAGGGCAAGTTGATAATGGACTGATGCATGCTTTCAATGAAGTGCTCTTTGAGGTTGCGGAGAGTTTTGCGGTAATAAACGACCTTTATATTACCGCAAAGAATAAGGTTGGCGAGGCGGAAGCTTCTGCTTTTGATATACCTGAAATAAGTGAAAAGTTAAACTTTCTGCATAGCAAAATACTTGATAATGATCTTGATGTTATTGAGGTATTTGAAACTGTCGGAAAAATGCTAAAGAGTAAGGTGGCGAAAGAAGAAATTGCACTACTCGGTAAAGCGATAAATAGTTTTGAATTTGATGAGGCTGAGATTGTACTCTTTAGGATAAAGAAAAAATTGAATATTTCTTGAATTTTGTAATGGGAAAAACTAGTCGAGTAATATTTATGCATAATTTAGAAATAACTACAAAGGAAATGAAAAATGGGTGATCACCTAGGGAGGTCTACAATACTGGTTGTTGACGATCAACCTGCAAACATAATGGTTCTTGGCGAAGCCTTAAAGGACGAATATCAGGTGAAACTTGCGACCTCTGGCCTGAAAGCAATTGAAATTGCTTCATCTGATGATCCCCCTGATCTAATTCTTCTTGATATCATCATGCCGGGAATTGATGGGTATCAAGTGTGTAAATTATTGAAAGATGATATGAAAACCAACCAGATTCCAGTCATCTTTATTACTGCCAAAGATCAGGAAGAGGATGAAACAAAAGGGCTTGAGTATGGCGCTGTTGACTACATCACAAAACCTTTTAGTATTCCAATCGTTAAAGCCAGAGTAAAGACCCATCTGGAGCTGAAAAAACATCGTGATCTTTTGGAAGATCTTTCAACCTTGGATGGTCTGACTGGGATACCAAATAGAAGAAAGTTTGATGAATATTTGGATAGTGAATGGAAGCGAGCAGTACGAGATAATTCTCCACTCACTGTAATTATGATTGATATTGACAATTTTAAACTCTTCAATGACAACTATGGGCATGGTGTGGGGGATGATTGTTTAAAAAAAGTTGCCAAAAAACTTAGTTTATCGGGTAAGAGGCCAGCCGACTTTGTGGCAAGATATGGAGGAGAAGAATTTTCTTGCATTATTCCAAATACAAATGTGGAAAAAGCAGAGGAACTTGCAGAAGTAATGAGAAAAAATATTGAGCAGTTGAATATTCCACATGAATTCTCCCCAACTAGCGACAGAGTGACAATCAGCCTTGGAGTTGCAACAAAAATCCCAACAATTTCCAAATCATTTGAGCAGTTGGTTAAAAGTGCTGATGAAGCTCTGTATAAGGCAAAATTCGAAGGGAAGAACAGGTGTAAATGTGTTGACACTTGTATTGCAGGCGATCATTGCTAAAGGCTCGATCTATTGATTTCAAGACCGTTCGTGCAGATAGGTATCGCATGTATGGTGTTTGTGTTTTGGAGTGTCCTGCAATAGAACAAGCTTAGTAAACCATTTTCACTGCAATTTGAATCTTCCAAAGGGAAGGTGTATCAATTGAAGCTCAGACTAGAACCTGTTGGTTGTACACAACACCCATCTATATCACTTATGCTACTCCAGATGGTTTATCTGACTTGCAGCATAGGCCGCACCATAGCCATTATCAATATTAACCACCGAAATTCCGTTGGCACAGGAAGTTAGCATACTAAGAAGGGCGGAAACACCACCAAAACTAGCTCCATAACCAACACTTGTTGGTACGGCAATAATAGGAATATCAATAAGTCCGCCTACAACTGAAGCAAGAGCACCTTCCATCCCTGCTATAACAATTACAACCCGTGCTTCTCTTATTTCGTCAATTACAGCAAATAAACGATGGATACCAGCAACTCCAACATCACTTATGATATGAGCTTTATTACCTAATGCTTCAGCGGTTACCTTAGCCTCTTCGGCAACGGATAGATCAGCTGTGCCAGCAGTGACAATTATGATTGTTTTTTGGGCTTTCTCTAAAGGCTTATATTCATAATAAAGAGTTCTTGCCATCTCATTATATTGTACATCTGGGCAGATCTCTTTAACCAAGGGAACCACATCCTCATGTATTCTAGTGGCAAGAATATTGCTCTTTTTAGTCAGCATTGCCTCAAATATATCTCGGACCTGTCTTGGCTTTTTATGTTCCCCATATATAACCTCAGGGTGTCCGCTTCTAAGGGCACGGTGATTATCAATTTTGGTGTGACCAATATCAGTAAATGGTAAATCTTTTAACTCCTCAAGAGCATCGCTAGAACTTAAACTACCGTTTTCAATTGCTTCTAATAATTCTTTTATCGATGATTTGTTCATTCTTCTGTTTTAATACTCCTATTCATGCTGCCACTGACAAAATTGTCTAGGTCAATAGCTACAAATGTATAACCAAAAGACTTTAATTTCTGACTTATTTTTTTTCTAACGGTCTCTGTGAGAATGGTGGTAAAGGTTTGTTCTGTTACTTCTATTCTAGCAATTTCACCGTGGCTACGAACCCTCGCACCATTAATACCTAAACTTTTTAAAAATAATTCGCTAGCAGCTATCCTCTGCAATTCTTCTTTGGTTATTCTTGTCCCATAGGGCAAACGAGAAAGTAAGCAAGCAGATGCTGGTTTATCCCAACTGTTTAGTCCTAACTCTTTTGATATCTCTCGTATCTGTTTTTTGGTAATGCCAAGTTCTAACATGGGACTTTTAATTTCGAGTTCTTTTAGAGCTTTTATACCAGGTCGATAATCATTTAAATCATCATGGTTCGAACCATCAATAACCATTGTGATATCAAGTTCTTTAGCTCTGTTAATGATGTTTATGAAAAGTTCTTTTTTGCAAAGATAACACCTATCATTAGGATTGTTTAATATAATTTCTGGGATAGGTAATTCTAAAATTTCATGGGGAATATTATACTTTTTAGCAAAAAATATAGCGTCATCAATCTCCCATGGGGGGGTGTAGGGAGTGCGGATGGTTATGGCAAGCATTTTTTTTTGTAAAACTTGATTTGCTAGATATGCCAGTAGGCAACTATCAACACCACCAGAAAAGGCAACTATTAGTGAATTAGCTGTTTTTAAATGCTTTATTAGTTTTTGTTGTGCTTCATACATAAATCACCAATAGAAGATATGGGCTATTTTGCCAAATATACCCGTAAAACATTGGGAATTTCGCAATCACGATGGCCAATACCATAACCAATACGTTGACTTGTAAATTGGGTACTTGTTGAGAATTTGTCAACTAAAGTTTTTAGAATTGCGGCTCCTGTTGGTGTAGTTGCTTCACTGGTAACAGCACCTAAAGTTGTAGGCACATCTATTAATATTTCAGCCGTTGCAGGAGCAGGAACAGGAAAAAGACCATGGGCACATTTAATAAAACCACCACCCAATTCAACTGGTCTAGAAATTACCTGGTCAACATTTAGAGCATGAAAGCAGATAGCTGCCCCAACAATATCGACGATGGAATCTATAGCACCAACTTCATGAAAATGTACTTTATCTATTGATATTCCATGGACATGGGCTTCAGCACGTGCTACATGGGCGAATATTTTTTTAGCTGTGTCTTTTACTGAATTAGTGAGTTTAGAATCATCAATTATTTTAGTAATATCTGCCAGATGACGATGCTTGTGATGATGTTTATGATGATGCCCACCTATCTCATCTTGCTTTATATCATGCAAATTAACATTTACTTGAGTACCAGCAATTCCGTTTTTGGTAGTTTCGTACACTTCTAATTCAAAGTCTTGTGAAATACTTAAAGATGATAACTCTGCTATTAAATAATTTGGATCAACACCAAGATCAATCATGGCAGCAAGATTCATGTCACCGCTTATTCCTGCAAAACAGTCGTAATATAATATTTTCATTTTATTTTATCGGCACAGCTTCAATAAGCGCTTGAAATAATTTAAGAAACTGTGGGTGGCGAATTGTAAGGTCTTCGGGATGCCACTGTACGCCTACAGCAAAGTTTTTATCCTTATGTTCCATAGCCTCGATAATGTCATCTTCTGATATGGCTGTTGGTAAATAATGTTCGGATAGTCCTTTTACTGCTTGATTATGAAATGAGTTGATTAGAATTTTTTCACTACCAAAAATATCGTATATGCGAGATTCTTTCTCTATTAGAATATGGTGGTAGAGCTCATCTACTGGCATATCGGTCGGTAAGTGACCAAGTACACCTTCTTTTTGGCGTACAATATCTTGGTAAAGTGTTCCGCCGCCTGCAACATTCATTAGTTGCATTCCCCTGCAAATGCCAAGAACAGGAATATCCCTTTTTAATGCGCCTCTAAGTAAATATATTTCACATTCATCACGATTAGGGCAGGTCGCATTTAGTCCTTGAATTGGGTTCTCACCATAAAGAAGAGGGTTTACAGCTTCATCTCCTCCAGTGATAATAAGCGCATCAATGAGGCCGAGGTAATTGTCGAGGATCACTGTGTCGACACATAAAGATAAAATTATCGGGGTGCCACCAACCTTTTCCACCGAGGTACAATAACTATTACTTACGGTAACATAGGTTTTTTTGGCTTTTTTGGTATTAAAGGTTGTTATTCCAACAATTGGTCGTTTTTCATTCATTTTATATCCATGATAATATTTTTTGATTGAAAATATCCCGTTAGTTTTGCAAGGCTGAAAGGGTGTGTTCTAGACTTTTTTATCCATAACAAGTGAAGGAACCCTGAAGTTATTAGGTTGTCCCAAGCAATGCTGCCATAAAAGAATTGGCAAAGATTAATGTCTCAGTAATTTGATTAAATGATACATTTGAATGCTTTTGCCTCAGGCATTTCTTAGAATCAGTAACTACTATTATTTCCATGCCTTGTTTGCTTTATTTCTCTGCTGTCCCGCTAATTTACTGAGAATGCGAGGAAGAAATCAAGCAGAGTCAAAATTTTACCAAAGCTTAGAGTATTGCTTCTTTTAAAAGAATACCATAATCATCAATTATTTTGGTGGGTATATTGCACATATTATCATTTTTTTCGCCCAAAAGATCATGCAGTTGATGGCAGGCTGTTACGGGGGGAGAATCATTTGAAATTGCAATGTGAGCAGTATTGCACAAGAGGGCATTCTCAGGAGAGTTTCTCTTTCTCTGATTCTGGCGTATAAATAACGGCCAAAGTTCTAACAATTCCTAAAGAAAGCACTAGTGCTGCAAAACCCATTATACTCTGCCATTCAACTTGTTCGTGAGAATAAAGAATGACAAGAAGCTCCCTTACAACAAATATGATGAAAGGATCCATCATACTATGGAGACGAAATCTTTTTGATTTGAAATATTCTATGAAACTTCTGAATAACTCTAGAATTACTAAGAAAGATAAAATATCTGTAATGATATAGCTGAATCCGTTTGTGAAATTTTCTATGGGAAATAAGCTTTTTATAGAATATAAAGTTTTTATAAGACCCAGTATTAGGACGATGATTATAAAAACAATAAGGGTGTTGATGATGATTTTTAAGGATATATTGAATAATCCTTCAATACTGAATTTGTTTTGTCTTTGCATGATTTCCTTTTTAAATTAATTTTTTATTTAGGAAAAATTATAATTTATAAGAATTTGGGCAAGAACAAGATTTTGTTATTCTTTCGTTAAAAGTGGGGTGTGTCTGGCAAACTTCTTTTCACGTTGTAAGTTTTCACTCATGTTAAAAATAAACTTAATGAATAAATAGTTGGCCACAGGAAATCTGATTGTGACTGCGCTATAAGTTGCGAGATTCAACCGTAATAGTTTTTCTTTGGATTAGTTAGTATGAGGCAAAGGTAATAGGAGCTTTGAGGTAATTAATTCAGGTATCGTCTCGGCAACGTCAAGTTGTGGCTTAATTGGTTGGAAGGGCAAAATAAATGGCTCATGGTAATCGAACTCTGTCTGTGTGTTCTTACTGTCTGTTATTGCGTGGGTTTTCTGTTGTGTTTTGAACTTGGGCAACTTTTTGGCAATACCATCATTTTATAATAGATTTTTCGGCGCACTAATTGTATGTTAGAGATCTGCTTGTTTTGGGGCATAAATGTGTTTTCCACTTAATATAAATCTATCATCATTCTGTCTAATTACTTGCTTCTGTCAACAGCACTGTGAGTATGTGAATAATTAAAACTAAATGCTTAGTTAAAAAGTAAATCTTAATGAATACAAATGAAAAAGTAGAACCTAGAAAAATAGGTGGCTGGTTGATTTTGATTGCAATAGGAGTTTTTCTTTGCCCATTTAAAGTCACACATAGTCTTCTAACGGAATACTTACCCTTATTTTCATCTGAAACATGGGAGGTCATTACAAGTCAGTCAAGCGATTGGTATAAATCTTTTATGACGATTTTGATATTTGAATTAATAGTGAAGGTTTCTATACTTATTGCATCTCCATATTTGATTTTTCTATTTTTAAAGAAAAAAAGGACTTTTCCCAAATGGTATATTGGTATCGCTATTGTTGTCGTTACATCTTCACTTATGAGTACACTTATGGCAAATTATTTTTGGCCAGAAACGGCGATTTTTGACCAAGAAAATATTGAGGGAATTGGTGGGCCGTTATTGAGTCTTTTTATATGGTGTCCATATTTGTTTTATTCTAAGCGCTCCAAACAAACTTTTATAATATAAATACACATAGCGACAGTGGTTAAATCATTCGCTATGCTCATTCGGCCCGCCTGATGTTGTCCGAATTTCCAAGTAAACGGTGCAAAATCGGTGACCGTTTATTTTAACATTATATTTTATTGAAATAAGGTGAATATTCATGTCTAGTTGTAAAAATTGTGGAACTACATTCAAAGCATTAGATGTATTAAAAACATTCAATCCAGCAAACATCAAGTGTAGTGGTTGTTCTGAAAGAATAAAATCTAGTTACGTACCATTAGTAATATCGGTAGTTATATTATTGTTATTGATTTGTATATATCTTATTGTATTTTTGGGCACACACATTTTACCAAAATCTATTCTAACGTTTTTTATGGGCCCTATTGTTATAGGAATTGGTTTTGAGTTTGCTTATTTTTATTTATTGTCATCTGGTAAAATTAAATCTGACTTAAACTTAGACTCAACTAAAATAGAACAAGAAAAATAATTAAGACACGTAAAAGTTGGCTACACTTTTTTAGCCAACTTTTGTTTAAACATCATTAAAGGTAGAATCATCTCTTTTCTTCCTCTCCATTAACTCACGCTTTCTAGATACCTCAACTTTAGCATATTTTTTCACAGAATCTAATCAAGCATGGTCCGTTATAGTCTGCAAGTCATACATAGACATATTCTTCTCATTAATATACTGAGAACATGAAGAATGTTTCAGACCATCATACATAGCTATTGCTTCTCCTGCTTTTGCATATGCTTTTTTCCAGATCTTCTTCAAAGTGCAGTTTGTATATCTTTTTCCATCAGACCTTGAACGTTTATTGCTAAAATAGAAAGGACTTTCAGTATCTTTTATAGGCAAATGTTTCTTAAACTCGGAATGGCATGTTCAACACCTGTCTTTGTACGCTTAACTAATATCTTATTAGATATAGATCTTCTTATAATAAAAACATCATTACCTTGATCATAATCTATCTTATGTAATGCGATAGCCTCACAAGGGCGGCGTAAATGATATTTAAGCCAATGAAATATTGATTGGTGTTCTTGGGTATTAGATAAAGAACTTTTAACTGGCGGTCTTCTGGGAGCCATTCAATGATCTTTCCACTTATCTTGTGTAAACGTTTCTCAAGAAATGGAGGCATTGATTCAATTCGTTTCGATTTCCACTCATAAATAAGGCAAGTATGCTAGTTGAACACAGAGGAATCTCATTGTGACTTAGTTATAAGTAGTGAGGCTCAACCATATTATTCTTTAGATTAGTTAGTATAAGGAAAAAGGTGTCATTAAGATAATTATCGCTAAAATTTCCACTTTTAAAATCTTTATCCCTGTAACAGTATCACTTAGCATATAATTGATCGCCTCTTACGCCGGGGTAAGCAGAGGGCGATTCATCTTAGGCTTATCAAGAGATTTTTCAACTGTATGAGTTATGATGAAATTAGATATGTATTTAGGATGATACTCAGACTTGCTAGCGCTAACTAAATTGATGAAAAAACCTAGGTGGCACCTAGCTAAGTTAAATACTTGAGAATAATAAAAAATTAAAGGGTGCCTTGAATAATTAGAAAATTCGTTCAAGTTCGAGGCGAATGAAAAATTTTACCGCAGGCATATAAGCGATATTCCGAGGATAAAATTTTAAGTTCAACGAAGAAGTTGGGTAAAGCAGCAATTTTTCAAGGTAGCCTAAAGTTTGTTGTTCTGTTTGGATATCATATTCCTACTTCTAGCTAACTCACGCATATCCCTAGTGCTATCAGATTCGTCGATAATTTCTTGACCAACTATTTCTTCTAGCACATCTTCCATTGATATTACACCGGTCATTGTTCCGTATTCATCTACGACTATAAATAAATGTTGTTGTCTTTCGAAAAAATCTATTAACACTCTGTGCAGAGGGGCAGTTTCTGGCACAAAATGAGCACTTCGTTTAAGTGCGGATATCGGGATGGTATATTTGTTCTGGGCTGCTGCAAGTAGAATATCCTTTCTAAGGATGATACCACTTATCTCATCGACATCATCGTGATATAGTGGAATGCGAGAATGACTACTCAGTTTGTTTACCAGCTTCATGGTCTCTTCTACAGTTAATTGATCTTCAAGAGAAAAGGTAACAGTTCTTGGAGTCATAACCTGTCTAACAATTTTATTTTTTAATTCAATTATATTGTTTATGACTTTTTCTTCATTTTCTTCAATGTCACCAGATTTTAATGAAAGTGCGGCAATGGTTTGAATTTCTTCAGCACTGATGGCATCGTCGTTGTCACCTCTTGGTAGTAACCTTGTCACAGTTCTACATAACCAAATAATTGGTTTCAAAAAGAAAATCATAATCTTTATTGGGTAGGTTATTACAGGGCCAAGACGATAAGCAAAACTTACACCGAGAGTTTTTGGAAGAATTTCGGAAAAGATTAAAATCGAAAGAGTAAAACATAAAGAGAACCAGATAACATTTGAATCGCCAAAATAGTTTGCGGCAGCCGCACCTGCTACGGACGCACCTATGGTATTGGCAATAGTGTTTAGGGTTAAAATGGCAGTAATTGGTTCGTCAATATCGCTTTTGAACTTTTGTAGATAGACTCCTGTGTTAGAGGTTTTTTTTATCATCTCTACTTGTGATGCTGAGAGAGTGTAAAGAACCGCTTCACAAATTGAACAAATAGCGGAGACAACTATGGCAAGACTGACAGAAATAATTAATGTTTGTAGCATTGTTTTAGTATGGTGGTTTAGGTATAAATATTAATAAGTTTGTTCTAACTGTAACAGAGTTGAATTTAATAATATATTAAGAGAGAGAATATGAACACAACAAAGATCGGATATGAGCAAAATTGGCAAGATTTTTCTGGAGATTTACAGGTAATATTCCTAGATGAGAAAATGGTTTGGCCAAAAGAGATGCAGGCAATCAAACAAATTTATACATCCTTGGCTGATTGTGGCGATTTTAAGGCCAAAAAGTCAGAGACAATCTTGTACTACCCTAGCCCTAAAGATGAAGGCGTTCGCGCTAGTAGAATTATGCTTGTTGGCCTCGGCGGGAAATCTGATGACTTATCAATGGATGAGTTAAGAGAAATTGGTGGAACTATATCCCAGCAAGCATCGAAGGGAAAAGCAAAGAATATTGGACTATATTTCCCTGAAATTAAAAAAATAAAATTAAGTGAGGCTATTGAGCCAATTATTGAAGGGATACTGCTTGGTGATTATAGGTTCGATAAGTATAAAAAGGTGGATAAAAAGAAGCCATCTTTTAGCGGTATTTCTAATGTAATAATTGCTTCAAAACTTATAAATAAGGCATGTAAGCAAGCTGTGGACAGAGCTGAAATTTCAGCATCTTGTGGAAGGGATGCTCGGGATATGGCAAATGAACCAGGAAACTTTTGGACACCATTGCATTTTGCTAAGTACGCTATGAAGCTTGCAAAAAATAGCAGTCTAAAATGTTCCGTTCTTGAGCGTAGCGATATGAAAGAGCTTGGCATGGGCGGTATTCTTGGGGTTAATCAGGGTAGTAAAGAAAATCCCAAATTAGTTATCTTGGAGCATAAACCAAAACAGTACGAGAAGACATTGTTGGTGGTTGGCAAGGGCTTGACCTTTGACTCTGGTGGGATCAGTCTAAAGCCTGGGGCTGGCATGGAAGAGATGAAATATGATATGTGTGGTGGCGCAGCGGCTATTACTTTCATGAAGGCTGTGGCCAAGGAAAGACCAAATATAAGGGTTATTTCTATTGTCCCTGCAACTGATAACATGCCGGGTGGAGCGGCATTGAAACCAGGCGATATTGTAACTCATTTTGGTGGCACGACCTCCGAGATAATCAATACGGACGCCGAAGGTCGTTTGATTCTGGCTGATGCTCTTGCATATGGGGCAGAAAAATATAACCCTGACTACATAATTGATTTAGCGACACTGACAGGTGCAGCAATTATCGGTCTTGGGCACCATAACACTGGTCTGATTAGTAATGATGATAAGCTCAGCAAATTGGTTGAGGAAGCTGGTAGTAGAGCTGGTGAACCTGTTTGGCGATTACCTTTAAGTGATGAGTATCGCAAGCAGATTAAATCTGATGTGGCGGATATCAAAAATACTGGTGGACGAGCGGCAGGAACAATTACCGCTGGTGCATATTTAGAAAAATTTGTGGGTGATATTCCTTGGGTGCATCTGGATATTGCTGGCACTGCATGGAATTTTACTGAGAAAAAATACATTCCTAAAGGACCGTCTGGAACAGGTTCTAGGACTTTAATAGAATTTATTAGATCTTTTTAGAAATATTTAAATTGATCCCTCTAGTATGTTTTATTAGTGGCTGATTTTTTTTTCGGAAGTAGGTCGTCATTTCCTTTTACTAAATAAGGGAATGACGACTAATACTGATATGACGGACAGGTACAATAATTGGTCCTTCCATAAATTGGGTGAATTATTGGTAGGCTCTATTGAAATCTCCTAGCTATTAAATTCTTTTTCATAACCAATTGTGAATGGTTCTTCTGTGGTTTCTCCGAGGAGCAAGAAGTTTTTGTTGTTTTTTGTGAATGTACAAATAGGGTTCTTGCAATTTTCAAAGCCAAATCTTTGGTAATAGTGACTCTTACCAAGGACATAAATGGTTTCGCCTTTAATTTCCTTTTGTCGCAAAGCAAATTTCATTAGTTCTGTTCCTATTCCCTGTCCTTGAAATTCGGGATGAACAGCCAAAGGTGCAAGGTGCAAGCCGCATTTTTCACCGTCATGATAGGCGTTTGAAAAGGCAATATAACCAATGACTTTGTTGCTGTGCAAAGCGATCCATTCATGTAAATCTTTGTCGTTCTTTCTTAGCTTTTCGATTAGATTTTCTTCATATTTACTATTAGGAAAAGCTCTAAAAAGTAGGGCAGCAGCTTTTTTTTGTGAATTTTCATCGGTTGGTTTTCTGATTTTCATCTTATAAATCCTGTTGCGAAATTGGAAATTTTCCATCTGCTAAATCAGTTAGCATTTCATAAAGAGACTGATAGGTAGGCTGTTGAAACACTTGATGTCTTATTTGGGAGCTACCTGGGAGATCTTTGAAATATTTACTTATGTGATTACGAATAAGCCCAATGGCGTATTCGATAGATAGATATTTGCCCATTAATAATAAATGTTCTAGGGCGACCTCAGATACCTTGGGTATATTGTTTGGCTTTCCTTCTGGGCTAAATACCCACGGGTTGCCCAAAGCTCCTCTGCCTATCATAACACCATCACAACCTGTCTCTTCCATCATCTTTAAGCCGTCATCGTAAGAAAGTATATCACCATTGCCAATAACGGGAATGGAGACAGCTGACTTAACTTTAGCGATTTCTTTTAAATCAGCAAAACCACTAAATGCTTGTGCCCGAGTTCTTCCATGAACAGTTACAAGCGATGCACCAGCCGATTCTGCCATCTGTGCAAATTCAGCTCCGTTTAGATTATCGCTAGTAACTCCTGTCCGTATTTTAACGGTTACAGGAATGTCAGTGTTTGAAATTACTGCCTTGATGACCTGTTCGGCTAAATCAGGGTCGGACATCATCGCTGCACCAGCGCCTTTCTTCGTAACTTTTCTGACTGGACAACCCATATTTATATCTATCATATCAGGGTTGTATTTAGAAATTAACTCGCTTGCCCTTGCCATAATTTCGGGCTCTGCACCAAATAATTGAAAAGATACAGGTCGTTCCTTTTCTGTGGAGGCAAGCATCTGTTTGGTGCGTTCTTGGTCATAATAAAGGCCATGACAGCTAATCATTTCTGACACTACATAATCTGCACCATACTCTCGGCACAAAAGGCGAAAAGGCAGGTCTGTGTATCCTGCCAGTGGTGCTAAAACAAAGGGAGCAGAAAACTGCAAATTACCAACTTTAAACATGAAATTACTATAGAGAATTTAATTTTTTAAGAGTCTTTTGGTAAATATCTTTACTTAAGTCATCTACGATTTGATTAAGAGCCTCGTTTTCCTTAGAGGTGGATGCACTCTGGGTAGGATTGTATTCTTCAGTCCATACTGAATGAGGTTCTTGCAAAAATATTTTATTTGAAGCTAGATCTTTTATGACATATCTAACATTTAATACTACCCGAACTTCGGAAGCTTTGTTGTTACTGTAGGACAAACTTGGCAAAGAAACTGAGACTACCTCACCAGCTAGTAGAAGATCGGCTTCCTCCATCTTGGATGTAACAGTAATTGATTGTGATTTTTGAAACCAAAGATTGAGTGATCTATAAATATTAGAATTAAGATCTAATTTATTGGTGTTGTTTTTCCAGTTTTTGAGGAAGACCTTTTTTTCTGGGCCACTGTAGACATTGGCATTGTGATACCCGCAGGCACTAAGAAAAAAGATGCAAAAAACAACAAGGATATTTGTGATTCTTTTCATTGTCTGGTCCTAAGGTATACGGTTTAAGGTGTGATTAATTTTAAGCGAGTAAAAATTAACATTTTTACTCGCTTAGGAAATTATAAGGAAAACTAGATAACTATGTTAACAAGTTTTTTCTTAACAACAATTGTCTTTTTGATTGGGTTGCCGTCGATGAATTTAATACAATTTTCATCGGCCATGGCAAGTGCGACAAGGGCGTCGTCATCGATGTCTGGAGCAACCGTTAGTTTAGTTCTAACCTTGCCTTTTATTTGCACAACAATAGTAAGAAGGTCTTCTTTGGTCGCTTCTTCGTCATAACTTGGCCATGGTGTATTCTCGATGCTGTCACTGTTACCCATTTGTTCCCACATTTCATTACAAAAGTGCGGAACCATAGGAGAAAGAAGAGTTAAGACTGATTTAGTCGCTTCTCTAATAATAGCAGGGGAGGCGGCCTCTTTGGTATTTTGAACACGAGTATAAAGTTGATTGACCAATTCCATTACTGCACTAATTGCGGTGTTGAAATGAAAATTATGATCGATATTTTCAGTTACTCGTTTAATGGTTTGGTGATGCTTACGATGTAGGTCACGATCTGCCTCTCCCATTTCGGTCGGCATTGAATCGGTGTTTTGTAATGTCTCTTGGTTAGCGTTTATAAAACGATAAACCCTATTGAGAAACCTTGAAGCACCTTCAACACCAGCCGAACTCCATTCAAGATCTCGTTCTGGTGGGGCCGCAAAAAGGCTGAAAAGTCTAGTGGTATCGGCTCCAAACTCTTGGATTAAATCGTGGGGATCGACAACATTACCCTTTGATTTTGACATTTTAGCACCATCTTTAATAACCATGCCCTGGGTTAGCAGCTTGGTGAATGGTTCGTCAATTTCTAAGTAACCCAAATCTCTTAGCACTTTAACGAAAAAGCGAGAATATAAGAGGTGAAGAATAGCGTGTTCTACACCACCAATGTATTGATCAACAGATAGCCAGTATTTAGCACGTTCTTTGTCGATTGGGCCATCGGTAAAATCAGGACAGGTGTAGCGTGCAAAATACCATGAAGATTCCATGAATGTATCCATGGTATCAGTTTCTCTTCTCGCATCTTTGCCACATTTAGGGCATTTGGTAGCGATGAAATCTGTTCTCTGGTGCAAAGGAGCGCAGGTGGCAGATTTGTCACTATCCTCAGGTAACTCAACAGGAAGTTGGTCTATCGGTACTGGCACTGTGCCACAAGTATCACAATATATCATGGGGATTGGTGTTCCCCAGAATCTTTGTCTAGAAATACCCCAGTCACGGAGTCGATAGGTGGTTTGGGCGGTCCCAAAACCTTTATCTTTGGCAAGTTCTATAATAGCTATTTTGGCATCGCCTGATGGCATTCCGTCAAATTGACCAGAGTTGGCAAGCACGCCTGATTCGGTGGCCGCTTCAACCATTTCTTCAACATTAATGGTTTCATTTTCTGGAACAACAACGGGCTTTATTGGGAGTTCATATTTTTTTGCAAATTCGAAATCTCTTTGGTCGTGGGCAGGAACAGCCATAACAGCACCTGTTCCGTAATCCATTAGCACGAAATTAGCGACATAGACTGGAACTTTATCACCGTTAAATGGATTTATACAATATTTCCCTGTGAAGATACCTTTTTTCTCAAGTTCATCTTGGTTATTTTGTCTCTGCTTTTCTTCTAAAATTTCGGTGATAAACCCTCGGACTTCTTGTTCACGTTCATTGTCGGCAAGCAGTGTTTCAAGGATCGGATGTTCAGCGGCCACTGACATGAAGGTTACACCGTAAATGGTGTCTGGGCGTGTGGTGAAGATGTCGATATTAAGGTCGCTATCTTCGAGCTTAAAAGAACAATTAAGCCCTTGTGATTTCCCGATCCAGTTTTTTTGCATGGTGCGAACCTTTTCAGGCCATCCCTCTAACTGGTCAAGATCACTGAGTAGCTCTTCTGCGTAATCTGTGATCTTAAAAAACCATCCATTCATCTTACGAGGTTGAACCAGTTCATCGCAACGCCAGCACGCACCATCAATTACCTGCTCATTGGCTAGTACAGTTTGGCAGGATTCGCACCAGTTTACGGTGGTTACCTTATCGTAAACGATACCTTTATTGTACATTTCGATGAAAATTTGTTGTTCCCAACGATAGTATTTAGAGTTGCATGTTGCAATTTCACGAGTCCAATCATAGGAGAATCCCAGTTGTCTTAATTGATCACGCATATAATCAATATTCTCATAGGTCCAAACAGCAGGGTGGGTATTGTTTTTCTGGGCAGCGTTCTCGGCAGGTAGGCCAAAAGCGTCCCATCCCATAGGATGCATGACATTGTAACCTTGCATTCTTTTATATCGAGCCACAACATCGCCGATTGAATAATTACGAACATGACCCATGTGAATGCGTCCAGATGGATATGGGAACATTTCTAAGAGATAGTATTTCTCTTTGTCCTTATCTTCTGTTACGGCATATGTCGATTCGTCTAGCCACTTTTGTTGCCATTTATTTTCAATTGTTTTGAAATCGTATTTAGAATTATTCGCTGGTTGCATTTTGACCTCTAATTTTTCTGAATGACTATATAAAATAATGAATATTTATTTACTGAATTCCTGCATCATCTTCATCAGGCATATAACTAAGGTTTTCAAACATAGTAATTTCCTTGATAAATGCGAGGTTTAATACCCCGGTCGGACCATTTCTTTGTTTACCAATGATAATTTCAGCTTTGCCTTTATTGGGATTATCATCAGCTTTATTATAAACCTCATCGCGATAAATGAACATGATAACATCAGCATCCTGTTCAATAGCACCTGATTCACGAAGATCGGACATCATCGGGCGTTTGTCGGTACGGCTTTCAAGACTTCGATTGAGCTGGGATAGGGCAATTACTGGGATTTTGTGTTCTTTGGCAAGTGCTTTTAAAGAGCGTGAAATTTCACTAATCTCTTGGGTTCTATTTTCAGTAGAAGCTCGACCTCGCATTAGTTGTAGATAATCTACTACAATCAATCCAATATCCTCCTGGGCTGCTAAGCGTCTAACCTTTGCGCGCATTTCCAGCACTGAAATAGATGGAGTATCGTCAATGAAAATCGGGGAATCTGATAGCATGCCAACTGCTCTATTTAAGCTATCAAAATCTTCTGGCTGGAGGTTACCAGTTCTAATTCTTTGGGAGTCAATGCGACCAGCCGAACTTAACAGTCGCATAACAAGTTGCTCCTTGGACATCTCAAGACTAAATACTGCAACGCCTACCTTGTTTTTCATTGCGGCGTGCTGAGCAATATTCATGGCAAATGATGTTTTACCCATGGAAGGTCGGGCGGCAAGAATAAGAAGATCAGATGGTTGCAAGCCAGCGGTCATTTTATCAAGATCGTAGTATCCAGTTTCGATACCAGTAATCGTCCCTTTTGTCTTGAAAAGTTCATTGATGTTATCAAACGCATCAGGAACAACAGCTTTTATAGAGGTAAACCCTTGACTGCTTTTGGAGCCTGCAATATCAAATATTGCTTGCTCGGCATCATCTACAAGAAGGTCTATATCCCCTTGTTCTTCATAGCATCTTGATGCTATATCAGTATTAACATCAATTAAATGTCTAAGGGTGGCTTTGTCCCGAATTATTTTGGCGTAACTTCCAATGTTTGCCGTGACAGGAACTGTAGAGGTTAGCTGGGCTATATATCCTCTGCCACCAACTGATTCTAAAGTGTTATTTGCCGCAAGGTAACTGGCGACGGTGATAATGTCGTGTGGTTCGTTTTTCTCAAATAGGTCTAGCATCGCATCGTAAATAATACGATGGCTTTTTAGGTAGAAATGTTTGGTCTTTAATTTTTCTAATACTTCACCAAATGCTTTTGCCTTTTGAAGTATGGAGCCTAGAACTGCTTGCTCAGCTTCGATGTGCTGGGGGGGGATTCTTTGAGCAGTGCCACTCATTGTTTCTGTGGGTGGCATTGGTGGCATTTCAGAAAATTGATCCATTGTAACCTATGTTTAAGTGCTAAAGTGAAAATGTTTATATGTCTAGAGATTGGTCGAAACATATAATTGCCTGAACGAAAAAAACACCATAAGGATTAACCAAATGGTGTTTTTATAAATATAGCCGTTTGATAGAAAAATTCAAACTAGCAATTTTGCATAAGCAAAATATTAATCGGCACTAATAGGTTGCACCTTAACTAAAATCTCGGTGCTAACTTGAAAGCCAACCTTAACTAAAACGATGGTTTCGCTAACAGTTTTGATAGGATCATTAAGGACAATCTGACGCTTATCAAGCTTAATATCACTCTCAGCAAGTTTAGCAGCGATGTCAGCATTTGTAACAGAACCAAATAGACGTCCATCTTCACCAGCAAGTTGCTCAATTACGATATCTATACCACTAATTTTCTTAGCAATTTTTTCTGCGATAGCGGATTCTTTTTCAATCTTAGCTTTTATTTCAGCTTGATTCTTTTCTAGTTCGGCAACGTTAGCCTGGGTGGCAGCAACAGCCTTTTGTTGAGGAAGAAGGTAATTGCGACCAAAACCGGCCTTAACATTGACAAGATCACCTTCTCTGCCAAGAGTACTTATGGTTTCTTTTAAGATGAGTTCCATCTTTTAAACTCCTTATAGTGTTTCTATGCTATCCCAACTGTTCAGGGATTATTCTTTATTTCCCATTTCGGGAGTTCCCTTGTTGGGTAATTTACGAAAATTAAACCACGTGTCAGCAAGTCCTAGTACTACTAAAATAATAGTTCCAAATGATTGGAATATTATCATCACATAAATAAATGATCTCAAAAGTAATGGTACTTTGAATTTATTCATGAGAAAAACAGTTATACCAAAACCTTGAAAGCAATAGATAACTGTCAGTAACATTAGACAATTAACCGCTACAAATTTTGGTAAAGCTAAAGGTGCAAAAAATAATAAAGCCATGACTATAAAAAGCCAAATTAGCTTCTCTGGTAAAACCCACAATTGAAAGTGAGGCCAGACATTAATTTTACATCTTCTGGCAATTAACCAATTGCCAACTGTCGCTGTAAACCATACTAAAACAAGGGCAAAACTGCCAATTACAGCGGGTAGTATTCTGGGTGCTATAGCTTTCATTTGCAGCAACGATTCTTCTAGCATGATGGCGACATCAGTAGTAATCTCGCTACTATTTTGATAAAGTTTGATTGCTTCATCAACACCAAAACCAATAGCTAGAAGCAGTTGATTATAGGGAGAAACCTCCCCTGGTGTAACAAGTCCAGATAGTAATAATGCCCAAGTTGCACCAAGAGCTAAACCAGCTATGCAATAGCTCTGAAAAGGGTCTAGGCCCTGCTTTGCAAAACGAGCGAGTAAATATCCTACTGGAAATAGTGATACTGCAAAAACAAATAAAGCTATGGAGCTAAGTATAATCGATCCAATTAATCCAAAGATAGTACCTATCAAGATGATTCTGTTACCACGATAAAAACCTTGTTCTGTGAGAACAAAGAATATTAACAGGGGTAGTAAAAATTGAAGTGGGCTGAAAATTAACCAGTCAAAACTGGGAAAAATTAGGCTTGCCGCAATTAGAAAAATCCGTAAGAAAATTTCTTTGATATTATTTTTTTCGGGTTTTTTGCTCTCCACGTGATGTACCTTCGTCTTTTATCGACTTGGGGCAGATTAGTTCTGGGATGAACCAGAGTATGGTAAAAGTGCAATCTGACGAGCACGTTTTACAGCTTCACATAATTGACGCTGGTGAGAAGCACAGGTTCCAACGATACGTCGTGGGATAATTTTACCGCGCTCAGAAACGAAGTTTTTAAGTACTTTTACGTCTTTGTAGTCAATAACTAATTCTTTGTCTGCGCAAAAACGACAAACTTTTCTGCGAGAGAATAATTTTTTTTGTGGTCTTCCGGCCATGATGGGACTCCTATTGAATATTATTATTCAGTTTTTGCTTCAGCAGTTTTTGTTTCAGCAGTTTCAGACGGTTTTGTTTCAACAGTTTCGCCCTCAGCTTCTTTTTCAGCTTCTTCGGCAGCTTCTTTAGCGGCAGCTTCTTCGGCAGCTATATCGCCAATAGCTTGCTGAGCTTCTTCAGTGCTGATCTCGTCATTGAGCTTCACTGTCATGAACTTCATAACAAGTTCTTCAATTCTGAAACGACGTTCAATTTCGGCAACTGCTGCAGGAGTTCCTGCATAGTCACAGTAGACATAATATCCCTGGGACTCTTTTTTGATAAAATAAGCAAGCTTTTTCATGCCCCATTTATCAAGTTTGATGATGGTTCCAGCGCTTTCGGTGATGATTGAAGATACCATTTCGATGGTGCTGGTGATTTGCTCTTCACCCGATGTTGGGTGAAGGATGAAAATTGTTTCGTACCTACGCATAATTCCTCCTCGTGGACTTATGAAATTGGAAGTTTATCTTCCGGTGCGGCCCTCGCTAACTATATTAAGAGAGCAAAGAGGTGTTGATTGTTAATCCTATGATTAACTGTAGAAAAGCAAAATACTTTTCAAAAACAAGATAAAATACCTTTCATTTGTGGATGTGTCAAATATTTTATTAATTTTGATTTGTTATCTCACTGATATCTACGATTTACGTCTGGAAATATTAGTGAATGTTATGTTTAAGATACCCTAAAGTTTACCAAGTTTTTCTTCCTTTTTTATTCTATTCCATTGCTTTACTAAATCTTCTTCGGTTTCGTAGGTTGTGCCTGCAAATACATGGGGGTGCCTGCGAATGAGCTTTTTGTTAATGTTTTCTAGCACATCTTTTAGGTTAAATTTCCCTAACTTTTCATTGTGCCTTGTCATGAGGAGCAAAACAAACAACACATCACCTATTTCTTCACAGATATTATCATAATCTTTGTTGTTAAGTGCTTGGGATAATTCTTCACACTCTGATCGTAAATATTCAATAATAGAAGTGTTGTCTTGTTTTTTGTCCCATGGGCAGCCATCTTCTCCTAACAGTTTATCTAATGTTTTTAGCAGTTTGTTGTATTCATTTGAATTGTTCATATTAATTAGTAGTAATACCTTGAGAAAATGTTAGAAAATAGTGCCTAATGTATGCATAATTGTATCATAAGAGGCTTTTTTTGCTGTGTGTGGCGAAAAGCCTTGCACTTGTTGTTAGTTTGAATTATGTAGCAAATGTTTTGTGGTGTTATTGCCACAAAGTGGCACTGGCAGGTGTGAGTCTGGAGTTCATTATGTGAATTGAAGACTGGCAAAAGATTTAACAATCCAAAGTAAACTAGACTGGTAAAAGAATTAACTATCCAAAGTAAACTAATGCTGGTCAGTTTGCTTTCACTTCTATCTGCATTAACAAACAACTGACATTTAAAGATGTCAGACACTTATACAACAAACGAGGATTATATGAAAGAAGATAAACAACAAAAACTACTCCTAGAGAGGCATAAAGATGTAGCAAGAATTGATCAAGAGTCAAAGCGAACTCATGGTTGGTATGTACGAGTTAGATTTTTAGGGAAAACCCACTCTAAATTCTTTTCAGATCGTAAATGTGGTGGTCGATATTCAAGTCTTTTGTCTGCCATTGCTTGGCGCGACCAGACAGAGAAAAAACTTGGCAAGGTTCGCACTAATAAACACATGGTTACTGTAAGTAACTCTAGTACAGGCGTGGTTGGTGTGCGTCTGAATGATAAACTTGGCCGTTATGAAGTTAGTTGGGTTACAAACTTAGGTAAGCAAGGGAAAACATCTGTGTCCATCGCTAAGCATGGTAAAAAAGCTGCTTTTACACGTGCTTGCACTATAAGACAGGAAAAAGAAAAATTAAGACTTGAAGGTTCTGACGTATAAGCCTTTATTCTTAGTTGGGTCGACCTTGTTTTTGGTTATTTAGTTTTCTGATTTGTATCTCTTTAGAGTACTTATTTGCGATTAGCTAGCCATGATGAAAAGGGAATCTGTGAACTTTGGTTTTGGGGTTTCCTTTTTTTGTTTTAATTAATCGTGCAAATTGATGAATTGTGTTGACATTGTCAGGGGAAATTGTTTTTATGGTCCTCTTGATTAATTTGATAGTTCCATTGATGCACAATTTCAATTTAAGAGGTATTATATAATGTATGCTATAGTTCGTACAGGTGGTAAGCAATATCAGGTTGCTTGTGGTGATCAGCTTCGTGTAGAAAAAATTTCAGGAAACGTTGGTGATAGTATTAATTTAGACGACGTTTTAATGGTTGTAAACGGAGATGATGTACAAATCGGAAAACCAGTTTTAGAGAACGCTAAAGTTGTTGCTAAGATTGCAGAGCAAGGTCGCGGAAAGAAAATCATCGTTTTCAAAAAGAAGCGTCGTAAGGGATATCGCCTAAAGCAAGGTCATCGTCAATCTTACACCGCACTAAAAATAGAAGAGATTTCTGCTTAATTTTTATATAAGTAAGATATAAATATAATTACTTTGTTTTAGAGGAGTTTTACAATGGCTCATAAGAAAGCTGGTGGTAGTTCCAGGAACGGTCGTGATAGTGCTGGCCAACGACGTGGCGTTAAACGTTTTGGTGGCGAAAATGTTAAAGCAGGTAATATCATTGTTCGTCAGCTAGGAACTAAAATTCACCCCGGAACCAATGTTGGTTGTGGTCGTGATTATACACTTTTTGCAAAAGTTGATGGTGTGGTGACATTTGAAGATTTTGGTAAGAGCAAAAAACGTGTAAGCGTTTATCCTGCTGCCTAAAAAACCACACATCCTCTTTTTGTGGGTGTTAGACTCGCTTTTGTGAGTCAATCGTATTGCAACTCGACCTCAATTTATATTGATGGTCGAGTTTTTTTTTGTATATTATTAACTGTTTAGATATGAAATAGTTAAATTATTTAGGGATTAGATATGGCCTTTATTGATGAAGCAAAATTTTTCGTTAAAGCTGGTGATGGCGGTAATGGTTGCGTAAGCTTTCGACGTGAAATGTTTGTACCACGAGGTGGCCCCAATGGAGGTGATGGCGGTAAAGGCGGCGATATTATTATTGTTGCCAGTAAGAAATTACAATCGTTAATAGACTTTCGTTATAGATCGCATTTTAAAGCTGATCGAGGTGTGCATGGACAGGGTAGGGATATGCACGGTCGTGGCGGTGCAGATTGCTATATGGAAGTACCCGTTGGATCTATTCTTAAAGATAGTGAAACAGGTAGGGTAATTGCTGATTTGTCAACAGATGGTGAAAGCATCGTTATTGCTAAGGGTGGTAGCGGTGGACTTGGTAATCCTCACTTTAAAAGTGGCTCTAACCGTACACCTAGGGTGGCAACTAAGGGCAAGTTGGGAGAGGAACGGTGGTTACGAATAGAACTAAAATTAATGGCTGATATAGGTTTGGTTGGTCTTCCTAATGCTGGTAAATCCACCTTGCTATCTAAGCTGTCAGCAGCGAATCCTAAAATTGCTGATTACCCATTCACGACTCTAGAGCCCCAACTAGGTGTTCTTCATTTTCCTATCAGAAACTCTTGTATTATCGCAGATATTCCTGGTTTGGTTAAAGACGCTCATAAGGGAGTAGGTCTAGGGCATAAGTTTTTGCGTCATGTTGAACGAACAAGGGTTCTTTTGCATGTTATCGATGGCTCTGCTGTTAGTATTATGGATGATTTTAATACTATAGAAAATGAGTTACGCTCATATAAGGACGAGTTAGCTGATAGAGAACAATTATTAGTTATCAATAAATGTGATGAATTTGATTTCGATCCTGAATATATTCCTGATTTTGCAAAAGAGTGTGATCTTAATCCAGAAAGAATTGTTTGTATTTCTGGTATTACAGGAGAAGGGTTAGACCGTCTAATTCCCGTGATAGAATCTATTCTTGATGATATGGATTATGAAGCTGAGAAAATACAAAAGGCTAAAGAGGCTGAACAGTTAGAGGCCAAGGAAGCAAGAGAAGCATTAAAGAAAGCTAAATTGCTAGGGGATTCAGGTGAATAATAGAGATGAAAATATTTCAAGAAAAGAAATATTTACCTCTAGCAAACGTATAGTTATTAAAGTTGGTAGTGCAATTTTAACTAATGCCAAGGGCATAAAAACCAGTTTTATTGCCGATCTTGCCAAAGAAATTAGTGTTTTAAAGGCAAGTGGTAAAGAAGTTATTCTTGTCTCCTCTGGGGCTGTAGCAGCTGGACGAAAAAAGCTAGGTTTACCAAATAGTCAGAATGTATCTGTGAAAGAGAAGCAAGCTTTAGCTGCAATCGGCCAGGCAAGTCTTATGCAAATTTATGAGGACGCCTTTGGTTTCTATGAGCTAGGAGCCGCCCAAGTTCTTCTGACCCACGGCGACTTGAGTGATAGGAACCGTTATTTAAATGTTAGGAATACCATTCTAACTCTCTTGAAATTTGGTATAACGCCTATAATCAATGAAAATGATACAGTTTCAACCGAAGAATTAAAGTTTGGCGATAACGACTCTCTTGCGGGGCTTCTTTGTAATTTACTCGAGGCAGATGCTTGTATCATTTTGACTGATGTTGATGCATTGTATGACGCTAATCCTAATCTTAATGTTAATGCTAAGCCGATTTATTTTGTTGAAAAGATAGATGCAGCAATAGAAAAAATGGCGAGTAGTAGTGCTGGTAGTCTTGGTACTGGTGGCATGCAGAGTAAGATTAAAGCAGCCAAAATTGTGCATGATGGCGGTGGTGCAGCTGTTATTGCTCCTGGTGGCGTAGATAGGGTTTTGTATAAGTTATTTGCTGGGGAGAGTATTGGTACATTTTTTATGCCTTGCAAAGAAAGAATGAAAGGGCGTAAACAGTGGATAGCTCACGTGTTGAAGCCCAAGGGAAAGATTATTCTTGATTCTGGGGCAGGTAGGGCAATTTGTCAACACAATAAGAGTTTGCTGCCATCTGGAATTGTTGAGGTGGTTGGTGATTTTCAGCGTGGAGATACCATCGAATGCTATTTGCAAGATGGTCATAAGATTGGTGTTGGGTTGGTTAATTTTTCCGCAGAAGATACGAATAAGATAAAAGGTCTCCATACCAAACAAATTTCCACCGTTTTAGATAGTGGAGGCGAGGAAGAAGTCATTCATCGAGATAATTTAGTTATTCTCTCTTCTTAGGTAATAATTCGAAAATGATAGAGGTTTTTATGAAAGATCAAATAGTAGAAATGTCTCGAGCAGCCAGAACTGCATCCTGGGACCTATCGGTGCTAACCACAAATCAGAAGAATAGAGTTCTATTATCCGTTGTGGAATTATTAGATAGTAAAAGAGATTTCATAAAATCTGAGAATAAAAGAGATGTTCTTGCAGCTGAAAAAAATGGTTTGTCTGATGCTATGATTGATCGGCTAACATTAAGCGATTCAGTGATAGATGGCATGATATCTGGTGTTAAACAAATTGTAAGTTTACCTGATCCTATTGGCCAAACTTCTAATTCTAGTATTCGGCCCAATGGTTTGTCGGTGGCGAGGATGCGTATTCCTATAGGTGTCGTGGCTATGATTTACGAATCTAGGCCTAACGTCACCATTGATGCTGCCGCTCTATGTTTGAAATCTGGTAATGCCACAATTTTAAAAGGTGGCTCCGAAGCGTTGTATTCAAACGTTGCGCTAGCCCAACTTTTCCGTGACGCGCTAATTGAAAATGGTGTCAATAAAGATAGTATGCAGGTTATTGCTGATACTAATCGAGAAGTTGTTGGTGAACTTATCAAGCAGGATGAGTTTATTGATATGGTTATTCCAAGGGGCGGCGAAGGTTTAATCCGTTTTGTTAATGATAATGCGACAATTCCTGTTTTGAAACACTACAAAGGTGTTTGTCATCTATTTATTGATAAAGACGCTGATCTTGAAAAGATTAATCCAATAATTGTTAACGCCAAGACTCATCGGCCCGGTGTTTGTAATGCCCTTGAAGGGGTTTTGATTCATAAAGATATTGCCCAAAGTTGCATTCCTTCACTGGTAGCTGCGTTGCATGAGAAAAACGTAGAAATTAAAGCTTGTGAAAGAACAAAAAATATTGCAAATGGTGTTATGATTGCCTCTGATGATGACTGGGGGACTGAGTTTCTCTCTCTTGCTTTATGTATGAAAGTGGTGGATTCTCTTGCTGAGGCAAGAGGATATATTCAGAAATATGGGTCATGCCATACAGAAGGTATTATCACTGAAAGTTATTCAAGGGCTAGGCATTTTATCGCTAGTGTTGATGCTTCTGCTATAGTGGTCAATGCTTCCACAAGATTTAATGATGGCGGTGAATTAGGTCTCGGGGCAGAGATTGGTATTAGCACAAGCAAACTGCATGCTTATGGTCCTATGGGCTTAGAAGAACTTACAGCTAAAAAGTTTGTTATCCAGGGAGAAGGGCAAGTGAGAGCGTAGTCTGTCGTAATTGAATTTATGGTCATGTAAGTTCTAAATGGATAAAAAACGTAAAAAACAAAAGATTGGTCTCTTTGGTGGGACATTCAATCCAATTCATATTGGGCATTTACAATTGGCTCAGTTCGCAGTGGAATCAATAGGCCTTGCAAAGGTCTATTTTTTACCAGCATCTACCCCTCCTCATAAAGATAACTCCAATATAATTAGTTTTGCACACCGGCTTACAATGGTTGATTTAGCATGCAAACTGAGCCACGCTTTCGTGAGTTCAGATGTTGAGCGGTACACATCTACTCCTAGTTATACCATCGATACTCTTAGGGCAATGAAGAAAAATGTTTTCAAAGATGAAGACACAGAACTGTATTTTATTATTGGGGTGGACGCATTTTTAGAGATTAAAGATTGGAATAATTACCGTCTTTTATTGGCGGAAGTTAAGATAATTATCTGCCCAAGACATGGTTTTTCACATCAGAAATTGTATGTGCTACTTGATGAATTAGGTTATGGATTTGAAGGTTTTAAATGGCTTCATAAAACGTTTCAAAATATTTTTGTTTTGGAACAAATCCCAGCAAATATTTCCTCAACTTTGATTCGTGATTATGTTGCCAGGCAACAATCTCTGGATAAATATCTTCCGCTGAATGTGGCTTCTTATATAAAAAGAAAAAAATTGTATTAATGGACTAATTTTTATTGTAAAATAAGATCCGCCTTAAGCAGATACTGGATAATTTTCGACAGATAATGTTTGATGGGTAGTAAAATTGAAATCAATCTAGGCTGTTATCTATATTGACAATATCTTATCCAAAATTTAAACCAAGCATGCTTTTTTTTAGGTTAAATTTAATTTTTAAGTAATAGTTGGTAAAATGTCAGATAAAATCAAAGTATTAGTTGTTGATGATTCATCGGTTTTTCGTCGCTTATTACGTGATCTTGTGAGCGGGATTCCGCATATTGAGATTATTGCTGAGGCTGAAAATGGTATAGAGGCGTTAAAGTATATCTTGAAATATAAGCCAGATGTGTTGCTTCTTGATCTTGAAATGCCCCTTATGGATGGAATGACAGCTCTGCAGCATCTTATGGTACACAGACCAACTCCTACTATTATATTCTCAAGTTTGACTGATGAAGGCTCAGCTAGAGCGTTTGATACATTAAAAAACGGTGCTGTTGATTTTATGTGTAAAGATTTCTTTCTGTCTGAAAGAAATAAAAGTGTTTTGGTTGATGTTTTAGAGACTAAGATAACTGGGGCTGCAAATCTGGTAATTAACGCTCAGGATTTATTTAGTCTACCAGATTTTTATGATCATGCTAAAACTCCTCAAGAGCAAATTGTTTTTTGCGAAGAGTGCGGGAGTAGAGAAGTTTTTCTAGTGGATCTAGATAAAAAAGACCAATATTTTTGTAGCAAGTGTGGTGATAGCTTGCACCTAGAATTAGATATAAAATATTTATCAAATAACTGCATAACTCTTCTAGCAGGTGGAGCAGGTTCTTTTAATAATTATTTAGATATTATACCCTCTTTTGATTCTTCTATTCCAGGTACATTACTTTGTATTATAGATGCACCTGCTAGTCATGTTGACCAATTTACAGAGTATGTTTCCTCCATGGCAACCATACCCGTAAGTAGAGTTGCCATGGATACTGAGTTGGTTGGTGGTAACTGCTATATAGCTGCTACCTCAGATAACTTTTGTATTAAAAGTGTGGGGACAATACTTAAGATATCTCAACTTCCTGAACTGTCTGCTGGTGTCGGTCCTGTAGATTTGATGTTTGCATCTGCATCTCAGATTTTTAAGAAGAAGGTACATTGTGTGATTCTATCTAGTCATGGTAATGATTCAATCAAAGGTTTGAGGCAGGTTGTGAAATTAGGCGGTGGGATAACCATTTTAGAAAAGTATTTTTGTCTTCATGCCAGAACAAGAGAAATTGTAAAGGAAGCCTTTGATGTTAAAGAACTGTCAGTTAGTGGCTTAGTTCGTCATATAAGAGATACTCACAGGCAGTGTGATACTGGTAGGATGGGTTGATTTTGGCAGAAAATTTACTTAAGTCATGGGAATATAATGTTCCTCTGATGGCTGAAGGTTATCACGATAAAATGATCGCTAAGGCCTACTATGATCCAGCAGCAAAAGTATTCCCGCTCAAAAAAAATGTGCTTGCGGCGTTGCAACTTGTTCCATTTGAATGTGTTAAAGTTGTTATCCTTGGGCAAGACCCATACTTTAACGAACGTCCATTGGGGACAGAAGCCCATGGCCTTAGCTTTTCTGTTCGAGAAGGCATTCCTATTCCCCCGTCTCTGCGTAATATCTTTAAAGAAATAAATACAAGTCTTTATAACGGAGAAAAGGTTAGTAAGGTATCAGATTTAACTCGTTGGGCTGAGCAAGGTGTTTTGCTTCTTAATTCTAGTTTGACTGTACTGGCAGGGCAACCAAATTCTCATTCTCGTATTGGTTGGCAGGTGTTAACAGATAACATTATTGAAACCTTGTCGGCACAACAAGAAGGTATTGTGTTCATGTTGTGGGGAGCTTATGCGCAAAAGAAGACATCGTTAATAAGTGCAGAAAAACATTGCCTACTATCTACAAGTCACCCATCACCACTTTCGGCGCATCGAGGCTTTTCAGGGTCCGATGTTTTTGTGAAATGTAATGGTTATCTTGCCCAAAATAACACAAAACCAATTATATGGTAGTAGTGGTTAATGTCTTTCTGGCTTTTGGGATCTGTTCCGTAATTTGGCTAGCGGTAAAACCTGTACCAATTTCTTTTTCAAGTGTGTCGGCAGCATAACCATGAAGAAAAGTACCACATATACATGCATCAATATTAGAAAGCCCCTGTGCCAGTAAGCTTCCTACGATCCCACTCAAAACATCCCCCATCCCTCCGGTTGCCATGCTGGGGTTTCCGGTACTATTGATGAAAATTATTTTGGATTTGTTACTTGCAATAAGAGTAGCTTCCCCCTTTAAAATTAGGCAAATATCATGGGGGCAATTCTTAAATAGATTGATGAACTTTTTTACTGCTGAAATTCTATTGTTTTGTACTTCTTGAGTAGTACATTTTAGCAACCTTGCCATTTCTGCCGGGTGTGGAGTGAAAATTCTGTCGCCATTTGTTTTCTGAAGGCCGTTTGTTTTGCAACTGGCAATTGCAGTTATTGCATCTGCGTCAATTATAATATTATTTGAGTGTTGCAGATATAGATTTCTGATACATTTTTTTGTTTTTTTCTTTAAGCCCATTCCTGGGCCAAGAACCATAATTTTATCGGCACAGAATTTTTTAATAATAGAAGTGTCCACAGAAGAAATATGATTGCTTGTGGTTAATGGAATGGTCATTGCTTCGGGAAGGCGTACTTTAAAAATAGTATTTAAAGTATTTGGTATTATGTGGGTAGTTAGACCGGTGCCAGAGTAGAGGCTAGCGCTACCAGTTAGAATTGCGGCACCAGCCATGTTTTTTGATCCTGCAACTATAGCAAGGTGACCATTTTTACCCTTATGTGAATCAATTCCACGGTCAATTTTGTGTATAATTTCACATGCCACATCTTCGGTTGTTAGCTGGTATTGACATGGGGTTAGTTTTCGTATTGTTATTGGGACACCAATATCACAAATGCTAAGTATACCTGTATTTACCTTGCCTTGTCCTTGGAATAGCCCGGGTTTGGCGTGGCTGTAAGAAATTGTGAAATCTGCATTCACGGCTGTACCGAGAGCTTGTCCGCTTACAGAGTCTATGCCTGATGGGATGTCGCAGGCAAAAACAGGTACTTTGTCTGGTGAGAAAGTGAAATCTTGTTCGTTTATGCTGTTGATAGTCTCAGTGTAAAAGTCAGTGATTTCCCTTTTAAGACCAATTCCAAAGATGGCATCAATAATTGCGTAGCAGGGTAAACCTTGCAGGAAGTATCTTTGGCAGATATTTTTTAACTCAATCTTAGGATTTTTACTCTGATCTAAAAAGTAACTTTTAAGGCCAATATTGTTACAAATTTCATAATTATGCTTGTTGGAACTGCTTAGTTTATCAACTTTTGACAGTATAATGAATATAGGCTTGTAACCTTGTTGGAATAGGTGTCTGCCGACCACAAATCCATCTCCACCGTTATTTCCTGGACCAATAAATATCAATGTAAATCCATGGCATTTGCCAAGGTTTGATGAAATCTCGTTTGCTGTAGATCTACCAGCATTTTCCATCAAAACCATTTCAGGTATATTATGGTCGATGATGGCTTTCTTGTCCATTTCTAGAACTTGTTGTCCTGTATATAGTTCCATGCGTAACTCTTTTTTTGCGGGAAGGTTAGGCCTTATTTTTTTTAAATATTTTTCCTACCCCTGTAAAAATATTAATTAAGTGCTGTGGAATTAATTCTTTTTCGTTACTGACACGATAAGTCCAAAAGATAGCTAGAAGAAAGAAAAGTACATTTGGTGTCCACATGGCAATTACTATAGGTATAGATTCTCCTGCTAACTGCTTGCCGATTGTGTAGAGAATATAATAAGCCACAAAAATTGCTAATCCAACTGGTATGCCAATGGCCTTTCTACCCGCACGAGCTTGTAAGCCTAATGGAAGGGCAAGGAAACTTAACATAAAGCAACCTATTGGTAGAGTTAACCTTTTGTGAAATTCAATCATATAGGCTTTCGAGAGTTCTATATTTGTAGTTTTGAGGTCTTTAGCACCTTCATAAAGACTAGTCATGCTAAGAACCTTTTTTTGAGAAACATAAACATCATTTGAAGATGATTGTATGGGTAAGTTTATCTTGTAACTATTAAACTGAATAATGTCAGTTTTGTTGAAATTGATGGGCTTGTAAATACTTCCATTCTTTAGAACCACAGAAATAGAAGATTCCCCAACTACATTTGTCATTGCTCCTTTTTCTGCTGTGGTAATTATTGGTTGTCCGTCTTGTCTTCCATCGGAAATCCACACGTTATGCCACTGGTCGTTATTGTCGATGTCTTCGATATAAATGACTATTTTACCAAGGGCGTCGCTAAAGTTATGTTCTTTTATACCCTTAGTAATATTTTCTTTTAATATTTCCATGCTTAACTGTTTCATAGCTAGCTCACTTTTAGGTATAAGCTGGATCGAAAAATAACCAGTTAGTAGAGAAATAAGAGTAGATACTATTAGAACTGAGGGCATTATTTTGTAAATTGAAACACCGCCAGCTTTTAGCGCAAGTATTTCTAGATCGCTGGATAAGCGGGAAAAGCATATGGTTATTCCAAGCATTGCAGACATGGGTAGGGTGTATAGAAATATGCTGGGGAACAGATAGGAAAGAAGCCTTGTAAAGTCAGCTAAGTTAACCTGTAATTTTAAAATAAAATTTAAAAATGGTATCAGTTTTACAAGAAAGAAAACGGCATTTAAAATTAGAAAAGTGGCAAAAAATGGAGCTAGCATCTCGGTTGCAAGGTAGCTATATAGAAGAAATGGTACTTTAGTTATGTTTTTCATTTTTTACTTTGTTGAAATCTACTTCAGGGCAGGTTATAGCTTGAAGCAGATAATTTAATGGTTGAAATAAGTTTATAGTAAACTGAATGATAATTAAGGAAATACCAGAAAGGAAGAAAAAATGCACTTGTTTGAAACAGAAGAAGGCGATAAGTGGGTCTGTATCACCTGCGGTATGGAAAAAGAAGATATGATTAGAGAAAAAAAATGGGAGTATATATTTGATAACGGTGATCAAACCCTTAGATGTGCTCTTTGTGGGCAGCCAGATTTCGAAATTGAAGATTAATTTCGAAATATAACAATACATATTTACCCTATCTGGTTTGGTGTAAATATGTATTGGATTTTTAGCAGTAATTTTTAGCTGGCATTAAAATATTGATTCGGCAATAGGTGTATCAATATTATTTTTTATCCAGCTTGCATCCCACCATTCAATTGGATCTGTGAAAATACCATGGGCAAGCATTGAAAAATGAAGGTGGTCTCCTCCCGCCATACCAGTTTTCCCCGTTTTTCCGAGTACGTGGTCTTGCTCAACTTTATCACCAACATTTACGCTGAAACTACTTAGATGTGAATACAAACTGAATAATCCTTGGCCATGGTCAAGTAAAATCATCTTTCCATAAATACCTAAGTATTCGGCGAAAACGACTATTCCGTTGTTGGCGGCTTTCACGGGAGCATGTTTTGTCGAAGCTAAGTCCATTCCAAGGTGAACCTGTTTGTCGATTATTTTATCATCATAGTAATAACTGCGGTGGTCAGCAAAACTTGCAGGGGATGCGCCTCGCATTCTTTTGAATCTTCCTTGCCACATTCTATCTGCAGAGCTATTTTCACATAAACTAGCAATTTTTGCGTTATTGTCTTTTCTCATTTGATTATTGATAAAGACATATTTTTCAACATTATTGCCCTGCATCTCATAGGTTGAGTTTTGCTCAAACTCAGGGATTTTTCTATTGAGAAAACCATCGCTAATATTTATCCTGTCTTTAACGATTTTTTTTGCTTTGAAGTTAGTATCGAAATTTAGTCGACTCACATTGCCAGCCAAGTCTCTAGCGCTAACTAAAAGTTCATCTAATTGTTTTGTGTGAAATGGAATGGCAAAGTAGCTTATGAATAAATTATCTTTACTATTTTCTAATAGAAAACCTTGGTTGAATTTACCATTAATTATGACGCCACTAATGCTTTTAGGGTCGTTAACCTGGTAAATAGCGATACCACTGCCACCAGAAGATATATATTTGTCTGCATGAATGATTCTAATTTTTGGTGCTTTGGTATCAATGGTTACAGTTTTGTTAATGATGCTTTTGTTGCCGCTCAAAAAATTACGGCATGAAAAGTCCTGTACCATCATTGAAATATTTAAGGGACCATCTTTAAAGCCAAGCTTATTTGGAGAAAAAGCAATATCCTGTGATTCTTTGGATGGGCCAATTAAACCAATGAACCCTGTTCTAGGGTAAGCTTTACTATAAATATCTTTACTTAAACCATCTTGTTCGGCAGTTATAGTAATAGATTTTATGCCATTGCCTGTGTCTTTTATGTTGAAACTTATGGAGCTATCTTTCCCTAAGAAGTCAGAGCTATTTAATTCAATTATTGGAGAGTGTTTTTCAAAAAATAAAAAGTAACTTGCGATTCCTCCACCAATAAGAACGATTGTTATGAAGATTAATAAAAATCCTAAAATAGAAAACTTTTTCTTATTTCTTCGTCTACTGCGCATCTGGTACTCCACTATAATATTTTGTCTTTTGGCTAAAGTTTTTTCAATCAAATAAGGCTAATTATCTGGCAATAATAGAATAATTATTGCCAGATGATTTCATATTTTTCCATATGAAGATCTTTGGAAGGAGCTACAATAATTCTTTTTCCTGTATCTCTTTCTAGGTTTTGTTTTGTTTGCTCTTCCTCGTTTTCAAGCATATCTGCTATTCTTGGATGGACCATTAAGGTAATTGTATTCATTTTGCTTGTGATTGCGTTACGACTAATTTTACGAAAGATGTCGTAACATGTTGTTCTACGAGACTTAAGCATGCCTTCGCCAGAACAGTAATGGCAAGGCTCACACATTAGTTGGTGCAAATTCTCACTACTTCTTTTACGAGTCATTTGCACTAGACCAAATTCAGATAGCTTTAGGATATTAATTCTGCTTTTATCGTTTTTTACAGCTTCTTGGAATGTGTCGTAAAGTTCTTCTCGATGTTCTGCTGATTCCATGTCTATGAAATCAATAATAATTATTCCACCAATATTTCGTAGGCGTAACTGGTTGGCAATTGCTTTTGCCGCCTCAATGTTTGTTTTGAAGATGGTTTCATTAAGGTTAGTTTTCCCTACAAAACGCCCTGTGTTTACATCTATTACTGAGAGAGCCTCTGTGCTTTCAATTATTATATATCCGCCCGAACGTAGCCAAACTTTCTTATCGATGGCTTTGCTAATTTCAACCTCAATATTATAGGTATCAAAAATAGGAACAGCACTGTCGTGCAATTTAATTTTGTCGTGTAGGTGTGGGGCAAAAGTTTTGGTGAAGGATAGTAAATTGTTGTAGGCGTCCTCGTCATCTATTATCAACTTGTCAACGTTTGGCGTAAAAAAGTCCCGGACAGAGCGGAGTGTTATATCGATATCTTCATGTATTAATTGTGGTGCCTTAGCCGGGCTTATTTTTTCAATAATTTCATCCCAAAGAATTAGGAGAAATTCCATATCTGCCTCAAGCTCTTCATGGGTGGCGTGTTCGGCAACTGTTCTAACAATAAAGCCAGCACCTTCGGGGCGAATAGCCTCTATTTGATCTTTAAGATGCTCCCTTAAATCTTCATCGTCAATTTTTCTTGATACACCAATATGATCTGTTTGGGGGATGAATACTAAATTACGACAGGGCAAGGTTATGTGGCAGGTGAGTCTGGCACCCTTGGTGCCGATCGGGTCTTTGGTAACTTGAACAACAACTTTCTGGCCTTCACTGAGAAGATCCTCAATTCGGGCACCCCGAATCTTTGGGTTCAGTTCAAGGCTATCTGCTGGGAACCCAATTTCAAGGTTTTCTGGTAAAAAGCACACATCGTCAACGTATAAAAAGCCTGTTCTTTCAAGGCCAATATCGACAAAAGCTGCCTGCATTCCTGGCAGTACTCTAACCACCTTTCCCTTGTAGATATTACCCATAAGACCCTTTTCTGTAGGTCTTTGCATATGAAATTCACTAAGATTACCATCTTCTACGAGAGCTAGACGCACCTCATAGTCACGTGCATTGATTAGTATATCGGTAGACATTTTTTTACCTATTTTTGCAACTATATTATTTCCAGTGAGACTGTGTCTTGATCACTGGTTTTTTTGCGTTTTATGGTACTGCGAATAATTCAAAGGAAATAAACTTGTTAAGGAAGAGTAGAAAGGGTGTAATGAAATAATCTTTTCAAGTTATATTGCCATTTTCTATTTTAATTCATTTTGTTAAGATAAGTAAATATTATACAAATTCTAACACTGCTACATTATCAACTGTTTTGTTTATAAAAGCAATAATATTCAACATTAAAAATCTTATGAATCATCAGTCAATTTCTATCATAATTCCAACCTATAATCGAGAAACCTATCTAATTAGGGCTTTAGAGTCTGTGAGGAAGCAAACTTGTTCTTTTTGTGAAGTTATTATTGTTGATGACGGTTCAACTGATGATTCCGCAAATGTTATTAAAAAATATTCTGAAAAAAATCATCTACCCATAAAATATTATCATCAAAATAACATGGGGCCTGCCGCTGCTCGGAACACTGGTATTTTAAATGCCAGTGGCGATTACTTAGTCTTTCTTGATTCAGACGATCATTGGCATAAAAATAAATTAAAAATTCAATATTCTGCGTTACAAAATAATCCTGATTATCGAATTAGCCATACCTATGAAAAATGGTTAAGAAGGGGTAAGCATTTAAATCAAAAAAAGATACATATCCCAAGGGAAGGAGATATCTTTTCCCATTGTCTTCAGCTTTGTGCTGTTGGCATGTCCACAGTTATGGTGCATAAAAGTATCTTTGATGATTATGGCCTTTTTGATGAAAAATTTCCTTGTTGTGAGGACTATGATCTTTGGTTGCGAATTAGTTGTCGTGAAAAATTTCATTTGGTTCCAGAACGGTTAACTATAAAAGAGGGTGGACGTGAAGACCAGGTGTCTTGGCAATATCGAGTTGGGATGGATGCTTTAAGGATTGATTCCATTGCAAATTTAATAAATTCCAAGGTCTTAAGTAAAGAACAAGATGAAATGGCAAGGTTTGAACTTATTCGGAAGGCTAATATATATAGTACTGGAGCGTTAAAACACGGACAGATAGAATTAGGACATAAATATTTTGATTTAGCCCAGGAGTATGGAAGTATTAGTGATTTATAAAATAGATTTGTTAGCTTTTAGAGCATTGGCAAATTGCATTGGTAGAGGGACAAAAAAGCACTTTGTTTTCTCTGTTTTTCATAGTAGCATTGTAGTTTATACGAGTAAATTTGACTTAATAACAAATATTCATGGAGATAGAACATGATTAATAAAGCAATTTTGGTAGGAAACCTTGGTGCAGATCCTGAAATACGTCATACTCAGTCAGGTACTCAAGTAACTAATTTTACTGTTGCCACCACAGAAAGATGGAAAGGGCAGGATGGACAAATGCAAGAGTCCACCGAGTGGCATCGTATTGTTGCTTGGAATCGTCTCGCTGAAATATGCGGAGAATATTTATCCAAAGGCTCTAAAGTTTACATTGAAGGAAAGATTCAGACCAGGAAATGGCAAGATCAAAGCGGTAATGATCGTTACACAACTGAGATTGTTGCAAGAGAAATGAAAATGCTAAGCCCTAAAGGGTCAGCTGGCTCATCATCAGGTGGGTGGGGAGAAGATTCTTCTTTTCCTCCTGAACCATCTGGGCCAGATATTTATTCTGGTTCTGGCACAGGTGAAGATGTACCATTTTAAAATACACTTGATACCTGTAATGTAAAATATACATACTAAGCTCCCTTAATCAGGGGGCTTTTTTTTACTTAAATTACACAATGTTAAAGTCGGAAGATTTATCTCTGGAGTCCTATCTGGGTCACCCTTTAGGGGCTAGAGAAGTAAAGTCTTTTAGGTGAAGTGATTGGACGAAAGCTGTTGTTTTTTTGTTTAGCTCAGCTTTTTGAGCGAAGTTTGGCCACATGGCAACAGCGTCGCTGACTTCTTCAATAATATTTTCACATTTGTTAATGCCGATGTTATCAGCAAGGGTACGAAAATCTTGGAGAACAAAGAAACTTTGCTTACCGTTAATGGTCATTTTGTGTTGGCTGTTAAGAAAATCGTCGGCATCGTAGGACAAAGTAATGTCATAGGCTGGGGTAATATGCCATTTACCATTTTTATCCATGGTGAATGAAAACTGTTTAACATGGTCGTCAGTGTTTCGAGCCAAAACATTAAAAATCATTCTTCTGAATTGTTCTTCTTTTTCAGCGTATGGTAATTCAAGGGCTCTCATAATGGCAAACAGGTTCTCGTAGCTTACAGAACCGACAGGGTTCCAACCGACATGAGCCATGGCAGAAAAATTTAAAACATGCTGTTTCTCTCCATTGAGTCTGTCAAATCTCTTGGTGAGGAAGTGTGTTCGGCCTTCTGCTTCCTCCAACAACTCACAATCCATCATGTTGATTCCTGCCGCTTTCGCCATTAGGCTATATGCAAATTCAATTCTAGTATCACTGATAGTTTGGCCAATCTCTTCTGAAGCCCATTCGTTTGTGCAGTCAAACTTTAGGATGTAGTGCTGGAACTCTTTATCTAATTCTGCTTGGCCTGATCGTATGTTTCCATGTTTGTCCATTGCGATAATTGCTTTAGGTACCGCACCTCCAGCAGATGTGCCCACTCTTATAATATCAAGCATTGCATTAGCTCTGTCTTGATCTGTGGTACCAAGATTTGCAGAGAGATTTCTTTGGTTGTTTAAAGCAGATTTTGCTAGTTTTAATAACTGATCAACTTCAAGAGGCACAACAATGTCAAGTTTTGGGTTGAGACAAGGGGTGAATTCAAGTGCTCCCATGCCTCTTTTACCAATATAAGAAAGTCTGTCAACGGGCGTAAGCTCATTTAGCTGGACACCTTGAGATTTAAACCAGTTGTTAATGAGGTTATTACCAAAAGAGTCAGGCAAGGAATTAGCCAATAGACCTGGGAGACTATGGAATACTGTTTTTTCTAAATTTGGGAACGTATAAATAGTTTTTGAAAGAGGCATGTGAATAGGAGAGAGTTCTAAACCAGATTTTAGGAATTCTTTGTCGTATTCAAAAAAAGTCTGTCCATTGTCCCAAGCTGCAGTGCCTACATTTTGCCCCCAAAGAGTGACTTGACATACACTGATAAGCTTACTCATAAGTGTTCTCCTGGTTATTTATTAGATGCTCTTGTTCTCTTTTTCCCTTGCATCTTGGCTATCGCTATAGGACTGATTGTCGGTTCTGGCAGAAAAGAATCTATTTGGTCAAGGAGTTTAAGCACTCGCATGATTTTAATATATGTAGGTAATGTGCTCACACCTTTTTCTGCTTTTTGGACGGCATTTATTGAAATACCAGCTGTTTCAGCGACAAATGCTTGCGTTTGATTTCGTTGCAATCTAGCACTGGCTAATCGGCTACCGATCATATTACAAATTTCTTTATCACTCTTGAATGTAATAATATTATACCTCTTATATGGTGTTGTAATCTCTTTAAAGAATGATAACACATCATATAGAGTGTGTAAATGTTAAACTTTCGTTTAGGAGATGTGAACACTGTCGGGATTAGATGTGTTTAGGTAAGGCAGGTAAAAAGTAGGTGTATTGCTTATAATGTCGGAGTTGTCAAAACGAGCAGAAGAGGTTGATCTGTTGTATTATGAATGGTTTAAAGTTGTAAAAAAGTACCTATTTAACTAATACATGGATCCGTGACGAACACACGAGCATAACAATAAAAAAATATGATAACCTTTTAAGTTTAGGTATATTAATGTGGTCACCAAACTGAATACATAACTTCACCAAAAAGATTATCCATGAAATTCAAGATAGAACAAAGTTCCGAAAAAAATCAACAGTACCGGTGGTATGGCCCTAGTTGGTGCATTGCTTGATAAGTCAGGACTGAAAGAGGCTGTTGATGCAATCCAGACAGGTAAAGGAAGACCTATCTATAGTAATTCGTTGATTGTCAGGAGTTACCTTGGGTTGCTGTGCCAAGGAAGAACATCTTTTGATGACCTGAATATTTTTAAAAATCCTGAATTCGTATGATAAGTGCAAGGGATTGAGGAAATTTCACATGCTATAGGTGAAATCAACAACATCGTTGTAGGCATCAGTGAATCGGTTGAACCCCAGACAACAACCACTTCAGAAATTGCTGGGAACATCAATCAGGCAGATCATGGTATTCAGGAATTAACCCAAAACGTGGAAGAGGCGTCTATTGTCTCTAAAGAGGTTTCACAGGACATAACAAACGTTGATCTGTCTTCAAATTAACTTCTCACTAGTACAAAAAAATGTCAATACAACTGCTGACGAATTAGGCAACACTGGCAGAACAACTTCAGGGGCTTGTGGGTAAATTTAAGGTGTGAGAGGCTGAAAGTAGTTGAGAAGATTGTTGACTTACAAGTTGCGTGTTTGTCTCTATCCTAAAATTTGCAGCTATAACGTATCGGTAGACAGTTAAAATCACATGATTTTCGAATCAACTGCGTGATGTAGAAAACGGCATGCTGCCAGTGGATGGCATTGCAGAGGCAGCAGTGGCTGATTTAAGGCTAATTCAGATCACCTATAAAATTGACCGTAAAAAGGCACATGAAGTGCTTTTGTTGTAAATGCATTGCGATCTACTCTGTTTCTACCAGAACTCTGGGTATCGACGACTGGCGGGAATATTGTTAATGAGTAGGGCAATGATTAACATGAGCATTGCACCTGCACCAACTGGTAAGATAACGTAGAGATAGCCCAGGCTGTGGATTTTTGTGCTGCCAATAACGGCAATGAGCGATGTGGCACCTCCTGGAGGATGCAGAGTTTTTGTAGCGTGCATGGCAGCTATGGAAGTAGCCACGGCGAGGGAGGAGGAAAGCCATAACTGGGAAGGGAATAACTTGTAACAGGTGACACCGATGATTGCCGAAATGATATGGCCTCCGATGAAATTTCTTGGCTGAGCCAGGGGGCTTCTGACAGCACCATAAATAAGCACTGCCGAGGCTCCGAATGAGCCAATTATCATTAGGAAGTCGGTCTTGTCAAGCAGGTTGAAATTGATAAATGATACAGCCCCGATTCCCAGAAATGAGCCAATCCACGACCAGACAATTTCCATGTTGCTGACTCTGGGAGGGCTTTTGGTGATGCCTTTCATCTTACTGAAATATTCCATTTTTTATCTCTTCTGATTGTTAATTTGAGCCTTGAGGGCATCCGCCCTTGATACAATACCAATAAGCTTTTTGTCTTGGTTGACTATTGGTATTCTATTGATATGTAAATCTGTGAGTGTACGATTGATATCAAAAACAGATGTCTCGATCATCGCAGTGACTGGGGGAGTGCTCATAATATCCTTTGCGGTGCTGTTGCTTAGTGATGTGGCGAAACACCGTTTTGAGCCAACACACTCTGTCAATACACCCATGAAGGATTTTGGACCTTCATCCCCCATGTGGTGGAGAATGTCTTTTTCAGAAATAACGCCTACAACGGTCATTTTGTCGTCTATCACGGGCACACCGGATATACTATTTGTTGCCATGGTTTCGACTATAGTGGATAACTTGGTATCTCCATTGACATGGATAACCTCAGAAGTCATGATATCCTTTACGGTTTTGCCCGAATACATTCTTTCCATCGCGTGATTGACAGCAAAGTGGTACAATTCTCGGAAGTCTCCTATGGTAATATCAACAAAACCTTCCATGTCTTTCATGGCTTCAATTATATCATCGTCGGAGATCTCCTCTGCCCACTGTTGGGTGTCTTCTTCTTTTTTTTGGGTCATTAAACTCGTTCTCCTAAAAAAGTGAATCGTTAAAGGTTCATCAAAAAGGAATGAATTTCCATCCTTTTGAGCCTCTTGCAAAAGTCGGTTTTTCAATCACAATCGAGGCATGTGAAAAAATTTTACCACAGGCATATAGTTGATATGGCGAGGATAAAAATTTGAACATAACGAAGGGTGTGGCAGAAAAGACACTTTTGCAAGTGGCTCTTTTTTAAAGTCCATCTCCCATGCCCATCTGGATATAGCCGCATGGACATGTCTGAGCGCAAATATGACAACCAACACATTTGTTGTAGTCGGTGGCCATAACTTTTCCAACTGGATTCTCAGGGATTGCCGATATTGCACCTTGAGGACAGTATATCATGCATTGATTGCATTCAAAACAAAGACCACAACTCATACAGCGCATGGATTCAGCCTGGAACTGTTCTTCATTTATACCAAAGTCAATCTCCAAGTCAACCCTACCATTGAAACGCTCTTTTACTGGCATCCACGACCGTTCATTGCGCTTTATGTTTTGGTAATATGTAAGACGCAACTTGTCTTCTGCAATGATACCTGTCTCAATTGGTGGTGGGACATGCTTGCCTTCAAGTTGCCAGGCTATTTGTTCGGCTGCCTTCCTTCCATGGCCGATGGCGGTAGTCACGCGATCTGGAGTGATTACATCTCCGCCTGCGTAAATTGAATCATTGATAGAAAAATTTTGATCTGTTTTTAGCTGGCCATTATTGCTAAGAAAACGCTCAGATTCTTTCCAGTCAGGACGTTGGCTGATTGCAAGAATCAGCGTTGTACAGCTAATATTAATTGTAGTTCCAGCAATTGGAATGGGACGGCGCCTGCCGCTTTTATCGATCTCGCCAAGCTTCATCTTGGTGCATTGGACAGCTACTGCTCTGACATTTTTTACTCGAATACCAACGGGTGCAATAAGGTATCTAATGGTTATGCCTTCTGCTAGTGCTTCGGTGACCTCATGCTCGGTGGCTGGCATTTCTACAATGGTCCGTCTATATAAAACAGTCACATTTGCGCCAAGGCGTCGTGCTATTCTGGCAATGACAAGGGCACTGTGACCACCACCCACAACCACCACCTTTGGGCCAAGGTCAACAGATTTGCCAGAGTTAATCTTTTTCAGGAAACGAACTGCGCTGAAGACATTGACAGAATCTTCACCTTCTACACCAAGTTGCAGACCTTTATGGGCACCAATACCGATGAATATCTTATCAAATCTTGAAACAAGCTCATCAAGGCTCTTGTCTTGGCCGATGGTCGTATTGCAATGGAGTTTCACTCCCATCTTTAAGATAGCATCAATCTCCGCATTTAAAATGTCACGGGGCAGTCGATAGGGGGGGATTCCATAGCGTAGCATACCGCCAGGCCTGTTAAAGGCTTCAAACACAGTTACTGGGTATCCTCGGCGTGCAAGCTGGAAGGCGCAGCTTAATCCAGCAGGGCCAGCGCCTATCACTGCAATTTTTTCCTGTTTTACTGTGCTTATTAATTTTTGGTGCTTTAAGCCAGCATTAATGCCGTAATCGCCGATAAAACGTTCAAATGAGCTGATGTTTACAGGGCCATCTTTTTCTCCTCGATTACACTGAGTTTCACATGGGTTTGGACAAATTCGTCCACATACTGCAGGGAAAGGAGTGGTTTTACTTGCCTGATGCCAAGCCAGTTCGTACGATTGTTTCCAACTGCGTTCTTTCAACTCGGTTTGTTGAACAGTGGTTAACCAGGAACGAATATCATTTCCTGCAGGACAACCAGCGGTGCAGGGAGGAGTTTGCTGTACATAAATCGGACATTTATGGCTGCTGTCTCCAAAAGCCACAACTTTCCTGAGTCCTTTCTCTTCACAATAATCTGGGAAATTGTAGGTTAATGCAGAGTCAAGAATTGGGTTGGATTCTTTAGGGCGAAATTGCATAGTGTTGCTCCATTGTGTTCGTTAAAACCGAACGTGGGCAGATTGATTGAATGTGGTTCTGGCATGACGATAACTGTCGATCATGTCTTTTTCAAAGGTAAGCCCAGTTGCTTTGAAAAAGTGTTTCCAACCCACCCGCTCAATCCATTCTCCAACCCTCTCCCTGGGACGTCCTTCCTTGCGAAACGTTGTTAAAATACGACCAACAACCTCTGTTACTTCAGGCCAGCGAGGTGGATTGTTGGGGAGGTTATGGGCAACTAGGCTCATCATTGCAGGTTTAGACCTAGCGTTGGAGTTTTTTCCACCTACCCAGATAGCAAACTTTGAATGTTCAGGGTGATTGATTTCCATGGCAGGGCAAGCTCCAAAACAAGCCCCACAATACATGCATTTTTCATTGTCGACCAAAAGAGACGGTTTGCCATTAATCACCTCAGGCCTTATAGCTGCAACTGGACAGCGGGCAACCACCTTTGGCATTTCACACATATTTCCTAGAATCTCATGGTTAATCCGGGGTGGACGGGTATGTTTTACGACAATAGCAATATCAGCCTGACCACCACAATTAATGGAGCAACAAGAGGTTGAGAGTCTCACCTTACTTGGCAGCTTCAAACTTTTAAAATCATCAATAAGAGTGTCCATGATCGACTTGACGACCCCTGAGGCATCGGTTGCGGGAATATCACAATGTAGCCAACCCTGGGTATGTGCGACCGCAGAAACACAGGGGCCTATGCCACCAACAGGAAGACCAATTGTCTCAAGGTCCTTGATGATTAGTTCCACATTTTCTGCATGTGGTGTCATGAATTCCACATTGTTGCGAACGGTAAATCGTAGGAAGCCATCACAGTATCTGTCTGCGATATCACACATATCACGAATGAGATCCACCGAATCTTGACGAGGGGTGCCAGCTCTTACTGTAAAGAGAAAATCTCCACTTGCTGCAATGTGTTTTAAGACTCCTGGTTTTATAAGTTCGTGGTATTGCCATTTACCATAATTCTTTTTCACAACAGGGTGGAGTGCTTCTTGATAATCATAGGGGCCTGATTCAATGGTTTTCCAAGTCCTTTCGCTGTTCATAGATTCTCCAGTAGAAGGAAGAATGAGCTAGTATTCTGATTTGTAGTAAGGATTGCTGCGTGGTTGCGTCACCATATCGATTGAGGCCTCTAAGCCAACGCCATCAAGAAACTGCTTCAGTCCAACCCGTTCAACTGTTTCACCGATACGCTCATGTTCAAAACCATTGTCATTCCACCAGTCGATAATGATTTCAGAGAGTTGGATGAACTTGCCAACATCTTCATCAGTTTCCATTTTAAAAAAGGGAACGATCATGGTGCCGCCCATTGCCCCTACTTTCAACAAATTTTTACCGCCAAGAAGCAGGGTAACCCCTCTCTCTTTACCTGGGGACAAGGCCTGAGGAATAACATTTATACAGTGCATACAATGAACACAATTTTTATTGTCAATGAGCATCTTCCCTTCTTGCAGGGTGATAGCACGGCTTGGACAATTATTGAGAACAATGTTTATCAGATATTCCATGCCATTCTTCTGGATCCATGCTTGCATTGCTTCTTCGTCCATTTGAATAGCATCACGCCACATGCCTATAACGGCCATGTCTGAACGAAATATTGAGTTACTGCAATCGTTAGGACACCCAGAGAATTTGAATTTGAATTTGTAGTTGTATTGAGGGCGATGAATTTCCCCAGCAAAGTGCTTTAATGTCTTATAATGCACTTTCAGCGTGTCATAGCAGGTATGTTCACAGCGGGCTGGCCCAACACATGACGCGGCAGAACGCATTGCAGGCCCTGCGCCACCAAGGTCCCATTCTGCCTGGTTGATTTCGTCAAAACATTCCTGAACGTTGGCTTCTTCAATACCCTGCAGCATGATATCGCCCGTCTGACCATGCAAAGCAATGAGACCCGATCCATACTTTTCCCAGCTGTCGCATAAGCCCCGCAACATTTTTGTGTTGTAATGCAGGCCAGGGGCTGGCTGTACCCGAAAGGTATGAAATTCTCTAGCCTCTGGAATTTTATCTTTTATAACACTGCGACGCCCGATAATTCCGCTGCCATATCCAAGAACGGTTATCGGACTGCCTGTCCAGTAGCCCATTCTGGTCTGGTAGGAGTATTCAAGTTGATCAAGCACACCCCGTAGCATTGGTTTTTTAGTGCGTTCAGCCAATGCTTTTAGACCTGTAACAAAGCTGGGCCACGACCCATGCTCCAACTCATCCAGCATAGGTGTAGGATTTAAGAATTTCTTATCATCGGGAGGTACTGGTTGTTCAGGATTGCTACCATCATTGAGCATACTCATCTTATTTCTCCATGTTGAGTCATGGGAATCTATACTTTCGTATCAACCAGGGTGGACAACTAGATAACAGTGATTCAGCAAAAAAATAGAGCAGGTACAGCGAAAAGAATGAGAATAATACAGATTACAACCTGTATCTATGGCAACTGATATCATGAAATAATCAGTTTTAAATCCATGTCTGTATATAAAAAAGTATAGGGCAGGAGAGTGTTATTATCAAATAAAATATGCTTTCAGAAAGTATGTTGATCAGTTTTTTTTTCCTGAATGCTGTTTGTAGAGATGATTTGTGGGGAGGATCAATTAATAGATTTGACCATTTTATTTACTGTAAAAGAAGTGGGTGTGAAATACCATCAGACTACCATTTACTTATACTTAGTTGCTTGTTGATAACCCCGTAACTTCAGCTAGATACCTCGTTGTGTTGTTGGGAGAAAGAAATCTTATATGTATATTTTTTAATAATTTCGTGGGCATCTATCGGTATTTCCACTTTGACATATTGAGAGAAGGGGGCAAGAAGGGGTCAACAGGCAAGAAGGGGTCAAGTCCGCTTTTGACTTTTAGAGATTTCTTCCACGATGTGATCCAGTTCTTTTTGCTGATTTTTATCAACACTAGTGCGCCTTTTAACCCTCTGAATTGCACTACTAACTGTACTATAATTATTGATTTTAAATACCTTGCCGATTTCAGGCAATGTGAGACAACATAATTGGCGAACAAGGTATATGGCAAAATCTCTTATATGATTTGTAGATCCTCTTCTGGAGGTAAAGAGTACATCTCTTGAAATGTTGTAATACTCACATACATATGAAGTAACGTTTTCTGCATCCAGTGCAAGAATTTTGGATTCAGGAATTTCAATGGTATTTGTTTGATTAGAGAACTTTTCACGGATATGATTTTTAAAAAATGAACAGCCGAGAATGGAAGGAACATTTTTTAATGAATAAAAGTCTCCGATATTTTGTGGTTCGTCCATTGAAACAAAATCAAAGTATGCTGCTTGCTGTTTTACTTTTACTTCGTTAAGTTGGAAGAGAATAGAGTCTTTTTCTAACCATGCCCATTTTTTAGATCTCGACAAGTATCCACGATGACTACTCCAGCGATAGTCTCCAAGTGCATTGACCAATCGAGCTTTCAGTGGGTTTCTATGGATATATCGCATAACCTCTAGGAGATAGTTGTCAGCATCAATGAGTATCGCCTTGTATCGCCCACGAAATAGCTGCCCCTCCTTATCGTGTTCGCGGTTGAAACGTTGAGTATAAACACCGTTTATATGACGCATACAACGAGATATATTGCTGTCAGGAGTTTGAACCAATAGGTGGTAGTGGTTTGGCATTAAGCAGTAGGCGGAAATTCTCAAATTCCATAACGCAGACGCTTCCTTGAGAACCTTAATGAAATCAATGTAGTCCTGGTCAGTGAAGAAGATGTCTTCACTTCTGCGACCCCGATTCATAACATGATACCAAGCATCATTGTATTCTATTCTTAAAGGTCTAGACATAATAGTAACTTTATAACAAAACATATCACTAAAGTCAAAAGCGGACTTGACCCCTGTTTTAATAAGAACGATTTTGTTTGAAATTCAATTGTAAAAATATTTTTTTAAGTCATTAATTGGGATAAAACCATACTGGATTGATGTTTCATCACCTTCTTCAGGGCCAGCAGTAGCTACGCCTATAACTTCCATGTTCATGTTGAAGACGGGGCCACCGCTATTTCCATGAATTATTGGAGTGTCAACTAGCCACATATCAATACCCAATATTTTCCTTTTTTGAAGCGCCCTTCCCGTGTTGATGTACGGGTGATGATTAGGGACATAGTTAGGGAAACCAATAACGAGAATCTCTGTACCCATTTTTATCTTAGAGGAATCTCCAATTGTCAAAGGAACAATATCATTGTCGGAATCCATTAAAGTGAAAATACCCAAATCTTTATTCTCATCAGATTTAACAAAGTTCACTTTACGCTTATTGGCAATTTCATCGTACCTATACAGCTCAATTTTATAGGGAGCCATGAGTTGGTCTATGTTTTTAACAACATGATAGTTAGTGACAAGACCAATACCTTCTAGAAGAAAAGCCGTTCCTTGGCTAGACGTAAGGTCGTTATCAATAACGAAAATTGACCTAACAAGTTCGTCCTCAGGAGATCTTAGGTAACTTTCGTCTGGATCACCCAAAGCACAACTCATATCATATGCTATTCTTTTGTAAACTCGATCATTTGCACCTTTGATCATCTTGATATAGTTAACTCGTCCTCTGACGATTTGGGAGAATAATTGTCCTTCTCCTTTTGCAATTTTAATTTGTTGTCTTGGTAGTATTTTTCTTTGGTTGTATTTTTTTAAATACTCACTTTCTGCAGCTAGCAGACCAAATTTTTTCCAAGCATAAATCATTGACTTCGTCTTTCGTATGAATTCACGACGGACATTGACTTTTTTGTTTACAACTAGGCCGGTAACCTCTTGGCTTTGAGAATATTTCTTTATTCTTACCTTGTCTTTATTAATTTTAAAGCCATTTTCTTTAATAAACTCCTTTAGGAATTCACCTACTGTAACGTCACCATGTTCATCAAATAATACTATACCTCGTGGCAAATGCTCTTTGTTGCAAGTAAAAGAAAATGTAATATCGTCAACATACCTTGTGTAGTGACAGGAACAGCGTTTAGCTAATGCTTGTAATTGCCTATCAAGCTTGTAGCAAATCATGTTTGAAATAATTGGAGATGCTGGACTTCCTTGCGGGAGCCGTCCATCCTTGCAGCAAATGTGAGCTACTACAGTTGCAACAGAAATAGGTAAAGATAGAGGATAAGAAGAGAGAAGATTTCTTACTCTTGTAAAATGAATACTCCCAAAGAAATTTTTTAAATCAATATTGAAGACATATCTCTTTTCACAATGACTTAGTGCGTTAGTTAATATGCTTCTGTTTTTGATAAAACCATGTGCTGATATTCTTGGGCGGTAATGTTTTATAAATTCAAGAGAAAGTTTTTTTTGTATATTGTTTAGATATGAGTCTGGGCTTTCTATGAGGCGAGAGCCACCAGATTTTTTCGGTATTTCAAAAATTCTATATCTTTTTGATACGGAAGGGTAGATGTGTGAGGACAAAGTCTTATAACTACAACCCAAAAGATATGCTAACCCACGAACGTCAAAACATTCTTTTAACTCTGAAGGAGGGGGCATAAAAGAAGAATATTCAGGAGACCAATTATAAACAGGACAACCATAATCAAATTCAATTTTATTCTTAACTGTAACTAGTTTTTGTTCAGTAAGCTTTATTGTTTGTCTCTTCTTTGATTGATTTCTAGCAAGAAATATTCTCCTGCGCTTAATCATTCTTCCACGCGTAATCATTCTCCTGAGGATGATTCTTTTCCTGTTCAATAAAGTCATAACGATTAAATAGTTAGCATGTTAGTGCAAATTTAATAAAAAGAGTGGAGATAAGTTTATTTTCTCTATTACAGTGACAAGTGTGAAACGTTAATTATTAGATGAGAAATAAAATACCCATGGAAATTGCTACCGCAGATTGACAGTAGAAAGTTAAAGAATCTTATCTCCACTCTATTCTTCAGCTAATCAAATTTTAGGGAAAAGTCAATATAAACAAGGTAGTAACCATAAAAAAGAATTAAAAAAAGAATTGAAAGAATAGAAGAATAGGGGAAGACCACGTTTTCTTGTTCATTGTTTTTGTAAAAGGTTAAAACCCCTCTGTCTTTTAGACGGGTAGCATTTTGCTAGCGGTTGGTTTAAATTAGTGGCATTAAATACCGTAATGGGAATTATGCACAATTCAAGATAGAGTGTAACTTAGTTTGGATAATGAAGTATAGCTATAACATGTTCGTAGAAGAGTTAGACCACCAATCAAGGTATTGGTACGGGAAAACAGTGACCGTTTTAGATACGAACATCTTTTGGTTTTTTAAGTTATGATTATTTACATATCCAGCTCTCGCCTTGCTCGAACAAACCAGATTTTGCCGGTATTTCTGAACTTTCAGTCCGCGAAGTGAACCCCAGCAACTTCTAGTCGGTGGTTGTTTCGTTTCAAAAAGTCAAACAGGTGATGTAGTGCATAAATTGAAATATTTACAGGGGTATCCTGACAACCTTACAGATCAGGTCCAAGGCTTGATAGCAGAGAGTAAATTACAAACACTCCTTCTCAAAAAATATCCAACTCAACATCAGATTCGTACAGACAAAGCTCTTTACGAGTATGTGATGGCAATAAAAAATAGTTCTATGCAGCAATCACAGCCCTTAAGCAAAGTAATATTCGACTCAAAAATAAAAATGCAAAACCAGGCCCTAGGTGTACATAAAATTATATCACGGGTACAGGGCCGCAAGCTAAAATCTAAAAATGAGATTCGCATCGCCTCTACTTTCAGAAAAGCACCAGAGCCCCTTCTTCGCATGATTGTAGTCCATGAACTAGCCCATCTTAAAGAAAAGGATCATAATAAGGCGTTTTTCAAACTCTGCAGTCATTTAGAACCTGAATACCATCAGCTGGAATTTGATATGCGCCTCTATATGACACAACTAGATATTTTTGGACCTTTATATGTAACGGAATAAGATTATGATCATATCTTAGATTTATTGCTTATATGCATGCGTTGAGGAACATAGTTTAGTTGCTCCATTATTCATAAGGCTATCTTGAAAAGTTGCTACTTTGGTGTATATAACTGTTTTGAGTTGCATATGATAAGTAATTGTTGATTGTAAAAGGTAGTGTCCTGTTTATACGAGGTATTGCCTTTTGATTTGGAAAACGTGTCAATGCAAAATACCAAAGAGGGTACACAAGAAATACTATAAAAGTACAATTTCCCTTGACATCTAAGTTAGTAAACGTTTACTAATGCCGCATGAAAAAAAATACACAACCAAAGATACAACATCGAATGTCTGCCGAGGAGCGTCGAGCCGATATTATTCAGTCCGTCATTCCTGTCTTTGCTGAAAAAGGTTTTTCCGCCACGAAGACCAAAGATTTAGCCAAGGCTGCAAATGTCTCTGAGGCTATGCTGTACCGACATTTCCCAAGCAAAGAGGCTCTTTATGAAGAAATTCAGAAGCACATATGTGCCATTGAGAGTTCAATTCATGAGTATGTATACTCTCTTGAACCCGGGGCTGAAAGTATCGTCAAAATGTTTTATCTTCTGTTTAAAATAATTTATGAACCTAGAAGTAAACAACAATCAAACCATGCAATTCACCGATTGATGGTTTGGTCTCTACTTGAAGATGGAGCGTTCATTAAAGCGTTTAATGAACCACGTTTTGAACAAATTCTCCCTTACCTTAAAGAGTATACTGATGTGGCACGCTTGGCCGGTGATATGGTAGATTCACCGCTAACTGAAAATGAGCAATTTTGGTTTCCCCATCACTTTGCGATGGGATTTAGAACTGCTGGATTGCCACTTCAAGAAGTTTTTTCTTACCAAGTCGGTTCAGCTGAGAAGCTGTTACACGCGGTCTGGTTTTGTTTACGTGGTATTGGTGTTAAAGATGATGTTATTGCCCGTACACTGAAACCTGACATCCTTGACCCTGTTACTGAGAAAGTTTTGATGGCGGCAGGTATGCGTGATATAAGGTAACTGTTTTCAATACAGTGCTGAATTATGTTTTATTGAAAATGAGCACCAGTGAAGTTAGTGAATACTTACTGAGTATCAGGTAAGTTAGTAAGCACTTACTAGTTTTGTGGTGATCAGGCTATGCGAAATAAGATAAATACTATTTGTAAAATTGTTGTAAGGGCTGTTGGAAAATGGGCTTGGTAGAAATTACTGAACTGATATGAGCAAATTACAGATGGTTTTACCAATTAGTATGAAAAAAAAGTAATCAAATATGAAAATCATAAAGCAAGATTAGACCAAAAGACCAAACACTTATTTTTTTATTTTTTAACGCTAATTTATTAATCAATAATTGATGTTTCGACGATCGATCTATTGTTCTTTATGTTGATTTAGCCGAGAAAAACTAGGAGAAATTTTATAAAGAGAGCACTCTGGAGGGCACAATTTTTTTTTGCTAAAGAGCAACTCCAAAACTCAGAAATAAAGCAACTAATCATTTCACAAAGGTGTAATTTTATGAAAAGAATACTTAGTACCTTAGTAGCAACTACATTAATGTTTGTACCAGGTTTGGCAACAGCAAACGAAACCAATTCATTTAGTGGTAGAATTGGGATTGGGGCGATTTTTATCGACAGTGGTAATAATCTAAATCCTAGCAGTTCAGAGAAACGGTTGGGTAGCCTTGACTCAGGTGCTGATCGGAAATCTACTGTAGTACCTGTCATTCTTCCTGAAGTTACTTGGGACGTTGGAGAGCCAGAAGGGATCAAATTGTACTTTGCAACTGACCCGGCAATTGATGAAGTGGGAGGTTTTGCCTTTAATTTAGGCGCATCATATAAGTTAAGGGGTGTTGGAATACTTGATACTGCGGTTTTCTTTACACCCTTTGAGGAAGCTTGGGAAAATCCTTATGTTATAGGAGTGGATAGAAAAGAAACTGATACCAGTAAATATGGTTTTAAAGTAGGGCTAAATCGTATTATGGATACTGGTTTTAGAGCTAATTTTGTGTATCTCAAAGATGATATAGACGAAGATGTCATAGGAGCACTGATTCCAGAACTTGCAAGGGATGGTTCAATTTATTCTCTGAACATGAGTTATTCCCACTACATTGGCGAAAACTTGGAGCTACGACCGCGGGTAAGTTTTCGCAGCGGTGATTATGATGGCGAAGCCAATTCATTCATGAAATATAAAATAGATTTTGAGGCTCGCTATAAAACTGGGAACTGGATGATTATCCCACGCATATATTTTAGTCATAGTGACTTTGATGAAAATAATCCGATATTCGATAAAACTAGAGATAATGACAGCTACGGTTTTAGCTTAATGACCACGTACACTGCTCCGTTTAATTGGGATAATTGGTCAGTTACTGGTCTAGCGTCCCTAAGTAAAGGTGATTCAAATATTGACTTTTATGATACCGAGTCAATGACCTTCGCAGGGATGCTAAACTATCATTTTTGATGGTTTTAAACATACTTGTGTGGGGCAGTTCTCCCTTATTTATAACGTTTTACCCTAGATAGGTTAAATTATGGATCAGTCTAATGCGTCCCAAAGAGTAACGAATAAACGGTTTACTATAGTAGTATCAGTACTTTGCGTGATTTGTGCTGCCATTGCCTTATTCGCATTTATTATTGTGCCAGAGCTCTTCAGTTCAATTGATGATGGAAGTAAGAAACAAAAAATTGAACGGAGAATTCTTACAGTTGCAACGATTCCGGTACACAAACAAACAGAATACCAAATCAAACGATCATATATTGGTACGGTAGAATCAAGGCGCAAAAGCCGGATAGGTTTTGAAGTACCTGGCAAACTTAGCAACCTCTTCGCTGAAGAAGGAGAGGTGGTAGAGAAAGGGCAGTTACTTGCAGAACTAGATGTTGAGAGACTTGAGGCTGCACGAAATGAAGCTGGAGCTCAGCTGCTTGAGGCAGAGGCCGCTTTGAACTTGGCGAGAACCACACTAAAGCGGACTACTAGGGCACAAAAACTCAAGGCTGTTTCGAGCCAGCAACTCGACGAAGCAGCTGCAAATGTAAAACAACAGCAGGCACGACGGGCACGAGTTCAGGCGCAAATAGAACGTATCAATGTTGATATAAAGAAAGCAAAGCTTCTGGCACCGTATAGCGGAATGCTTGCCGCACGGCTCAGTGATGAGGGAGTGGTACTTACCGCAGGACAACCAGTTTTTGAAATCAGAGAAACCATTCTGCCTGAAATACGTGTTGGGATCAATCGTGATCAGCTAGATCATATGGCACCTGGTACAACAGTTATCGGTATGACCAGGGGACAAAAATTTGAGTTAGATATAGATCGTGTTCTTCCGGGCAGGCAGAGTTTGACCAGGGTGGTTGAGGTCATAGCTGTTCCGCGTGACAGTAATATTTCTTTACGTGAAGGCGATCTTGTTGAGATAGTCATTTTAGCTAAGGTGTTCCGCCCAGGGTTTTGGTTGCCTATTTCAGCACTCACCGAAAACGGTCGTGGCTTATGGTCCTGTCTTCTTGCTGAACCACTGAATTCTGATGACGAAAAACAAAACGGTAGTCATCGCTTGAGCCGCAGGGATGTTGAAATAATCTCTTTAGAGGGTGACCGTGTTTATGTCGAAGGAAATATTTCCAACAATAATAGTGTGGTCTTTGATGGTTTGCATCGTGTTGTGCCGAATCAGCGAGTTTTGATTTCCAAGGCAAAAAGAAATTTCCATGTTAATTCGGAATTGTTGAAATAATCAAAGGATGTGACCATGACAGAGCCAAAAAAAAGAGGTCTATCGACCTATATGATGGATAATCCACATCTGCTTGTATTGACGATTATCATCATTCTGGTGGGCGGAATATCAGCCATTAATTCGATGCCTCGACTAGAAGACCCAGTCATTACCACCCGTAATGCCACTATCATCACTTTGGTGCCTGGTGCATCGGCTGAACGGGTGGAGGCACAGGTAACTGAAAAGATTGAAAATGAGTTACAAGAAATCGCTGAAATAAAGACAATTGAGTCAACGTCGAAAGCAGGTATTTCGACGGTCGCTATTGAACTTGCTGACTATATCACCAGAGAAAACAATCAGGAGGTATTTTCCAGAGTTCGAGACAAACTCGATGACGCCGCCCGCACATTTCCACCCGATGCTTTTGAGCCTGTATTTGATAGTAAACGTGGATCTTCAGCATTCTCACTAATTACGGCTCTGAGCTGGGATGGTAACGAAGCTATACCATTAGCACTTATTAAACGTCATGCAGAAACCCTTGCCGACCGGTTGCGAAACATACCTGGTACAGAGTTGGTCAGGATGTATGGGGAGCCAGAGGAGCAGATACTTGTGGAGATTAACCCGGTTCAGATGATTGATCTCGGTTTGACGATTGATGTTATTGCTGAGTCTCTACGTAATGCTGATGTTAAAGTTCCGGCTGGAGCCCTCAACGGTAACCGTAGTGATTTTCTCGTTGAAGTTACAGGTGAACTGGATAGTGTTGCACGTATTGGCAGGGTACCGGTAGCAACAGGCCCTTTTGGAACTATTGTCACACTGGGTGATCTTGCAGTGATTCGTCGTACAGTGGCTGAACCATCTGGAGAGATTGCCCGTTCGTCACAAAAACGCTGTATATTTGTTGCAGCTCGGGTACGTGAAGACAAACGTGTTGATCAGTGGAGTTCCTTAGCGAGTGCTACCGTGGAAGAATTTAGTGCATCTATTGATCAGACGATAAATGTACATAATATTTTTGTTCAGGATAAATACATCTCGGCACGACTGATTGAGTTAGGTTCCAACCTGTTGCTTGGGGGGGGAATCATCTTTTTGGTGATTTTGTTTTTTATGGGGTGGCGAGCGAGTCTCATTGTTGGTAGTGCCCTTCCACTAAGTGCTTCTCTCACGCTTTTTATTATAGCGATGCTTGGTGGTAAACTTCATCAAATGTCGATTTTTGGCATGATTATCTCTCTTGGTCTGCTTATTGATAATGCAATTGTCATTACTGAGGAAGTCAGGAAAAACTTATATAGTGGTCACAGTGGGCGTGCGGCGGTAACACGGGCTTTGTCACACCTGTTCCTGCCGCTTTTAGCATCAACCTTAACCACCATTCTCGCTTTTGCTCCGATACTGTTGCTACCAGGCGACATCGGAGATTTCATCGGTTCAATTGGAGGGTCGGTCATTATTGCCCTGGTAAGTTCATTCTTTATAGCGATGATCATAATTGCAAGTCTCACCGGACTCTTTGGTGCTCCATCCAATTTTGATCGCAGGTTACCTTGTTGGTTGCAAAATGGGATACAGGCGGGTGGGCTGAGTCGTTTTTTTAGAAAGTTTTTAAGTGCAGCGTTTGGCCGTCCGGTATTGACCTTGCTTGTCGCTGTTTTGATTCCGATCGCAGGCTTCGGAGCAGCCACAATTTTGGAGGTACAATTCTTCCCTAGAACCGATCGAAATATGTTTGAGTTGAAGTTGTGGCTTCCCACCTCAACCAGTATCAACCATACTGCTAGCATAGCAAAAGAGATTGAAGCTGATCTACTACAAAAAGAGGGTATCACTAATATTCATTGGCTGCATGGTGAGAGTTTTCCTTCGGTGTACTACAATCTAGTTATGAATCAGGACGGTTCTTCCCATTATGCCCAGGCAATTATCGAGACACTAGATTTTCATACGGTTAAACGATTGATTTCACAAATACAAGAGCAACTGGACCTTAACTACCCAGAGGCGCAAGTGGTTGTTAGACAGTTTGGTCAAGGTCCACCATCAGAAGGTGATGTTGAATTCAGGGTGGTTGGAACCAATATAAGAGAGTTACAAAATATTGGTGAGCAGATTCGGTTAATAATAGCGGAACATCCGAGTATTCTGCATACTCAGGTCACAATGCCTCGAGGAGAAGCCAAAATTTATTTTGTGGCTAGCGAAGAGGAAACCAATCTGGCAGGTTTGCGATTGGCTGATCTTGCCCGACAACTACAAGGTAATCTGCAGGGTGTAATTGGAGGGAGTGTACTTGAAGATGTTGAAGAGTTACCGGTTCTTTTACGATTTGGCGACATGAAGAGAAAAGACTTTGGTGATCTACGGGATACTCGTTTTACCTCACCATCTCAACCACAGAGCTGGATTCCATTAAGTAGTCTTGGAGAATTAAAACTTGGGGCCACTTCTGGTGGAATTACCAAACGTGACGGCGAACGGACCAATATAATCAGAGGATTTACTCGTAATGATGCGCTACCTATTGAAGTCACCCGTTTCGTGATGGACGAACTAGAGAAGCGTCAGTTCAGTCTACCGAATGGATATCGCTTGCAGGTTGGAGGAGAGCAAGAGAGTCAACAGGATGCCATAGGTAATCTGTTGCTATATTTACCAGTACTGCTACTTCTAACCGTGGCCATTTTGATTCTATCCTTTCGGAGGGTAATGATTGCAGTAATTTTGGGACTGGTAGCTTTTCTTTCAGTTGGTGTTGGTCTTTTGGCCACATGGGTAGGTGGTTTACCGTTGAGCTTTAATACAATTTTAGGCTCTCTTGGCCTGGTTGGCTTGGCATTTAACTCAAGCATTGTCGTTCTGGCATCCATCCTTGCAGATAAGGCCGCCTTAGGCGGAGATCCTGAAGCTCTTGCCGAACAGGTACTAGGGTCTGCCAGGCATTTGATCTCAACAACGCTGACAACCATCGGTAGTTTCTTGCCGCTGCTGATCTTTGTTGGAGGTGAGTTTTGGCCACCTCTAGCTATTGTTCTGGCTGGAGGGGTTGGTGGCTCTACCTTGCTTGCCATGGTTTTTACACCGGCAGCTTATCGCCTAATTACTCGGATGCAATTGGTGTTATCTAAGACATCTTAAATATTATGGTAAAAAACATGTGGATTAACATATTCAAAAACATTTTCTTTGGACTCACGCTATCTGGATTTTTCTTGCTTACATCCTGTACTGTAGGGCCAGATTATTTGACACCTGAGTTATCACCACCATCAGCCTTTATCGGGGGGCAGAACGTCGATGCTAGCTCTGTTGTCTTAACTGAAAATCTAGGGAAGTGGTGGGAGTTGCTCGGTGATGATATACTTAATGACCTTATTGAAACGGCCGTTGGTGCAAATCATGATATACAAATTGCTCAAGCTCGATTACAGGAAAGCAGGGAAGGGAGGACTATCGCTACGGCGGATTTCCTACCTTCCGTTACAGCTAATGGCACAGGGGCAACTCAGTATCAAAGCAAAAATAGCCCTTCGTATGCTGGAGGAGATCGGGAAACCGATCTGTTTAGAGCTGGCTTTGATGCCTCTTGGGAAATCGATATTTTCGGAGGAGTACGTCGTTCTGTGAAAGCAGCAGAGGCGAGGGAACATGCGGCTGAAGCAAGTCTTGATGATGTTGTACGAATTATATTGGCCGAAGTAGCGCTTAACTATGTTGAGCTCCGTGGTTTTCAGCAGCGGAAAGAGGTCTATTTAAAAAATATTGATGTACAGCAACGAACTTTTGCTTTCACTCGAAATAGATTAATAAGTGGCTTAGGAACTGAGCTTGATGTTTCTCAGACCAAAGCACAATTGCTCTCAAGTAAGGCTGTTCTGCCTGGAATAGAGAAAAGTATCCGTCTGCGTATTTTACAGATTTGCACACTAATTGGTGCACGACCCGAACAGCGATACAATCAACTTCTTACTTACCGGTCATTGCCACAAATACCAGAAAAAATATTCACTACCACTCCATCAAATGTGTTACGTCAACGACCTGATATTCAACTGGCTGAGCGATTGTTGGCCGCTGAAGTTGCCGATATTGGTGTGGCAACTGCTGAACTATTTCCACATTTTTCAATCTTTGGAGGGATAGGTGGCGAATCAGACAGTGCTACTAATCTCTTAGACAGTAATAGTATGTTTTGGTCAATCGGACCAAGTATCCACTGGTCACTTTTTCAGGGAGGTAAGGTTAACGCCGATATTAAAATACAGGAAGCCCAGGCCGACGCGGCTCTAGCCAGATATGAAAAGACAATTCTCAATGTACTTCAAGAGGTTAACAGTGCCTTGGTGGAACATGGCTATGAGCGACATACAGCTAGATCTTTGCAGATGGCGAAAAATGAGAGTAAAACTAGTGTTGTTCTTTCAACGACTCTCTATAAGGAAGGTTTAACCGATATCTTGACAGTGCTTAATACCGAATTACTGCTGCTTCAATTAGAAGATGAATATTCTTTTAGCCTGACTCGGGAATGGACAAGCCTCATTAGGTTATATAAAGCTCTAGGTGGTGGATGGGAAATTTCTTCCGAAAAGGTAAATAGTCAAGTAGGAAATGACTCTGTGACAAAAATTACCTACGAGGGATGATACCAGCACGGAAGTTTGTTGTTGAACTTACTTACTCCATATTCTGTTATTGTATTTATGGTGAAGTTGGGTGATGGCGCTGGTTCGTTGATCCAGTTGTCGGTATGGTTTGATATTGTCTTTCGCTAATTTTAATCCACCACTTTCAAACATATGGTAATGTGTCTCTATTTCGTATATAGCTTCAATAATAATCGATCTCCATGAAACTATATTTTTGATTGTAAAAAATTGGATAATCCTGTTAATAGCCTATCCATAGTTGGTGTGATAGAAAAAAACATATCTTTCATGCTTTACTATTGTAGGTACCTTATGTTACTAATGAACTATCTTGATAGGTATTATGTTTTAAGTAATTTAAATAGAGGGTTTTCTACATGCTTCAATTACTCAAAGATTTGTCAATAAGATTAAAAATTTCTGCTTTTGTTATTCCTTCAACAATCTTTTTCGGTATCACCATGACGTGCTTAGCTCTGTTTTTTCTTAACGACTTTAAGAAGACTACGCTTGGTGATTTTGATCAGTTACTCCAGCAGATCCAGGTTGTTGAAGGTACGGACGGGGCAAACCAGAACACCGAAAAGCTGCTGGCAGAAATTGCAGAAAAAGCAGATGTCAAATTACGCAATACTGCATTTATCCTGATATCTATTGTTACAGCGGTAATTATAATGGCTACTATTGGCGCACTTATCATTTCTGGTTTGATTGGTAAGCCGGTAAAAAAGGTTGCTGACGGTCTGGAAAACATGAGCTCGGGTGATGCTGATCTCACCCAACGTCTGCCCACTAACTCCAATGATGAGACTGGCAAAGTTAGTCAGTTCTTCAATCTATTTTTAGAAAAACTTCATGGGATTATAAAACAACTTCAGGCAAGTGGCCTGCAGCTTAACAAGGCCGCGGCGTCCATTTATTCACTGTTAAGAACTATTCAGAAAAAGACGGCCTCGGCCAAAGATCTTTCCCAAGTAGTGTTCCGCTCAGCTGGGTATATGAGTAAAGATATGGCGGAAGTCTCCAATATGTTAGAAGAATCTACTGGAATTATCCATGAAATATCAAGTGCCGTTGAAGAGCTCTCCCAAACAGTTAATGAAATAGCTGAGACATCGAGCAAGGCTCATACTAATACTGAAAATACCAAAAGCAAAATGGAGCTTTTAGAAGAAGATGTTCAGAAACTCGGGCAAGCTGGGAATGATATCAGTAAGGTTACAGAAACCATCACAGAGATATCAAGTCAGGTTAATCTGCTCGCACTCAATGCAACTATTGAGGCAGCACGAGCCGGAGAGGCAGGTAAAGGGTTTGCAGTTGTTGCTAATGAAATCAAGGAGCTGGCAAAACAAACCGCAGAGGCAGCTACAGAAATACAACAGAGAATAGATCAGGTGCAAACAGTAACTAAATCGACTATTAATGGCATTGATGAAGCGGCTGAACTAGTCTCCGAAAATACGAATGTCGTTGCAGCTATTGCTACTGCCGTAGAAGAGCAAACTGCAACAATAAGCGAAATATCAGGCTCTCTTAACGGTGCTTCAGAAAACCTAGATTATGCAAGCAAAAAAGTATCTGAAGCATCAGGTTACGCCAGTGATATGGCTGAAAAGTCAAACTCCGTAACCGATGCAGTTGTTGAAGCTGATGAAGCCGTTCTCTCTATTATGGAAACATCAAAGGTGCTCAAGGAACTAGCCGTTGATTCAGTGAGAACAACAAGGCAGTTTAAGACTTGATTCTTTAAAACATATTGGCTTTGCATGGTTTAAATGATTAACCCGTGCACCTTTTTTAGTATAATGTCTGGGTGATGTTTGTCGTTAAGTATCGTGTTGCTAATACTCTCGTAAATCAATTAAATTTTGGAGTAAGATTGGCATGATCATTTTTACAAGATTGATTTTTCACCCAAAATAGAAACGACTATAGAAACCACTACTGACACCTATCATAGAATATTCGTACGAAGATATGAAGCGAAGGGAACAAAACAATTAATGATGTTATTCCTTGATAGACCGGTTACTTTTGAAATCTAGTTCAAAAAATCGGTTAATAATTCCCTGGTTGGAGTCTGTTTTTTTTTCACATTTAAATTCTAATCAGCTTCCAGTTGATATTATATTCTTAATAGTAAATCAAACACCTTATTTGATAAATATATCCATATGTTGGTTTTTTTTTGAAAAAGACTTCGAAATTATATATCATTGTTTTGGATCGATCTTTTATTACTTAGATTGAGCTAAGCTAGTAGTACAAGGTTGTATCGCCCATAGACAATTAGAGGAGTAGTATGCCTATTTTTAGTTATCTTGCTATCCCCAGTAAAGGCTGTAGAGAAGTGTTATGTGCAGACCTCTCTACTTTAAATTTCTGTCAAGTTATACCAGCTGAAAACCAGGACATACTCGTTCTGGTCACAGATACCCCAGATGATGCCAGTGAAAAACACCTTCAAAAGATGTTAAAAAAACTTCAGTCTCTACAGTCATTGAGTCTTACCTTTGGCTACGATGAAAAGAATGACAAGGGAGAAACAACAGGTCATGGAAATTAACAGAAGACAGTTTATGAAGCAGGCAGCTATCGCTAGTGCTTTTGCAAGTGCAGGAATTATTTTTCCAGGTGTAAGCTTTGGTGACTGGAGTAAGCTTGCAAACAACTCCGGTATTATTTCATGGCAAAAATCACCATGCCGATTCTGTGGAACCGGTTGCGGGGTTCTTATCGGTGTTAGTGATGGTCGTGCTGTTGCGGTCAAAGGCGATCCGAATTGTAGTGTCAACAAGGGCCTTTGCTGTATGAAAGGATACCATTCAGTCCAGGCACTTTATGGTGAGGACAGGTTGACCAAAGCGCAGGTTCGTAAAAATGGCATACTTGTCGATGTACCAATCCAGGAGGCACTCGATCTCATAGCTACAAAGCTGCAGGAAACCAAGGATATGCATGGTAAAGATTCTGTCGCTATTTATGGATCAGGTCAGTGGACTATACCCGATGGCTATGTTGCCTCAAAATTATTTAAAGGTTGTCTAGGTACTAATAATGTTGAAGCAAATGCAAGACTATGTATGGCTAGTGCTGTAACCGGTTTTATGACCTCTTTTGGTATCGATGAACCCATGGGATGTTATGAAGATATTGATCACGCCAATGTCTTTATTACTTGGGGAAATAATATGGCTGAAATGCATCCTGTATTGTTTTCACGGATGCTTGCTAATCGAAAACGCAGGTCAAACGTCAGTATTATTGATTTCGCAACACGCTATACTAGAACCAGCCAGGCTGCTGACAAGTCAATAATGTTTAAGCCTCAGACAGATTTAGCTGTAGCCAATGCCATCTGTTACGAAATCATTAAAAATGATTGGGTGAACTGGAATTTTGTCAATGAGCACGTCTCATTCCATAAAGGTAAAACTAATATAGGCTATGGCACTGAGGACCATTTCTCCTTTACAGATAAAGCGGAAGGAATCAGCTTTGAAGATTTTAAGGTGTTTCTCGAAGATTACACTCCTGAAAAAGTCGAAAAAATCTCAGGTGTTTCAGCGCAAGATATAAAGTATCTTGCGACACTCTATGGAGATCCAACCCAGAAAATAACAAGTTTTTGGTGTATGGGGATGAACCAGCATACGAGGGGAACCTGGATTAATAATCTTGTCTATAACATCCATCTGCTTGTGGGGAAAATATCAACCCCAGGTAACAGCCCATTCTCACTCACTGGTCAGCCAAGTGCGTGTGGAACGGTTCGGGAAGTCGGCACACTGACCCATGCACTCCCTCACGGTGTGGTCATGAATAAACACGACCGGGAAATGGCAGCTGAAATATGGGATGTTCCAGTTAGCAATATTGACCCGAAGCCAACTTATCACACAGTCGAAATGTTTAGAGCACTTGATCGTGGGGATATTAAATTTATCTGGATTCAGGTAACCAATCCTATGGTCACGATGCCGAACCTGAAACGATACCGAGATGGCGCTCTTAAAGATGATCGTTTTGTTGTGGTTTCTGATGTCTATCCTACGCCGACAACCGATATTGCAGATGTTATATTGCCTGCAGCTATGTGGATTGAGCAAGAAGGAATGTACGGCAACTCTGAGCGTCGAACCCAACATTTTAATCAGATTGTCGACCCTCCAGGTGAGGCAATGTCCGACACCTGGCAGATAATAGAGGTAGCAAGGCGTCTTGGATTTGAAAAACAATTCCCTTGGGGAGAAGACGAATATATCGAGAAAATTTGGGAGGAGTATCGTAAATTCCATGCTGGACCGAAACATGAAATGGCCTCCTATAAAGTACTCAATGAACGTTCCGGTGTTCAATGGCCGTTCGTGAATGGCAAGGAAACCCGCTGGCGTTTCAATCCTGAACATGATCCTGCCTGCACCAATGGCAAGGACTTTCATTTTTATGGCAAAAAAGATAATCGTGCCTGGATATGGGCAAGACCTTATGAGCCTGCCGCTGAGTCTCCAGACAGTGAATATAATTTTTGGCTGAACACTGGGCGGGTAATTGAACATTGGCATACTGGTTCTATGACTAGAAGAGTGCCAGTACTTCATAACGCAGTACCTTCATCCTATGTGGAGATTCATCCAGAAGATGCGTTAGAGCTTGGGGTTGTCAACGGGGAAATGGTTAAAATCATATCACGCCGTGGAGAGGTAAGCATGCCAGCGCAGATCAATGGTAGAGGCGCCCCTGTCCGCGGTATGGTTTTTGTGCCATTCTTTGATGAAAGCTATCTCATTAACGAGGTGACCTTGGACGCATTTTGCCCGATTTCTAAGCAACCTGACTATAAAAAATGTGCAGTGAGACTGGAGAAAGCATAATGAAACCTGTATTGAGGAAAGGCAAAATCGTAACTAGCGTTGCCATCCTTGGCTGCGTTGGTCTCTCGATGTTTTCTATACTAACAGCTAATGCTGATTCAGAGGTACCCTCTAACTTTGACAATTTTGGGAAGAAAATTTTCACTGCTCAGCGAGTAACGCCGGATCAGAATCTAACCGCCGATTCAGGTGGAAGAAATCTTGCTGATTTTTATCGACTGAGACAATATCCCGGATCGCCACCGCGGATACCACATAAGGTTGACCTTACCTTCAGCGGTAATGAAACAGATTGTCTTTCATGTCATGAAAAAGGTGGGTTTAGCCCTGAACTTGGCAAGTTTGCACCGGTTACTCCACACCCCGAGAATACACTTTGTTACCAATGTCATTCACCAGTTGCAACAGAAGAGTTGTTCGTCGAAACCAAATGGGAATCAATAATACCACCTCGTCTTGGGCGATCTTTTATAAGTAGCTCACCACCGCCAGTGCCACATAGCCTACAATTACGGGAAAATTGTATTGCTTGTCATACCGGTCCTGCAGCTGTGACTGAAATACGCATAACACATGCTGCCAGAGGTGATTGTCGCCAGTGCCACGCAGTTGCAGTGCAGACGGCACCATTACTGATATTTAAAAGGTCAGAATGACCAAAATGTTAAAACTTCAAATGTTGATCATCTTATGACAAAAATACTTAAGTTTTTTTCATTGATTGCACTCTCTTCTGCACTCTTTGTTCTTCAGGTAGATGCGAGTGAAAGATCACTCATGGATGAATTGAAAAGTGCAGAAACCACTTTCGATAATCAATCTGTCACTTTGACCAAACAAATAACAGAAGAATCTGTTCTGGCAAAAGAACCGTATCAAGGTGGCTCATTTAGAGTACTCGCCAGGAAAAAGATGATTGGTCGTTACAAGTGTAGTAGCTGTCATACAGAAAAGCCTGTTACTGTAAATCAAGGTCTTGAATTGACCCATGGAGATATCTCTTTAAAGCATGGTGAAGGAGTACAAGCTCTTAGCTGTATAGATTGTCATGATGATGAAGAGAGAAATTTTTTGGAAGATAAGAAGGGAAAGAAAATTGATTTCGATCACAGCTATCAGCTTTGCGGTCAATGTCATTTCCGCCAGAAACGTGGTTGGCTCGGTGGAGCTCACGGAAAGCGGGTTTCCAACTGGGCGGGTGAGCGTGTGATCTTCAACTGCACCACATGTCATGATCCTCATTCTCCGAAATTTGAAAAACGATTCCCAGCAACCTATTCGGTACCTTTGGACTGATAGGGAGACTATATGAAAGACGAAAATAATAACTCGAAGAAAAATGATCCTTTGGACTTTCTCAAAGAAAAAACCGATAGAAGGTCGTTTATCAAAGGTGTTTCATTGGCTGCAGCTGCTGGTAGTGCAGCATTGACAGCTGGTTGTATTCCCTCTGCTGATGGCATTGGTACAGAGGAGATGAAACTTCATTGGCAGGAATATTTTAAGGAAAATTATCGGCTCATGACTCAGGAGGAAAAAGATCAGACCGTTGCTCGGCTTGAACGACTTGCAAAGTTGGAGAGCGATATTGATATCCAAGTGAGCAGTCAACCTCCTTTAGAAGGAGTGCTTTATGGGTATGCTTTTAACATCACTCGCTGTGAAGGATTTATGGAGTGTGTTACCGCCTGTGTAGAGGAAAATAATCTGGATCGTAAGACCAAGACTCAGTACATAAGGATTTTTGAGATGGAGCCTGGCACCCTCGATCCAAGTACAGGTGACGGTCAGTATTACCACGAGGTTCCAGTAGACAATAAATTTTATATGGGAACCCAATGTTTCCATTGTGAAAATGCTCCATGCATAAAAGCATGTCCTACCAAGGCTACTTGGCGAGAACCAGATGGAATAGTGGTCGTCGATTATGAATGGTGTATTGGTTGTCGTTACTGTCAAGCGGCCTGTCCTTATTACGGGCGTCGTTTTAATTGGGGGCAAGCCGAGATACCAAAAGATGAGATAACCACTAGACAGCATTACCTCGGCAATCGTCTTCGCCCAAAGGGTAAGATGGAGAAGTGTACTTTTTGCATCCAGAGAACCCGTGTAGGAAGACTGCCTGCCTGTGTGGAAGCCTGCCCGACAGGAGCACGAGTTTTTGGCAACTTACTAGATCCAGAAAGTGAAATACGTTATGTGTTGAAACACAAGAAAGTGTTCAGGATGAAGGAAGAACTAGGGACCGACCCCAAATTTTGGTATTTCATTGATTGATAGGTGGTATAATGCGAGCACTCCATGAGAAAAACTTGAAAACCTTTTTTATTGATTCGATCCGCTGGAACTTACGCGGTGGGATAGGTTTTCAATTGTTCAGGATAGTATTACTGTGCTGTATGGTATTGGGGATCTATGCCTACTCTTTTCAAGCTCGATATGGGCTCTCAGTAACCGGAATGAATGATATCGTTAGTTGGGGGTTTTACATCTCTAACTTTACCTTTTTGGTCGGTGTGGCTGCGGCTGCGGTTATGCTTATTTTACCTGCCTACGTTTTTCATGATCCGGACTTTCATCGTGTTGTTATCATCGGTGAAGGAGTTGCCGTTGGGGCGCTAATTATGTGCCTTACTTTTATCATGGTGGATCTCGGTGGGCCACTTCAGGCCTGGCATCTTATTCCTGGAATAGGTCTTTTCAACTTTCCATCATCTGTCCTCGCTTGGGATGTACTAGTTCTTAATGGCTATTTACTGCTTAATGCTCTTGTGCCTGCATACATTTTGTACAGCCACTATAAGGGTCGTAAAGCTGATGAAAGAAAATATAGACCTTTTGTATTTCTATCTATTTTCTGGGCTTTTTCCATTCATATGGTCACAGCATTTTTGTATCAGGGATTACCCGCCAGACCATTCTGGAACAATCCTCTGCTAGGGCCTAGATTTTTAGCTTCGGCATTTGCCGCAGGTCCTGCCCTTATCACTTTGATTCTTGCCATTATTCATAGTTCAACAACCTATAAGATTGATCGTAGCGTTTTTAATAAATTACGACTAATAATTGTTACTTCAGCGATTATCAATTTAATCATGCTCTTCTCCGAGATTTTTAAGGAGTTTTATTTTCCGACCCACCATTCTATTTCCGCTATTTATCTTTGGTTTGGTTTGGATGGTCATAATTCTCTTGTGCCCTGGATATGGACCTCGGTATGTGTGAACCTCTTGGCTACTCTTGTCCTTGCTTTTAATCCAGGCAAAAATAACCCCAAAGTTCTTTTGCCTGCTTGTTTCTTTCTTTTTGTAGCGATATGGATGGAAAAAGGTATTGGTCTTATTGTACCTGGTTTGATCCCGAGTCCACTTGGGGAAGTCGTCGATTATTTACCAACATGGGTTGAGCTCGGTGTGACTCTGGGCATACTCGCTTTGGGTATAACAGTTGTCACCTGGTTGATTAGAGCTGCTCTAATTATCGAAGAAGATTACAATGGTTCATAAAATCTAACTATATCTGATAATTGAAGAGGAGGGGGATTGGTCTTTTTTTTTATAAAGAGCCATTAAACCCTGAATCTACAGTCTTACTAATTAGTATTGAATATAGTAGCCTATTATAAATGGTGTTGCTTGTCATAATAATGGTATTCATTGGAAACCATATTATTTGGCTAAGCACCTCATCGTCAACACTTTCATGTGCAACCAACGGAAGACTATAGATAACCAACCTGTAGAACTTGTCCTTATTCATTTTTCAGAATATTACTGATAAGAATGCCAAATAGATCAACAGGAATATATTTTTATAAATGCTTTTCTGCAATATTTCTAACAACTATCTGTCTTGTTGCTATTCTTCTGGTGATCCCTTTTCAAAGTGAAAAAAAATACAGAAGAGCACAGCTTGAATCTGCAGCCTTTGGTTATCTCAAGACAGAACAGAAATTGGTGAGTGATCTTCTGAATTCTATTACATCTGATTTGCTGACACTTGCTCAATCATCTGATGCTCAGCTGGTTATTGCAAGAGGAATCCCTCCTCGCAACCTGCTGGCTAATCTGCTCATTTTTTCACGAAATCAGAAAGTTTATGACCAAATACGTTACCTAAGCAAATCAGGTCAGGAGGTAGTACGGGTTAATTATAATAACGGTGAACCTGCTTACGTTCTATCTGAAAATTTGCAGAATAAGGCTGGTCGGTATTACTTCAAGGATGCCATTAAACTCGATATGGGTGAAATCTTTATATCTCCTTTCGATCTGAATATTGAACATGGACAAATAGAAAAGCCGTTAAAACCAACGATTCGCTTTGGCACACCAATCTTTGATAATCAAGGAAACATAGCAGGTCTTCTGCTCCTGAATTATCTGGGAGCAGAACTGCTAAGTGTTTTTGACCAGGATGAGTCTAAACGTTATGAATCTTTATTTGTTTTAAACAAAAAAGGATATTGGTTAAAGGGGCAAGAGCCAAGTCAAGAATGGGGTTTCATGTATGAGGACAAACAGGAAGTTACTTTTGCCAACAAGTTCCCTTCTGCATGGAAGCAAATTCAAAATACCGAGTTTGGTCAATTTGATTTTCAAGGTGGTTTGATCACTTTTAGAACCATTTATCCTTTGGTGGGAGCTTCTGCTTTTTCATCTGTAACTGATCATGTTCAACAATCTTCTGGAAATAGAAGCGGTTTGCTTAAGGAAAAGCAATATTTTTGGAAAATTGTTCACTATATTTCACCAGAAAAATTCTCTGAAATTTCTAAAAATCACACAGTTACCCTATTCTGGGTTTTTGCCAGTCTATCTCTTGTTGTTGCCTTTACTGCTTGGCTTTTTGCAACGTTAATGATGAGAAAACGAAATGTCATCACACAACTTAAAGAAAGTGAAGAACGCTTTAAGGCACTTCATGAAGCTTCTTTTGGCGGTATCCTTATACATGATCAAAAAATCATACTTGATTGTAACAATGGCCTATCAGAACTATCCGGTTTTACAAATGAAGAACTCATCGGCATGGATGTATTCAAACTTATCGCCCAGGATTCACTTGATGAAGTATTACGAAACATAAAAACTGGAAGCGATAGACCATATGAAATTGAGGGAGTACGCAAAGATGGTTCGGTTTTCCCACTTTTGATAAGGGGAAAAAATATTCCATACAAAAATAAAATAGTAAGAGTAGTTGAATTTCGCGATATTACTGAAAGTAAGCGTTATTTATTAGATCTTGAAGAGAGCGAGGAAATGTTTAGGGCATTATTTGAGCAGACGGGAGGATGCAACATGATACTTGAACCTACTGCTAACGGTATTCCTGTTATTTTTGATGCCAACAAGGCTGCCTGTGAGGCGTATGGTTATACAAGAGAGCAAATGATAGGAAAACCTGTTTCTGTTCTTAACAACGAAAAGGATACAAGCTTGTGCATGTACAGAACAGAGCATATCTTGTCTGGTAAAGCACTTCGTATTGAAAAGGTAAATGTTAAAAGTGATGGATCAACTTTTCCTGTTGCAGTTTTTGCTAATGTCGTCAAATTTAAAAATAAACCTCCCCTTATACTCACCACTCAATTCGATATTAGTGAGAGATTGAATGCTGAAGAGGAGCGCCAATTTTTAGAAAAGCAGTTGCAACAAGCTCAAAAAATGGAGGCTATTGGTACTCTTGCTGGTGGAATAGCACATGATTTCAATAATATTTTATCTGCTATTTACGGGTACACCCAGCTTGCTCGTATGAGTAGTGCCGACTCTGAGACGCAAAAAGAATCGCTCGATGGCGTCTACCAGGCGGCAGGCAGGGCGAAAAAACTTGTTAAGCAAATTCTTACATTTAGCCGGCAGGGTAATCAAGAAAAGCTCTCATTATCTATAGCAAATATCGCCAATGAGACTGTCGCTATGCTTCGTCAGACTATGCCTGCTACTATTGCTATTAATTATGAAATAACAAGTGATTGGGAGGTTCCAGCTGATCCAACTAAAATTCACCAGGTTATTATGAACCTCTGTACTAACGCTTATCACTCAATGCGGCAAAAGGGAGGCACTCTAAACATTAGCGTAATTGACCGGGAGCTTGAAGAGGTTACTTACTTGTGTGGGAATAATATTCCTCCAGGTAAGTATATTATGATCTCAATAAATGATTCAGGAACTGGTATGGACGACAGTACAATGAAGAAGATCTTTGACCCCTTTTTCACGACAAAAATGGTCGGTGATGGAACCGGTCTTGGTCTTGCCGTTGTACACGGTATAGTCGCTGATCACAAAGGTCATATTCTTGTTGAAAGTAAACTGGATGTTGGCACAACATTTCACGTATATCTCCCCGTTTCTGATGAAGAAGGTTCCAACATAATTGCCACAAGCGCACAGTCTTACGGTTTACATGGCAGCGAGCGAATCCTGTTTGTGGATGATGAGAATGATATGCAGAAAATTGCCAGTTCGGTATTCTGTAAATATGGCTATCAGGCAAAAATATTTGGTGATCCAATAGAGGCACTCGAGTCTTTTAAACTCTCTCCCGATAAATTTGATTTACTCATCACTGATATGACCATGCCAAAGATGACCGGTGTAGAGTTGATTCATAAAGTATTGGAGATAAGGCCAAGCTTGCCTGTTATTCTATGTACTGGACACAGTGATCTGATAAATGCTGAAGATGCTCATAAACAAGGAATAACTAATTTTGTAGAAAAACCATTTACAATGAGTAAATTGTTGAGCATAACCCAAAAAGTGATGAGGTCTTTTAAACAATGAAACAACCACCAACACTTCTATGTATTGATGATGATGCGATGCTTCTTAATATCCTGCAAAGATATTTTGAATTGAAAGGGTATAGGGTACTTACTGCCGAAAATGGAGCCATCGGACTTGAGATGTTCCGTGATCATTCGCCTGATCTTATCTTAGTTGATCTGAAAATGCCGATTGTTGATGGGTTTCAAGTTCTCGCTGAAGTTAAGGCTACGAGCTCCCAGACTCCAATTATTGTGATTTCCGGAGAAGGTGAAATGGCCGAAGTCATCCAGGCTCTACATCTTGGTGCCTGGTCATATATGACTAAACCGGTAGAAAACTATGATATTCTTGAACATGCAGTACGACAGGCTTTTGAAAAAGCGGATCTTATTCATCAAAATCAAGCATATCAGAAAGGACTTGAGAGTAAACTAGATACAATCATAGAAAATTTTCCAGGATACGTCTTCACCTGTAGTCCTGATTTTATAATCACCTATGCTAACAATCTCCTAACGGAAAATGCAGGAAAGGATCTTTGCGGCCAGCCCTGCTATAATGCTATTTATGGTTTAGATACGGTATGTGACTGGTGTCTTGGAGCTTCATGTTCTTCTGGTAAACTGCTTCAGCAGGAATTGCAAAATCCGAAGGATGGACGGTGGTACAAGAAAACCTGTCTTCCTATTTTTGACCAGGAAAAAAATATCATCGAGTATCAAATAGTATTGTTAGATATCACTGAAGAGAAGCAGACACTCTTAGATGCTCAGGAAAGAGAAGAGATGTTGCAGCAAGAAAATACTATCCTTCTTGCTTCGATGACAGACCGGTACAAGTTCGGCAGTATAATCGGTAAGAGTAAACCAATGCAGGAAGTTTATAAGGCGATACTTAATGCAGCAGGATCAGAGGCCAGCGTGGTTATCTCTGGCGAGTCTGGAACTGGTAAAGAGCTTGTTGCCCAGGCAATTCATGACAATAGTAAAAGAAGTAATGAACGTTTTATCTGTGTAAATTGCAGCGCAATACCAGAAAATTTAATAGAAAGTGAATTTTTTGGATATAAAAAAGGTGCCTTTTCCGGTGCCGTCAGTGAAAAACATGGATTTCTTGACATCGCCGACGGTGGAACTCTCTTTTTGGATGAAGTGGGAGATATTCCACTGCAACTGCAAGTGAAACTTCTTCGCGCCCTAGAGGGAGGAGGCTTCACCCCGCTTGGAAGTACTGAAGAGAAAAAACCTAATGTGAGAATCGTTTCAGCAACAAATAAGAACCTCTCAGAATTGGTCAAGCAAGGGGCAATGAGACGAGATTTTTTTTACCGAATACACGTCATTCCTATCAATCTTCCTCCTCTCAGGGAAAGAAAAGAAGATATTATCCTTCTCATTGAGCACTTCCTAGATATCTATGATCCAGAAAGAGCAAAAATACTACATTCACAGATAAGAAGCCTCCTGCAATCCTACGAATGGCCAGGGAATATAAGAGAGTTACAAAACACTATCCAGCGTTATTTGACCATGGGAACAATCGACTTTATAGACATTTCTGAGAATGATAAAAAATTAGACAACAGCAACTCTCTTACGGACATGATTGAGGAATTTGAAAAACAGATTATCATCCAGCAATGCGAAAGATATGACTGGCACCAAGGTAAAACCGCAGAGGCTCTCCAGATTGACAGAAAAACACTCTACAGGAAGCTTAAGCACCACGATATCACTAAAATCAAATAGGGCAATCTTGCCCTGTTTGGTCCTTTTCTGCCCCATCTTGTTAAATCCCCTTTATATCAGTGTCTTAAGTGTGTGAAACTTGCTGCGCAATGGTTCATTGTGCCCCAGAAAGATATTATCTTTGTAGGTTGTCAATATGCTTTTATCGTTAATTATCAAGTAGATACCCAAGTTCTTCACTTCTGGTACAATTACTGCAGTTTATTGATTACAACCTTTTCTTTAGCGACTCGTAAACCACTATAATAGAGTGGAAAAATCAGGAGAATATTGAAAGGAGATTCTTGTGCCGAACCAAGAAGGGAGAAAAATTAGTTTTGAAACTCCTGAGTACGAAATTTTTAATATTTTACTCATCGAAGAAGATGATGATATTGCTCAGGAGATGATGCTCCTCTTTGATAACACGAATAATATCAGTGCAAGCCATGTAACTAATAGCCAAAATGCAATAAGTTTGACACACCAAAATAGCTATGATCTTGTGGTGCTTGATATCAATGAGGGTAATGATAACAACCTCGATCTTATATCGATTCTCAGGCAACATCATCCAAGTCTTGATTTCGTAACAATAACAAGTGACAACCCAAAATCTATAGAAACTAAAGTTCGTGAACTTCGTGTTCTATATCACCTCGTTAAACCGTTTTCCATAAATGAGTTTTCATCTGTTATTAGGCATATCAGTAATCGACCTAGAAATTAGAATAAGCGGAAGATCAGAATCTAAAACAGCAAAATGGGGAGATCAAAATGGCGAAACTAAATATGAAATCTATTTCATTCAAACTTGTAACTGGCGGTTTGCTTGCAGTTCTCATTCCACTATTAACTGTGGGCATTTATGCGGTGAATAAATCTTCCAAGGCGCTTCTGGAGGTTTCACAAAAAAATGCTGAAAACCAAGCGATGGCAGTTGCTGAAGCAGTTCGAGTCACTGTAGATCTCCAGGGAGAAACAGCAATGGCGTTCTCGACAGGATCTCAGGTTAGAGAAGTGATGACAAAAGTAAAGGAGCTCGGAATTGATGCAACTATTGATGATGTAGCGTCACTTCGCCAAGCAATGAAAAACAAATTCTCTCTTCTGGATGAACATTTCATGGGGATATTTGTCACTGATGTAAATGGCTTAATCATTACTGGTGAGCTTGAAGGGGGAATAGAATATAAGGGTGCTCAGCTCGGTAATCTAGATTATTTCCTCGAGGCTAAAAGAACTGGTAACCCCGTGGTAAGTGATATTTATAAATCTAAAGCCAATGGCAAAATAATTTATGTTGCTTGTGCTCCAATTAAATCTAGTAGTGGTGCCTTTCTTGGTATTTTTGGTATGTCAATAAAGGGCCAAGCGATAAATGAAATAGTTGCTGAAGTAGAAGTTGGCGAAACAGGTTATGCTTTTATGGTAAATAAGAAAGGAATTGTTAATGCTCACCCAAAAACAGACCTAATCCTTTCTCTTGACCTCACAACCTTGGACGGCATTGAAGACGTCTCTAAAGCAATGATATCTGGAGAAGCTGGAGTGGAAAAATATGAATACAAAGGTGTTCACAAGGTAGCAGGATTCGCACCAATAGCTTCGCAAGGTTGGAGTGTTGCAACAACACAGAATGAGGACGAATTTTTAGAAGGCCCACGTGCTATCAGAAGTAGTTTGATCGCAATTATAGTGGCAGCTCAACTTATAATCGGGTTTTTGATATATTTTGCTTCCAAAGGCATTACAGGGCCACTAAACAAAGCTGTAGCAGGCCTTAAGGACATTGCTGAGGGTGAAGGAGACTTAACCATGCGACTCGATTCTCGTTCCAAGGATGAAACTGGAGAAATGGCCTTGTGGTTCAATACCTTTATTGAAAAACTTCAAGGGATAATCAAACAGATTGCAGAAAATTCAACTAGTGTTGCTACCAGCTCAACACAACTTTCTCAAATATCAAATGACTTGCTTTCCAGTGCTGATGATACTTCGCAGCGTTCTACAAATGTTGCCACGGCATCAGAGGAGATGAGCGCCAATCTCAACAATGTAGCTGCTGCAATGGAACAGTCTTCAACAAATACAGACATGGTTGCGACAGCCGCTGAAGAAATGAGTGCTACTATTAACGAAATTGCTAATAATGCTGAGAAAGCAAGGAGTATATCAACAGAGGCAGTAGGCCAAGCAGAAAGTGCATCGGAAAAAATGAATGCACTCGGCGATGCCGCTAATAAAATTGGTAAAGTAACCGAAGCAATTACTGAAATTTCTGAACAGACTAATCTGCTAGCGCTGAACGCGACTATAGAGGCTGCAAGAGCTGGTGAAGCTGGAAAAGGTTTTGCTGTTGTTGCCAATGAAATTAAAGAATTAGCTAAGCAAACAGCAGAAGCGACCCTTGATATTAAAACTCTTATTGAGGATGTCCAGGTTAACACTAGCTCTGCAGGAGAGGAAATCAGTCAGGTTGCAGGGGTGATTAGTGGAGTCAATGATATTGTTAGTACTATTGCAACTGCAGTTGAAGAACAGACTGCTGCCACTAGGGAAATTGCATCCAACATTGCACAGGCCAGTTTGGGCATTCAAGAAGTAAACTCTAATGTTAACCAAAGTTCTGTCGTTTCTACAGAAATATCAGAAGATATTAGCAAAGTCTCGGAAGCAGCACAAAATATTTCTGAGAAAAGTAACGAAGTGCAGGAAAGTTCATCTGAACTGCTTGAACGAGCAAATGAATTGAATTACATCGTTGGTAGCTTTAAGGTATAATTTATTGAACTAACTATTTGTATAACTGAGGGTTAACTCATATTGGGTTGACCCTCTTTGAGTACTACAAAAATCTTCCTAGATCCTTTGGTATAACCTAAATTCGTATTATAAGTGCACAGCTCCGTATGGTGGCTATGAACGCATATATTTTGAGTAAATCAGAAGGAAGTTGTAAGTTATACATAGTTGTGACGCCCTCCTTGCTCAGTCCTAATGACTAAATAAATTGGTAGTAAATTTAAGATTATAACGATATTCTGATTGTAGTTGTGTCAAACTTCAGTGATTGTAGATATAATATTCACAAATAGCAGGTTTTGTTATGATGATGTCTGATACTTCTTAACTCCAGAGCTTGTTGTACATCCAAAGTACCAGTACGAGAACTTGTAAAAACTTAAATAATTATAGAAGTATTAATTTGATTACCACCGTTCTTCAGCCACTACACATAGCCATTGTTGCAGAATGATTTTTTTCTAAACTAATTGATTAACAATCTAACGACGAATAGGTTTATGTAATTGAACTTATAGTAGTTATTAACGGATGTGATTATATATGAAGAAAGTAGGGATATTATATTTTGGAGTTCTGATTGGGATTATCAGTTTATTTTGTTTAAGTTTATTTAAAGAATATGAAGGGATCAAGGTTAATCTAAAAGACGCAACAGGGTATTATAATAATCTTTTTGCTTCTTCAGTCCATGCAACTCTCCACGAAATAGAAATGTCCTTTAATCTGATAGGAAACCAGCTGCTTGCTGATGATATATATAAAGACAGTCATAGGAGTGAAGAGGTTCTCTCAAAGACGGCTCAACAGTTTAGGTCAGTACCAGGGTTTGGTTTAATTTCACCTAAAGGTGACTATACTGCACTTAGCTCTAAACTAGATATCAGCAAAGTGAAAGGGCTTTATGAAAGGGAAGAAACTAAAGAAAGCTTTTCAAGAACACTTACCAGTAACAAGATGGTTCTTGGTAGAGTTTATTTTTATAAGCAAACAAAAGAATGGGTTCTTCCACTTCGTAAGGCTGTAAGAGATGCCTCAGGAAAGGTTGTGGCTGTAGTGGCCACTGGCCTAGTTCTTAATAATTCTTCAGGTTTTTTAAAATATGACCCTATATATCCAGGTCAAGGATCATTTCTTATAAACGATGTAGGGCTTTGGCGAGTATTTATCCACCCTTTGCCTACCGAAGATTATGAGCGATATTACCTTACCCCTATGTCCAGAGAAATATATGATAGGGCTGTTAAGGTTGGTGGTGCGGCACTTGGGATTAGCTTGAATTCAATAAAGGAAACAGAGACTTCTTTTTCTTTTGAAGGGTATGGTGAAATCACTGGGGATGCCTATATGACCATTAAGTACAATAAAAGGTATCAGCTATGGACTGCAACAGCAATTCCTAAAAACACTCTGACTACTCTTTTTCTCGACAGAGAATTTTACCTTAAACTCATAACATTTATCATATCACTTATCGTGTTCTTCACCCTTTTCATTACCATTTTGCGCAAAGAAGCGAAGGCTAAAAAAGATCTTTCCTACCGGGCTACCCATGATTCTTTGACTGGCCTGTATAATCGTGAGACATTAAAAGAATTATCAAAAAGCTGGTTATGTCCAAATGCTGAACCGTTTGTATTACTGTTTGTTGACCTTGATAACTTTAAGAATATTAATGATACGTTTGGGCACGCCTGTGGAGATGTGATTTTAGTTGAGGTGGCTACGCGTCTTAAGCAATTTGTTCCAGAAGGGTCAAAGTTGATTCGTCATGGTGGTGATGAGTTTGCTATTTTAATCAAAATTAAAGCTATTACTACTGTAAATTCACTTGGGCTGGGTGTCATCAAGGTAATATCAGAGCCGTACAGCGTCTCAGGGATGACGTTGCATATAGGTTCAAGTGTAGGTATCTCTCGTTTTCCTGAAGATGCTATGGGGCTTGAGCAACTTATGATCACCGCAGATCTCGCTATGTATGATGCAAAAAAAAACCGAAATAGCTATTCATTCTATTGTGATAGTCTGCAAGAGGAAATGCAACGAAAAACCACCATAGAAAATCAATTACGCAAAGGGCTTCTTAATAGTGAATTGTTTATGGTGTTTCAGCCTCAAATAAAAAATGATGGTTCCATATATGGAGCTGAAGCTCTTGTGCGTTGGCAAAGTCCTGAGCTTGGTTTAGTACCGCCTGATCAGTTTATAAGTATAGCTGAAGAATCAGGGCTGATGAGTCAACTTGGTGATTTTATAATTGAGAGGTCCTGCGCAGACTACAGCCATATAATTCAAACAAGCGGAGAATGCGGTACAAAGCTCTCACTTTCTATTAATATTTCTGTAAAGCAAATTATTGAAAAGGATTTTAAAAATAAGTTTATGCAGATGCTGGAAAAATATCAGCTTAAACCTAATCGTGTAACAATTGAAATTACAGAATCACTTTTTATTGATGATCTTGATTATATTTTACCTCTGTTGAGAGAAATTCGTGCAACTGGGGTGTGTATATCACTGGATGATTTTGGAACTGGATATTCATCTTTAAGTATGTTGCGAACACTACCAATAGATGAGTTAAAAATAGATAGGAGCTTTGTTAGTAACATTAATGAGGTTGAACAGGATTCCAAAATGGCTCGTTCAATAGTTGGCATTGGCCATACAATGATGATGAATGTATTGGCAGAAGGTGTAGAGGACGAGAATCAGTTGAAACTTCTTAAATCTTATGGATGTGATCTTTATCAAGGATATTATTTTTCTCGTCCTTTATCTACTGAAGATTTTCTCGTTTTTCTTATGAATTATAAAAATATTTAGATTGTAAACGGAATATCTAGATAATAATGAATCACTATTGTGAATAGAATAGATGATACCGATTGGGTTGAAATAGACCTTCAGGTGATAAGGGATAGTTAGATATTGTTTTTGTTAATAGCTAGTAATGCCATATCTAATATGTAAAGAACTTATTCGTGAGTTAGATAAAGTCAGGAAAAGTATTTAAACGGCATCTGTTTCAATTGTTTGTTCAAATTAGGTAGATCAGGTATGTCTTCATCTTTCCGTATAATTCTATTTCAATAGAATGTTTTCTGTTTAAATAGGAAATAAATAAAATTACATAGTCTGAATATCGGTTAGGTCACTTGGGAGCTTAAAATGATTTTTAATAAAGAAAATGTTTTTCGTGTAATTACCGATAGTTTACATGATAAGAAGGTATTCAAATATCTAGCTAAAAATTTATCTAATATTTGTTTTTTGCTGAATAGGAAATCAGCAATTTTGGGCGTGATTATTTTTGTCATTTTATTCGCAAATTTTGCTCAGTCAACTGAAAAGAAAACATTAGTGCATCTAATTGTTACTAGCGATGTGCTAAGTGATTATTACAAATTCCTTGGTGATAGAAGTCCGCTTGAGATCAATGTTTATTCTGGGAAATATTCAAGAAGAGATGTTATTGAGGTAGTACTTCTGCAGCAAGCTCTGAAAAGAGGCGGATTAGATGCTGAAATTGTATTCTTAACGGCTAACACCTACCTAAGAACCCTAGAAGAAGTGATCTCAGGTCGAGCTGCAATTACTGCCAATACAGTTTGGCTCGACGATATTATCAAAAGTCAACAAAACCTGCTTTCAAGCCCAGCAATGATAAGATCTGGTGAGTTCCACGTGGGCATTTATACTAGTCAACAAAACAACGATGTTCTTGAAGTCCAGAGCACCAGAGATCTACGTGAATTTTCTGCAATCTCTAATAAAAACTGGAAAGCAGACTGGCTCACCTTACAAGAACTCGGTATCTCTAATATTATTCATACGCAAAAATGGATTTCAATGGTTAGGATGGTAAATGCCAGAAGAGTAGATTTTCTGTTGGCCCCTTTTCAGAGTACTCCGGGGATGGTGATGAAAATTGATGAAATAACTTTAGTACCAATTCCTGGAGTCAAAGTGAATTTAGTGGGGAGTCGCCATTTCGCTATTTCCCCAAAGCACCCCCACAGTTTGAAAATCCAACAGGCCTTAGGTCTAGGGATTCAACGTATGAGAGATATTGGCTTGATCAAAAAAGCTTATCTAGAGACTGGCTTTTGTACTCCAGCTGTTGATAGATTACGGACATTAAAATGAGTAATATGTATCAAAGCAACAAATTAAAAAAACTGATTTCTTTATTGTTTCGCTCCCGATCTATGGCAAAACAGCTCACCATCGGTCTTGGTCTGCTTGTCTGCGTGGCAGAGTGTATTATTCTTGGCGGAATTTATTTACAAACCTCTTATCAATTACAGGATGAATTTGATAAAAAAGTTGATAGCCAGATCAACACTATAAAGGAAAATTTAATCCAGCATTTGTGGGCACTGGATTATGAAGCAATAGAAAACCTAGGATCTTTTTATCTCAAAAATGATTTGATAGATGCAATTTCAATATGGCGAAATAATGATATTAAACTCTTCAGCTTAGAAAAATCGGAAAATGAGATTACTGACCTCCGACGTAGTATAGACTTACACTATGGTGTCATAAAAGTTGGCAAGGTTACTGTGCTTTTCAGTAAGAAAAAATATTTAAACCAACTTACTGACATGAGAAATACCTTTTTAATTACTTTTATTGTTTCTCTCCTTACTATAGCTTTTTTCACCAATATATTGCTTCGTTTTGTTCTAAAGCATATACTCTGGGAAGTGACTAAGTGGAGTAATAAAATTGTTGAAGGAGATTATGAATACCAGTACGACGGAGAGGTTGAAATAGAATTAATTGGTATTGTGCAACAATTCAAAAATATGGCTGCAACTCTTGCTGAAAAAGAGAATAATCTTGCCTATATCAATAAAGAGCTTCTTGCAAAAATTGAAGAACAACTCAAAACAGAAAGTCTTCTCAAAGAAGCACAAAATAATCTTGAACAGAAAATAAAAAACAGAACGACAGATTTACGCGCTGCCAACTTAGAATTGCTTAAGTTATCAAAAATAGACGGTCTGACTCAAATAGCGAACCGAAGACAGTTTGATGAGTATTTGGATCTTGAATGGAAAAAAGGCTTAAGGAACCAAGAGGATATTTCACTACTCCTCTGTGATATTGATTATTTTAAATTGTATAATGATACCTTTGGACATCAAACGGGTGATCATTGTTTAAAAAGAGTTGCTAAGGTTATCACTGAAAGTTTAAAAAGACCTGCCGATCTTGCCGCAAGATATGGAGGTGAGGAATTTGTGGTTGTTTTACCTGGTACAAGTGCTAGTGGAGCTTTACAAGTTGCAACAATAATAAAAGACAATCTCGAACGAGAAAACATTATTGCACCAGATAATCTAGCTCAAAAACATCTTACTATAAGTATAGGGATTTCATCGTGTGTGCCACAACCTAGCTGTACTGTGGGGAAACTTATTTCTGTTGCTGATAAATCATTATATCAGGCAAAAGCAAATGGGAAAAATTGTATAATAGTATCATCCGAATTAATGTCTGTTTAAAATAATTAATTGGATCTTCTCTTTAGCGATCTTTTGCCTCTTTACTAAAAAACCTACCCTTCGTCGACTATTTTCTGTAATGTTAACATGTTGGGATAAGATTTCTGAGATAGCTAATTTCCAGTATTGATTTTACCCTAGTTTCTGACTCTCTGATGATTTTCCATTGTTTTATGACTATAGGGTACTTTTTATGCCACTTTTCCTCTAAAATTCCAACTTATATTCAACCAAATATTTGGTCGGTGATCTGTAGACTCATTTGAGATGAGCTATATATTACTTCTGACTTTTTGCGCCTACATTTCTAAGTACGTCGCTGATTTGGTGCACTACACAGAGAATTGGTTGAGATTTTTTGGTGAGCCCAGAAACACGATCCAGTGCATGATTTAGTGAGGTGTTAAGGTTGCAGCCATTGATTTGATGGTTTTTACCGTTATTCCGTTCTTCTATTTGGCGGTAATTTCTTGAAAAGATGAAAATTAAAATCTTCCTCAAGGGTTGTTTTAGCAAATTTTTTATTTAAGGGGTTAATATCCCTTCTTGTCCGTGTAGTGGCTTGCCTTCCTGCAATGGCTTAATGGTGGAATTAAAATCAAACTCTTTTATATCTTGTGGCATGTCAGTATTTCTTTTTGTGAATTAAACAGTATGTTTCTTTAGTCTTGAGTAGCTCCTGACAATTTGATACAACTGTACATTAAAACATTTTTTAAGTTAATAACGGGACTATTTATGCAACAGCGTACTAAAAGACCTTTTAATGCTTCCCACTTCTCGGTGCACTCTATTGTTTGGTTTTCGTTGTTTTGCTTTTTAATTATAGTTTTGAATTGTTTCTTCATTTTTACTGTTTGTGAAGCAAAAGAGAACGAAAAGCAACCTTTAGAAAAAATAAGACTACAATTAAAGTGGCGACATCAATTTCAGTTTGCAGGATATTATGCAGCAATAGAGCAAGGTTATTTTCGCAACGAAGGTCTTGAAGTTGAGCTTATTGAGGGTGGGACAGATATCAGCCCAATTAACGAACTCCTTACTGGAAAAGCCAATTTTGCAATTGATTCTCCTGTAGCACTGATAAACTGGCAAGAAGGAAACCCAATTGTAGCCGTAGCTGCTATCTTCCAACATTCCCCAGCAGTAATCTTAACACTTGCAGATAGGCACCTTAGGACTCCTAAAAGTTTAAAGGGAAAAAAAATTATGATTAGGCCTGAGACTGATATTGAAAGTCTCTCAATGCTTATAGCTGAAGGTGTTCAATTAAAAGACATTACTGTACTTCCTCTTAGTGAGAGTTTCGAGGATCTTATTTCTCATAAGGTTGATGCTCAAACAGGATATTTGACGAATGAATACTACCTACTCAATAAATCTGGGATGGCAACAACTAGCATTAAACCCATTGATTATGGGATAGATTTTTATTCTGATTGTATTTTTACTACAGAAAATGAAGTTCGATCTCATTTTAACCGTATTGAATCATTCAAAAGAGCAGTTCAACACGGTTGGCAATATGCTATTTCGCATCAGTTAGAATTAGCTGAGCATATTCAAGCTAAATATTCTCAAGAAAAAGAAATAGATCAATTATTGTTCGAAGCTAAGATTATAAAAAAACTTGTCCAACCCGATTATATTGAGATTGGACATATGAATCCTGCCAGATGGGAACATATAGCTAAAGTTTTTAAAAATCTTGGACTAATATCTTCTGACCATAGTTTTGATGGTTTTCTTTATAAAGATCTTCACAAACAGGTTATTTCAGAAAAACAATTTGCTATGCGTGTTGTGCTAGTTGTTGTTTCGATTGCCGGCTTACTCAGCCTTTTGTCATGGTTTACTATGGTACTTTTCAATCGTAAATTGACACGGCAGGTAAAAAAACGTACAGCTTCACTTGCTGCAAGCGAGCAAAACTTTCGTGCTTTTTTTGAAATGGCTAGTGTCGGTGTTGCTCAAGTTGATATACGTACTGGTAAGTATAAAAAAATTAATGAAAAATACTGCAATATCCTCGGTTTCAGTGTTGAAGAACTGCAAAATCTTACCGCCGACACTATTACTCATCCAGATGATCTTGCAATGCAACATCACCATGTGGAGTTACTTCTGAAGGGAGATATATCGGAGTTCACTATTGAAAAACGATATATCTCAAAAAATGGAGCTATAGTTTGGACATATCTTACGGTCTCACCACTTTGGAAAGATGGCCATGATCCTGACTATATTATCGTGGTAATCAGAGATATAACGATACGGAAGCAAGCAGAGAAACGGCTGGTGTTTGCACAAAAGGTTTTTGATAATTCAATTGAGGGAATAGTTGTAACCGATGCTGATGGTATAATCATGCAGGTTAATGCTGCTTTTTCAACTATTACTGGGTATGGAGCCGCAGAAGTAATTGGTCATAATCCTCGGTTACTAAAATCAGATAAACATATTTCTTCTTTCTATGAAGAAATGTGGCGCAAGATAACTACTGAAGGTCACTGGGCTGGAGAGACTTGGAATCGTCGAAAAAACGGTGAAGCTTATCCTGAGTGGTTAACAATCAGTGCCGTAAAAAATAATAAAGGTGAAGTGACTAATTTTGTGTCAATTTTCCATGATATATCTCAACATGTTCAACAGCAAGAGGTGATTAAGTATCAAGCTCAACATGATGCTCTTACGGAATTGCCAAATAGAGTATTAATAAACGATCGGTTGGTGGATGCTCTTGATAAAAGCCAAAGATCTGGGTTGCAAATTGCACTGCTTTACCTCGATATAGATAATTTTAAATACATTAATGATGCTTTCGGACATACCGTTGGTGATGATATTTTGATTGAACTTTCCCAACGTTTTTCTAGCCTAATGCGCAATGGAGATACTGTGGCTAGGTTAGGAGGAGATGATTTTCTCGTCCTTCTTACTGATCTAGATGACCTTGATGTTGTAAGTAATATCGCTATGCAACTCCTTGGCGCTCTTGAAAAATCATTCCAGCAAGGTGATGTTGATTTTTTTGTAACTGCCAGTGTTGGGGTAACAATTTCCCCTGATGATGGTATAGATCCGGTTACTATAGTGAAAAATTCAGAAGTTGCGATGTACCGAGCCAAGAATCTTGGGAAAAACAATTATCAGTATTTTGCACCAGAGTTGGATGTTCAAGTTCATCGACGTATTGCTCTAGAGATGAAGCTACGAAAAGGTATTAAACTTGAAGAGTTTGAACTTTATTATCAACCTTTGGTGCACAGTATTAGCGGGAAAATAGTCGGTGCGGAGGCATTGATTAGATGGAAAAGTGACGGAGAGATAATATCTCCCGGGGAATTTATACCACTTGCTGAAGACTCTGGTCTCATACTTCCCATAGGTGAATGGGTTTTGAAATCAGCTGCTAGGCAAGCCAAAATATGGCAAGATGCAGGGTACGCACTTACTGTGTCTGTTAACATTTCATCAAAACAATTTGCCGGACAAGACCTCTTTACACTACTTGAAAACGTGCTTTGTGATACGGGACTTGATCCTAGTCTACTTTACCTAGAAGTAACCGAATCTGTGGTAATGACTGACTTGGTCAATGCTGAACGGATAATGGGATCCTTGCGTGGGCTAGGTATAAAGTTTTATCTTGATGATTTTGGCACAGGGTATTCATCTCTTGCATATCTCAAAAGACTACCTATCGATGGTCTCAAAATTGATCGATCTTTTGTTAAGGATATTGTTGAAGAGCCTGATAGCGAGGCAATTGCAGCTGTTATTACTTCACTCGCAAATACATTGAACTTGCAAATCGTAGCTGAAGGGGTGGAAACGATTGAACAATGGAAGATGCTTCATGGAATGAGTGAAATGTTAATTCAGGGCTATCTAGTGAGTAAACCAGTTCCCGCTAGCAAGTTCGAACTTCTACTTTTGAAAGGTGATGTTGTCTGGCAAGAATGTTGCTGACTTGATGTTTTGGCTTTTCAACTACTAGTAAAAGTAGAGGAATCCATTTTAGGATAGCTCATTTTAATGCATATTATGGGGATGGGTTGTGCTTCAGAACAATGGTTAGAAAAGACATATAATCGGTAGTTGATGAAAGTAGGACAACTCACCGGATATAGTATGCAGAAGAATAGCTAGCTGACTCATAATGATGTTGGAAGAACAGTGCTTCCAGCATCATTTATAATTATTCAGTAAATATTTTCCCTAGCTACTGTTAGCTTTAATGAATCCTGTCAACCATAACTGAGAATTGTGTATCTGGTGGTATTTAGAAAGAAGCATTTGCTTTTATAGGGATCAACGAACGCTAGCTATTTAAATTCAATAGAATGCAAATACAATTATTGTCTGTAAGCCTGTATGTCCTATTTCATTAGTAGGGAATCTATCGAAGTCTCGCTGGCAAACTATGGAACACGTATAATTGTCATTGAATCACCGTAGGAAAAGAACCGGTAATCCTGAGTGATTGCTTCCTTGTAGTAAGATAAAATCTGTTCTCGACTACAGAGGGCAGCTACCAAAAACATTAAAGATGAGTCTGGTAGGTGAAAGTTTGTTATTACGTTGTCAACAACATTGAACTTAAATCCTGGGTAGATGTATAAATCACACCAACCTGCAACTTCACCAATCTTCCCGCTGTTAATTTTTGCTGCATATTCTAGGGAACGGACAGAAGTTGTACCCACTGCCCAGATGCGTTTTCCATTCTTTTTTGCTTCCTTGATGGCTTCTACGCACTTTTTATTAACTGTCACATATTCTTCATGGATTATGTGTTCTTCAATGTTTTCGACCCTGACAGGGGCAAAGGTACCGTAGCCAACATGGAGGGTTACCTCGGCGATAATAACGCCTTTGTCTTTTAATTTGGTTAATAAATCTTTGGTGAAATGTAACCCTGCGGTAGGGGCAGCTACAGCTCCTGGAGTTGTGGCATATACTGTTTGGTAACGATTTCTGTCTTCTTCGCTGGTCCCATCGTCTCGTCTAATATATGGTGGTAAAGGGATGTCGCCTATGCCTGCTAAGATTTCACTGATATTTTCGTTTTCGTCAAAAATTAATTCAAGCTCAACTTTACCTCTGTCTAGTTGGTTGATAACTTTGGCTTTGAGTTTTGGAGAAATATGTAGAAGTGAACCTTCCTTTGGTTTTCTCGATGCTTTAATTAATGCCGGAGCTTGGGCTTTTCCAGCTTTTATAATAGCCGGAAGTTCGAGTAAGAAAATTTCAACTTTGCCACCGCTGTCCTTATTACCGGTAAGTCGTGCTGGGAATACTTCGGTGTCGTTTATAACAAGGACATCACCAGCACGAAAGTATTGCTCGATATCGCTAAAAATTTTATGCTGGAAAGATTGTTTTTCAGCATCAATGACCATGAGTTGTGACTTATCTCTTTTGTCAGCAGGTCTTTGTGCTATGTTTTTTTCTGGCAGATGGTAATAGTATGCTTTGGTGCTAAGGTCGTTGTTCATATTTTTGGTAAAATCAATTTTAAATTTTTTAGTGCAGAGCTATATTGGTTATCAATAAGATACCTTGGAAAACCAAAATTTCTCGAATTCAAGGTCAACGAAAAAATTGGGCGAAGTGGCTATTTCTCAAGGTAGCCATTACTTATTCTATCTAGGCGTTCTTTGAGGCCAAGTGTATAACATGCAGATAAGCACACTGCAATAATTTCATCTCTTTGGGTTAATAAGGAGTTTACTATGTCATTGCCAATTATTTCATTATATCAATTAGAAGAGCCACAAGGTGTCATGGAAACCTTGTCTACTCTGTTTTCCGCTCGTGGATTAAGAACTGCTAATCTCGATTTGCTACAATCTGGTAAGAGTTCGGATGCTGATCTCTTGCTTACATCAAAAAAACATGATTTTAAGGATACTATAAACCTATCAGATACTGGAGTGTTTCCTTTTCGCTACTACAATGAGGAATTTCTTAAAAATGATTTTGAGCACATCTATAACCAAATACTGACTTGCTGGCTAGAAAAACCACTTTATTGCTGTATTCTTATTGGGGGGAAGAGTTCTCGGATGGGTCAACCCAAGCATTTAATAAAAGGGTGCGATGAAAAAACTTGGTTGGAGCGAACTGCCGAACTTGCTAGCGCTTTAGTGGACAAGGTTGTTCTTTCAGGCAGGGGAGATATTCCGGTTTCTTTGCAACACTTAGATCGCATTGCAGATGTGGAGGGGGTAGGTGGTCCTTTATCTGGGGTGATGGCCTGTTTTAGATCACACCCTGAAGCATCTTGGTTGGTTTTGGCCTGTGATATGCCGCTCGTTACTGAAGATTCAATTTCTTGGCTACTATCTAAAAGGAGGCTTAATAGGTGGGGTGTTGTTCCAAATTCAGATGGCCCAGAGCCTCTATTTGCTTGCTATGAAAATGTTTGCAAGCAAATGTTTGAGCAATTAGTGACTGAACAGAAATTAAAGATAAGATTAATAGTTAACTCTCCCAGAATATATGAACCCATTATACCAGAACAATTACTGGTGGCCTGGAGTAATATAAATACACCAGAAAGTATACCTACTCTTGATTAGATAAGGTGTCAGTTTCATCTTCATTTTTATCTATATCAAGAAATTGTTTCATCACTTTGCACTGGTGACAATAGGTGATTTTCTCTTCCCACGTACTCTGATGTTTGCCTTGGCAAATAGTGCCATTTATGGCCCAGCACCTTGCGCCAGATCGAAACTCCCAAGCAGGACATTTTTTTCTTTTTTGAGCAGGACATTTAAGAATTTTCCAGCAATTTTCAAGTTTAGGCGCTTTTCTTGTGTGGCTTAACATATACAGTACTTGTCTTTCTATATGGCTGGGTATTTTTCTCCATCCTTGTTCGTAACTACTTACAGCTTTTAAGGAAACGCTTAAAAGAATAGACATTTCTTTTTGAGTTTTTTCTAAATTTTTCCGGAACTTTTTAAAATCAGTACTCTTCATAAATGATCCTGAGTTATTAGATTCAGTATTTTTTACGTTCAAGGAGGAAACAAACTGTATCGGTAAAAACAAATGTATACTATTGGTAATTACGATACATTGTTTGTTTGTGATTTTCATCAAAAAACTATAAGCCCTAACTTATAATTAGCCATTCTTTTTTTGTTCTTTGATATCTTGAAGTAGACTATCCAGTACTGAAAAAACATATTGAACTTAATCAATATTTATTGCTAAAATTAATTTCCAAAATTGTAAGAAATTAGTTGAATCATTTTTGTATTGAGTGTCTAAGTAAAAATACTTTTTATTCTAGATTCTCGCCGATTAACACATAATGTTGGGTTTTAGGTCGAATGGATATTGATACTGGTAAAATGATTTCGGATTTTGATCCACACTTTAAAATTTTCCATGAGCTAATGTCTTTTAAAGTTCAGGATATTCTTCTTGTTTCAAGTCTTTATGACGCCTATATCTTGGAAGAAGATGGTAGTCTTGCGACAAGACTTATTAAAGAATATCGAGGCCTTAATCTAAGCAAAGCCCCCAAGATAACAAGAGCATCTAGCCCAGAAGAGGCCATTGAACTTGTAGGTGCAAAAAATTTCGATCTTGTTATAACCATGCCTCATCTGCAAGGGATGAATGGCTTTCAACTCGGCTGTCTTGTTAAAGATATCTCTCCTAATATTCCAGTAATACTTGTGGCTCATAATAGCCTTTCAACTCTCCCACCAGATGAAAAATATAGTCATGGCATTGATGAGGTATTTCTATGGTGTTGTGAAGCCGATTTGTTACTCGCTATCATAAAGTATGTAGAAGATTGTTTTAATATTGATGCCGATATTAGCCGCGCCATGGTACGGGTAATAATTTATGTTGAAGATTCTCCTACATACAGATCAGTTTTTCTTCCTTTGATGTATCAAGAATTAGTCGGTCAAACTCAATCTGTTTTGGATGAAAGCCTTAACGAACGCCATCGACTACTAAGGATGCGCGCAAGACCCAAAATTCTTCTTGCCAAAAATTACGAAGAAGGCATAGAGCTTTTTACAAAGTATCAGGCCAATGTTTTTTGTGTTGTTTCCGATGCTAGATTCCCACGAAATGGCGTCATTGATCCTGTTGCAGGCCATACATTTTTGAAGTATGTCCAAAAACATGAACCGGATATGCCTGTGTTGATGGTTTCATCTGAAGATCAGAATTATGAAATAGCAAAAGCCAATAATGTGGGATTCATAAACAAAGGATCTTCTCTTATTAGTGCAGAACTACATCGTTTCTTTCTTTCTAGATTAGGGTTTGGGGATTTTGTCTTTCAATTACCTAGCGGCGAAGTTTTGAGCACTGCCATTAACTTGCATGATTTTCAACAATGCTTGCAAAATATTCCTGATGAATGTTTTCAATTTCATTTTAGCCGTAACGATTTTTCTAACTGGGTTATGGCTAGGGCAGAGGTTATTTTAGCTAGACGTTTACATCGTGATAGATTTGCAGGTGTCGAGATAGAGCTTGTTAGACAGCAGATGATAGATAAAGTTTTTGCCATCAGAAAATTAAGGCAGCGTGGAGTTGTAGTAAACTTTGCACCAGAATCCTATGATCCAGAAGTTATGGATTTTGTGAAGATTGGTTCAGGGTCAATGGGCGGCAAAGCTAGGGGATTAGCTTTTATGTGGGCATGCTTGCAAAGTGCTGGACGCAAGAATGAATTGTTAAGTCATGACAGGGTTGTTATTCCAAAAACATGTGTCATTGCCACTGATGCGTTTGATGCTTTCATCGTATTTAATAAGTTATACTTTGCTAAAGGAATGGAAGATGAGAAAATAATTAACTTATTTATTGACGCAGAACTTCCTGGTTGGCTAAGAAGTGACTTAAGGGCATTTCTTAGATATTGGCATAAGCCATTTTCAGTAAGATCATCTTCGTTATTAGAAGATGCTCAGTTTAAGCCATATGCGGGACTGTATTCCACCTACTTTTTAGCCAATAATCATGTTGATTTTGAAGAGCGACTTGGTCAGTTGGAATCTGCAGTTAAGCTCGTGTATGCCTCTACTTGGTTTCAGAGTCCTCAAGCATTTTCTAAGACTTCAGTGCAGGGTAGAGATGACTCTATGGCAGTAATTATTCAAGAGCTTGTTGGTGCCAGAAGGGGTGATTACTGGTACCCATCTGTTTCTGGTGTTGCCCAGTCTCATAATTATTATCCTGTTATGAAAATGTTGGCAGAAGATGGTATTGCCCATATTGCTCTTGGGGTCGGTAAAACTGTTGTGGATGGAGGCAAATCTCTTGGTTTTTCTCCTAAATATCCTAAACGATTACTACAATTTTCCACCGTGGAAGATATGCTGAAAAATTGTCAACGACAGTTTTATGCTCTTGACATGTCAGATGCTGCTTGCCTATCACCTAGTCTTTCTAATTTGGTGTTAAGAGATGTACAGGATGCTTCTGATGAGCAGCCTGTTCAAATGCTATCTTCCACATATGTACCAGAAGAACATCGAATTCGAGATGCCTGTTTGCCAGGTCATAAGGTTATGACCTTTGCTCAACTACTAAAATATTCTAAATTTCCTTTGGGGCAGACACTTAGCACTTTATTAGCCATCGGTAAAAATGCTATGGGCTGTGATGTTGAAATTGAATTTGCTTTGGCTTTAGGTGATGATTTATGTGACTCGACCATAAATTTTTTGCAAATTAGGCCTATGATTACTGGTAATGAACAGGCTGACGTAGGTATCTGTCCAGAAGATAAAAATAATTCATTTTGTGCATCGTCCAAAGTTTTAGGGCATGGCAAAATCAAACATATGACCGATATTATTTATGTAGATATTGAAAATTTTGACCCAAGCACCACAAACCAAATAGCCTTAGAGATTGGTGGTGTAGGGAAAAAATTGATGGGGCAAGATAGAAAATTTCTGCTAATCGGTCCAGGTCGATGGGGAACTTCTGATCCATGGCTTGGAATTCCAGTACAGTGGAGTGATATTGCTGGAGTGGGTGCTATAATTGAGATACAAAATGATGTTATTCGTGCCGAACCATCCCAAGGCTCCCATTTTTTTCAAAATATCACTTCTCTTGGAATTCCTTATATAACAGTCAATGATTGCGAAAAGAATAAGGACGATTTTATAGATTGGGCTTGGCTTTATAAGCAGCCGATTATGGAGTCTGGTAAGTACATAAGACATGTCCGACTCGATTCTCCATTTGTTGTGAAATGCGATGGTAAAGTATCAGCAGGAGTTATTATAAAAAACGAGAAATTAGAAAAAAATATTGTTTGTAGAGCGGAAAGTAGTTGAACTATAAATGTGAACCTAGAATAGCAAGGAGGTTTTATTAGCATAAATAGTTTTGAAATGAGAAACCCGTCTTGAAAATTTTTTAATTTTACTAAAATCATTATAATTAATGGTTATTCTGGAAATTGTTTGGATTTTCAAGTTACACTCAAAGTAGCTATAATTAAAATTCATAAATATAATCGTTGATTTCAGGAGAAGTCTAATGGAAGACATTATTCAAAAGGTACATGCTAAAGATCCAGGTCAATTCGAATTTCATCAAGCAGTTGAAGAAGTTGTTGAAAGTGTTAAGCCCGTATTAGAAAGGAATTTAGAGTACCGACAACAGGCAGTTCTGGAAAGAATTGTGGAGCCTGAACGCGTAATTATGTTTCGTGTTCCATGGATGGATGATGATGGGAATGTTCATGTTAACCGTGGTTTTAGGGTGCAGATGAACTCTGCCATTGGACCATATAAGGGTGGGCTTCGTTTTCACGCATCGGTTAATTTGGGCATTATCAAATTTTTAGCTTTTGAGCAGGTGTTTAAAAACGCTCTTACAACTCTACCAATGGGTGGTGGTAAAGGTGGTTCTGATTTCGATCCTAAAGGTAGGTCAGATGGCGAAGTGATGCGTTTTTGCCAATCTTTTATGGCAGAGTTGTACCGTCATATTGGCCCTAATAGGGATGTGCCTGCTGGCGATATTGGCGTCGGAGCCCGCGAAATTGGTTACCTGTATGGAATGTACAAAAAAATAAATAATGAGTTTACTGGTGTCCTTACTGGTAAAAGTCTTGGTTGGGGTGGCAGTCTTATTCGCCCTGAGGCAACAGGTTACGGTACTGTGTATTTTGCAGCAGAAATGCTTGCCACAAGAAATGAAACATTCGAAGGGAAGACTTGCCTTGTTTCTGGATCAGGAAATGTTGCTCAGTTCACTATTGAAAAACTGATCGAGTTAGGTGGAAAGGCTGTCACTCTTTCAGATTCCTCTGGCTATATTTATGATGAAGAAGGTATCGATACCGAAAAACTGGAATTTGTTAAAGGATTGAAAAATCTTCGTCGTGGCAGAATTTCTGAGTACGTTGAAACCTACAAAAATGCTGTTTATACACCTCTAGATCCTAATCTTGGTTATAATCCAATTTGGAATCATAAGGCAGATTGTGCAATGCCTTGTGCTACTCAAAATGAAATTAATGAACAAGATGCAAAAAATATGATGTCAAATGGAGTATATGTGATAAGCGAAGGTGCTAATATGCCTTCAATTCCTGAGGCTGTACATATTTTTATTGATAATAATATTCTCTATGGTCCTGGCAAAGCTGCCAATGCTGGTGGTGTTGCGGTTTCTGGTCTGGAAATGTCACAAAACTCTATGCGACTTTCTTGGACCAGGGAAGAGGTGGATAATCGTCTTAAAAATATTATGAGCTCTATTCATAAAACTTGTCTAGATGCATCTGCTGAGTATAATATGGGACAGAACTATGTAGCTGGTGCAAATATCGCTGGTTTCGTTAAGGTAGTTAATGCTATGCTTGACCAGGGTGTTGTATAGATAAATTACTTGGTAAATTAGTATGAAAAAAAGCCTGATGATAACTGATGGTGACGATGCAAGAAGAGCCTCAGAATTTTCTCATTTAAAGGAGAAAATTGACGAGTACTTTCTTGATGTTGACACTAATTGCCCCTACGGTCTAGGTAGGACAGCTGTTTTTCATCAGGCCTATTTTGCCCCTTTAGATGAGCATGTTATGGAATTGTTCCTTGCATCAGGCTATAGGCGCAATGGTAATTGCCTTTATACCATGAAATGCCCTAACTGCTCAGCCTGTCTATCCATTCGCCTTTTGCCTGAGAAATTCATACCTAGTCGTAGTCAACGTCGCAATTTAAAAAAAAATACTGATCTTTTTGTAGAGATTAAGGATTATGAACTTAATGAAGAAAGTATTGCTCTTTGCGATAAATTTCTAAAATCACGCTATCCTAGCGATAATTCAGGAAGGCGTTATAGCCAAGATTTTTTCGCTAATACAATAACTCCAACCCAGGAGGTTCAGTATCGACTTGACGGCAAACTTGTTGGTAGTTGTATCGTAGACCAAGGGATAAACTGGCTTAATGCCGTTTATTTTTACTTTGATCCTAGTGAGTTAAAACGTGGATTGGGGGTTTATAATATCCTGAACTTGGTGCAGATTTGCTTGGCTACTGGGCGAGAATATTTATACCTTGGGTATCAGATAGATGAAGTAGCAGCTATGAATTATAAGAAAAAATTCAGGCCATACCAGATTTTGGAAGCACCACTATGGGAAGACTATTCCTAAGAAGTAGCCATAGCACATAACTTTATTGATTTTAGTGCTCCTTGAAAAAACAATAATGTTGAGGGAAGTGGTAATTTTTCAATGTAGCCTTTAAATATTTTCGGGCAAATAAACGAAAATAGCTGGTAGGAATTAGGTTAAAATCCATACCAGCTATTGTGTATAAGCTACTTATCTAAATTTGTTTTCATTTATACTTTAAATTGAGAGACAAGTTTTCTTAGTAGGTCCGAAATATTTGCTAATTCTTTTGAGCTGGAATTTACAGTATTGCTGCTTTCAACAATCTTTCCAGAGGCGACATCCACCTCAAGAATATCATGAGCTATACCTTCAGCAACTTGAGAACTAGATTGTACATTTTCGCTAACAGTATCAATTCCTTGTGAGGCTAGCATAATATTACTAGAAATTTCGCGGGTAGCTATAGATTGTTGTTCAACTGAACTAGCTATAGTTGATATAATTTCATTGATATTACTTATCACACTTGCAATGTGTTCTATTTCTTTAATTGCCCCAGTGGTATCGTTTTGAATATCTGATATTCTTTCACTTATTTCTAGGGTTGCAGTGGATGTTTGGCTAGCTAAACCTTTGATTTCAGAAGCTACGACCGCAAAACCTTTTCCTGCTTCACCTGCTCTTGCTGCTTCGATGGTGGCATTAAGAGCAAGGAGGTTGGTTTGAGCAGAAATCTCCGAAATGGTTTCTGTTACTTTACCAATATTTTGAGCAGAGTTACCTAGGTTCCTCATTTTCTCTGTTGCTTTGCTAGATTCTTTTACTGCTTGAGTTGAAATAGCTCTGGCATTATCAGCGTTGGCAGATATTTCATCAATTGTGGCAGTCATTTCCTCAGTAGCTGCAGCAACCATGCTAATATTTGCATTTGCCTCGATCATAGAATTGGTAACGTTTGACATGTTATTGTTCATCTCCTCGGCTGAGGATGCGACACTATTCGATTTTTCAAGCATATCTTTGGCACCAGTAGACATTCCTATCGAAACTGTACTTAATGAACTAGAGGCTCCTTGCAAGGTATCTATCTGGCGAATAATGCTTTTAACCATACTATTTAGTTGTGAAATAAATGAATTGAAATCATTGGCAAGTGCACCAATTTCATCTTTTGAGGTGACTGGTGATATGACGGTTAGATCACCATTGGTAGCTTTTGTGAAATTCAAACCAATAGATCCTAATGGTTTGCCAAGCATGGTTTTCAAAAGGAAAAATATGGAACAAGCAAGAATAAATAAGACAAAAATTACGGATACAACAACATTTGTAAAATAAGTTGTTGTAAGATCAGAAATTATATCTTGAGCTTGAGTCTTTGCTGTTTCAAGCGCTGCTACAGAAAATCTAAAAAATAAGATACCCCCATGTGGGTCATTCATTGACCAAGTGGTGTGACAACGTAAACAATCAGAAGTGATAGGCTGAGGATGATAGATTCTTATATCTTCACTATCCATCTGAAAGGTCATTCCATTTTTGCTGTTAATGTCTTTGCTGATTTCACTTGGGAGTTGTTCGCCTATGAATTTTTTATCTGATGAGTATTCGACCACTCCTTTGGTATCGTAAAGTGAAAATTCAAGTAGTCCATCTATTTTACTGGTCTGCTTGAGAAGTTGGTCAAATTTTTCCATTTCACCTCGATTTAGAGAGGCAGCGACTGATTCAGCTACTGAGTGATAAAGAGTTTTAGAAAAATTTTCCTCACGTTCACTAAGTAGTTTTATGTTGGAATCGGATAAGTTGGATATCTGGCTTGAGATTTGTGCATACTGTATTAGCTGTGCACTTATAATTGTTATAGCAAGACAACTTACAAGAACAAGGATTAGTTTGGTATGAAGTTTCACTGTCTTATTCCCTGGTTATTAAGATTGATTGTTTCGGTAGAAAGATAACGATTTCTGTTTGGCAAATATCTCAGATGAGCAACCTATGCAGGGGGCACCTGCTTTTATGCAATTATTTATTCCACCATTTCTAGCTCTTATAGTGCAGTCAGCATAGGTAATAACACCTAGGCAACCAAGCTTGAATAAACAACCTTTGTCAGAGAAATTTTTTGCAAAAAACTCTCTTTCATAATCATAAAAACGAGGACAGTTATGGTGATTTGTAGTTTCAAAAAACATAAGTGGTCTCTTATGTTCATCGAGAGGAGGCACACCATACTTTGCAAGATAAATTAGACTACCCACAAACCAATCTGGGTGAGTGGGGCAACCAGGAATATTAACTATAGGTGTAGATATTTTCTCTTTCTGAAGAAATTCAGATACGCTGAGAGCGCCAGTCGGATTTCCTTCGGCTGCAGGAATTCCACCAAAAGCAGCACATGCACCAATAGCTATGACATGACTCGCATTTTTAGCAGCATTGCTAACAATTTCAGTCATTGGTTTGTGCCCCATCATACATGCTTCAGGCATTCCAGCGGGAATGCTACCCTCTACAACAAGGATATAGTCCTTTGTTTGACTAGTTCTTTCAACTATATCCATGCATAACTCACCACTGGCAGCAGAAATAGTATGATGAAATAGAAGGGAGATATATTGAGTTAAAAGTTCTCTTGGATTGGGGTTCTCTGAGTCAAGTAGTGAGATAGAACATCCTGAGCAACTCTGGGCTTGGAGCCACAACACTTTTGTTCTGCCGCTTGCAAGATTGTCGAGTGCTTCAGCTATATCAGGAATAGCAGAATTGCTCAAACCCATAACAGCTGTCATCGTTGAGGCAAGTTTTATAAATTGTCTTCTTGTAAAATTATTTTCCATATCAATCTCCTAATGAACTGCACAGGCAAGGCAAGGATCGTATGATCTTACTATTCTTGCAGCCTCTAGTGGGTTTTTAGCATCGTCTATGGTCGTGCCTATAAGGCTTTGTTCTACAGGACCAGGAATACCTTTGTCGTCTTTAGGAGAACAGTTCCACGTTGTAGGGACGATACATTCATAGGATTTGATTTTTGAGTTGCTTATTTCTATCCAGTGTCCCAAACCACCTCTAGGTGCTTCGATCAGTCCTATACCTTTGCCTGAAGATGGAGTGTGCAGCTCTGAACAAACTTTTTCTCTAGGATCAAGCATGTCAATCCATTTATCACATTGTTCAAATATTATCTGCAATTCCAGAACTCTAGCAGCATGCCTTCCTAGGCAAGAATCTAGATCATTTATTCCTAGGCCTGTTTTTCTTAGAAAGGAATTGGTTACAGCCCTTATCTTAGAATTCCCATTTTTATAACCCACCATTATACGAGCTAACGGTCCAACTTCCATCGGCTTGCCACCATAACGAGGAGCTTTAATCCATGAATAGGCACCCTCTTTATTGGGGAGCGGTGTAGTTTTGTTAAATCCTGAATCTTCTGTATATTTGGAATATTTTACTTCCTCGGTGATTAGATCTAGTTCTAAATCTTGTTTTCTGCCGTCTATTATTACACCTTCAGGAAATAGAGGTGCGTTATTATCTACATCGGTAAATGCATTAAAAGCCATATAATTTCCACAACCTTTACCTAAGCTGAAAAATTCGGAGAATTCACCAGCTACATTTAAAAGGTCGGTAATATAAGATGTTTCAAAAAATGATTTTAGTTCACCTAGAAGAGACCTGCATTGGCCAATTTTTTTAGTAGTAACCACTTCTGTCATACCTCCAGGTACAACGGTTGCCATGTGAGGCATTTTCCCTGCAAATACAGCTACTAGTTGGTGAGCCTTGGCTCGCATATCAAGTGCGGTAAAGTAGTTTTTAAGAGCGGAAATATTAACTTCTGGATCTTGCAGGTATTTTCCTTCGTATCTAGGTAAGAAAGGAGCAGCTGGGAATAAATTGTCTGAACGGAATTCTTGTTTGACCCATTTCTTAATTGATTGGAGAACTTTATCATTACCCCTATAGGCAAGAATACCCTTAATATCAACGAAATCCAGTGCTGATAGGTGATAGAAGTGAGTTATGTGGCTTTGGATATAATTAGCTGCAAGCATAATATCTCGAGCTATTTGGGCATTTGCAGGAATTTTAAGACCGTAGGCTGCTTCTTGTGCTGCTACGGATGCCAGCCCATGTGATACAGGACAAACGCCACAAATTCGTTGAACAATCTGCTGAGCGTCTAGCGGGTCTCTGCCTTTCAGGATTTGTTCAAATCCTCGAAACATTTCGCCTGTACATTTCGCTCCAACTATATTGCTCCCTTCTAGCTCTAAGCTTATCGCAAGATGTCCTTCAATGCGAGTAAAGGGATCTATGCTTATTTTCTTTGCCATTATGACTTCCTCACAAGATTCAGTTAGTTACTACAACTATATAAATATATTTGAAAAGGAACATAACGGAATTAAAAATCTATTGAAAGTCTTTTTATGCTTTAATTATTGAGGGTAACTGTTTGTAATGGCTCTGGTTGATAGTAGAAGTTAGTTATCTGTCAAAATTTTTAATTTTGAGTAGTGAAATCTTTTTCGCTTGACTTGATAAGACAAACGCCAAAGATCACCAGGATTACTAAAATCATAGCAGGGAGGTAGAATGCCCAAATAATTCCTAAAATATCCATGCCAAAACCGGCAATGAGTGATCCAGTTAAAACACCAGTGCTTATGGCTAAGTTGAATACTCCCATCATTGTGCCATGACCATATTTTTCTCGGCCTTCTAATGTTGCAAATGCACCTAAAGCAGCCCAGACCATTGCTTCGCCAGTGCCCAAGAGTGCATAAAGCAGGAATACTTGCCAGAGTATAGTGGCAGACGGCACACCAGCTAAGGCAATTGACATTATTATTCCGCCAACTATAAGCAGTTTGTTTTTACTGTACTTATCGGCCATTTTTCCAAAAGTCATTTGTAGTGAGGCATTTATTAGAGTTCGGCAGGCGATAATCATACCAATGGTGGTGACGCTGATATCAGTAAAGTTTTCAGCCATTAATAATGGTAGAAATCCCATACAGGGAACCATTACTAACATGGTGGCATATCTAGCAATTAAAATTCCGATGGTTCGGTTGCTTTTCAGCATCTTCCCGAAGTTACTAAATAGGGTAGTACCTTGTTTTCTAGGAGTGATTTCTTCTTTTTTAGGAAGGAATATTAGAACTAAAGAAGCGGCTAGGACACTCATCACGGCCATAGAGTAAAACACTGATCGGAATCCATAATGGTCATAAAAAAAGCCACCAATGATTGGACCACATCCCATGCCAGTGAAAATGGCCATGTTCAGGTAGCTCATATAGCGACCTTCCTGGCCAACAGGAGTTAGCATGCTAACATAAGCCATTGCTACTGGAACAATCATCGCAGAACCAATACCATGAAGGAGGCGTAGTACAATTAGCTCAGGGATGCTATTGGATTCAGGAATTAAAAGGCCAACAGCAGCATAAATAATCAGACCACTAATAAGAAATTTACGTTTTCCTAAAGAATCTGAATAATTACCTACAATTGGTTGTAAGATGCTGCGGCTTACTGAGAAGGCGGCAATGATGATAGCTAGAGCAAGCCCACTTGCTCCAAGATTGCTTGCATATAAGGGCATAACAGGGATTATATTTCCAATTCCTAGTACTGAAATAAACACCGAGAGCAGGATGGTGAACATGGTAGAATTTTTCATAATCGCTATCGGTGCCTTAGTTGTATTCTTGAACTAAAATTGTATATTCCAAAAAAAATCTTTAACACAATAATTGTTATTTTGTTTGTTTCCACATAAGTTTTTTTAGTAATCCCTTCAGAGAGGTAATTCCATCTTTTGTATCTTCAACCAGTAGATAAAAGCAAGGAACAAGCAACAGAGCAATGACTGTGACAAATAAAATTCCAAAACCTAAAGATATCGCCATTGGAATCATGAATCTAGCTTGTCTAGAAGTCTCAAAAATCATTGGCGCTAATCCACCAAAGGTAGTTAGCGTTGTGAGGATGATAGGCCGAAAACGTCGTTGTCCAGCCATGGCGATGGCATAAGCTGGTTTTACCCCATCTCGAACTTTTTTATTGGCATAATCCACAAGAACAAGTGAGTCATTAACAATAACACCAGATAAAGCCAAGATTCCCATAATACTCATGATGCTTAAATTGTAGCCCATTAAAACGTGTCCAATTAATGCCCCAATTAGACCAAAGGGGATAGCAAACATAACAATAACAGGTTGTATATAGCTACGAAAAGGTATTGCGAGAAGTACATATATACCAAGTAAAGCATATACAAAACCATCGGCGATGCTAGCAAAACTTTCTTTTTTATCTGCCTGTCGCCCTTGATAGCTATAGGCTAACCCAGGGAATTGTTTTACAAGGTTTGGTAGAATATCAGCGTTTAGACGATTCATTACAACATCAACCTTGCCAATTGGATCAACATTGCCGGTAACTGTAACAACTCTTTTTCCATTCCTTCTTTTAATAGTTGTATAAGCTCGCCCCCTTTCTACTTCGGCAACTTCCAAAAGCGGGATGAAGGTTCCGTTGGGAGTTTTAACCATCATTATGTCAATATTGTGTTCACTTAATCTTTCATTTTCAGGTAGGCGTACTCGTACTGTCATTTCATTGCGACCACGTTGTTGGCGCAGGGCAATATTTCCTTGAAAACTATCACGCAATTGCCTCCCAATTGAGAAATTGGTTAGTCCTAATGCCTTTCCTGCCTCGGTTATTTGGAAGTCAATTTGTTGTTTTCCTTGGGAAAAGCCGTCGCTAATATCCTTGGTTCCATCAATAAGACTTAGCTTGGCGGCGAGTTCAGCGCTAGCGACGTCAAGAGTGTCAATATTTCTATGGCTCAATTCTATGGAGAGAGCTGAGCCACTACCTGGACCACCCTTATCAGATTCAAATAAAATGGATTCAGGACCGGTGATATTACCAGTTTCTTGTCGCCATAATTTAGTTATTTTTTTGGTGGACATAGGCCTAACATCTGGTGATGCAAGATATGCTGTAACTTGTAATTCGTTATCTATGATTTTGGCAAAAACACCTTCAAGGAGATCGGTACCGCCATGTTTTTCTGCGAGTCTACTTATTGAATCTTCTAGCCTATTTTTTGCAATTTTCACTTCGGCAAGTGGGGTGCCAAGAGGGTATGTTACTGTTACTACCGATCTGTCTGATTCGACCCTGGGCATCATGATAACGGCTATCCTGCCACCCTTGACATAACCAATGCTGGCTATGAATAATGCTATACCTAGTGCCACGGTGACTGTTCGCCATCTGAGGCAAAATTTGAGAAAAGGTAGATAAGCATTGTCAATAAATTGCTTAAGTAAACCAGTGAAAAACTTATTATGTTTATCGAGTAGCCTTAATATACCAGTTGGTTTTTTACGGCTACCATGAGCAAGGTGAGCTGGTAGGATTAAAACTGCCTCAACCCAAGATATTACAAAAACTGTGATAACAACCGTTGGGATTACGCCCCAGATTTTTCCTATCGTCCCTGGGACGAACAGGAGTGGGGCAAAGGCTACAATATTGGTTAGAATAGCAAAGGTGATGGGGATTGCCACATCCCTAGCCCCAAGGATCGCAGCTTCTACAAAATCATGGCCACGTTGCCTATACTCATAGATATTTTCTCCAGCAATGATCGCATCATCAACAACGATTCCAAGTGCGACAATAAAGGCGAACATGGAGATCATATTTATTGAAATACCGAAAATAGGTAGAAATAGCATTGCACCAAGAAATGCTGTCGGAATTCCCATAGTAACCCAGCAAGCAAGTCTAAATTCTAGAAAGGTGCCGAGTAGAACAAGTACCAAGGCTAGACCGATAAAAGCATTTTTAAGTAATAGCTCCAGCCTCTCTTGGTACATCTTTGAACGATCTCGGTTGACAGTCCATTCTATTGCGGCAGGAAAATCTTTTTGGATTTCCTCTAAAGCTAAATGGGTCGCCTCGGAGATACTGATTGGCGTCTCTTTACCAACTCTGCTAACACCCAGAGCAATGGAGTTTTTTCCTTGATAACTAATGGAGCGATTGGTGTCTTCAAATGCTTCATAAACAGTGGCAATCTCTTCAAGATATACAACTGAACCATTAGCAGTGGTGATAATGGGGATTCTGGCAAATTCGTTTGCCCAGTCACTTCTATCCCTTACTCTTAATAGTATCTCACCATTGCTGGTTTTAATTTTACCGCTGGGTATTTCTAAGGAGGATTGATCAATTTTGGTGGCTATTTCTGAAATTGTTAGACCATACTTTCTTAAATTTTGCTGGCTAACCTCAACGGCTATCTCAAAATCTAAGGCGCCAATAATCGCAACCTGACTTATATCTTTTTCTTGTAATAATCGGTCTTTAGTAAATTCAGCAATTTCCCTTAAGGCATGATCGCCGACATCGCCATAAAGGGTTACCTGGAGAACATCTCGCTTAATCTGAACTATATTAACGATTGGTTCCTCGGAATCTTCAGGAAAGGTGGTTATTCGGTCAATTTCTTGCTGGATATCTTGGAAAACTTGTTGATGATCTGAGCCTGCGAGTAGCTCGATGTTGACGGTGGCAACACCTTCTTTAGCAATCGACCTGTAACAATCAATACCGTCTAGGCCTTGTATGTTTTCTTCAATAGCTTGGATAATGCCTTTTTCAATTTCTTCTGGACTAGCTCCAGGATAGGCAACGTTGACTCTAACTATATCAAGTTCAAAGTTTGGGAAAACTTCCTTTTTGATTGTGTTACTTGTGAGAACGCCTGCTATAAGTAATACAATCATTAGCAGGTTTGGAGTGACACGATTATATGCCATCCATGCTATGACACCTCTCCTAGGGCTTTTGGTTGGTGAATTGGTCTGATTAGTCATTCTTTTTGTCTCTGGTCTTGTTTATCTTTTGCAGAAGCATTCCGTTTATTGGAGCGGGAATAGTGGAGGTGATGAGTAATTCTCCTTCACTTATGCTTTTATTGATAAACACTTGGCTTTTATTTTTGAAAAGAGGATTAATTTGCCGAATGTTCAGTTGGTTATCGCTAGTTAGTACCCAAATTTTATTGTTATCATGAATATATTTGCGATTAATGCTAACAATATCATTTAGATTGCCACCGGCTATCTCGGTTTTTACATAGGAATTGAGTAGTAGTAGTTGTTTGTTTTTATTCTCAGGCTTTAAAGCAAGGGGATCGTCAATTACAACTATTATTTGGGCTAAGCGTCCTTGTGCCTCAAGGCTAGCACTATGTTTCATAACGTGACCGATCCTGTAGGATTTTTTACCCCATACTGAATCGTTAAATATCTTAACCTCTGATCCTTTTTGTTTTTCTGTAGAAAATGTAATCCATTTTAAATCAGAAACAGGAACTAGTAGTTCTAGCCAAAAAAGATCCGTGCCAATGTATTCAACAAGACCACTGCCACCACCAACCAAAGAACCAATGTTGGTATTCAGACTGTTTACCATGCCATTATATGGGGCCTTTATTGTGGTTCTGGATAGGTTTTTTTCGGCTAATTTAAGGTTACTTTTAGCAGCTTTTAAGCCAGCTTCTAGTTTTTCTAGTTGAGGCTTTCTGAGCATTAAATATTGTTCTTGCGAGGAAACTGACTCCCCGAGCAGTTCAAATTCTTTTTGGGCTACCAGTTGATTGCCTGCTTCAATTGCTAACTCACTTTTGGCACTAATATATTCTGCTTTTCGTTGTTCCTTGGCAAATAAGTAATTAGATTTATCTATTTGTACCATGGCTTCATTAGTTAGAAAGTATCCGCCAGGATTCATTTTTTTATTCATCGAGGTGATGATGCCACTAACCTCTGCTGCGATAGTGGTCTTTCTGGCAGGGCTTACATTACCCATTGCTTCGATAATAACTTCTTGGGCTGTAAAGTGAATAGTCTTTGTCTCCACCATTAAACTATTTTTTATGGGAGGTCGTTTTTTTGCTTTGGGTTTAGTGTTTATCATCCAGATGGTGAATAGAACAGCACAGGCAATGGCAACAAAAGGCATAACTACGCTGATTATTTTTCCAAAGGTACTTTTTTCTTGAACTGGTTCTTCTGTGTTGATTTTGTTGCTAATTTGCATTTTTCACCTCTGGCTCACTTTCTTTATTGCCGCGAAATTCCCATCCGCTGGCTAAGGCTTGACATAGTTTGATTCGATTTTCAATCAATCTTAGACGGGAACTAAATTGTTCCTGTTCTAGCTTTTGTTTTGAAATAATGGAGCTTATGACTCGTTGGTAATTTTCAGTACCGTTTAAATAACGATATTTTATCTGATTTGTAGCCTGTTTGGCATATTGCAGTTGTTGGTCAATGTAAGATATATAATGTATTTGCTTTGTTTCTTTGGTTAGTGTGGATTCAACCTCTGTGATAGCTTCTAGGGCCACCTGATTGTAGGTACTTAGTTTTTCTTGAACTTTTGCTTTTTGTCTTACTACTTCATTTTGTCTTGCGCCACCATCGAGTATAGGGGCAACCAAGCCTGCTGCTATATTTGCTAGCCAGTTATCAAACAAATCAGAAATATTTTCAGAACTAGTTTGTGCAGATACCGTAAGGCTTAGGGTAGGGTAGCGATTTGCTATCGCTGCTGCGAGGTTTGCATCTGTAGCTCTTAATTGTAAAAATGCTGATCTTACATCCGGTCGATTGGTTATCATATCAATTGGAAGACCTGTTTTGGGAAGCGGGGGAAGAACTGTTATTCCAGTTGTCTCAGGAATAGGTTTGTTTTCATTTGTAGATCCTAGCAGAACGAGTAGACTTTTCTCTGTGAGAATAATTTCTTCTTCCAAGCGGACTTTGGATGCAAAATTTGATTCAATTAATTGCCTCTGTTGGATTACATCGGCGATGGCAATTTTACCAGTTTTAAATTGTAGGGTAATAATCTCTAATGCTTTTTGGTTGTAACCCAATTGACGATTGGTTATTTCTAGTCTATTTCTCTTGTCTTTTAGCTGGTACCAGGTTGAGGCAACTTGGGCAGATAAACTAATGGCAGCAGTTTGCAAATCCATATCTGTTGCTAGGTAATTATATCTTCCAGCCTCGTCTAGGCTAGCAATTTTTCCCCATAGATCCATTTCGTAGGATACGTTTAAAGATAGGGAAAAATCATCATAGGTACTGCGAGTATTATTGTTTTCTCTTTCAGTGCTGCCAGCATCTATTTTTCCGGTTAATTTAGGATATAAATCACTACCAGCGATGGCATATTGGGCTTTAGACTGCTCAAGGCGATAGTAGGCAGCTTGCAACGAAAAATTATTGCCCAGTGCTTGCTCAATCAGCATGTTCAAGTCTGGGTCGGCAAAATCCAACCACCATTTTGAAGATAACTCGACTTGACCTGATTCTGTGAACATTGCCGGTGTTTTGAAAACCGTTTCATTTTCCCGCTCTTCAATATGTGAGCAGGCAGTTAGATTTTGCAGGATAAGGAATACTAATAAAAAGAAAAATATTTTATTCATAGTTGGTTAATTTATTTAATGAGTTTATCTAGTTTTCGGTGATACTGATTAAACACTGTTAAGCATCTTAATCTATTTGTAAATTTAATAAAAATAAGGAGATTTTTATCTTATAATTATTATTCCCTAATAATTTTGATATTATTTGTCGGATCATCTTTTGAAACTTTAGTTGGTTCTTTTAATAGTTAGAGTCCTAGCAAATATGAAGCCACTTTGGAATTAATAGACATAGTCCACTGTTTCAAAGATATAGAATAAATGTTTAAATTTAGTGATAAACTTGGTTGGGTAAATATTATCCAGATGTTCCGATAAGCTGGTAGTAATTACCCATAAAATATTATTTATCACCAAGTGAAAGGGGAAATATATTTTGTTTACTAGTAGAATTCTATTAGTTTTTGTTGTTATAGGACTGGATGCTTAGGTCGCTTTAGCAGATGGTGATTTAGATTTGCTTGACGATTGCCAAACTCTTTTGATAACGTAGGAAGTTGATGTTTATAGTTCTGTGCTACCTTGGGGGCAGGAAATTTACCCAAAACCGAGGTGGATGCAAACTTTTACAGTAGGCACATAATAGATATCTTTAGGGTAAAATCTTAAGGGAGATGAAGACATTGAGTTAAGTAGCAATTTATCAAGGTAGCCTTGAGGCTATTGCTCACTACGCCTCAAAAATTTGGCTTTGTGCAGTCAAAATATAGAATTGAGACAGCATGTTGCACACGCTACATTTCATTATTTTAACTTTAAAAAGTCACCGTCAATAATCATAAGTTTAACTCCATCTTTTGTGACGGAACGATGAGAGCTTAAATCGTCTGAAACAACATATGACATGCCAGGAGTTAGAACAGAACTGTCTCCATTTTGTTGCTCATTGGTAACTTTACCTTCTAGGCAGTGCACAATGTGGCCTTTTTCACACCAGTGATCAGCAACATAACCAGCAGAATATTCAACCATTCTTATTCTAAGCCCATTGAATTCAAGAGTTTGCCAATAAGCAACGCCTGTTTCACCTTTATGTTCGGTTTTAGAGATGGCTGACCAGTTAATTGTTTGAAATGGTATGTTTATAGAAGTATTTTTAATAGCTTGTCTCCAGGATGTTCTTGTAAAAGTCGGTTGGAATTACTTTTGTAAAAAATAAAAATCTTCTATTGCTGTAATTATGCAATTAATTTTTGTAGAAGTTGCTTCATTTTTTAACATGAAGATTTCAACAAGTCGCTCTCTGAAGTAGCAAATCAACAATTATCTTATTATGTCCCAAGTGACTAGATTTTATTGGCCAAGGATCGTTCTGTTATTATGCACTATGTTTAGATACACCCTTAATTCCCTAAATCTAATTAAGCATTTTTTTAACTGCCTCAATAATCCCTACGCTATCTATTCCGGCATTCTTCCACAATGTAGCTTGGGGACCTTGCTCAATGAATTGATTTGGGTGACCAAGGATGTGAGTCTTAATATCGTATAGCCCCCTTGTTGAAAAAAGTTCTAGTATTGAACTACCAAAACCTGATACACAAGTGTTATCTTCAATGGTAATTACCTTACCTGTCCTTTCTGCGTGCCTACAGATCATATCAGCATCGAGAGGCTTAATAAACCGAGGGTTGATAACTGTTACGCTAATACCATCCAATGCTAGCTCTCTAGCAGCCACCATGGCAACGGCAACTCTATTTCCTATGGGAAGAAGCAAGATATCGTCGCCTTCTTGCAGCAGCTCTGCTTGGCCAATGTAAAGTGCCTGGATCAAATCAGAAGAATCAGCGATAGGTACATTCTCACCAGATCCACGAGGGTAGCGAATTGCTGTTGGGCCATCGTGACGAATAGCGGTTACAAGCATTTCCTGTAGTTCTGCCTCATCTTTTGGTGCCATTATTACTAGGTTTGGTAGAAATCTCAGCATTGATATATCAAAAATACCATGGTGAGTTGGTCCGTCATCCCCAACTACACCAGCCCTGTCAATGGCTAAAACAACTGGTAGTTTTGGTATGCAAACATCATGAATAATTTGATCTAAGGCTCTTTGGAAAAAGGTTGAATAGATAGCAACAACTGGTCTCATTCCCTGCGATGCCAATCCTGCGGCAAAGGTTACTGCATGTTGTTCTGCTATACCAACATCGAAGAACCGATCAGGGAATACTTTCGAAAATTTATTAAGACCAGTGCCACAGATCATGGCGGCAGATATGGCAACTATTTTATCATTTTTACGCGCCATATCAAGGATGGTTTTGCCAAAAACATCAGTGTAGCTAACAGGAGCATTAGCTTTTTTGACGAATGTGCCTGTTTCTCTTGTGAAAGGACCAACACCATGAAATGCGCCAGGAGTTTGTTCTGCAGGAGAATAGCCTTTTCCTTTCTTGGTTAAAACATGAATAAGAGCAGGGCCTTCTGCTGTGTCTCGGACAGTTTGAAGGGCAGGAATTAAATCATCTAAGTCGTGACCGTCTATGGGACCTATGTAGTCGAACTTGAAGGCTTCAAAAAGCATACCTGGAGTGAAAAAGCTTTTAAAGCTTTTCTCATTTCTTCTAAGTACATTGAGAATGTTTTCCCCAACATCAGAGTCTTGCAATTTATCGACTAGGTGAGATTTTACCCGTCGCATAGTGCGTCCGGTAAGTTTCCTGCTAAGAAAAGAGGAGATTGCCCCAACGTTTGGAGAAATTGACATTTCGTTATCATTTAAAATAACGATTAAATCTTTGCCAAGATGGCCAGCCTGGTTAAGAGCCTCAAAAGCTAGGCCAGCGGTCATTGAACCATCGCCAATTATGGCTATGGCCTTATTGCCAATTTTATGTAAATCAAAGGCAACGCTCATGCCAAGAGCGGCGGAAATGGATGTTGAGCTATGTCCAGTTTCAAAAGCATCGTATTCACTTTCAGCTCTTTTTGGGAAACCACTCAAGCCTTTGTATTTTCGTAGTGTTGAAAATTGATCTCGTCGGCCAGTAATAAGCTTATGGGCGTAACTTTGATGGCCCACATCCCAAATTAGTTTATCGTTTGGTGTGTCAAAAACAGTGTGTAGTGCAATGGTTAGCTCAACAACCCCAAGGCTAGGTCCAACATGGCCACCATTTCGCGCTGTGGTGGCTATGATTTTTTCACGAATTTCACTTGCTAATTGGTCTAATTCTTCTTTGGACATATTACGGATGTCCTTTGGGGAATCGACTTGGTCAAGGAGATTGTTTTTGATCTGGTTTTCTGTGTTTAAGGTATTTTCCTGCATATCATCCTATGATATTTTTATATTGGTAAATTAGCTGTTTTTTTATGCATGAGGGTGAATCTTTTCAAGGGGGCTAGTTTTTTCTGGAATATATATACTCAGCCAACAATCTTAAAGGTTCTGCTCGATGATTAAAAATATTAAGTGCTTCTATGGCAGCGTCAATTGCTTGTTTCGCCTTTTCTTTGGTCTTTTCAATACCAAAAAAGCTCGGATAGGTCGCTTTGCCAAGTTCTTCGTCGCTACCAGCTGCCTTTCCAAGTTCTTCAGTTGTGGAAGTTGCGTTTAGTAAGTCATCTACAATTTGAAAGGCAAGGCCTATATTGTCACCATAAACTTTTAGGGCCGCAAGTTGTTCTTTGTTTGCTCCTGCACCAATCGCACCAGATAAAACAGAACAAGTGATTAATGCCCCCGTTTTACTTTTATGTATTGTTGCGAGGGTTTCAAAATCAATATCTTTGTTTTCGCTATCAATATCAAGTTGCTGGCCACCTACCATGCCTAAGGAGCCAGCAGCTCTTGCGATAGTAAAGCAGATGTCTAACCTTTGCTCAGCTGATATATTACCGTTTTCTTTATTAGAGATAAGGTCAAAGGCCCAGGTGAGTAGGCCATCACCGGCTAAAATAGCAGCAGCTTCACCGTGCAAGATATGATTTGTGGGCTTGCCTCGTCTAAGATCATCATCATCCATGGCTGGTAAGTCATCATGGATTAAAGAATAAGTGTGGATGCATTCTAAGGCACAGGCAATGGGCATGATGTTATTTTTAATGTCTGCATGTTCATCAATAATATTTGCTGCCGCAAGGCACAAAATGGGCCTAATTCTTTTTCCGCCAGCAAAGAGACTATATCGCATCGCTTCAATGTGTCGAGTAAAAGGCTCTTCGCTGGCGAGCATATAGCGATCCATTGCGGTTTCGACAATCTTCTTCTGATATGATAAATAATTATTTAAATCCATGGACAATCTCTATATGAGGTACAATAAAAAATAAACAATGTTGAGTTACTCATCGTTATTAAAAGGTTCTGCTGTTAATTTACCATCTTTTTCTAATAAGATTTCAACCTTTGCCTTTGCTTCGTTTAGCTGTTCATCACAAAAGGTGGCGAGTTGTATTCCCTCGTCAAACTTTTTTAGGCTAGCCTCAAGGCTAAGAGAACCACTCTCAAGTTCATTAGTTAATTTTTCAAGTTTGCTAAGTGATGTTTCAAATGTTTTTTTTACCATAATATTCTATAATTCACGAAATAAAATGTTTTGTTATTATTTCTTTTTCATCGATTGGGGTTCGAGGTTGGTCTTTTGAGACATAATACTTTTCAATAATCATCGGCACTATTGCTATTAATATATCTCTGAAGGTAGAAGTTAGAGGTCTATAGCTTTTCTGTGAACTTGGTATTAATATACTCAGTAGCTATCCTTGACTTTACTTGAGGATAAATTCTATATGTTGGCAGAAAATATTATAATATAACATAAATTAAAGAGAATAAAAGACCTACAACGTAATCAGTTAAAACATAAATTATTCTTTGAGGAGCAAACAACTTTGAGACCTATCGATTATTTTTATAACCTGAATTCGTATCATAAGTGCGCGGCTTCGTAAGTCAGCTACATAAAAATCTTGAATCAAAAGACAAGACTTAAGTATAAACTTCGTAAGTAGCGACTAAACCATTAGATTTATCACTAAAAAGATACAGTTAATCCATTTCCTCAGATTTCTTCTGACGTTTGGCTCTAGTGTAGTTCAATCTGTATCCATTTTTTTTACCTTCAATCGGTATTAGTTCTCGGTTGTCTCTCGCCCTTTGAGCCTTGGCTTTTCTAATATCATCTTTGTTAGATTCTATCAGTATTTTGGTCTTGCAAGCGGCTTGTCACCAAAATGAATCTCAAGGTTTTTCAAGTGTGTTCTATTTTCTCTTGTACCGTAAAGTTGATCTGCTAAAACTACTTCTGGGTAATTGCCATGTCGTTTTTTTCTACAACTCAACTTGCTTTTTTAGATCTTTTCCTTCATTGAAAGCATCCCAGCCAATAGTGTCTACAAAAGCCAAACCATTTTTTTAAATGAGCCTCTTGCAAAAGTCCTAATGATTAAGAGGCTACTATCTTAATTAACTGGTCAGCAAAGATTGTTAGTACACCGAACCTTAGGTGCATCATCACTGTGCTACCTCATTTTACCATGACATCACGCCCGCCAAATTCGTCTTTCAAGCGCCCATTAAATCCCTTGACAGAATTTCTTTCTTTGTAGCGTTGCTTTGCATTATTTTACACCACGATTGCAAAAACAAGGAAGTTCAGCAAGAGACTGTGCTGCTGATAGATCTACTTGTCTTTCCATGTAAGTCCTAGGCTTACCCTTTCTAACTTCGCCCTTCTTAAGGCGTTCTCTCTCATATTTTTCTGGCGGCACTTTTGGCTTATTGCTTTGAAAAAGACCCAAATGATTAATTTGACATAGAATAAACCGGCTGTGCCGGTATTGCTAGACTTTCAGTCCGCCATGTGAAACCCAATGATCTCTAATCGGTGGTTGTTTAGTTTGGATCCTAGTTCTGTACTCTTTTTGGTCTTGCCTCAGTATTGTCCGGGTTTAAAGTTGCATGAGTTAGGCTGATGAGATAAATTACTGCATAGTTACTTTTTTCTTGACACAAAAATAGAATTTCGCGCATTCAAGCAAAGGTTCGATGCTGATTTTCTCTTTTTCGTAGGTGGATCAAATTTAGGGAGGCGTTTGGCGTGGTTGTTGATTGTGATTCCATTATGGCACCTGTATTAAAGAGATGATTTGCAGGCGTAAACACGGTTATATCTTTGACGGTAGTCCGGTATTTGGTCTGTCTTGATCATATTGGAAAAAGGTGATTACATACTTGCAAACCTAAAAATAATGATGAAGATGCGTAAGCGGTAAATCTCTGAATATATCAATATTATGTATAGTTTTCCTTGGTGCTCCAAAAAATACGAAAATCGCAAAAAACAATCAAAGTTAAATCCATCCTTGGTTTAGAAGACGTAGTAGCAAGATTAGAAGAGTAACTAACTGATACTGGCTGCATTCTAATGCGTCAATTTCGGCACAGAATTGTTGCCCGCGTCATGGTCAAAGGTCTGGAAGAGGGCGAATTAAAGACATAGTCCATGGATAGACGCTCATTAGAGCATAGTATACCGAATAGTACGTTAGTAATAGTAGTAAGCTGTGATTGTATAGAGATGTAATATGTTAGGTTGATGTCATACATCTTAGTAAAACGTATGCACGAGTAAGAAAATAATCAACATGCTATAAGTTGAAATTGACCTACTCTGATTCTGTAATTATTTGCCCATCCTCTATGTGTATTCTGTGCTTTGGGAATAGATAATTGTTCTGAACTTTGATGTTTTCTGCATATTCTTCTTGTTGTATAGCCAGTAATGCCATGACATAGTGTTTGTAAAAAATTGGGCGAGGCTGATATTTTACGAAATCCTTTAAATATATAAGATATTGGTTAAGGTCTTCTCGGTTTTCTGTGTTTATTGCATCGTTATAGCGCAGTGCTAAATTATAACCTGTGAGAGTATCCGATATGCCAATTGGGTTAATTATATGTGAGAGTTCTCTTGTATTTCCGGTTTTGATGAACTGCCTAAGAGTATAGATAGTATGCAAATTGGTGAGCATAAAAATAATAGTAATTGTAGTTAAAATAGGTGTAAGTAATCGCAATGCAAATGTATAGTTTACAGGTAGTGTATATTTTTCGCTATTGTCTGCTAACCAGATAAAGAAAATAAATAATATCCAATGGATAGTTGCGTGGTAGAAAGGAAGCTCAACCATACAATGGATAGCTAGTGGAGCTAATAAACCCAATAGTAATAATTTTTCATTGCTCTTTTTTAGTTGAAAGAGAAAATAAATCGTAAAGATAAGTATACCAAAAATTGGTGCTATTCCTCCTTCAACTGCCCAATATAACAGTTCGTTATGGGGATGTTCGAGTCCTGTGGGGCTGACAACAATTGTGGAATCTTTTTCAAAATCTTTTGCTTGATAGTTCAGGTATGCCCACTCAAAATTACCGTATCCCCATCCAATAAGAGGTTTTTCAGAAAACATTTCGATGCTACGCGAATAAATATTTTCGCGCGCACTAACTGATTTTATATTCTCAAGACTTCGACCTCCTCCTGTTGATTGATGCAGGGATAAACTGCCAAATAATATTCCTAATAAAATTAGGAAAGCCCAAATATTTCGTAATTTTTTCGCTTTGTTGTAATAGGTATAACTTCCGCAATAGCCAAATATTATAGTTGCAGCAAGTGCTAGATATCCACAACGTGATTGAATTAGTGCAATTGACCAAGAGCAGATAAACGTTGAAAGCAAAAAGATTGTGAAGCGCCACTTGTTAAGTGTACCTGAACTACTTTGGTGAAGTAGTGAGTAAATTGGTAATATTACCCCGATGGCCATAAATGTAGAGGCGACATTAACTTGTTGGAAAATACCATATGGTCGAGAACCGACATTGAAATGTAACCAATTGTTTTCAGTGAGGATATAGAATTGTATTAAAATAATAAAAGATTCAATGCAAGCAGCTAGCACAATAAAAATTGTTAGTCGTGCTATCGTAGAAGTTGATTTTTCAATTTGTTGAAAGCCTAAAAATAAAAATAATCCAACAAGCAGACAAATACCTCGACTAGCACTTTCAGAAGTTAGGTTGATTTTAGAAAACCAGTCGGTAGGATAAAGGTAAGGTATATTCATCAATACTACTGTTACTAACAAAACAATAAAAAGTTTGGATATTTTAATTTGTTGAGCTGAAATGACTTTATAGCAAAAGCTTCCAATTATGAGGGCAATAAAACACCAAACAATGTTATTAGCTGGGACTTCAAGTCCAGTTCCTCCTGGATTGGCTTGGAAATAATGCATTCCTAGCATCCACAGCAATGCCCAAAAGATCATGTAAGGTTCAAAGGGCTTGCTTGCAGAAGGAGTATTCATTTTTTAGTGGGGGCGCAGAAGGAGGCTAACACTGGCCGCAGTCTTGGGAAAAAGTTGCATTGTAAGACTGGGTTACGGTGAAAGGGCAGGGAAATTTAAAAAAGGATGTTTTGTTATTCTAAAACATCCCTTTTAAGTTACGGTAGTTAATTATTCAACAGGAACGGTCATAGAAGTAGCACCAGTTTCTTTGTCCCAACCAGTAACAACAATAGGTGTTCCGACTGTAAAAGTAGCTGGTACGATGCCAACGCCACAAGACGCTGTTCCATCTCCCGCAGCGGCAGCATATGCAGGATTGCCGGAGCCTAATGGTTCAAGTTTTCCACCTTCGTTGAGCGCAGCAATCAAATCAACTACTGCAGAGGCGCCAGCGGCCATTTTAGCTGCTTCATTCATGGTTAAACGGTGGGCTGCTTGGGTGTTTGCTTGACAAGCATTCTTTTTTGTTCTGTCAATATAATTTCTATATTGAGGAATAGCAACTGCTGCTAAAATACCAATAATCGCTACAACGATCATAAGCTCGATAAGAGTGAAACCTTTTTGATTTTTGATCAATTTTTTCATTTTTTTCTCCTAATGTAAGTTGTTGGTGGGTGAAACTGTTATATGATCATACTATTCAAATTTAATGCCACAGTAAAAAAAAGAATAATAATAAACCTAATTACAATGAGTAACGCTCGGCTTCAATGTAGTAGTTAATGTTTTAGCCATCTTGTCTACGGTTGAAATACCCCGAATTTAACAAAAAATGTCACTTTGTGACCAAAAAAGTTACTCGTATGTGTTAGATGTAATGGTTCCAGCTGGTGCTCCGCGACTTGCCACAGGCAGTGCCGCGAAAGTTGCTGTTTCCTCACAACCTGTAGTTGTACAATTGTCTACTACTATTGTGACTCGGAAATTGTAGAGAGATGCATCAGTCACTGTAGCGCCTTTGGCTCTGAAATCAGGATAGAGGGCTGTAAGCGTAGTTGTTGTCTCGGAACCAGAATTATTTTCTATATAATTAAAGGTGTAAGTGCCATTTGTATTACAGGTAGGGCACATAAAGCCATTTTCTGCTCTATAATTTTCAATAAGGATGGGAAGTTGTTCAATAATTGATTCTGCTGCAGTAATTTTTCCTCGGGTAATGTAGCCAGTGTAGGCGGGAATTGCTACAGCGGCAAGTATTCCTATTACTGCAACAACCACGAGCAATTCAATTAAAGTAAAGCCTTTATTTCTATCAATCTTCATGTCATCCCCCCCCCCCTAATATTTTATTACTGTAAAGCGGGGTGCAAAAACTTGCGCACCTTTTTTTATATTGTATGTCAATGATGCTATTAGTAATAATATTTATATTATACATTATAATTAATATTTTTTGGACTATGCATTATAATTAATGTTTTTTGGACTATACATTATAATTAATAATGTTTAAACTATAAATGGAGTAAAATTTTCTATTATTACCTTTGGACACTAGATTTTGATTTTTGATTTTTTTGATGTAGAGTCTATTCTCGTATATGATGGTTTTTGCATATTGTTTTCTAGAAGTGGCTCTGTCTCAAGGTATTTTTTTATGGTCTCAACCTTTTAGTTTTATTGATGTAATGTGCAAATTCAAATTTATTTAGTAAAATATTTAGCTAGTAATAGGCCTTGGCTATGGGGGAATTGGTATGAAGAAAGATAGTGGTTTTAGCCTTGTTGAGCTTATGATAGTCATCGTTATTATCGGATTAATGTCAATATTCATTGCGCCTAATATTATGAGTTGGCGCCCAGGGCAAGATTTACGTGCGTCCGCCCAAATGCTTAATGGGAGCTTGCAGCGGGCAAAGGTTGCGGCCATAAAAGATAATGAAAATATGACAATTGGTATTACGGCGACCATACCTTGTCCAAGTGGCTTTTATTTGTTTAGTAATACTCAAACAACCATATCTGGTTGCGTAGGTGACTCTGGTAGTGGGAGAACAACTGACGTTGGTATAAGCGCCGCGGGTCTGCCTGTTGATATCGTATTTACGTCCCGAGGACTTGTGCAAACGTCTGGTGGTGCTCCACTGGGAGCTGCTGCATCAGTAGTCTTGGTAGGCGCAAATCATAATAGTGCTGGTAATACTCAATACACCGTAACTGTTACCACTGCCGGTGGTGTAACAATGGATAAGGGCTCTATTCCTTAATTTGGGAGACCATATGTATCAAAAATCATTTGAACGACATAATCAAAATGGATTTACCATAGTAGAGATGATGGTGGCGCTTGTACTTTCTGCGCTGATCATTGTTGCGATTTACTCTGCCTACACCATTCAACAAAAAACGCATACAGCTCAGGCACAGGTAGTTGTTATGCAGCAAAACGCTCGGGCTCTTCTGGACATTATGGTCAGGGAAATTCGCATGGCAGGTTATGATGATTCAACGTTGGGTGTGGCAGGCGCTGAAATTTATATTGCCGATTCTTCAAGCATTGCTTTTTCTGCAGATTTGAACGAGGACGGCGATACTACTGATGCCGGCGAAAATATCGCTTTTTCTTTGTATGATAATAATGGTGTTAGCACCCAAGGAAGGCTAACAAGTGCAGCCGTAATTCCGGCTGCACTTGTTGGTCTTCAACCCATTGCAGAAAATATCGAGAGATTAGAGTTTCTTTATACTTTAGATAACGGAAACCGAGTGCTCAATCCTACAGCAGGCCAGCTTGATAATATTGTTGCTGTTCAAATTTCAGTTCTTGCGGTATCAGCTCAACGTGACGCCAATTTTACTCTTGATGCACCGGCAAGCGGCGTATTGTATAAACCAGCATCGGCGTCCCTTACCGCAAATGTTGGGTCTTCCGATACTTGTACTGTTGCTGCAACAGCGAACTGTGTTTCCCAGGAAGATTGGACTCCCCAGGCAGGTATAGGTATACGTGATGGTTTAAGGCGACGTTATTTTACTACACTGGTTAACTGTCGTAACTTGAGGTTTTAGATATGAAGCATAACAGTAAAGGTTTTACTTTAATAGAAGTTGTTGTTGCCATGGGGGTTTTATCATTTGGTATTCTTGCGATGTTTGTTATGCAATCAACAGGGATTCGCGGTAACTCAAAAGCCAACCAACTAACATCAGATGTACTATTTGCCTCGGATCTGCTGGAGGTAATCATTGCCCAGGATAGTAGTAATCCGCCTTTTTCCGATACAGATTGTAGCCTTGGTAATTTAAGGGCTAATGGCGTGATCAATGAAGCTTATTTAAGTTATTTTGATGGGTACACTGTGGCTTGTGTTATAACGCCAAACACACCTATTACCGGTGTGTTTGGCGTTACTATTAATCTTACACATAACAGTAATAATGCAGCGACTGTTACTTTGAGTAGTGTAAAGGCAATCATTGCAGATTAGAGTGAGGACTATATGAATAAAAAGCTTTGCAGAAATGGAATTTTTTTTAAGGAAGATGGGCAAGAGGGCTTTGTTCTAGTTATTGCCCTACTTGTAATTGTTGTTCTTACCGTGATTGGTGTTTCAGCTACAAGAAATACTGCGATTGAACTACAGATAGCGGGAAATGATCGAATATATGCCGGAAATTTCTACAGAAGTGAAGCCAAGGTTTTTGAAGCTGGACAACGGCTTGCAAACGCAAAGGCGGCAGATTTAAATAGTAATCAGCTAGATATTGATGGTGACGGCACACTCGATGGTGTTAATAATGGTTTGGTGGCAAAGGCTGACATAGCTGGTTCGTATGACCCAGATGAAGTGAACCTCGTCAACTATTTAGAAACTTACGGTAATACTAATGGTGCTGATCGATTTTTAGCTGTAAACCTAGGTAAAGTTGGCTCAATTAAAATGAATAACGGTACGTCGATGTATGCCTTCGATGTGTACGGGCAATCTGTTACTGGGAATAGTAGCAAAATTATCAAAATAGGCTATTTAAAAGCATTTTAATTTTAGAACATCGACTCTTGTACTTCGAAAATTTGAGGTGAAATATGATACAAAAAACTAAATCGCAAAAAGCACAGAAACTAAGAAGTATTTTTTTTACGCTGTTATTTGTTTTTTCACTTTGGAATATTGCAGATACAAGGGCTGCAGACGAATCTATTGGGATTGGAGCAAAACATTGGAGTTGGAATTCTTATAACCCGGATCAACAGTGGACTAATAATAGTAATGCTTGGGCATATTATCAGGGCGATGTTTCAGTAACAGGAGACTATAGAGTTGTTCATGGCGTTTTACGCGATGGTGTAACATCTATGTCAGAATTGGATAGAGATGCTCAGTATGTAGTTTATGCGGCAGATGGGACAGCAACTTACTCTCCTGTTGACCAAACAGGTAGTGCTGGGACGAATGGCTGGACAAGTGGCGTACATTGTTTTGTACAAGGTAGCAATCAATGGATTATGGGACTGTTCGGTAATGTTAATTTAGATAATAGATCTCATTACACCTATATGCATGATAACATTACTCTCGAGTTTGTGGCGGCGCGCCCTAATTGTACTGAGGTGCGATTTAATATTACTCCTTCATCCAGTCCTGGTGGAAGTATAGCTCCAAGCTCTGTGACTTCTATCTTAAGTGGAGGCGATCAGGCGTTTACTTTCACCCCTGATGCTGGGTATGCCTTAGAGAACGTTCAAGTGGATGGCAATATAGTGGAGCTAGCTGCAGATGGTAGTTATACCTTTGAAAGTGTTTTAGCTGACCACACTATTTATGCACAATTTTCTAGTATAATACATCCTATCACTGCAACTTCTTCTGCAGGTGGTGCTGTTTCGCCTCCGGGAGTAACAAATGTTGTAGAAAATAATAACCAAACATTTACTTTTGCTGCAGAGCCAAATTTTATTGTAAACGATATCCTGGTAGATGGACTTTCTGTTTTTGCGACTGCTTTATCTCATGCGGACTATACTTTTTTTCAGGTAGTTGAGGATCACGAAATTGAAGTGAAGTTTGTTGCTGGACATACAATTACTCCAACTTTTGGTGCCGGCGGTTCAGTTGAACCCTCTGAACCCGTCGACTTAGTTCCTGGTGCAGATCAGGTATTTTCAATATTACCTAACGCTTGCTATATTCTTGACGATGTTATGATAGATGGTGCCTCAGTAGGAGCACCCCCCCCCCCTTCTTATGAATTCACTAATGTTTCGGCGGACCATTCGATCGAGGCAAGTTTTGTTACTAGTGCGAGCTCCATTAATATTACATCAGTTGCAGGAGTTCATTCTACCATTTCGCCTGAGGGGCTTGAATCTGTTTCTTGTAGTGGTGATAAAACATACACTGTCACCTATAACAGTAGTATTGACCAGCTCTACGTATATGTGAATACACTTGCTTATAAGGTGGTTGAAAATGGAAATCCTGTCGATGCAGAAAACGTTGTTCATAATGCCTCTGATTCAAAATTTACCATTACCGTAAAAAATATTATTGAGGACACTGTAGTAAAGCTTAAGGAAGTGTACCAGTTATCTGATTATCCTCTTGATATTGTAACTCGTCCCGCACCTCCTAACATTATGTTTGTCCTAGATGACTCGGGTAGTATGGATTTTGAGTTTATGACGACAGAATCAGGCGGATTATTCAGCAATGAATACTACGTTTTTAACACATCAGATAGAGCGTATGATAGCAACAGAACCCTCGACTCGTCTCAAAGAAGGATGTGGAAGTCCCAGTGGTTTGACTACAATAAACTCTATTATAATCCTTCCTCTAACTACCAACCGTGGGCCATGAGATCGGCTGATGACATGACGACTGCGTCCACTATGCGTTCTCATCCTATAGAATCCTCTTCACGATCTATTGATGCGGCGAGCAATTTTACAACGATTGATAGCATAGTTATACCCAACGCACATTATTATGTGAAAGAAGGTACAAAAATTATACTTGTCACACTAAATTACAGTAGTAAGACAATCAAATACTATGAAGTTACAAGTACAGAAAATGGCACAGGATCTACCCAAAAAGTAAAAGATTTGAATAATATTTCAGCTCCAGCAGGGGCCGGTTATGTGACGGGGAGAACCTTTGCTGAGGAGATGCAAAATTGGGCAAACTGGTTCACTTTTTATAGAAAAAGAGAGCTTGCTGCAACTGCTGCAATTTCTCTGGTTATTGACCAAGTGAGTAATGCATATATTGGCATCAGAACAATTAACTCAAGCTCAAGCTACGGGGTGAGACGCCCGGTGACTCCTGTTCGTGTGCTTTATATTGATGAGAATGGTGATTTTGTTTATAAAAATGAGGTAGATGCACTTTTAACCTCACTATATAGTTTGCAAATTTCAGCAAAAGGTACACCGCTTCGGAGTGGTCTTAATAAGGTCGGACAGTATTTTGATAGAACTGATAGTAATAATGGCAATCTCTCAGGAAATCCTTGGTTTTCTAAAGAGCTTGGTGGAGAGTGTCAACAGAGCTTTAGTATTGCCATGACAGATGGTTTTTACAATGGTTCTGATCCTTCAGATACAGGCAATGAAGATCAGCACAAAGGGGTCCCTTATGCTGATGGTTACTCAGACACTTTAGCTGATGTGGCTATGAAATATTATGATACCGATTTAGTGTCTGATACTATTTTGGACGATAAAGTTGCAGGAGATAATAGACGTCAGCATGTTAACACATATACTGTGGCCTTTGGTGTTGTGGGGGGGTTGGGTGATCCAGAAAATTACACATTGGCTCCTGGTTGTGTGGCTGGAGGTGGCATAACATGTAATTATCCAACATGGCCAAATCCTGAAGACGGTGACAGTGAGAAAATAGATGATATGTTCCATGCGGCTGTTAACGGAAGGGGCTTGTATTTGAGTGCTTCGAGCCCTCAAATTTTGGTAAAGTCCCTTTTAGACGTAATTGTTGATATTTCCGACCAAAATGGATCATCCGCATCTGTGTCGGTAAACGGTGATGGAATGTTTGGAGATGCAACAACTGGAAACTTAGTACTGTACCAAACCCAATATGTTAGTCCTGACTGGATCGGTAAAGTTTATGCCTACCCAGTTTCTGCTTATGGAGAAATCGATACCCTTAACCCAATATGGGAAGCTGGTGCTAAACTAGATATCGATTTGAGTAATGGGGCAGATATTTCATCGCGCGTTATTGCGACCATGAAAGGGGATGCATCCGGTGGTGTCGCATTCGACGCTTTAGCAAACCTGACTTCTGCTCAACAAGCATTTTTTAACGATGGTACTAACGGAACTACAGAGCAGGATCTTTTCGACTATATTCGCGGATCAAATGCTAAAGAAAGTGTTAGCTTGTACAGGCAACGAACCAGCAGGCTTGGAGATATCGTCAATTCCGGTGCATTGCACGTAGATGGGTATCTTTATGCAGGTGCTAATGATGGTATGCTTCATGCCTTTGATGCTTTAACTGGAGCAGAAAAATTTGCCTATATTCCAAGTATGGTGATGCCTAACCTTAAGTATCTTGCCGCTCAAAACTATGGGGATTCTCATAAATTCTTTGTGGATGATACGCCTGTTGCCTCAAGAATGGGTAGTAAAATTTATTTGGTTGGTGGGCTTGGAAGAGGCGGAAAAGGATATTATTCGCTCGATATTTCTACTCAATCGTCAATAACAACAGCGGCTGAGCTAGCAGGGAAAGTATTGTGGGAATATCCGCAGAGTGACACGCCGACAACTGATGGTATTGATGATTTAGGCTTTACTTACAGTCGTGCATTCACCGTTAAATCAAACGCTACTAGCATAAATAGTGGTGATACTGACCTTAATGGTTACGTGACTATTTTTGGAAATGGTTATGGTAGTGCACAGGGAAACGCAGTTCTCTATTTTCTTAACCCCAAAACAGGTATTTTGATTAAAAAAATTGATGTTGGGGGGTCCTCTCAAAATGGTATGGGCAGCCCAGCGGCTGTGGATGTAAATGATGATAATAAGGTTGATTATATTTACGGTGGTGATTTAGAAGGAAATATGTGGAAGTTTGATTTAACTGACCCAGATCCCGATAATTGGCAGGTTTCATACTGTGATGATGGTAATGATTCTAATAGTTGCAAGAATACTAATAGTCCTCGACCTCTTGTAACTATCCAAAATAATCAAGCAATTACCTCAACACCAGATGTTATCCGACATCCGACCAAAAACGGCTATATGATTGTTTTCGGTAGTGGAAGATTTCTAAGTAATGATGACTGGGAAACCTCAAGTACTCAGTCAATGTATGGTATCTGGGATTGGGGTGATGACGGGGATGATACCGAATATCTTGGTACTGTATCTTCTAGTGGGGCCTTGAGTCATGCACATAGTGATGGGACAACATTTGCATTGCTCGAACAGACTGAACTGTATTATGGGCAAGCCTATGATTCATCGGGTATCAATTTAAATAAAACGGTTCGTGTAGTGTCAAATAATATTCCCAACTGGAATGGGGTAGATGATATTAACAATATCCCAACAATTAGTCCTGGTGATGATCCTGTTAATCACTCGGGTTGGTTTTTTGATCTTCCCTTGCCAGGTGAGCGTGTGACTGTTGATGCAATGATTCGTGGAGATAAAGCTATTTTAATCTCTTTTGTTCCTAATAGCGACAGATGTGCTGGTGGTGCTAATTCTCTGGTGCATGAACTTAATGTGTTTACTGGTGGAAGACTTACGAAGCCTGCTTTTGATGTGAATGGCGATGGCAAGGTTGATGGCAATGATACTGTTACTATTACAGTTAACGGTTCATCCATTATAGTTAATCCATCCGCATCGGGAATGCTTGGTCAAGGATCTGGCGCAACTGTTCTGGATTTAGGAAATGGCGAGGAAGTTAAAGTTATAAGTTCTTCTGACGGGTCCCTGACTGAAATTAGAGAAACGGCACCCAAGCGAGGAATTTATTTTTGGCGTGAGTATTAACCAACATGATAGAGTTAGGTAGAGTAGTTGAACATTGATAGCGCTTTGCTTCATATAAAACTATCGAACTGGTCGTTCAGCTGATTTTTGTTAGCACGGCTATTATTTAAATTTTGTGTAATATGGTGATAGACTGTGAAAAAAATTAAATTAACACGACAACAAATTTTTATCTTTGTTTTAGCTTTCATGCTTTCTTCAGGCCTAGTTGTCTTTGCCGCAGAGCTGGTAACGCCTGTTGTCGAAGAAGACCTCCATAATGGATGGTTCCATCAAATAGATGACAGGAATATTATCATTAATGATGTGTCTCTGGCACTTGCCAGTAGTTTGATTTATTACAATCAAGAGTGGAAGGTGGTAAGTAGTATAAATTTGATCGGTGGTGATACAATTTTGTATCGAATTAATGAGGCAGGGGCTGTAGATCTAATCAAAAAGGGTAGTGGCGTCCCCACCGATCTGGCACAAGACACCGAAGCACAAGTACCAACTCAAGTAGAGCAAGTCGAACAAAATGTTAAACTGATAAATGAAATTAAGAAGGTTGATGGTACTTGGTCTAATTGAGGTGTGAGTGCGTAGTAAAAAAATAAAACCCAATTGGCGTGCCGCAATTAGGGTTTGTTTTTTTGCTTTAAAGCCTAGCGAATAACAGGAATGGTCTTCGGGTGGGTATATAATATGAATCAAAATGGACTGTCACTGGTTGAGTTATTAATTGTCATTGTTGTCATATCTGTTGCGACAATAATGGGATATCCAATGATTCAAAATTTGAATTCTAAGGAAGTTGCACGTTCCGTGGTCTTTTCATTGGTTGGAAATCTTGGAAAGGCGCGACTTGCGGCAATTGGCGAGAATTCAGATGTAGTAGTTATTTTTTCTAAGAATAACTACTATAGTTTTGTCGATAATGGCGGGCTTGGTGGTAGCGCCAGTGATTGGGTGAAGCATGTATCGGAAAAACAACTAATGTCATTGGATTTACCAAGTGAGTTCATTTTAAGTACTAATTTCTCATCTGATAGAATTCGTTTTAAAAGCCGCATTAATATGTCTGGTGGCACCATTTTGGTAAAATATAAAGGTGATGATTATGCTAAGGTAATAGTAAGCTCAACAGGGAGAGTGAGAGTTGAAAAGTAAGTTATGAGGAGGTTGTGGTGGTATTACTTTCATGATCTGCCTCATCTTTGAAATTGTAACTGTAATTGACTTAATACTCATTGTTGGTTAACCTTTTTATTATCTGATCACTACTGATCTTCAGCTACGATGGAACGAAAAATATCTCTTCATCAGTAAGGTTTGGCGTAATAGCTGGCAACAGTTGATCACATTTCTTGAGTATTCTCCTGATGCCAAAACTGGAATAGCTGTCATAATATCAGTTCTCCTTTAAAGTTCTTTTTAACAAGCCTTAAGATTAGTGACACAGTTTAGTGAACACCCTTGAGTTGCAAAAATCTTATTTACAACTCAAGGAAGCGATAATTTCAATTTCTGTAACCAGGTATTGGTTAAAGGCGATCGATGCTGGGAATATTTTATGAGGAACATCTATATATAAAAAGGGTAGTTACATAAAATGATTTACAGGTTATCTCTCAAAATATTCGTAATTTTTTTTGTTTAATGTTATTGATACCGCTGATAACGGCATTAATGATTGTAGGGCTCTTGTGTTATCGACCTCCTAATACAATGATTTCTCATCGTGCTAGGAGGATTATTGGTTTGTAGGGATACCTATTGCTTGTTTGTCACCTTTTTTTCTTGACAAAATTTCTAGTAATTCTATATTCTCTCTTAGAAATTGAAATAGTTATAAGTTAATGAGTCATTTAGTTCAATATCCATGTGCGTGTGTACATGGTAACGTTTTATATATTTATAAATTTTAGCGAAAAAGAGGTAATTATGTCTAAATTAGTTGCTCCACACGGCGGTAAAGGTCTTGTTTGTGCTCTTCTAGAAGGTGATGCTTTAGCTGCAGAGTTAAAAAAAGCTGAAGGTCTAAAGCAAATTGAGATTTCTGATCGTGCTAAAGGCGATCTAATCATGCTTGGAATCGGTGGTTTTTCTCCTCTTACCGGTTTCATGGGTAAGGCTGATTGGAAAGGCGTTTGTGAGACTTTTCAAATGGCAGACGGTACCTTCTGGCCTGTTCCTATAACCCTGGACGTTGACACTGCTACTGCAGGTGACGTTGCTGAAGGTTCTGAAGTTGCTCTTGTTAAAGATGGTGTTGTTTTCGCTACCATGCTTGTAGAAGAGAAATTCGAAATGACCGCTGACGACAAGAAGTGGGAATGTGAGAAAGTTTTCATGGGCGAAGGCGAAGAGTCTGTAGATGGCAACTTCTGGAAAATTGCTCCTGAAGATCATCCAGGTGTTATCATGGTTCAAGCTCAAAAAGAGTTTAACCTTGCTGGTCCTGTAAAAGTTCTTTCTGAAGGTGAGTATCCTGCTGAGTACGCTGGCGTTTATCTAAAGCCTGCTGAGACCCGTGCAATGTTCGAAGAGCGTGGTTGGGCTAACGTTGCAGCTCTTCAGCTTCGTAATCCTATGCATCGCTCTCACGAGTATCTTGCTAAGATTGCAGTTGAAGTATGTGATGGTGTTCTAATTCACTCTCTAATCGGAAATCTTAAGCCAGGTGATATTCCTGCAGAGACCCGCGTTCAAGCTATCGATATCTTAATCGAGAACTATTTCGTTAAAGAGAACGTAATCAACGCTGGTTATCCTCTTGATATGCGTTATGCTGGTCCTCGCGAAGGTCTTTTACATGCAACCTTCCGTCAGAACTATGGTGTTAACCATATGCTTATCGGTCGTGATCACGCTGGTGTTGGTGACTTCTACGGTCTATTCGAAGCTCAAGATATTTTCGATCGCATTCCTACCACAGGTGATGCAGCGAAAGATCTTCTTTGTCAGCCAATGAAGATTGATTGGACCTTCTATTGTTCAGAATGTGATGGAATGGCTTCTCTTCGTACATGTTGTCATGACAAAGCTTCTCGTGTTATCCTTTCTGGTACCAAGCTCCGTAAGGCGCTTTCTGATGGTGCTGAGATTGTTGATCACTTCGGTCGTGAAGAAGTTCTTGATCACCTTAAGGTATACTACGGTAACCTTAAAGAGAAAGTTGAAGTTAAGATGCAAAACGCTGCTTCTGGCGACTCTATGTAATCTAAGCTTAACTTGCTTGTAGTTTATAAAAGGGATACTACCTGTTTGGTGGTATCCCTTTTTTTTTGATTTTAAAACGATGTGATAAGATCAAATAATATAGCTTTGTTTCCTTCTTCTTTTTTGATTGTTGTAGTTTGAGGGGTAAAGGATAACAATATCAAATATGGTTTTTTCCCTGTAAATTTAGTTTTAATCGGTAGGTGTAATATGGCAATCCTTGAAGTAGGTTTAGGTGATAGAAGTTATCCAATACGCATTGAAGCAGGTTGCCTTGATACAATAGGTGAATATCTAAATGCTAATCCTGTTGGCAATCGCTATGCTATTATTACGGATGAGTATGTAAAATCATTATATGGAGATCGATTAACGAAGTCGCTGGACTCATATAATATAGCTCACGAAGTTTTTACATTTAAACGTGGGGAAGCTAGTAAATGCATAGAAGTTTTTGCCAATTTATCTTCAGCTCTTGCAGAGTCGAGGTTTGATCGTAAAGATGCAATTATTGCCCTCGGTGGAGGTGTATGTGGCGATTTGGCAGGATTTATTGCTTCCTCTTATATGCGTGGTATCCCATTTGTGCAAGTTCCAACTACATTATTGTCCCAAGTTGATAGTTCGGTCGGTGGCAAGACTGGTATTGATATTCCACAAGGCAAAAATTTAATTGGGGCTTTTTACCAACCAAAAGCTGTTTTTATCGACCCTAATGTATTATCAACTCTAGATAAAGATGAACTACTTGGTGGCTTAGCTGAGGTTATAAAGTATGGAATTATTTGGGATAAAAACTTTTTTACCTTTTTGAAAAATAACCGAAAAAATATTTTGGCCTTAGATCCAACCATTATTGAAAGAACCATAACAAAGTGCTGTGCTATTAAAGCAGAAGTTGTAGCAAAAGATGAAAAAGAGGGCGGGCTTAGACGTATATTAAATTTTGGACATACTATCGGGCATGCTGTGGAAACTGAATCAGGATATGGATTAATTCATGGTTTGGCTGTTTCAATAGGTATGGTTGCTGCCGGTAAACTTAGTAATATAGAAGGGTATTTGAGTCTGGAGGGTTTAGGTGAGATTATCGATATTTTAAATGATTATCAGATGCCAATATCAATTCCTTCTAATTATGACTTAGGTAAGATTAAGCAATTGCTTTTTGTTGATAAGAAGGTTGAGTCTGGACGCTTGGTGTTCGTTTTGTGTGATGAAATCGGCCATTATCATATTAGCGATGAGGTATCTGAGGAAAATATTGATAAAGTTTTATCGGATATGGCGATTGTAACTTAGTATATTGAACTAGGAGATAGGTGTTATGAGTAAAGAAAAAATTTACTGTAGTAATTGTAATATTTTTCTGGACTGTGCAATTGATGAATGTTCTCAGTGTGGAGATAGAGGGTTGAAATTAATAGATAACAAAGTTGATGAAGAAAAAATAGTTAATGCTTTTGATACATTTATTTTAGGTGTTAGCGCTAGCAACGATGGGACTAAGGAAAGTTTAGTAAAACTTATCGACGATTTTGCATTGAATAGTGGGTTGGTTATAGAAAACAGACCCTAATTTTTTTGTTTTGTCATCAGATGTTTTTTACGTGATGCTAGAGCAATAGCAGGCTTAAAATTAATAACAACTCTCACGATGATATTTGTTATTGGTTTTTGGTGTTCCTCAAAACTACTTTTATTATATATGGTTATAGTTAGTTATAGATTGGCCTATGGAATTTTATTGTCGCGGTATGACTTAGTCTTTATTGAATAGTAATTTTTTCTCCGCTTACTATACTATATCCACTATGGTTTTTTTCTTTTTCGTCGATTATTTTTCTAATTTCTTCCTCTGTAATTTTCAATTCTTCTGCTAAAGCTTTTAGGTCATAGCAAGGAGAACCGTCAGCTGAATAATGGCTCGGCTTTAATTGGGGGAAGGATTGCGATGCTGCATGACCTGAAGCTTCTAGTAGCATATCCTTTATTTCTGGAGGGCCATAAATTATTAGCCATTCCACCGCTTCAGCCCATATCTTGGCATCTGCGTTGTTGTCTTCTAGGACTTTCATGGCTGATTCAATATTCCAGTTCATTTTAGCATCCTTTAATTGATTTTTGATTATTATAAATAATATCTTTAATAGGTAAATACTGCAATGATTAGCAAGCACGAATACTTTATGGATTTAGCACTTTTGGAAGCTAAAAAAGTCTTAGTGGATGGCGAATTTCCTGTAGGGTGCGTTATTGTAGATGATGCAAATGTCGTAGCTACAGGAGCGAGGCATAACTCTACTACTTTTAATGATTTAGATCATGCTGAAATTATAGCTGTTCGCAATTTAAGTAAGTCGCTCAAAAAGTTTGATAATAGTCAACTCATGGTTTATTCTACGATGGAGCCATGCTTGATGTGTTATGCGACACTAATAGTTAATGGTTTTACTAATATTGTTTGGGCATATGAGGATGTTATGGGGGGGGGGACTAATTTGGATTTAGCAAGCCTGAATCCGTTATATAAAGATATTATAATGAACGTTATTCCTAAGGTTCGCAGAACCGAAAGCCTTACTCTGTTTAAAGATTTTTTTTCTTCACCAAAAACAGAATATTTAAAAGATAGTTTGTTAGCTAGTTATACTCTTAAACAAAAGATTTAGATCTTTTGGATTTATTACGCTAAAATGTGATGCAACAAAAGGAATAGTTATGGATCTGATACTTAATTTTTTTTCAGGAATAGGGACCTTTTTTAGTAATATATTCGGCGGTCTTTTTTCAAAAATAGCGAGTTTTTTTACATATTCAAAATTAGACGAACAATTTAAGAATGTTGATATCTCAGGTTTACTCGCCAATCCTTGGTTTCTTGTGCCTGCTGTTATATTTCTTGTATATATGCTTTGGAAACAAAACTTTAGAGATCTAATTATTCTGTTAGTGTTGGCTGGTGTTTGGTATTTCACTGGTACTGATTACGCCCATAGTTTGACGGTAAACGGAGAGATTCAAGCTGAAAAAATTTTGCCAGTGGCAGGTTTTGGGGCATTGGCTCTAGGGTTTATTATTTATCTGCTTTTTGGCCGATCTGATTAATATGAAAAACATGAATGTTTTAAATGGTGTGTTGGTTGTTACTTCCGAAAAAGAGTGTCCTGTTTATAATGTAGGTGAGGAATTTCTTTTAGAAGATGGACTGATTACTGTCCCTAAGGGCAAACCTATTTGTATAGAGCTGTTACAGGTTGTTACCAGTGAAGCTGGTAAGAAAGGGATTAAGAATTTTAATGATGGCTTCGCTTTGAGGTGTTATCGCTGTGAGGGCAATATTTCTGTTAAATTAAAACAGGAACAAAGTTTTGCTACTCCGCAGATGAAAATGCTTGCTACTGCAGAGCGAGTAGAGAAGGCGAAAGCCAATATTGACGTGGTAACTGTCATTAAATATTTAGATTTTTTCTCAAGTTTTCAAGAGGAAGAGTTGATAGATTTGGCTATTTTGTTCGAAATACAAGATTACCCATGGTCATTTCCAATTATTCAGAAAGGTGATACAGACGGTCGTTTTAACATAATAATTAGTGGAAAAGTTGATGTCGTAGATGAGGATGGCATTACTTTCGCTCAGTTAGGAAAAGGAAATATTTTCGGTGAAATGGGTCTTTTATCAGGCGTACCCGCAACAACTACTATTATTGCGTCTGAGCCATGTCGAGTAGCAGAAATGTCTCGCAAAAACTTTGACAATTGTATGAAAAGATTTCCTGAGTTAAGGTCAATTTTTTATAAATTGATGGTAGATCGAATAACATCAATTAATAAACAATTAACCGAAGAGAAAGGATTATCTTTTTCAGGAAAGATTGAAGAGCTTGAGCTTGCAGATTTATGCCAGTTAATTAATGCAAGCACTAAGACTGGCTGTTTACAGGTTATCTGCTCCGAATTTTCCACATTCATTTATTTTGTTGATGGACAAATTGTAAATATTAAATGTAGTGACAATAGTATTGTTGATCCCTTTCTTGCCATATTGAAACTGTCACATGGCCGCTTCACTTTTTCCAAAGACATTGATGAACATTATCAATCCATGAAACCGATTGGGGATTTTATGGAAATCCTTTTCAAATCACTAAAAAACATAGATGAACTTTCTTCTTAGTGGTTATTTATTAAAATATCATCTGTTATGCTGCGGTTAAATCTTCCTTTACCATTGAGTTAAATTGCGTATTTTTTAAGGGACCTTTATGATCTATACAAGGCGAACACTTTGTAAAATTTTAAAATCAGAATTAGTGAATATTGATTTTAACAATTTACCCACTTTCCTTTCTCAATTCCCACCTAAAGATCTTATTAGCCCTCTTTTTTCATTTATTTGTAGGCATGAAAAGGAGTTGTCTTGGCGAGCTATAAGTGCATTTGGCATTGTTGTATGCCAAATGTCCGAAACGTCTATTGAAGATGCTCGTGTCGTTATGAGGCGTTTCTTGTGGAGTCTAAATGATGAATCCGGTGGTATTGGATGGGGAGCACCCCAGGCAATGGCATCTATTATGGCTGCTAAGGATGATTTGTTTTATGAGTATATACATATGTTAATCTCATATATGCGAGGTGATGGCCCTCTTGATTTTCAGGATGGGAATTATTTAGAGCATCCTTTTTTACAGCGAGGTTTGTTGTGGGGTATAGGAGAGTTATGTAAACACCAGAAAGATAAAATGCTGGCATTAAATATTGAGAGTGATCTGGTCGCCTATCTTATTTCCCCCGATGTAGAAGTTGTGGTTTTCGCATATCGGGCATTAATGTATCTAGGGTTTAGTGATGGGGAAATGTTAAACGATGTACCATTGAAAGAAATGGAATTTTATGAGAATGGACTGTTTGTGGTAAGAAAATTGCCCTCATTTATCGAGGTGTAGAATTCCTGCTGGTATTTCAGGTGTTTTTTCTCCACCTAATGAGTATCCACCATCTATCTTAAGGAAACTTCCTGTAAGGTATTTAGCTTTTGTAGCTATAAAATAAACTGTTTTAGCAATTTCTTTGGGTTTGCCTGTTCTCCCTAAAAGAATGTGATCTTTCAGCGCTATCTTCTCTTTCTTTGTTAGTTCCTTCCAGCCTCTTGTCTTTTTACCATGCCGACCATCAATGAATCCTACGGATATTTCATTTACCCTAATTTGTGGAGCATTTTCTCTTGCCCACGTTTTGGTGAGGTTAAAAATACCTGCATTGGCACTGGCATATCCATCACTAAAAAAATTGGACGCAGAACCATATCGCCCTATTTCTCCGGCTATTGAACTGATGTTTACGATGGAAGCCTTTTTAGCTCTTTGCAATAATGGTAAACAGTTTTGGTAGAGTAACCACTTGGCCTTTAAGCAAGTGTCAAGTTCGCGTTGCCACTGCTTTTTGTTATGGGGAAGATCGTAGCTGCCATGGACTATTGGCATTCCACCTCGCTCAATATTGTTGATTAGAACATTGATACAGTCTTGTTTAGTTGATAATAAATCAATAAACTTTGCAATCTTTTTTGGTTTTCGAAGATCAACCTTGCTGGTCATGAAATCATAGCCAGCATTTGAAAATTCATCTTTCATCTCCTGCACGGATTCTGGCCAGTCAAAAGTGGGTAAAATTAATGAATAACCTTTTTGGGCAAAAGTACGAGCTATTGCTCGTCCTATGGGGCGAGATGCCCCAGGAATTAGAACAGACTTTTTCATAATTTATTAAAAAAGAGATTTCAAGAAAGGTTCGCTTGGTTGTTCTGGTTCTTCTATTTCATCGGAATACTGTAAACCCATTAATGCCATTATAGATTGGTCAATTATGATTTTCTTGTCGACAGAAGATATAATGGTTTTGTCAGTTGGGTCAACTAGTCTGGCCGTAATGTACAAGGTATCGTTGGCTCTGGCGGTGGTGCCAACAAGTATTGCTTGGGCTCCATATTCTCTGTCTATTTCTTTTTTATCTCTGGTTAGTATCGTTTCGCCGGTCTGTTTATTGATGGAAAGTTCTTTGCCAAGTTTAATTTCCTGTACATTATAGTCTTGTTGCACAAATCTTGATGTCGTGTGATTTTGAAGTACAAAGCCTAATTGAGTGCTCTTTTTTAAATTATTATTATCGACAAATGTGGTGATTAATATTGGTGGAGAGTATTTGCCTGGTGCTAATCTTGGAGATGAAGTTTCAATAAGTTCATCAACCATATCATGGGTGAGATTGATTAAATTAGTATCAAAGGAGCGATTAACCCTTTCAATATTACTTCTACTGCATGAGCATATACTAATTGCTATCAAAAGATACAGGGCGTAATTGTAAATTGATTTTTGCATGATTAAATGAATTTTTTATTGGCTATAGGAGTTGGTTGCATAATGATCTCGTCATCTTCCACTGTTTTACTGTCAAGCTCTGGTTCGCTTTCGGATATTGGGGCCATATTAATGTCCTCCTTAACTTTTATCATGTAAGCATTTTTTTTCACATGAAAATGATAAAAATCCTTCGGTTCAATGACAAATATTGATGAGTCGGCAAAGATATAATTTCCGCCTTTGATAATTGAATTGGTAATTACCACCTCACCACCTTTGAAGCCTGAGCTATTGTCTTCTACAATTTTTGTGTGGTAATCGATTACGATAGAATCGACGGTTTGGGAACTTTTTACAGGAACACCGAGTGCCATTAATTTACCGGTAAGTAAATCTTTGTATACTCTGTCAAAAGTTGTAGCTTTTGATATACAAGGATCTTGCTGTTCACAGAGATTGTCAACTTTTTCGTCACATGGTTTTATATCTGAACATGTTGGTTTAATATAAACTGGAGTAGCTGCATAGTCTTTTTCGATTAATTGGTTATTAATAACGATAGCTAACTTTTCACAGTATTCCTGCCAATTTTTGGCTTGAACTGAACTACTAGATAAAAGATTTTTCACATTATTAGTATTTCCACATCCAGAGATTGAAAGGGCGAGTGTTAGTGTTATTATATAAAAAAAATATCGCATTGCTGACCTTTTGTTTGATAGAGATTAGTCTGTTAATCTTTATCGGTAATTTTCGTAATAAATATAGGGTAAAAAAGAATTATACCACTTAATTTCCTAAATAATGTGGTGTTTAGGAAGTTTTTGATAATGACGGTTTATCAACCAAAAAAGTGATTATGATGCCTTGAAAAATACTTTTTAACTTTCATTGTCCATTCTCATAAATATGTATTGACATAAGTTTAAATAATAGGATACATAAGTTTGATATTTGTATTTACTGTGTGGATTTTAGATTATATTTTCCAGAAATAAAAGTAATTGTATTTTTAATAATACAATTACTTTTAATCTAGATTAAATCTTTTTTGGTTTTTAAATCTACATTTTTTTTATTAAAAAATTATGGTGTAATGTAATGATCAATAAGCTGATTTCTAATGTACTACCGTACTTGCCTCAGTCCTTGGTGTGGATGTTTTCCAAAGAGTATGTTGCTGGTAAAACCATTGAAGAGGCAGTTGTTTTTGCCAAAGAACTCAATGGAAAAGGTATAATGACTACTATTGACATTTTGGGTGAGTTTATCACTACTATGGCTGAAGCAGAAGCTAGTAGGGATGAATATCTTGATGTCATTGAAAAAGCTGAAGCGGCTGGCGTTAATGGTAATTACTCGGTAAAGCCGACTTCTTTTGGTTTGATGATCGATAAGGAAGCTTGTTATAAATTAATTCGTGAAGTTGTCGAGAGGGCAGCTAAATACGATAATTTTGTTCGTATCGATATGGAGGACTCTCCATGTACTGATATGAGTATTGATTTGCTCCGTCGTATAAAGAAGGAATTCCCAAAAAATGTTGGATTGGTTTTTCAGTCTTACCTCAAAAGAACCCATACCGACATTCAGAATTTAGCAGACTTACATTCACCAGAGGATCCACTTAATTTTAGAATCTGTAAAGGCATTTATGTAGAGCCTGCGGAGATTGCATTTAAAGATTATGATGAAGTAAATAGGCATTTCTTAGAAGACGTTGAGTATATGCTTAAAAATAAGATGTACCCAAGCATTGCCACCCATGATAAAGTTTTGGTTGATGGAGCGCTTAAGTTAATTGAGAAGTACAATGCGCCTAAGGATTCTTATGAATTTCAGATGCTTTATGGTGTAACCCCAGCACTCCGTAAGTCGATAGTCGATGCAGGACATAGAATGCGTGTTTATGTTCCTTTTGGTGAACATTGGTTTGGTTACTGTACTAGAAGAGTAAAAGAAAATCCTAAAATGGCTGGTGTTATCATTAAGGCTATTTTTATGAAGGGTTAGTAGCGCTGTACAATGTTTTACCTCTCCATGTCTTCTTGACATGGAGAGTCTTTCAAGGAACAACAAAATTATAGATATATCGTAGTTTAATCTGGCAGGGTTAAAATAATTCTTTTTTTAAGGACAGATATCGTGAATTTGTTGAATAATGCTATTATTTCCACTCCTACCCCACTTAACGAACCTATTTATAACTATGCTCCCGGCAGTAAAGAGCGTCTTTTGTTAAAAGAAGCTTTGTCTGAAATTAGTAATGAGGTTCTTGACATCCCACTTTTTATTGGTGGCAAAGAGATTAGGACGGGTAACACTGGCCAATGTGTAATGCCCCATGATCACCAGCATATCATGGCAAACTATCATCAAGCGGGGCCAGAAGAAGTACAGATGGCAATTGATGCGGCTGTGGCAGCATCCCCCAAATGGCAAGCAATGCGCTGGGAGGAAAGGGCGGCAATTTTCCTAAAAGCTGCAGATTTATTGGCAAAAAAATATCGCTTTAAAATGAACGCTGCAGCCATGCTTAATGGTGGTAAAACTGCATTTCAAGCCGAAATTGATGCTGCCTGTGAATTGATAGATTTTTTGCGATTTAATGTGAAGTTCGCAGAGGATATATATCGAACTCAACCTGAGTCTTCTGATGGGGTATGGAATTATATCCAACATCGTCCCCTAGAAGGATTTGTTTTCGCCGTTGCCCCTTTTAATTTTACAGCAATCGCTGGTAACCTGCCTACAGCACCTGCTATTATGGGTAATACGGTTGTTTGGAAGCCCGCCTCATCACTTGTTTATACACCATACCTATTCTTGCAAATATTAAAGGAAGCTGGGCTACCAGATGGTGTTATCAACTTTGTACCTGGTTCTGGAGCAAGTGTCGGTGATATTTGTCTTAAGGATACAAACTTTGCAGGGATTCATTTTACAGGTTCCACTAGAGTTTTTCAGTCAATGTGGAAAACCATTGGCGTAAACATCGCCAACTACAAATCATACCCTCGTATCGTTGGCGAAACAGGTGGTAAAGACTTCATTTTTGCCCATAAATCAGCTGATGCTAGGCAGGTTGCAATTGCCATGGTGCGTGGAGCCTTTGAATACCAAGGTCAGAAATGTTCTGCTGCCTCCAGGGCATATATTCCATCAAACCTATGGCCTGAGGTGAAAAAGATATTAACTGTGGAAATGGCTAATATTAAAATGGGTTCGCCTACTGATTTTAGAAATTTTGTTGGGCCTGTTATTGATAAAAAAGCCTTTGACAATATTTCTTCCTATATTGAATATGCCAAAAATGAAGATGGTGCCGAGGTGATTCTCGGAGGCGGTTGTGATGATAGTGTGGGCTATTTTATTGAGCCTACTATTATTCTAGCAGCAGATCCTCATTTCAAAACAATGGTAGAAGAAATTTTTGGCCCTGTACTTACTATCTATGTTTATGAAGAAGGTGATTATTTAGAAACATTAGAGTTATGTGATACAAGCTCGGCATACGCTCTTACAGGAGCTATCTTTGGGAAAGATCGTGAAGCGGTAAGTATTGGCATGGCAAAACTTGAAAATGCTGCAGGTAATTTCTATATTAACGACAAACCCACAGGGGCAGTTGTTGGCCAGCAACCATTTGGTGGCGGGCGGGCGTCCGGTACTAATGACAAAGCTGGAGCTGTAACGAATCTTCTTCGCTGGGTATCACCTAGAACGGTGAAGGAAACATTTGTTGCCGCAACCGATTTCTCTTATCCTTTCATGGATGAAGAGTAGTAAGTAAAATTACATCTTTTCTATCAGAAAAATAAAGAGGCCGAATACCATAGCAGAAGGTATTCGGCCTCTTTTGTTAGTATTACTGACGTGTGTTCTTGCAGGATTGAAAAATACTCAAATTCAAGGGAGCCTACAATCTATTCGCTAACTTCCTACCTGCCCGAGGTATAAAGTTAGCGAATAGTCAGTGTATTTATACCTTCTTGTTTGATCTTTTAAAAAGGATCAGACCAGCCTTTTTTCTCAGCAGTCCTAGAGATCATTGCACAAAACATGGCGGCTAAATAGGCAAACATTAGACTAGTGCTTATCGCTACAATGAAAAATGCAAAACAAAGAATTGCAAAAAGATTTCTATAAAAATTCATTTCAGTCTACCACGCTGTACCCATGATAAAATGGGGAAGGAATAGAGAGATCTTTGGGAAAAAGACAGTTATTGCTAGAACAGGAACCCAGCATAGGACAATGAACCATAGGCATGGCTTCATCATCTCATCAATTGGAGCACCACCTAGGCGGCCAGAGAGATAAAGCACTGGGGCGGCTGGTGGGGTAATACAACCAAGTCCAGTATTAACACCAACTATAGCAGCATAATGGATTGGGTTAAACCCAAGTTCCATGATGATTGGCATAAGTATTGGTGTAGTTAGTACAACAACACTAATATCATCCATAAGCATTCCCATGATTACAAGGAAGATATTAATCATGAACATAATCATCATTGGATCATTAGATACCGAGTTGAATACTGCAAGTAATACACTTGGTAAATCTTCTAAGATATAAAGCCTACTTAGCATAGATACGCAGTACAACATCACCATGATTACGCCAGTGGTGATTGCTGTCTCCACAAGAACTTGACTTGTGTTTTTTAGATTAAGACCTTTGTAGACGAACATACCCACAGGAATCGCGTAAAAAACTGCCATGGCAGAAGCTTCGGTGGTGGTCATGATTCCACCATAAATTCCACCGAGCACTAAAAAAGGTAGCATTAGAGCAGGAAGAGCGAGTTTTCCTCTAGATTTGAAAAGATTAACTTTGTCTGTCAATGTTCTATTTTGTTTGTCTTCAGATACAACATCCATATTTTTTCTTAAAAGCCACATATTTGCGAGGCAAAGTAAGATTATGGTAATAATTCCAGGAATAACCGTTGCAAGAAAACATGCAAGAACAGACTGTCCACTGATCCATGCGAAAATAATTAGTGTGGCGTTTGGTGGTATTAAAAGCCCAAGAAGTGATGCGTTTGCCATGAGGGCGGCAGCTAGTCCTCTAGGGTAATTTTCTTCCCTAAACCTTGGAAACATGATGGAGCCAACACACGATAGCGTAGCACAGGCAGCGCCACATATCGAGCCAACGATGGCACATGAAATTACACCAACAACACCGAGACCACCTTTTAAATGCCCTACAAATACATCAACGAAGTCAATTAGTTTTTCCCCAATTTTGCCTTTTTCCATAATACCGCCAGCGGCGATGAATAAGGCAATTGCTATAAGGGTTACAGAGTTCATCTGAGCATAACCGTAGGGTAATAACTGTGACGGTTCGTATCCAGCTCCTTCAGGACCTCCGAAAAAAATTAACCAGGCGGCAGAAGCCATAAAACTAACGGGTACCGGAACGCCGATAATTAGGAAAATTAATAAAATTGCAAGTGCTATAAAAACCATTTAATTTTTTCCTCCCCTAAACAGGGCTATTCCACTTAAAATAAGGTCTCTAGTGAAATAATAGACCATTATACTTAGACCTAAGAAAACTGATAAGTAACCAGTCCACAAAGGTATTCTCCATGCCGACGTTTTGGGAATAGCGATACCTGTGCCAAGAGGGCCCATAAATCCAAAGTAGAAAAACTCCCAACCATACCAAGCAAAAAGAAGGCAGGATGCTACTGTTAGGAAGCATCTTAGAAATACCAAGGATCGTTTTAATATTCCATCTTCAAGGTAGGCGTTAACAAGATCTGCTGAAACATGGGTGCGATTGTAGGCGCCAATGGCGGCTCCTGAAAAGTATAGCCAGAATGCGAGTAATTTGACCCATTCTTCGAATCCGTATAAATCCCCTTCAATGACATATCGGACAAATGTAACCCCACACATGATAAGGGTAAGTGCTACGGAGGTAAATAGACAGATAGAGGCAAGACCATTGACGACTATCTTGTCAAACCAATTTTTTTTAGAATTAAAGATATCGATAATCTCTAAGGAATTACCCGTTTTGCAAGTATTATCGTTGCAGTTTTGTGACACAACCTTACTCCTTTTTACAGATAAACAGAGCGGAAAGTGGCTAATGGGATGCCAAGCAGTGATGGATAACAAAATTCTTTATAGCCATCATCTACAAAAAAGGTGTCGAAGAATTAATCAACGACACCTTTCCTTTAAACTTAAAACCTAAACAAATTATAATTTATTTAGGAGCTAGTGCAGATTTGAATTCATCCATTAGCTCTTTGGTCATGTTTTTCTCAAGCTTTGGCCAGGTTGTTGCGCAAGCTTTCATGATTGGAACAAGTTCTTCTTTGGTATAAGTATGAACTTCGATACCTTTTTTCTTCATTAGATCCATATAATGTTGATCTACTGATTGAGCATTTTCAACAGATCTGGTTGTTGCAGAAGCCATGACTTCAGAAATTACTTTCTGGTCAGCAGGCTTAATTTTGCTCCATGTCTTACCAGAGATCATGAAGTTAAGAACTTCGATGGAATAGTTAGTCATATACCAGTGCTTTAGAACATCACCTAGTACGGTGTAAGCAGCAGCTACAGGGTAACCGTCAACACCATCAACAGCGCCAGTTTGAATAGCTTGATAGGTTTCAGCGTAAGGAATAGAAGAAGTTCTGTAACCCATTGCTTCAGCTCCTAATTTGTAAACATCCATACCAGGAATACGAACTACGACACCTTTGTCTACTGCAGGATTTAATGGTTCTTTAACTGCCTTGGTGGTACCAATACCAATCATACCTTCAACATAGAAACCAAGTAGTTTTACACCAAGACGCTCGTTATACTCATTCATTTTTTTGAAGATAAAGCCAGAAGGAGCAAAAACGTTTTTAGCATCTTCGTAATCACCAACAAAACCGTTTACATAAATTAATTCCATTCTTGGATCGAATTGACTTGGGACTGAAATACAAGACATATCGATGGTACCACGAATTTGCTCTTCGTATACTAAGCTGTAGTCACCTAGCTGGCTAGCTGGGTATACTTTTACTTCGATGCGGCCGTCTGTTTTAGCTTTAATTTCATCGGCAATAGCGTTCATCTGAGCGGTAGCAGGATGGTCCACTGCATTTTGGCCAGCAAATTTAAGAACCATTTCTGGAGCAGCAAAAGCCGCAGTAGTCATGAATGCAGAAAAAACACCAGCAAAAGCAAAAGCAGTTACAGTTTTCATTTTATTTCCCATCTTTATAGATCTCCTTGAATGTATAATCATAGTGTAATTGTATAAACGTTTTAATTGTTAAATTACTAAGTTTCTATATATCTCCTTTATTTTAAGTTTGAGGTGAACATCTTTTAAAATATGTTGCATATATAATACATTATTGTCCTTACTTAAAGTGATTCAAATTTGTTTAATTCTAAGTGAACATTGTGATTTAATATTAGGGAAAAATCATTCAACTGTATATCATTGATAGGTTTTTTGAAATACGTAATTCCCATATTTGTCTATGTATTTCTTATAATTTACGACCAATGTCAAGACTTTTATTATCCTGTTATTATATGATTTTTTTTTTGTCTTGTCATAGTAAAAAGCATAGCTTTAATTATTTTGTTATTGAATGGGCTGAAGTAAGTGTTTAAACATGAGAAATAGCTTTGGAGAAATTTCTTGAAAAATATTATTGGTCTTTTTGATGTTATAAATCAGATGAATAGGACGTAATTAAACCTTTATTTTTTATTGTAGTCTTTGTTGGTACGGTAGACAAAAGCAAGTATCTCTGCCACTGTTTGATATAGGTCGGCTGGGATTTCTTGACCGACTTCAACTTTGCTCAGAAGCTGTACTAAGTCTTTATCTTCTTGAATAAAAATACCGGCTTCTTCGGCAATAGCAATGATCTTTTCAGCTACAAGCCCTTGCCCAGATGCGAGGACTTTAGGTGAAGTATCTTCGGTTTGATTATATCCTAGTGCGATGGCTTTTTTCTTATCCATATTAAGCCTTTGTATTTAACATAGATTGATGTTTAGGCCGGCAAGTTTCTAATATTTCTTTAGTGGGACTAGAGGCTCCTGCTGCAACCCTAATTCCTCTGATCTTATGTCTTTTTGATAAATCATTTTGCAACTCATCAATCATAGGCCTTATGAAATTAGCTTCTTGTTCAGAATCAGTAAAAAAGAGGATGTAGGCTCCGGTGGATGATCCTGAAAAATCAATTTGTATATTGCCTAGGTTTGAAAGTTCCAGGTAAAGGGAGAATTTTATGCTTCCTTCACTACCTTCTTGTTCATCTTGGTTTTCAAATATTTTAATAAACCCGTTTTCTAAAAAGGTGAAAAGAAGGGGAAAAATATTACTTTCAGTTTCATCTTTAGTCAGGTTTACAGCCTGATAAAATTCAATGTTTTTAAGGGCATTTCTCGTTGCTTCTTCTAGCTTGCTGCTTTCATGTTTAGTACCTATTAAAGATAGTATTTCTAAAAGACTATTTTTAAGATTTTCTGTTTTACCTTCATTTTTAGCAATTTGTTGTTCATGGTTCAAACCAAGTTTGTTTAGTTGTAACTTTAAGAGTCGTGCCAAGTCGTTATTGTTGTTTTCATTGGCAAGAGTAGCAAATTGTGAAAGCATTGATAGGTTTGCAGGTTGCAATTGGCTTGCAATGTTTGCTGGTAGTAATTGTAAAATTGTACCGATGTTAATACTGCTACTTGTAGATCCTATACCTTGGGTGATAATATTTGTTGGATTAGTAGTGGTTATTTGTTGAGGTGTAGCTGTAGGTAATGGATGGATTTTACTAATGAATATTTCTTTGTTCTGTGGGCTTGAATTTATGATTAAGCTAATTTTTTGACCATTTTGAAGAGGCGTCTTGGAGTGAATCGCAATTTCTTTGCCCGTAACTTTAACTAAATAATTATTATTCCCTAAGCTTTTTATTACTTCGGCCTTAACAGTATCGCTTCCCGAATTACTTACGGTAGCCTGTGACGCAGCTCTGGGTAGGTTATTATTTATGTTTTTTGGCGGTTGCAGAGGTGTGATTTCAGCCATGGGGTGTACACCTAGTTGATTTTGTCATTTACCTAAAATTAAAAATATTAGGGTTTTGTTAAATGCTTCTCCCATATAAATATGTGCTGTTGTATAATGTTGCACAGAATTAAATTTGTCTTAAAGAAAAAAATATTACTAGAATTAATTTAATTTTACATTCTCTCTTATTTGTCTTCTCTGTTCTTGTAAGCAATTTGATAGGACAATATCAGAATTTTTTTCGTTGATTGACTTGAAATGTAAAGCTGTAAGCCATCTGGTACGGGTAAGTCTTTTTATGCGAATAATATTTGCAATGCAAGTAGCCTTGCCCTTTGGGTCAGGTAAATTCATTGTAAGTTCAATGTTACCATCTATCGGAGCTTCGGTAGCTAATATACAAAGTAATCCTGACATTGAAATGTCAATGCTTTCACCGGTAGTTGACCAGTGATGCGGATGTCCTTCTGGTAAATCTTGTCCATGTTTTAGCTCAATAGGTACACGTATGTTGACCCTAAAATTATTTCTAAAAGTAGCTGGGTCTATTTCTCCTATCGCTTTTATTCTAATTTCCCTGCCGCTATGAGAGACAACATCAGTTTCGCATGAGATTGTCGCCATGGCTAGAGACGGTGCCGTGGAAAAACTGATTCCTTGATCTTCTTTTAACTTGTACTTTGGCGTATAGGTAAGGTCAAATAGCATGACATCACCTTCCACTGATAACAAAGTGCAATCCAAGCGCTGCTCATCAGAGCCAAGTTTAAAATTTAAAAAACAGGCCTGACCAAGTTTAATGGATGTGATTTTTTTTATAATTGCTTCTGATACCAAAGCTTACTTCCTATAGCTATTTATTTATGAACGAACACGAACTTTCAATTGCAACATTTTTCGTTGAATATTTAAGCAGCAACCAATTATTTTATCTCTGTCCTCAGTTTGAACATTTTCAAATCTAAGAGCAATTTCCCATTTATTATCGTCTAATCGTTGGCTTCTTACCTCTGTTGCTGTTAATGAGATTGTTTCCTGATTTTCATTGGGTAAAACTATTTTGAGAATAATAATCTCATTTTTAGGTATTCTGTCAGGAAAGATCGCTAGTATCCCGTTACCACTGATGTCGAGTGTTTTTCCCTGAATAATCCATCCTTCTTTCTTTTTGTTGCTTAAGGTTGAAGGGAAACCTTTGGTAATTACTTCTGTAATGGCATCTACTCGAAAGAATTCTCTTAGTTGCTCATGGCTAAATACAGTTACCATTTCCATCAAGATACAATTGTCAGACACCACTTCCGTTATAACTGCTTCTAGGGAGGTAGATGTTCCTGCTATGTTGAAGGTAATGATAGCAGCTTTTTTAAGGAGAAGTTCGTCGGCTGGAAGAACCTCATCGGCAAAATTTAAATGAAAACTATTGGCCTTAATAAATTGAAATGTACAATTAGAACGGAATTTTTCTTTTGATTCTTTAATCGGTAAAAAAGCTCTTACTACATCTCCATCTTCAATGTTTTCAAGTTGTATTTCTGCTGACATAATTTCGAAATCCTCACCTTAATTAAGACATGACTTTGAACGCCAAAATAGCATTATTTTAATATTGTTACAAGAAATGTTTTGGCAGTTCTTGTGATGGTTTTGAGTCAAAGTTAGTTGTCAACAAGATATAGACTCTAGACTAGTTTGAAAAATGTTACTTCGACCAAATTATTCGTTGAACTTAAAATTTAATCCTCGGGATATCACTTATATGCCTGCGGTAAAATTTTGCGGCCCCCTCGAACTTGAATGATTTCTTTAATTTATCAAGGTACCCTCTAGTGTGTGAATATATTTTGTCATCACCTGCCTATTTATCGTCTACTGATGTTACATTCTTTAGATTGGTTAATCACAGCCTTAAGTCTTTTGAAGAAATCTTCACAATATTCGTTGTTTAATTCTTTCTCGTTATCCTCTTCATAGCTTGCAAATAGTCTCATTAGTGTTTGATTTGAGTTTTCTTCACTTAGTTCACCAAGTTGTTCCCATAAGTCATTTACGTTCATTTTGTTCCTTGTTTAAAGACTAAAACTTAAATTTTTTACTAAAGGAGTTAAGCTTTATGGCTATATTATCCTGATCTTCACTTGCCTCTTGGAGGTTTTCACACTGTCGTGCAATTTCGAGAACCTTTGTCTGGTTAAGTTTTATTGTTTTTGAGATGTCCTTTGAATCACTAGAAACTTGATTGATATCCCCATGTAATTCCTTAATGGTTGTTGATATGTGTCCGGTATTATTGGAGATATTTTGTGAGACAGCTACTTGCTCTTCTACTGACTTAGTGATTGTGTTAACCATTTGATTAACACTCTTAATACTTTCAGTAATTTCGGTGATATTATCGACAGCTAAAAAGCTAGATTTTTGTACGCTTGCTACACGGTCATTTATTTCTTTGGTTGAGTTGGTAGTTTGCTGAGCAAGATCTTTTATTTCATTTGCTACGACGGCAAAACCTTTCCCTGCTTCACCTGCTCTTGCTGCCTCTATAGTGGCATTTAGTGCAAGAAGATTGGTTTGAGCGGCAATTTCACCAATGGCCTCTGTCACTTTGTTGATTTCTTTGGCAGCTTGTCCTAGTTGTGCAATGGAATTTGATGCATTTACCGCCTCTGTTACAGCCATGTTACTTCTGTCACTAGCTTTTTGAGCGTTGTCGGATATTTTGGCAACAGTAGAGCTTAATTGTTCAATTTCTGAAACTATCGAGTGTACTGTTAAGCTAGTCTCTTCAATTCTACTCGCTACATTTTCCATGGTGGCAACTAGGCTATTGATTGCCGTAACAGATATTTTTGTTTGGTTAGAGGTCTCGTTTGAATTATTGTTCATGTGTTCGGAAAGTGTTTTTACTTCGAATGCAGATTTCTGAATACTGTTGCTACTATTGTAAATATCACTAAACATGCTTTTAAGATTTTTTGTCATACCGTTCAGGGCATCCGCCATATCACCTAGCTCGTCATTGCTATTGTTGGGTATTGTAACTCTTAGATCTCCTGTTGCTATTTCTTTGACTTTATCTATAGATAATTTGATAGGGGAGGTAATAATTCTTGTAATGACATAAGATATAAAAGTTCCTGCCATTGTGCCCACAATAGATAGAAATACACATATTCTCTTAATTAATAGCAGTGTATCTTGTATTTCTTGTTGAAGAGCAGATCGTTTAGCCTTAAGGTTTTTGTAAACGAAGGTCGTGAACTTTTCGTTTAATTCTTCTAATGTTTTAATGTTTTGATTGTTGCTAGACCCTAACTTGATGGTGTTTAATGAGGATATTAAAGAAGATGAATCTATATTAATATTTTTGGAATTGTTGGTGATATTCCAGTCTTTGATATTTTTTATAATTGATTCTTTATTGAGCTGTTTTTTTTGGGAATTACTAGAATCATTTGATTTTAAGTATTCTAGCTCGAAGAATTGAAGTTTAGAATAGATTTTTTCTAAAAATTGATCTTCTGCTTGAGTGACATCGATGAGTTTCAGGTTTAGTTTGTCAACTTGGTTGGCCCCAATCCAATTACCGATGGTAAGGCATAAACAGGTGAATACTAAGATACCAAAACCGCTAGAAATTTTTACTCCGAGTTTCATTGTTTGATCCTATTAAGCTGCTAAATTAATTGTATTATATTAATAGATCACCACATTGAGCCTTTTGCAACTTTTTAGTTTATTTAATGGAAGAAATTATATATGTCATTAGCTAGTTTATTTCCAATACCATTAACAGTTTGGAGTTCTTCCATACTTGCTGAACGAATGTTTTTTAGGCTACCTAGTTGTTTCAGAAGTAGCAGTTTTTTGTTTTTACCAACACCCTCAATAGCATCTAATTCGGAGCTTAAACTTTCTTTGTTTCTAAGTTTTCTATGAAGGGTAATACCATATCTGTGGGACTCGTCTCGTATTCGCATTAAATACAACAGGATTGGGTTGTAATCAGCGAGGACAATAGGGTTTTTTCTTCCAGGTTTGTATAATTTGTCTCCCCCTTCAACTCTCTCCTTAGCTATTCCTATCCAATCCATTTCATCTTCGATTCCTAGATCTCGTGCGACAGCTAGAGCCATGTTTAACTGCCCTTTGCCACCATCTACCATGAATAAATCAGGTAAATTATTTTCCTCAATACCACGATTAAATCTGCGGTATAAAACCTCTCTCATCATTCCATAGTCATCAGGACCTTCAATTGTTCTGATTTTATAGTGTCGAAAAGATGATTTATTTGCCTCACCATTTTTAAAGGAAACCAAAGATCCCACAGCTTGTTTTCCGCTAATATTGGATATATCTACACATTCAATAAGATTCGGAGATTTATTTAAATGTAATTTTTTAATCATTTCTAGGCTTGTATTTTTCCAAGATTTTTCCTTTTTCTCCTTTTCCTTGAATATCTGTTCGGCGTTTGCATGGGCTATATCTAGAAGTTTTATTTTATCGCCACGTTTAGGTATAATTAGGGATGTTTTGTGATCTGCACAATATTCGATATATTCTTTTAACAGTTGTGGGTCTTCGGGCGGGAAGGGGAGGATTATTTCATTTGGAATAAGACTGTTTTTTTCATAATACTGAGTTATTACCTGCTCTAGAACTCTTTCATCTTTGCCCAAAGGGTCTTCTAGTACAAACGGTCTGGAACCATTTACTAGGCCATTTCTAACGAAAAGAATGTGAATGGCGACGTTGGTGCCAGATCTGGCGTATCCGAAAATATCCTGGTTTTTTCTGTGATTCGAAGAAATCATTTGTTTTTCAAGAGTTTTTTCAAGAGCCTGAATTTGATCTCGTAGAAGTGCAGCCTCCTCAAATTTAAGGCCGGTCGCAGCTAAATTCATTTTTTCTTTTAAAGAACGAATAAGATCATGGTTCTTCCCCTCTAAGAGTAAAATAATATTTTTAACATTATCCATATATTGGATGCTGGAAACGTTACCTGTGCAAGGGGCAAGACAGCGACCAATCTGTCTGTTTAAACAAGCTCTAGGTCGAGGTTTTAAATTAGTGCCTTTGCAATTTCTTAAAGGAAATAAACTAGCAATAAGTTTTAGCGTTGCCCACATCGCGGAACTTGAGGAGTAGGGACCAAAATATCTGGACCCATCCTTTTTTTTTCGGCGAACCATCATTACTCTAGGCCAATCTTCAGCGACTGTTACAGATATAAAAGGATAATTTTTGTCATCTCTTAGGATGATATTGTATTTAGGCTTATGCTTTTTTATTAGTGAGGCTTCAAGAATAAGGGCCTCTTTTTCTGTTCCAGTGATAATTGTGTCCACCTTCACAACTTTGCTAAGCATGATGGTTGTTTTGTTGTATTCGCTACTAGAGTGCCTCACGTAGGATGAGAGCCTTTTGGTAAGGTCTTTTGCTTTGCCTACATAAATGACCTTGCTCTTGGCATCAAGCATTAAATAAACGCCAGATCTGTGAGGGGTAGATTTAAGTATTTCTTCTGGAAACATAGGTGGATATATATTTTAATTATAATCTTTAAATGGAAAAAGCCATACTGTAGTTTTGTCTCTACAATATGGCTTTAATTTAATACTTCTTCAGGACGTCTATCTGGCTTGTCAACCGCCCCCAACAACAGGGAATATAGCTAGTTTGTCACCTACATTTGGCTGGTCTGAGAGCTGACAATGTTTCGAGTTAATCATTAATATACCGATTTCATCAGGATTAATACTTAACTCATCTACAATATCAGCAACAGTTCTACCGGCTATATAAGTGTACTCTTTACTATTAAAGCGATTATCCCTAAACATGGCAAATAATTTTACGGTAAAACTTGCCATTTAAAAGTCCCAAAAGGTATCTATTTCTTCTTGACTGAAGTCAAATACAACATTGTGCGGTGGTAGTGCTTCTTTGTAGAAAAATTCTGGTAGGCGGTCATCTAGATTGGTGAAACCAGCGGCTAGATTGAAGGTGCGCTCGGTTTTTAGAATGTACTTACCAAGGCTTACAACATCGTCACCTGTAAGAGAGATACCAAAACGTGTATTGAGTAAATCAATTAGAGCTGGTAAACATTTTTCGTCATCTAGAGCTGCAAATGCTATAAATAGACACATACCAGTTGAATCAATAGCAGCGGTGGCGATTTGTAGATTTCGTGATAGCTCCACCTGACCTTCTTTAGAAAGAGGATCAACATTTCCACCAACACCAAGGATGTTAGTTGCAATGGTATAACCCATGGTATGATCTGCACCTTGGGTAGAAGTAGCGTAGGTGATACCAATACCTTTAATTGGGCGAGGATCGTAGGCAGGGATAGCTTGATTTTTAACTGTCGGTACACGTGTAATACTGTAGGTCTTGCCAACAGAACCAGCACCGTTACCAATAATGCGTCCTAGAGGTGTTCCCTTAGCGACTTCTTCCTTTAAAATACGACAGGCCTCTTCTCCATCACCGAAAGATAGAACACCTGCTTCCATGGCAACCCCCATAGCAACAGAGGTCTCGATACTATCGATACCAATATCATCCATAAGGCGGTCTGCTTCAGCAATTCGGTCTAGATCGGTAACCCCACCGTTGGCTCCAAGCGCCCAGATGGATTCGTACTCAAAACCTGTGGTTAACTTTTTGCCATCTTTGTCATTATAATGTTGAGAACATTTTATAACGCAACCAGGGTGGCAATTATGGCTCGGCTTACCACCACGGTCTACAATTATATCGTGCATTGTTTCGCCTGAAATGGCCTCAACATCATCAAATTGTCCGCTAGTAAAGTTCTTGGTTGGTAATCCACCTGCTTCATTGATAACGTTTATAAGAACATTGGTTCCATACTGACCAAGTCCTGCGGTCAGTGGGTGATCGACTAAGGATTTGGTGAAAAGTTTATTTGCTTCTCTAAAACCATCTGGGTCAACGACTTCAACTTTTCGGTTACCTGGATTAATGGTGATGCACTTAACCTTTTTAGAACCCATAACAGCGCCTAAACCACCACGCCCTGAAGAGCGGATATCGTTATTGGCGTCGGTGATTGAAATATTTGCGGAACTTAATTGCATTTCGCCGGCAGGCCCAGCTAAGATAAGGCCGATTTTCTCTTCTGTTCGCCCCTTGATAGCCTCAACAGCTTGATAGTTCCCCATGCCAATTGTTTCGGTTTCTACGTCGATAGTAACGCCTTCTGGGGTAACAGCAAGAGAGTACCATTTGTCGCCTTTTGGCAGGCCTTCAATGATGATTGCCTTGCAACCACAACGTGCCAAAAATTGCGCCGAAGTTCCTCCAGCATTTGCTTCTTTAATAGTCCCTGTGAGAGGAGATTTTGCACCAATGGAAAGGCGTCCAGAGTTTGCAGCTATAGTTCCGGAAAGTAGTCCAGGGGCTATGACCAATTTGTTGTCTTCACCCAATGCATGACAGGTAGGAATAACTTCTGCCGCTACTATTGTAGAGGTTAACCCACGACCGCCATGGCCCATCCAATTTTCTGGTACATCTTCAACCTTGGTAGTTAGGTCGGTCATGTTAATACGAAAAATTTTGTCTGCCATGTTGCACCCTTGTTTGTTTTTGGTTTAATCTTAGAGTACTTTGGAAAATTGCATTTTAATTTGCAAATTTCTTAGAACTTCACCTGCTTTGATTGCTTACTGTTCGTACAGTAATCTGCCACAGTCACGCAGGTTATAGCCACCTAAGGCTAAAATATTATTATGAAAATCTTTATTGTTTTTGATTAACTCAAGCATCGTTGCGACTTTTTCATCTTCAAGATGTTGCTTTGGGATAATAAGATCATATCTCTCCTCGGCGATGGAAATAAAGTCTAGTCCAAGAGCTTCTGCAGCAGCTCTAATACCCATTCCAGCGTCGCAAGAGCCACTCGCAACAGCTGCAGCCACGCTCATGTGGGTATATTCTTCCCGCTCGTATCCTGTCAGTTTATCAGGGTTGATACCCGCATCATTTAAAACTTTATCGGTGAGAAGTCTTGTGCCTGCGCCCCGTTGTCTGTTGATGAAATGAAATTTATTTTTCACCAAATCTTTAAAGGATGTTATGCTTTTTGGATTGCCTTTGGCGACCATCAAACCCTGTTCGCGGTAACATAAGTTAATAAGTTGTAATGGAACTCCTTTGAGCAGTTTTTTGATGAATGAAATATTGTATTCACCTGTTTCATCCAGAAGATGACAACCACCAAAATGGGCCTCGCCACGACGCATTGCCATAATTCCACCCATAGAACCAACATGAGCTGAAGAAATACGAATGTATTCACCTTGGTGTTGCAGTTGGTTTGCCATTAGATCGATAATATTATCATGGCTACCAATGCAAACTAATGTTGAATTTATTTCGTCGTGGGTTCTTAAAAGTTCAATATCAACTTTTTCACCTGCACCTACACCTTCGCTACCAGCTGGGAGAGTAAGAAGACCGTCGGCTCTTACCACAGACATAACTGCACCTGCTCCTTTACCTGAAGGTGTCGCCATGAGGCAATTTCCAACTTTACCTAAGGTTATGCGTACTATTTGATCGACCCCCATGGTTGAGTGAACAGGGCGAGACATAGTTGCTTTAATAAATTCTTTTTTGGCTGGTCGCTCTTGTAAGAATGAGGAAATCATATCCCGTACAAAAAGTCGCATGGTGAGTAAGGCAGAGACGGGGTAGCCAGGTAGGCCAATAACTGGAGTGTTACCGATTAAAGCCAGCATTACAGGTTTACCGGGTTTTATAGCGACCCCATGCACTATCAAAGTGCCAATTTCAGCTAAAACCGTAGATGTAAAATCTTTGGTTCCTGCTGAGGCACCAGCGTTAATAATGACTAAATCATTTTCCTCTGCTGCTTTGAGAAGTTTCTTCTTTAGTTCATCTTTTTTGTCTTGTGTGGGTAAACTTCGGTTTACTAATGCTCCCCATTCTTCGAGGTAGCCACCTAAAATTCTACTGTTAAATTCAACTATTTGCCCCGGTTTGGGGTTCTCATCTGGTTGCACTAATTCACTGCCGGTTGGAAGAATAGTAACCATGGGTGGGCGTTTTACTTCCACTTGCAATACACCAGCTGCAAGCATTGCACCTTGATCAATAGGGCGAATTTCTTGCCCCTCAGGGATAATTAGTTCGGTGGCAACTAAATCTTCGCCTATTGTTCGAACATGTTGCCAGGGAGTTGCCGGTGAAGTTAGTTCTGCACTGCCATCATCTTTTAGGTGAACATCTTCAATCATTATTACGGCATTAAATTGTTGAGGAACAGCATTACCTGTATTCACATGGACAAATTTGTCTGTCGGTAAAATGATTGGATTGGCATCACTTGCTTGATTAAGATCTAAAAAATAAACTGCAATTCCATCCATGGCAGCAGCATTGTAGGATGGGGATGATCTAACTGCAAATACCGCTTTTGTTGTTATTCGCCCACGTGCATTATCGGTTGCGACGATCTCAGTATGTGTGTTGCCGAGAAAACCACAATCTGCCAGAGCTTTATTCCATAATTCTTTGGCTTCAGAAAGTGGTTTGTTATCGAGATATATATTTTGTTTTCTCATGTTTTGTCCTGGATTCTATTAGAGAATAAATTTTAAGAATATAGAAATACTTTAACTATTTCATTTTCACTGTGTCCCTGTTTACTCTCATCAATTATGAAATAGCCATCAGCCTTGGAGAGAACCGAAATAGAACCTGATCTTCCTAGAACAGGTTGTGCTGAAAAAAATGCGCCATCGCTTGATAATTTTACCCTGACTACATCACGTCGACCCGGGGCTGAGTTAATATTTCTCTTTAGCCTAGCATTCACATAAGCTTTTGCTGAGTCATCTGATATATTACCCGATAATTGTTTTATGGCTGGTGCCACGAACATATCAAAACATGTCATGGCTGAAACTGGGTGACCAGGAAGACCTACAACTGCTTTTTCTCCAGATAAACCAAGAATTACAGGTTTTCCAGGTTTGAGAGCTGTACCGTGAATTAGAACACCTGGAGGTCCTAGTTCTTCAATTATCTTTTCACCTAGATCTCTCATACCCACTGAGCTTCCGCCGGAAAAAAGGACAATATCATTTTCATTAACAGCTCTGGTTATGGTCTCTAGGAAAATGTCATAATCATCGCCGACAATACCGTAGTCAGAACTAGTAGCTCCAAAATCTTCTGCTTGGGCTGCAAGAGCGATTGAGTTAATGTTACGGATTTTACCTGGTGTTAGTTTCTGGTTGTGGGGGATAATTTCATCACCAGTAGATAGGATGCCTACACGGACTTTCCGTCTAACATTGATTTTGTTTACACCAATTCCTGCAAGTAAACCTAGATCCTGGGGACGAAGTTTACAACCAGCTTTAATTGCGATTTCACCTTTTGCTATATCTTCCCCGGGCATACTAATATTTGCCCCTTCACCAATACTTTTGACTACCTCAATAAGAGTTTCGTCAATGGGAATGGTATGCTCAAACATAATAACGGAATCGGCACCTTTTGGTAAGCTCCCTCCAGTTGGGATTTTATAGCAGTCTCCCTTTTTCACTTCCCCCGTAGGAATTTCTCCCATTAAAACTTCACCGGTAACATTAAGGTATGTTGGCATGGATTCGCTGGCACCATAACTATCTCTAGCTGATAGGGCATAGCCGTCCATACATGAGCGGCTGGTGGCAGGAAGATTTTCATCACAAATCAAATCGGCAGAATTAATTCGACCTAGAGCTGAGCAAAGCGGCAGTTCTTCTGTTTCCTTTACGCAGGGTGGTAAACCATTAAGAAAAATTTGTTGAGCTTCTTTTACAGGAGTGAGTGAGCCTCGACCAAGCATGTCTTTATTCATTTTTTCTCTCGGGCTGTTAAGTGAATATGATCGAAATTGTTTAATATTATAATTAATTCATCGTCATTTATTTGATTATTGGCATGACTTATTTTGTCAATACTATGGAGTAGGTTAGGTCTTTGGGCAAAAGTTTTTAATAGAGGTTTGCATGGAAATATTACACTGTCTGCTAAAATAGATTTCCCACATTCCTGGGCAATTCTATTGAAAATTTTTAATCGAATTAAACAGTTTTCAGATTTTGCGCTGGTAATCATGGCTGATGATTTGCTTCTAAGTGGTGCATGAATACTATTTTTTCTCATAATAGCACCAGCCAAACCAGGCATTATTGCTGATAAAGCAAGAGTGTGATGGGGTTTATTAAATTCGGTTTCAAGTTCATCTAATGGCTCTCCATCTAAAAATATTGTTTCCAATTCAGATTTTATATATTCTTGGCTAAATACAGAAATATTTTGCAGGAATTTTTCTACGCTTATTCCGGTTTTACTTGGCATTATAACGCCATGTTGCAGTAGAGTGCAAAATGGAAGGATTTTACCAGAGGTGATAGAGAAATCAATGTGTGGTAAATTGTTTATAGGCATAAAATTTTATATATGTCCTTTGTTAGTTGTTTTTTTTAATTACCCTATCATTTTTACATATAAGAAAAGTATCTGTAAACAATAATACGTAAATATTCCTAAAACAATTTATCTCTCTATATAAAAAATTTTTATACCAGATACTTAGTAATACCCTAAAGGAGTTAACTATGACAGTTAGTGCTTTGAAAAAGGATGAGAGCTTTATTGGCTCTGCTCCTGTCGTTTTAGTCATAATGGATGGTCTTGGCATAGGAAGTGGCGGTGAGAACGATGGTTTTAAACAAGCTTACACCCCAAACCTAGACAGATTGATGCAAGGGGAATTGGTCACAAAAATTCGAGCTCACGGAACTGATGTTGGGTTACCAACCGACAGTGACATGGGTAATTCTGAGGTCGGGCATAATACCTTAGGGGCTGGCCGAGTTTTTTCCCAAGGAGCTAAGCTTGTTAATGAAGCTATCGCTAGTGGCGATGTTTTTAAGGGAAAGAGTTGGCGTGAGGTGATTAAGCGGTCATCTAAAGGGACGGTTCATCTCTTGGGCCTTGTCTCTGATGGTAATGTACACAGTCATATAGCTCAACTATTTCAACTAATTGAACAGTGCAAAGAAAATGGGATTCAACGTCTTCGAGTTCACGCATTGCTAGATGGTCGTGATGTTGAACAGAAAAGCGCCTTGAAATATATAGTGCCGTTAGAGGAAAAATTAGCGACGTTATCTGAGGATGGGAGAGATTATAAAATTGCCTCAGGTGGTGGTAGGATGATTACGACCATGGATCGTTATAATGCTGACTGGTCGATAGTTGAACGTGGCTGGAAGGCCCACGTCCTTGGTGAGGCTGATGATTTTTTTAGTTCTGCGAGTAGTGCGGTCAAAAGTTTTTATGAAAGCGACTCCAAAATGACAGATCAATATATGCCATCCTTTGTTATTGTTGATGATGGTTCTCCCGTTGGGAAGATTGTTGATGGTGATTCGGTAATTTGTTTTAACTTTCGCGGAGATAGAGCGATTGAGATTTCCAAAGCATTTGAAGACGAAGATTTTCCATATTTTGATCGCAAGATTCGGCCAGATGTATTCTATGCAGGGATAATGCAATATGATGGTGATGCTCATGTTCCCACTAATTTTCTTGTCGAACCACCTGTTATTACAAATACTTTGAGTGAGTATTTGTGTGCCAGTGGTGTAAAAAGCTATGCAATTTCAGAAACTCAAAAATTTGGCCATGTAACCTATTTTTGGAACGGTAATCGCTCTGGCTATATTAATGAAAATCTTGAGAAATATGAAGAGATAGAATCTGATAAAATCCAGTTTGATTTGCGACCGTGGATGAAAGCTGAAGAGATCACCGAAAAGGTTTTAGCAGAATTGGTCAGCGGAGAGAGCCGGTTCATTCGTTTAAATTTTGCTAATCCAGATATGGTTGGTCATACTGGAGTACCTGCCGCAATAAGAATTGCAATTGAAACTGTAGATTTATGCCTTGGTCGTATTCTTGACGCTGTTTTAAAAGCTGGTGGAACAATTGTTTTGACCGCAGATCATGGGAATGCAGATATAATGTGGACGGAGAAAAATGGTGAGAAACTGCCCATGGTGGCTCATACTCTAAATCCTGTGCCAGTTATCATTAAAGATTATGGAGATGAAAATACTTTTTCTCTGGCAGGGCTTGAGGATGCAGGTTTAGCAAACATAGCTGCTACCATTTGTTGTTTGTTGGGATTAGAACCACCTGATGATTATCATGAGAGTTTGGTTTATTTGCAGTAGCTAGTAACTCATTTAATGGGTGCTTTTTTGAGTTTTCATTAAATGAGTTCAGTGTTCTGTCTCTCATCATCTATAGGGCTTTACTGAAAAATAAGTAATGATACTGATTTTATTTGTCAGCAGAAACCATTGCACATGTGAACTCTATTTGTAGGGCTAGTTTGCCATCTATTTTCATCTTTCCCTTGAATACAGTAGCAGAAGAAATTTCCTCAATAATTATAACTTGTATCTGTACTGTAGTATCGGGGCCAGCAAATCTTTTAAACTTAGCGGAGCCAATTCTAGTTAACACTGGAACTAAGCTTTTTTGGTTTTCCTCTTTGTGGCTTTGGTCAATTAAACCCATCAATAAAGCTGCAGATTGGAATATCGACTCACTGAGTAAAACACCAGGCACTATGGGCTTCTCAGGGTAGTGTCCTTTGAACACATCAAGACTAGCTGGGAAGGTTTTTTCAGTATTTATGACTTTAGTTGCAGCGTCCCAGTTTACTATTTTATCAACCAATAAAAAAGGTTCACGGTGTGGTATTAGGGATTTAATCTGCTCAAGATCAGTCATATTATAAACCACCGCTTACCTCTATGGTAGCTCCAGAAATATAACTAGCTTCATCACTTGCAAGAAAAAGAACGGTATTGGCAACTTCTTCAGGCTTACCAAATCTTTTCATTGGCACAAGTTTTTTATATTCGTCAAGTTGGGCTTTAGGAAGATCATTGATAAAATTGGTTGCGATGAATCCAGGAGATACACAGTTTACCGTGATTTTCTTCTTGGCAACCTCTTTAGCAAGACTTCGTGTGAAGCCAATTTGACCAGCTTTTGAGGCGGAGTAATTTGTCTGTCCAGCGAATCCGATATGAGAGGCTGGGGAGGTGATATTGATAATCCTTCCAAATTTGTTTTTCATCATCAACATAACAGCTTCTTTTGACATTGAAAAAGTACCGGTTAGATTGATATCAATCACGCTATCCCAGTCTTCATCTTTCATTAGAGCTAGGATAGAATCACGTCTTACACCAGCATTGTTAACGAGTATGTCGATATAATCAAATTGATCTTCAATTTTTTGAAATAACTCTTTAACAGATTGCTTGTTGGCTACATTGCATTGGAACAGGAATAAATTTCCAGGTAGTTCCGCAGATTCTTCTTCAAAGACTTTGGCTGCGTTTATATTGCCGCCATAAACACCAATTACGGTTGCACCTTGCTCAAGGAAGCTTAAGGCAATAGCGCGTCCTATTCCGCTTGGTGCGCCTGTGATTAGAGCAATTTTATTTTCAAACTTTCCCATTTATAATCCTGTTGTGTGGCAGATAAGAAATTAAAAGAATTCCCAGTTAAGATCTAACGTAAGCATCTACGTCGTTGGCAACAATTACACCATAATTAATCGCACCAAGCCATCCTGACATAATAATTCCAACAGAACCGACATGGAAAAGACCAGGTAGTTCTTTAAAAATGGAGCGAGATATATCTAGACCCTCAAATTTGGTACCGAAAGACGTTCCCTTGGTATGTAGTGTGTAATTATTGAATGTTCTAGGTGTTGACGCCTCCATCCAATCAATTTTATCTCTTACGCCAGGCAGATATCCTTCAAGATCTGCAAGGCTAGTGGTGATCATTTTTTCTTTTTTTGACTGATACTCAGTTTCGCTTAATTTATCCCAATCATCGTATCTACTATTCATGGAAGCGACAACCGTATATCTGTTGTTTCCGGGTCTGGTTTTTGGGTAATAAACGGAAAATGTTTTAGATTTAGTGTCCATCTTTAATAATTCATCTGAGCTGAAATTTTCAGCTTTAGATGTGAATAGAAGGTCACCAACATCGGGAATCTGTTCTCCATTTTTAATTCCGAAATATACTTGGCTACTAGAATTGTTAACTCTGATTCCGTCGGCTTTTTCAAGAAACTCATCAGAGAAAGAAGATCTATCAGTAAGATTATGAATGGTATTGGTGATGCCACTATTAGAAACAACAGCCTTTGTTTTTATCGATCTTCCTGCAACCTCAATTCCTTTAACGCGGCCATTTTCAACAATGATGTGTTCAACTTTTGATTTGGTGCATATGGTCACACCATTTTTCTCAAGCTCTGCAGTCATCATATGGATTAACTTATCAGTACCACCTTCAAAGGTGTAGACTCCTTTGTCCATGAAGTTGGAGAATACTATTCCATACGTGATAGCTGGATCATCAAGGGTAGACCCATTTGCATACGTGATTGGTTCCATTAGTAGACGATGAACGTCCGTGCGACCTGGAAAGAATTTCTCAAAAAGCTCCCGAGTAGTCATGGATTGGTCATCGTAAAAGTTCATACCTATGACTGTCTCAAAAAATTTATTAACAGTAGTTCTTGGAATTTTAAAATGTGATTCTAAAAGATTACTGAAATCAACTTTATTAAAAGTTGTTTTTATAGAGAATTGTGGATTATCAAATACGATATTTTTTAACTGGACAATAGATTTCATGATATCTTTGTTCCAGTATTTTTTACATGTTTTTATCATACCATGGGGGAAACCATGTAGGGATATATCAAAGATATGACCCTTTCTCTTGAACCATGTGGCAAGTCCGCCAAGTCTATGGTGGTACTCAAGTAATAAAACTTTGTGGCCACATCTAGCAAGGCGGTTTGCAGATGTTAATCCACCTAAACCGGAGCCTATTATAACAATATCGTATGAGTCAGCAGCTGAACTTAAAGGTACGGGCATGATAATAATTTGTTTTATGCAGATTTAATCTGCGGAATTAATATGACTTAGTCGATTACAGTTTTGGCAAGATATGTTGGTTTACAATGGACACGCCACTCAACATAGAGCCAATAATGCCAAGAAACCCTTGGTCTGTGCCAGCTAGGTAAAAGTTACTGTAGCCGATGTCTCCATCTTTGATTTTGTTTGGAGCGCCATAAATTGCTCCAGCTATCTTGGCTGTGTATCGTTTAATTGTAACGGGAGTGAAAGTATCGATATATACAGCATTTTGGTAGAATTTTCCAATTAAATCCTCGATGCTGTAGGCTGATTGAAATGCGGTCTCTCTTTTTTTAGTATTGTACGCTTCCTTATTGTCCCCGAGATTAGCTAGATTTTGCCAATATTCAAAGCTAGCTAGGTGTGTCGAACGCACCTCCATATATTCATTTGGGGGCAAGTTTTGGAAATTTTGTGGAAAACAAATAACACCACTTTCTAAGTCGGCACCAAGGTTTGTGTGCTGGTAATTGAATTTTTTTGCCTTGTTGTAGAAAGTAATGGTTGTATCTTTAGGGAGTTCAGATGCTTTTTGAATGGGAAGCTGGTAGATCGTTTCGATGAATCCCAAACGCCCTTTTTGGCTGATTTCTTTATTAACTGGAGCTTCATTGCAGAGATTCATTGTTTCGTAGTGGCCAATAGTCGATAGCAAGTAATCACACTCAATCACTTCTCCAGTTGCTAGTTCTACGGCTTTTGCTTTTTTCTTGTCAAAAAGAATTTTTTTGACCCCAGTATTTTTTCTTATGCTTCCACCATTGTCTATTATTTTCTTCTCAAGGGTGGACAGGAAATCATAAATAGTTCCAGCAGGTCTGAACATACCTTCTTGGTAGATAGATTTAAACATGATGGCAAACTGTGATAAATCCATGTCATTTTCAACACTCGAACCGTAATACATTAGTGGGCATAAAATCATATCTACTAATAATTCATCATTTAGTATGTTTTTGAGAAATGCTTTTGTTGAAATATATGGGCTTGGTTGATAAGGGTTTACTTCTGCAAGTCTCTCAAGCATTAATGAAAAATTGTCGATACAGTGAGGGAACTTGTTGGCAATTTCACTAGTTAATAGCTCAAAATCATTGGAAAAGGATAGTGTTGTTTGCCCTTTAAAAAGTATTTGGCTCTTTTTTTGTGGACGAATATCAAGTATTTCTCTTTTTATTTGTAACTGTCGGAAAAGTTTGTTGATGGGAGCTTTTTTGTCTTTTGGTTCAGCGTAGTTAGTAATAGCATGCAGACCAGTTTCATAGAGCCTTTTATTGCGATAGTAGTATGAGTTTAGCCCACCTAGACGACTATGCTGTTCAAGGACTAAAACTTCTGGGATAAATCTGCTACAACGAATTGCGGCGGCTAGCCCAGATAGGCCGCCGCCGATAATAATCAGTGGGAATTTCATACTTGACTCCGGCTCTGAAAGAGGGGGATTAGTAGGTGAATTCTTTATGCTACGTCTTTTAAAAGAGGTGAAAGATAAATTACACAACTATTTAATGTTGCCAGTTGTGGGTAATCTTCTTCTGGAATTTGTAATTGATGGCGCTTGCGAAGTTCCATCACAATATCTAGAAAATCCATTGAATCTAAGTCAAGCTGATCCCTTAGTGGTTCATCTGGGTTTAAGTTGTCAAATTCCGCTTCGTCATCAATTTCTGCAATAATATCAAGAATAAGCTCCTTGATTCCTTCATCGGTCATAACTAGTTCTCCGCACAATCTATAATAATAGTAAAATAAAAAATAATAATTTGAACAATAGCAGATGTCTATAACATAAAAATAGAATATTTTTAACGACTATTTTAAATGCGTCTTAACTATTGTATATATTTTTTCACGATCACTGTTGAATTTATCCCAACCATACCAAAAGAATTGTTCAAAATTGTGTTAACAGATTCAACCTCTATGGCTTTGTTGATGACTAAATTAGGTAACTCGCATTTAGGGTCTAACTCGTCAATATTTATGGTAGGATGAATTTTATTATCTTCAAAGGATAATAAGTTTCCTGCTAATTCTAGGACACCAGCAGCACCCATCGCATGGCCAATAATCGATTTAGTGTTGTTTATATAGGTATTGGGGCAATTGTCAAAAACTGCTCTTATTGCTTTGCATTCCTCAATGTCACCAGAAGGTGTTCCAGTAGCATGAGTATTGACTAGATCAATATCCGATGCTTTGAGATTAGCTCTTTCTAATGCAAGATTCATGCATTCAGCTTGTCTAGGGGCGTAAGGGAGGACGAAATCTTTTGCATCTGAGTTCATAGCATACCCAACTATTTCGCCATATATTTTTGCACCTCTTGCAACAGCTTTGTCTAAATCTTCCAATATATATAGACAGGCACCTTCAGAGACAACAATGCCATTACGAGATTTATCAAATGGGCGAGATGCCTTGGTTGGATCTTCTGCTGAGCCAAGTGCTCCCTGTGCTTTAAAACTTGCAAATATGCCAAAAGAACCTGGAGACTCAGATATACCGCCAGCTATTGCCATATCCACTTCACCTAGCCTTAGCATTTGTACAGCTTGGATAAGCGACGCATTACCTGCAGCACAGGCTGCTCCTATAACATAGTGTGGGCCGGTGATACCTAGACTAAGGGTTATTTCACCGGCTGGATTGTTTAGAACGGTGCGAGGATTATGATGATGTGTCCAGTATTTAACGTCATAGTCATATTGAGATATATTATATACCTCATTTTCAGTTTCTATGGTGCCATGCTCAGTGAGGCCAATATAGACACCAGTTCTGGATTTGTCGTAAAAATCTTCTGTTAATCCAGCATCGTTTAATGCTTCATGGGCGCAATAAACACCGAAACATCCGGCTCTTGTGCCTTTTTTGTTATCTTTTTTCTTGCGATATTTGGTTTCTGGGAAATCACATATTCCTGCTGGGGCTTTGCCAAAATACCTGAGATCAATTTCAGTAACCCCTGAAGTTCCAGAAAGAACTTTTTCGCGAAATTCAGATAAGTTAGAAGCATTTGGTGCAGCTAGTCCAACTCCAGTGATAACAATACGTCGAGAATTCATATTTTAGATAAGTGGCAAAATTATTAAGTTATTTTTGAAATCTTGTAATAAGTGAAGAATATTATATTTTAAAAGCACTAACTACTTATGATAAAAATTTCCAAAATTCAAGCTTTCTTATGGCTTAACTGTAAAAAGTGCGACTTTTTTGTTTCCTGCGTGGGATTTTACCGACAATAATACCGAAGAGGAGGGTAAGTGCTCCTGCCAAAAATAAATAAATATTTTGGTTTTTATCAACAGCTTGAGTTTTGATGTTTAAATTTGCTATTGTTTGTTGGTCTGGCATTGAACTTTTATTTTGGATTTTCTTTTCAAGCAGAACAATTTGAGCTAGTAAGGTTTCATTTTGTTTTGTCAGCTTATCGACGGCCTGATTGGGTGTGATGTTCTTGTTACCTGTTTTTTTCAACTGGATAATTTCTTTATCTTTGGTTGTTAATGCTTCTCGTAGTTTGATTATCTCTTGGCTATCAACTGTTTCTGTGCTTTTATTTTTTATCTGATCTAATTCCTTTTTTAGTCTTACAATGGTTATAGCTTTTGGTGTTGTCTTTGTGGTGTACTGTTTAGAAATCCAACCAATTTTACCAGAATTTGTTTTAACCTGAAGGTATTTACCTTCTTTTTTAATAACCTTGAGTTTGTGGTCCGAACTTACTCTTTGTAATATTTTATAGGGTGGATTGATCTTGTCCCTGATATTAATAGTAAGAATATCTGTTACATATCTGGTGTTAGACGTTTTTTTAGTAGCTGTAGCATGCGAAACTGATATAATGGCTAAACTTACAATCATTAGCAGTACAGAACTAGAGAGATATTTATGTAATCTTAGCATTTTAAGCCCCATGTAAATATTTATTAATGTATTGTAAACTATAAAAACTTTAAAACTTTGTATATTTACAGTTTAGGTTGTTAGGTGTCAAGAGGCTACTAGTTTTGAGACAAATTTGATTTCTTTTAAGGCTTGAAAAATGAAAATTGATCCCGATAAACAGGTTGTTACTTTAGAAATTACTCGCTTGCGTATGGAGCAGGAAGAGCGGGAACGAAAAACCATACGCCTCACTGAAGGAGTAAATGCCTTTTGGGATGGTAATTTATACCTTCTTTTTAATAAGGAAGTTGTTGGTGAACTTCTGTGGCTAGCAAAAACTAATACTACATTGCAATTAGAGTTGATTGACTCCTTACTTGCTGGGCTAGATGCAAGTGATAAAAAAATACGTGAACGTGTTTTGGTTATTCTTTGCCCTCTGTTAAAAGATATAAACCTGGATAATAAAAATTTAGATATTAAAGATATCCTTTTGAAAATAGGTCGTTGGTATCAAGCTGAGGAAGTATATTTTCCAATATTGGGAACATTTACGCTCTGGGTTACTGGAGCAATTGTCTTTTTGATGAAGAAAAAGCAGTTTGAGGTTACGGCAATCTTTTTTGCAGTTGTTGATAGAATTAATAGAGGAATACTGTTTAAGGATCAACGCATAAAAAAAGAGTTGGCTTTATCTCTTAAAATGTTTGCCACACCTGAGAATGTTCTTAATCTTTGGATTTTGTATTATTCTAATTCTGAACAAAAGAAAATTATTGCATCTACTTTAATCTCTTTTGGGTATTTATCTGTTCGCACTTTGCTGACAAAGTTAAAATCTTCAGGTGCTGAGAAAGAAAAAGATGCATTGATAAGGTTTCTTCCTCAATTTGGAAAAATTATTGCTCCAATGTTAAAAGAAAACCTGGCCAATACCACTGATGGAAAACAGTTATCTACCATATTCAGGATATATGCTGAGATGGAGGATGCTACATATTTTGATGATATAAAAACATATGCTTCACACACTGATTTAATAGTCCAAAAAGAAGTAGTTAGTGCTGCTGTCTCCATGACTGGAGTTAAGCAAGCTGAAAACCTAATGGAACTTTTACCTCTATTAAACTCTCAACTACAAAATATTCTTTTAATAGAAGTTCTTCAATTATCTGATGCTTCTAACATTCTACCTCCCATATCAGAATACCTGTATCGTAATTTTGAATCTTTAGTTAACGAAGAAGAACTTTTGATTACGTACTGTCTTGTTCTTGAGAAAATTGCGACTACTGAATCAGCACAAATATTAGAAAAACTAAAAGTTGAAAGTAATACTAGACCACGCTTGAGTAGGTTGAAATATTTTGCTGATAGATCTCTGTCCGTTGTTAGCCCTTTAATTCGTCGTCGAAAACATAATTTACCAATTCCTAAAGCACCTATTCTAAATAAAGATGAAAGTGCTATCGCGAAAGCAAAACTTATTTCAGATGGTGTTGAAAAAGAAATTAGTGATACGTATAGTAAGGCAACTTTGGCGTTTAAAGCTAATTTGTTCTATGATAAAGGATTATCTTTATTGGAAAAGCAAGAGTATGTCTCTGTTCTTTTAATCCATGATAAATTATTAAAACTAGATCCAGCAAATAAAGATAAATATGATACCTTATTACAAAAAATTGAGGAATATACTAACCCAAGAGTTGTTTTATTAAATAGTATTGAACCAATTCTTAGGGCATATTTTAGCAATAGTGAATGTCAAGAGCTGGTTAAAATCATGCGAAAAGAAAAATACAAGGAAGGAGAGTATTTGATAGAACAGGGGGATTTTAATCCGTGTTTGTTCTTTTTGCTTGAGGGTGAGTTGCAGGTGTATAGCCAAGAGGATGAAAAAAGTATTTTTCTAAAAAAACTTATGGTAGGCGAAAGCTTTGGCCATTTATCTATGTTAAACACCGGTCTTGTCACTGAATCGGTACTTACAAGCTGTGAAAGTACTGTTTTGACACTGCAAGTTGATGATTTTCAAGAGCTTGTGAATGTCCATCCAGCCCTTAATGAAAGAATGCTCAGATTTTGCCGGAGTTACCACCGAATACCTTCTTACATTAAGATGTCTGGCAGCGAACGACGTCAGAGTCAGCGGTTTAACATTAAAAAAGAAATAGATGTTGTTTGGGGCTTAGGGTATAGCTCTTTGCACATTGATACTAAATCTTATCTAGTAGATTTGTCCAGTAGTGGTGCTTCTATAACGATTCCTAAAAAAATGTTGAAAAATATACATATTCTTCTTGATAGTGAGATAAGCCTGCATATTACTAGTGAGCTAGAGGCAGCAGGTCAAGTAGTAGCGATTAGAGATTATGCTAATAATTATGACCTTTCAACTGTGCATATTTCATTTCTTACACGTATCCCACAAGAACAACTTTCTTTATTACTAAAAAAATGATTCCTAAATTAACCATTCGAGATGATTTCCACTTAGAATTACCGCTGGCTCTTGCGCCAATGGTTGGCTTATCTCACTGCGGATTACGTTCATTAATTGCAGAACTTGGCGGTTGCGGCTTGTTTTTTACTGAAATGCTTGCTGCTAAGAGGTTACCGAGTGAAAACCCACTGTTTTCAGCTTATTTACATAAAACTGATATCGATGATCCACTTTTTTACCAACTCTTTCTTGGTGATGAGTCCTATGTTGCAAAAGCTGTTGCTAAGATTGAATCACTAGATGGTGCAGGTATTGATCTTAATCTAGGCTGCCCAGCGCCAAATGTTAAAAAAGGTGGGGCCGGTGCTGCTTTAGCCCAAGACTTACCACGTGTGAAAAGAGTGGTAAAAGAACTTAGAAAGAATACAAAGTTAGTTTTGTCGGCTAAAATTAGACTTGGCCACCCAGGCAAAGAAAATGATCTTATTGAATTTGCACGAATGCTTGAAGATGAAGGTGTAGAGTTAATTACCATCCATGCACGGTATCATGGAGAAAAGTTTTGTCGCCGCCCTCGCTGGCATGAGATTGGACAAGTTAAAGAAGCGGTTAAAGTGCCTATTATTGCTAATGGTGGGATTTTTTCAGTTTCTGATGCAAGGACCTGTCTTGAGAGATCAGGTGCAGATGGCCTCATGATTGGCAGAGGCGGAGTCGAGAAACCTTGGTTATTTGCTGAAATTGCAGAAGAGATATATAAGCAAAATATGGGCGAAATAGATAAAGATCCGGCGAGTATTTATTTCAGGTTTTTACAGCAGGTGAAAGAAAATTTCGCTATCGAAAAAAGATTATCTAGGATTAAGCAGTTTACCCATTATCTAGCAAGTAATCATCCATTTGGACACCATTTAGCGTCTAAAGTGCAAAGTAGCCAAGACTTGTCTGAGGCAATTTGTCATGCTGAAAAGTTTTACGGTATGGATAGTAGGCCTGAGTCGTTTACCTAGCGAATTTACTTTTTAACTTGTCTGCCATTATTGTTAATTCTTGCAGGCCAAGTTTGTAAAGGACAGCCCCGTAGATGGCCGTGGCGAGAATTATTACTGTAAATAAAGTAAGACTTTGCTGCCATAAAACATCGGACATTAGTAGTTTTATGTTCTCCTTACTGTAATATAGAACTGCTACTAAAAAGCCTGACGATACGGTTATCTTGAGCATATTTTTAAACAACTTCCCTAAAGGCAGTCCTGCCATATTGCATCGTAAAACAATTAATAAGAAAACAAAATTTAGAATCATTGTACAGGATGTTGATAGGGCAATAGCTTTATGTTGGTACTGTTCTATGGTTAGATTGATAATAATCATATTGATTGCAACTGACATAAAACTTGCTATGACTGGGAATTTTGTCTTGTTGATGGCATAAAAAGCTGGAACAAGAATTTTGTTAGCAGAATACGCAAATAGTCCAACTGAATAGAGGCTCAATGCTTGGGCGGTCGCTAAAGTGTCGCTACTGCTAAAAGCGCCATGCTCAAAAATCAACTTGATAATAGGTTCTGCTAAAAATATTAATCCAAAACTTGCTGGTATGGTAAGGGCAAAAACCATACTAAGCGATGAAATCATGGTTTCCTTGACTTTGCCCAGTTCTTTTGCAGCTACTTGTTTAGCTAAAAGAGGTAGCATGGCAATGGAAAGAGCAACGCCAAAAAGACCAATTGGTAACTGCACAAGCCTGAATGCATAATTGAGCCAAGACACTGACCCTTCAATACAGGTGGAAGCGAAGTTGGTGTTTACAAAAATGTTTAATTGGGTGGCCGAGAGACCAATTGTGGCAGGGATCATAAGTTTTAAAACTCTTTTTAAACCAGGATCATTTAACTTTAATCTTGGCCTAAATTTAAAACCAACACCTTTGAGGCTAGGCAATTGACAGGCTAGTTGTAAAAAGCCACCTACTAAGGAACCAATTGCCATACCTATGATGGCTGGATACCCATATTTAGGTAGATAAATAGCCAGCGCCCCACCTATTATAATAGAGCCAAGATTGAAAAAGCTTGATGCCATAGAGGGCATAAAAAATTTCCCCTTGGTGTTTAACATGCCCATTACTACAGCTGCAAGAGAGATAAAAACTAAGAATGGTAGCATTATCTGGGTAAGCAGGGTGGTTAGTTCAACTTTGCCTGTTACTGTAGCGAAATCTGGCGCGAGGAGTAAAACTATTGGTTTAGCACAAAATATTCCGGCTAGGACGAGTAAACTTAGTGAAATGGCAAAAAAGCATAGAATGTTTGAGGCAAGTTGCCAGGTTTCTTCTTTGCTTTTTGTTGTATCATAACTAGCGAAAACCGTAACAAAGGCAGCGGAGAGGGCTCCTTCACCAAAAAGGTCACGAAGCAGATTGGGGATACGGAAAGCGACGACAAAGGAATCGTAGGAGTAGCCAGCGCCAAAAAGACCAGCAAATACTTGTTCGCGAATTAGCCCAAGTAAGCGGCTACAAAGTACAGCAATCCCCACAACGGCCGCAGATTTTCCTATATTTGATGATTTTATTTTATTAGTCATGAAAGGGAATTAATTTTAGGAAGGAATGGAATGAAAAGTCTTTGTAAATGATACTGCTAAAAAAAAATAAATGCTAGTTTTTCATCACGTTTCTAATCTTTCATTTCGCTAAAATCTGCAATTGCAAAAAAGTTATTAGAGTTGAACAAAGAGTCTTGACAATATCTGATTTAAAAAGAATATATTTATTACTAAATGAAATAATAACTCAATATTAACAATGAATTCCAGATCGATAAATTTCACCTTGGTGGAGTTTAAAATGTCATCAAAGGAGGCAGTTAAAAAAATAAGAAGTTTAAATCATAGTCCATAGAAATTTTTAGCATAATCAATCGTCGATTTATGAGGAGATTTAGATGCAAGATACAAATATGGTAAGAAACATTGCAATTGTTGGACACGGTAACTGCGGAAAAACTTCTCTAGCAGAGGCCATGTTATATACAGCTGGTATAATAAATCGTTTAGGCAAGGTTGACGATGGTAGCTCTGTAATGGATTATGATGATGAAGAAATTTCGAGGAATATTTCTATTAATGCAAGTTTTCACAATTATACGTGGAATAAAAAGAAAATTTTCATTTGCGATACACCAGGTGACGATAATTTCTTAAATGAAGCCATATTTGCCAGTAATGTTGCTGATTCATCCCTTTTTGTCATTGGAGCAGTACTTGGTGTTAAAGGGCAGACTATTAAATTTGCCGAAATGGTTGTCGAGCAAGGTAAACCATTTGTTATTGCCATTAATAAAATGGATCGTGAAAGAGCAAGCTTTAGTCGTACTATTGATGAAATTAAGGCTGAATTGCCTATCCGCCCTGTACCTATACAACTGCCTATTGGTGAAGAAGAAAATTTTAAAGGCTATGTCGATTTAATTTCAGGTAAAGCTTTTTTGTTTGATGGAGAGACCGGTAAATCGATAGAAACAGATATTCCAACAGGTATGGAAGATGATATTGCCCTTAGTCAAGAATATTTGATGGAAGTTGTAGCAGAAAGTGATGATGATCTTATCGAAAAATTTTTAGAAGAGGGTGAGCTAACTAAGGAAGATTTAATTGCTGGTTTGAAGGCCGGTATTGCTGAGGCCAAGGTCTTTCCTGTTTTTGTTTGTGCTGCGACCAAAAACCAAGGTACTTCTGCAATTCTTGATATAGTAAGTGAGTATCTGCCATCTCCTTTGGCTGCCGAATCTTTGATCGGTATTGACCCTGATTCTGATGAGCCAAAAGAAGTTGAAGTTAAGAATGATGGACCATTTACTGGTATTGTTTTTAAAACTATGGCGGATCCATATGCTGGCAGATTGACCATTTTTAAAGTGGTTAGCGGTATTTTAGATGGAGATAGTTTTTATAATGCTAATCAGAAATTGTCCGAAAGATTTGGTCAGCTATATGTGCTTGAAGGAAAAGAGCAAAAGCCAGTTGACAGTGCTGGGCCTGGTATGGTTGTGGCGGTGGCTAAATTAAAGTCAACTGCTACAGGTGATACATTGTGTCAAGAAGATAACAAGGTCATTTTAGATATTCCAGAAGCTAAAAAGCCCGTTATTTCTTTCGCGGTTAGTGCTGGGAAAGGTGACGAGGAAAAGTTGTTTTCCTCTATTACTCGTATGCTAGATGAGGATGCAACTTTAGCTCTAACGCGGCAAGAGCAAACCAAAGAAGTATTGTTATCTGGTGTCGGAAGGGTTCACTTGGATGTTGTTGGTTCTAGAATTAAGCGAAAATTTGGTGTAGAAATGGTTCTTGATACACCTAAGATTCCTTATATGGAAACAATTCGTGGCAGTGCTCGTGTTCAAGGTAAACATAAGAAACAATCTGGTGGACGAGGACAGTATGGTGATTGTACAATCGAAATTTCACAATTACCTGGTGAGCATTATGAATTCGTCGATAAGATTGTTGGTGGTGTTATTCCGCAACAATATCGTCCAGCCGTCGATAAAGGTATCCAAGAGGCGATGGAAAAAGGTGTTATAGCTGGTTTCCCTTGTATAGATGTCAAAATCGTTTTGGTAGATGGGTCATATCATAATGTTGATTCTTCTGAAATGGCATTTAAGATTGCTGGCTCCATGGCTTTTAAAAAAGGTGCAGAGGAAGCTGGTGTGGTTCTCTTAGAACCCTATATGAATATGGAAATTAAAGTCGGTAAGGATCACGTCGGTGATATAATGGGTGATCTTAACTCTAGGCGAGGTAAGGTTATGGGTATGGATTCCGATGGTAAGCATGAAATTATTTCAGCCCAGATACCTCAAGCAGAGATACAAACATATGCCACTGAGTTAACTTCTATGACAGGTGGATTGGGTCAATTTGAGATATATTTCTCACATTATGAGGAAGTTCCAAATCAAATTGCTGATAAAATTGTAGCCGCCCACAACAGTGAATAAATATTAGTACATTATGATAATTTAAATGCCCCCTGCCTTGCTCTTATGATGCAAGGTTGGGGGTTCTTTTTTTTTGATGAGGAAATAAATGAGTAAGCATAAAATTGACAAATCACTTTTTAGTTTTGCAGTTTTGACTTTGAGTGATAAAGGTTCCCAAGGTTTAAGAGAAGACACCAGCGGTCCGTATTTGGTGAATTGTTTGGAAGAAGAAGGTTATAGAAAGGCAGAATATAAAATTATCGGCGATAATCATCAGCAAATTGTGGCTGAATTAACTCGTATGTGTGATGACGGTATAGATTTGATTGTGAGCACTGGAGGAACTGGAGTTGCCCCCACCGACCTAACTCCTGAGGCAACCCTAGAGGTTGTTGACAAGTTGACTCCTGGCATCTCTGAAGCCATGCGTGCGGCAAGTCTCTTGAAAACACCACACGCTATGTTGTCAAGAGGTGTAAGTGGTATTAGGGGAACCAGCTTAATTATAAATTTACCGGGAAGTTTAAAGGCTGCCCGGGAGAATATTGAAGTCGTTCTTCCTGCTCTAGCCCATGGACTAGATAAAATTAATGGTGGTAAGAGTGATTGCGGCGTTGTTTGAATATTTTAATAGTAAGGTTAGCCTGTACCTCTCATCAAGGTAAGGATATACGAGGTATGTTTCTGTAATAATACTGGAGCAAATCCAGTATTATTATCGTTAGCTAATTGCAGGTGTCTTCTTTTATATTTTGAGATCCATTCCCCAACGTTATTTTTACTCTTCAAATACTTGCCTTTCGAAGAGTATTGCTTCAGTACACTGAGAAGTAAGAGCAATATCAGATTTTAGCTGACTTAATATTCTTTTGAGAACTACATCATGAATCCCTAGGTTTTTGGCTACCTTTATGTTTTTTCGTATCCATGACCTGTAAAAAAGTTTGATGTTTTCAGCTATAAAATTCAAAACCGTATTTTTCTCTATGCCTTTTTATTCATTTGCACACCTCCGCTGAATATTCTATTCGCTCTTAACTTTGTGTCCATTTTTTATACCACTTCAAAACCTATCAAAAAGAATAAGAATTATCTGTTTGAGCCTAAAGAGCAATCTCTACTCGTAATAAATTTCTCTACCCTGCGGGTTTTATTTTTTTGAGGCTTTTTCGTATTCTGATTGATGACTGTTTGTCTCGTTGAAGATATTACTGGTCATGTTGGCTGGGCCTACCTTCAAGTAATTGAGAGACTGCTGGCATACCTCTAGAGTTGCTAGGAATATGTTGATGTTTTGAAGACAGTGAGCGCGGAAACTATCTTTTTGTTGTGAACTGACAGTAAGAGATATACTTCCTAGTGCTACTTGTGGTATCTGGTTTTTTCTATTTATAATAGCCCGATATATCGTCTTAATATTCAGTGATGGCAACAATTGATTAACGCAATGATGGATGTCTGCGCATGGTGTCCTGTAAACTACTTGCAAGATGGAGAGTATCCATGGCGATCCCTCTTGCAGGATGACTTGATAGAGAGCTTGAGTGCATAAGGAGTCAAGTTGTCTTTTCACTTATATTGAGAAAAGATTGATTTGTACCTTACTAAAAGTGTTTAATTTTATCAGTGAGTAACTTTGATTGAGACAATAACAGGAGATTACATAGAATTATCTTCTCTAGGAGAATCTCTAAAACGTATCCTATTTACCAGGAGAAAATAATGAACAAAAGAAAAGCAACTGTCATTGAAACGATGATATGCAGGAGTTCATTGGCAGTAGTCGTCTTGCTTGTCGCCTTTCAATCACAGTGTTTTGCTGAAGGTCCCTCTGCCGCTGAGTATGGAATTGTACTTAACCTATCTGGTAAGCAAAGGATGCTCTCCCAGAAAATGAGCAAAGAGGTAGTACTCATAGCTTTAGATGTAAATAAAGAAGAGAACCTGAAAAATCTGCAAGGAACTGCAAAGTTGTTTAATAAAACTCTTAAGGGCTTGAAAGACGGCAATACAGAACTAAGACTCCCTCCAACCACAAATGGTCGCATTCGTAATCAACTCGGTAAAATTGAAAAAATATGGATAGATTTCAATGAAGTACTTCAGGGAATCCTCGCGCACGGTAAGGTGACACCAGTGCAATTACAGGCAGTGGCAAGTCAAAACCTGCCATTGTTAAAGCAAATGAACAAATGTGTTCTCTTGTATGAAAAAGATGCAAGTAAGGCAGGCCTTCAGTCTGATCCAAGTTTAGCTGTCACTATCAACCTGTCCGGAAAACAGCGGATGCTCTCACAAAAAATGAGTAAAGAATTTTTACTGATTGCCTATGGGCATGATATCGAAAATAACAAGCTTAACCTTCTTGAGACTTACAGCCTCTTTGAGAGAACTCTCAAAGGTCTCCTTGACGGTGACGATACGTTGGATCTTCCTGCTACCGAAAATCCAAAAATCAGGCAACAGTTAGGAAAAATCGATATGCTTTGGGTAAAATTCAAACCTATTGTTTCATTCGGTGCTGAACCTTCCACTACCTCAATTCCTAAAGAGAAAATCAAGACTGTTGCTAAAGCCAATTTGCCCTTACTCAAAGAGATGAATATTGCTGTGGGAATGTATGAAAAAGAATCCGCTAAGTAATACATAAACGATAAATTAATGAAGTTTGCAAATGCTAACTAGCAAATTGAGCATTGCTGGCAATTAATCATTTGCCAGCATTGTTTCTATATTGGTGTAGACAGAGCTTATTAAATCATAAATAGAGGCTTGATTAAGGAGTAACTTATGTCGATTAAATTCAAATTATTTATTATCAGCCTAGTTCTTACTGTTCTCCTTTCTACAATTTTGGCTCTTACCACCTACTCATCCAGTAGTCTCAGTGACGGTTTTTTGCAAATCGTCGATAAAGCTAATTCAGGGGTGAATAACGCCACTGCCGCGGAAGAAAGTTTGACCAAATCAGACAAAATGATGACAGAAGTAGCCGTTAGTATGGCACAAACCGCTGAATCAATAAAAAAAACCAAAATGAGGATTCAGATAGTATCGAGAAAAATGCAGTCCAACTCAGATACTATGACAGAACTCATGGAATTAATTAATGAGGCCTACAACGATCTTCCGGAGGATGATACAAAATACTTGGTTGCTGATGTGGCTGACGGTATAACTGAAGTTCAGGAAAGTATCAAACGTGAAGCATTGGTTGGAATTTCGGCTGCTTTAAAAAGTATGAATCAATTTACAAATGAGCTTGCAGTAGAAGTCGAAAAAATCCAGGAGGTTTCCGGGCAGTTAAACAAGGGGAGAGAGGTCAGTACTAGCATCACCAAGGATAACGGAGAAATTAGGACGCTGTCTGAGTCGTTCAGATTGAGTCTCCAACGAAATGGCAACCTCCTAGCAGTTTTATTGGTCTCACTGGTAGCTTTTGTTCTTATTGGGTCTTTTGTCTTTGCCCAATTACTCACCAGGCCACTTAATGCAGCTGTGCTAAGTTTGAAAGATATAGCCCGAGGGGAGGGCGACCTCACCAAACGTCTACTGGTTTCAAGTCGAGATGAAATCGGCGTATTGGGTGAGTGGTTCAACACGTTTATTGAAAAACTACAGGTGATTATTCGGCAGTTAATTGGAAATTCAAGTAAAATTGATGATTCAGCCCGTAATCTTCTCGAACTGGCAACCGAGTTTAATACAAACGCTGACGATGCCAATCATCGATCAAGTAATGTTTCTTCAGCTGCAAAAGAATTAAGTTCCAATCTCATAGATGTCGCAGCAGCAATGGAGGAAGCTTCGGCCAATGCTAATATGGTTGCAGCGGCGACTGAACAAATGTCCGCCTCGATTGAGGATGTGGTAAAGCATTCAGAAACTGCTAATACTGTTTCGCAACAGGCGGTAGCGCAATCAAAAACAGCGACAAGCTCCATGAATCAGATGGCTGCTAAAGTCATAGAAATAAATAAGGTTACTGAGGCCATAACTGAAATTTCTGAACAAACGAACCTTTTGGCTCTGAATGCGACAATAGAGGCAGCCAGGGCTGGTGAATCTGGTAAAGGGTTCGCTGTTGTAGCCCATGAGATCAAAGAACTCGCCAAGCAGACTGCTTTAGCTACTCAGAATATCAAGAAGCAGATCGAGGAAATCCAAGGTACAACATCTACGACAGTCGAAGCCATTGATCAGGTTACCAGTATCATTGGTAGTATCAATACAATAGTAATTGATATAACCACGACAGTTGGAGAACAGTCTAATGCCACAAACGAGATAGCTGAAAACATTGCCCAGACGTCCCTAGGGATTAGCGAAGTTACAATGAATGTAACAAAAAGCTCTGGAGCAGCATCGGGTATAACCAGTGATATAGGGAAGGTTCACAAGGCAGTGAACAGCATTTCCGATGGAAGTGGTAGAATAAAGGACTTAGCCGATAAGATGACTATGTTGGCGGGTGGGCAGACTGGTCTTGTGAGTCAGTTTAAGGTGAAATAGCCAGTGCTAAATCCTTCAGCTTTTCTTTATTCATTCTAATACCCATTGTTTTTTCTCTTAATGAGATATTAACCAACAATGGGTATTTGCAGAATTATATTTACAGTCTCTTATCCCGACTGCGGCTTATTCAGATGACGGAATATTCGATATTTTTTGGTATAAATAAGCAAGGCCTAAGAGAGATAAGCCAAGTCCCATAAATGAGGCAACTCGTAAAAGGCCATCTAGATCTGACATATCTATAAGAAATATTTTACCTATTACGGCAAGTAGTAACGCCATACCAATTTTATAAACACTGGTACAGGCGTTTTTGGCTGCAAACAATATGGTAGCTATTGCTATAGCGAGCCAAACAATAGAATATGTATACAATTCACCATCACTAACAGGTAAATAGGTAGACATTTCTGGTTGCCATAAATGCCTTATTTCCATATTCACAAATACAAAAAATGTAATTCCCGTCATCACAGCTGATAACTTGCGATAATTCTTGTCGTAATATACTAGACATAAACATGCCATTACCAACGGCGCTCCATAGGCAAGTAAGAGAAGATTCCAGATAGGAGTTGTGCCAACGCTTCCAAATTCCACCAATGGGTTCAAATGTGTAACCGCAAGAGTGTAATTGCCAATGGCTAAACAGAGTAAGAGTCTAGAACAAAAGGTGTAATACATTGTTAGAAAACTATTTGTCAGGGAACGATAATAATAAACCAACCCAAGCCCCGACCATAAAACTGTATTAATAGCCGCTTCTGTTAATGTAAACTTATCAATAAATATCTGCCCATCATAGAGCCAGTATCTTGTTTCTGCGGCAAAAAATAAAACAAAGAGATGTAATGTTGCTCCTTCAAGCCATTTCTTAAGCCTGTGTTCTGGTGCAACTAGCAAGGTAGCGAATCCACAACAAATTACAGCCCCACCATAAGTCCATAACGACCAGTGAATGTTTGGCGGATAATGCAAAAGCCAAGGGTTCAGGGTTAGACGAACAACAATCAATGCTAAGACGCCTTTTACGATCCACTCCAATGCATTCATGTTAAATGTTCTCATGACATACACTAAAGAAACTACCTGTGTTGCAAGAACCAGTGTTAATGTTGCTTCTCGGAAAAACATAGCGACTGCGAGAGAAAAGGCAAAATGGCTGGCAATTATTAGCCATATACAATGCTCGGTGCTATCTTTACGTTGGAGCTTAATGGTAGTTATAGCCGCATATACAAGACTTAGCGCTGCACCAGCAATACCCCACTTCCAGTTGGATGATAAATCAGTTACCAATAAGTATCCTAGGGCAAACCATACAACTGGTGCCAGATACATAAGTGAAATTCTTGCATGACAATTTTGTCTGCCACGTGAGACTACCCAACTCATCCCACTGAAAATGGCAACCATGCCTATTATGTAATATAGAAAGTCTTGTTGTAGGTCGACTCCTAGGCCACGGAATTGTAATGCTTTGCCAGCAGACGTAAGGCCACAGTAAAGCCATGCAAACCATTGAACAATGAGAGATAGCCACGGGAAAAATTTGGAAAAAGTTGTTCTATGACCACAAGCCCATAATACTATGAAGATAAGTGGGGACCACAAAAACAACGATAAGCTATTAAAAGATTCAAAGGCTATAGAAACAGCATGGGCAATTATGATTAGAATTAAACTCAACGGTACAGGTTGAGCAAGTTGCAATAGCAGTGGTTTCTTTTGTAGATCTTCTCGAACCTCACCACCCTTAATTAATAGCCAATCAAAAGTAGGTATTGCAAGGATTGAATATGCAAAAATTGCTAAGTAGATCCCTCGAAAATCATTCGCTTGCACGCTCGTTAATGAAATAAGCCACCAGCCTAAAGTACCTGCCAGCATTCCATACCAAAGCCATGATCTATAGACATAGCGCATTAGGAAAAGTGCGGATGTACTAATGATAAGGGTATAGATCATTGCTCCAACAATGTTACCGCTATCACTTGAAACCAAGATGGGGACAATATAACCGCCCAACAGGCCAATAATTGCGAGAACAGGACCAGATTGTAAAGCAAGTATCATTGTTAAAATTGAGATTATAGCTAGAACTGCAAAAGTAAATCCTGGGCTTAACAGATTGTAAAGATGGAGGGCTGCCAGCATTGCAGCATAAAGAATAATACTCGCCCCACCAGCAAGAGCTGCAAATGTAGGATGAGCTTCTCCAGTTTTTCTTCTCAGCCATTCGGCTAGTACATGAAGACTAATACCTGAAATAATTGCAGCAATTATCCTTTGGGTTGGTCCTAATAATCCGGCTTCTATGCTATATCTAACTAGAAAAATGCCAGCCAGTCCTACACAAGAACCACCTAACCATACCATCCAGTTTTCCAGTAAATTGGCAAAAAACGTGTTTTCATTCTTTTGGATGGGAGCTGTTGGTTCTGGGGGCTCTGTTTTTATTTTTGGTGCTATAAATTGTGGTGTAGTTTGTTTGGATACTAAAGTAGGAGGTTTTACAATAACCTCTTGCCTTACAGTGGTAGGTTCCTCCTGCACTGGTTCAACTTTAGCTTCTTGCAACTGTGTTGTTTTACGTTGATGAAGTTCTCTTTCTAAGGTGTCAACTTTGGTTTGTAGATGTTGATGCTTGAAATAAGAAATCCATCCAAGAATTGCACCTATGAAAAGAAACAAAAGGAATAAACCTGCTATAACGGCTATAGAATCCATGTCAATGAGAGAGTAATGCTTTTAGTAAAAGCTTTAAGTTAATCGCTACATCATCTGACTACACCAAAGGTAATGAGGTGGTTTGCTTACATCTGTGTTTAGAGTAGGGCAGACCATTAATCCATTTTGATAAGAGCTGTACTTACAAATTAAATCCAGGATTTATTTTTTCTTTTTGATATTATATTTTTTCAGTTTGTATTGCAGTAAACTTTTGGTTATACCCAGTTTATCGGCAGCACGAGATTGAACATTATTTGCGTCCTCTAGTGCTCGCAATAACATCTTTTCTTCCACAGCATAAAGAACGTCGTTTAAATCAGCTGATTCAGGGATCAACTTGTTGATATCCACACCTTCCTGCCAATTGGTGTCACTAGTATGCATCATTTCAGGCTGGACGTCCTCAATATCAATAACGCTATCATTACACAAAATAGCTGCTCGTTCCACTGTGTTTTCAAGTTCACGTATATTACCATCCCAATTAAGTCTGAGAAGTAATTTAAGCGCCTCATCAGAAATGGACAGTTTGTCCAAATTTAATATTTTCTTGTATTTGTTTATGAAGAAATCGACGAGCAGTGGTAAATCGTCAAGTCTTTCTCGAAGCGGTGGCAGGTTTAAAGGAATAACATTTAATCGATAGAAAAGATCTTCTCGGAATGCACCTTTTGATACCTCTTCTTTAAGATCCTTGTTGGTGGCGGCTATCACTCGTACATCGACCTTAATGGTACTGCTTCCGCCAACCCTTTCAAAATTTCTTTCCTGTAACACTCTTAAAAGTTTTGATTGTAATTCTAGAGGTATTTCACTTATCTCATCTAGAAAAATTGTGCCTTTGTGTGCGGTTTCAAAACGTCCTTTCCTCATGGTGGCAGCACCAGTGAACGCTCCTTTTTCATGGCCGAAAAGTTCACTCTCGAGCAGATTTGCCGATAATGCAGCACAGTTAACAGCAATAAATGGTAATTCTTCACGGGGGCTATTGTTGTGTACAGCCCGTGCAATTAACTCTTTACCTGTGCCACTTTCTCCAGATATTAGAACTGAGGCTGGAGTAGGGGAAACTTTCTTTATGAGTTGGTAAATTTTTTGCATTTTTGGGTTTTTGCCCACAATGCCACTAAAGTTGTCTTCAGTTTTTAACTGACTGCGTAATCTTTTATTTTCATTTACTAATGAGTAATGTTTTGCAGCCTTTATTAAAGTTACAATTAATTCATCGTTGGCAAAAGGTTTGGCAATATAACCAAACGCACCAGCTTGCATCGCTTTTACTGCTTTTTCAACTTCGGCAAAAGCGGTCATGATAATTACAGGTAAATCAGGGTTGATGGCCTTAATTTCATGCAAGAAGTCCATACCGTCTTTACCTGGCATCTGCATATCACTGAGGACGACATCAAGATCTACTTCTTTACACATTGATAAGGCGGTCTCAACATTGTCGGCAGTGTATACTTCAAAACCTTCATCTCTTAATATTTCTGGAATAACAATAAGGTAGTTAGGTTCATCATCGATGATTAATATAGATTGGTTGTTCATTATATGCTCCGTGCTTAATTAAATACTGTGGTAGATGTCCTGATGTCTTTTTTGTAATTTTTCGAGTAAGTCAAAGGGTACAGTGACATTTTTGCCGCCAGCTAGACGAGTACCAGCTCTAAAACTGCCATGATAATCACTCCCACCGCTCAAAACTAGGTCAAGCCTATCCGCAATTGCGATAAGGGCTTTACGAGATTTTTTAGAGTGGGTCGGATAATATGCCTCTAGACCATGAACACCTAGCTTTGCCGTCTCTTCAATATTTTGTTCAAGGTTTTGCCGAAAAATAGAGCTACTTAGTGGATGTGCCAAGACGGCTAGTCCTTTTGCCTTCGTAATAACCTTCATGGCATCTTTTAATTGGATGTCTGGGCGTTCTACGTATGATTTGCATCCTAGTACTAGGTATTTTGAAAATGCCTCATTCATGTTCTTTGCTAGCCCTTTCTGTACTAATAACCTTGCCATGTGAGGGCGACCTAGTTGGTTGTTTGCTTCTAGTTGAGCACGTTCAGTATTTGATATTGTTAATCCTTCATCATATAAACCAGATAACATTTTGTTGTTTCTTGATGTTCTTCCGTCTTGAACTTTTGTTAAAAAGGAGTGTAGATATTTGCTCGTACTGTCAAAAAGATACACCAGTAGATGGATTGAAATATCTCCAAAGTTTAAACTTAGTTCAACTCCAGGAATTATCGAAATACTAAACGTCTGTTCTAGCTCGGAAATATGTTTAGTTGAATCGATATTATCATGGTCAGTAATACTAATGCCTTTAAGACCTTTTTTAGTAGCCAACTCGGCTAACTCATAAGGGCTACAACTGCCATCAGAGTAATTTGAGTGTATGTGTAGGTCTAGGCTCATTATTTTTTTAATTGTTGGGTAGAAAGTTAGTTGGTTTTGCAAATTTAGAGGTATGTGACAGTGGTTAAAAATCTATTTGAGGACCATAAAAAATATGTAAAATAGATTTTTCAATTGTGTATTACAATTGAAGATTTTTAACTAGTCCAAGAATTTCAGACTCACTGTTCACAATATAATTTGCACCTGCTAATTGTAATTCCTCATTACTACCATAACCGTAGCCAGCACCGATAGCTAATATATCGTTGTTGACGGCTCCTGATATGTCATATTTTCTATCACCAATCATGGCTGTATTATCTTTATCTAGTTTATGCTCTTGTATAATATTTGAGATTAAACCAGACTTGTCGCTATGTGTAGAATCAGGATGGACGCCATGGAATGCTGTAAAATATTTTGTTATTTGAAAATGATCCAAGATAGGCTGAACCTGTGGGTGAGGTTTCGCTGTAGCCACAAAGAGTTGGTGCCCTAGGTCATTTAGCTCTCTTAGGCAGCTTAAAATCCCAGGGTATAATTTGTTCTCTAAATAACCTTTACTGATATATCTTTCTCGGTATAATTGAACACATTTGTCAGCATCTACTTGGTTTGTCACTTCAAGCATTGTGGTTAAACTAGTGATGAGTGGTGGTCCAATACAAGACATTAATACATCGTGTTCTGGGATTTTATATCCCAGTTCTTGTAGGGCAAATTTAATACTGTTTGTGATACCCTCACTGGAGTCGGTTAGTGTGCCGTCTAAATCAAATAGTATATTCATGGAATTATAATAATTTAAAATTTTAGGTGAAAATGAATTTAAAGTTTAGATATGCTACGTATTTACTATTGGTTATGGTCTTTTTGTTTTTAACTTCATGGCTTGCCGTTAACCTGCTTACAGCAGGATATTATTGGTATCTGGCCATTCTAACTATTAGTATATATTTCATTATGTATTTTTTAGGAAGGAGTATGGTTGGTATTTTTTTACTTCTTTCCCTTTTTAATCATATAAAAAAATCTGGTGGATCTTTATCAGTAGAAGATTGTGAGAGATTTGTTGCAACGACCTTAATAAAAAAAAGTGCGGAAGAAAGAAGAATTTTGTTTGATAACGCAGTGGGGAAAATGATTGAGGCTGGCATTGTTGTAAGAATTGAGAAAAGTTTAGTGGTGGTGAGTATCTAATATAGTATTTAATATACTATATTAGATTGGCATAAATTTTATCTTTGTTTTGAAGTATTAAAAGCTAATAAAAAATTGACTTAGTTATCATGCCTGTTTAATATTTGATCCTTAAATATTGTGGCTACTTAATGCTTACAAAGTGTCCAGTATGTTAAACAAAGTAATTTAATAAAAATATTTTTAAGAGGCAAAACATGTATAAGAATTTTGCGATTGTCCCACAGATTATGTTTGGTCGTGGTTCTTTTAACCAGCTAGGGGATGTACTAAAAGAAAAACGCATCACTGATGATGGTTATATGGTGTTTGTAGTTGATGATGTTTTTGAGGGTAAACCACTTGAAGCTCGTCTTCCCATTGAGGGAAAAGATCTGCTTTTAAGGGTCAACGTTGATGAAGAGCCAAAGACATCTTATATTGATGCCTTAGTTGCCCAAATTAAAAAGTATAACTCGGTACTCCCTGATGGAATTATTGGTATTGGTGGTGGTTCTGCCATGGATATCTCTAAGGCAATTTCCCTAATGTTGACCAATCCTGGTTCTTCTGCTGATTACCAAGGCTGGGATTTAATTGAAATTCCTTCTATTTATCATGTTGCTGTTCCTACTCTTGCTGGAACCGGTGCCGAAATTTCTAGAACTACTATTCTTACCGGGCCAGAAAAGAAATTAGGTATTAACTCTGATTATACATTATTCCACCAAATTATTTTTGACCCAGAGCTTTTAGCTGGCATCGATAAACAACAGTGGTTTTATACTGGTATGGATTGCTATATCCATGATGTTGAGTCTCTACAAGGTACATTTAACAACGCTTTTAGTAAATCTTATGGAGAAAAATCCATCGAGTTATGCCGTGATGTCTTTTTAGGTGATGATGAAGATACTGAAAAAAATGATAAGCTAATGATGGCATCCTATTTTGGTGGTATGAGCATTGCCTATTCTCAGGTTGGAGCTTGTCATGCCCTATCTTACGGTCTTTCATATGTTTTGGGCATCCACCACGGAATTGGTTGTTGTATCGCCTTTGATTATCTTGAGGATATATACCCTGAAGGCGTGAAAGAGTTTAGGCTCATGATGGATAAGCACGATATTAGCTTGCCAAGGGAACTTACAAAAGACTTAAGCGAGGAGCAAATGGAGCTTATGGTTACAACTGCTCTAAACCTTGTTCCGCTTTGGGAGAATTGTCTAGGACCAAATTGGAAAACCCTCATGACACGTGAGCGTACACTCGCTTATTACAAAAGAATGTAACTATGAGCCAAACCTGCAAAAATGTTATAAACGGAATTAAAATAGCCACGCCTGTGGTGCTTGGCTATTTACCCATAGGCTTTGCTTATGGAGTATTGGCAGAAAAAAGCGGTCTTTCGGCAACCAATACAATTTTAATGTCAATAATTGTTTTTGCAGGATCTGCACAATTCATTGCTGTGGGGTTATTCGCATCTGGAACATCACCTGCGGCAGTGATCTTGACAACATTTATAGTCAATCTTCGCCACACATTGATGGCCGTTTCCCTTGCACCATATCTCTCTAGATGGAATAAATATTGGCAGGCATTTTTTGCTTATGAGCTGACAGATGAAACCTTCGCTCTGCATTCGGCTCGTTTAAAAGAGATGAACAATACTTGTCTTGAAACTTTATCTGTTAATATGACAGCACAGTTTTCTTGGGTTATTGGAACTGTATTAGGTGTTTTTGCCGCCGATTTAATTTCAGACATTAAACCATTTGGCCTGGATTATGCTCTTTCAGCTATGTTCATCGGTTTACTAGTTGGGCAATGTATCGGCTGGATAAAGACCTTTGTTGCCTGTTTAGCAGGTGGTGTCGCAACTGTATTGTATATGGCAGGCTGGCAGCAGTCCTATGTAATTGTCGCAACAATTTTCTCAGCAAGCGTGGGTTTGGGGATTGAATTATGGATCAAACAGAAATCTTAATAACCATGGTCGGTATGGGGCTTGTTACCTATCTGCCAAGATGCTTACCTATCTTATTTTTAAGTGGTAAGAAATTCTCGCCATTAATTGTCTCATGGTTGCGGTATATACCACCAGCTATTTTGGCAGCCATGTTGATTCCGCCACTAATTTCTCCAGATAAACAGATTGATCTTGGCTTTAATAATCTATTTCTTTGGGTATCAGTTTTGGTAATACCAGTATCAGTAAAAAGCAAAAGCCTTTCTGTTACGGTTTTACTTGGCTTGGCGCTTGTGGCTATTGGCAGACATTTTGGTCTTGCTGGTTAGGTAGATTGTACTACTACTACTTTGCCCTTTAACCATTAAGGTGTTATCTGTGTGACGTATTTGTTCTATCCCTTGCTCAGGTCATGCTTTCTCGGGTATACCCCAAAGAGGCACCTACTAAGCATGTTCTTGAATCCAACATATGCTCTTTTTTGATTATTAGTGTTCGTAGTTCATATGGCATTTACCTGCAGTGACAATGCCTCTGTTAAACGAAGCCCCATGGAATAAGTTGCCAATAGAAAAACACGGTGTCTAGTTTTTTTTGGTAGCACATATAAGTTTATTAATTTCTTTTGGTGTGAGAATGTCAGGTATGGGTTTTATTTCCCTAGGTTTCACCTTATCAAGCCATTGAAAATCTTCCTGTAAAACGTGCTTCCAATAGAACATCAAGCCAAGTCTATCGATCTTCACTGTGCTTCAAGAATGTGATTCAACGAAATCTGAAAAATAATCTTGTCTCTGCTTTACAGTTAATTAATCAGGGCAACAGTTGAAGTAATTTTTAATCCTCCTAACAGCTAGAGAATAACAATCAATGGTACTCTTACTTTTACCCTGAAGTTTTAATAGTTTAAGATGACGTTCATAAAGAGCATCAAATCGTTTTGATTCTGATGCGTTCATGGTATACTCCTTCTTGTTGTAAGTTCTCGTAATTAAGAACTTGCTAAGAGTATACATAAATTTTAGATCTTTTTGCCGCGTAGCTGCGCCGCTCGAACCCCGGTTATAGCAAACGTTACACAGGCTAATCTGAAGCAACGAAAAGATACTATAATCAACCACAGAAAATTGCTTAAGCCTAAACCTTCTTTATTGAGCGTGCCTGCCTTGGGAGCAGGAGGCCGAGTGTTCGAACCACTCCGCCCCGACCACTAGAATAAAAAGCACTTACGACATTTAATGTTGAGAGTGCTTTTTTTCGTTTGTGCTTTAGTAATATGTTATTACTTTTCTTAAAATAAAACCCCATCTAGCTATTTTAACGCAACTTCTTGCGAGTTGTCTACCGTGCGTAAATAAATTTAAATAGTAGTTACATAGGTTCAAATTAGCTAAATTTTATTAAATATAAATACACAAAGTTATGCAGCCGATAACCTTGTAATCCATTAGGTTTATCGATAATATTCTAGATTTCATTCTCCACTTGTTTTAGGTTAGGAAATGATGTAGGGTTTTTGAGTTTAATTATGTCGGCATAAACTAATATATAGAAGTGATAATCTGAATTGTTTATCTATCACTGCTTTTATATTTTTAAAAAAGTTTAACTAAAGGGACTTGCGTCATGCTTATCTTTAAAAGAATTGTCACATTTTGTTTTTGTATTCCTGTCTCTCTTGTAATTTCTTTCCTGCTAATTTGTGTTGGTGGAGGTCTTATTGTGGGATTTGCAAATTACGGGGATCCCGAGGCCGCTAGGCAGGCTGGTGATTTATTTGCAAGCGAAAATACCAATTACATAATTATAGCTTCTTGCATTGTGGCTTTAGTATTTTCATTGTGGATAACTTTTTCTGGTCTCCTTCCTTGGTGTAGTAAAATAACCAAAATGGAACCACTCAATTCCAGCGAATAAAGTTGCAACATCCTAACTGGCTAACTTAGCGTTAGGGTCTTAGTGATAACAGTCACATCAAATCAACTCGTAAGAAAGGACAAAATGAATAAAGCAACAAAAAATTCAATTGCTGCAATTGCTGCAGTTTATATTGGTCTAACAATATTTCCCATAAAAGCAGTCTACAAAACAGATAAACTGAAGAATAAGCCTTTCGATCCTAAAACTACTCAGTTGTTCCAAGTAGGGAAAAAAATTATTCTCTTACCTGGACCAAAAACAATATGGGCAATAAGAACTCCTTCGGGTTTTGATTTTTATAGAGGTTTACCATCCCCAAAGAAGAAAAATAAACCTCTTTTCACTTCAAACGATAAATGAAACAAAGCTCTATCCATGAGTTTCGTACGCACGACTACGTTACACTCGGACTCGCTAAATCTTGCCGGTGAACTTATATTACATATACTAATTTGAAGTAACGAAAAGCAACGAGAGACAACCACAGAGAATTGATAAAGACGTAAAAGCCAGTGTTTATTGAGTATTCTGCCTTCCTCGGGAGCAGAGGGCGAGTGTTTGAATCACTCTGTATGAGAGGGGCATAAATGCAAAAAATATTTTGCGGTTATGCCAGAAACATATCACCCAGTTGCATTGCCAAAAACCTCTTGTTAATTTGTTGCTTATATTCCAACAGCGATCTGCTCTTATGATATTAGCACTAACTAAAATAAGGAAATTATAAAAGAATCGAAATATGCCATTTAATTACAAAGTTATGTACATCGGTAAATTGCAGGAGGGAGTGTTAAAGACTGAAGCCATAAAAAATGTATCACAGTTGCTAAGAGTATCAGCAGAAAAAGCAGAAAAATTAATCTCACAAAATAAATCAACACTTATAAAAAAAGAAATAGACTACGATCTGGCAAAGAGATATGAACAGAAACTAATCAAAGCAGGGCTTCAAATTAAAATTGATAAGAGTCCGATTCAAAACTCTCCAAGTGAAAATATTGGCGAATCAAATATCCCTGAAGCTTCTGTCAATGAATCTACAAAGATTTTAACAAATGATAATAAAGTAACAACTCAAATAGCAACCAGTCACAAAAACGCAGAAATTCGTTTTTTCAAAGCTTGGATAATTAACTTTATTTTAGCTCTTGTTGCTGCATTGGTAGCAGGTACTATTATTGGTGTAATTCTTGGAGTTGTTTTAGCTGTAATTGGAACAGATCAAGGAACTATAGTCTCTATATCAGGTGTTGTCGGAGTCCCTGTAGGATTGTTTGCTTCTTTTTACATTTATAAGTGGTCAATCAAGAAATACATAATGCCTCAGTTTTGATTTATATGAATGAAAAGAAACAGGGGACAAAAAGAAACAGAGGACAGACCAGAATGGCGCTAGTTTAAGGCATTTTTTTTAGCAAAACAGCTGCTGATAATATTGGTTGAAAATGTTATTTTTAACCATGA
>JAOPTU010000005.1:0-193356 GCA_051531995.1 Desulfotalea sp.
GTCTCGTGCTCGGAACGTCGGGGGAATCTACAAGCTTAAAGCGATTGCGTCAACGTAAAAATAGGTTTAAATTGATTATTCTTCTTCTATCCAATTGGATAATGCCTCAACTACCTGTTGCGCCTGCTTTTTACTTGATATGTTAAACTTTGACTTTGGCATATATTCACCATTTCTCTTCTGATACCTTCTAATCGTATACATGTCCTTGTCGTAATCTTCAATTGCTGGCTTCCAGTTGTTGTATCTATATACAATAGTAGTCCAAGCACCTTTTGTAAGTACTACTTTGCCAGTCTCTTTAACTAGCACCTTTCCGTCTTCTTCGTAATTAATCGTTAGTTCTTCGACTGTTGATGCCATTTATCTGCCTTGTGAATTGAAATATTTAATGCTTGAAAAATGCTAAAAATGAATTAATAAAAAAGGCATCTTTTTTAAGATGCCTTTTTTATTACTGCTATCTGTTATTTGATCATTAACCACATGATCCAGAAGAACAAGATCCAGAAGAACACCCGCCACTACCCATTGGATTGGTAGAAGCAATAGTGAAGCCAGATTTTGGTCCTGCGTCTGCGAAATCAACTTTCACGCCGCCGGTACTTTCTAGTAAGCTCTTTTCAACTAAAAAGCTAATTTCTTGAACAGTAAAAGTCTTGTCGTCGTCTTTTGGCTCATCCAGAGCCAAACCCAATGATGGGCCTGCTCAGCCGCCTTGCATTAGAGCAATACGTAGTGCAGAATCTATTTTGTTCTGCTCCATGTATTCCTTTAGTTTTTCTATAGCCAAGTCTGTTACATTGAAATCAGACATGAAAGGCCTCCAGTTATATTAAGGTTGTCTTGAATACCATCAAAATGAGTGAAACTATTGCACCCAAAATGTATTCTTTAATATTGTTACAATAAGAAGACTCTCTGTTATAGTCAATCATCTATTGAGTTGTTTTGTTTAATTTTTAAGTTGATGGGAAATCTTTTTGACTGTTATTTATTGTAATAGAATCGTAAAAATCAATAATTAGACTTTTTGTTATAATTCGATTTTAAGGAGAAAAAATGAAAAAAATTGTCATTTCAACTGGTGGCGGTGATGCACCAGGGCTTAATGCTGTTATATATGCCGTTGTTCATTCTTGTCACAATCATGGATGGGAAGTGTATGGAAGTAAAAATGGTTATGCCGGTTTACTGGATACTGATGAATTGGTACGTTTAACAATTCAAGATGTAGCAGGTATTTACGCTATTGGTGGAACAATTCTAGGTTCTACCAATAAAGGTAATCCATTTTCTTGCCCAGTTCAAAATTTAGCTGGAGAAATTCAGGTTCTTGATATTTCTGATAAAATACTTAAAAATTTTAAAAGAATGGGTTTTGATTGTCATGTCGCCATTGGTGGTGATGGAAGTTTGGATATTGCCCATCGTTTTGCACTTAAAGGTATGCCAGTAATTGGTGTGCCTAAAACCATTGATAATGATTTAAAGGCAACCAATAGAACTTTTGGTGTCGACACGGCTGTTGCTACTGCCACGGATGCTTTGGATAAATTACATTCCACTGCTCGTTCCCATGATAGAATTATGGTCGTTGAGGTTATGGGAAGAGATTCTGGATGGATTGCCTTGAACTCTGGGCTTTCTGGTGGCGCAGATGCTATTTTAATCCCGGAAATTCCTTTTGATATTGAAAAAGTATGCGATAAAATAGCTGATAACGAACTTCGTGATAAAGATTATGGCATTGTCGTCGTAGCTGAAGGTGCCAAAACCATTGATGGTCAAAATTTCCACAAAGGTTCGGGTGAACTAGGTAGAGATGAAATGATCTTAGGGGGGGCAGGCGATTGGGTTGCGACTAGGTTAAGTGAGCTAACAGGTAAGGACACTAGATCTTTAACTTTAGGACATCTCCAGAGGGGTGGTTCACCAACTACCTTTGATAGACTTCTCGCCTTACGTTTTGGTGCTGCAGCTGTTCGGCTAGTTGAAGAAGGTCTTTTTGATCATATGGTTGCTTTGAAAGATACTAGGATGGTGTCGGTGCCAATTGAAGAAGCAATTGCCGGTCGTAAAATGGTCGATTTGACTAGTGATAAGGTGCAAACAGCAAGGGATATCGGTATTTGTTTAGGTGACTAGAATTCGTTTGAGTACTTTTTGTAGCTTTGCTAAAAGTTAGGATAATATGAAAAACCTTTTTCAAGAAGCTTTTGAACGTCTGGAGCAATCTTATGGTGAGCAAGGCAGCTGGTGGCTTGCTGAAAATCCATTTGAGATTATTGTTGGTGCAATTTTAGCACAGAATACTAGCTGGCAGAACGTTGAAAAAGTTCTTTTTAACTTAAAACAAAATGAGTTACTTGTTTTTGATAAGCTTAAATTGTTGTCAATTGAGGAGTTAGCCCAGCTTATTCGGTCATCTGGGTTTCATAACGTTAAGGCAAAAAGACTTCGGTCTTTACTTACTATGATTTCCGATTTATATGATGGAGATATTCAGGCATTACTAGAAGATGATATGTACAAAGCACGGGAAAATCTTTTGCAGGTGAAAGGCGTTGGGTTAGAGAGTGCTGATGCAATTCTTCTTTATGCTGCTGATCGGCCACTATTTGTGATTGATTCTTATACGCACAGAGTTTTTTCTCGACACGGTATGGTTGATGAAGAAACTGATTATCAGGAAATGCAAGATGCATTTATGGCAAACTTATCAGAAGACGTAAGACTCTATAAAGGTTTTCATGGTTTGATCGTTGAGGTTGCTAAGGAATTTTGTAAAAAGAAAAGGGCAAGATGTGCATCCTGCCCTTTAAATGGTTTAAATGAAAAATGTTTCGAAGATTTTGGGGTGGACTAGTTATCTTTTTAAATATCTTAGTTGTATTTATTGGTACTACTAAAAGAACCCTAAGCTTTAATATTTAAGATCGTCTCATTCATCTCATCCTCTGTTTTAATTGCCGTTAAATTTGCGCTATAAAGATTAGTAGCTCCAATTTGTGCTACCACTTCCTCGGCATATTCAGTGCTGGATGGTTGCCCAGTTTCCAATCCCTCGGGGCTAATGTCAACTTTATCAAATACAGCTTTTACCCCACCATTTTCATTTTCGTTGTAAATGGTTCGGGATCTTTTGAAGTCATCGGTGTTAATATTGGCAACATTATGGGCACTTACAGCCATACTGGTCCCTGCCGCCCCTAAGGCTGAATTAGCTGCACTAGTGATTGAGCTCATATTCAATCTCCTATTGTATGGTTATTTACTTACTAACCTTGTCTGCAATAGTTGTTCGACTAATTTTTTCGAATTCTTCTGTTTGCTTATCTAGGTTGGTTGGCATAAATCTTTTTAATAAGGGAACCACACCTTTTTCTGATTTTTCAAAGAGGCCCTCTGCTTCTTTGAGAGTTATCTGCCAGGCAGGAGCAAAACCAGGGGCCTTTTCAAACATTATATCTAGTGCAGTTTGGTAGATGAAATATTGACGAACTTCTTTTCTACCAGGTTTCTGGTTAAGAGACTGTACGGTTATACGAAGGTTGTCTCTTTCTTGCTTTAGCTTTTCTAGTTCATTTTTGCGACGTTCATTGTCCTTAGAGTCAATCTCAAGCTTGGTGTGTAGATGAGATCTTAGTCTTATTATTTCTCTATTCAATTCGCGACGACGCATGTAATTTCTAACATAAACAATTAAGCAAACAATAAGACCTAGTAGTAGTCCTTTAACGAAGGGGTTTGCAATTATGCCCAAAAACCAATTTGTTTCCATTTAATCTGCTCCTCAAAAGTATTTATCAATATCTTGTTAATTTTAGGTATTTTCTAAAGTAATAGTTAAATTTAAAAACTTAAATATAACTAATTATATATCAAAGTTGTAATTAAAGCTAATTTTCAAGCCAAGTCAAGCTGGAAAGATTTTTTTAATTCTTTATCACACTATCTTTGTTAGGGCGAACAATGATTTTATTTCTAGCTCGATCGATTCGAATAATTTCTACTACTATATTATCACCTAGAGAATAGAATTTATTACTGTTTTGGGCTATTAGATTGTGCCCTCGATAATCATATAAGTATATATCTTTGGGTAAAACTTCTACTGGTGTATAAGCTCCGATGGGGAATTTTTTGAATTCTATATAAAATCCGATATCGCTAACACTAGATATAATTCCTTCGAATGAGTGGCCAACAAATTGTTCCATAAAAATACATTGTAACCTGGCGTTTAAATCACGTTCTGCCTGCATTGCGGTTCTTTCGCGCTTTGAGAGAAACTCGCCACATTTTTTTGCGGATCTATTTTTGTCAATTTTATCTTTTGCTATAGCGTTGCATAGTTGACGGTGCACCATTAAGTCTGGGTAACGACGTATCGGAGAGGTGAAGTGGGTGTAATTTTCTGCTGCGAGTCCAAAGTGACCAACATTATCAGATGTATATCTAGCCTGTTTCATACTTCTAAGTAGTAAGCTATTTATGACATATTCTTTATCGTTGCCTTTTGCCATTTCAATTACATGGGAAAACCAAGCAGGATTTGCTTCTACAGGTGGAAGATTCATTCCGAGATTGTGGGCGTATGTTTGAAATTCTTTTAATTTTTCTTCATTTGGTTTTTCGTGGATTCTGTAGAGTGATTCTATCTTTTTTTCAGTGAAATATTCTGCAACCGCTTCATTTGCAGAAAGCATAAATTCTTCAATTAGATGTCTAGAAAAAAGGGGTGTCATTCTGCCGATATCATCTATCTCATTCTGATCGTTTAACTGAACAACTGCCTCTGGCATTGTAAATCCCAAGGCGCCACGATTTTTGCGATAGGCACGTAGTGTTTTTGCTAATTCTTCGGCTGATTTTAACATTGGCAAAAGGCTAATTTCCTTACCCTCTGCCATGTCTGGGCTATCAATTAGCTCTTGGACTCGTTCATATGTAAATCGGTTTTTATTGATTATAGTTGATCGGCAAAAACGCTTTTTCTTTAATATTCCATTTTTATCAAAATCTAAAATTGCAGTTAAGCTTAATCGGTCTTTATCTGGGACTAAACTGCACAAGTTGTTAGATAACTTTTCTGGTAACATCGGAATAACATGTCCAGGGAAATATACCGAGGTGCCACGCTCATATGCCTCTTGGTCTATGGAAGAACCAACTTTAACGTAGTGACTAACATCAGCAATAGATACATATAGTCTAAATATTTCATCTTTTTGCTCAACGAAGATTGCATCGTCAAAATCTTTTGCGGTAGATCCATCAATAGTTACATGGCAAATATGACGTAAGTCCTCTCGGTCACTGTCCGATTCCTCTAGATACTCTAGCTCAGCTAAAGATTTCTTACTGAAGTCGCGAGGTAGATCAAATTTTTCAACGACAAATCTAATCTGATTTGCAACAGAATCAGGGTTTCCCAAAATTTCAGTTATTTTACCTTTGCGAATATCTTCAGGGCTACTACTTCTGAAAAGTTCAACAATAACAGCATCGCCGTGCTCAATTTTCACTTTTGGATAAGGAGTTTCGATTACAAAAGAAAGTCTTTTGTCCTCTGGGAAAACTAAAGACTTGTTAGACTTTTTATCTAGGGACACTATACCGGCGATACTACTTTTCCCTTCGGAAACTATATGAATAATCCTGGCTTCGCATCTGCCATTTTTGGCGGTGTGGGTGACTTGAATGAGAACTTTATCGCCATGCAGAGCATTATTTATTTGGTGTATTGAAACGTATGGATCTTGGCTAGGGGTATTTTGGTCATGCTTCGCTCTTATGTCGTGTATGAATCCAAATCCCTTAGGGTGGCTGTCTAGGGTGCCAATGTAAAATGTTTTTTTGTCTTTTAGTGCATGTCTTTTGCTGGAATCTTTTGTTAGTAGTTGTTGTTCAGAAAGCTCAACTAGAACATTCTTGCCGCTATGTTTTAAATCTTTAGTATGAAGCGCTGATTTGGCTTGAAAAAGTTGATAAATTAGTTCTCCACCGTTTTTGCTTATGGGGTGGCGATTTTGTCGTCTACCTAGGGATGGACTATTGAATTTGTTCCTGCTGTTTTTTTTCTTTTTCATTATTTTTTATTCATATAAATGGTGGACGCTGTATAACCAGCAAGGTAATTTATGGTTTCACTTAATTATACCAGAATCTTTATTAAAAAGATGTTATTCATTATTTAGGATTAGTATAATTATTCTTATCCCTTATTTTTGTTAGTAATTTAATTAGGGTGAGATAGTACGCAGGTAAACTTTAACGGCTACTATTAAGCAGCAATACTTCATTAATATGCAAAGAATACCTTTCGATCTGCAACGTTATCGCTCTGAAATGCTTTCAATATTAGGCACATCTCAAGATTATGATGTCTTTTGGCGAGCCGTAGATTATGCCTTTGAGGCTCACTCAGATCAGTGGCGTAAATCTGGTGATGCCTATATCCTGCATCCATGTTCAGTTGCAAAAATATTGGCGAAGGAGATGGATATAGATCATCCAGAGATCCTGACCTCAGCCTTATTGCACGATACCATTGAAGATGTAGAAGAGGTTACGCCCGAGGTGGTTGGGGAATTGTTTGGTAGCTATGTTCAAGCTATAGTTGAAGGATGCACCAAGGTTACCCACGTTTCTGGAGATAAGCAGATGATCTCTAAGAGAACTCACAGGAAAATCTTTTCAGGTGCTGCTTTAAGACCAGAAGTTATGCTTGTGAAACTTGCTGATCGTCTACACAATCTTCGCACGCTCGATGCGATGCCTAAGCACAAGCAGCAGCGTATTGCTGATGAAACTCTAGACATTTATGCACCTCTTGCTACTGTATTCGGCCTTTTTGAAATGAAAAGGGAAATGTATAATCTAGCCCTTGTTTATAAATTCCCTCGACAAAGTGGTAAGTTAAAAAACTATTTACGTAAATTAAGTAGCGAGGAAATTTTACAAGATATTGTAACCAAACTAGAAACAGGATCAGCCAAGGAAGGTCTAAATTGTGTAGTTTCAACTAGAACAAAAGATCTTTGGGCATATTTTGATATAAGCAGCCGTGTTCTTTTGAAGAGGATCGATACCCCTATCGAAATTTTGATTCTAGTTGATGAATCAAAATTTTGTTATCAATTGCTTGGTCTTATCAACTGTATATTCCCGCCTATACCTCGTACTATTCGTGACTTTATAGCCAACCCTAAACCAACCGGTTATCAGGGACTTCATGCCCGTGCTATCATTGAAGGGAGAAAATATATTGTTAAAATACGCACTAATAATATGGCTCGTCGTGCCCAACGAGGAATGTTTAGGAATTGGACATCAAAGTCTGACAATCAGGGGACGTTCGTTAAAGATATTCAGGAAATGTTCGATGTTATTGGTAGTGAAGATTCTATTTCATATCGTGAGGTTATCGCTGCAAGAGGTAAAAAGGAAATATACACTTACACTCCGCAGGGTGATTTGATATGTTTGCCAGTTGATTCGACGGTACTAGATTTTTCTTTTCGTGTTCATACACAAATAGGTTCAAGTTGTGTTGGAGCCAAATTAAGAGGAAAAAGGGTTGGCGTTGATCATGTCTTGCGAGATGGTGATATGCTGAAGGTTGTTCGTTCTAATGAAATGGTCCGGTTTGAGCAAGAAAGCATAGATCGCTGTAGGACACCAAGAGCAAGATCTGAAGTGGCAAAAAGTTTCCGTGCTCGCCACAGACGAGTAACGATAAAAATTGGTGCTAGTATGTTCAGGCAGGAAATGCGTCGTTATGGGTTGGATTACGATGACTTCCTAAGTTTTGATCTTGGCAATTTTTTAAAGAGATTTGCCCTAGAGACAATAGATGCTTTACATGCCCAGATCGGTGAGGGACGTTTACATTTACAAGGGATTATCGCAATTTTGAAGGAAGAGTTATTTGATGGTGTTTCGCCTTTTGTGGTACCAACTGGTGCGTTTAATTCAATTCGACTAACCACTCTTGATCCCGTCAGCGTGAAGCTTTCGTCCTGTTGCCATCCTAATCCCACCGCCAAAGATAATTTTGCACTCTTAAGAGAAAATGTAGTCTCAGTGCATCATAAGAAATGTAAACGTCTGCAGCAGATACCATTCCGCAGAGATGATGCTGTAAATATTACTTGGGCGCATAGCAAAACTACAGTTCGAAGAGTTCAGATGGTCAAGATATTCAAGGCTGAGCAATGCGAAGTGATGACTTTTCTTGGCATGGTGCCAGAGTGCATGAAGGTGCAAAGGGTTGAAACAGCGCTAGAAGAGCGACATCGTAATTCTGCTGAGCATACCTGGGAGATATTTTTTAAAGTAGAAAATCTTAGTGAACTATTGAAGGTGCAAAGGTATATGGATAAATCATCTGTGGAATATAGCTGGGTTTTTACTGCTTAGCTTTGGTATAATTAGTAATAAAAATATTAACTCAACGATAAAAAGGTGTGGGGTGAATGTACTACAATATCTTCCATTTATTATTACGGTCACATATCTTTTCAATATGAACTGACGACTTTACCTTGTCATTAATTAACACCTGTATATAAGAAAAATGAATGAAGATTTGAGATCATCCATAGCCAATCAATTTAGAAATACGACTTTGGGTTTTTTAAGAATAAAGAAAAATCTAGGCCTTTCACATTCCATAAATAGAGAGACGGAGAATTATTTAAAAGAAATAATTCTTGCGACACCCTTGGACGCTATAGAGCAACGAGGTAAGAATTATTACTTTAAAAGTGTATTGTATAATGCTGTTTTAACAGTTAATTCCTATACATATACAGTTATTACAGCAAAGAAAATTACTACAAATTAGTCCTTTATGATTTATAGGACATCCGTAGGAAAATATTATGACTAATCTATTTAATTAGAACCATCTTATTTCTTTTTCCGATCAATATAATTAGATAGTATTTTAGATAGCATTTCAGGTAAGTCATTGGTTTGTCGCGAACTTCTATCTAACTGAATAATAGTTTTTTCTAGAGTTAACCTTTCACCTAAGAAGATATATCGCAGTATTAAAGATAAAAGTCTGGTGATCGTCGTTAAGTTGGCAATTTTTGATTGCAGGTGCCTATCTTTTTCAAACGCTGTGGAAGCAAAAACTTCTACGGGGTTGCCTTCATTTTCACTGACGGAAACGTACCAAGTATTCTTGTCTCGGTCACAAACCCTATATCGTATTGCATCCAATACATCTAATGATTCACTTTCCTCGCTGGTTTGTTGGCTTTTGGCAAGCTCTGACAATCTGTTAACGAGGTGAGGGTCTTTTTCAATATGTTTCATTATTTGTAGGCAATTAGAACAGAACTCTTCTTCCGCTAATTTTTCTTCGTTGCAAGCGATGCATTTTGTATTTTGGGCTGGCATTATTTCCACCTTTCTTGGGGGCTAAAGTTGGTAATTAATTTTTGGATTAAGTTGTAAAAATCTGCTCCTTCCATCTCTTTGGCCCCAAATTGAATTAGATGCTGAGTCGTCATCTGACAATCTATTATCTTAATACCAAGTTGTTGAACTTTGTGGACTAGGTGGATTAAAGAAAACTTAGAACTATTACTTACTGTTGAAAACATTGATTCGCCATAAAAAACTTTATCAAGGCAAACACCGTAAAGTCCTCCTACTAGTTTTTCGTCATCCCAGCATTCCACAGAATGAGCAAATCCTAGGCGAAATAAATTGATGTATGCTTCTTTTATTTCGGAGAAAATCCAAGTTTCTTCGTTATTGCATTCTCTTGAGGTCGCACATTTGTCAATGACTTGAGAGAAAGATTTATCATATGTTAAGGTGTATGGAGTTGTTTTCCAGTAGCGCATCATTCTTTTGCTAATGGTGAATTCTTCTGGAATAATGATTAACCTTGGATTAGTAAACCACCAGAGAAGCGGGTCTCCCTTGGAGTACCATGGGAAAATTCCGTTTGCATATGCATTTATGAGTCTTTCTGCACTTAAATCACCCCCCACCGCCAAAAGTCCATCTGGCTCAGCATGTTCTGGATGAGGGAAGGTGTATGAATTTTTTTCTAATTGGAAGACTGACATAGTTTTATCAAGTATTAGCCTTTATGGGCTTTGGAATGTAGTTTCTCTTTAATATTGTATAAATGAACAAAGGAGGTAATTAGCAATACCTTCGCTCGTTAATAAAAAATTCTTTGTGTGTGGACTTATATAGTGTTAATTAATATTATGCAAAAAATATGGTCACATCTACTTGTCGTACCAAAGCTTAGAAAAATTTAGATACTTAAAATTACCTGATTTGTAAACTTGCCTTAATCTCAAATTAATTTGTTGTTATGGCGTGTAATGGGGTCTAGGTAGGTCGTGCTCTTGCAATGGCTTTTACAGTGAAGTACTTAATATAGGTTCGTTATGATTGATGAAAAGAACACTGAAAAAATTGATAGTTCTAGTAACGGTGAAGGCCTACCTACTAATGAAGCAAATAATCAGAACGAAAATGTCGAAGAAGGCTCTTTTTTTACTCTGTTAAATGATTTACAGGAAGATTCTGCGGGGGCAGAAAAAAAGCGGCTACGATCCAAGCAAAGCGCTGATGAACCGTCAATATTTAGCATTAATAAGTATATTACTGGTGGTTTACTTATAGTTCTTTTGGTTATTTCTGGACTAATGTTTTTTGGATCATCAGAGGAAAAACAGGTGGATGTTGCTAAACCTGCTGCTGATGCACTAGAGTCAGGAGAGTTAGATGTCTTCTCGTTACCTGTTGATGACATAGATAATTCAGAATATGTTGGATTTACCGAAGATATCATTGCAAATGGAGTAGATGAACAATTACCAACGAAGCTTAATTTACCTGTCAGCAAAAATAATATAAAACAAAAAGTTGAAGAACAAATTGCGGAGATCTCAGCTCAAATAAAAACAGATTTGGAATATGAGATAAAGTCTACGGCTCCCATAACTATAATTCTTGATCCAACGGCTGATAAACCAGTTGTTGTCTCCACCGCAAAACATGATTCAGCTAATTCACTTATAAACATAAATGAGCTCGCAACGACTAAGAGTGTTTTAAATCCTAGTGAAAGTAAGAAGTTTTATATTGTATCAGAGGTTAAGAAAAAAATAGCTAAACCAACCAAGATTACAATAGTTGAAAACTCAAGTTTTAGTTTGTACGAACAGGCGGTTATCTCAGGGCACCGAATGGTGAAGAAAACAGGAGGGAATTTTTATTCCCTACAATTAATGGTCATTAGTGCTGGAACAGCTGAAAAAATGTTAACAGAAAAGATGTTTAAAGAGCTTGATAGTACTACCCCCATTTCTGTTGTTAATTCTAAAAACAATAAAGTTACCTATGTTTTTTATGGTTTGTACAAATCTAGAAAAGAGGCGAAAGCAGTTGTGAATTCTCTGGCTGATGATTTGGCATCTTATAAACCATATATTATTTCTATTGATAATATTGTCGGCAAGGTTAACCCATAATTCATGGTAGATAGGAATAAGAAAAACTTGCACCTGCAGCAAAAATTTTTGCTCGGGCTTGCAGGTATTTTAGTACTTTTTGCCACTTTAGTTTCGGTCTCTATATTTTATTATCAAGCAAAAGCCTTTGAGTATGATAATTACCAAAAGGCAGGCTTGATTATGTCTGCCATCAAATCAACTCGTGGGTATGTTCGTTCAGTTTTGCGACCTAAAATGTATGAAATTATTGATGAAGATGATTTCATTATTGAAGCCATGTCCTCGTCCTATGTAACTCGTATTATAGCCGAAAATTTCACTGAAGAAAATAATGTTATTTATCGCCGTGTTGCGACTGATGCGCGTAATAAAAATTACGAAGCAAATGAGTTAGAGCGGGGCATGATCTCATACTTTAAGGAAAATCCGAAAATTGAACAACGACATGAAGTGATAGAAAACAAACAAGGGCAAGATATCTTTATGAACTTCGAACCCGTTATCATGAAGGCATCATGTTTGAACTGTCACGGGAATCCAACTGATGCCCCAAAGAAAATTATAGAGGTTTATGGCATAGGGTCCGGTTTTAACAGGACTGAAGGTGATGTGGTAGGAGTTGTAAGTGTTGCCATTCCTATCGATCTGAATATGCCAAAAGCTAAGGAAATTGCCTTCATTGTACTGATTGGTGTCGTTCCAGCGATTATATTTTTATACACGATTATTTCTGTTTTTTTTAATAGAGTTGTTTCCCAAAATTTACGCAATACCTTAAGGGCTTTTCAGCAAAATATGACTGATGAAAAAGGTGCTATGCTCTTGGCAAAAACAGAATCTTTGGATGAGGTGGAAAGTCTTAATGATATGGGTGTTGCGATTGCAGATCATTTGGCAAAAAGCCACAGATCTTTGGGGGAGTATGCCCAAAAACTATATCATAGTAAAGAGGTGTTGCAGTCAGTTTTTGATGGTATCGCTGACCCTGTATTACTTCTTAATTCTAAGGGCGTGGTCAAGTTAGTTAATAGCTCATTTCTTGAACAATATAAACTGAATATCAATAATAGCTTTGGCGATATATCATGCCATGAAGGCCCTAATTTCTGTCCTTTAGAAGATTGGCAAGATATACTTGATAAACTAGACCGAAAACCTGTTGACAGGGAAGTTCGTAGTCAAGGTAAGATATTACGTATTTATTTTTACCCTGTTGAAAAAGATATCGAGGATGACCGAGATGTTGTTTGTTACATAAAAGATATAACAGAGGAAAAAAAGCTAGAAAAGCATATCCAGCACACCGAAAAAATTGTTTCTATGGGTCAGGTGGCAGCTGGTGTAGCCCACGAAATAAACAATCCATTGGGTGTCATTCTTTGTCACATTGACTTGATTAGAGATGATGAAAATATTTCTGATGAAAGTAGGGAAGATCTCGTAATCATAAAAAAGCATGTCGATAATTGCAGGCGGATTGTTGCTGACTTGTTACGGTTTTCAAAACCATCAGTCAATAGCAAGATGGTTTGTTCGGTGAATGATATGATTTTAGAAGTAGTTAGTATGATGTCAGGGCAGTTGACAAAACAAAATATTAATCTTGTCTGTAATTTAGATAGTAAACTTCCAGATCTTTTTCTCGATCTAGATCGTTTTAAGCAGGTAATTTTAAATTTATTATTGAATAGTAGCCACGCCATAAAACAGGCTGGTGAGGTAACTATTAGCACCTCTATTGAAGGCCCTCTCATTGTCCTTGAAATAAAAGATGACGGAGAGGGAATCCCGCAAAATTTACTAACTAATATTTTCGAGCCATTTTTCACCACCAAAGAGCCAGGTGAAGGTACCGGGTTGGGGTTGTCAGTCAGTTATGGAATTGTAAAAAACCATAATGGTGCTATTGTGGTTGAAAGTGAACTCGGTAAGGGAACTTGTTTTAAAATTAATATACCTTTAAAAGGTAATTTAGATGACTGATACACGCCTTCTCATTGTTGATGATGAACAAGACATGCGCACTGGCTTGATGCGAACCATTAATCGGAGTTTGCCGAAATTAAAGATTTATCTTGCTGCTAATGCCTACGAGGCTATGGAGCAGTTGAAAGAGAATAGCTTTGATTTGGCACTTGTTGATATTAAAATGCCAGGCATGGACGGTCTAGAACTACTAACAGAATTCAAGATATTAGATCCTTGGATGACTGTTGTCATGATGACTGGGCATGGCACAATTGAAACTGCTGTGGAGGCGATTAAAAAAGGCGCCTATGATTTTATAACTAAACCTTTTGCTAGAGAATCTTTGCTTAGATCAGTTGATAAAGGCTTGGAGCGTAATCGCTTGTTGCGTGAGAATTATATGTTACGTCAGCAAGTGCAAGAAAATTCGGGGGACGCTTTGACAGAATTTGTTGGCGATTCCCCCACGATGCGTGACTTTTATTATAACCTAGAGGTGGTAGCTAGGACAAATTATAGCACTCTTGTTAGGGGAGAATCTGGTACCGGAAAAGAACTTACTGCAAGGGCAATTCATAAGTTTAGTAATCGTAGCGATAAGCCTTTAATTATGGTGAACTGTCCCGCGATCCCAGAAAACTTGTTAGAGAGTGAGCTTTTTGGGCACACAAAAGGTGCATTTACTGATGCTCATGCTGCTAAGGTTGGTTTGATCACTGAGGCAGATGGTGGAACTATCTGTTTAGATGAGGTTGCTGATCTCCCTCTTTCTATTCAAAGTAAGTTGCTCAGGTTTTTGCAAGAAGGTGAAGTTAGGCCAGTTGGTTCCACAAAAACAAAGAAGGTAGATGTGCGAATTATAGCTCTGACCAATCTTGATATTGAAGGGATGATAAGGGACAAGCAATTTCGTGAAGATCTTTTTTATCGCTTAAATGTGGTTACCTTAAACACCCCTTCTCTGCGTCAAATTAGGGAGGACATCCCACTTCTAGTTCATCATTTTACTAAGCAAGTTTGCATTGAATTGGAGATTGCCCCTAAAACATTTTGCCAGCGAGCTGTTTCAATGCTTATGAATCGTGATTGGAGTGGTAATGTACGAGAATTGCAAAATTCGGTACGTCGTATCGTCATGTTTAGTCGCAATGAATTTATTCAAATAGAAGATCTGAATTTTGCAGAACAAGTTCCACGAGGTCGTGGAGGGTTAACTGTTTCTGGTAGTTCTTTGACGAGTATGGAATATAAGGATGCAAAACAGAATGTGCTGGATAGCTTTACTATGAAGTACATTTTGGCTGTTTTACAAGAAACAGAAGGTAACGTAACTAGAAGTGCAGAGAAATCTGGCTTGACTAGAGCAGCTCTGCAAAAAATTATGAAACGGCTTGCTATAAATGCTGCTGATTATCGAGTTGAGAATTGATTATTGATGGTGTCTCCATAATAGGATGTGCTGTTGCTGATGAGAAATTGTTCAATTGCAGTCCCTTTATCATTAGAAATAGTGATTCAGCTTGCTAGTTGTATCTTTTTTTTATTTCTAAACCAAGATATCGACTAAGCGGTAAACAGCGTATCTCGTTATTGTTATGCAGAATTAATAGTTGAAATTAAAGATGTAAAGAAATCATCAAATAGTTTAGTGGAAAAAGATAAAAACTGGTGAAAAAACTCTTTACAAAACATTATGTTAAATGTACATTATCGCCGTTCTCTCTTAGAGAACATATCCTTAAAGGATGGGGCGTCGCCAAGCGGTAAGGCACCAGGTTTTGATCCTGGCATGCGTAGGTTCGAATCCTGCCGCCCCAGCCATTTCTTTTTAGTACTTCTCGTTTCTATTATAGTTTTATTTTCTTTCTGTAACCTCTGTTTACCTCTTATACTTTAATTTTTATTATGTAATGGTTCGCTATTATTGGTTTTGTCTTGGGCAATATAGTCGTCTATAATTGATCTATATCAAGGAAATATTACCTCTTAACAGATATTATCTTCCCTTATAATTAATTAGGTAATCACCATAGATTAAGCAATGTTTAATTTTTAGAATTATCTGGTGATAATCTTTCTAGATAAAAATATGTTCATGGCAAAAATAATTGCTAATTGCTAATTGCTAATTGTTTTAGTTTTTAGGTTGGTTACTTGTCGTCCTGGCTGGGCGCGATACTTGGTATTAGTTCGGTTGGGTTGTTACACTCTTTCTTTTTGTCGCCAGCCGATATGCCAGCATATATTGGTTCTTTGGGGGCTACGGCCGTTTTATTGTATGCAGCCCCTAGCAGTCCTTTAGCAAGGGTGAAAAATACCATTGGCGGGCATTTGCTTTCGGCTTTAGTCGGGGTATCAGTTTTTTTGTTTGTTGGTGAGTTCCTATGGTTTTCGGCAGGGCTTGCAGTGGCAACGGCGATTTTAGTTATGTTAATAACGAATATCTTACATCCCCCAGGAGGTGCTACTGCACTAATTTCTGTTATAGGTAGTGAGCATATCCATAGCTTAGGGTATTTGTACGTTATATGTCCAGTGGCAAGTGGGGTCGGTATCATGCTAATGGTGGCTTTTCTTATGGATAAGATATTTAAAACAAAGTTTGTTCGTTTTAGATTTTCCTCAGAAAATGTTGCCAGTAACGATCGACTTTAACCGATACCTGGCAATAGAAATTGAAATTATCGATTCCTGCAGTTGCAAATAAGCTTTTGCAAAAATATTAGAAGTGAAGAGTGCTTTTTAAGCACCTTCCTACCTTGATGATCAAAGCGCCGATCATCAAAGGAGCATCTTTGTAAGGTCGACCTCGCCCGGTATTCATGGACCGATATTAAATCGTAGTAAAGTCATCCCAAGGGATAACTTTTGCACACTTGACCCATCTATTTTCAGGATTTAGCTTACCTCCAAATGGAAGGATAAATCAGTCAATAGTTAACTGTTTGCTACTTTCATATTTACGGATAGTTAACTATTTTTAAGGACAATCTAGCTATATATTGCCATGAACAACATGTAGAGCCTGCTTCTCTTAGTCGTGTAAGGTAGTTAAGGAATGAAATTCGTAATGAAGGAATGAGCATGCGACCAATGACACTAAAGCAAAGAAAATAAAATTCGCAGAAAAAAGATAAATAGAATATGCAACTCTCTAACCGGACATTACTGGAAAAGAACCAGTTATCAGTGTTTTTATATTTCAATCATTCTATCAGAAATCTTGCTTAATAATTGTGTGTCATGGCTGATAATTAACATGCCAATTTTATTGGTTGTTGACCAACGGAGCAGGGTGCGCCAAATCAATGCTTGGGTATAGGCATCTAGCATGGAGGTTATTTCATCGGCAATGAGATATTTGGTACGTGGACTCATCGTTCTCAGCAGCGCAATACGTTGCAATTCTCCTCCAGAGAGTTCATGGGGATACTTTTCCAACCAATCAGTTTTTACTTCTACCTCCCTAAGGTGTTGATGGTATTTAGGATTTCCTTCCTCTAGTATTTCTTTGATTTTCCAACGCGGATTCATTGTAGTTTCAGGGTGTTGGAAAATAAGTTGAATAGGGCTATAAGATGAGGGATTTATTTTCTCACCATTGATAGTAATATATCCTGTTTGGGTGGGTAGATAACCAGTTAGAACTCTGCCAAGAGTTGTTTTCCCTTTACCGCTGTCGCCAAAAAGACCTACTCTTTCGCCTTTTTGGATAGACAGAGAAAAATTTTGAAAAACTGGTGGTATAGTATTTCCGTAGGCATAAGAAAGATTGTTAGCAATAAGCATTGAATGATCCGTAAATAGTATCTTTTTTGTTTGAATCGTTGGCTGTCGATCGATGAAAGGTCTCTTTAATTTGACGGCAGGGTGGCCGACTGAACAAAATTATTTTGTGGCAAACAATCCCAAAGAGTTTTGGTATAGTGGTGTAATTCTTCTAACCCATTTTTAAAATGAAACGGTTTGATTGTTTGTACTATTTCCCCATCGCGAATCACTGTTATTTTGTCAGCAATTTGAATGGCTGCTTCAAGATCATGGGTTATCATTAATACACCGCGCCCCTCATCCGCGAGTTCTCTTAAATGACAGAGTGATTCTTGGCAGACAGCCTTGTCGAGTCCTGTCGTTGGTTCATCAGCAATTATAAAATTGGCAAGACCTGCAGTTGCCGTGGCCGTTAATACTCGTCGTGCCATACCACCTGAAATCTGAAATGGTAACATTGTATTTATCTTACTATCCAGTCGATAGCGTGAACAGGATAGGTCGGTCTCTTGATGAGCATCCTGATGACATCTACCGCTTAAACAGGCAGAGCGATGGATTTGTTTTTTCACTTTCAGCAGTGGATTGAGGTAGGTAACTGATTGCGGTATTAATGAAATGATTCGCCCCCTCAACTGTTTTAGCTCGTGGTAAGACAATTTATTACCATTGTAACTAAACGTCCCAGATAGCTGAGCATTGCTTGGCAGGATACCAAGTAAGGTATTGGCAAGAAGACTTTTTCCTGCGCCACTGGCACCAATGAGCGCGACTATTTCACCGCGGTTGATAGTGATCGAAACATCTTTTAATTTAGAAATATTTTGTTTTTTCTTGTTGCCTCTGAACGAAATATTCACATCTTTTAATTCAATCATAATTGATATCTCTTATTTAGTTGGATCACAGATATATCTCAGGCAGTTTCCTAAAGTATCAAAAATTTTAACCGTAAAAATAAGGGCTAGACCCGGCAAAATAGCGAGCCACCAATAACCTGTGGAGATATGACGCATCGATTCGGAAAGAAGCACTCCAATACTTGGATCATGCGGTGCTATGCCGAATCCTAAAAAGGTGAGACCTGCAGAGTGGAGAATAGCATGAGGGAACATGAGAATAAGGCCGATGATAAATTGGGGGAGCACGTGGGGGACCATATGTCGCCCGGTAATCCAGAAAGTGTTTTTGCCAAATTTTTGAGAAAGAAGTATGAAATCTGATTCACGGAGAACCAATATTTCAGCCCTTATTATTCGTGCTAACCGTGGCCAATGAGACACCGCAACTGCGATGACAACACCTTGAACACCACCGCCACAGGCAAAAGATATGAGAATGAGAAGGACAAGATGGGGAGTGGACATAACAAGGTCAATGAGCCCAGAAACCAGGTAGTCAACTTTGGGGCCAAGCGTTGCGGCCATCAAACCAAGAGTGAGAGAGATAATTGAGCTTAAAGAGGCTGCCAATAGTCCAAGTTTAAGGCTACTGCATAATCCTTTTACTGTCCTAACCAGCATATCCCTGCCAAGCCAATCAGTACCAAAAGGGTAGGAAATATTGGGTGCTATTTTGCGGTGTAGAAAATCTGTTTCGAGGCCGGCTGGACTCATCAAATTTCCGAGAAGGAAAATTGAGATGAAAAAGGTCATTGAAATAAAGACGATTATCCAGGAGCGACTTTTTTTGTTAACCACAATATGGTGAAATTGTAGAAATGTTGTTGGGAGAAGCTGCCCGGTTGCGATACTCATAAATTCACGCCTCCTTCTAATTTAATTCGTGGGTCTATTTTTCCATAAAGAAGATCTGCTGCTAAGTTGCCACTGAAGACAAAGACTGCACTTATCAAGGTGATGCCGAGTAATAGAGGGACATCGCCTCTAAGTCCGGCTTCAACTGTAGCTTTGCCTAAACCAGGATAGGAGAACACTTGCTCGGCTAAGATAGAACCACCAAACAATTCTCCAAGAGATGCAAATTGGAGGGTCATCGCCGGCAGAGCAACATTGATCATTGCATGCCGTATTCCTATGCCGAGTCGCGACTCTCCTTGTGCCCAAGCAAAAAGTGCGTAGTTGCTATTCATTGCCTCAATCATTTTTTCCCGGGTGTGTAAGGCTATCTGTGCTACGCCGATGATCGACAGTGTTGCAGCTGGCAATATTAAATGTAGGAGGTACTGCAACACTGTCGCATCGGACGGTAAAATTCCAATTGGAGTGGCGCCGCTAATAGGTGTCCATCCCAGCGAGACAGAAAAAATAGAGAGAAGAACCATCCCTACCCAAAAAGATGGGGTTGAGGCCATCAGATAGGCATACCATCTGATGGTTTTATCAATAACGCTGTCTTGACGAAGGCCCGCGAGCATGCCAAGGCCGAAACCAAAGATTCCAGAAAAGATCCATGCAAGACCCATGAGTTTCAAGGAGACCCAAAACCTGTTTTTTATAACTGTTGTTACCGGTTCGTTATAAATTATGGAGTTTCCTAGGTCGCCATGAATTGCATTGTTCGCCCAGATAAAAAATCGCTCCGTAGGGCCTTTTTCTAACCCCCAGCGTGCTATAATCGTTTGTTCCTGTTCTGTGCTTATTTGCATTCTGTCCATGCCGAGATAAGCTGTGACAGGATCAATGGGAGATAGTTGCACTAAGGTGAAGGCCAGGGTAGCCACACAAATTAATGTAAGTATTAATTTAGCAATTTTTTTAATCCAAAATGTTGTTTTATTCTGTCTGGTCATCTGCAATTTTCCTAAAGACGTTATTACTCTATTCGGGGATAGAATTATTTATTCCAAGACCATTTTTCAATATTTGCGGTGATGGGCCAGCCATGTCCGTGTGGTTCTATTTGAGATAAACCTACGTTGAGGTCCTTATTGATAAAATATATATGATCGAGGTTTACCAGCCATGCCCATGGTGCATCGCCCTTAAAATTAGAACCTGTGGTTCCATCCCACTGTGACAATTTCCAATACTTAATAGCATTTTTTTGGTTTGTAGCGGAAAGAGCTTTTTCCATATACTCATCAACTTGAGCATTATGATAAAATCCAGGATTGTTATAACTGATGCCGGAAAATTTACTGTCATAAAGGTGGTATAGCTCAATAGGATCATGACTTCCCCAACCAAAGACAACCACATCTCGATGCATTATCTTGTGAATATCATCAAAACTATTTTTACCGAGTACGTGAGCCTTGATGCCAATTTTTTTCAATCTGTCAGCACATGCAAGGGCAAGATATTGACGGATGCTACGTTTAGCAGGATAGACAAGGTTGAATTCAGCTTTGATACCATTTTTTTCACGGATACCATCGCCATCAGTGTCATGCCAGCCTCCATTTTCTAAAAGTTTAATAGCACCTTCGATATTGTTATCTTCAAATACATTGGCTGCATTATCCCAAGGCATACCATCACAGACGCCAAATGCAGGACTTCCATATCCTTCGAGTACACCCTCAACAAGGCCCTTGCGGTCAATGGCGAGATTGATTGCCTTACGAATAGCAATGTCTGAAGTAACGTTATTGCCAATGGGGTAGCCTTCGGATGTCGTTTTGCCAGTATCTGGAACGCTTGGTAACAGGAGACCTCGATTATCAACACTTGCAACTCTATGTAGGATCATGCCAGGGATCTCTTGAGAGCCAAGAATTTGCGGTACGACCACCACATCGACTTTACCTGCCTTAGCTGCGGCAAAAGAGGTGTCCTCGTCAGTAAAGAGAAAGACAAGACGCTGGAAAAAGGGTTTGTCACCGTAGTAGTATGGGTTGAATTCGGCAATCATCTGTTGTCCTTCTTGCCATTGACGGAGAAGATATGGCCCTGAGCCAATAGGATTGCGCCCGTATGTAAGAGAATATTTATCGTGTGGCACTATTCCCAGGGTTATAAGACGGTTAATAAAGGTTGAATCTGGTTTAGACAGGTTTAGGGTCAATGAATACTCACCGGTCTTGTTGGCGGAAATCATCCGTGATAAATCGACTTTTCCCCCAGAGGTTTTTGCGGTATTGAAGGTGAATACCACATCTTCAGCGGTTAACTGTTGGCCATTAGAAAACTTCACATCTTCACGTATCTTGATGGTCCAGAGAAGACCATCCTCTGAAAGAGAATGGTTTGTTGCCAAATCTTGGACGATATTCAAATTTTCATCTCTTTTAAGCAGGGTCGATTGAAAAAGAGGATTTCCGTAACGTCCCCAGCCAAATAGTGGATCATATCCTTCCTGCGGCTCGCCTTTTATAGCAAGGTGTAAGGTCTGACTTTTATCAATTTTTGAGGCGAAGCTTGTGGTCGACATGCTCCAGGTAAATATAAGAAACGTTGTTATTAGTAGTCTTAATATTTTCATTGTCATTTTAGTTCCCTCTCGTGATAATACATAATTAATATTCGTAACACTTTTTTTGGTGATGGATATCTAACATCAGAAAGAATGATTTGCAAGTGAAAATAATACTAAATTCAAAAAGGTGTTATTTGTTTGCCGAAAAATAACACTTTCGAACATGCGCTATTTTGAAAATCTGAATTCGTATGATAAGTGCATGGGTAGAAGGTAAGAACCATGAAGGCGCGATGGTAACTATAGACGAAAGAAAAAAACTCAGCCTCGCAGCCCCATTTATTGCCGCAGTTGAGTTGTCAGAAGAAAGCCACCCTATGTTTATTAAGTTCAATAAGGTTACGAGTTTTACTGAAAAAGAAATCACCGCATGGATATCAAAAAACCTTGTTCAGAATAGTTATGTGATCTCTGAGGGTTTAAATTGTTTCCCTGGTGTTATGGATGGAAATTGTAGTCATTTTGCTATTCCATGCAACAGGTTAAAAGATGAATCTCGTGAAGTATTTAAGTGGATTAATACTCTTATTAGTAACATAAAAACTGCAATTCATGGAGCATACCATGCACTACCCCCCACCAACACTTACCACGCTACGATATCTAGCCGAATATTGTTACCAGTTTAATCGTCTATTTCACATAGAAGTACACCACCAATGGCCAGCACGACTTTTTAAATTGGCTGAACTTCGGTGGTAATCAGATATTAAAAGTAGACTTGGAAAATGTTTGAGGTTCAAAACACTATGCGAGGCTTTTCAGATAATTGCGAGAATAGATGTTAGAAAAATAATGAGTCATGCATTTATGAGTTGAATTCGGCCTCTATTAATTGATGCCGTTGGTGTATTGAATATCGGTTAGTTAATGTGATTATCAAAGTGAGTATGACCTTAACAATCACATTGCTGTGATTTCAATTTTAGGTTGGGCTTATTAAAATCCAAGAGCATCCAGCACTTTGTCATCAATATGGCGATTTTTGCCTATGAATGGATGGCAATGGATATGCAGAGCTGGATTAAAGTTCATTTCGATGATGCTATAGTTGGTCTTTGTTGCTTCGGCAGTTATATCTTCAATCATCATGTCTAGGCCTGTGATGTTAACGTCTAGCGCTTGTGCGGCCTTACTGGCTATTTCTTTGTAGCTAGGATGGATCTGCTCTGTGTAGTCAATGCTGTCACCACCTGTACTGATGTTTGAATTTTCTCTGATGTATATAATCTCATCTCTTTGTGGCACACTGGTAAAGTTTAGTCCTTGAGCTGCTAAAAACATTTCTTCAGCCTCTCCAAGGGCAATTTCTTCAAGAGGTGTTATGTAACCTTTCCCCCTTAGTGGACTAGTGTTTTTTTCTTTTACTAAGTCCCCAATGCTTCTTATACCATCGCCTTTGATATTTGCTGGTACTCGGTGCAAAATACCTTGTACTTGCTCATTGATAACAAAAAAGCGATACTCTTTTCCTGTCATGAATGTTTCCACAAGTACCGTGTTATCGTTTTCAAAACCAATTTCTAAAGCTCTTTTGTAAATTTGTAGGTCAGAGTTTTCCTTTATTATGCTGATACCTATACCAAAATTTGTTGATTTTGGTTTAATAACGATCGCCTGGTTTTTATAATAGATAAAATCTTCTATACCTTCTTTTATATCGTAATATTGGCGCCCAGGAGGAGTGTTGATGTCGTTTGCATCTAAAACTTTTTTAGTCATAACCTTGTTTTCCATTAACAGCACACTTGCGTAGTTGTCGATGGATGTGCGGGTTGCTTGCATGATGTATTCGGTTTTACCATCTTTTTGCAGGCAGATAAAATTTTCGCTTTTGTCCATTATCTGAGAAGATATGCCTCGAAAAGTAGCTCTTCTTAAGAGAAGTTGTGTAGATAACTCCATGTCTCTTAATCCATGGAAAATGAACCTTTCCTGGTAACTTTTACCCAGGAAATATGTGGCTTGTTTTATGTGCCAGTCGATAAAACCTTTGCGTTCAATATCAGTAAGTAATTGCTGGGCGGGGCGTTTGTCTAAATTAGTGACAATTTCGGATAACTCAGCCATGGCCTCTTGATAGGTTTCAGGAAGAATGGCTCCTAAGTCATTTTGTATTTCTTTAAACAAATTGAGGATGCTTTTTTGTAGGCAAACTTTTTTATTATCAATATTAATTTGTACATTAGGCCGCAGGGCTGAATGTGCGGCGATTTCATGATTTAAATCTGCTCTTGCTTGTGTATCAGCGCAAAAACTACCTTCTTCATCTTTTAATAGACAAAAAATTAGAAAGATGTGAATAATCTCAGCGTGTAATTTATCTACGCCCGCCTTGTGATAGGGGTTTAGGTCAAGTGTTCGTACCTCGATATGGCTTATATCGTCATCAAGAGTTTTGATCCTGATAGCTGAGTAATTTTCTCTTACATCATTGATTATTTTTTCATCTACAACCTTATCCAGGCTTGCAAAGTATTCACTTAAGCTATTATAATTTAGTGGAAATTCTTTGTTGTTTTTGTAGCCGCAAACAGAGTTCCTCATGGAGCTTGCGTGGATAAAGTGATGAGAATCATCTGTGAATTGGGGCAGGCTGTCAACGCAATGTTGTTGGTAACTTTTATGGATGACAGGGCTGGCGCTTAACAAAGAAATAATGAACCAGCGATATCGAAGAAAATTACGCACAGTTTTCATATAAAGCTTCTCTCTAAACTGTGGAAATTCTTGGTTTGTATTGGAGCTTTTGTGTAATAGCTTTATCACCCTTTCATCAAAGGAGACGTTAAAGTGGATACCTGAAAACATCTGCCTTTTTCGTCCATAGGTTTTAGCTAACTCCAGGCGGTACTCACTTTGTGATTTGTTTGCAGTACCGTAATCAGCAATAGGAATATCATTTTCATTGGCGGGAAGGATAGGGGGAGAACTTTGTGGCCAAAGCAGTTCCCCCGTCTGTTCAACTTCCAGGCTGACCAAATCTTGTAGTGTTTCTAAAAAACCCAAACTTTCTTTTATGGATGGCAGGGGAGGGCTGATCATTTCCAACTGGCTTTCTGAAAAATCTGTTGTGATGTATGGGTGTGTAGATTTGTCACCAAAACTTGCAGGATGAGGGCTAAGAGCTAGTTTTCCATCATGATCTATGCGGATATTTTCTTTCTCAAAGCCAAAAAGGCCTTTAAAAAGATGACTGGCAAGTTCTTCGTTAAAATTATGTTTGGGCATGCTTTTCTCACTGGGCTAATTATTCTGATTTATTGTCTGAGTCAGGAATTATATTTTCAGTTGATCTATGAACTTCTGGTAGATATTCGGCAAAAGCCTCACCGTAAATATCCCAAAGAGTGATAAAGAGAGCTGTCACTATTGGGCCGAGTATGATGCCAATAATGCCAAACATGGAAATACCGCCCAAGGTACCAAATAGGACAAATAAATCGTGCATTTCTGTGTCTTTTCCAACTAGTCGTGGTCTGAGGATGTTGTCTATGTTTCCTGCAATTAAACCGCAGAACACAATTAAGATGATTACTCCTGTTATATTTCCCATGATACCGATAATAATCAAGGCAGGAAACCAAACTATTGCTGTTCCAACCACTGGCACCACGGACATGACAGCCATCACCGTGCCCCAAAAGACTGGTCCTTCAATTCCAGCAAGAGCAAAAGCTGTTCCGCAAATTGCGCCTTGAACTAGGCCTATAATGATGGTTCCCTTGACTGTTGCTCTTGTGACTGAAGTGAAGCGAGCTAGGAGCTGTTTTTCGTTTTCATCTTTTAAAGGAAGGAAATATAGAATTTTCCATAAGAGCTTAGCCCCATCATTTAGGAAGTAAAATGTAACATAAAGCATTATCACAGTGTTGAAGATAACACCCATGGTCATTTTCGTAAAAGAGCTTAAAGAATTGACGAGGTAGCTTGAAAGATGGGAAATCAACTCTCCTACTTTTGTGAAAATGACATCACGATAAGGTAATATTTCATGATAAAATGGTAATTTTTCTAGATACACTGTGGTGATGCCAGGCTCTTTAGCGAACTGTTGAATCCATGGTGTGACTGACTGACCAACATTTACTGCTTGAGAGACCACAACAGTTATCAGTATAGAAAGGGGCACAACTACGACAAGTAAAACGCCAATAACTGTTATTATTGCAGAGAGATTATGTCGGTCACCAATTTTTCTTGTAATGGATTTGTGAATAGGCATGACCATTGCTGACAAAAGTGCGGCAATAAACACAGGCATAATAAACTGCCGTACCATGAACAAAAAAATGATGGATATTATAAAAATTATTGATAATAATGAGATTTTGTTTATTATCTTGTGAGTCATTTTACACCTATTGTTGAGTGACATTTATTAATAAGCTTTAATATACTTTAATTCTAACAGTTTGGTCAATGAACCTTGTGTTTTTTGATGACCACTGATGTTTATATTCTATAATTGAATTTATGGTGTTTTGATCATTAATCATTCTTGATGGTGGTATTGCAAAACTTCATTTTTAATCTTACTCGGTGCATAACTGGGCAAGGAGGTATTTAGTAGTGATTACATTTTCTGGGGTGAACAAGTGGTATGGCGATTTCAATGTTTTAAAAGATATTGATTTAACTATTGATGAAGGGGAGGTTGTAGTTGTTTGTGGGCCATCTGGTTCTGGAAAATCTACCCTAATTCGCTGTATAAGCCGTTTGGAACCTATCCAGAAGGGTTCAATCGTGGTTGATGGCTATGATGTTAATAATGCTAAAACTAATCTTACCCAGTTAAGAGCTGAAATTGGTTTTGTTTTTCAGTCTTTTAATCTCTATCCGCATATGACTGTGATGGAAAATATTACCCTTGCTCCTCGCCTGGTACGTGGTTTGAGTAATACTGAGGCCAATGCCCTTGGCATGGAGTTACTGAAAAAAGTTGACATACCAGATCGTGCCGAACACTATCCTAGTCAGCTTTCTGGTGGCCAACAACAACGTGTTGCCATTGCTCGTGGTCTTGCCATGAAGCCTAAGATTATGCTCTTTGATGAACCGACCTCAGCTCTTGATCCAGAAATGATTAACGAGGTGCTAGATGTTATGAAAGCACTTGCTCGTGAAGGTATGACCATGGTTTGTGTAACCCATGAAATGGGTTTTGCACGTGAGGTTGCTGATCGTATCATCTTTATGGATGAAGGTCTTTTAGTTGAGCAAAATACCCCCAAAGAATTCTTTGAAAATCCAAAGAACGATAGAAGTAAAGATTTCCTAAGTAAAATATTGTCACATTAATTTTAGTATATAATTGCATCACGAAAATATTGTTGTCTTTCGTGCTGTGTTGTACTTGTTTTTGATCTGCTTTAGGCAGACCAAAAGTAATCTATAATCCTAAATAGGAGAAAGAAATGAAATTGAAGTCAGTTTTGGCAGGAGCAGTTGCCTCGGTGATGTTGACTGGTACCATTGCATTTGCAGGACCAGTTTGGGATAAAATCCAAGAAACCAAGGTTCTAAGAGCTGGTATTATGACCAACTCTATTCCTGGTGCTTACTACAATGACAAGAAAGAGTGGGTTGGCTTCGATGTTGATATGGCTAACGAAGTTGCTAAACGTCTTGATTGTAAGATTGAGCAAGTTCCTGTTACTGATAAAACCCGTATCGGTTTTCTTCAGCAGGGCCGTATTGATGTTTCTGTTGCTAACATGACTCACAAGCGTGAGCGTGATAAATCTATTGATTTCTCTATCACTTACTTTTTTGATGGCCAGAAAATGCTAGCGAAGAAAGGTACTTTTAGCAAGTGGGAAGATCTTGTGGGTAAGACCATTGCTACCGTTCAGGGAACTACCTCTGAAATTAACATTAAAGCTTTAATGGAAAAACTTGGCGGAGCTAAGATTGTTTCTTTTCAAGATTATCCATCAGCTTTCAATGCATTAAAAATGGGTCGTGCTCAAGCATTCACAACTGATTCTACTATTCTTCTTGGTTATGCAGCAAAAGAGCCAGGAAAGTATGAGCTAGTAGGTGATTTTTTCTCTGATGAGCCTTACGGAATGGGTCTTCCTGAAGACGAATCTAAATTGCGTGATGCTGTAAACTTCGCTCTTCAAGATATGTGGAAAGACGGAACTTATATGGAAATTTATAACAAGTGGTATGGACCAAACACTAAGTATTATTTCCCAATGACTGAAAAACTAGAAATGTGGCCATAGGCTGTTAAGGTTTTTCTGTTATTTAAAACTTGTCGCAGGAGCTGTGTTTTCTGTGACAAGTTTTTTTGTTGTTTTTAGGTTAACCAAGGTAAATAGAATTTGATCGGAAGGTTTATAACTCTATTTTTCTTGGTTAATTTAGAAAATAATTCAGGGGACTTTGACTGAACAGACATTTTGTTCAAGAGTACCCAAAATAATGATTTAATTTTACGGATTTAACCGTTCTGGATGGATATGTTAAAGTATTATATGGAAAAGAAGTTAGTACAGTATACAAGTCTTTTGGCTGTAACTGTATTGATGGTTTATTATTGGGGTTTTGTTTTTGAGTTTGGTTATAAATTTGATTGGTCGGTTCTCTTTACCGTCAATGAAACCTATCAAGAACATATGGGCTGGAAAATTGTAGAGGGATTGTTTACTACAATAAGAATTACCCTAATTAGTTCCGCTATTGCGCTTTTCTTAGGGACTGTTTTTGGTTTAATGCGGGTTTCCAGTTTTACACCTGTCCGTGTTGTTGCAAGTGTTTATGTGGAGTTTTTTAGAAACACCCCACTTCTTGTGCAATTATTTTTCTGGTATTTTGCTCTTCCTCTGGCCTTGCCTGAATCAGCTCGGGAATGGGTTTTTGCCCAGGATTTTGAATACTGGAGTGCGACCCTCGGCCTTGCTGTTTACACAGGTGCCTTTGTCGCTGAGATTATAAGGGCTGGCTTACAGGCTATTCCTAAGGGATTACTTGAGGCTGCCTACTCGAGTGGTCTTGGTTACACACAAGTAATGAACAAGGTGGTTCTACCTATTGCTTTCCGCAATATTATAGCTCCTTTGGGGAGTGAATTTCTAAATAATATGAAGAACACATCACTTGCCATGATGGTTGGTGTAGCTGAACTTGCCATGTGTTCTCAGGATGTGGAATCTCTTACCTTTAAAGGGTTCGAGGCGACAACAGCAGCCAGTGTACTATATTTAGGCCTGGCGCTTGTCATTTCTGCTATCTTTAATTCTGTAAATGCTAGAATGCGTATGGATGAAAAAGATAATTACTCTATATGGCAAAAAATTGGTGTGGCTTTACTTGAGCCGGCTGTACTCCTCCTTCGAGTAATTGGTTTTCCGTTTAGGAAAATTGGTCACTGCTGGCGGGTGGCTACGATTGCTCGGCAATCAATAACTCTTACAGAAAAACAGCTTGTTCTACAAAAGTATAGGCAGTCTTTTAATAAAACAGTTTTAACTATTTGTAAGGTAGGATTTGTTTTTCTGCTATCATTTTTGTTATTTAAATTTATAAAGTCTCTTTTTGGTTATAACTGGGCTTTTATTGTTGAAAATATTGATTCTCTCCTCTGGTGGCGTTTTCCCAATGGTGGTGAGCATGAACCTTTAATGGGACTTGGTGGTCTTTGTCTGACTATACTTATAGCGGTCATTGCAATTGTTGCGAGCTTTCCCATCGGTGTCTTGGTAGGTATCGGACGAACATCTGATAATGCTTTGTTTAAATTTCCATGCACAGTTTATATCGAAGTCATTCGTGGTAATCCACTTATTATGGTAATTTTTTGGATCTACTTTTTTATTCCAATTTTAACAGGAATAAGTTTACAAACTGTCTGGTCTGGTGCGGTTGCCCTTATTATTTTTACAGGTGCTTATTTGGCTGAGATTGTCCGAGGGGGAATCCAAAATATCTGTAAAGGGCAGTTTGAGGCTGCCAAATCTACAGGATTATCTTACTGGCAAACCATGCGTATTATTATCCTACCTCAAGCATTAAAACAGATGATTCCGGCCATAGTCGGTTTGTTTATCGCTATCTTTAAGGATACTTCACTCCTATATATAATTGGTGTACTAGAGTTAACGTATTTGGCAAAAGGTTTAGATAACCGTGAGATGATTTATTCATTTGAAATCTACGTTACTATCGCTGCCATGTATTTTATTTGTTGCTATGCAATGAGCCGATATGCCAGTCACTTAGAACACAAATTGAGCCCTGAAGGAACTCAGCTTGAGATGTAAGATTTTTGGTAATTATCTTTAAACTAATTTCTTTGGAAGTTTATAACTGTAATAAAAGGGTGGCTACTGTGTTTTAGTAGTCACCCTTTGTTTTTGTGAATTATCTACTCTTTGCCTCTATTTCGAGAATAGAGGCGATACGATTTTGATTCATGTTGATTATATCTTAAATTCTTGAACAAGGCTTTCCAGGTTACTTGAAAGATTACGCAAGTCATCTGCACTGGTCTGAGCTTCACTACTACTCTCGCTAAGACCTGTAGCAGCGGAGTTAACTTCAGCCATTTCCATGGCAATTTCATTGGTAACTGTTGCAGCTGCAACTGTATTCGCTCTTGTTGAAATTTCACCAGCTCCAGATGCCTTGTATCTCTTGTCGCAAGATTCGTACTTCTTTAAGGGCTGATATAGTTTTTGTTTGATAAATATCTAGCATGTCTGTGTTTGCTCAATAAGGATCGCACTGTTATGAAGCTTTTTATGAAAAGGTTTTATTTTTTGTATTTGTCATGCAAATCCGATAAGATTTGAGGAAATATATAGTATCAGTATTAGGTGTATGAAATGTAGCACTGCTTCATTTTTCAAGGAAAGGATGATGGTTTATGAAAGCAGAAAAGAAGAACAAAATAGGTAGGCAAGGTAAAATTATTAAATATGTGGTTATTGCTTTTATCTTACTTTTATTTACAGGAATAGCCTGTGTACCATTTGTTTTTCAAACAACTACCCTTTGGTATAAAGTTGGTATTGATCGAGCGATGTTATTTGCAGGTCAAATTTTTGGATTGTTTGCAGCAGCAATTATCTTCCTTCAATTAGTTATAATAGCAAAGCTTTCATTTATGACTCAAGCTTTTGGTCAAAGAAAACTGAACAAGATCCATCAATTTAATGGCAAGTTTATTATAGCTCTAGCCTTTCTTCATATACTATTAATTCTCTTGCCAGAAGGACTAACCAATCTCCCTATAGGGTTAAAGTTTTGGCCAGAAATGATCGGCGGCGTTCTCTTCTTGGTCTTGTTAACGTTGTATTTGAGTGTTTGGATGAGGACTAGGTTTAAAATAAAGTATGCTGTTTGGAAATCATTGCACAGGATGCTTGGTCTTTTTGCCTTTGTAGCTGTCCTTACCCATGTTGTAAATACATCAGATGCTTTCGACAATGAATCCCTATATATTGCATTTATTGTTATCTCAGGCATTTCTTTCTTTTTGTTTTTCTGGGGAAAATATTCCCAAAAATAGATAATCTCAATTTGTATTAGCCAATTAAAACACTATAGGTAGGTTGAATTTTAGTTGGGAATCAGTATTATTATATATAGTAAGCAGAGTTAAGAAGCATCCTGCAAACATTCTCAATCATATATTTTAATATTTAAGGGGTAAGAAAATGAAAAACATCAGTGTGGTTTTGGCATTTTTAGTCAGTTTGTTTTTTCTACAGACTGCAAACAGTGCCACAACAGTTTGGAAACTTGATAAAGCTCATTCTAACTTCTTTTTTAGTGTGGATCATATTTATTCTAAAGTACAAGGGTACTTTTCTGATTTTTCTGGTGAAGTGAATTTTGATCCCGATATGCTGGAAAAGAGCAAGTTTGAATTTAATATTAAGGTAAAGAGTATCAATACTGGAATTGGCAAAAGAGATAAGCACTTGCTCTCGAAAGATTTTTTTAATGAGGCCGAATATCCAGAACTCAAATTTGTCAGCAAAAAAGTAGTAAAGGTGAATGATTCAACCTATAACGTACATGGTAAATTTGTAGTCAAAGGTAAAGAGTATGACCTCGTTCTTCCATTGGATTTAGTTGGTATTAAAGATCATCCCATGAAGAAAGGTAGCGAGGTAGCTGGCTTCAGTGGAATGCTTACAATTGATAGAGTTGCTTATGGTATTGGCACAGGAAAATTCGTTGATTTTGGCGTGGTTGGTAAAAATGTTGATATCTTTGTTTCTATAGAAGTACTGAAAGATAAATAATAGATAATTATACCGGATACATAAAAGGATTGTTCTTACAAAGAACAATCCTTTTTTATTTTGCAATAATAAAAATCATTAATTCGAAGTTCTAATAACATAATATGAGTTTTTTACTCCCTGCTCAACCAAGTCATGTTGAGCACTGTGCTATCTTATCCAGCCATTACTTTAGGTAGAAATGTAACGATGGATGGGAAGATAACAATAAGAACAAGAGCCAGCAAGAGAAGTAAAAAGAAAGGGAGTGCTGCATAGGCCACCCTTAAGATATTAACACCTGTTAAACCTTGGATTACAAAGAGATTAAATCCAACAGGTGGGGTTATTTGTGACATTTCAACGACTATTACAACAAAGATACCGAACCAAAGAGGATCAATTCCCGCTTGATTGATCATGGGCATGATAACTGAAGTGGTTAGCACGACAACTGATATTCCATCTAGAAAACATCCGAGAATAATAAAAAAGAAAGTTAAAGCCCCAAGTAGTTCGAAGGGGGAGAGATTCATGGTGGAAATCCAGGTAGCAAGCATTTTCGGAATTCCGGTAAATCCCATGGCAACTGTAAGAAAAGCTGCTCCGGTAAGAATAAAGGCGATCATGCATGATGTTTTTGTGGCGCCCATTAAACCCTCAAAAAAACAATCTTTAGTCAGAGAACCAGATAATTTGGAAAGGATAAGTGCCAGAAGAACTCCAACGGCAGCTGCGTCTGTGGGAGAGGCAATGCCCATGTAGATAGAGCCAAGTACACCACCAATTAGCAGAACAACTGGTAATAGTCGTTTGGTTCCTCGTACCTTTTCCATAAAAGATAATTGCTCGTCTTGATTATCTGGGATTGCATTTTTGTTAATTAATGACCAGATAATCACATAACCAATAAACAGAGAAACTAGCAGAAGGCCTGGTAAAACTCCACCAATAAATAACCTGGCTATGGATTGCTCTGTGGCAACACCATAAACAATAAGGATAATGGAAGGTGGAATTAAAAGGCCCAGAGTCGCTGAGCCTGCAAGAGTGCCAAGGATCATTTTTTCAGGATAACCGCGTTTTTTCAGTTCTGGTATTGATAGTTTTCCTATTGTGGCGGCGGTGGCGGCTGAAGAACCCGATACTGCTGCAAAAATAGCACAACCAAGAACGTTCACATGCAAAAGTCGGCCAGGTAGATTAGATAGCCACGGAGCAAGTCCTTCAAACATATCTTCTGATAATTTTGAGCGAAATAGGATCTCCCCCATCCAAATAAATAAGGGTAGGGCGGCAAGTGCCCAGGAGTTACTCGATCCCCAAGCAGTTGTAGCAAGAATATTTCCTACCGGCGCGTTGGTAAATGTCATCATCCCGACCATGCCAACACCAAGCAGAGAAAAAGCCACCCAAACACCACTTCCTAGTAGAATAAATAGTAGGCCGAGTAGGCATATAGTCATTGTAATTTCAGACATCTTAAATCCTTTTTACTCGTTTATCTTTTCAGCCATTGCTGCATGGGGCTGATTGAAGCTGATGTTTTTTCCTAAGAGATGACAAAACAAATCATCAATTAGCGAAATAGCTAAAACTGCTAAGCCTAAAAACATGGTTGATTGGGGAATCCAGATAGGAATGGCGATCATCCCAGATGATAAATCGTTATAGGTAAAACTTTCGTACACTAGATAACCAGTGTAATAGGTGAAATATACGGTGATAACGCTGGCTAAAAGCAAGCAAACTCCTTCCAAAATTTTTTGTAATATATATGGAAGATTGGAGAAAATAAGGGTGACACGGATATGGCTTCCAGACCGCATAGTATATGCAAGGGCAAGAAATGAGGATGCTGCGAGGAAGAAGCCAGTGAAGTCAGCATAGGATGGAATGGTTAAACCTATAGCACTTCCAGTAGTTAAGGTACTTATTCGATCAATACTGTTAAAGCCGACTTGTACAATGACAAGCAAGCATATGGTCATTAAAAAGAAGGCAGAAAGATACCCTGATGCCTTGTATAAATTATTTAGTATTTTTCTAAGCATAAAATATCGTGATAAATTAATTAGGATAAACGTCTAAGGACTCTAGTCTTGGTTGTAAGAGACACCAAGACTAGAGAAGAATGAACTATTTTTTACTTTTTATATGCTTTTAGAAGCTCAGCACCATCAGTACCAGCTTCCTTTTTCCACTCAGCAACTATTTCAGAACCAATTTTCTTGAGACCTGTCATAAGCTCAGCGGAAGGTGTGATGATATTCATGCCATTTTCTTTCATGATGGCAACTTTAGAATCGTTTTCTTTTTTACTCATGGCGATACCACGTTTTTCTGCTTCGGCAGCGGCTTTTAGAAGTGCTTCTTGGGTGCTCTTATCTAATCTGCGGAAGGCTTTTTTGTTTACTACAACGATGTTCTTAGGCAACCATGCTTGAACTTCGGTAAAGTTGGTTACATAATCCCAAGACTTAGAATTTGCACCAGTAGAAGGTGAGGTCATCATTGCCTCAACACGACCTGTGGAAAATGCTTGAGGAATATCTGGTACTTCAACTTGTGTAGGGGCGGCACCAAGCTTATTAGCAAGTTTCTCAAGTGTTGCGTTATATGTGCGGAATTTTAATCCCTTGATGTCATCTACATTTTTGATGTCTTTTTTTGTGTAAAGACTTTGAGCAGGCCATGGTACTGAAAAAAGTGGCATTAGACCTTGCTTATCTAGAAGCTTTGCCACGATTGGCTTTTGGGCTGCCCATAAATTTGCACAATCTTCGTAATTGGTAGCTAGGAATGGTTGCGAGTCCGCTGCAAAGATAGCATTTTCATTTCCTAATAAAGATAAGAAAAATTCACCAATTGGAACCTGACCACCACGAACTGCATTTTTAATCTCAGGATGTTTGAAAAGAGAGTTTGCTGTGTGTAATTTAATCTCTAGCTCACCATGGGTAGCTTTTTTCACATCATCAGCAAAGATTGCGATATTTTGGGTGTGGAATGTCGCATCTGGGTACGGAGTTGGCATATCCCAGGTGGTACTAGCAAGTGCAGAACCTGTGATAGTACCCGCAAGTGCCAAGGCACCGAGCGTGGATGCGCATTTTTTAATAACTAGATTCATGGAGAACTCCTTTTTTTGTGTTGCCTTGAGAAGAAAATTTCAAGGTGACTTTTGATAAAGATGTAAAAAAAAAATTATACCAACTCAAAGAATCTAGCATATATGAATTATTTTTGCGAGTGATGTCTTGGTTGTAATTCCAAACAAAATGTAGTTATTTTAGATTATTACCGTAGAAAAAGTTGTAAAATTCAGCTAAGTCATGCTTTAAGCTCTGTATGTTAGCTTTCTTAAAACGTACTATGTCCCCACCTTTTCTTTGGGCTAATCGAAAAATGTCCCGTGATGAAATAACTCCAAGTATCGGGTAACCCCCCGTACATTGCCTATCGTTCAGGAGGATTATTGGCTCGCCAGCAGATGGCACCTGTATTGCCCCACAAGGAACGCCTATGGAAAGGATGTTATCGCCATTTCTTTCTAGGGCAAAACCAGAGAGACGGTAGCCCATTCTATCTGCATCGTTGCTAACAGTGTAGTTTGATTTGCTAAATTTACTTAAACTTGCAGAAGAAAACTCTTCATAGTGATATCCTGGAATGAAGTGAAGGGTTAAATCTTCATTGTAGTTTGGTATCCATTTAGCTGGCACCTTAAATATTGGCAGAGGCATATTTGATTCAGCGTATCTTAACTCATCACCTTTTTGTAGTTTTTGCCCATTGTTTCCCCCTGTTTGCTCTCTTATAACGGTGGATGAACTTGAGAAAAATTCAGTTTCCTCAAAACCATTTTCTATCGCGAGGTATGCCCTTAAGCCAGTTTTCATGACACCAAAACTCAGTTTATCTCCAGCGTTAATAGGGGTTACTTGCCAGTTAGGTATACTTAAGCCATTTAGCTTAGCATCCATTTCAGCACCAGTTATGGCAATATGGCTAGGTTTTTCAAATTCAAAGGATGTGTTACCAACTAGAATTTCAAGAGAGGGACTTGCGGGATTGTTTCCAAGAAGTTTATTTCCCCATAAAAATGCATGTTTATCCATCGCACCAGCTTCAGCTAATCCAAGTTGTTGGCATTTACTTCTACCTTGATCTTGGATGGTAACTAGAAAACCTCCGGTGATGACTTTCATGGTAGCCATTACAATTTTCCTCCTAGATCTATGAATTCATTTCGATCAATAGCCCTGAATTTAACTCGATCCCCTTGTTTGAAAAGTGAAGGTTGTTCTCTTTTCGCATCAAAAATAGTTAAAGGAGTGCGCCCGATAATGTGCCAACCACCTGGCATTTCGAGCGGGTAGATGGCTGTTTGGAAATCAGCTATGGCGACACTGCCAACAGGGATTTTTAGCTGGGGAACCTTTCGTCTAGGTAGGCGCATTATTTCGGGCAAATCGCCCATATAGGCAAAGCCTGGGCAGAACCCAATCATGTATACAAAAAAGGTGATGGCAGTGTGTTTAGCTATCATCTCTTCTTTGCTTAGTTTCATGTCAGTTAACACTTCATTAAAAAACTCAGCTATTTCCAAGTTATAATAGGTTGGGATCTCAATTGTTTTCTCTTTCCGGTTTTGGGACTCAGAGTTAACCGTCTTCAAAAGATGTTCTAATTCCTTTTGAAAATCGCCGGTCTTGTGTGGCTTAAATGTAATCAAAAGAGCGTCGTAGGATGGGATGGTATTGAGGATGGCTTCTCCAAAATATTCATCCACAGCCATAGCGCATTTTGCTATATATACGGAAAGGTCAGTGCTGAATTTTTCATCGTACTTGATAAGTAATGAATTTTCAGCCACATAGGATATGTGGTGACAGGGTTTAGTTTTTTGCATGGTCGTTTATGATGTCCTTGAAGTCTTTGATCATCCCAACTCCGTTGCCATCTCCGTGTACGCACAATGAGTCGATGGGGAAGTTTAATTCTTTACCTGTTATGGATAAAATTGGTTTGTCAGCACAGCAGGTGGCTACTCTTTCTAGCATCATTTCAGGTGAAATAAGGGCACCTTCTTTTCTTCTATTTACCAGTGATCCGTCATCCTCGTAACCACGGTCAACAAAACCTTCTAATATTATATCTGTTCCTAGGTCACGAGCTAGATTCTTATGGAATTCCCAGTTGCTGGTTGCAAGGATCATAAGTTTACATTTGGTTTTACTTGCAACCACAAGTGCCGTTCGTAAGACTTTTTCATCTTTCATCATGGTGTTATACAGTGCACCATGGGGTTTGATGTATGTTAGTTCTGTACCATGTACTTGGCAAAATATAGAGAGGGCTCCGACTTGATATAGCATGGTATTTTCAAGTTCAGATGTGGATAAATCCATATTTCTTCTGCCGAAACCTTGTAGGTCTGGGTATCCTGGGTGGGCACCGATGCGAACATTATTTTCTTTGGCCAGTGCAACTGTGTAGCTCATTACATCAGGGTCTGAGGCGTGCATACCGCAGGCGATGTTTGCCATATCCACATAGGGCATGGCAGCTTTATCAGCTCCTATCGTGTAATTGCCAAAACTTTCACCCATATCACAGTTTAGTAACATTATGTTCTCCTCGTATATTTGTTGGAAATTTGTTTTAGGACTGTTCAGCACTATCATATAGAAATGTAATTAGCCAGATACTAATTGAATGAAAAACAAGAGAGTCAAGATGGAGCATATTGTTGAAATAAAAACAGCTGTGGCACTTTCTTCAGTATAACAATCGTTTTCGCAGGCGATTAAATAGTTTGTCACCCCAACCGGGGTTGCAGCAAGGATAACGGCACTGCTTTTAAAAATTGGGTCTAGGTTGGGGAATAGGGGACATAGAGCTAGAACTATTAAAGGGCAGATTATTATTTTGACAAAAGAAATAAGGCTTGCTTCGGTGATACTTTTTTTCTTGGGTCGTAGTTTGGCTAGAGAAAGACCAACGGCGAAAAGAGCACATGCGGTGGTTGGGCTTCCCAATAATGAGGCGAAGTTTTCGAGGGGAAGAGGAACCTGTATTTTCAATATTGAGCAACAAAAACCAACAATTGTCGCAATGATGAAAGGACTGCGAAATGTTTTTATAAAACTAATAAAAATGGACTGTTCTTTGTAGTTACCATGACAAGATAAAAAGATGGTTCCTATGGCACTAATGGCATTCAGGATGATTGTACCCATAACACCAACAACGGCCCCTTTAGGTCCAAAAAGACCCATGAGGATGGGGATTCCCATATAAGCAGTGTTTCCGAGGGTGCTATTCATGGCAAAGACAATATCTTTTTTTAAATTCTTATGTTTCAAAAAAGGGAGAATGATAATGCATATCACCCCACTAAGAATTGATCCAAGTAATAATATGCCAATTAGGTCAAGATTAAGTAGATCGGAGGGGGATGCCTTGGAGGTAATGTTAAATAGCAGGCATGGTAGGCTGATATAGAATACAAATTTATTTATGGCGAGTGGGGCATGGGGACCTAGGAAATTAATTCTACCAACCCATAATCCGACCAGCATTATTGCAAAAACTGGGAATGCTGCTGCGAATATTTGATTCATTTGTCTCTGCTTTATGTATTGATTATGTGATAGTTTTGGCAATTAATTGGCTATTCATCGGCCAATTTAAGAAAATAAACTTAATTTAATTCACTCATCCTTAAATTTCGCACCAATAAATTCTAACATGTTCTGGTTGGTTTTTGAGACTTGGAAAATCTAAGGCAGGAGCCAGTTTTTCCACTATTCGAAAGTGTTTTTTAAGCAGATTATAATAAAATTCGTTTTTACCACTTCGATGGTTGTTGGCAAAGATGGCAACACCTTTTTTCGACATTATTTTTCTGCATTGTCTAGCTAGTTCATTCCACTGTTTTTCCACATGGAAACCTCTTCCCTTACCAGCCGAGGCAAAGACCGGAGGATCGCAAACAATAGCGTCCCAGTAGGCGAACTTATCTGGACCATTATCCAGTTTTTTCTCCTGTCTATTCAGCCACTTGCAAACGTCATCTTTGATGAATTTACCTTTTCCTGTCTCATCAAGCTTGTTTATTGCAAAGTTTTCCTTACCTCTTGCAAGGGTAGATCCTGCAAGATCGACAGAGAAAACCACTTCCGCTTTTGCGGCAATGGCGGCAAGGGAAAAAGAGCAAGTGAATGAAAAAAGGTTGGCGATACGTCTTCCAGCAGAACATTCTTGCAGCCTCTTGCGAGAATCCCTTTGATCAAGAAACAGGCCTACATGTTGAGAATCGTTAATGTTCACGATGTAGGATAAACCGTTTTCAGAAATTTGAATTTCCTTTGGTATTTTGTCGCCAAAACTGATGACATCATGAATTAATTTTGCTTTATGGGGGTTCTGTGCATGTTGGCGAATCAATGCTCCATTCCAGGTATGTTTTGATTCAATATATCTTAAAACTTCTTTGAGTTTATCTTTTAGTTCTAGTGAATTATCTGATTCGGAAAATCCAGAAATGGAAAGGTATTTATCATAAATATCAATACTGACTGGAAGACTGAGCTCACCTCGATGAATAATTCTCTGGGCATTTGTGATTAACTGTAACCAGTTCATGCGTCTTTCTATAGATATGGCTGCTTCTTGTAGGAGGAGTGGACTATTTTTTAACAGGAATCTGAATGAATCTGGTTCGTCGCTTTTAAAATCACCAAAGCTTGTTTCAAGAGTGTGGCAGTGTAAGTACAAGCGGCCATTGCGATTAGAGCTGTCTATTATTTCTAGCTTGTTTCTTGAGGCTATCTCTTGGATCTTATGGCTGGCACAGACAGCTCCTTTCACCTGGTATAAACAGTGCTTATTTCCATTTTCTAGTAAGGTGAATTGGTAATCATCATCCTGGAAAAGTTTCTTTCTTCTTGTGTTTTTTTCTTCGTGGCAGATGAAAAGATAGGTGATGGTTTGTAGTTTTTTTGCACAATCACACCTACTGGACTCTTTTTTGTATACAGCAATTCCAGTTACGTCTCGTCCTATGGTGACATGTTCAACAAGGTTCTTGTTTAGGTGTAGGTTTAGCCAATTCACCATGCCACTGTTGATAAATTCTTCGCCTGTTTCAATCGGTTTTTCAGCTATAAACCAACTTTTGTCTTCAAAGAGAATAGGGGCGTTGTTCGTCATATGGTTTATTATCTTAAGCTGGTTATTCTACGTTTTGTGAGACTAGGAAGTCGAAAAATGCCTGGTATTGACTTGGTAGGCTACGTTTACCAAGTTTTGCAAGATAAAATGTTCTGCTCATGTCAATACCGTTAAGCTGAACTTCTTTTAGCCAGCCCATTTTTAGTTCAGTTTCTATAGCGTGACGAGATATTATGGATACACCCATCTTAGCTTTGACTGCTTCCTTGATGGCTGTGGAAGATCCAAAGCTAGCTGCAAGCTTTAGTCCATTTGCAGAAAAGCCAACATTGTTGAAGATCTTTTCCATATTTCGTCTTGTTCCAGAGCCAATTTCTCGGGAGATAAAGGAGTAGTTGGCTAGATCATTTAGCTCAATGTTTTCTGGTATATCCTCTGTAGGAGCAGCTATTAAAACGAGTTCATCTTTGGCAAATGGTGTAAATTCAATTTTTCTAGAAAAAGTTTTACTACCTACTATTCCAAGCAATAATCTCTTGTCATGGATGGAGCTGGCAATACGAGTAGAATCTTTTATGCGGGTTTCAAAAACAATTTTTGGATACTTTTGCATAAATTCCGAGGCATATTTAGGTAATAAATAATTTCCTGGAATTGTGCTTGCACCAATTAAAAGATCACCAGCCATCTTAGTTCCAGAGGCTGTTACTTCGGTTTTAAGTTGTTTTAGATCTTCTAAAATGGCGGAGGCTTTTGGGTATAGAGTATCCGCTTGCATGGTGGGCATGATAGATCGGCCGAGTCGGTCAAATAATTTGCAATCTAATTGGTCTTCTAGGTTGCGAATATGTTCACTGACTGTTGGTTGACTGGTGTAGAGTATTTCTGCCGCTTTGGTGAAACTCAATGTTTTGTATACAGTCACAAATATTTTAAGATGTCGCGTTTCTATGGCCTTACCCTCATTCTGTTTTTATAGAAGTTGATTGTCATTCTCACCTGGGCGAGAATGACAGTGGCTCTATATTCGTCCCAGTTAACTAATAAACAGCGCAGTGCTAATATATCGTTCCCCGGAGTCCGGTAGAACGGTAACAATATTTTTCCCTCTGCTTTTTTCTCTCTTGCCAAGCTCTAGGCATGCCCACATAGCAGCACCGGAGCTTATACCACAAAGAATACCTTCCTCTTTAGCCATCTGTCTAGATGTGGCAATAGCATCTTCATCTGTAACTTGGATAATCTCATCGATAATATCGATGTTGAGATTTTTAGGAATAAATCCTGCGCCAATACCTTGGATGCCATGGGGACCAGGTTTTCCACCAGAAATAACAGGGGACTTGGCTGGTTCCACAGCAATAATTTTTATTTCAGGATTATGCTCTTTTAGTACTTTGCCTACTCCAGAAATGGTTCCACCAGTGCCAACTCCAGCAACAAAATAATCTATATTTCCAGCGGTTTGAGCCAATATTTCTGGGCCTGTTGTATTGATATGTGCAGTAACACAGGCATAATTAGAAAATTGGTCAGGGAGGTAAGAATTATCTAGTTCTTCGCATAATTCTTTGGCTTTGGCTATAGCACCATTCATTCCTTTTGCTGCGGGGGTAAGAACAAGCTCCGCACCTAGGTGGCTGAGGAGTTTTCGTCGCTCAATACTCATGCTGTCAGGCATGGTGAGAATCAGTCGTAAGCTAAGTCTGGCACAGATAAAAGCTAGGCCAATACCTGTGTTACCACTTGTAGGTTCTATTATAGTGCTATCTTTATTTATTGAACCATTTTTTTGAGCTGTTTCTATGAGTGATGCAGCCACTCGGCATTTAACGCTTCCCGCAGGGTTACGGGCTTCATGTTTGGCAAAGATATTGGCTAAACATGAAGCTGTGATATTGCTTAGTTCAAGCAGTGGGGTGTTACCGATGGATGTCTGTATGTTTTGCATAAATTTCTCCCCAAAATAGTTAAATAGGTTTTAAATATATCTACAGTTTACTTAACTATAACATCTGGCATCTTAATCAAAACCCTAGATCCAGCTGTTACAGACTTAGTAATCCAGTTGTTACCACCAATTATAGCTCCCTCGCCAATGATTGTATCACCACCAAGGATGGTGGTGTTTGCGTAAACAATCACATCATCTTCAATGCTTGGGTGCCTTTTCATCGATCTCATTCTCTCGCCAGCATCTCTAGGTAGGGACAAGGCTCCAAGAGTTACACCTTGATATAGCCGAACATTGTTTCCTATTATAGTTGTTTCCCCTATAACAATACCAGTGCCGTGGTCCATAAAAAAACCTTCTCCGATTGTTGCTCCGGGGTGGATGTCAATTCCAGTCATACTATGGGCGTACTCGCTCATGATGCGGGGCAAAAATGGAACTTCAAGCAGAAATAGTTCATGGGCTAGGCGGTAGATCAACGTAGCCAATAGTCCAGGGTAGCAAAAAATAACCTCATCCGGGCTTTTAATAGCAGGGTCTCCAGCAATAGAGGCACGAATATCTTGAGCTAAAACCTCTGTGATAGCCGGTAATTTTTTGATAAACTCGAAAGCTAAATCAGCACTTTGCTGGTCACAATTATTACAAGGTTTGCAGTTACGGCGACAATCGTGGCAGATAGCAACGTTTATCTGCTCAGTCAGTTTTTCATATAAAGAAGTAGTTGCTTTGCCAATATAATATTCTATATTTGAGGCATGGAGTCTTGTTTCACCAAAAAAACCGGGGAAAATTATTCTTCTCGCCCTTAGAACAATATCGATTATTTCACCTTGAGAAGGCATGCTGATAGGACTGATATGTTCAAAACAATCTTTGCTGCTCCAAGCATTGAGCATTTGACGAACTACTTTGGGGATATCCTCAAAGTGATTAGTTTCGTTTGGCTTTTTATGGTCACAACCATCTAGGCAGTGTCCTTCGGGGATAAAATTTGGAAGTGTTTTAGCCATTTCAAATACCTATTTTACACGTGATTAATATTTTTCAATGAAGAATATGCCATAGGTCGCACGTAATTTGTAAAAACGCTTGATTATATGTCCTTCAGTGCTTTCTGGATTAGTGTTAATCGCAATCTCTTTGGTGATATTGTACCCAACGTCTCGGGCGAATTTTCGAAAATCCTTGATGGTTATTACCCTGATGTTTGGGGTGTTATACCAAGAATATGGTAGTTGCTCACTAACAGGAGCCGTGCCTTTGAAGAGCAAGTGCAGACGAATAGAGTAGTGGCTAAAATTAGGAAAACTAACTATTACCGTTTTGCCGATTCGTGAAAGAGATTTTATTAGGAGGTCTGGCTCGTAAACCTGATGCAAGGTTTGGGATAGGATCACATAATCGAAACTGTTGTCTGGGTAGTCGTCAACTTCGGTGTTGATATCTCCTTGTAGAACCGACAAGCCTCTGGCTATACAGCTGGAAACCTTTTGTTGATCCTGTTCAATTCCCGTGCCCTTAACTTGTTTATGGTTTTTGAGCCATGCAAGTAGGTCGCCATTGCCACAGCCTAGATCAAGCACCTTACTCCCGGGTTCGATACCCTGGGCTATGACCTGTAGGTCAAATCGAAAATCATTTACTGTTTCTATATTCATGTCAATGTCAAATTGTATTAAAGAGACCGTATAAAAATCCCCGCATTAGTTCGGTCAAACGATTGTCTGGGATAAGAAATGCATCGTGGCCACAGTCCGATTCTATTTCGCTAAAACTAACATCTCTGCCGGATCTTTTCAGTGCTTTAACTAAATCTTTGGCCTGATATGTTGGGTATAACCAGTCTGATGAATAGGAAAGAACTAAAAATTTTGGCAGTGCATCGTCGTCCGAGTTTTGTCCTGAATTACTCACCTTCTCGCTAATATCAAAGTAGTCAGCTGCCTTAGTTATATATAATAATGAGTTGGCATCAAAACGTTGGACGAACTTATTGCCTTGATATCGTAAGTATGATTCAACTTGAAAGTCAGCGTCGAACCCAAAGGAAAATTTTTCTTTATCCTGTAATCTGCGACCAAATTTTCGCCGCATGGCGTCATCTGAAAGATATGTTACATGGCCTATCATTCTGGCGACGGCAAGTCCCGTGTCAGGTTTTTCGCTATCATAGTAATTACCCTTATTCCATTTAGGATCGCTCATGATTGCTTGTCTTGCAATTTCATTAAAAGCGATGGCAAGAGCAGAGTGGCGCATGGTTGTGGCAATAGGGATAACACCCTTCATCATTTCAGGGTAACGAAGAGACCATTCCAGTGCTTGCATCCCGCCCACGGAACCACCAATAACGGCAAGAAGTTGCTTTATACCCAAATTATCTATTAGAATTTTTTGGGTTGCGACCATATCACCAATGGTAACCAAGGGGAATTGGGTTGCGTAGGGAGCGTTCGTTTCAGGGTCAATGGATGCCGGCCCGGTCGTTCCGATGCAACTACCAAGAATATTAACACAGATGACGAAATATTTATTGGTGTCAATGCCTTTTCCTGGGCCTATGAGAAAATCCCACCAACCTGGTTTCTCTCCCTCTTTGTCTTCGGCGTAGTGCCCAGCAACGTGGGAATTACCAGAAAAAGCGTGGGTTATGAGGATAGCGTTGTCTTTTTTAGAAGACAGTTCACCGTAGGTTTCGTAGGCGACCGTGATGGGCCCAAGCTCCGCACCGCTTTCTAGTACTAGTTTGTTTGGTGCATGGGCAAAGGTGAAGTATTGTCGTTCAACGATGCCAACTGAATTTTCTGTGTTTTGAGACATATTTTTTTTGAGAAAATAGTTTTTGGGTAAGTTGAAGGAAGACTACTTGTGAAATAGGTATCCCTTATCCTTTGTATAGGATAAGGGATACTAAGGTATCTTGGGCATTATGGCAATAAGGCTTATCTGAAATTAGATAACGGGCCCTATTTTTTTTGCTCGCCGGTCTTTAGATACTCGACAAATTCAGAAACTTTTCCACCATTTCCAGATTTTGCATCTGGGTTTATGGCTAGTAATTCTTCAAAGGCAGCAATGGCAGCTTTTTTATCTTCTAGGTCATAAAGGGTAACAATTCCGACATTGAATCTTGATTGTTCGTGCTTGGGGTCTACGGCGATGGCCATTTTAAAGCTTTCGATCGCTTTATGTGGTTCTTTATTTCGGCGATACATTACTCCCAGGTCAGTAATTATACCTGGATCATTTGGGATTAGCTCAATGGTTTTTTGGTAGGCTGGAATAGCTTTTGAGATCTGGTTAGAATCAAAATACATTTCGCTAAGAACTTTCCACATTTGCCCATCATTTGGGTTTTCTTTTACTTTTTCTTCAAGATCGTGGAGGGCCTTATGGTCAAATCCTGGTGCTGGTGTCTTTTGTTGAGTTACTTGTTCTTGGATAGGTTGAGTTTTGTAAACTGTTACTCCAACCCCTGTGATGAATCCACAGACAAAAATAAATGCAGCTATGATGAATGTATGAGGCTTATTGTTTTTTTGCATAATGAATAGGTTTTTAAAATGTTTTTAATTATTAGGGGGTAAATTGTTAAATATCTAAGGAGTATAAAATAATTCCGACATCACTGTTTGTCCAGTTTTATTCTGTTGTATATGTTTCTTTACTCACTTCTGTTTAGTTGGTGGCCCCTCTTACTACTTGCGATACTGAAGGTAGATAGGTAGTTTTTTGCACTCTTTCTTTTTCGTCTATTTCTCTTCTTGACCTCTAATTTAATTAGGGTATCATGAGCCGACTTTCCATATTTTCGAATTATATGTCTTTTGCTGCCTATCCAAAAGGCAAAAAAAAAGGAATAACAAACAATGTTTGTTATTCCTTTAGTAATTCTGGAGGCGGCGAGCGGAGTCGAACCGCTGAATAATGGTTTTGCAGACCACTGCCTTAGCCACTTGGCTACGCCGCCTCACTTGTGGAGAAGCTATATACCATAGTTAAAAATTTTGACAAGGATTAAATTGATGAAAAAAGAAAGTAGTAAGGGGCGAAACATGGGAAATGCCCAGAAATGTGCTGAATTTGCCAAAAAAATTAATTATCGATTTACCGATCTGCGCTTGTTGCAAAAGGCTTTAGTACATTCGTCCTATGCCTTTGAAAAAGCTCAGGCAGGTAAAGATAACGAACGATTGGAGTTTATTGGGGACGCCGTTCTAGATTTAGTAGTGGGTAGTTTACTTTACCGACGATTCCCTACGATGAAAGAAGGAGAGCTAACAAAACTAAGAGCTGCGTTAGTAAATGAAACTCACCTCGCTTCCATGGCAAGAAAACTTGATCTTGGATATTATCTTTTTCTTGGTAAAGGAGAAATGAATTCAAATGGGAGTGAAAAACCGTCTATTTTATCATGTGCCTACGAAGCTGTTATGGGAGCCATCTTTGAAGATGGTGGCTATGATGTGGTTGCAAAATTTATTGAAAACCATTTCGGGCCAGTGGTTGAGAAGCAAAAAGAGAATATGCTTGTTGGCGATTCCAAAAGTCGTTTGCAAGAGATTTTGCAGGAAAAATTTAACGAAGGGCCTACTTATAAACTAGAAAAAGAAGACGGGCCTTCCCATAAAAAAACTTTTACCAGTGTGGTGTATTTTCAAGAAGAATTACTGGGCCGTGGGGAAGCTGGTTCAAAAAAAGAATCAGAGCAATTAGCCGCCGCTACCGCTATCGATAAGGTGATGGCTAAATAAATGTCTTTTATTATCCCTATTTTCATTCCTCACCGAGGTTGTCCTCATCAGTGTTTGTTTTGTAATCAGAAATCAATTACTGGTGTAACAGAACCACAGAGTGATTTTCGTCAGAAGGCCATTGAGACCATCGAAGAATGGTTGCAAAGAGAAGAACATGGTAAAAAAAGATCTGTCGAAGTGGCTTTTTATGGTGGTTCTTTCACATGTTTGTCTCTTGATGAACAGGAATCTCTTTTGAGTATTGTTACCTCTTTTAGGCAGGCAGGCAGGGTTAATACTATTCGTCTTTCCACGAGGCCAGATTGTGTTGATGAAAATACAGGTCATTTTTTAAAACGTTTTGGTGTAACTACAGTAGAGCTCGGCGTTCAGTCAATGGATGATCAGGTTTTGCGAATGGCAGAGCGAGGGCATGATAGTCTTGCTTGTACGAGGGCAACAAAATTCTTAAAAGATTCGGGTATAAAAGTCGGTATTCAGCTAATGGCTGGGCTTCCTACCGAGACAACTAAGAAATTTCTTTATAGTGTAAAACAAATAATAGGCCTAAAACCCGATTTTGTTCGCCTATATCCAGTTGTAGTTGTACGTTACTCGAGCCTTGAAGATCTGTATCTAGCTGGCAGCTATCAGCCGCTGTCTTTAAATAAAGCGGTGGCCCTTGCTGTTATGTTTAAAAAAAGGATTGATAAGGCAGGAATCAAGATAATTAGAATGGGTTTGCAGGCATCGAAAGATTTAGAGAAAATGCTTGTGGCGGGGCCGTATCATCCATCTTTTGGTGAGCTTGTTCAGTCAAGGATTTGGTTAAGTCGTATTCGTACTGAATTGCAAAAACTTGGTGCTGGCGAAGAACTATACTTACATATATCTCCTAGAGATTTATCTGTGGTGCAGGGGATGAGAAAAAATAATATTAGCCGGTTAGCTGATCTCGGCTATACGGAAAGATTCCACATTGTTCGGGATGATTCTTTAGAAAGAGGGCAAGCTCTGTTTCAGAATAAAAAGAATTTAGAACAATAGTGGTAAGTAAATAAAATAACAATGTTGTTAGTCTTTGAAGTGGCAAATTTCAAAGCAACTTAATTATAGAACGGAGAAGAATACAAGTGTTATCAGTTTCAGGATTAGATATTCGTTTTGGCGAAAAGCATCTTTTTAAAAATATTTCTGCCCAGGTTCATTTAGGCAATCGTATCGGCTTAGTTGGTGTTAATGGTGCAGGTAAATCTACACTTATGAAAATCATGGCCGGCGTTAGTGCTACTGATGATGGAGTGGTGAGTTGCTCTAAGCATTTCTCGGTTGGTTACCTGCCTCAGGAATCAGATCCGATCAGAAATACTATTAGTCTTTACGATGAAGCAAAAACTGCTTTTGCTGGCCTACTCGCTATGCAGGAAGAAGTAGAAACTCTCAATCATACAATTTCTAGTACTGATCCAGAATCACCTGATTTTGAGCAGCTATTGCAACGGCAGGGAATGCTACAAAATAACCTCGATTCCAGCCATATTTACGCAATGCGTGGCATGATTGAGAAGGTTTTACAAGGTCTTGGCTTTAAACAGGAAGATTTAGAAAAAGAAGTTAACTCTTTTTCTGGTGGATGGCAGATGCGCTTAAGGCTTGCTAAAATGCTATTAGAAGCCCCATCACTTTTATTGCTCGATGAGCCTACAAACCATCTTGACTTGGAATCGCTTAGGTGGCTTGAACAGTTTCTAATCAATTATGATGGAGCTTTGGTGGCCATTTCCCATGATAGGGCTTTTCTTGATAAAGTCACCAAAGTAACATGGGAGGTTAGTCTCGGTAACCTGAACATTTTTAAAGGTAACTATAGTTATTATGTAAAAGAAAAAGAAGAGCGCCTGATTATTGAACGTGGTGCTTATGAGAACCAGCAGGCGAAAATAAAGCAGACTATGCAATTCGTAGATCGCTTTCGCTCAAAAGCCAGTAAAGCAAAACAGGTGCAAAGTAGGGTGAAGCAACTTGATAAGATGGATTTGATCGAGCTTTCAGCAAGTGAACAGCAAATTAGATTTACCTTTCCACCAGCACCGGATTCTGGGCGCGATGTTCTTGAGGTTGAAAACCTAAGTAAATCCTATGGCGATAAGCATGTTTTTAGTGGAGCATCTTTTCAGCTACAGCGTGGAGATAAGGTCGCAATTGTTGGTGTCAATGGTGCCGGTAAATCTACACTTGTAAAAATTCTCGCAGACGAATTAGCGGCTGATGAAGGGAAAATAAAATTCGGATCAAATGTTATTGTGACATATTTTGGACAGCACCAAGCTCAGGAGCTTTCTCCCCAATTGTCGGCGCTTGATACAATGGCTCTGGCAAGTGAGGATATGACCATTACTAAGCAGCGGTCATTATTAGGTGCATTTTTGTTTCGTGGAGAGGAAGTAGATAAGAAAGTGGGAGTCTTATCTGGTGGCGAAAAAAGTAGATTGGCACTAGCAAAAATGATTGCTAGTCCTGCTAATTGTATGCTTCTGGATGAGCCCACAAACCATCTTGATATGGGCTCACAGGAGATTCTTCAGGATGCAATGGGGCAGTATGATGGTACCATCATCGTAGTTTCCCATAATCGTTATTTTCTTGATAGTTTTGTCAATAAGGTATTTGAAGTTAAGGATGGTAAGATTAATGTTTATGATGGAAATATCAGTGAATATCTCACCAAAATTGAGCAGATAGCCGCGCTAGAAAAACAAGATAAGCAATCTGCGACAGAGAAGGTAAAGGTCGCAAGTGTTGAATCAGGTGTAGGCAAGGAAAATAGAAAAGAACGGAAAAAAATGGCAGCTCAAAGGCGACAAGAGCGCAGTAAACTCGTGGGTGAGTGGGTTAAGAAAAGTGAGGAGTCTGAGAAGAAAATAGAAGAGTACGAAACATTGAAAGAGAAAATTGAAGAACAGTTGGCCGATCCCGAGCTATATTCAGATGAAAAAGCATGGGCAGAGGTGAGTGAAGATTATGATGATTGTAAACGCCACCTAGAACGATCTTATGCAAGCTGGGAAGAGGCACAGGGGAAAATAGAAGAAGGCGAGCTAAAGCTTGCCCAGAAGTATGGCGAGGTTGGTTAAGGCATTGTCTATTTAACTGGGGTTGTAAATAGAATTGTGTAGCTACCCATTGTTTTTCTCATGAAGAGAAAAACAATGGGTCTTGGATGAATAAAGGAAAAAGGATTATTACTTGTTACTCAAAGTCAGCCCGGATTGTTGCAAGGAATTCTACTCTTTTCTCAGCATCTTCAATTGTATTCCCTAAAGAATCAAATATTTTTTCTAAATCAGTAGAAGAAACTACTTGGTTGGGGCTAACCAGCTGCTGAACCAAAGTTTTAGCAATTGGGCCGACATAAGTAGCCATTTCAGCTACAAGCACCTCAATATCTTCTGCTGTAAAAACAATACCTTTACCATCTGCTGAAGCTGTCGAAGATGCTACTGTAGAGGAGCTACCCATGGAAGCCAGGTATCCTCCATCTAGCAATTCCTGTGCTAAAGAGGTACCTTCTGCTTCATCAAATCTACAAAGATCGAAAAGCTGTCTAAACGTTTTATCACCATTAGCTACAATGAACAGTCTCCGCAATTTTGCGTCTTTAATTTTCAGCTCCGAAATCCCAACTAACTTCCTAACTGCTGAATCAATATCCATCTACTCTTTCCTTTTATATATATTTCAAAACTTAATAATAAAAGTAATAAATTTTCTCACAATAATTATTCGATTAGGTTGTGGGTTACCTTGAAAATTGCCAATTAACTCAACTGCTTCGATGAGTTAAAATATTATTCTCGGAATATCGGTCATATGCCTGCGGTAATAGTTTGCGTCCGCCTAGAATTTGAGCAAAGCCTCTAATTTTTCAAGGTACCCTATCGTCACTGTTAATTCTTTCGATCAATAGAGAGTGCAATTTTGAGACTAGTTATCAATCTATTAAATGAGTCAACCAATACACCAATTTCATCCTTCCTGTTTGAGGTCATAACATCAAGGTTCGTCTGTCCCTGACTGATAAGGTCAGCTCGTCTGATAATTTCATTGATTGGTTTGGCAATACTATTACCAATCATTGCCCCAATAAAAATAGAGAAAATGATAACAACTACCCAAACACCAATTATTAGTTTTTGAATTTCAAGCGCTGGCGTCATAACTACGTCTTTGGAAACTGTTATACCGACACTAGCACCGATTGCCGGTATAGGGGCATACGCGATGAGATTCTTGTTTTTATTTTCATCAGTATGAATAGTAACCCCATGATCACCAGAGATCATTTTCTTTACGATATTTTTAAGATCTTTATCTTTGGTTACTAGGAAATTATCACCATTCTTTAGAGGTTTAGCGAGAAAGTTACCATTTTTTCCAACTAAAAATGCTTGGCTTGGATAACCAATGTCCAATGTGATAATATCTTTCTGAATAGTCTCCAAGAGTATATCAAAAGCAAGAACACCAACAATAATATTATTTTTCGATCGTACAGGGCTTGCACATGTTACAACAAGTTTATTTGAACTTGCATCAACATAAGGCTCGGTCCAAATTGTTTTTCCTGCCTTAACAGCACTTTGATACCACTCTCTCTGAATTGGTATGTATGCTTCAACGTCTTTAAGTTCGCCTACAACAGCCTCATCGCTATCGACCATAATGTTGCTAGCAGATGCCATGTAACCATAATCAATATAAGGGTTCTTTTTTACTAATCCCCCCAAATAAATTCCAACTCTCTGTAAAGCAGCAATATCAAATGAATGCTTTATTTCCATCTCGATGTTCCCATAGCCACTACCAGTCCATGGCAGTAGAACGTCAAAGTCAAGTTGGTCTTTAAACATTGGTCGTTTAAAAGTCGTGGATGCGTAGTAAACAGCTCCTTCAAGCTCATTCTGTAATCTTGAAAAGATAGCATTATATTCGTTTGCTTTTTGAAAAGTAATCGAAGCTAGGTGGTTTTCTGCTTGTTTAGTTAAAGCTTCCCCACCTTTGTAACTTGCAATAAACCCAACAACAGAAATTGATGAAACCACTAAGGCCAAGATGATCAAAGTGATCTTCGTTTTAATTGAAAAACCATCTGTCTTTATTTTCGAAGATTTCTTTTGGTTCTCTTTCACTTGGGGGGGAAGTACAAACCTGTTTTGGGTATCACATCTTTCGCAATTATACCTAACTAATTTTCCCTTTACTGAAGAGATGTCAACATCTTGCTTGTTTTGACATTTTTTACAAATAGCTATCATCTTACAATTCTCCTGCATTCTTTTGAATGTTTTTCAGATTTGAGTAAATATTTAACTCTTTATATATAGGTTCTTTTGGGGTTGAAAAAGTCTGTAGTCCTATACTATTATTATGGGGGTATTCCAAGCTTTTCTTTGTGAAAAAAACAAACAACTTTTGGAATAGCAAAATATCCGCAAATACATTGACACCTATTACTCGTTATCATCATAGGCTGTTGGGAAGGGCGTAATCTCAAAAATATCATACTTTTCAAAAGGACTGCTCTAACTAGTCGCTAAAGGGTACCTTGAATAATTAGCAAATTCGTTCAAGTTCGAGGCGGACGCAAAATTAAGGTGTTGTGTTAAATCGGCACATTAATGGTGTGTCGGAGCTGATTTCTTTGGGTTAATCGAAAGAACCCTTGAGCTTGTAGTTTTGAATCAATACGAAAATCACCTGGAAATAGTAAATCTGCAATGAATAGGTTGAGTATTTAGTTTGAAGAACAAATTACCCTTTTTACAATCTCCATTTGTTGGAAATCAAACGAGTTTCTGTTTGTAACTTAAAAATGTTCTGTCCTTTTGTTATTATTTTATCGTAACCTTAAAAAGGCGTAACATTATCACGTCAACAAATTGTGTTATCAGGTAATCGAACCTAAAGGGAGGAATACTATGACCTTAAAAGAAAGAATAGATGTATTAAAAGAAGAATTATCTAAAAAGATACCGGCCGAAGTCCGGGCAAAATTAAAAGAGGCAGGAGCTTCCATAGAGCAAACGGTGCAGTTCGATAAAATCTTGAAAAAAGGGGATACTGTTCCAGATTTCGTTCTTAAGGATGAACAGGGCACGGATGTCAATATTTCAGATTTATGTGCCAATGGTAGTGTGATTATAAGTTTTTACCGAGGAGTTTGGTGACCTTACTGCAATGTAGAGCTGGAAGCTTTGCAGGAAGTTTATAACGACATTCTTGATGCAGGTGCCTCTTTAATTGCTATTTCTCCACAATTGAGCAAATATTCTAAGCAGGTGGTTAGTAAGAATAAGCTATCATTTCCCGTATTATCTGATGAGGGCAATAAGGTGGCTGAGCAATTTGGGACGGTCGTGCAACTCCCTGAAGCACTAAAAGAAATATATCTCAGTATTGGTATAGATTTAGAAAGATTTAATGGAAATGATAGTTGGACTCTGCCCATAGCTGGCCATTTTATTATTGATGCCAATGGTATTGTCCAGCATGTAGCTATTGATATTGATCATAGTAATAGACCTGAGCCAACAGACCTACTCGGGCTTCTTGCCAATATTTGATGCTTTTTATTAGACTAAAGGGAAGCCAAGTTTCCTTATCAATTATGATGCTTTAGGATGGCGGTTCTTTGGGATAAATTTCTAACCCACTACTTTTAGTCTAGTTTTACATCTACTACACCCACAAGTTGAACTTGTGGGTCTCATCTGGTGTGTCTAAGCCATGTTTTCTGTAATTCTTTGACAGTCATGTATCCCTTTAAAGCCTATTTAATTATTTAAAAAGATAGTATTTTGTTGCGGTAGTCTCGTGTCACAATCGTTTGGTGTAGTGTATGGGCACTATGGATGTTTATTCGCAGATACACCGTAAAGATATCGTACCCAAAATATATCAACATGGAAGCCAAGTCGAGGAAACTTTAAAAAATGATTATTGAAGGATTAGCATATAAGGTTGAAAAGAAAAAGCCAGTGGTAGAATTACAAGAGGCAGATGTTTTGTGTAGTTCTGGACTGTCAGGTGATTTGAGCGGTAAGCCAGGAAAAAGGCAAGTAACGATTTTGAGTAAAGATGCATGGCAAGCAGCCTGTACCAAAGTGAACGCAGATCTTTCTTGGCTTGTTCGCAGGAGTAATATACTTATCTCAGGAGTAAACTTTTCTGAAAATGACAAAGGTAGAGTTGTGCAAATAGGTAGTCTAGAGCTTGAAATTACAGGCGAAACCAAGCCCTGCAAACTAATGGAAGAAGCAGCCCAAGGTTTAAGGCATGCCTTAGAGGAAGATTGGCGTGGCGGTGTGTGTTGCCGTGTCTTGCAAGATGGACATATAAAAGTAGGTGATCAAGTTCAATGGCGAGATTCAAAAAATGCTAAGTAATCTAAACTTGGAGAGGGCATTTGGCTGGGGAGCGATTTTCTGTTCAGCCTTTTTCTTCTATTTTGCTACGGTGGTAATTAGGTTAGCCGAGCCAGAGGTAGACATACATACCTCTTATTATGCTTTTTTTCGTTTTTTGCTCGGCTTTATGGTTGTTGCAAGCGTCGTGTTAGTTAAAAGAAAGCCTATCAAGGTGAAGAACCTGCATTATCTTTTGGGAAGAATGGTGGGCAATACCGTAGCGGTTTATGCTTTTTACCAGGCAGCGGTTCTTGGCTCGGTTGCTGAGGCAAACATTCTAAATATGAGTTACCCCATTTTTGTGACCATTGTATCTTGGATTATGTACAAGCAGCAAAGGGATATTAAGGTGGTTGGGTTAGTCATTTTGGCCTGTGTTGGGGTTTGGCTAGTTCTAAGTCCAGAACAGGGTTTCAAGGTTAGCCAGGGTAGTCTTTGGGGACTGGCTTCTGGAGTATTTGCTTCTGCTGCCATTATATATCTTAATCTTTGCCGCAAAGAACACGATTCTAATACTATTCTTCTCTTTCTTTTTGGCTTAGGTGCATTTTTTATGGCGCTTTTGTTCCACGAGCACTTGTTTTGGCCAAACGGCAAAGAGCTTTTTTATCTGGTGTTATGCGGTGCCTCGGGAATAATAGGCCAATACTGTATCACTTTTGGTTTTCGTTATGTCACTGCTGTGGAGGGGTCGGTTATATCTTCAACTAGAATTCTGCTCGCTGCTCTTTTGGGTCCAGTTTTGATTGGAGAGGCGATGATTAGTGCTGTGGGATGGTTCGGTGCTATTTGTATTTTTGTTGCAAATGTTGCCCTTGCTCTCCTTAAGAGATAATGAGGTGTGAGGAAGTTTTTCCCATGAATTATTCAAGGTACCCTTTAGTAATTCATGGGTGTTGGTAGATGCCTATGTTTTTGGGATCAATTATCTATCATTCCGTATTTTTGTTTGAAAGTCTCGTCGTCCATGCTTACGAGGATTATGCATTCAACCAAAGCAATTATTGCTGGGATGACTGTCCAGCAAAAGAGTAAATAAACAATACCAAGGCCTATTTGTCCTAGGTAGAATTTATGGGCACCAAAACCACCAAGAAAGAATGCGACTAGTGCTGCGATATATTTATTTTTCCCGTTAGGAGTAGTGCTAGTGAATGGACTGGGTGGGGCGGATTGTCTCACTCCGCAATGAGGGCATATTTCTGCTTTTGCTTTAATCTTTTTACCACATTCTGAACAGAATTTTTCGTCCAAACCTTTAGTGTTTATTTCGTGTTCCTCTGTCATTTGCATCTCCTTTATAAGTTTGTATGTTAATTCTATTCGTGAAAACTATTTTCCATAGAAAGAGATAAGATATTATCATAGCGAACATTAATTGGTAAGTAGTTTTCTCTTTTTTACTATTAGGCAATTATTTTTAATAGAGTCGCTGGAAAGACGAGGCTTTCATTACAGCCATGAGTTCTGTTCCTGGTTTAACATTCATTTCTGCGATGGATTGGGGGACAACTTCTGCGATAAGAGTTTGTCCCTCACAATCAAGTTCTACGGCAGAAAGCCATTCTGTCTCATAGGTGCTGCGTACAGTGCATGCTAGCATATTCCGCGCGCTGGTTGCCTCAGGGTGTTTTTTGAAAAGCAAGATATCTCTGCTGCCAATACTGAATTGACCGCCAGTGGTTTTCTCCTTTTTAATGAGGATTAGTTCAAGATTTCCCCATTTGTAACTATATAAGTCACCAAGATCTTTTGATGGCTCTAGGTCAAGCAGGTTAATATATCCGCGACCTCCTGTACCGAGAGTGGTGCGAGCTAGGTCTTCTGTACTCATTTTTTCTTTAATCATTCCATTTGCCATAACCAGAACTTTTTCTGTCATCATTCTCATTTCCTGCAGACTGTGGCTAATAAAAATACTAGGGATTGAAAACTCAGAAAATACCCGTCGTAGATGAGGGATTATCTGGAATTTAAGTTCGTCATCAAGGCCAGTGAGTGGTTCGTCTAAAAGAATAAGCTCTGGTTCAGATAAAATAGTTCTGCCAAGTGCTACCCTTTGTTTTTCACCACCCGAGAGTTGTTTGACATTCCTTTTCATTAACGAATTAAGTTTCAATGCAGAGATAAGTTGCTCAGGGTCAATATTCCTTTTATTGACGGGTATTTTTTTTCTGCCGTAAAGCAGGTTTTTAGTAACGCTCATATGAGGGAAAAGATGGGCACTTTGAAAAACCACACCTATTTTCCGTTTGTCAGGAGCAAGATTGATTTTCATGTCACTATCAAAAATCGTTTTGCCATTAAGAACTATTCTGCCAAAATCTGGCTGTGTAAGTCCTGCAAGCATATTCATGAGTGTCGACTTTCCACTACCTGAAGGTCCAAATATTCCAAACCTATCATTTTCTATAGAAAATTTTATGGAGCACTTGAAATCTCGATATTCTTTTTTTAAGTTTGCTTCTAATTGCATGGCTTTTTAAATCCTTGATATTTTTTTGTTTACCGCATCGCTTAGTAGTAAAACAGCAAAAGAAAGGCCAATTGATACCATGCACAGTGATAAAGCCATTTCATCACCACCAGGTGTACTTGTATATTGGTAGATTGCTAGTGGAATCGTTTGGGTTAGCCCAGGGATGTTGCCAGCAAGGATTATTGTCGCTCCAAACTCGCCAAGACTTCTGGCAAACATAAGTGTCATTCCAGCAAGGGTAGCTTTGTATGTGAGAGGAATGGTGATGCTAAGCAATGTGTCCCACCAATTAGCGCCTAATGTTCTAGATGCTTGTAGATATTGTATGTTGATGCTTTCCATTCCTGTTCTAATAGATCGAACAAGTAGTGGGAAACCCACAATTGCTGAGGCAATTACTGCAGCTTTCAAGGTGAAAATAATCTGTATATTGAAATAGGCTAGGATTGAACCGAGAATACTATGTCTACCTAAAAATAGTAATAGCAAATAGCCAACTACTACTGGCGGCAAAACGAGTGGTAGATTGATTATTCCTTCTATGATCGATTTTCCTCTTAGGTTGGAAAAGGCGAGGAAGTAGGCCATTGCGTAGCCAAACGGAAGAGAAATAATTGTGGCACTGGTTGCAACTGTAAGTGATAGGCGAATTGCGGTGTAGTCATCGGAGGTTAATTGAATCATTTTGTAGTTTGTATTTCACTCATAATTTTCAATTATTCAATGGTACGATAATATTAAGCAATGTTACAATGATGCCTTAAACCCAAATTTCTTTAGGATAGTGATACATTTTTGCGTGGCTGTGAAATCATAAAATGTTTTTGCGGTTGTTTTCGTCGCTCCAGAATTTGTTAAAGCAAGTGGATATGAAATTTTATTGTAAAGAGTAGCTGGAACCGTAAATAAAATTTTGCTGTTTCTAGCAAGTAATGCATCGGTTTTATAGACAAATGCACCATCGACCTCGCCTCTATCTGCATATAATAATGCTTGACGTACATCTTTAGCCATTATCAATTGCTTCCCCGTTTTGAGACCAGCGTAAAGATTTACAGCATCAAGAGCCTGTTTGGCATATTGTCCTGCAGGAACGCTTGCAGGGTTGCCGATGGCAATTCTTGTAAGGTTCCTCACATCTTCTATTTTTGTAACTGTACTATTTTTTGCACCTATAAAAACAAGATTATTGTAGGCAAAAATATGGTCACTATTGTTTGCTATCATCTCATTTGATTTGAGGTATTTCATCCATTTATGGTTGGCAGAGACATATATATCTGCTGGAGCTCCTTGGTAGATCTGTTTTGCTAGAGAGCCGGAACTTGCGAAATTGGGAAGGATTTTTACGCTAGGGTTTTCTTGTGTAAAAACAGTGATAATTTCCTTGAATGCGTCTGTCATGCTTGCTGCGACAGATAAATGAATTGTTTCTGCTTGTATGGAGGTTGAGCAGACTAAGGTAATGAAAAAAATGATGAGGAGCTGTCGTGTTTTCATAATAATTTCTTATGCTTACCTTTATGTTGAGGTTTTGGTTTGGTAATATATTATTGGTTTTTATAAAATAATATGTCGGCTTGTAGTTATATTATTACAATAATCATGTTACTTTAAGCAACGTTGTCTTGTCACTTAAAATGTTTTTTAGAATGTTAGGATGAATAACAATTCATTGTCGTTGATTTGTTGTTTCAATTTGAAAATACCCTGATGTTGAACAATGTGAAAACGATGTTTTATCTGATTTTTAAGTAAACCAATGTCACAGTATTTTCTTGTTCTTTGAAAAAAGCTCAACAAACTGTTACCGTATTTAAACACCTAGTGTACGTTTAACTTATGGCTACCTAGAAAAATTGCTATTTTACCCAACTTCTTCGTTGAACTTAAATTTTTATCCTCGGAGATAAGCGAACAAAGTGAGACTTCGATATTGATTATATGCCTGCGGTAAAATTTTGCGTCCGCCTCGAACTTGAACGAATTTTCTAATTATTCAAGGTACCCTTATGTTCTCATACCAATTTTAGAAGGAGTTGAGCAATGAGTAGATCTGACCAAGAGAAAATATCAAATACTGATGATGATGTGTATGCCTCAGTCGATTTATCCTTTACCCTACCAAAGTTCCAAATGCCAGAGAAAGAGCATGCTCCTCGTCATGCTTATCAGGCAATTCATGATGAATTGATGCTAGATGGTAATTCTAGACAAAACTTAGCAACATTTTGCCAAACTTGGCTTGACCCTGAAGTTCATCAAATTATGGATGAATGCATGGACAAGAACATGATCGATAAGGATGAATATCCTCAAACGGCGGAGATCGAAAACCGCTGTGTTGCTATTCTTGCCGATCTGTGGAATTCTCCTCAAAGTAAAGAGACCTTAGGTTGTTCCACCACCGGTTCTAGCGAAGCAGCAATGCTAGGTGGTATGGCTATGAAGTGGCGATGGCGTGAAAAGATGCGTGCCGCAGGAAAACCCACCGATAAACCAAATATTATTTGTGGGCCAGTGCAGGTGTGTTGGCATAAATTTGCAAGATACTGGGACATAGAGCTTCGTGAGGTGCCCATGGAAGGAGATCGCCTACTTTTAACACCTGAAGAAGTGATAAAAAGATGCGATGAAAATACAATTGGTGTGGTTCCAACACTCGGTGTAACCTTTACCTGTCAATATGAGCCAGTAAAAGAAATTAACGATGCACTGGATCGTCTCCAAGATGAGACTGGCTTAGATATACCTATCCATGTTGATGGTGCTAGTGGTGCCTTTCTCGCCCCATTTGTAGAACCTGAACTAGAATGGGATTTCAGACTTAGCAGAGTTAAATCAATAAATGCGTCTGGGCATAAATTTGGCTTAGCTCCCCTTGGAGTTGGTTGGGTTGTTTGGCGTGAGGCAAGTGATTTACCAAAAGATTTGATCTTTAATGTGAATTATCTAGGCGGTGATATGCCATGTTTTGCCTTGAATTTTTCACGACCAGGGGGCCAAGTTGTAGCTCAGTATTATAATTTTCTCAGATTGGGTAGAGAAGGATATAGAAAAATACATCAAGCATGTTATGACACCGCCCGTTATGTAGCAGATCAAATCGGGGACATGGGGCCTTTTGAAATCATTTATGATGGACGCGGTGGTATCCCAGGGCTTAGCTGGAAACTTAAAGAAGGGAAGCATAATTTTTCTTTATATGACCTTTCTGATCGTGTTCGTATGCGTGGTTGGCAGATTGCGGCTTACTCAATGCCAGCCAATCGAGAGGATCTTGTGATTATGCGTATTCTTATACGGCATGGTGTAAGTAAAGACCTAGGTAGCTTGCTAGTGAAAGACTTACAAGACTGTATCGATTATTTCAATAAACGTCCGGTTGCAATTCCTTTAACAGAGGCAGAAGGTGGAGGCTATAGCCACTCGTAAATGATGCTGTTTTCCTTCCCCTATATTTTCTAAGAGGTGTGATATCTATACCTCTTAGATCTTCTTCTAAAAGGTATAGATATGCGGTTATTCATTTTTTTTGTATTATTACTTTGTTTTGCCGAAAGTTCCTTTGCCGCTACAAGTCCCCAAAATCATGGTGTTGGTTATGATGTGTTTTCTTATCTGAGTTCCAATCTATTCGTGTTTCTTTTTCTCACCCTTGCTATCGGATATACGATAGGAAAATTTGAGTTTAAAGGTGTCGGGCTTGGTTCAACCGCAGGCACCCTTGTTGCGGGAATCACTCTTTCTCTTACGGCCTACATGGGTTTTGGCATTACCTATCAAGCACCAGATCTCGTTTCAACAATCTTTCTCCTTATGTTTATGTATGCTATAGGGCTAAAGGTTGGTCCCCAGTTTTTTTCTGGTTTAAGTAAGGGAGGTTTTGACTTCATTGTCATTGGCCTCATTGTTGTTTCAACAAATTTTCTTATTGTGTTTTTTGGTGCGAAAATTGTTGGACTAGAACCGGGATATGCAGCTGGTATTATTTCTGGAAGCTATACTGTCACAGCGGTGATGGGTGTTGCTCAGTCTGCTGTGAGTAGCGGAGCATATCACTTACCAGCCGGAATTACTCCTTCAACTATTGGTGCTAATATGGCGGCTGGTTATGCCATCAGTTATATTTTATCAACCGTTGGGATTATTCTACTGATAAAATATTTACCAACTCTCTTTGGTGAAGATCCTGTCGAAAAGGCAAAGGAAGCAGAAGCTAGTTTTGGCGGTGGCGCAGAGGGTAAGCCTTTGCCTGGTACTGTCGGCTCATCTAGTACTCAATTTCTGCCTATGATCATAAGGGCTTATAAAGTAGAGCATGAAGAAATTGCAGGGCAAACTATTAAGGATCTTTTCCTTAAGTATCCACATGCTGCGGTTTTACGGGTTATTCGTGGAGAGCATATTTATGAAGCTAACGATAATCCAACAATACAGTTAGGTGACACCATAAGCATTTTGGGGTCATACTCTGATCTAATAAGTACGAGTGGTGCAATTATTGGTGAAGAGGTAGATGATGAACGCGCTCGTCACATAGAGATTGAAACTGCCGATATTCATGTGGGTAAAACAAAGTTTTCCGATAAAACTATTGCTGAAATTCATGATGAGATTGGTTTTGGCATATTCTTAAAGGCAATTTTTCGACAAGGGCACGAAATACCAAATCTACCAAAGACTATTGTTAGAAAAGGTGATGTCCTGCGGTTTTCTGGCCCTGAATGGTGTATTAAAAATACAGCTAAAAGTCTAGGAGGAAGACCTGTAACAGAGAGTAGTGTTACAGAGGTGTTTTACTTGGCTGTGGCTCTAGTTATTGGATACCTTGTTGGTCACTTCACTGTTAATATTGCAAATATTCCACTTGGCCTTGGCACATCAGCCGGTTGTATGCTTGCGGGTATCATTTTCTCAACGCTTCGTACCCACAACCCTGCCTTTGGTGGGCAAATGAGTGAAGGTGCGAGAAGTTTTTTACAAGATATCGGTCTTAATCTGTTTATCGCAGTACTTGCAGCTAATGTGGGTCCAAAGGTTCTAGAGTCTTTTCAAGGAATAGTCGTTTTATGGGTTGCCCTGCTTGGTTTGGCAGGAGCGTTAATCCCTCCACTTCTTGCTTGGCTGTACGGGTATTATTTTCGTAAAATGAACCCAGTATTACTTGCAGGTGCATGTGCTGGTGCGCGTAATAGTACTCCTGCAATGAAAGCGCAACAGGATATTTCTCAAAGTACTGTGGCGGCTGTTGGTTATCCGGTTCCATATGCTTTAACATCAATGATTGTATTGATCTTAGGCTATTTAGCCATGGTATTTAGCTAGTGGTCTTTTACCCGATGAGTCTGCGAACTCCTCGGGTAAAGATTAGCTCTGGGCTATCAATTTTAGCATTAAATTAGTGATACTTTTAGCTGGTGAGAAATATCGGCTAATTCTTTTTTTTCGGTCGATTTTGCTTCCTCTGGAGCTTTAGAGCTGTTACAAATGTTTTCAAATCTTTTACATGCCAGGCAACCGCATTTAATTTATTACTCTCATCTTGAAATTCTACCTTAAGTAATTGCTTGTTAATCGATTTTCCTAAAAAGTTTGAAGGTGTAACACACCTTTTTATTTTTTTTAGAGGAATGCACAGTTCCATCCAGGGGTGTAATCTCAAAAAATACAATTCACTCTGGGCAAGGACAAGAACACCTTTTCCTCTGACTTGCTTTCCTTTGAATGATTCCATACCAAAATACTCGGCAAAATTGTCATGACATAAAATGTCTCTAGAGTTGTATCTTTTAGCTAAAGTTTCACGAGATCCTTTGCGAATTTTTTGCATTCTTAAAAAAAGTGTCACAATTCCTGCCACAAGGAGCACGCTTATGGCGGCCCCAAAATAAAGAGTTACCGTGCTACTCAACCAATCTACCCCAATGCCTGACGCTCCAGAATCCATTTGCCCTCCACCTTGTTTATAGATGTAATATTTAGCCTATAGTTATCTTACATGTATGAATATAAAACAGAAAACAATCGTAATTTCAACATAAACAGTCGACCCCAATAAGTCTTCGATTTCATTTCTGGTCAAGTCAGTGCTGTCATTCATTCTCATTTATTTTTTGGTGAGTTGGTCGGTGAAGGCCAGTTATATTTGCGACTACCTAGGAAATTTGCTATTTCGCCCAACTTCTTCGTTGAATTTTCAATTATCCTTTGAACTTTACAGTTTGTAATTTGATCAAAAGAACTAGCTTCCAAGTATTGTTTTCACGTGTAGCAATGTTTTCGTTCGGTGCAGAGCTTAAAAGTTGAATTGATTATGATTAGCGCTATTGCAAATAAGAGATGAAGCACATTTAGTTATTGTTGATTATATTGTGGTCTTCTATGATGAATTACGTCTACATGCTCAATTTCTGAGAGATGTGAAAACTAAAGGACACCTTGAATAATTAGAAAATTCGTTCAACGAAGAAGTTGGGCGAAGTAGCAATTTTTCAAGATAGCCTAAACAATTAAGAGAACAAATATATAAATCATGGCAATTATAATTAAATCAAAGAAACAGATAGAAGGAATCAGGGAAAGCTCAAAGCTAGCAGCAGGTACCTTAGATTACATCTCTGAACATGTTGAAGCAGGTGTCTCTACTGGATACCTTGATGATCTCATTCATAAATTCATAACGGAAAAAGGGGCCATTCCCGCCCCCCTTGGATACCACGGATTTCCCAATTCCTCCTGCATTTCACTCAACAATGTCATTTGCCATGGAATACCCTCTAAGCAAACTATACTAAAGCATGGTGACATTCTTAACATCGATATAACGACTATAGTTGATGGTTACTATGGAGACACTAGCCGCATGTTTTCAATAGGCGAAGTATCTGCTGAGGCGCAAAAACTCATTCAGGTAGCTAAAGAATGTCTGACACTAGGAATAGAGCAGGTCGCACCGAAAAGACGATTTGGCAATATAGGCTTTGTTATTGCCAAACATGCTAAAGCCAATGGTTTTAGTGTTGTATATCAATTTTGCGGTCATGGTGTCGGAGTTGAGTTCCATGAAGAACCACAAGTGCATCATAGTTCACCCAAGAAAAGTGGTATGAGGATGAAACCCGGTATGATTTTCACAATTGAGCCTATGATCAATATTGGGAAAGCAGAAGCAATTGTTGATGAGAATGATCAATGGACGGCAAGGACAGTGGATAATCAACTTTCAGCCCAGTATGAGCATACTATGTTGGTAACTGATACGGGCGTTGAAGTACTAACGTAAACATTTCTTTGCTACCGCAATGATTGCACTTGTATAGATATCATAACGATATCTTGGCGGGTGCGATCAAAAGCAAATACTATTTATTTTGTGGTTTTCGCATCGTTTAGTGTCTAATTGCTGATGCGATGCATCTAGTGCACAAACCTATTGGTTGCGCACTAGATAATTGTGATATTGGAGGAACTTTATGATTCTGGCCAGAATTGTATCCCCTATCTTTTTCCTTTCTGTTAGTCCTTGAGGTAGAACTTTAGGGTACCTTTAGTGAAAGGTATAAAATAAGTTTAATCCTGCAAAAAAAATATCAGTCAAACATCCATACTGGTGCTGTTCTTCCCTTTATTTTTCCTCGCTTTAAAAATCTAAAGGCTTGGCTGACGGAAGATCTCTTGATTGCGACGTAACTTTGACGATCAAAAATATCAATCTTGCCAATATCTTTATTGTCGAGTCCTGCGTCTCCTGTGAGGGCTCCTAGGATATCTCCTGGGCGCATCTTGTTCTTTTTGCCAGCTTCTATGACTATTGTCTCGTTTGGTGCAATCTGATCGTAGCTAGCATTTTTGGGTAATTTGTCGGTGGAGCTGAATATTCGGCTATCATTTTTATAGGTGCCAATTTCTCTACGAGCACGCTTATTGTAGATAGTGATAGCTGTTCCTTTTTCTCCTGCCCGGCCTGTACGACCTATGCGATGAATATAGGTTTCTTGGTTTAGAGCTGGCTTGCAGTTTATCACAAGATCTAATTCCTTAATGTCGATGCCACGTGCGGCAACATCTGTAGCCACCAAGATAGAACAACTTTTATTCATAAATCTTACCAGCACGTCAACTCTTTCATATTGCTCAAGGTCGCCATGGATGGATAAGGCATCGATGGCAAGTTCGTTAAGGTTTTTGGTGAGATCTTGGGCTTCTGCTTTGGTGTTGCAAAAAATGAGAGCCTGTCCAGGTTGTTGTTCAGCTAGGCAGGAAAGAATAGTTTGTAGCTCATTGCCATATTCAACTTCATAGAAATATTCAGTTATCGGGTTGTCTGGTTCTTCATCAATGGTCTTGATGTGGATAGCATCTGCATCTTGAATTGATGTGCTTAATCGTAATATTTCATCTGGGAAGGTTGCTGAAAATAAAAGAGTTTGAGCTTCCAGTCGCATGTAGGCGAGTATGTCATCGATCTCATTGATGAAACCCATGTCGAGCATTCTATCAGCCTCATCCAATACTAGAGTGTCCACATCCTTAAGAGAGAGATTTTTTGAATCTAAGTGTCTCAGTACTCGGCCAGGTGTTCCAACAATTATATGAGCTCCATGTAGTAGTGAACCATATTGTGGTCCAAAGGCAACACCACCACAAAGAGTGAGTATTTTTATGTTATGGATGGCTCTTGCTATTCGTCGTAATTCTTTTGCCACTTGATCAGCAAGTTCTCTGGTCGGGCAAAGAACCAAGGTTTGTACTCTAAAGTTTTCCACCTTTAGCTTATTTATTATGCCAATGCCAAAGGCTGCGGTTTTACCGCTACCTGTTTTGGCTTGAGCTATGACATCCTTGCCGGCGATTATGTGGGGAAGGCTGTCAGCTTGCACAGGAGTCATTTGGTTGTAGCCCAACTCTTGTAGGTCGTGGGGTTTTACTTGAGTTAGTTGTAGGCTGGAAAAGTTTGTATTTTGCATTTTTATTATTCTTTGGTGGTTGTTGATTGTCAATTTGACAAGGTTGTTTGGCTGTATTTATTGCTGCTTATAGAGCCTGAGTTAGGTGACTTTCTATTAATTTGTTTGCTTTGTCAGAGGGGGTATACCATGAATTCATCGGAACTAAAACCGATTGTGTATGAATAATTATAACGGTAGACCATATTTTCTTTTTTGTTGATAAAATGTGATCTGTTTTACGTGGGATTTACGTTTCACGAAGAAACTTCTTCTCGACTTTTTGCACTCTTCAATGTTCGTGAATTGCACTATTGATGGGGGGAATTCGGGAAATCCTCCTTGGCTGTAGAAACCATAGGCTGTGAATATTGTATCCAGCAATTGATCGTAATGGGCTACACAAAAAAAAAGCACACTAACACCATTAATAGCTTTTTGGTAATTCTTGCATTGCATCTCTCAGGTTGGCTCTAGGTAAAGGTTATATTCGTCACGATATATCTACAATAAAACTCTGTGTATATCATTTTCTTTGTCAAAACGGGTGTATAGCAAGTTGTTTCGGCCCGTAAAAGTGCAAGTTGCTGTTGTGACAGCTTTGTTAAATAAAATGATAATGTCAAAAGTCATCCACTAACAGTATTTACGTAATTGTACTTGGGTTTATGGTATTTTTTACAATTATGTTGTGTCTGTGCGTGGCTGTCTCGCTTGTAATGCTCGTTCTAAATATCGTATTCCCAATAGTTTACGTCTATGTCAGTTTCTTTTTTTGTAATGGCACATCGATTGCTTATGTGATGGTAGATGCAATGAATGATTCACTACATATTATTAAATAATAGTAAAAAAAGGAGAAATCATGGATAGGCGAGACTTTTTAAAAACAGCGGGTAAGGGAGCGATGGCAGCAGCTGCTGCAACGGCAATTAGTGCCCCAATAGTACAGGCTTCCAGTAAGAAAAAACCTATCAAATGGAGAATGCAAACCTATGCGGGGCCAGCATTAGCTGAGCATGTGTGTAAGCCTCAAATTGATATGTTTAACAAGGTTGCTCAAGGTGAGATGGTAATTGAACTTTACACTGCAGATCAGTTAGTTCCTACAAGTGAGCTTTTTCGGGCCATGCAACGTGGAACAATTGATGCGGTTCAAAGTGATGATGATTCAATAGCAGCACCAGTTGATGTCTCAGTTTTTGGAGCTTACTTTCCATTTGCTTCACGATATTCTCTAGATATTCCGGTTCTCTTTAATAACTATGGTTTAAAAGAGATTTGGGAAGAAGCTTATGATGAAATTGGTGGGGTAAAGTGGCTGAGTGCTGGTTCTTGGGATCCCTGTAACTTTGCAACCGTAGACCCTATTCGTAGTCTTGATGATTTAAAAGGCAAACGTATTTTTACATTTCCTACAGGCGGTAGATTCCTTAAACGTTTTGGTGTTGTTCCTGTAACTCTTCCCTGGGAAGATGTGGAAGTTGCTATGCAGACTGGCGAGCTAGATGGTATTGCTTGGTCAGGCATAACGGAGGCATACACAGTTGGTTGGGCGGATGTAACAAAATATTATCTAACCAATAATATATCAGGTGCATGGTGTGGATCGTACTTTGCCAATGCTGAAAAATGGGCTGAAGTTCCTGAGCATCTAAAAACACTTTTCAGGTTATGTATGGACTCGTCGCATTATTATCGTCAGCACTGGTACTGGTGGGGAGAGGCACATTATCGCACATCAGGCGGCAAACTAGAACTTACAACTATCCCAGATTCGGAATGGAAAAAAGTTGAAGAGGAAGCGATGAAGTATTGGGATGAAATAGCAGCAAAAAGCCCACGAAGCGCTAAAATTGTTGGGATTCTAAAAGATTACGCAAAAGTTATGGAGCAAGCTGGAAAACCATATCGTAATTCATAAAGATTTTAGATGGCCTTTCATTGTCTTAGAGTGCCTTGAGTAATTAAAAAATTCGTTCAAGCTCAACGAAGAAGTTGGGCAAAACAGCAATTTCTCAAGGTAGTCTTCATTTATTTTTTAATGAAAGGCCATTGTTGTTTTCAGCGCTTTAAATACTGAGATATATGTAAAAGGAGGATAGTACCTTGCCTAAGTTAATAAAACTTTATGTCCAATACGTTACTGCCATCAATAAGGTGGTGGGGGTATTTGCGATGTATTTAATATTTGTAATGATGGGCATTCTTCTTTTTGCTTCCATTTCAAGAACATTTTTTGATACCCCACTTTCTTGGGCGATGGAAATGGCCCAGTTTACTATGAGTTTCTATTATCTAATAGGTGGAGGTTTTTCTCTTCTTATTGGTTCCCATGTCCGTATGGATGTTTTTTATGGTGCGTGGTCAGCAAAAAGAAAAGCAATCACAGATGCGTTTACCTCTGTTTGCCTTATTTTCTATCTCGGAGTTTTACTTGCCGGTGGTATATCGAGTACCAAGTATACAATCATGTACAACCAGCACAGTTACTCTGCTTGGGAGCCACCGCTTGCTCCTATTAAAATTATAATGTTGATTGGAATTACCCTTATGCTTTTACAATCCATAGCTAGCTTCTTCCAAGATATTGCTGCTATACGCGGAGAGGAGATATAATGAGTTATGAATTTATTGCCCTTTTGATGTTTTCCACCTTAATGCTGATGCTTTTAACCGGGCAACGGGTTTTTGGTGCAATAGGTTTTGTTGCATCGGTGGCTTCCATGTGTCTTTGGGGTAATGGTGGGTATGAAATGCCTTTCACTGCTTCAATAACCCTTTTGAACTGGTATCCATTACTTACTCTGCCACTTTTTATTTTCATGGGTTATATGCTTTCGGAGTCCGGGATTGCTAGTGACCTATATAAGATGTTTCACGTCTGGATGGGCCCTGTGGATGGTGGACTTGCAATTGGTACTATTGTCCTTATGGTGGCTATTTCTGCTATGAATGGACTTTCCGTAGCAGGTATGGCTATCGGGACAAGTATTGCTCTGCCGGAAATGTTAAAACGTGGCTATGATAAAAGAATGGTAACTGGAGTTATTCAGGCTGGTAGTTCTCTTGGCATCATGGTCCCACCTAGTATTGTTTTAGTTTTGTATGGTATGATTGCTAGGCAACCAGTTAGTAAGTTGTGGCTTGCAGGTGTCATCCCTGGTCTTCTTTTGGCTGTTATGTTTATTGCGTATATAGCAATCCGTTGCAGGAAGCAGCCCGATCTTGGTCCTGCTCTACCTCTAGAAGAAAGAAATATTTGTAAGAAGGAAAAATTAAAACTTCTTAGAGCAGGCTTGCTACCTTTAGTAATAATTTTTTCGGTTACTGGTTTATTTATGATGGGCGTAACAAGCCTTGTTGAAAGTTCTGCTGTGGGTGCTGCGGTGGCAACTATTGCTGCTATCGCGAAGGGTAGATTCAATAAAGTAGTTCTTGATGAAACTCTTAAACAAACTTTAAGTATTAGTTGCATGTTCATGTGGATTATTCTTGCCGCACTCTGTTTTGGCGCTGTGTTTGATGGCTTGGGTGCTGTTCACGCCATTGAAGCACTATTCATGGACAAATGGGGTTTAAGCCCATGGGAAATCTTAATAATGATGCAAGTTTCATACATTATTATGGGGATGTTCCTAGATGATACCGCTATGCTTGTAATTGTTGCTCCCCTTTATATCCCGCTTATAAAAGCACTTGGTTTTAACCCAATTTGGTATGGAGTGTTGTATACGGTAACATGCCAAATAGCTTATATGACTCCTCCTTTTGGTTACAATTTGTTTTTAATGAAGGCCATGGCTCCAAAAGAAATAACTTTGACGGATATATATAGTTCAATAACTCCTTTTGTTATTATTATGATAATCGCTTTAGGTCTTGTAATGACATTTCCGCAAATAGCTCTTTGGTTGCCTGAAACAGTTTATGCTAACTAAGAGTATTAAGATTTTAGTTTTTAAAGAAGATCAATAAAATGACTAAAAGTAATAAAACCTCAAAAAATATTGCGACTTTGCTTGCTCTTGCATCTCCATTGCGATCAGGGGATGTACTAGCAGAGGTTGCAGCCAAAAGTGAAGAAGAGCGTGTTCTAGCACAATATGAACTCGCCGAAGTACCTCTTCGCCGTTTTTTAAATGAGCCTGTTATCCCATATGAGGATGATGAGGTTACTCGTTTAATAATCGATGAACATGATAGCGACGCTTTTTCTACAATTAAGGGTTTCTCGGTTGGAGAATTTCGGGATTGGTTGCTTACTGATAGGGCAGATACTAAAACTCTTACCAAGATTGCAAAGGGTGTAACCCCTGAGATGGCGGCAGCTGTTTCAAAGTTAATGAGAGTTCAGGATTTAATTCTGGTTGCATCAAAATGTTCGGTGGTGACAAAATTTCGAAATACTATCGGCTTGCCGGGAACATTTTCTGTTCGGTTGCAACCTAATCACCCAACAGATGATATTAAAGGAATTGCCGCATCGACAATTGATGGCCTCTGTTACGGCTGTGGTGATGCCGTTATTGGAATTAATCCTGCCACTGATAATCTTGATAATATATCTCGCCTATCTTACATGTTTGATTCGGTAATAGAAAAATATAAAATCCCCACCCAAAGTTGTGTCTTAACCCATGTAACAACGACAATGGAAGCTATTGAGAATGGGGTTCCTGTGGATCTATGCTTTCAATCTATTGCAGGTACTGAAAAGGCTAATGCAAGTTTTGGTGTTAATCTTTCTCTCTTGCAGGAGGCGTATGAGGCTACACTTTCACTTGGTCGTGGGACGGTTGGTAATAATGTTATGTATTTCGAAACTGGGCAGGGAAGTGCTCTGTCTGCCAATGCTCACTTCGGGGTGGATCAGCAAACAATAGAAGCTCGTGCTTACGCTGTGGCAAGGAAATACAATCCATTTTTGGTGAATACGGTGGTTGGGTTTATTGGACCTGAGTATCTATATAATGGTAAGCAAATTCAAAGAGCAGGGCTGGAAGATCATTTTTGTGGCAAACTTCTAGGTCTGCCGATGGGTGTCGATATTTGTTACACCAACCACGCTGAAGCTGACCAAGATGATATGGATAGCTTACTCACTTTGCTTGGTGCTGCGGGCTGTAATTTTATTATGGGTGTCCCAGGGGCGGATGATATCATGCTTAATTATCAATCTACCTCGTTTCATGATGCTGCGTATTTGCGCAAAATTCTAAATCGCAAACCGGCACCAGAATTTGATTCTTGGTTGCAGTCAGTAGGTGTTTTTGATTCTAAGAGTTGTTTGCAACCAGTAACTAGAACTCATAATTTACTTACCTTGTCAGAGGAGGTGTCTAGATGAAATCAGATGAAAAAATTGTCATTCACGATCCTTGGGAAGGCTTAAAAGAGTTTACCGATGCACGAATTGGTTTAGGTCGTTGTGGAACTAGCCTACCTATTTCTGAAGTTCTTGATTTTAAACTGGCCCATGCAAAAGCTCGTGATGCGGTTCTTCAACCCATGCAAACCGAAAAAATGATTGCAGAGCTGGCAGCTGATAACATTGCAAGTTTTACTCTTTCTTCATCTGTGGAAAGTAGAAGCGAATATCTTACCCGTCCAGACAAGGGAAGATGCTTGAGTGAAGATTCTAAAAAATTGCTTGCTGAGAAGGCGCAGGAAGTAGATGTGTGCCTTGTTGTGGGGGATGGTCTTTCTTCAAGAGCTATACATGAAAACGGTATTCCGTATATACTATCTTTTCTGTCAGTTATAACAAAATCGCAGTTTACAATTAGTCCTGTCTGTTTTGTTGATAATTGTAGGGTAGCCATAGCAGATGAAATTGCTTTCTTTTTTAAGGCTAAACTTAGTGTTATTTTGATTGGGGAACGACCGGGCTTAAGTTCGCCAAATTCCCTTGGTATATATTTAACCTATAAGCCAACCCCTGGTACAACAGATGAGTCTCGTAATTGTATTTCTAATATACGTACAGGTGGTTTGAGTATTACAGATGGTGTTCAAAAACTATCTTATCTTATTGAAAATGCTTTTATTCAAAAAGAAAGTGGCGTTTATTTAAAAGATAAGATGGAGGGCAATTACCTGCCTTTTGGTGTGAATGTGGGTTCATCTTTGGTTTAAAACTAAGACATGTTGCAATTAACTCTACTCGGCTAGAGTAAAATATCTAAAGGGTACCTTAAATAATTAGAGAATTCGTCCAAGTTCGAGGCGCACGCAAAATTTTACCGCAGGCATATAAGTGATATCCCGAGGATAAAATTTTAAGTTCAACGAAGAAATTGGGCAAAGTAGCAATTTTTCAAGGTAGCCTAAAGAATCCAATGCTTAGACTTGGCTGATGCATAGATCGTTGTTTCTTCAAAGTCCCCCACAATGGCTTCAAAGAATAAGAATTTTTTCTTTTGTTCTATGTATTTCGCTGTGATGTAGAAAAAATCAATTTCAGGCTCGATGGTTTTGTTGTATTTCAAATCCATTTTACGAGTAATGTTGGGTGGTGCAACAAGCATGCTGAGTGGGCCAATTGTGTTATCAATTGCAGCCGCAATGATTCCGCCTTGAATTATACCATACGGATTTAGGTGTTCTTTAAGCACTGGAAATTTGCAACGGAATATTTTTAAATCTATATCAAAAGAAATGAATTCTCCCTTCATGGTGCTAAATACAGGCGGTGGAAGTTCAAATTGATTGAAATCTATATTTTCTTGTTGATCTATATACTTTAGTATTTCAGGCGGTAATTTATCACGATGTATCATATTCTTTGCACTGTTTAAAAGGGTTATTGACCAATTGCTTGGGCTAACTTTCTACCTAACTCATGGGCTTTTTCCATCGCTTCGAGATCGTTTTTTACTTTTCCTTTGCTGAAAACTTTAAACACGGATAGTTCCCCAATTACATCATAGCCAAGAGCTTCAAGTGGGGATTTCATTGCCTCAATTGTAAACCCCATATCTTCTTTGTTTTCTTGTTCACATATTGCAACTATAACAGCTTTGCGGCCTTGGTTTGCAAGTTGACTTGACCAGCTTCTCGGCACATTATTCTCAAAATTATAAAAACAGTACATGCGATCAATAAAAGCTTTCATCCAAGATGTAATATTATAATTATGGGTCGGCGAGACTAATACCAGCCCTTTGGATGAAATTATTGGTTCATACATTAACGACATCCCATCGGTTAATCCTGTGCAAATTTTATCTTTTCGACACTTTTCACACCCTATACAACCCTGAAATTGAATCTTTGTTAAATTTAGATAATCAGAGGGCATTTCCTCTTTGGATATTTCAGACATGATTGCTTTTAGTAACACGTCTGAGTTTCCATTTACTCTAGGGCTACCGCTGAAGCCAATAACTTTATTCTTAGGATTAAGGTCTGCGGTTGTTTTGGTTAGTGATAACATTGTAGATGATTTCATGAAGGTCCTAGGTCGAGGGGTTTATTGTCACGATTGAGATCTTGCTTTAGGCTACCTTGAAAAATTGCCACTTTGCCCAAATTTTCTAATTATTGAAGGTACCCTTTAGATGTTAATTCTCATTTATTTCTAACATTAGTTGTTCAATATGTAATTGAATTAACATGTTTAGTCTAGGTGACTGTGTTAGTTCGGTTGATGAATCTTTTCTTAACATACTTTTTGGGCGCAGTCATTGTAACTTTCTCTTTTCTGTGCAGGTGTTTGTGGCATTTAAATTGCGGCTATTTTCTTTAATTTATATAGGGATAAATAGTAAGGACGGTTTGAAAAAGATATTAGACACGACCTTGAGAGAAGAAGAGCAAACTCCAGGGATTACATTTAGTTTAGATCAAAAAAGGCAATTGTTGATATTGTAGATTGGTTACATTTGTGAGTCTGTATGTAAGATTTTTGTTTCCAAGATTGACATCATAAAATCCCACCTGTTTAAGAACGATAATTCGGGAGAAATAGCCTCGTATTATACCTTTGTTTATTGAACATCTCTAGAAGTACTTCTCTTTTAAAAAAAGAATTCCCTGAACAGTCTGTTGTGAAGAAATATTTGCTCTATTGATTGATGGATTTTGCTTGTCCTTTGGTATTTTTTGTTAATTTTTTGCTAAAATATTTTCTAAGCATTTTAATAATACATAAAAACAATTAGGTAGGAGGGTGATTTTTTTATAGCAATGGAAAAGGAAATATGGTTTGTTTAATTATAAGTAAAATTGATAAGGATGATAAGTCGTATTTATGGTAAGCGTTTTTCGGTAGTTTTCAGCAGTTTCTAGTGGTTCTGTAGCTCATCAAATTAGTTCAGTCTAGAAGTGTAAATGATGTGCTTTTTTACAGAAGGGTACCTTGAATAATTAGAAAATAAGTTCAACGAAGAAGTTGGGCAAAGTAGCAATTTTTCGAGGTAGCCATAAGGTTTTAAGTGTTGCTGTTGTGTGTCTGTCGCAATGCAACAATATTGAAGAGGAGTTGTTGCCGTGAGTGTTCATGATCTTTCTGGAGCAGTACATTGTGTGACCCCAAATGTTGCAATTGAGTTTTTCCAGGGGATCTTGCCTTTTAAAGATCTGGATCATGAGGTACTAGTTCGTCTTGCAAGTCATTGCCGCATTGACTTTTTTCCAAAAGGAACTCGTCTTTTAACTATAGATAAAACAGAAATATCTCATCTTTATTTGATTCAACGTGGTGGGGTTAAGGCATTTATCAACGACGATGATGGGAATCTTGCCTTGAAAGATTTCCGTGGGGTGGGGGCACACATTGGTGCTCTTGGAATAATTCGAGGGACAAAAGCTAATTTAAATATTGAGACCGTGGAAGATACTTTCTGCTTTCTTTTGCCAAGAAAAGCTTTTTTGGAGTTAGTGTCCACTTATCCTGCTGTTGCAAATTATTACCTCAAAAGCTTTTCAGATAAGATTGTGAAGACCGCATATAACGAATTACGTCGTCAAAAGATGAGGAGTAGGACCAATGACGACCTTTATCTATTTTCCATCACCGCTAGTGATATTGTGAAGGAACTTCACGCCATTTCTTCTGATTCATCTGTTCAAGAAGCAGCGCAAAAAATGGCAAAAGATGGGGTGGGGTCTCTATTGATTTTTGCCCCAGAAGAACCAGGGGAGTTCATTGGAATTATCACTGATACTGATCTTAGGAAGAAAGTTGTTGCTGTTGGTTTGGATTATAGGGAACCAGTGTCAATGATTATGAGCGGGCCTCTTTTGACTGTTTTGTCGCAGGCGGTATGTTTTGATGTTCTTTTGAAGATGATGTCCACTGGGATTCATCACTTGGGGGTGGAGAGAGGTGGTCGGGTTGTTGGGGTTGTGACGTCCCATGACATTATGCTTTTGCAAGGGAATTCTCCCTACTACCTTTTTAAAGAAATTATTGCTCAGCGTGAAATTAGAGGCTTGTATCATCTTGCTCAGAAATTCCCTGAAATCATAAGGAATTTGATTAAAGAAGGTGGCAAGGCTGGGAATATTACGCGCATGATTGCTATTTTAAATGATCATATTCTAAAGCAAATGTTGCAACTACTTGAAAAAGAGATGGGGCCTCCTCCGGTATCTTATTGCTGGTTACTCATGGGAAGTGAAGGGAGACGCGAGCAAACGTTCAAAACGGATCAAGATAATGCCATAGTTTATGCAGACCCAAAGAATAAACAGCAGGCAGAGCAAGCCGCTATCTATTTTCAAGAGTTTTCCAAGAGAGCCATTCATCACTTAGTTAATTGCGGATACCCACTTTGTCCTGGTGAAATTATGGCTACCAACCCGAAGTGGTGCCAACCAATTTCTGTTTGGAAGGAATATTTTAAGAGATGGATTGAGAATCCAGACCCAACAGAGCTTCTCCATGCAACCATCTTTTTCGACTTTAGGTCAGGGTATGGCAATGACAGTCTTGCCCTTGGTTTAAGAAAATATTTAAATAAAATTGCAGAAAAACAGACAATATTCACATTTCACCTAGGGAGACAATGTGTCGTGAATCGTGCTCCTTTGTCATTTTTTAACAATATTGTTGTGGAAAAAAATGGAGAACATAAGAATCAACTTAATATCAAAAAGCGTGGTCTTGTGCCATTTGTTGATTTTGCCCGAGTGTTATCTTTGAAATATGGAGTGAGCGAGACCAATACTCTCGCAAGATTTGAAGCGCTAGTTAAAGAAGGCTACATTCAGGAGGATCTTTACGCTGCAACAGTTGAAGCTTATGAGCTTCAAATGCAGTTGAGGCTTGTTCATCAGCTTCAGCAGATTGAAAAAGGGGTTTTGCCAGATAACTATATTCAGCCAGTGCATCTGACGGAACTTGAGCAAAGGATGTTGAAAGATGCGTTTGGAGTAATTGAGCGTATCCATAGCGTCTTGGATCAACTGTTTCCGGTGGTTTAAACGATGATAGAATATTTTAAATCACTCCTTAGAAAACCTGATCAACTCATCCTTGATAATCGGAAAATTTTTGATGATTTTGATCAATCAAAAGCACTAGCAGAATATGATTTTGTTGTCGTTGACACTGAGCTAACAGGGCTCGATAGAAAGGCTGATGAAATTATTTCTATTGGGGCGGTTAGAATTAGAGACCTTCAGATAGATTTGAGTAGCGTTTATCATAGGTATGTTAAACCACTTAATCTCGATCCGACTGAGGCAACACTGGTCCATAGGATTACACCTGAACAGCTACGAAACGCCCCAACTATTGATGAAGTATTACCTGAATTTATAGAATTTGTAGGAAGTAGTTTGTTGGTTGGTCACTATGTTGGTCTTGATATGAGTTTTCTGAATAAAGATTGTAGGAAGTTTTTGGGTGGGACGCTTTGTAATCCAGGAATAGATACTATGCGGATGGCTCAGGGTTACAAAAGGATGTTGCTAGGGCATTACCATGATATGGATGGTACGTCTAATAGCTATCGGTTGGAGGATCTTGGTAAGGAGTTTAATTTGCCACACTTTGAACCACATGATGCTTTGGAAGATGCTATGCAAACCGCCTATTTGTTTCTGTTTCTCATTAAGAAATTAAAAAAAGGTGGTCTTGAGAAACTTAAGGATCTTTATCAAGCCGGTAAAACAGGAAGATGGAATTAGTAAATATTCATTTAAGGAGGAATTTGTTTATGAAGTCAGATCGTTCTGGAAAAAGTGCGTATTGGCGGGCAAATATTAAGTTAGTCTTGAGCTGCTTAGTTGTCTGGTTTGTGGTTTCTTTCGGCTGTGGAATACTATTTGTTGAACAGTTAAATGCTATAAAAATTGGTGGCTATCCTCTTGGGTTTTGGTTTGCTCAGCAAGGGTCTATTTATGTTTTTGTTATCCTGACATTTTTTTACGCATTTAAGATGAATAGGTTAGACAAAGAATTTGGATTTAACGAAGATTAAGGAGAATTGTTCATGGATTTAAAGTTACTTACATACTTAGTGGTTGGAAGCACATTTCTCCTTTATATCTTTATCGCTATAAAGGCAAGAGCTGGTACTACAGCCGAGTTTTATGTTGCTGGTAAAGGGGTTCATCCAGTGCTAAATGGGATGGCAACCGGTGCCGATTGGATGTCGGCTGCCTCTTTTATTTCTATGGCAGGTCTGATAGCATTTAATGGTTATGATGCTTCTGCATATTTAATGGGATGGACAGGTGGGTATGTTCTGCTTGCAATGCTCGTTGCACCATATCTCCGTAAATATGGAAAGTTTACAGTTCCTGAGTTTATCGGGGATAGATTTTACTCGAATGCTGCTAGGATCACTGCAGTTATTTGTTTGATTGTTGCATCTCTTACCTATGTTATTGGTCAGATGAAGGGTGTTGGTGTGGCCTTTTCCAGATTTCTAGAGGTAGACTTCTCAACAGGATTAATGGCTGGTATGGCCATTGTTTTTGTATATGCAGTTTTAGGTGGAATGAAAGGTGTGACTTATACTCAAATAGCGCAATATTGCGTTCTTATTTTTGCATATACAGTACCTGCTGTATTTATCTCACTTCAGTTAACAGGTAATGCGATTCCTCAATTAGGCCTGGGTGGAACAATTCTAGGCGAGAGTACTCACCTTTTAGATAAGTTAGACCTAGTGTTAGTTGATTTGGGATTTCAGGCATATACTCTGCAAAAAGGATCTACAATCAATATCTTTTTGCTTACCATGTCTTTGATGCTAGGAACTGCTGGTTTGCCCCATGTAATCACCAGGTTTTTTACTGTACCAAATGTAAAGGACGCAAGGTCATCTGCTGGTTGGGCGCTTGTATTTATCGCAATTCTTTATACCACGGCACCATCTGTTGGGGCCATGGCGAGGTTGAACTTAATTGATACCATGCAAGTTGGTGAAATTGGAGCAGAAGATGGTAACCTCAAGTATGAAGACAGGCCAAGCTGGTTTAGGAACTGGGAAAAAACTGGTTTATTGAACTTTGAAGATAAGAATGGTGATGGGCGTATTCAATACTATGGAGAAGGTATTGAGGATGAAGCTGCAACGTATGGGTGGAAAGGTAATGAAATGGTTAAAGTTGATCGTGATATTATGGTTCTTGCAAACCCTGAAATTGCAGAGCTCCCCAACTGGGTTATCGCATTAGTTGCAGCAGGTGGTATTGCTGCCGCTCTTTCGACAGCAGCAGGTTTGCTTCTCGCCATTGCATCTTCTATTTCCCATGATTTGTTAAAAGGTGTATTTACGCCAAATATAAATGACAAACAAGAACTTATGGCAAGTAGGATAGCTATGGCAGCTGCCATTCTTTTAGCAGGTTACCTTGGTATGAATCCCCCAGGTTTTGCCGCACAAGTTGTGGCGCTTGCCTTTGGTCTTGCAGCCTCATCCATATTTCCTGCACTAATGCTGGGAATATTTGATAAGCGATGTAACCGTAGTGGTGCAATCTCTGGTATGTTGGCAGGTTTGCTCTCAACTGTACTGTACATATTTTGTTATAAGGGCTTTTTCTTTGTACAGTCAACAGCAATTTTTTCAGATACACCAGAAGGCTGGATTCTTGGGATTGCCCCAGGTTCTTTTGGCGCTGTTGGTGCAGTCATAAACTTTACAGTGGCAATTGTTGTTTCACGGATGGGAGAAGAGCCACCAGAACATATTCAGCATCTTGTTGAAGATATACGTGTTCCAAATGGCGCAGGTACTGCAACTGATTCTCATTGATAAAAAGTTCTTTAGGTAATTTTTTCGGGTAAGTAAGGCCTAAAGAACTAATTAATTTGATAGTACTTTGAAGCGAAGGTCATGTCCTGCGAGGCAATGCGAAAACCTTGGGTTTAGATTACTCAATGCTCAAGATGCCATAAAATATTTTTTTATATGGCATCTTGAGGCATCGAGAATCCCAGCTGTTTTCTGTCTGAATTATAGCAATCTTTTCATTATATTCCATAAGAAGGCTTTTGTTACTTTATCTGTTCAATATGTAAGTTCAAGGTAGCCTTAATACGTTTAGTCGTAGTGATTGTGTTAGTGTCGTTGATAATTTTTTTAAACATACTTTTAACACGCTGTCATTATAGTAAGGTCAATTGCTCTTATATTCTTCATAGCATTGAAGAAAAACAACTGCACTAAGAATTAAACCACTGCCAAATATTTGGCTTGCCACTAAAGTTTCTCCTAACAGGTAAAAAGCTAAAACCATTGTGAAAACCGGTTCACTTGTCAAAAATAAACTTACGTTTGAGGCCGGTAACTTTGAAAGACTTACATTGCAAAGACCAAAACCGACCAAAGTAGGGCCTAGAGCGAGGAGGAGAATGTAGCCCCATCCACTAAATTGGGTGCCTAGATACAACAACTCAAGTTTCTCGTTATTAGGCATTAGCAATTTGCCTATCTGGATGTAAATAAGAATGAAGAAACCAGCCGCAGCGAAGGTATATAGAAGTGTTGTCCAGGGGTTTAGGCCACGGTTACTGGCAGATTTCCCAAAAAGGCCATAGGCTGAATAGCAGAGTGCTGAAAGTAAGCCACAGATCAACCCTGGAATAGTTGCATAAAAGTTTTCTACGCTAATTACATTGGTAACAAGTATAGCACCAATGAAGGCCACAAGAACCATAACAATTTTGACAATTCCTAAATTCTCTTTAAAAAATAGCCTTGCTAAAAAAAGTGTAAATAATGAAGTCATACAGACCAATACTGTTGCTACCCCAGCTCCATTAATGGCTACGGAATATTGCCAAGAGATATTGAAAAGCGAGAGAATAAAGCCGTACAGTATCAAGTAGCTGATATGTTTCTTTTTTACCCCTATTAAAAATGGATAAAACAATTTCAAATAAGTCGCTAAAAAAATAACTAAAAACACATTCCTCCATAAGGATAATATCAAAGGTGAAATTTCATATTCGACACTAATATGGCGAATTATTATTCCCGTAGTTGATAAAACCAGTACGCTACATATTACAGCAAGCAAACCACTTGTTTGCTTGGGTATTCTTGGTTTGGAAAACATTTTTATTCCTCATTTAAAGTTGTTATTAAGATGATTGCATCGTACAATAATAATGACATGGGTAGTAGGGCCAATTTGTCACTATTGTAACCAGTCCATTTGGTTGTTTTGGTAGGATTGAACTGGCCAGCTATAAAGTATCAACTAGTCGTACATCTGAAACTGAAAAAAATCACATATAAAACGATGAAAATTCCAATTAATAGAGAAAGAAAAAAACCTGTATATCAACAAATCGAAAAGTTCATTAGAGAAGCAATCGAATCAGGTACTTTTAAGGTCAATACTAAATTACCTTCAATGCGGTCTTTAGCTAGTACCTTATCTGTTAATCGAATCACTGTTGAAATGGCATATCAACAACTTGAAGCTGACGGGCTTATTGAAAAAAAAGTAGGTAGTGGAACTTTTGTACTCCCTTTACATAATTTTCAAAACCGTTCAGCAGAGCAGGAGCAGAATGAATGGCCACTCTGGCAACAAGGGCCGCTTAGTAGAATTCGTCAGAACTTTTCTAGCCTTAAATCAAAATCATTAATCCTTCATAAAGACAGTGAACCAATTAATTTTGCTGGTGGCATTGGTGATCCTGATTTATTTCCCATAAATGAATTCAGTAAAATTCTGCAAAAGGTTATTAAACGAGATGGGGTGATAGGTCTCTCCTACGGTGAACCAAATGGGTATTTCCCGCTACGAAATACTATTTGTCAAATAATGACTAGCCTTGGCACAAAGACACAGCCTGAAAATATTTTGATTACCACAGGCTCTCAACAAGCAATCAATTTGGTTGTACAACTTCTTTTAAATACTGGGGATGTGGTTATCACAGAAAACCCAACCTATTCTGGAGCCTCTGACCTTTTTAAGGCAATGAATGTCAAACAGGTGGGCGCGCCTATGGATGAAGAAGGTATGCGAATAGATACGCTTGAGACAATGATTCAACAGCATCACCCAAAACTTATCTATACTATTCCAAACTTTCATAACCCAACAGGGATCAGTATGTCAGGGCAACGTCGCAGGCAACTCCTTGCACTTGCTGAGAAGTACAATATTCCCATTCTAGAAGACGATTACGTAGGAGATCTACGCTATGAAGGTTGTGGTCAACCAACCTTAAAATCTTTAGATAAAGGTGGCAGGGTTATTTATGCCTCAACATTTTCTAAAATGCTCATGCCCGATTTACGCATTGGTTTTGTGATCGCCGAAGGACCTGTATATGATTGTCTAGTTAATTTGAAATGTTTAAACGATATTGCAACATCAAACCTCTCACAAAGAGCATTAGAATTATACCTGTCGATTGGTAGATACCAGTCTCACCTAAGAAAAACTGTACGAATCTACCGCAAACGAAGGGATTGTATGGTGAGTGCAATTGATAAATATTTGGCCGGACGTGTTCGCTTTTCTGTCCCTAAAGGTGGATTGTACATATGGCTTGAGATACTTGAAGAGGTAGATCAGAAAGCATTATTGCAATGCTCGTCAGAAGCAGGGTTTTCTTGTTTTTCTAGTTTTGAACTGCGTACAGACAGCTTTTTTGCGGATAACTTTATGCGGCTTAATTTTGCATACCAGTCTGAAGAAGGTATTAAGGAAGGAATAAGACGGTTAGGTGACGTGCTTACAGGAATCTCTATGCTAAAAAACAAATAACGACCTACCTCACAGAACAGGCTCTATCCCCAATCATTTTCATGCCTTCCTTATATTTCTTGGCTATTGTGGCCGAGGTCACGATGCATCCAGAACTTTTCGAACCAACTTAGCAATATCCTTTCTAGCAAGTGGTTTTAGAGCAAATTCTTTTATACCCATAGCTTTTGCCTTTTCTTCAGTCATAATAGAGGAATAACCTGTGCAAAGGATAATGGGGATATCAGGGTTGATTTTTAGTATTTTGCTGCTGAGTTCGCTACCTGTTATGCCAGGCATAGTCTGGTCAGTAATAATAAGATCAAATTGTTCAGGATTTTTTTGAAATATCTTTAAAGCATCAAAACTGCTATTTTTTACTGTTACTTGGTATCCAAGTTTTTCGAGCATATGTTTGCCCATGTTTGCCAGCATTTCTTCATCGTCAACAAAAAGAATCTTTTCTTTGCCTGTTGGGATTTGGTTAATAATTTCGTCTTTTACCAATACCTTCTGCTTTGCAACAGGTAAAAACACATTAAAAACAGTTCCTTCATCAATTTCACTGTATAGAGAAATAAATCCACCATAGCTTTTTACTATTCCATGGACCATTGCAAGGCCCATTCCAGTGCCTTTGCCGGTTTCTTTTGTAGTGAAGTATGGATCAAAAATTTTATCTTTAAGGGTAGGTTCTATCCCTGAACCAGAGTCGGAAATTGATAACTGAATAAAAGCGCCATTTGCAACATATGGTTGGTGGATAAGATCTTCACTGGCGAGAGTTACTTCTTTTAAAGAAATATCTAGTTTGCCACCAGTATCTTCCATGGCATGAAAGGCATTGGTGCAGAGGTTTATTATGATTTGATGGGCTTGGGTCGGGTCCGCACAAACAGGGCTAGTTTTGGGCGCAATATTAATATTTATTTCAATGCTGGAAGGTAATGAAGGACGTAGCATATTTATAGCTTGCTTGATGATACTTGCTAGGTCTAAAGGTATTCGTTTCGTTTCTTCTTGGCGACTGAAAGCCAGAATCTGCTGTACAAGGCTCTTTGCTCTATTGCAGGCCTCTAGTACTTTGTCTAAATCATCGGAAATGGTTGATCCTGGTTGGCTAGCGTCCTTTGCCATTTCAGTGAAACCAAGGATTGCCGAAAGTATATTGTTAAAGTCATGGGCAATTCCTCCGGCTAAGGTGCCAATGGCCTCCATCTTATAAACCTGTCTGAGTTGGGATTCTAGTTTAGCTTTTTCCTTCTCTTCCTTTTTGCGGTAGGTAATGTCCCGAACATTTAAGACATGATATATGGCATCGCCGATGTCGTTTTTAACAGTAATAACATCGTGATAAGCGGGGAAAGTCGAGCCGTCTTTACGTACGTGATCGCCTTCAAAAGTATAGTGTCCTGTCTCTTGGCATTGCTGTATTACTGCAGGGAATTGGTTCTGAACTGACGGGGCAAGAATATCTGTAATCTCTTTTTCTAATAGTTCATCAACAGTGTACCCGTGCATTTCGGCATAAGCGTGATTGATTAAATCATTTTTTTTCCCATCAGCACTGCTTAAAGCAATACCCCATTGGGCAAATTTAAAAATGTTGCCCCACTTGATAAGCTCTTCTTCATTTTTTTTGCGCTCTGAGACTTCTAACTCCAGTAATCTGTTTTTAGACTGTAGTTCTTTGGTCTGAATTTTCACCTGGCGTTTCAACATAATATTGATAAAACTAATTATAATAAATGCCCCAGTAACAAAAATCAAAGTCCACTTTATCCATTTATGGATTGATTTGTTTTCAAGACTACCGAAGTTTTTTTCAACTGACTGATAGTAAAGTGAATTTTGATCTTCCTTTAAAGCTGAAAGATTTGTGTCAATTGCTTTTATTACATCCTTGTGCTTACCTTCTGGGACAGCGTAGAATATTGGTGTTGGGCTAAAGACAATTGGCGTTTTTTGAAGGTCTGATTTTCCACTATATTGACCAGCAAAAGTACGATTGAATATACCGGCGTCGGCTCTTCCTGCTTTAATCTCATTTGCGATGGCAATATAATTCTCAACTTCAATTAAATTGCTTTTGATATCAAACTTTTTCAGTAAGTTTTTAAATGATATAGATAATAGGGAGTCTTTGTAGAGAGCAATAGTCTTTCCTTGCAAATCCAAAATGTTAAGGGCCTTGAACGTGGGGCTTGTGTAAACCTGGCCCCATGCAACAAAGATTGATTCCTCAGTGTAATCATAGATAATATCTCTCTCACTTGTATAGCCAATAAGGACCTGTATATCTGTTTCTCCGTCCTTGAGCCGTTTTAGGCATTCAGGCCAGGTTCCATGCAGATATTCAAGCTCCCAGTTTTCCTTAGATGCTATGTGCTCAAGAATTTCTATACTGAGACCAGCGTATTTTCCTTTCGTATTTTCGTAAGCAAGTGGTTTGTTGTCGTAAACACCAACAACCAAGTGTTTTTTTGCATAAACGGTAGGGGCGGCAAGGAATAATATGCTGATTATTAGAAAATAGAGTTTTAGTGGGGAGTTACACATATGTGTCCTTATTGCTGAAACTTTTCGTTTTAAAATAAGTAATACGAGCGATATTTAGACGTATTGAGTGCTATTTTACAATATAACTATTTAGTCATATATCTAGACTAGCAAAACGAATTTATGAAGTCCAACTGAATAGCTGAATATTTTGTAGTGGGGTAGTGGTAAGGCTCAATTTAGGTGAGAAAACTAGAACTATAATGCTCCAGATTGTCTTTGAGAAGAAAAGGTGTGTTGCTTGTTAGTGGCGAGCCGTTCATAAGGTACTTGGGGAATTATTGTGAGCGATCTTTATGGGCAAAAGCTCGAAGGATATTTTTTCTCGTTGCTTACTATGCTTTTGTAATCTGTAAAGTTTCCTGCCAATATATTGAGTTTCCCTTTTCAATGCCAGCCATATAATATGTTTTTGTCATGAATATTGTTTGTGAAGTGGTTTGAGTATTGGGCCTGTCATTTTATATGACAGACCTAATAATTTTTTCTTGGCCGAATAGTACGGTCGATAAAACAGTAAGATAAGCAGTGTTTTTAGTATAGGATTCTCATTATTGGATATAATTCTAATAGACCTGTTTAGCTATTTGGCAGGGCTTCAAACTCCAATAATTCCCAATTTAATGGATCCAGTTTATCACCATTTTTATATTTAACTTTGCAGTGCCATTTAAATTTTACGCTAGCCCCATAGTTGTTTTCTGTATCAACGTAGGATTTGACAGCACTAGAACCATCTTCAGTAGTCCACGACTTGTAGTCCGTAGGTGGAAATTTTGCTGTAGGTGGCAAATTAAGTGTTTTTACAACATAATCTTTGCAAATTGCAAAAGCAGTTGTGTCGGCGGTCGTATCTTGCTCGCTCTTGTTACTTGCTGTTGTATCTGTTTTGTTTGGCTCGCTAAGCATTATGGATATTGCTGCAATTAATATAAGGATAACCGCACTTGCAACTAGCTTGGCAGCGAGTTTTTTTGTTGTTGGATTTACCTGCCCACAATGTGGGCATTCCTTAACATCTTTTTCTATAATTTTTTTACATTTAAAACATTTTGCTTCTTTCATCTTGTTTGCCATTTTTGATGGTAGATTTTCAAATTAATATTATAAATACGCCCAGCGCTCCGTCCGTAATGATTAGTGCATATTGTTCTTGATGGCGAATTCAAATGTATAAGTGTTTTGGTATTTTACAAAAATATGTAATCGTGAAAAATATTAACGGAAAACACTGTAAATTACTAGGAATAGAGGAAAAGGCATAAAAAAACCCGCAATCCCTTGCGGGTTCAGTGAGTGATTCTTTGCAGAAAACTCTTATACTATGGTGCAAGTTGTAGTGCAGTTGGGTCTGTTAGGGATAGAGTTTTTGTAAGTACCAGGAGGACGTATTGGGTACCTCCTGATACATAAATGCTAAATTTTGAATTGTGATATAAGGTCTTTCAGTTCTGCTGCCAAACTTGCCAGTTGACTTGATGTCAGCTTTACAGATGAACTACTTCCAGTAATTGTTCTAGCGGATTCACTTACCCCAGTAATGTCAGTAGTTATAGATTGTGAAACGGCTGTGACTTGGCTGATGTTTTCATTAACTTCCTGTATCCCTTGTGAGACTTGAGTTATATTCGTGGTTATCTCTGATGTGGCATTTGATTGTTCCTCCACAGCTGTTGCCATAATATTGATTAGACCATTAATTTCCGAGATAACATTAGAGACAGCGTCGATCTGACTCACTGTTAGGTCGGTTGTCTGTTGGACATCTTCAATCCTTACCTTTATATCCCTTGTTGCATCTGCAGTCTGTCTAGCGAGTTCCTTAATTTCGTTAGCCACGACAGCAAACCCTTTACCAGCTTCTCCTGCCCTTGCTGCTTCTATGGTCGCATTTAGGGCAAGGAGGTTTGTCTGCTCAGATATTTCTGTTATGGTTTCAGTTACTTGACTGATGTCATTGGCAGCTTTCCCAAGGTTTGTCATGGAGATGTTTGCATTTTTAGCCTGCTCAACAGCACCAGCAGAAATGGTCTTGGCCTTATCTGCATTGTCTGAAATCTCATTAATAGTTGTGGACATTTCTTCTGTCGCTGCAGCTACCATTGAGGTGTTCGTCGTTGACTGTTCCATGGCAGCGGCGACTGCAGTCAGATTAGTTGTCATTTCTTCTACAGCAACGGAAACTGAATTAGATTTTCCAGAAGTATTTTCCGCTTCTTCCTCCATTTTATCTGATATATTGGAAAGTTGTGAAGATTCATCACTTAGGTTCACTATCCCTTTGCTTATTTCCTGAAAAGTTTCATTTAACTGGCTGGACATTTTGTTTAGAGCATCTAGAAGAGCCCCTATTTCATCTTTTCGGGAATGTGTAATAGCATTGCTGAAGTCTCCTCTAGAGACTTGCCCTGCAAATGACACTGCTTCTGCCATTGGTTTGGTAATCATTCTGGTTATTATGAAACCTAGTATAATTCCCAGTATCACTCCTATGCAAACAAGGACAGATATAAATGTCTCTGAGGAGCTGCCTTCCGTCTTCATCTCGGTAACCACTTTTTCTGTCATGGCCTGTGCTTCCTCATGAAGCGTTTGAAGACCGTTTTCAAAGGTGTAAATAGCCTTTTTGTGGGGCCCCATAAGCTTGTTTGCTTCCTGGGGAGTGATAGAGGGGTCTTTTCTTACTTGCTCAGCGACTTGTAGGAAACCGACTACATACTGTTCATAGGCTTGTACTGTATCTCTAATAACGGATTTGAGATTAGCTGGCAGGTGAGGATCATCATTTACCTGTTTTCTCGCTGAGGCGAGTAACTCTTTAGTAATCGAACTTGTTTGCTGGAATTTTGCGACGTAACCTGCTTGTTTATCTGGTTTGCCGATGTTGAGGAAGAAATCCTTTTCATAACGACGATGACTCAATCCTAAAGTTAGAAGTTCATCTGAGTCAAGGAGTAGCTCGACATCATTACTCATTAAGTCTTCTACTGTCTCTAGAGTTCCTGAGATGGTCTTTAATCCCTGAAACCCAACAATCAATGTTATTAGAGACAACAGCGAAAACCCAAGTAATAATTTACCTTTGAGTGAAAGATTTGCAAAGAATTTTAAATTCATATTAATACTCCTGGATAGTTGAAATAATTATCAAACCTGACCTATCTTAGATAAGCCAAAACAGCTCCATCATTTATTATTGCACAGCAATCACCCTAAGTCAAGGTGCTACGCTGTGGTATGTCAAGCGTCGAGGATGTGTTGTAGAACCTAACTTAACTGGGGGTTCGCAAAAGGTGTGTGGAATCAGTATGTTGATTTTCAGAGAATAGCAGGGAATAGGGGACAGACCACGTTTTAAGATTTTTTGTGCTCTACCGTTTTCTGTTTTGGTCGGCCAGTGATGCCTGGGGTTACTCTGCGGTTAAGAGTTTTGCTTATTTTATCAGCAAAACGGGCATTACCTAGAACAAAATTGCCATTTGTACTTTTTCTGATTTTTTCAATATCCCCTGGGTCAAGTTCATATTGGAAAAGTTCTCGATAAGTAGATTGGCGTTGTTTCTTGTTCTTTCCAAGGTTTTTATAGAGTAGGTGAGGAGTTATAACTTTTGATGCTTCACCATGAGCATTACATTTATAACTAGACCATTTATATTTTTCTGGTTGGTTGACCATATTGGCACGAACCGGATTCATCTCAATATAGCATTGGCAGGTAAATAGATATTCTTCCTGCTGGATGACGCTGGAGCGAAAGCGTCCCTCCCAAAGCGTACCACTACGTTTATATGTTCTATTTACATACTGAACATAGCGCTGGCCTAGCCGTTTCATTAAATTGGCTGCACTTTGGTTTGTTTTAGGAGTGAGAAGAAGATGAACATGGTTAGTCATCAAGACATAAGCATGAACGGTACATTGGGTAATTTTTGCATATTATTCCAGCCAGTCGAGGTAAAATTGATAATCGTCCTCACAGAAAAAACATGGTTGGCGATTGTTTCCTCTTTGAATTATATGCAATGGAACTTTAGGTATTATGATTCTTGGTCGTCTCGGCATGAGAACAGTATAGCAAAAAGTTAAAGAAAAGAAAGAAATAAACGTGGTCTGTCCCCTATTGTTTCTGCTTTTGGTTAATAAAATTAGGTTGAGATTTTGTTTAAAGAAAGGGGTTGTTTGCTATCTTCGGTAAAGAGTGATTACCATTTACATAAGTCGCTTAGAGGTTTTTTGTAAGCGACTTATTTCTTTGAATACAGGTGCGGTATCATTATTGCCATAGATTCAGTTTATTGAACTAAGTTCTTATGCTAATCTATTCTATAAGTAAAGTCGGTTCCGAGTACTTGCTCTCAACGAATTCTTCCAAGAGTGAACGTTCATCATTCACAAAATCTAGCTCCGAAATAGAGGCCAATATTAGTGCCTTTAATAACGAGTAGTTTATCATAACTGTTGTTCTTTTATCGAACCTATTTCTAGACACTTCCGGAATAATCGATTGGTTCAATATGTTGACGCTGAGTGTTCTGATCTCAAAACAACTAGGCAGTGCTGGGATATTGAAATTGTGATTCCTTATCAATATATCTCTAAGAAACACCCTACTTTCTGTTATTCCAAGTAAAAACAAATATTGATTATGAGTTGTTTCGTCCTGAAATGAAATGAATAGTGTTTTGTTTGAGTTGCCAAATATTTTTTCTTTTCCCGCAAATACTTTAGGAATAAATCCGTCTGCAATGCCTATAAATTCAAGGAATTCATGTTCATATATGTTCTCGTGAATTAAATCATCATTATTGTCATAGAGCTCATTTTCATAGACTAAAGACTGCTGGTCTTTCTTCACAATTAGTGAATACCAATAATCAGGTTCAACTTTATCTATAACATCGTCAATGTCCTCAAGCAGTCGATATGCTGTATCGAAATCAGACTCCATGCCACTTTCATATACTGGAATGTTCAAGAAATGAAAATTATTTCCATCCAAGAAAAGAGAAATTGGCAAGTCAGTTGATTCAGTCAAATGGTCATCAATCCAGTACACAATCTCATTTACTTTAGAGATATCTTCAAGTTTACGGATAAACACGCTTTTCTGTTTAACGACCATGAAAGCGTTACATTCTTTCAATTGAGCCGATAAATCTAGCAAATGTTCATTACTTCCACTAGCAGTCATATTGTTTAGGGCACTTGATATATCGTATTCCTTGCGTTCTTTTACACTCACAATAGAAATTTTCACGGTTTCATTTATGAAGTATTTTCGAAGGAACTTTTCTAGGGTTGTGCTGTCGTCTTGAAGAACCTTTATGAAAGAAACATAGTCAAGTTCAACTTCCGTTCCTGAAAATGCAGCATTTTCTGTTCTGGTGAACGAAATGTACTCACTGTCCTTTTCGAGTTTGATATCAAAGCGGTATTTGTCATGTGGCTTGCTTGTTCGTACTGTAACCTTTTCTGACAGCATGAAACATGATAGGAAGCCAATACCATAGTTACCTATTGGTTTGTACTTATGGCGCCGAAGCAGGTAATCATCTGAAGTGTAATAAGATCGCCCAATATTCAGAAAGTACTTCTTTATTATGTCTTCATCCATCCCTGAACCATTGTCACGTATGACGACAGATGACTCATCCTCGTCGACGATAATCTTAATATTCCCAACATATGGATCATCACCGAATTTCCTTGTTAAGTCTTCTTTCTCTTTTCTGACCTTGCAGGCGTCAATACCATTTTGAATTAGCTCTCTTAGCCCTAGGGAACGTTCGCCATAGATCATTTCGCCCATCAAAAGGTTAGTAATTGCACGGAAGTCTATGTTTAATTTGTAGTTTGAAACAGAGTACCCGCTGCTTTTGATATTTAGTTCGACTCGAGACTTCAAAAACAAACGATAATGTTCCGGCATCGTCGCTGTGGTCTCAATAGCATACTCCAACTCATCATTGATCCAATCAACATAGCCAAGGAACTTTCGGTGTAGTTCCACATCAGAGCAAGAACCATGTATTGAGATCTTCTTGAGATTTGAGCTCCTGTCAAGTTTTACCTTTTCTACGTTGGTCACGATGAAATGCTGTGTCCATTCTTTGTCACTAGCACCTCGTGGTCGAATAATATTATATAAAAAAAGAGGTGTTCTACGACCGTCAAAGTCGAGTATGTCAGCTAAACGAAGGAGAATCGCAATGTATTGCGGATTGTAATCGTACGTGCTCTTCACCAAACCTACTTCAAGATTGTTATTGAGCCAGATATGGTCTTTAGTATGGCTCTGACATATCTGCATCACATCTTCCTCAAAACTCACGTTACCAAGTTCTTTGAAGACGAGCAGGTCAGCATAGTGCTCTTTGATCATTGCTGCTGAGATATCACCATGCAACATTCTAATCAGTTCTTGTAATGCTAGATCTTGATCACCGGAGAACTTGTCAACCATTGCACCGAACTTAATATCCGTCAATTCTGAAGTATCATTTTTCACACAATCAACTGTTGAGGAGTCGACAGCCATACCAATATCGTGCAATAAACTACAGGCAATGATCAGGAAAATTTCAAACTCGTTGAGTGCGTCAATATCACCCACAAGTTCTTCGATGGTTTCCATAATCCGAATTGAGTGGTGAATATCATGCTGTGTGTACTCTGGAAATAGGGACGGAATTCTTGTATTAAGTTGGAGTTCGGCTCGACGATATAGTTCTTCGGCAACTGTGTAGAGGTTACTTTTTTTTGCCTCAAGAGATTTCATCAGTTTTAGATTCGTTATAAGGATTGGAGAATCCATTTTTTATGTCCTTTTCTAGATTATTCTTGTCAATATGACGGTCGGTATAACTTGAAATTAGAATAGGGGGCAGACCACGTTTCAAGAGTCCTTCTTCTCTGCGGTCTTCTGTTTTGGTCGGGCAGCGTTGCCTGGAGTTACTCTGCGGTTAAGAGTTTTGTCTATTTCATCAGCAAAAAGGGCATTACCTAGAACAAAATTGCCATTTGTATTCTTTCTAATTTTATCAATATCCCCTGGGTCAAGTTCATATCGGAAAAGTTCTCGATAAGTCGATTGGCGTTGTTTCTTGTCGATGCCTACCTTCAAATGCTAGATTTGTTTGTCAGCTAGTTAAGCGTAGCCATATTCCGTTTTTTTAATGGTGCACTTAGTGGTGCATCTAAAAGTAGAATGTTGTGTAATCTTTGTTCAGCGACAGATATTAACGGAAAGGGAATAAAATTGCTAGGGTTAGGGGAGGAGGCATAAAAAAACCCGCAAGCCCTTTCGGGTTGCGGGTTCAGTGAGTGTTTCTTTGCAGAAAAACTCTTATACTATGGTGCCTAGAGCGAGAATCGAACTCGCACGCCCATAAAGAGCACGAGATTTTAAGTCTTGAGGGTGTTTCTTTTATAGTATTGTTGTTGTGCGCTTTTGTTCGTCCTTTTTCTTTTGTAATCCCAGAAAAGATCCCATATGTGAGTTTTTTGCGCTTTGTTCATGATCATGCTATTTGCTTCCTAAATTTTAAGTCTTGCGCTTGATCGAGAATCTAATTCGTATGCTTGTGTTATAGAACTTTCAAGTACGTGAGATTTTAAGTCTCCCCGTTTTGCTTTTTAAGGTACTGTGGATACGTTTATTATTCATTGTGTTTTTTCTTGATGGTGCATGTTGTATGTGCTTTTGTGCGTACAAAAAAGAATGCACTATGGTTATAATTTTCAATATCCATAATTCTTAGTTTATATAATTAAAACAATAAAGATATTTCCTGTATGATGCAGGAAACACATTTATATATGTAATAAAGCAAGATTTGTTGTTTGATGTTCAATCGAAAGCAGCGAACCATGTTAATCGGTTGGGCAATATGCAAGTTAATTAAATGATATTAATGTAGCATATAGTTTTCAGAAATACGATTAGGAGATTTTTTTACTTTTAACCAGTTTAATTCTTTTACATGAGCGATCCAACATGACTTAATGGATATATTATTGGTTTGTTTAATATCATCTTGTATATTTCTGTAAGTTGCCATTTAGCCTCGTTCTTTAGCGATCAGGATTACATTTTCTAGGAACATGGTTCCAACTGCTACGCATTACTTTTAACCATTTATTCCTGCTTTCGTTGTTGTTATACATCTCACTCCATGTATGGTTACATCCCTTACACCAGTACAAATTGTCTCGGGTATTATAGGTGAAATACTGTTCTATGAGTTTCCATTCTCCGCAAATTCTACACTGTCGTTCAGTTGTCATATCAAAAACACCTACTGAAGCTTCTTAGCTTCTTGTTTTTCAATCAATTAAGACGCATGTTGACGCCCAGGCTCCATCATCTCCACAATCATGTAGCTCACCTTTGATAAATGATACTCTTAGTGGTTTCTCGACATGTTCAGTAATGGAAGTTTTTAATTTAATAAGTCTATCATTAACTGTTTCTAAATTACGTGCAGATGTATAAAACGCAAATACACCAAACTGAATGGTGTGGTCGCCTTTTTTATTACTCAATGCAGTTACAATTCTATCAATATCGCTTTTACATGTAGAAAAACAATGTACTTGGTTTTTTACTTCAATAATGGCTCTTGGTGACCCATCTCCCCACCAGAGTAGGACATCGCATCTACCGTTAGATCGAAGTAAATCCTTTAATTTCCCTTTACCGCATGCACCAGCATCATCAAGTGCGCATTTTACATTATTTTCCAGCGTTATATATTTGGCACCATCTATAGCATATAAGTGTTTGGCAATATTGGTAGTGAGTAAATATTCAGGTGCAGTCCATAGCCAATCCCCGCCTGTCCAATTCTCATATTCATCTTGCGAGTAATCCAAGGCTTGAATAATTGCGGCAGTTATTTTTGTTTTTGATATTTGTTTAGGCATTGAGAACTGTCCTTCTAATATGTTTTGATGGTATCATCTTGTATACACATTTTATTGTATATTTCGTATCAATCACCGTGCATTCGATATCCAGCATCCTCTGCTTCTTTATTTGAATCAAATTTTACATAATTCCGGACTTTTCACACTGTCTACAATAATTTCTCGTTGTTTTTAGTTGATAATTGTTGGAACAAAGATTTTATTATCAATTGATATTGTGGGTCTATTGTTTGGGAATGCACATAATACATTTGGAGTATTTTTAGCACACATGGTAGTCGTTTTGTTCATGCCTTTTAGTTCCTTGTTGCCCTCAAGTGGCTTAAGTTGCACAAGCCACGAATCATTGACGTAGAGAAGTTCTTTTTGGAATTTTTCTTTAATGGCCACATTTTCCATTGTGGAGTTGCCATTGATTGGCGGATAAGACCATCCGTAGCAATCAGCTAATGACATCCAATTTCTACAGATTGACTCTGATATTTTATAATTTATGTCTGTTGCCTTGTCTGTGGTCACAGGTCTCATGAAAATAGAGCGTATGTAGTCGACTAGTTCATCGTATATATCTATCTCTTCCTGGTTTTGTAAGAAATCTTCTAGTTTAAGTAAAGTGGAACTTTTTGACGCTATACCTTGGATAGTAAACGTTTTTTTTGCCCTATATTCAATTAGTAAAAATTTATCTGTGCTTTTAGCATTCAGTTCTAAAAAAGGTGTTTTGGCATCTGTAGAAAGATAAAGGACTGGTTGCTCAGGAAGATTACATCTTCCTGCTGTGGTTTTGTCTTTCGGTGGTGCCCATAGGTCAGACTCTAATACTTCAGAGTCTGACCATTTTCTAATTCTAAAAAATCTTGAAGTTTCACGAAATTGCTGATTTGATATGCCAGTATGTTTGATTTTTGTGGCAATTGTTGTAATGGCTAGTTCTCTTTCTTTATGGTTCATTTGACTCAGGTTTGGCAGATTTTCAGGGATAAGAGTTTTTTTTATTTCAGATATAGGTAGCTTATATTGATTCATGCAATGGTAACCATGTGTGTTTTGTTTGATTGAATCATAAAATAGTGAAACTAATTATCATGCATCCGATAGCCAGATCTTTCTGCTTCTTTAGTAAAATAACTACTATACCGTTAGGTGTTAACTTCTTGGGCCCCCACTCTTAGAGAGTAGAAACGTAAAGATGTCTGGTTTCCCTGGAGATCCACCGTTCCTCCAAGTATAAGCACTATTTTGTTTGTCTCCTCGGTATAAGCCATTTGATGATTTTCTTGGAGTTGTATCAGAATATAATTTGGTCTTAGAATTATACCAAAACCCATTATACCAAGTTGTTCTCCCATCTGAAATGCCCCATCCTGCTTTAGAGCTTTTGGGACGAGGCATAGTATATTTCCATCCTTGCTCATACATTTCACAGGCAACAAGTATCTGTTTGTCAGAAGCAGAAATGTTTTTTCTTAATTTTGACGAATTTTTATTTACTATTCCCTCTTGAGATAATGTAGAGGTTTTAATTTCACTCCATGTATGATCATCATATAATATTATTTTAGAGCCGTTATCTTTAGTTATAATCTCTTCAGCAGAAAGATTAGCTACCATCAATAAAACAAAGAATATTGATATTAATTTTGAATTCATTTTTCACTCCAGAATTACTTATAGAATGTTGCTGATAGAGTTATACTAGGTTTCATCCACCACAAATTCTACACTGTTATTTTGTTGATATATTATATATGCCTCGTTGTGCTATTTAATCCTTGCTACACAAACGATACCCTGCTTTTTCTGCATCTTTTTTAGAGTCAAATTCAACGGTGCAATTTCGAATGCTTTTGGTGATCTATCGTATTTTTCTGCCAAAAAACCATAATAGTCAGTTTTAATAAAAAATTCACCGGCAGCCTCTTTACGATGCATTTCAACATATACTGTTGTAGCTGCTTCAAGTTCCTTATTTGTCCAATTATTAGTCATTTTGTGATATTAGGTGTCGTTAGTTTTAATAAAAGTATTTATGAAATTTGTCCTTATAATTGCTTATCTATACGTTTGGATGTTTCATTTACTTCTAGTGCTTCTAGTGCTTCTAGTGCTTCATCGTTTCTTCCAAGTTTGTAGAGAGTGTATCCTTTCTGGTACCACGCATCTGCATTATTTGGATCTATCTCTATAATTTTATCAAATTCTACCAAAGCTCTATCGTATAATTTGAGTTTCCCGAGTACCATTCCTAAGACAATAGAGATCTGTGCGTTAGGGTCTATGCTTAGGGCTTTATCAAATGCTGCCAAAGCTTCATTATTCCTATTAAGAACATAATAAGTAATACCTTGACATGACCAACTATGTGCGTCTTCAGGGTCTATTTTTAGAGATTTGTCAAGTGCATCCAAGGATTTATTGTATAAGCCTAGTTTCCCAAGAGTAGCCCCTATATGACGTAATATTATTGCATTATTGGGGGTTATTTTTAGAGCTCTATTGTATGCGACTAAAGCCTCATTGTTTCTGTTCTGGGAACCTAGGATAGTACCTATACTAAACCAAGCCTCTTGGTTGGTAGGATCAATTTCTGTAGCTTTGTTAAATATCACCAAAGCCTCATTGTCCCTACCCAAGCTTTTGAGGATAATACCATGCAAGTACCAGCCATTTGCATCGTTGGGGGTTATAAGTAATGCCTCTTTAAGTACCTCAATAGCTTCATCGTATTGACCCAAATTAGTGAGTACCATCCCCCTAAAGAACCAAAAGTCAATGACATCAGGAGCTGTTTCAGAGGCTTCTTTGAAATGTTCCAAAGCCTTGTCATTATGACCAAGCTTGGCAAGAGACACTCCAATTCCGCTTAAGGCATCGGTGTTACTAGAGTTAATTTTCAGAGCTTTTGTATATGAATCAAAAGCGTCATTATATTTTCCAATAAAAATTAGTGAGTTACCATTTATAGTATAAACGGATGACGATTTTATTCTTTTAAGGACTTCAGAAAAGTAGTGTATAGCTTTATTATATTTACCTTTTTTATAGTAAATTTCTCCTTTCTTGTATAATTCTAAAGTTATTTTTTCTTTTTCTAGCGATATTGCTCGAAATTCTCCCTCAATATCCTTCTTTACATCATTAATAGAAGGAGCTCTTAATCTGTAAGATTGATCATTTACAATTGTTTTAATGTCTTTAATATCTTGACGTATTTCTTGTGTAGTAGGTTGTGCAGGTTGTGGTGCTGAATAGGTTATCACAGATATAGCAGTGGAAAGGATAATGGCAATAACGGTTAGTATCAGCAGTCTCTTATCGTTGGTCTTATCTTTTCTGTATTTGATTATACTTATTGTTATAAGTGTAATTGTAAATAATAGGATTGTAATAAAAAGTATTGTTTTCATAGCGGTTGGTGTAAATTTTCTTTTTCACTTGTTATGGAGTGAATATTCAAAATTAATATCTCTACAGTTAGACTAAATTTAAGGACTTATTAAGTGTTGCTACCGTAACTCTCAATCGATTGACAAGCATTCAGCTTATTACTTAAACACGACTTTTCTCCAAGCATCTTCAGAAACTATTTTTATTTCTAATAAATTAAATTATCCTTTACTGCACATACGATAACCAGCATCCTCAGCTTCTTTTTTTGAACCAAATATGACAGTGCAATTCTTACAGTTGTAATACCTACATGATGACCCGTGGTAAATATGGCTTTTGCTGTTTCCGTGGTATTTGTCAAAATTAACCATTGGTTTTGTTACAACGGGTATAACTGGTGCAGTTGGTTTGGCAACAACAGGAGCGACAGGAACAGCAACATTATCAATCCTTGTTGCTGTTGTCGAGCCGCAATGGTCACTAACAAAGGAATTCCCATTACCTTGTATCTTTTTGATACGTTTTTCCCTGGTGCATTCCCAATCTGATACAGGGTACATCTTGTCCCATGCATCCATGAGCTTTATTTGTTGTTTGCTCATGGAGTATTTAGGGTAGGTGGCATCCATATACTTATATGTTCTTGCTATGCGACCCCTTGCACCTTCCGGAGGCTGTGCCTTGCGGTTCTCAATACGCATATCACAAGTGCCAAAATCTGACTTACTACCTGGTATCATCGTGAAGTTGTAATTGCTTCGCATAGCGTTGACTGAGCCGATAGCAGGGAAAAGGTTGTGCATATCAGATTGCATATACCGATATTCCATATTGACTTTCTCAGCACATTTACGACCTTTGAAGTCCTTACCCTTCCTATCAACACACTGAGGATCACCGTTCCGCCATTCGCTGAAAGATCGTCCAAAGTTTTCAGCTGCCAACCCATGCTCCCATTCTACTTTTTTGGATCGTTTAACATGTTTTGTAGATTTAAATCCAGTTGGTGCTATAACTTGTTTTTTAGCTGTGAATTCGGCACTGCAATAGATTGTTTCTCGGTGGTCGTAGTAGACTTTGTTTTCTAGGTTTTTCTTGGCTTTAGAAAAGGAATCAATGGTGGTGTTTTGAGCTTGTACTTGAGTTGCAAGAAGTATAGTGATGAGTACTAGTAATCGTTTCATTTTGATTAGCCTAAAGTTTAAATCCTTGAAATTTCCATTCGCTCGAGTAACAACAAACTTCTTTTCGATCATATCTATTAATGACCTAAGAGACAGTCTTTTAGCTTTTTGTCATTGGCTATGTTATCCAAATTATTTTCTACTGCCTTGTTTACAATTTGAAAAAGTTCATCTTTACCAGCAAAAGAATATGCGAGTTGTTTTTCGTGGTTACCTTTGTAGAAATTTTGATAAACTTTCCCTTGAGCAGGAGTGCAAATAGCTTTTATCGCACTATCTGCCTGGCCATCGTGGTGCCAACCTTGGTTTTGAATTTGAAAATTTAGGTGTCTTATTTCCACCCTGAGATTAGGAGTATTTGCATTGTCATTTTCTTCAACTTGAAAATTCCCACTTTCTAGCCTCTTTTGGATAGCTTTTTTGATTATTTTAGATACGTCGCCCTGTATATAGACTTTACTGCTGTCATCGTAAGGATAGTATTTGCCTATTTCTCTAGTGGGTCTTTCATCAGCGACAGTTAAATTCACTTTCGTCGGTGCAGCAGCGTAAATGATGGCTACTACTGGCTTTTTGGGAGTGAGTGCAATTTCTATTGGTTCTGTATGTCGAGCACAGCCAGAAAATAATCCTGTAAATATTAGTGAACAACATGCTGCCATAATTATTTTTTTCAATTTAAATCCTTGATGAATTATTGTTTGAATCTAAAACTTCTTGAAATTTCCTATTACTCGACCAACAACTATTACTTTTTCTAAGTCGCTCTTGTGTATTTCGATGGGTGAATATTGCTCGTTATCACTTCTTAAAGTTAGTTCCCCTGTCAGAGGGCTTCTTTCGGCTTCTGACGGCTCGTTTCACTAGCGTTTCCTCGCCGATCACGAAAATATATACTGCACCAGTAACTACTTCTTTGTCCTCTGGATTGATAAAGAGAAGAGCCTCTGGTTTTATTATTTTTTTATTTAAAATTATGTTTAGCTTTGGCCCAGAGCGAATCGAACTCCAGTACTCTTTCACTTACTCCATGTGTGGTAATTGTTTCTGTAGCATTTTTGTGATCTGTCTGATTGGGATCTAAAGTCAAATCTACTAAAAGTTGCTCATCTTGAATTAAATAATCTCTCGAGGAGTGTTCTTCACTAAGTAGCTCACTGTTGATACACTTAACACTAAAGTTTAAATTGCGTTGGTATTCAAAGGCTTTTGACATAATTTCTTTTGTTTCTGGCGTATAAATAAAAAGTCTCTGGATTTTAACGTCTTTTGCGAATAATTTATTTTGTATATGGATATAATCTGTATCATCTTTTGCTTCCCAAAATTCTTTCATTGAGCTTACACATTTTAAACTTATCCTTGTGTCTTCAAGTCCATTTGCTCCATATGTATCTCCATGAGATGGAGAGGTGATATGTAAACCGTCACAGATATCGTCAATCTTAGATAGGTAGTTTTCAGCTTTATGAGATATTATTTTTTTGAAATATGAAGGAAGTCCTTGATATTTTGAGCTATATAGTATTTTTTGAATCTTGTGTGACGTGATAATATTCTGTTCGATATTGTCTAATTTATTGTCTAATTTATTGTGTTTTTTTAGTATGTTTGAGCGAAAGTTTTTACTATTTTTTTTGACAGCTATTGTTTCCATCACTAAATATGATAATAGGGATAAGATGGCAGAATTACCCCATTCGATGTATTTATAATGAGCTAGAGCTAAAGGTGCTACGAGTGCTATAGCTTGAAATATCATTTCTGGTTTGATTTTTACTTTCATTTGAGTTTACCTCGTATCAAAATTTCTTGAAATTCCCTATTACTCTTCCAACAACTATTACTTTTTCTAAGTCAGTCTTGTGTATTTCGATGGGTGAATATTGCTCGTTATCACTCCTTAAAGTTAGTTCCCCTGTCAGAGGGTTTCTTTCTGCTCTTTTCACTAGCGTTTCCTCGCCGATCACGAAGACATACACTGCACCAGTAATCACCTCTTTGTCCCCTGGGTTGATAAAGAGAAGATCCCCAGGGTTAATAGAACCTTTCATTGAGTCACCTACTGCATGAACAATGTGAACATTATCAAAATTGGTTGTTCCTATCTGGCTCGTAAGAAATTTGCGATCAAAGTGCATCACTTCTTTGCCTGCGTCATAGTTGATGATCCCTTTACCTGCGCTGGCATATGTGTCTTCAAAATAAGTTATTGAAACCAAGTTACTTAAGTTCTTTTTCTTGCCTAGATCAAAATTTATATCTAGACCAGAGGGTGGTGTGTAGTTGTTTGGGAATAGTTCACCTTTCCCACATTCAAGCCATGAGATATTGCAGCCAAAATAGTCTGCAAGCATTCTAGTGTTTTTTGCTCCTGGTATTCTTTTTCCATTCCACCACTTGCTAACCGTGGAAGGATTTGTATCTGTGGCAGCTGACAAATCTACCTGGTCAACTTTTTTTATCCGTGCAACTTCCTGTAATCTCATGTGAAAAGACATTTGGTGTTATCTCCGCTGTACGCTCTTGTACGTTTTAAGTTGACGCTGGTGTACGCATATGCTTTACTGTTGAGCATGAAGAACACAAATTATATAAAAGCTCACATGTTGCTTAACGATGTTTCAGCAAAAGATATTGCTAAAATGGCACCTCCTTCAACCCCTTCACAAGTGCATGGGGTAATTCGTGGTGATCGTCCAACAGCGTACATTCGTAAAGTTATCGCTAAAGCAATCAACAAAACAGTTTGTGAAATTTGGCCAGTGTAGGTCGTTAGGAAGGGAAGTTTATCTCCGTCCCCTGGACACAATACGGGCTTTGTTGGTTGGCGCTTCCAAACCTAGCAGGGGGCGGGGGTATTCCGCAAGGGAAAAACGAGTTTTGATGGTTGGTCGCAATTTAAAATATTAAATAGTGTGAGGTTTGTGAAGTTATGAATAACTTAAATTTAAAACTGATAATGCTAACACCATGGAGATTCTTAGGGGTATTGATATCTCGTGGTGAGGCTAAATTTATAGCACCTTACCTAAAGTTACATCCACAAACAATCACCAATTGGCAAAACGAACCAAACACAAATCATGCAAATGCTTCTGGTCGTAGAAGTCCTTTAGATCATATCAGGCAGTTGTTCAAAGCGTTTCGAGATCTTGATGGTGATGATGAACGTTGTCATCAAATTGCTGAATACGTTTCGACAATGGCTGGTGGTGTTCACTGTCCTTTACCTGACTGTGATGATCCACGCATTTCTGATTCAGACGTAACTAAATTACTGAGCGATATATTCAAAGAAGTAGGCGAAGCGACCGAGGCTGTCAATACTGCATGGTTTATTAAAAGCCCTGGGGAGTTCACAGCCAAAGAAAAAGAAAAGGTTACCCGTGAATTGATGGACGTTGTGAGAGCTTCTATGCGTGGTATCAAGGTTATTGAGAGGTTATAGGCCATGTCTAAAGATGATGTGATTGATCTTAAGATAGAACTTGCTGAGATTAAAGCCATGCTTGCCCTTTTAACAGGGCAAAAAGATAAGATCATGAACGTGAAGGAAGTGGCTGAATATATGGGTTGCTCTGAGGCAACGATAAGACGCATGGCACATCGTAAAGATTTAATTAATTACGGCGGACCAAACAAGCCAATGCGTTTTAAGTATGCCGATCTCATTGTTCAGAAGGGTAGCATTCGTCCTTTAAGTCCTCTCTCTCTTCTGAATTAGTTGCGCATGTTTTCCCCACACCCCTTTCGTTGCCTATGGCGGGCAGGATATGGCTTATTCGTCAAATTTAATGGCCAAATACGTAAATAAAACAATGGGTCCTTCTGGCCTTTTGGAGCCTCTAACGGGTGGAATCGCCCCGGTAAATGAGGCTACGAATTTTAAAAGTTTGGCTGGAATTTTGGAATTTGCATCGGTTGTAATTTTGATTGGTTTAAAACTGATTCATATCAGGAAAATTGATAATACAAGGTTTTTAAATGACAGCAGAAAAAGAAATGTTGAATAAAATAGCCGAACGATCCGCTGAGATTTTGGGTGATTCGGTCTGTGGTAATGTCGAAGAAGTATTGGCCAACCACGATTTTATAAAAAGTTGCTACAATTTGAATGAGCGTGGCGATGCATTACTTTTGGCTGAAATTTTAAAAGATCGTTTTCTGTTTATTCCACCACCGCCAAATAAACCTTCTAATAAGGGCATCTGGTATAAATGGGATAAAGTCATTTGGCAAGTAGATGACTTTAATTCTATTTTGGCAGAGGTAGAATATGTAGCCCAGGCTTACGAGGGAGTCGTTTTTAGCTTACGTGATCAACAGGCTGAAATGTTAGTTGAATTAGAAGAGGAAAGAGAAGCCAAAGTTGAAGCAATCAAACTAGAATATTCAGGTGATCCTGATGAAGCTGATCGCAGAATAGCGAAACTTAGAAAACGTGCATTCGACATTCCTAAATGGCTGACTAGTTCTATAACAAATTTTGAAAAACGAGCTTTTAGTCTTCGATCTCAAAATAAAATGAACACCGCAGTAAACTTAGCACCAGCTTTAAACAATTCAATTGCAGTAACACCAAATTTTTTAGATCAATGCAAAATGTTATTACCAGCTGGCAATGGTGTTATAGATCTGGAACGTGGAATGATCGTCGATGCCAAGCCAGAAGATTTAATGACTCGACGCATAGAAGTAAATTTTGAACCAACAGCGGATTACTCGCTTTGGGAAGAATTGCTAAATGATATATGCGTCCATCCAGATAAACCTGGTACCAAGGAAATACCAGCATTTTTGAAACGATTCTTTGGCTATTGCCTGACTGGTAATGTCAATGAAGAGAGTCTTCTCATATTTATTGGCCCTGGTCGTAATGGCAAGGGAACAATTCTCGAAACCATTTCTAGTATCATGTCTGCATTTTTCCATCAAGCTGCAAGATCCCTTTTTATTGAACAAAAATTTGAACCTCCAGCAAGTGCAGCATCTGAACACCTTTATGCATTAATGCATAAACGCATTGTTATAGGCTCAGAGACAAACAAGGGCCAGAATGTAGATGGTGGTCGAGTTAAAGAAATGACAGGTGGTAACCCTGTTAAATTCCGTAAAAATTTTGGTTCAGAAGAAATCTACACGCCTACCCATAAATTAATTCTAGAAACAAATAATTCCCTCGGTGGCCTTACTAAAGAATTCTCATTACGAGAGCGTCTAGTCATTATTGATTTTCTTTGGCGGTATGTAGATGACGTTGAGGCCGCAGAGAAGAAAGAACCAGCACTAAAGGGAAGGTTTAAAAAGAAAGATACAGGCCTTAAAAAACGGCTCAAAGAACCAAAAATGCAGGAGGCTGTTCTTAAGTGGATGGTCGAGGGTTGCTTAGAATGGCAAGAAAAAGGGCTAGAAATACCATCTGTTTGTAATGAATTTAAACTAACCATGGAAAAAGCAGAAAACAATATGGGTCGGTTTGTTGAAGAAATGCTTGAGGTGAAAGCAGATGTAAGACCCGAAGCTAAGACAAGAATTTTATTCACTGACCTTTACGACAAGGTCTTTATCTGGTGGTGGAAAGAAAATATGGATTCAACCAGCAAGATGACTCACAAAAACACTCTTGCTAAATATTTGCGTGAAAATGGTTTTGAATCAGAAAAGGTTGGCGGCAAAATATATTTCTACAATTTAGACGTGAAAGACGAAATAAAAATAGAAAATAGTGAAATGAGGAACCTTACAAATGGTTTTTCTTAATTCTATCCTGCTCCCATCCTGCCAATGTTTCGGCTTATGAATTTGAAATTGCGATAAAACTATTAATAGCAGGATGCAGGACAGGCCACTCACGCACGCATACATGATAAAAAACATTTTAAAAAGGGATGACTCTCAAGATTTTATATTTAGATCACAGCTATATATCTAATTATTCTATCTTGTATCCTGATAGTAATAATTAATAAGTAAAAATAAGTAGTTAAGTAGTTTTAGTGGGTAGGATGGAAGTAGGACGGGGCAAAAGGTGAAAAAGTAATCCAAATCTAGGCAAAATCGGTAAAAGGGCGACAATGAACACACAAATCATCGTTGAAAAGATAATCACAGATCATGATTTAAAGAAATCAGGCGATCGATATTATGGCAAATGTCCAAAGTGCGGTGGCTCCAAAACAACTGATCGCTTTAATATTTATCTGGATGGTGGCTTCATTTGTAGGTCTTGTGGTTTCAAGGGTGATGTTATCACTTATCTCCGTAAAATGGAAAACCTTAGCTGCCCTGATGCCCATGATCGTGCTGGCAGGGTATGTCGCATGGCTTCAAGTTGTCCTGTTGCCGATGTGTGTCGTCTTGGTGGTAATGATCCTGCTGCGATTAAAAAGGCACATTTAAACCGTAAACGTCAGCGACCAACATTCAAGTCAGAAAAGAAAAAAGCGCAGCTGCCAGAAATTATCCCAGAATATCCAACAGGCACCTGGCTAGAATTCTTTGTTCCTTTAGTAGAAAAAGCCCATAACAACCTACTGGCAAACCAAGAGCAACTGGACTACCTGGCATCCCGTGGGCTAAATCTCGAAGCCGTGAGCCGTTTTCGTCTAGGTTGGTTATCCCATCAACAACAGGTAGCCCATGCAAAAATTGGTTTGCAAGTTGTCAAAGGTGAAAAAAACAAACTTTGGGTGCCGGATGGTTTGCTGATCCCAATCTACCACGCAAGTAAATTGCACAGAATCAGAATCCGTCGCACTCTAGAAGCAAGGGCTAAATTTTTATCGAATAGAAAATATGTATGGATCAAAGGTTCAGGAAACCTGCCATATACTATTCCTGCTGCTATGGCTCCCAACGGTAAATCAAGAGGTATCGCGATAGTCGAAGCAGAGCTTGATGCTCTGGCCATGGCTTTTGCTCACCAAGAAATTGATGTAACCAGCCTCGGGTCATTGTCTGCAGGTGTCCATCCATCTTTGTTTAAATATATCCAGCAGTCTCCAGTTGCACTTGTTTCGCTTGATGCTGAAGAAAAATCCAAAGATGCAATTAACAACTGGCTCGGAACTTTCCGGCACGCAAAATGTTGGCCTACACTTGAAGGTAAAGATGTCGGTGAATACTTCAAGGCTGGTGGTGATCTCCATGCCTGGCTTGAGCTTGGCCTACCAACTGTTGCTGGATCTTCCTTAAAACCCATAGATAATTCAGACTCAAATTGTGTCATAAAACAGGAAGCCGCAGCGAGTGTTGGTAATCAATCATCTTCTCAGCCTCATTCAGCCTCGTTGCAGGACACGGCTATTCTCCCTGACCGTAGGTTAAACGGGGGGGCGGGGGAAAAAGAAATATTAGAGGCACCAACGGTAATAGAAACAACAATTTCAAATGGCAAAACAATCTATTTAACCGACGATATGAAAGAGTGGAAAGCAATTTCAAGAGAAGAAAAGGCCGTTTTTACCCAGCCTGAAATAGAACGAATGCAATATGTCGCAAAAGATTTGCCGGATGCTGAAGCTATATCTCTTGCTGAAGCAATTGTGGATATAAAAGAAGTTTTCCCTCGTGCTTATGTCTCAGCGGTTCGGTTGGTTGTGTGATTAGAATTGGCTTCCCTACGGTCGCAAGTGTTGGTGGCGGTCAGGATTCTTCAACAGCAAGATTTGCACGAGATATAAAAGAGGTTGTGATGAAAATTATAAGATTTGATCATTGGGTGATCATAGAAAAAAATTGTCAACATCAAGTGGTCGAACGTCATGGTTTAACTATTTGTCTTTTTGGTTTTGCGTGGAAAGATGCTGTTGTCTGGAGGAAGTATATAAATGACTTTAATAGAGGGTGGCGGTGTAATTAGAATTGGCTTCCCTACGGTCGCTAGTGTTGGTGGCGGTCAGGTTTTTTCAACTGCAAGTTGTGAGCTAGATCAAGCAATAAATTTAAATAGGAGGAACATTGTTATGAGTCAAGAAAAGCTAGAATATATTTGTGATCACTTTGGCGTGTTAGCGCAATTAGAAAAAGCTGGTGAAGAGGTAAGGGAGCTACATTCAGCCCTTGATAATATACAAGAGTATTGCAAGGTTACAGGTCAGTATGATTTGTCGTTACTACCTGAAGAACTTAAACTTGAACTTTTTGACGGAGTTGCAGATGTTAATAATATGACGGGCCAGCTTTGCCCAAAAGCTAATCAGGAGCATGAAGTTGTCATAAAAGGAATCGAACAAAAAAAGATAGAACGAACAATTAGCCGGATTGGTATTGGTTATTATCCCATCAATAACAGGTAGCTGTTTTGAAGCGAAAAGATCTAGAAAAGTTAACAAGCTTTTGTAATGGGCTTATTGGTCGTGCTGGGCCTGTGTCTGCTAGCTGTGATCACGATGCAGAGATTACCGAATATTTTATAACTGCTGAAGATCTGGATGATTTGAAAGCTATTCTAGATAATGAACCACCATCTCGACCTGATGCTGTAGATGGCCTGTTTCGGGGTGATCCCATGACGGGGAAAAATAAAGAAATTATTCGTGAATATATAGAGCGACTGGAGGCTTAATCATGGTAGGCGAAATAATTTTAGATACAAAACAGATTTTAAACCTTTGTGAGTTTGCTGGGATAGCTATTAATAAAAGTGAATCTAGCTTTACTGACCCTCAGCAAAAAGAATTACTGGAAACTGAGTATTGCATTACTCAAAACGAGCATGGTGCTATTGCGTACCTTGAAGAATACCCCGGAGAGGGTGTTTATCCATTAAGTGGTGATCCTCGTATTTTTCAAGAGGCTTAATTATAGCAGGTAAAAAAAGCAGATACGGTAAATGTTTTAAGTGCGGTTATGTCATGTTCGGGAGTGGCAAAATAAAAGAATCAAAAAAAATAGGAGAAAAATAATGAACAGTGTTTTTGATTATAAATATGAATTGGATGGAAAGGTTACAACTCCATTTGGGGCACCAGGAATCATTGAAATGCTAGGCTATGATGACGGTGGTAGGAAGTACTATGTTCAAAGCGCAGGTAATTCGGCTTGGTTTAAAGAGATCCAATTGCAATCTGGTGCTGACGATGTTTTGGAATACAATCCTCTTGGTATGTTTGTCTCAAGTAATGTGATTGAGCCGTGTGTTGGTGAATGCGTTCTCTTTTCGGATGTTTACGATAGATACCTTGAATTTACTGACGACAAAGGAATTCGTCCCATAAGTAAATCTGCTTTCAGGCAAACTTTGGCTGAGCATGGTTTCGAGGCAGAAAAAAAGGCTGGTCGTTTGGTTTTTGAAGAAACATCTTTTTCTAAGTCACCTTTTTAGTTTGGGTATAACAGTGTTGATACACGGAAAAAAACCCTTGAGGCTTAATTATGGCAGGTAAAAAAAGCAGATACGGTAAATGTTCTAAGTGCGGTTATGTCATGTTCGGGAGTGGCAAAAGAAAGGAATCGAAAACAAAAGGTATTTGCTCATGCTGCTCTGTCATCCTTCAGAAACAAAAAAGTAAGGTTTCGGTCGCTGGTAAAGATGATGATTATAGGCAGCAGTTGAGACAGCATCGGGGTGTTGTATAGATGGTAAAAGAAAAGGGAAAATATCACATTTTAAAACCTCAAGATGAAAGTGAACTAGTCAAGATCTGTTCTGGCAAAATGTGTCCTTCCTGCAAATCAAAAGATGTGTTTTGGCTTAGCTGTGCACCAGACGGCATGAATGTAAATAATTCTTATAAGTGTCGCTCTTGCCTTAATGCGTGGGAAGGATATTAAAAAAAATGACCACTTGGCTAACTCCATCACCAAAGCCGACACCATGTATTCCACGCACTGTCCTGATTGGTGGTCGACGGAGAGGGGCAGAAGAATATTTCGATAGAATCAATGCAAGAGTTAAGCGGCTAGAAGATGCACTAAAACCAAAGCAAAAAAGAGAATTGTTACCCAATGAAGAAAACCAACAAATGCTGCCAGGGATAGAGAGATAATACAATATGAACACTCCAGTCTGGGATAATTATTCACCAACAACAGTCAAGGCAGACGTTCTTCGTTACCTGATGGAAACTGGTTGGAATGTTAAAAGTTCGTCGTTCTACGATAAGAAGCTTAACCCAAATAAAGATGGTTTTTATACCAAACTTATTGTGCAGAATTTCATCAAAAAAAATCAAATCCTTTTTCTTGGTGCTACATCTTCAGAACATACTGACGACCTTGCAACTCAAAAAGCTGAAGCAGAAATTAAAAAGCTTAATGCCCAGGCTTCTCGAGAACAATTGAAGTGGAAAGTTGAGCAAGGTTTATATATTGAACGTGATCTCGTGACAATGGAGCTTGTAAGTAGAGCCGTAGTCCTTGATACGGGGCTAGAATTCTTTTTCAAAGCTAATATTGCCGAAATGATCGCCATGGTTGGTGGCGACCCCAGTAAAGCACCTCTTTTGCTAGATTTCTGCCTAAAACAAAAAGATGCCACAATTAACACTTATGCTTCAATGGATGATTTTATGGTTAGCTTGGAGGACGATTTATAATGCTAACAGCTCCCAACGCCCCCCGGCAATATAAAGCAAAATCTTATCCCTGGATGCCGGAGTCTTTAAAAGAAGGGTTTACCTATACTACGAGTTTTTCAAAAGCCGAACGCCGAGTTTTAAGGAAACAAAAATTCCAAAAGCCAAGTGAATGGGTTCCTAATAATCGTAAATTAACCAAGGGTGATCTTGCTGGTAGTTATCTTAGTTTTGAAATAACACCACATTTACGGGGCATTCTTGATGCTGCAGCTTTGCCTTTTGTCCGGGAGTTGATTTTTCAAGCTGCTCCACAAACGGCCAAAACAACAGGTATTGATTCCTACGTTGCTTGGTCACGCATTTTTGACCGTGGGCCAGCTTGTTCATTCTATCCAGATGAGGTTACTGCTAATCGTGCCATGGATGAACGAATTGAACCTCTTGTCACAAGTTCAGCCTCTTTAAAAAGGCTGATGCTTAAAGGTAGGAATAATAGCACAAAAACTAGTTTGCGCATGATCGGCGGTAATTGGGAAGTGGGTTGGGCTGGATCTACGGCTCAAACTGCGGATCGCCCTCTAAAAATTGTTGATATGCAGGAAGTGAACAAGCCGTCATATGGTAAGTCAAAAGATGAAACTGGAGCAGTCTTTCTGCTACGTCAGCGTGTCCGTTCGTACAAAGGGCATAAAATTTTTATGAGCTCCACGCCGACAACTGAAGACGGAAATATAACAGTCTTGCTTGAGAATGAATGCGAGGCCGTTTTTGTTCAGTGGGTGCATTGTCCACACTGTCATGAAGAAATATTTATGTATTTCTCCGAGGATACATTTTATCCGTTGGTTCCAGATCGCGATGATGAAGGAAATGTGACTGAGCCTCTTGACCGGCTTCGTATTAAATCTCAAAAGATGGGCCGTTATATCTGTCAAGAATGTGGCTCATTGTGGGATGATAACGATCGTAATAAAGCAATCAGGAGAGAAACTTGGCGGCTTCGTTTATTGGATGAAGATGGAGATATTAAGTCAGATGAGAAGGGCGAAGAAATGTTTCGATACTTGCTGCGTGTTCGTCCAGCCTCCATCGGTTGGATCGAGCCTAGTTGGATGTCATACATGGTTAGTCTTTCCGAAGTCGTTCATGATGCTCTAAGGTGCCATGATGAGAAGTTGCCAGAAAACGAAAGAAAAAAAGCCAAAAAGGATTTTGCAAATAGCCATGAAGCCCAGCCATGGAAGGTAGAAGTTACATTAAGAAAAAGTGACGAATTAGAAAAATTAAAAGATAATCGCCCTGAGTCGGTCGTGCCAGGTGGCAACCGTGTTGTTGGTCTTGTCGCCGGCATTGATACTCAAGATGATGGCGTTTGGTTTTGGATTCATGCTCGTGGTGCAGGGCTCAACCCGCAAAGATGGTTGATAGCCTGTGGGTTCTTACAAGATTTCGATGCAGAAAAATCAGTGATTATGGATGCAGAGTATAAAGATGCAGATGGTAATATTTATCCTGTTCGCCAAGCTGTGCAAGATGCGATGGGCCATAGAACATCTGAAGTATATGATTTTTGTGCCACAACCTATGGGCTAATTTTACCAGCAAAAGGAGAGCAAAGAATGGCTACGCCTTACGCCACTGCTCCAGTAGAATTTTACCCTGGTACAGAAAAAAAGAAATTCCCTTGGGCATTAAAAAGAGTTCGGGTCGATTCTAATTATTACAAAGATAAAGCAGATGGAATTTTAAAAACTGGTAGAGATTTCCCCGGTGGTATGGCATTCCATAGCGAAATGGCAAATGGACATATCAACCAACTATGTGCCGAGGTAATCGGTGAAGATAGTGGAGTATGGGAAAATCCAAAGAGCAGGCACAACCATTTGTGGGATTGTTTTTATATGGCACTCTGTGCTGAAGATATATTACGCATGAAAGATTGGCCGGCACCTGGTGATGAATTGGACGATGACGAAGATGATAGCTTTGTTTCAGAAGTTGTAATAGCGAGTGTGGGGTAAAATGATGCAAAAAGGCAAAATCCTAGTAGGCATGAAAGAGATCCAGCAAGAAACCGGGCGTGGTCGTGTTTGGCTTGAGAAAGCAATTAAAGACGATGGTTTTCCTGCGGTAAAAATTGGCAGGGATTGGGAGTCAAACACTGCATTAATTGATGAATGGCATCAAAGAAAATTACGAAGTTTGTGTTAGCTACCCCCATATTGCAGCGAGTTTTTCAATCTTCTTTTCTTTACATATATTTAGTGTTTTTAATATTTTTAAAAACTCACAGAGGCAATCAACTTTTGTATATGTGCAGTCATCTTTACCAAAATTATTATTTCTTAATCTTTGGGCTCGTTGAGATGCTTTTTCTATGTCATTTATTGTGGCTTTGTAAGAGTCAAAATTTGTTTTGTGCCAATCTGGAAAAGTTTTCTTTATCTCTTTTATTACAAGATCAGCAGGAGATTTATCTCCACCTTCATAGAAGTTTTTTGAGCTATTTTTGATATGCAACCACAACCATACTTCAAAAGACGGAACTGAGTTGACAGCATAAATTTTATGATCTTTTTTTAAGGGGATGGTTTCAATTTTATGTAGCGTATCAAGGTAGTGAGCGTGTCTGTCTCGATCTATTACACAAAAGACAAATTCACAGTCGCTGGCATTTTTATTTTTGAGGTAATTTTTATATGCTTTTATTGCATGCTTATATACCTGATCGGGACTTGAGTTTTCCCCCTGTACAATTTCTACATTGGCGGTGTTCAGTTTGTACTTATTTTTTATAGACTTTAGGTATTTTACCTCTGTAAGCCCTTCACATACAATTAATACAGTTGGGTATAGCTCTCGTTTCTTTTCACGTCTTGCTATATTCTTTTTCTTATCTGCCCTAGATTGACGCATTATTAATCCTCTATAACATAAGGTACAGAACCATACTTGCCAGCAAGATAGTTCTTTTCTAGAGCTTCTTCGCTTCTGGGCTTATAATCAGTGAGCGGTGTGAGGTAGCTTGCCTCTTCATCATTTTTGTCAATAAACCAGATTTGATCCCTGCGAAGGAGTTTTGTGCTCAGCATGGACGTGTCATGAGTCGAGAAAATTAATTGAGAATTGGCATAGTTTTTTGGGCTGTTGAATATTTGAATGATTGCCTTGGAAAGATTTGCGTGGAGTGAATTACTCATTTCGTCAATAATAAAAACAAGTCCATCTTGCATCGCTTCAATAATAGGCTTTGCATAGCTAAAAAGTTTTTTGGTTCCCTCTGACTCTTCATCAAGATTTAAAGAGTATTCTTTTCCATTTTTCGGATTGAAATGTGTGATTGCAATCTTTTTGAGCTTTGTCGGAATTGAAGGTAGTGACGCTTGTTGTTGATTGTTTGAGAATTTTCCAATTAGAGTTTGTAATTCTTTCTGGGTTTTTTCATCAATCTTTTCTTCTTTTGTCGTGACATTATGGATAGGTAGGTCAAGCTTTTTAAAAAAATCGAGAGTTTTGTTCTTGTTTTCTTCGCTTTTGCAAAAATCAGCAGTCATCCCAGGTGAAAATTCACTTCTGTGGCCGAGGATAATGAGTTTTTTGAACCAGTCAAACACAGGTTTTAGTTGTTCACTATTGTGTTCAGCTGCTCTGGATAAAAAGAGAGTTGATGGACCTGTAGAATCTTTCCATAATGTTTTTGAGCCTTTGAAGTTGGTACCGAACTTGTAATCCTCTTGATCGTTGTCATCAAAAAAACGTTCGTACCATAATTGTTGTGATCCTTTAGGCCAAGCGAGGAGCCACTCTTCTGTGATGATGCCATCGTGGCAAGTAAATCCAAATTGATAGCGAATGCCTTGTGCAATAAACTCGATTTCATATTCTGAATCTGTAACCCAACTAAAATCATCGAAAAGAAAAGGATAACAGGAGATTTGTTCACCAGGTTGAAATCGGTTCGAGTTTAGAACAATATGTTTCATGAACTCAAAGGCATCTATTAGGTTGCTTTTCCCTGCAGCATTGCGACCGAAAATGGCAGCTGTTCTAGCGAGTTTTAGAGGTTTGGGCGCAAGTGGGGCAAAGAAGTTGTTTTCATGAACTTTATTTTGTTGTTTTGGCTTGATAGCCACCATGGAGAAAACTTGTTCTTCTTTAATAGATTTATGGTTTTTGATCGTGAATTGAATAATCATGTCTTTATATGTTATGGCTTTTTTTTGTCTTTATTTGCAGGAAATGTGTAAATAAGTACTTTGTTTTATGTTTTGTATCCCATAATATCTATCTTGTCCAAGATAAAAGGTAACATAAAGTTAAATTTTTATACTTAGTGGACATATTTTTAGTGTGGTGCCACATGTTGTGCCTGTTGTCAGTTTCATTTCAAGTAGTTTTGAAACCCTTGTCAATATCTGTTTCTCGTTGTTTCTCGCCTTTTACTCGTTGTTTCTCGTTGTTTCCCGTTTCACCCTAAATCGTCGGTTATAGTTTTTCTTAAGAATTAGCGAAGAATTTTTACTTCTTTTCGACTTGAGGAAAACTAATGGCAACGGTACCGAAGACAGTACGAGAAAAGCGTGATGAGGCTGTAGAAGCCTATCATCGAGTGTCCATTGGGACCATGGCGTATAAAACGGTTATCGATGGTGATTTGGTTGAGTTTGGACAAGCCAATAGCGATAAAATGTATGTTTATATTGGTGTTCTCTCAGCTCAGCTTGGTGAGCCAAATCCTTTAGATGTGCCTGATCCAATAACCGTTTTTGAAGTTTTTAGCAGTCCAGGCAAGGGGTATTAAATGCTCCTTGATCTTCACGGCTATCCAATAACCTCAGCGGAATCAAACCCATATCCACTTTATGAAGGTGCTTCAACTTCTGCCCGCATGGGAGACTGGGGGCTTTCTGGTGCAGGACCAAATGTCGGTCTTGCAGGTCTTTCCACTATTCGTCGTCGTGCTCGGCACTTCGAGAGGAATACTACTCTTGTTAAGAGTGCGCTAAATTCGTATGCCTCTAACATGATTGGTGTAGGCATTACGCCAGAGTTTCGTTTCAGAGATCCTAAAAAAAATGAAGAGTTTAAAGAACTTTGGGATGATTGCCTGAGCCAGTTAGATCATCTGGGATTTAGTGATTTTTATGGTTTGCAAGAAATAGTTGCTCGCCTGCTTGTTAGAGACGGTGAGGCTATAGTCGTAATCCGTGAGCAAGAACCTCACCCTGATCTGTATGTGCCAATTAAAATTCAGGTTTTAGAATCCGATCATCTTGATGCTAACTACAATGACTTTGCGGAAAACGGAAATGAAATACGTCATTCCATAGAGTTTGAAAATGGCGTACCTGTTGCCTATCATCTTTTAGATGATCATCCAGGCGAGACATTTCTTACATCTTCTGGTGGTCAGAAAACTCGTGTTCCTGTTGATGATGTTTGTTTTGTTTTTCACGCCACTCGTGGAGGGCAGGTCAGAGGTGGCAGTTTTATTGCCCCTATCGTTACCAAAATTAATTTAATTGATCGCTATGAAGATGCTGAGCTGGATAGAAAAGTAAAGCACGCATCTATTGGCGGCTTTGTTTATCAAGACACTACTCATTTGCCACCGCCAATGCCAGGGCAAAAAAGCGGGGTATTTCAGGGTGGAGTTCAGTCAATTGAGGTTAAGCCAGGAACGTTTCCAGTACTCCGCAATGGCGGCAGAATCGCTTTCACCGAGACCCCAGATGTCGGCAATAACTACGAGCCATTCATGAAATTTAATTATCGCATGGTTGCTAGTAGTTTAACAGGTATTACTTACGAGCAACTATCCGGTGATCTTTCCGGAGTTAATTATACATCTCTTCGAGCTGGACGAATAGAGTCAGATAGATTTTGCCAAATGCTCGTGGCTCGTACTGTCATTTTTCAATTTTGCCGAAAATTTATTAACCGTTGGATTCGCACTGCAATTCTTACTGGTGCTGTTTCGACTGTCTCTGCAAAAGAATATCTCGATCACCCACGTAAATATCACAGAGTTAATTGGAATCTCCACAAAAAACCATTTACTGATCCGGTTAAAGATCGTCTTGCCGAGCAGATGGATATCAGGAACGGTCTCATTTCTCGTCGTGAGGTTGCTGCTAGTCATAATAGATCCATTGAAATCATCGATCGTGAAAATGCAGAAGATCTTAAACGTGCTGAAGATATTGGCCTCCGTTACGACTGCTACCCATCTCATTCCAATAAAGCTGGTACGGCTCAGGCTAAAGCTGAAGAAAATGTAATTCACAAATCATTAGAGGAAGAATAATGCAAAATTCATTAATCCTAGGCGAGATATTTAACCGTCCACTTTTTGTTACTCCAGAAAAGTTAAGTGCCATCCTGACTGTATTAAACAATAGAAATGGAGGGCACTTAGACCTTGATATTGCAGCTCTTGCTCCAATGCTCAAAACAGATATGAGTGGAGAAATTAAAGCAGAGGCCAAGCCAGTTGCGACGACAGAAGACAGATACATCAAGGTTATTCCAGTTATTGGTTCTCTCATTTCTCGCAATAGAGGTTTTTCAGATGCCTCTGGTCTAGCATCCTATCGCACCCTAGCGCATCAAATAGAAATAGCTGCTAGTGATCCTGATATTTTAGGCATCATGCTCGACATTGATTCTTATGGTGGCTCTGCTCAAGGTTGTGCAGGACTTGGCAGAGTTATTGTAGAGGCAAAAGCTAAAAAGCCAATTTACGCCCATGTGGATATGAATGCTTATTCGGCAGCTACTTGGATTGCAGCTGCATGTTCTAAAGTGATTCTTGCTGATAATGATGCAGGTGTTGGCTCTATTGGTTGTATTGCCATGCATCGTGAGATTAGTAAACGTGCAGAGCTTGAGGGTGATAAGTACACCGTTAAGTTTTGGGGTGATAAGAAAGCAGATTTTAATCCACTAGAACCACTCTCAGATGAACTTGCAGATAGATTGGATAAGAGTGTCGCTCAGTCTGGTCTTGCCTTTGCCGCATCAGTTGCCAAAAATCGAAACTTAAAATTAGAAGATGTAATCGCAATGCAAGCAGCAGCATTTTATGGCTCTGATGCTATTGATGTAGGACTTGCTGATGAAATTGCAACCTTTTCTGATACCTGTCAAATGCTGGCTGATGATGCCAATAAGAAAAACAAAAAATCTATTTTTACCACTGGCAATCAAGCCATTAAATCAAACGGACAAGGGGGAACGCCTATGTCAATAAAAGAGCAGTTCCAGACATTACTGGAAAACGACTCGGCACCTGGGGTTCTTGCCGGGCTTGGTTATGTGCCACAAGAATCCATGGATAAAGGTATTGCAGAAGCCCTAGCAGATAGCGAAAGCAAGGGAAATGAAAAGCTATCTACAGCCATTGATATGGCAAGTCTAACTGGGCTAAGTGCTGCTCAAGTAGCTCCAGCTTTAAAAGGTGATTTAGATCCTAAAATCCTAGGTTCTGCCTTGCAAACTATTAAAGCAGAGTCTGGACAGAAAACTATTACTTCGACAACTACAGCAACAACTGGTGATGGCAAACATCCCCTGCTCGTTGAAGCAGAAAAACAGGCGGCGGCTAGATAGCACAGGCAGCACAAATAGCATCTAGCCCGTTTCAATTTTAAGCGAAAAGAGAAATAGCAGGAGACAAAATATGGTAGCAAAAAAAGTTATTACCGATGCGGTGAAGTGGGAAGTGGATACAAACTTTTCCCGTGAGACCGTAACCGTGGCAAACGGCGTAACCTTGGCAATCTTACAGGTGGTAGGGCAAACAACCGCCACTGGAAAATATAAAGGGCTTGATCCAGCATCTACAACTGGTTCAGAGGATGCAGCAGGTATTGCACTTGCTGATATTGATGCCAGTGGCGGCGATGTTTCAGGTGTGATCCTCAATCGTGATGCAATTGTAATCATGGATGAATTGGTTTGGCCGGAAGGAATTACCACAGAACAAAAGGCAACGGCCATCGAGCAACTTTCCGCTAAAGGGATCAAGGCCGCCACAAGTGCGTAGCCTGAAACTGTAACTTTTATCATCGAATAAATATCGATAGGAGATAAAAAAATGTCAGAATTAATTATGAGTCCACTGGATGATGCGGGTTATGACTTGGCTGTTTTATCCGGTGCTGTGAATACCATTCCAAACAACTACGGGCGTTTGCGTCAAATGGGTATTTTTAAACGTGGTGGATACACTACCCAGCGTGTTGTTCGTCTTGATCTTGTTTCAGGTCGTATAACTTTGCTTCCAGCTGTACCTGTGGGTGGGCCAGCTACTCAGGCTAAACGTGGTAGCAAAGGCGCTGCGTATATTGAGATTCCGCATATTCCGTATAATGATCGTATTCTCGCTTCCGATTTACAAGGTGCGCGGGAGGCTGGCACCATGAATGCGGTTACACTTGAAAAGATCGTGATGCGATACCTCACAACCATGCGAAATTCCCACGCTATTACTGAAGAATTTATGATGATGGGTGCGATTAAAGGATTAGTGGTTGATGGTGCTGGTGATGAGATTGTTAATCTTTATACTAAGTTTGGTGCTACTAAAAAGACAGAAACCTTTGCTTTTGGCACTGCTGGCGTTGATGCTCCTGCTAGTTGTAGAAAGATTGTCCGCCATATTGAAGACAATATCTTAGGTGACACCATGACAGGTGTTCATTGTCTCTGTTCAGACACATTCTTTGATGGACTCATTGGCGATGAAACTGTTAAAGAATTTTTTGTTAACCACGAAGCAGCTCTTAAAATTGCCGGGGCAGCCGATATGGATCCACGTAAAGGATTTGTGTTTGGTGGAATCACTTTTGAAGAATATCGCGCCAAGGCTCCAAACGCTAAAGGCGAAACTGTTAAGTTTATTGCAGATGGCAAGGCGCATTTCTTTCCTGTCGGCACCACTGAGCAAACCTACGAAACTTATGATGCTCCAGCAGACTTCCTAGAAACTGTAAACACTCCTGGTCTGCCAATATACGCAAAGCAAGTCATGGACACTGACGGCAAATTTGTCAAACTGCTCACCGAATCTAATCCACTGTGTATCTGTAAACGCCCACAGGCCTTGGTTGAAGGTACAGCTTAGAGGCTAACCAAATCATGAACCCAAGAGAACTCTACAAACAAACTGTTCTAAAAGCTGGATCTGATCCAGATATTCTTGGATCTCCTATCGATATCGACGGTATCCAGTGCGTTGCCTTGAGAAAGAGCGTGGGGCACGAAGATATTAAGGATGTTGATATTGATAAGTATGGTCTTGGTTGGGCTTATGAGAGGGTGACTATCGCTAAAGATCAACTAGATAATTTCTATCCTTCTCTTGACTATAAAGTATGGGTTGATGGAGAAGAATCCCATATTGCAGCCCTTAAAGATCTTGCCAGAAGTGGCAGATGGCGTATCACCTTCGCAAGGTTTGAAGGATGATTGATTTTGATGTGAGTGACGATTTTGAGCGTGTTGTTCATGAGTTTGGTGGCACAGCAGGACAGATTAAAACTGCTAGCAATCGGGCCATACTTAAGACCATGAAAAATACTGAAAGGTTTCTTAAGCAAGCAATTAGCAAAGACACGAATATTGCTCAAAGCCATCTTAAAGCTAGGGCTAAGCTAAAAGTTGAAAGAGATGCATGGGGAAGAACGGCAGTTTTGTGGATCGGCCTTAATCCATTTTTACTGGATAGCCTTGGCGATATCAAAATTAGTAAAAACGGTATCAAAGTTGGAAAACATGCACGCTCTGGAGCTTTTATCATTGATTTTGGTCAAGGAGATAGAGTGGGAATACGAGAAAGTTCCGAGCATTATGATGAAAATGAATACGGGTATTTGGTTGGCAAAACATTAAGAAATTCAAGCAAAGGTCGGTTCCCAGTTGGTATTGCTTCTATTTCCATTGATGAAGCTGGTGAAGAGGCTGCTGAAGATGCAATGGGCGATGTTTCTGTAATTTTCGGGAAACATTTTGAGCATGAGCTCAATTACGAGGTGAACGTCAAATGATTTTTGATTTAGTGCTGTCCCTCCAGAAAGAATTAGAAGAACTCTTTAGTGATCAGGTTTATTTGCATCATAAAAAAGGTGAGAAAGATTCGGTTGAGTTACCGCCAGTTATCAAAGCTTTTTCTCTGCCTGTAAAGACTAAAGAAAGCCCTGATTCTATTTATCCTTTCATCAGTATTTGTGTAGCCGGTGGCGAATGTGATGATGAAGATGTGGCAGAAATTACATTTGTATGCGGCGTGGAGTCTCCGTCTTTAGATGATCATGATGGTCATCGAGACATTTTACAAATGGTGCAGCGACTTGGGCATAAACTAAGAACGGTTGATGTCATCGGGAAGAAATATAGCTTGGAGACTAGAAAAATAAGTTGGATGCTCGGTAAAGATAAAGTTGGCACTCAATCGGAGCCTTACTATGCGGGGTTCATTAAAACCACTTGGAACTTGCCGGGGGTAATCCTAATCGGCGATTTGTAAGCAAAATATAAAAAGTATAAATCAATTCAGACCAGGAGGAAAGCATGGCTGAAAAAACAAAACCACCAATTAAAAAGAGTGCCAAAATTTACGTGGGGCCGACTTTACGCCAGCCTATTTTCGTGAAAAATGCCACAATTTTTAAAGGTGGGGAATTACCTGCTTATTTGGGTGATCTAGCAAAAGACAAGAATTTTAAAGTTCTTTGTGTCCCGATTGCGGATCTCGGCAAAGCAAAATCGGATCTCACGAAAAAAGATACTGAGATTGCCAAGGCGTATATCGTTATCGCAAAAGGGGGTGCCTGATGACTTACGAACATAGAGTGAAAACATCAGAAGTGCCAACAAGTTTGCTCCCTGCTAGAGACGTAGATGCGGCGGTGTCGGTGGTATTTGGTACAGCTCCAATTGAGGATTTAGCAGAGAAAAATATTAATAAGCCTGTGCTATGTTATTCCTATGCAGAATTTGTTGCGGCCTTTGGAGATAGCGACGATTGGGCGAAATACACTCTTTGCGAGTTTGCTGATTCTCATTTTGGTAAATTTGGTGTGGGACCAGTTGTTTTTATTAATGTCTACGATCCAGAGGTTCATAAAACTGGTGAAGTTGCTGATCCAACAGTTGTAGATGATGCTGATATCATTGGTGGTATAGATGTCACAACAGGCCAGGCTGAGGGTTTAGAGTTGATTGAGGAAGTTTTTCCTCGTTTTCGTCTTATCCCAGGCTTAATCGTTGCACCTGGCTTTAGCACTAGTACCGCTGTTGCTATCACTATGGCAGCCAAGGCGAGAGGTATTAACTCTCTTTTCAATGCGTTGGCTATTATTGATATTGATGACACGGTTACAACTAAATATACGGAGGTTCCTGGCTACAAAGAGACCAACAACCTTACCGATAGTTTAATGGTTTGTTGCTACGGCAAGGTAACTCTTGGCGATAAAACTTATCATTTATCTACTCAAGCAGCTGGTCGCATAGCTCTTACTGATAGCGAAAATGACGGCGTACCTTATGTCTCGCCATCAAACAAGAGGCTTTATTGTGATGGTGCAACTGTAGACGGAAAAGAATTGTTTCTAAGTTTGCCCCAAGCTGAATACTTAAATGGAAATGGCATTGTCGTCCCATTTAATTTTGACGGTGGCTGGAAACTTTTTGGCAACCGTACCGCTTGCTATCCTTCTAACACCGATCCTAAAGACGCTTTTATATCTATTCGTCGTTTCTTTAACTGGCACGGTAACACTTTCATTCTCACATATTGGCAACTCCTTGATGGCCCTTTGGGTAAGCGGCTGGTGCAGACAATATGTGATAGTGAGCAAGTCAGACTTAATGGTTTTACTGCCCGAGAATATATTTTAGGTGGCGAAATTATCTTTTCGGCTGATGAGAATCCAACAACTGATCTTATGGACGGTAAGGTTCGTTTTCACACTTTTATGACCCCACCAAGTCCTGCGAGAGTTATCGAAAACATCATGGAATACGATGTTAGCAATCTTGCCAACCTATTTGGAGGTGCGTAATGGCTGGATCAAATATCCCCGAAAAATTAATAGCTTTCAAAGCTTACAAGGATGGCACCGATCTCATCGGCATAGTTGATGTTGAGATAACTGGCGGTGAGCCAATGTCTGAAACTTTGTCTGGAGCTGGTATCGCTGGTGAAATAGAGAGTCAAAGCTTGGGGTTGACTAAGCCAATCACCGTTAAGCTAAAGTTTCGTCAACGAACTAAACAGAGTGTCATGCTTGCCTCGCCTAAGTCTCATATGCTTGAGCTTAGAGCATCTAAGCAAAGCCGCACTGTTGGTGGTGAATATGCGACTAGTCCTGAGCGGATTGTTGTGCAGGGAACCCCAAAAACTTCCCCATTCACTGGCAAATTTGAGACAGGTAAAACACTCGATCAAGATCTTGAATTATCTGTCGACTATATCAAGGTTGAGCTGGATGGCGAGGTGGCTGTTGAGATAGATAAGATAAATTTCATCTACTCAATTTACGGCAAAGACATGCTGGCCTCTGTGCGAGATGATCTTGGCATGTAGTTAGTTTGTTTTTTTATAAATTAAAGGGTTGCGTTTCTCCTTACGTAGTCCTTTTTCACAAAAGTATTGAGGTAAGAAATGCCTGGTAAAGAAATAGGAACAGAGAAGAAAGATAGTAATAAAAAGATTGTACTAGTGGTCAATCCCAACATCGTCAAATTTGATAATCCTGCGACTGTAGATGGTAAGGAAATTAATGAAGTAGAGCTAATTTCGATGAAGGGTAAGCATGTTATTAATGCTGCTCAAGATTTAAGAATGTCTGGGTATGAAAACCCGACTGAAGCTGAACAACTTTTGTCTTTAGCTAGTCAAGCAACAGGTATCAAAATGGAAGATTTAGAAGAGTTTGATGCTCCAGATTACCTAGCTATTACTGCAAAGGTGCAAGGTTTTTTGTCTCAGAAGGGCAAGTGAAAGAGATCTGTTTAAGGTTAGCTCATTACAGTCACACTCCCGTGCCTTGGTATTTAGATCAAACAATTGAAGAATTATATAAATGGCTAAAGATAGCCTCATACATAGAAAAATAAAATGAAAAATTACGCTCTTAGTTTTGCCATTGGTGCCAAACTAAACAGTGCTTTCAATAGCAGCCTTAATCTTGCCAGTAATAAAGTCCAAGGACTTGGTGCAGATCTGCGAGGTTTGACTGCCAACAAAGCTAAGGGCGATATGTTTTTTAAGTTGCGAGCGGATCTCCGTAAAACAGAAGATGAATTTACCAAGGCAAAAAATAAGGCTGAAAATTTAGCTATTGTTTTAGCGACAACGGCAAAACCAACCAAGTTGCTGCAAAGACAGCAAGCCGCTGCCGCTAAAACAGCCGCTAATCTTAAAAATAAATTAAATGATCAACGTCAAAAGCTAGTCACTGTCCGTAATGAATTAGACTCCGCTGGAATATCTACCAAGGGACTTGCTAAGTCAAATAGAGAGCTATCAAATTCCATTGACAAGGTTCGTAATAGCCAAAAAGCCTTAGCCAAAATTGAAGGTCAAAGAAAAGCCAATTCTGCCAACCGTGATAAATTGCAAGGTATGGGGATGGGGCTTGGTGTTGCTGGTGTAGCAATGACTATTCCTGCAAAACTCGGCATTGATTTCGAATCAACCATGGCAGATGTCGGTAAGGTTGTTGATTTTAAATCGCCAGATGGACTGAAAATTATGGGCGATGATATCCTTAGAATGTCCACTCGTATTCCAATGGCTGCATCTGGACTTGGTGAAATTGTTGCTTCAGCTGGGCAAGCTGGCATCGCTGAAAGTGAGTTGCTTGGGTTTACTGAAACTGCCGCCAAGATGGGTGTCGCATTTGATATGGGTGGTAAAAAATCTGGCGATATGATGGCTGGTTGGCGTGCTGGTATGAGTTTGAACCAAAAACAAACCTTTGATCTAGCTGATGCGGTTAACCACCTTTCAAATAAAGTGAAAGCAGAAGCCGCAGATTTAGGAATGGTCGTGCAGAGAACTGGAGCATTAGGCAAAACTGCAGGATTTACCACAATACAAACAGCTTCTTTGGGAGCTGCTTTTATTGCAGTTAGTGAAGGGCCAGAGGTTGCGGCAACCTCAATGAAAAATCTTATGTTTGCTATGACTTCTGGAACTTCTGCAACGAAGGCACAAAAAGATGCATTCAAGGCTCTTGGACTTGATGCTGAAGTAATGGCAGGGAAGATGCAAAAGGATGCTGTTGGTGCTGTTAAAGAATTAATGCAAGAAATTAGTAAAGTCAAAGATGAAGACAAAACAGCACTTTTAACAAACTTGATTGGTCGTGAAGGTGTGGCTGGTACAGCTGCTCTTGCTGATAATCTAGATTTATTAAACAAGGTGTTTGATGAAACTGCAAAAAAATCAAGTTATGCAGGATCAATGCAGGATGAGTTTAAAGCTCGTTCTGACACAACCGGCAATGCTGTGGGTTTATTAACCAATAAAACAGTTCGGCTAGGTATTAAGCTTGGCACTGCTCTTTTGCCTGCAATTAATTTTGTGGTCAAACCTCTTGGCTGGTTGGCTGATACAGCCGTTTATATATCTGACAAGTTCCCCATGGCAACAAAAGTAATTGGCGGCTTAACTTTTGGAGCAATTGGCCTAGGAATTGGCCTGGTTGGTCTTGGTTATGGGTTTACGTTTGTGCAGGGTGGTATTTTACGAGCGCAATCTATGATGGTGCTTTTTAACGTCCAAACAGGGCTTGCAAAGATAAAAACTATTGGCCTTGGTGTAGCTCAAAAAGGTGTCGCTTTATCCACTGGACTTTGGACAGCAGGGCAGTGGCTTTTAAATGCTGCTATGACCGCAAATCCAATTGGTTTGGTGGTAGTTGGTATCGGGGCATTGATTGCTGGTGGTATTGCCTTGTATAGAAACTGGGACACCGTTTCCGCTTATGGCATGAAGCTTTGGGGTAGCATGAAAAAGATTTTTTCTTTTACTCCACTTGGTCTTCTTATAACGGGTTTTACCAAAGCAAAAAATTTCTTAATGGGTATTGATTGGTCTGCTTCCGGAGCGGCAATTATCGGCACTTTAACTGCTGGTATTAAGTCTGCTGCCATGGCTCCGGTTGATGCTGTCTCTGATATTTTCACAGATGTTCGTGAATACCTACCTTTTTCCGATGCGAAAAAAGGCCCACTATCATCGCTTACTGCTTCCGGTATGGCGATTATGACGACTCTTGGTTTGGGTGTTTCAGGTGGTGGTGATGTTCTTGCCAAAAACGTGGAGAACGAGCTAGGCAAATCATCCCTGGTTGCAGGTGGTATCGCTGGTAAAAAAGGTGGTGGTTCAAGTTCTGCAAGTGGCTCTGGTATTAATATTACTTTTTCTCCGGTTATTCATGTGGATGGTGGATCAGGGGAGAATGTGAAAGCTCAAGTAGCTACTGCTCTGCATGAAGGTGAAGCACGATTCAAAGAAATGATGAAAAAGTTTCTCGCTGATGAAAAGAGGCTTTCCTATGCCTAGCACCTACACAACCATCCAGGGTGATACTTGGGATCATATTCTTTTTAAGATTTTCGGGGCAGGAGCAGAAAAAGATAGTGATAAACTTCTGACTGCTAATCCTCAACATCTCCAAACCCTTTTCTTTTCAGCTGGTGTGGTGCTGAATGTGCCGGAAATCGTTACTCCTTATAAAATTGATTCGGTGCCACCATGGAAAAGATAAATACAGCGAAAGTAATAATCACTTATGACGGTAAAGATATTAGTGCAGCTTTAGCACCTTATTTGCTCGGTGTAACCTATACAGATAATGAAGATGGCAAGGCTGATGATTTGAATATTAGCTTAGAAGATTCTGAACATTATTGGCAGGACTCATGGTTTCCAGAAAAAGGTTCTACCCTGACTGCCAGTATTGAACTGAAACGCAATGAGATAACCTCGCAAATGTCATGTGGAACTTTTCAAATTGATGATATCAGCTTATCTGGCCCACCGGATGTGGTAACCATTAAAGCTGCTTCCATTACTGCTAAAACGCTTAAAAAAGAAAAGCGTTGTCGTGGTTGGGAAAACACAACTCTTGAAAAGGTTGCTGGAGAAATTGCGAAAAAACATGGTTTGTCTCTCTTCTATCAAGTAGCCGATTTAGTCAAGTATGATCGTGCGGATCAGCGAGATGAGAGCGATCTTACTTTTTTGCATCGTCTATGTAAAGACCAGGATCTTAGCCTTAAAGTATCCGACCAAAAGTTAATAGTTTTTGCTGGTAAAGATTTAGAAAGTGCTACTTCTGTCTTTTCGATTGTGAGAGGTACTGATGAAATAGAAACGTTTAGTTTTAATACTAAGAGTCATGATGTCTTTAAATCTGCAGAAGTGAGTTATCACGATCCTAAAAAAAAAGAAGTACATAAATATACATTTGATGATCCGACGGGCAAAGATGGTCAAGTTTTAAAAATAAAAAAACGGGCTACAAGTTTGGTTGATGCTAAGCAAAAGGCAAAAGCTGCCCTTAGAAAATCTAACAAAGATGAAGTTACGGCTTCATTCACTCTTTTTGGTGATACCGGAATTCTATCAGGTCTTACGGGTGATGTTTCTGGATATGGCAATTTTGATGGCAAGTATATCGTCGAAAATTGTAGTCATGCTGTAGATGATTCCGGTGGCTATAAAACATCGCTAAACTTAAGAAAGGTGATGGCATGGTAGGTCTAGAAGAGAGAATTGAAGCACTTGAAAACCAAGGCTCCCAAGTAGCTGTTGGCATTGTTAATTCGGTGCAAGAAAAAGATTGCACCGTCAGAGTTAAGTTGCCTGATCGTGATGGAGTTATCACTAGTCCATTGCAGGTACTTGTTAAAAGAAGCCTTGGTAATCTTGATTATGACATGCCAGAAAAAGGTGAGGAAGTTCTTTGTCTGTTTTTAACTTCAGGCTTTGAAATTGGTTTTGTAATTGGTTCTCTCTATTCCGAAGTAGACCCACCTCCAGTAACCGATGCTAATAAAAAACATTATAAATTTAAAGACGGAACTAGCTTTGAGTACGATCGTAAAATCAGTAAATTAACCATTGATATTAAAGGGGCTGCTGATATTGGGGCTACTGGAGATATTAATATTAAAAGTGGAAGCCATATAACCATGACCGCCCCACGGATTGATCTGAATTAAAGGTGACGATATGCCAGCAGCACATAGAAAAGGTGATTTGGGTACAGGGCACGGATGTTGGCCTCCCCGCCCAAATGCGGCAGGTTCCGGTGATGTTTTTGTAAATGGCATAGGTTGGCATCGAGTGGGTGATAGTTGGTTGCCACATGCTTGACCTCCTAGTCCACCACATGGTGGAACGGCTTCCGGTGGTAGCCCAACAGTTTTGGTAAATGGTAAAGCAGCTTGTCGCATTGGTGATCCTGTTAGCTGTGGTTCTTCAATGGCAAATGGTTCCGGTGATGTTTTTGCAGATGATGGAGGTGGCTCTTGATCGGTACTTTTGGTGATATGGTTTTTGAAGTTAGCACTGGTAAAGTTCATACTTTTACAGGTTTTAAACGCAAGCGAGCTGCCAAGTTTAGCGAGCATGCAGTGCTTGACGGTAAGCCTCGCTTGCAACATAACGGCACAGCTCTTGATGAGGTGTCGTATGCCATCCGGTTTGATGTTCGCCATGGTATTACCCCTAAAAAATCACTAGAAAATTTAGAGAAAACATTAAACGCTGGTGAAGCTAAATCTTTAATAATAGGGACTAAGGTTTTAGGCGATTTTGCTCTTTTATCTGTTGATGAAGATTGGCAACAAGTCGACAACAAGGGCAATCTCCTTGTGGCTAATGTCACTCTAAATTTAAAGGAGTTTGTCTAGTGAATTTTATTGTCGATGGTTCGCTTCAAACCATACAAATTGGTTTAACTGGTCTTAAAGAAATTGCCCAGAATATTCGCACAATTTGCAGCACTGTGAAAGGCACAGTACCTCTTGATAGAAGCTTTGGTATTGATGTTGACATTCTAGATTTACCCTTGCCAGTTGCACAGGCAAAACTAAGAGCTGAAATTGTTCAAGAAGTAGAGAAGCAAGAGCCACGGGTAAAAGTTCTCGAAGTATCTTTTAAGGTTGATGAACCTGGTGCAATGGATGGCAAATTAATTCCAATTATTAAAATACAAATCAAAGATGGGGTGGAAATATGAGCCTGGATAATTTGCCTGATATTACCTTTTGTGAGACTTCCACAGAAAAAGTCGAAAGTTCGGTTTTAACTGTCTATGAAAAATTGGCTGAAACAAGTCTTTTTCCAGGAGATCCCGTCCGTTTGTTTTTAGAAAGCCTTGCTTCAGTTATCGCCCAGCAGAGACAAATTATTGATTATACAGGTAAACAAAATTTACTTGCTTTCAGTCAAGGGGATTTCCTAGATCATCTAGGTGCATTTACAAACACAGAGCGATTGAAAGCCAAGCCAGCACTCACAACTATTAGGTTTGAGACAAATGAGATCCACGGTTATGTGGTGCCAATTGTTAAAGGGACAAAAATTTCACCTGACAATAAACTTTGGTTTGAAACTTCTGATTACACAGAAATTTTAACAGGCGATATTTTTGTAGAGGTGTCTGCATTTTGTCTAGAAAAAGGCCAGATAGGTAACGGCTTTGCGGTGGGCCAGATTGACAAACTAGAGTCAGATTTAAGCGATATTAGTTCAGCTAGTAATGTGACGATATCAAGTGCTGGTGCAGAAATTGAAAGCAATCGGTCTTTTGCCGAACGCATTCATACTGCTCCGGAATCTTTTTCTGTAGCTGGGCCACAACTTGCCTATGCACATTGGGCTAAAAGCAGCCATCAAGACATAAGCGATGTGGCAGTGTTCAGATCGTCGCCCCTAGATCTGTTGACCGAGGATCAACTTGATTCGGTGTGCGTGGTCGCAAATATTGAATCGTCAGGTCTTAGCATCGATGAAAAACGTTTATCAGTCGCCAGATGGTTATCTCCTTCAACAGTCAATGTGGTGCCTCTTTGTATTGATGGCGTAATGCCAACAGCTGATATTTTAAGCAAGGTGGATACTGATTTACAAGACAATGCAATTCGGCCTCTGACTGATGAAGTTGTTGTATCAAGTCCTTCAGCTAATACCTATGAAATATTTGGAACCTATTTTATTTCAAGCAAAAACAAGTTGTTGGTAGCCGAATTAAAACAAAAAATTGAAAAGGCTTTAGCTGCTTATGTGGCTTGGCAAAAAGCTGCCCTGGGGCGTGATGTTAACCCAAGCAAACTGATTTCAATGCTGGTTAATGCAGGGGCGAGTCGGGTTGATGTTGTTTCGCCTGTTTTTTCTGCAATATCTCGTGATGAGGTTGCCATTGTGGGCAGCAGTGCTCTGGTTTATGGAGGTCTTGATGAGTAAGGATTTAAAAGAAACCTCCTTTGCAGACTTACTGCCATCATCAATTACTGGTGATGATAAATTTAAGGCCGCTGCGAGTGCTTTGGATGCTGAATTTGTAGAAATTGAAAAAGCACGAGAGAAATTATTTTTATATGGTGATCTCGATAATATCGAAGAGCCATTATTAACCCATCTTGCATATCAATGGCATGTGGATTTTTGGGATGAAGAACTTGATATAAACCAGAAAAGACAACTCTTAAAAGGCAGTTATATCTGGCACCGTATAAAAGGTACACCAGCAGCGATTGAGATGGTTTTGGAGAATGTTCTTGGTGGTGGATATGTTGAGGAGTGGCAGAAGTATGACGGTAAGCCATATCATTTCAGAGTCATATCAAGGACTGCCCCTGGTAATGAAAAAATTTACCAACAATTACTACAGGCAATTGATCTTGCAAAAAATGAGAGGTCAATACTAGACAAAATTATTCAAACATCACCTATTGATGGCCTGATTTCAGTGGGTGGTGTTTGTGTGACAAGTGTAAGCGCAACAATTAGCCAGGAGGCTTAAGGATGGCAGAATATAGTGCCTTTAAACTCACCAATGCAGGGCTAAATTTACGTACAAGGTGTGACTCTCTTGGTGAATCTCTTGAATTTACCAAGTTTGAGCTTGGCAATGGTTCTTGGGTTTACCCTGAATCTGTGCCGGCAATGATCGCACTTGATCATCCGATGAAGGTGCAGCCTGTATCAGAGGTTAAGCAGCTTAGTGAAACAGAATATAATGTGAAAGCTTATATCACGAATGCAGACTTACCAAGTGTTGGCTTTGATATGACTGAAATTGGTCTTTGGGCAAAGACAACCGAGCAGGACGAAGAGATACTTTATGGGGTGGTTTATGCAGGTAATGCAGCTGACCATTTACCAGTCAAAGGTGGTTCTGTTGTTTTTGATTATCTGATTGATATCGTTATTTCGACAGGTTCAGCTGATGTTGTGGTGGTGACGGTAAGTAATGCAGGTAGTGTTAGTCGTAGTGAATTTACTCTGCTTGAAAATAAAGTTTTAGTCTTGCAAGAAGAGAGTGGTAACACCTCCGATTTGGTTGGTAAGGAAGAATTCGAAACTTTAATAAATCGATTTAATTCACTTGTGGCTGCTTCTGATAGCTTAATTGGTACTCCAATCCCGTGGCTTAGTGACTCTCTTCCAGGCGGTTATGCTTTGATGGTAGGTCAAGCCTTTGACAAAACAATGTATTCAAAACTAGCCGCTATTTATCCCACTGGTGTGATTCCTGATATGCGTGGTCTTGCTCTAGTAGGTAAGAAGGACGTTGAATCTATTGCCGCAAAGTTGGATGGCGAAGTTAAGGAACATAATCACGATGGTTCTTCATCATCTGAGGATTTAGGTACTAAATATACAAATACTGATAGTCATTCCCATACAGCTAACCTCGGTACGGGGAACAGTGGTAGTGCCCCTGCGGTAGAGGTGGGCACAGGTACATATAGAACTCCTGTGTCATGTAGCTCTGATAGTCATAACCATGCAGTGGTGATGGGTATCCATGGTCATGCCCTTGTTATTGAATCGACAGGTGGAGCTGAAAACACAATAGATAGGCGTTTGTGTAATTATATAGTGAGGATGGCATAATGGATTTTTTTGAAAAAACAAAAGAAGTAACAGTATCTAATTACTCAACAGATGGTTGGTGGGCTGGCAATGAGGATGTTTTAATTGTTGCCGGAACTACTTCCCCAGCGTTGAGCACATTAAGAGTTTATACACCTTCATCAGATCAACATACCGCAAAATACCTTGATGGTTCATGGGTTGAATGCGTCGATAATACCAAAATTTCATATTACCTAGCTAATGGAACAGAACAACGAGTTTTCTCCCCTGATACATCTTTTCCAGATGATGCAATTTTTGAAGTTCCACCATCCATTGATATGGCTGTTGAGTATTTAGATTATCAAGACGACAAGTGGATCATTAAGAAAACTGTACTAGGAAAAACTTTTTATTCTGGTGATGGCAAAACATTTATTGTCGACACATTAGGTTTTGAATTACCAGAAAACTGCTTGTGGACTCCACCCCCAAAACCCGGTGATCAAGAAACCTGCATTGTAAAGGATGGTGCATGGGTGGTCGTTGTAGATATGAGAGGCACAATTTATTATTTGCAAAATGGTGAATCCGTCACAATTGACGGAGTAGAACAGGAACCACCAGCAGGAACGTTGTTAACGCCACCACCTACAGACTTCCATACAACACACAATGGAATAGATTGGATTTTAGATATTGATAAATTCAAACTCTACTTGTGTGATGACAAAATACAAACAGAGAAAAGCGAAGTTAAAAACGGAGGCTTTGACGTTGATGGCATGCTGTTTGATTCTGACAATTCTGCACAAATAGCTCTTACTCAATTTATGGTGAAACTTACTGTTGATCCAAATTATACAGTGAAAAAGTGGAAAGCATCAGCGGGGCAATGGGCTATTATGACAGCAGCTCTATTTTCCCAAGTTTCGCAAGCGTGGGAAGATCATTGCACAGCATGTTTTGATTGGCAAGAAGCTAAAGAGGAAGAAATTTCAGCTTGTGCGACGGCTGAATCTTTAGAAGCCGTTTTGGTAAACTACGGTGAATAATATGGATAAAGATCATTGCACCTGGTGGCCTGACCTTTGGTATTCCGATTGTTGTAAATCACATGATGAAACGGCCCCGGATGAAAAAGTTTCTTGGATTCGCCAAAACTGGTGGTTGGCCTATTGCGTGTGGGCTTCAAGTTATAGCCCGAAAAACTCAGACAAATTGTGGAAAGTTATATGGGGCCGATATGCTGCTCCACTTCTCATGTTCGTTGGCACCTCAACTTTTGGTTGGTTCTGGCGAATTAAAGCGATACTAAAAAAAGGATTATGAAAATGAGTTTACCAAAAAGATTTAAGAAAATTGTATGTCTGTCTTTATATTTAATTATGTTTCTTTTGGTCTTGTCTCCAGTTGAAGCGCAAGTAATTTTTTATAAGATTGTTCTGACTTGTTTGGGTGCCACTCTTGGGTGGTGGCTAGATTTTTTTCTTTTTCCTTATTCACGCCCATCTGGATATTTGATGGATGCATGGCAAGACAATAAAAAGATCTTCAAGCAAGGTGTCGCTGATTATCCTGTCTGCCCTGGTTATGAAAACTTGTTCGCCTTTGCCTTGGTTCGTCGTGCTGGTTTGGTTGTCGGCTTGGCTCTTGGTTTAGCTTTGGCTTTATGATGAAAAATTCAAAGTCATATATTTTGGTGTTATTAATGATTTTCATCATGCCAATATTTTTTTGTTTAAATCCGTCGGTTTCTTTTGCTACTGAAATAAAACCGGTGCCTCGGGCGGCAAAAAAATACAGGCGATTGTTGGTGAGATCTGCCCATGTTTATTGGGGCCTTGATGCTCCAATTCCATATTTAGCAGGGCAGATTAAACAAGAAAGTAACTGGAAACCTACTGCCAAAAGTTGGGCCGGGGCTGAAGGACTTAGCCAATTTATGCCTGCAACAGCCAAATGGTGGAGTAAAAAAGCCGGGCTTGGTGTTCCTAAGGTCACCAAGCCTACCTGGGCATTCCGTGCCCAGGCCTCATATATGAAATGGTTATATGATAGGTCCAGGGCAAATGATATATGCAATAAATTTGGCCTTACGACTATGGCATATAATGGTGGGGAATCTTGGGTTCGTCGTGATCAAAAATTAGCGGTTAAAAAAGGACTAGATCCAGCTAATTATAAAGATGTCGGGCTTGTTAATGCCGGACGAAAGAAAAGTGCTAAGAGAGAAAACCGAATGTATCCAATTTTGATAATAGAAAAACATGCACCTGCTTATATTGCAGCTGGTTGGGGGGAAAGTATATGTCAATGATTTGGAGTTTAGTGAGTGGCTTATTTGGCTCAAAAATGAGTATAGCCATTACCGTTGGTGTTGCCTTGTTTGTGCTTGGTCTTGGTATTGCTGGCAAATGTTTATGGTCAGATTATCAAACTTCTAAAGCCGACAATATTCGTTATGAATTGGAGGCCGAAAAAAATCAGACAGAGATTAAACGTCTTGCTGAGTTGAGTAATAAAAAAGATAACAAGCTAAAGCTCCAGGAAGAGCAGCACACCGTTGCTCTTGCAGATCAGCGAGACCATTACAAAAAAAAGTTAGAAAAGTTAGAAAAATTATCAAATCAAATCGCTATAATTAAAAACATAGAGAGGCCAGAAAATGAAAAAGATTGCCCTGTTCATCCTGCTATTGTTACCGCTTTTGACATCCTGCGGAAAAACCGAAACAGTGGTGGTGGATGAAACGATTTTTGTTCCGGTTTACCCGCCTTTTGAGCTCGTTTGTGATGAACCACCAAAGTTGCCAATAATGATGACAGGTGGAAATGTGGCAGAATTTATTTTACGTTCTGAGGCTTCAGGCAATGATTGTCGCACAGAATTGGCACGAGCTAAACATTGGGTTGATGAAAAAAAGGCGGTGTCTAGTGACTGATCCAGGTGTTCATGAAGTTGTGAAAACTAATATCGAAATAATTCAATACCTTGGTGGGATTAAGATAGTCTTAGGGATATTAGGAGCAATATGTTCCGTTATCATAATTGTTGCTGGTTGGGCTATCTTTTTGACTCGCTGGAAAACTACAGTTGATAAGGATCTTGAGGTATTAAAAAAGCAAGATTGTGTTTCTGTAGGTGATTGTAGTATCCAGTGTAAGGCTTGCAAGGAGCAATTAGATTCAGATGTTAAACAATTGCAGAGACAAGAAACTATTTCAGCCAAAGAGTGTAAGACTCATCGAGATTCTTTTAAAGAGCATGTCGGTTTAGAATTTGGGCATGGGGTGAAACGTTTCAGAAGTATAGAGAGTAAGCTTGATGCTATGGATAAAAAGAGCGAAGACAGAAACGAAAATATAAATAAAATTTTACGGGATATTTTATTTAAGATGCCAGGATAGTTCGAGGCATTTTTAGCGGTATAGAAAAGGTGGAATCTGCAAGTAAGCTACACCTTTTATTTATTTGAAATTATGTGTTCTTTGTAGATATTTGACAGATGACTGTGGTATTCCAAGGCAACTCTTTCAGCTAGGTTTTTCTTTTTAAAGTATTTCAAGATGATTCCAGCCTCTACTATGGAAATTCCTTCATTAAGAAGTTCCATTTCGTTATAATTTTCTCGGTTGCCAAATACACAGCCATGGTCATGAAGGTACAGGGCATCACTTATACTCTCTTTTACATATTTTTCGATTTTCTTGCTCAGTTCTAAAATATTAATATCTGCTGTGCTTATCATCTCAAGTTCTTCAATTTGTAAAGAAACGACTTGAAGTGTCTCAATTTTAGGGATTAATTCACTATATAAATTAATAAACAGTTTTTCGTAGTTTTTTTGAAATCTTTCAAGAGCAGAGTAGGTTAAGTATCCTTTGTTAAAGTAATCAAATAATAAGATTGTTTCTTCCTTGATCTGCCTTGCTAATAGTTTTGCTTTGTCGAACTTTTCTTTTTTTTCTTTGAATATAATTGACTTTTTCCAGTCATTTTTAATCCATATACCAATACAACAAAGACCAATAGTCCCAATACCTGCAAATAATGAACCTATATCTCCAATTGTAACAGATAAAAGATCTATTGTGAGAGGTATAATATTTAAAGAATACCCAACGGAAAGTATCATCCAGCCGATAAAAAACAGAGAAAAAAAGAAAACCGCAAAGGCAATTATCTGGATTAAAACGAAGCTGTATTCTATTTTTCTTTTTGAATTGTTATTCATGTTAATTCCCGATTTTTTCTGTTTATCCGCCTAAATGCTCAATCTTATCCACAACATTCTGTCTGTAATCATCAAGTAGGTGCGTATATCTCATGGCCATTGCAAGTGTTGAATGGCCTAGTATGTCTGCAACTTCTCTAATATCAACCCCAGCCATCAATAAATGGCTTGCTGCAGTGTGACGTAGATCATGGGGGCGAAATGCGAGGAAGTTAGGATGTTCTCTTTTGAGTCGTATTTTAAAGCTCTTCCAACATGAATTGAAAATATCTGCAGGTTTTAATTGAGTTGATTTAGCTTTCAAGTGACAATCTTTCAAAAAGTAATAGCCAGAATCTGGCTCTACCGGGATTAATGCCAACGCATCGGCAGCAGTTTGAGTGAGCGGCACTGTGCGAGGTTTATTTGTTTTGGTATCAATCAGGCGAACAAATCTTTTGCTAGTATCAACTCGATCAGGGTGCAGAGAGGCAACCTCTGATGACCTCATTCCTGTGTGCAACAATAATAAAACATAAGTACCGAATTTTTTATTCCTGCTCTCCCTGGCTATTTGTAAAACTATTTTAGACTCAGGAACCGATAATACCCTTTCACTGCCTTTGCCTGGTGATGGCCTTTTGACAAGATCAACAGGGTTATCTATGTTTAATCCCCAAATCTTGCGGGCATTATCGAACATCTTGGATAGTATTGCAAGTTCCTGCCTGATTGCTGAGCTTGAATAACCTTCTTTTTGGCGGCGTTGTATATATTGGCTAACGAGGGGGCCTGATATTTCGGCAAGCGATATATTAGGTCTTAAAATTCTAAGAAGATGTTTACTAGCTCGTTTTTCAAGATCTAGTGTTGATGGCTTTTTGCCTTCAGTTTTTCCATCTACGGCATATTTGACTAAAGCGTCGTCTAAGAAAACGTTTTTCGCTAGATCTGGATCACCGGCAATCTTACGCCGTAAAAGTGTTTCGTATTCTACCGCCCAGGAGTATGCTTCTCCTTTGGTTTGAAATCTTTTCACTTTTTCTTTATGCCCGCTGATTCTAGCTCGACCTACCCATGCAATACCTTTTGCGGTGGTAACTTTTCTCGCACTTGCCATATCTCTTTCCATTTTCTTGGAAGATCCCAAAAAAGATCCCAACTGAAAGTGTAATTTTGTATAATCTTTGTTAATTGTTGTTAATCGTTGGATGTTAACGGAAACGGAATAAAATTGCTAGGGTTAGGCAAAAAGGCATAAAAAAACCCGCAAGCCCTTTCGGGTTGCGGGTTCAGTGAGTGTTTCTTTGCAGAAAAACTCTTATACTATGGTGCCTAGAGCGAGAATCGAACTCGCACGCCCATAAAGAGCACGAGATTTTAAGTCTCGGGTGTCTACCAGTTCCACCATCCAGGCAGTAGTAAATTTTTAAAGCAGGCCGAAGCCATTTGCTTTGCGAGTGTCGTATTTAACAAATCATACTAGAAAAGTCGAGATTTTTTTTGATTATTTATCTCTTTTAATTCACTGACAATAAATTATTTTTGTTAACTTACTGTATTGTAGTGAAATTGTTCTTTATCTATCTTGCCTGTTGAACTATTTTAAGCATGTCCCGTACGGCTGTCTCAAGTCCTGAGAAGACTGCTCTAGCAATAATTGAGTGACCAATTGATAATTCTTCAATTTCTTCAATAGCAGCAATAGCAGCGGTGTCGTGATATCCAAGCCCATGTCCTGCTGCAACCCTAAGGCCAATTGCCGATGCTTCTCTTGCGGCGGTTCTAATAAGCTGTAGTTCACTGTCTTTTCTTACTTCACTCACGGTATCGCAATATCTACCCGTGTGTAATTCAACAAATTGAGCGCCGATCTTTTTGGCGGCGACAATTTGTTCTTCAACTGGATCAATAAAAAGTGATACAGGAATATTCTTTGCCGCCATTAGCTCTATGGTCTTTGCTAGCTTTTTCTTTTGTCCTGCAACGTCAAGGCCACCTTCGGTGGTTAGCTCTTGACGTTTTTCTGGGACAAGGGTGACAATATCTGGTTTGATTTTTAGGGCAAACTTGATGATCTCTTTGTTGGCTCCCATCTCAAAATTTAATTTGGTTTTGATGGTTTCTCTTAGCATGATAATGTCACGGTCTTGCATGTGTCTACGATCTTCGCGCAGGTGGGCGACAATGCCGCAGGCACCTGCCATTTCGCAAATTGCAGCAGCAGTTACGGGATCAGGCTCTCTTATACCTCTTGCTTCTCTGATAGTAGCTATGTGGTCAACATTTATGGCTAAATGTGTCATTTTGTTACTCCTGTGGATAATGTGATTTTCTAGTAATTCCTGCTCTTTTGCCAGCATTTCAGCTTCTTCGTCTTCTCCTTGCTCATGATCGTAACCAATGAGGTGAAGGATGCCGTGAACTATCAACCATTTGAATCTGGTTTCCATACTTTGATTAAACTGTATCGCTTCACGCATGGCAGTATCAACAGAAATAATGATATCGCCTAATTCTTTAATTGGTAGTTGCTCGATGGCAGGTTCGCAACCATCTGAAAATGGGAATGATAAAACATTTGTAGGGCCATTCTTCGATCGATAATGATGATTAAACCAAGCCATTTCATCATCACTAGTAAAGACTAAACTAAGATTGTGATCTGAAATATTCAATCTTTGAAGGATGGATATTGAAAAATCTTCAATTGTTTTGGGGGAAATTGGTAGAGTAACTTCCTTGCATTGGATGATTATGCTCATGGTCTTAACCTTGGTGTTCGTTATTGTCGTCGTCGTAGGCAAGAATAATCTTTTGCACCAATGGGTGTCTGACGACGTCTCCATGGTCAAAATTACAAAAGCCAATATCTTTTATGTGTGCAAGGCGATTTCTGGCCTCCACTAGCCCAGATTGTAGCTTGCTAGGGAGGTCGATCTGTGTTGCATCGCCGGTTATAACAGCTCTAGAATCAAAACCTATTCTGGTAAGAAACATTTTCATCTGTTCCTTAGTAGTGTTTTGAGCTTCATCTAAAATGATAAAAGCGTTGCTGAGTGTTCTGCCACGCATAAAGGCGAGTGGCGCGACTTCAATTACACCTCTTTCTATTAAATCAGCGGTCTTTTCGCTGCCCAGCATGTCCTGTAGCGCATCGTGTAGCGGGCGCAGGTATGGATCAACCTTTTGGGCTAGGTCGCCGGGTAGAAAGCCAAGTTTTTCGCCAGCCTCAACGGCAGGGCGGGTTAGGATAATTGAACGAACTAGTCCATTCGCGAAAGCTGAAACTGCCATGGCAACGGCAAGGTATGTTTTTCCGGTGCCAGCAGGTCCTATGCCAAAAACGATATCTTTTGAGCGAATTTCATCGATATAATTTTTTTGGTTAGCAGTTTTAGGAGAGATAATCCTATTGCCGGTTGTGACATAAACTTTATCTAAGAATATCTTTGCTAGATTTGCCTTGCTGTTAGCTTTTAGCACTCTGAGCCCAAAAGCAACATCGGAACTATATACTGGGTGCTTTTTCTCGATCAAATCGTAAAGTTGTTTTAGGAGGTTGCATGAAAGATCTACGTCATGCTCAAGTCCCTTAATCCAAACGTGGTTGCCACGCGTGCTAATGTTAACCGACAATGAGTGCTCTATGGTCTTGAGGTTATTGCTTAACTCTCCATAGAGTACATTGGCATTGTGGTTATCATCAAAGGAAATTTCTATTTCCGTATTTTCCATTATTTAAGACCGGCCTTTTTTAGTTCAGCATCAATCATTATTTGAAATGATTGGGTGTTGCGTTGTTTGAGCTTACGTCCATTTATAAAAACTGTGGGGGTGCCGGTAACGCCAGCCTTGACGGCTTCGTTCATATCTTTTGCAAGTTGTTCTTGAACAGCGGTAGACTCCATATCGTTTTTGAATTTATCCATGTCTAGGTCAAGATCCTTGGCAACTTTTATTGCATCGTCTTTATCTAGGTTGTCTATGGCGAAAATTTTGTCATGGAATTCCCAAAATTTCCCTTGTTTGTCAGCCGCAAGTCCTGCAAGAGCAGCTTTCTTAGCATACTTATGGAATTTTAATGGCAAATTTTTAAATGTGATTTGGACATTTTTGGGGTTTGCCGAATAAACTTGCTCAAGTATTGGGGAGAGTTTGCTACAGTATGGACATTCAAAATCGGTAAATACAACTATTGAAACAGGGGCATTGTCTGCACCTTTTTGAGGCGAGCCACTGGTGTCAACGTTCACAACAAGGTCGATAGTAAGTGCTGTAAACTCGTTTGTCGTGTTGTTTACTAGATAAAGAGTTTCTCCCTGGGGAGCTATATCGATATTTGTAACACCCTTAGGCGTAGAAACTGCACCTTGATAGACTCCCTTGTTAGTGTATATCTTAATTTTTTGATCATCTGTTAAAAAGAATACTAACTTGCCATCTAAAGAGTGAACGAGATCTAATACACCAGTGGGTGCTGTCCAGCTTTGTGCTAAGGTCCATTCTACTTTGTCATTCAATCCTGCTTCTGGCATCTTTTCTGCGAAAACAGGACTGGTAGTGAGTAAGCAAGACAGTAGGCTGGCAGCGAGTATTTTTTTATTCATTTTAATCATGATGTTTCCTTAGTGTTGGATGTTTGTCTTTTTCTGGGATTGGTAGGTTTTCTGCTTTTTGCTCTTTAGATTATCTAAAAAAGATAATCATACCAACTAGGGGCAAATAATAGTCATTAGAAGGGTTTTTTGCAAGAAAACAGCTTGCAACAATCCTTTAAAGTGCAGTTTGTGCTAGGTGTCGGCGTCATTGGTGAGGTAGGTATTTTGAGTACGGGAATAAAAGACAAAAAGAAGGAAATAAGTTGTTGACAATAACCTCCGACCCAGCTATATTCCCCATCGTTGCTGAGGAACACATAGCAACAACGAAACAATGATGAGTGCGAGGGTGGCGGAATTGGTAGACGCACCAGACTTAGGATCTGGCGGGGCGACCTGTGAGAGTTCGAATCTCTCCCTTCGTACCACATTTTTTTACAGAACATAAAAGAGGATTTAGCAATTATTGCTAAATCCTCTTTTTTTCGTTATAGCCTAAGTTATTTGAGTACTATTATCTTTAGGTGCTCCTTATTTGAATTTTCTTGTGATACCCCCCCAAAAAAAAAGTATTGTGCAATAGAGATGGTATATATCTAGAGAATACCTTTGGAAATTGCTACTTCGCCCAACGTCTTCGTTGATCTTAAAATTTTATCCTCGGATAGAAACGAACAAGGTGAGACTTCGATATCGCTTATATGCCTGCGGTGAATTTTTGCGTCCGTCTCGAACTTGAAAGAATTTCTAATTTTTCTAGGTACCCTAGATAGATTTTTTTGTTTAACAAAACAAAGGTGACTATTGCCTTTATTATATTATCCCAGGCGTCACTGGATAGTGAGCATGTTGCTTGTACTGAAGCAACAACACGACTTCGTCCTTATTTGCATGCCAATGGTGTTAAAACGCTGGTTAGCGTAAAAAAACATTGTATTATTCAAGCTAGCCTATAGTCTCTTTGTGAGGTGTTGGTGCTATGTTAGTTCGTCTTGGAACTACTGAGTGTGGATCTCTGTGGTAATGAACCATGGGATTTGAGCGAAAGAAGAAATAGGAGGAGTTGGTAAATGTCCATTAGAGCAATTGCTGTAGAGCTGTATAAGGCGCAACAAAAGATTGATAAAGTTGAAAAAGAAATGGAAACGGCCTCTCTAGTAGAGCAGGATGCTCTTAAGAGTGAATTGCGAGCTGTGAAAAGTGAGCACGCAATTATTAAGCGAATGCTAGATGGTGAGAAAGAAACAGGCAGCTTTAAGAAAAAGTTTGCCGGAAAAGGTCTCGTTTGGCGATAATTTTAATGGCAGATTAGAATATAGGTATTGGATATAAGAATGGAACATAATTTTGCAGGAAGAATGGCTAAGGTGCCTCGATCGTTTATTAGGGAAATATTACAATTTTCAATGCAACCCGGGATGATATCTTTTGCAGGTGGTTTGCCAAACCCTAATTTTTTTCCAGTGAAAGAGCTGGAGATGGCAACAGCTGCGGTTTTTGCTGAATGTGGTGAAGACGCATTGCAGTATAGTGCTTCGGCTGGTCTTTTGCGTTTACGACAACAAATATCAGAGCGTTATGCTAAAAATTCATCTATTGAAATAGATCCAGAAAATATCATTATTACCTGTGGATCTCAACAGGGTTTAGATCTAATCGGTAAGATATTTATTGATGTGGATAGCAAGGTGCTAATTGAGGAGCCGGGGTATCTTGGTGCCATTCAAGCTTTGTCGGTTTTTGAGCCGCAATTTTTGCCTGTGCCACTGGTGTCGGGCGGTGCTGATTGTGATTCTATGGCAGGTTTAAGCATGGATAAAGAGAGTAGGCTTTTTTACTGCGTGCCAAGTTTTCAAAATCCATCAGGGGCTTCATACTCAGAAGAGACCATTGCTAGTGTGGCCAAAATTGCTAAGAATAATAAGTTTGTGGTTGTGGAAGACAACCCTTACGGGGAGCTGCGTTTTAAAGGTGAAGCACCTCCATCTTTTTATAGTTATTTGCCTGAGCAGACAATTTTGCTAGGAACCTTTTCTAAAACTGTGGCACCAGGTTTTCGTCTTGGCTGGATAGCGGCAAGTGCAGAAATAATTGAAAAGTTAATGACAGTTAAACAAGCAACAGACTTGCATACCTCGAGTTTTAGTCAATTGATTGTATCTAAATATTTGGAAGATAATAATCTTGATGAGCATTTAGCAAAAACAGCTAAAGCCTATGGTGAAAATTGTGCGGCTATGGAGGAGGCACTTTGTCCTTTGAAGGATGAAATAACTTTTACAGAGCCAGAAGGTGGTATGTTTTTGTGGGGATGTTTACCTGAGGGTATGGAGTCCATGAAACTATTTGATTTCTGTGTAGAGGAGAAGGTGGTTTTTGTGCCGGGTGAGCCTTTTTATACCAAAGCTGGCGCCACTAGGACTTTTCGTCTTAGCTTTTCCTGTGTAGCAGGTGAGGTGATGCTCGAGGGTGTGGAAAGGTTTAAACGTGCCTATGCTGCTTATAAGGCAAGTTTAGTTTAGCGTTAAAGCATGTTCATATGTTGACTGGCAGGTCTTCGCTGTCAACATATGCATAGGCATTATGTTTATGGATTGATTCAAAACTTTCTACACTGATGGAAAATTTATTTATTTTTTGGTAGTTAGAGACTTCCCTCGCGATTTTTCTTACGACATCTTCAACAAACATAGGGTTTGCAAAAGCTCTCTCTGTTACATACTTCTCATCGGGTCTTTTTAACACAGAATATACAGGGCAGGATGCGGATTCTTCAACTGTTTCTATTAAGTCTTCAAGCCAGATGCGATCGCAGGCGTGAACAGTTAGTATCGCTTCTGCTCGTTGGTTGTGGGCGCCGCCATTGCTGATCTCTTTAGAGCAAGGGCAGAGCGTGGTTATGGGGATTTTGATGGTGCTGGTGATACCTTTTTCGTTAGTGTTGCTGTTGAATGTGGCATTGTACTCCATCATGCCGTAGATCTCGCTAATTGGTGCCTTTTTGGCAATAAAAAAGGGAAAACTAATCTCTAGTTCCAGGTAATCAGTCTGACATTTTTTTTGGATTTGGTTCAATCTTTTTTGCCAAAATGTGGGTGTGATATTATCGCATAAATCCTGCAAGTTTATGGTTAGTTCTGTCGCTAAATCTATTTCTAGTTCGCCTGTAACTTGTGCTTTTACTTGGCAGCTGGCAATACTATGCTGGCTTTTGCCATCTCTATTTAATAAAGTGATGGGTGTTTGGATACCAGAGAGTCCAAGTGTTCTGTTTTTTCTAACCATGTTATTCATTGCTAGTAATCCTGCTAATCCTGTAATTGTTGTGAGTTGCTAACACCTAGGGAAGCGTATATTTCTCGGGTGGTGGTGGAAGCATTCAGAGTGAAAAACTGTATTCCTCTTACCTTGTTATCTAGTAAATCAAATACTTGTTGTGTTGCCCAATGTGTGCCAACTTTACGAACCATAGGGGTGGTTTTAGCCCTGGAAACAGCTCTTAATAATCCCGATGGAATTCTGGCGCCAGCTGCAAGTTCAGCTGTTCTTATGAGCCCTTGTTGGCTACCAACTGGCATAATTCCCGCTACAATGGGGACATTTATTCCTGCTAGTTCGCATCTATTGCGATAATCATAGAAATCACGATTATCGTAAAAAAGTTGGGTGATTATGAAATCTGCCCCAGCGTCTACTTTAGCTTTTAGATATTCTATTTCTTGTATTCGATTGGGTGTTCCTGGGTGACCTTCAGGGAAACCTGCCACACCAACACACATGTGTGGAAATTTTTCTTTTATGAAACTTACAAGGTCAGCGGCGTATTCAAAACCATCCTCAGGATGTTCAAAATCCTCTATATTTGCTGGTGGATCACCTTTCAGGGCAAGGATGTTGTGGATGCCAGCTTCATCGTATCTTTTAAGGATAGCAAGCATTTCAGTTTTACTAGCACCAACACAAGTGAGGTGGGATACAACAGTTAGTCCAGTTTCTTTTTTTATTCTTAAAACAAGGTCGTGGGTCTTGTCACTTGTGGATCCACCTGCACCATAAGTGACACTGATGTATGATGGTGCCAGAGGTATTAATTGTTTTAAGTTTGCTAGTAGCTTTTCCTCGCTAATGGCGTCTTTGGGTGGGAAAAATTCAAAGCTAAAGGTTGGGGAATGGTTTTCTAGTAGTTCTCGAACAAGCATATTATCACACTTTGGATTTATGTTTTATTGTGTTTATGATTCCATGTTTTTACTAATTAGATGCATATAATAAACATTATTCCCTAAAAGTCTCAAGATTTAGGGGAAAAATTTTTACCGTATCCTGGATAATTGGATTAGTGACTAGTAAAAAATATCAAGCGTTTATTGTTATTTTAGGGTATTTTTCTGGCTTTGTTTGGTGGATAGTCTTTTTGTTAATTGTCTTTTGTGTTGGGGAATCCTATGACTGAAGAAATTCCGAAGATGCGTTTGGATAAATGGCTTTGGGCGGCGAGATTTTTCAAAACTAGGTCACTTGCCTCACAGGCCGTGAATGGTGGTAAAGTTCATTTGAACGGTAATCGTGTGAAGGCCGCTAGAGCTGTTGTAGTCGGTGATACGTTGGTGATTGGCAAGGCGCAGATGGAATTTGTCATTGTGGTTCTAGGCTTGGCACCTAGGAGGGGACCTGCTTCTGTTGCCCAAAAATTATATGAAGAAAGTGCTGATAGTATAAGCAAGCGAGAAGAGGGACAGCAACTTCGCAAGGCTTTGAATGTTAGTCACAGTCCCCCAGCTTCAAAACCAAGCAAAAGAGATCGTAGGAAAATAATTGAGTTTGTGAGAAAAGATTAAATTTTAATCTTTAGGATGTAATCTAAGGATTAGGGAATTTTATAACAAGGAGTTTGCGGTGAAAAAGGTCGAAAGAGCACTTATTAGTTTAACAGATAAAGCTGGTATCGAAGGTTTCGCAGGTGAGCTGGCGGAACTTGGCGTTGAATTGTTATCCACTGGTGGAACTGCTAAAAAATTGCGTGATGCCAAATTGACTGTAAAGGATGTCTCTGAATTTACAGGTTTTCCTGAGATGTTGGATGGTCGTGTAAAGACTCTTCATCCTAAAGTTCATGGCGGTATTTTAAATCAAAGAGAAAATGATGACCATGTTAAGCAGTGCCAGGACCATGGGTTGAAAAATATCGATTTGATTGCGGTTAACCTGTATGCCTTTGAAAAGACAATAGCCGACCCGAATTGCAGTCTTGCTGATGCCATTGAAAATATTGATATCGGTGGTCCCACAATGCTAAGAGCTGCCGCTAAAAACTTTAATGATGTTACTGTTATTGTTGACCCAGCAGACTATCCGATTGTTATTGCTGAGATTAAGGCTACTGGGAATACCAGTCTTAAAACTCGTTTTCGTTTAGCCGCAAAGGTCTTTCAGTTAACTAGTACCTATGACACTGCGATTTCAGCTTGGCTTGATAAGGTCGATGTTGATAGCAATAGCTTTTTTGCCGGAGAGTAAAAGATGTTAAAGATGGCGGTGCTATTGTCGGGCAGTGGGCGAACCCTTGATAATTTTCACGAGAATATTGAAGCGGGCATGCTCAATGCTAAAGTGGAAGTGGTTATTTCCAATGTGCAGGCAGCCCTTGGTTTGACAAAGGCTGAGAATTACGGTTATCCCCAGTATTTTGCGGATAGCGATGAGGCAATCAATAAAATTATTGCTGATTACGATGTGGATATAATTTGCTTGGCAGGTTACTTGAAATTGTATACACCACCTGAAAACCTGCAAAAGTCGGTTCTGAATATCCATCCTAGTTTGATTCCGTCATTTTGTGGTAGTGGTTTTTATGGAAGTCGTGTGCATAGAGCAGTTAAAGAAAAAGGTTGTACTATCAGCGGTTGTACGGTCCATTTCGCCAATGAAGCTTATGACGAAGGGCCTATTATTCTGCAAAAATCAGTGATGATTGGTTATGAAGATGAGATTAACGATATTGCCTCAAAGGTTTTTGATGCTGAGTGTGCAGCGTTTCCAGAGGCGATAAACTTGGTTGATAAATATGGTGTCGATTTTTTCTGGACTAGGAATCAAAAATAATATTTTTACCACTAAAACCAAGCTAATTTCTGATATTCCTGCGATGGTAGGTAGGACTCATATTATTACAAGGAAGATTGCAAAACAATTATAGAGAATCAAAGATATGACCAATAAAAGAATATTGATGCAAGCGGCAGATATTGATATCGCTCTAGAACGCATTTGTCTGCAAATTATCGAAAAAAAAGATGTTAAGAATTTGGCGGTTGTGGGGATTTATACCTGTGGAGTTCATTTAGGAACCAGACTTCATGCTCTACTTTGTGAAAAATTAGGCCGTGATATTCCCTTTGGTAGTTTGGATATCAATCTGTACCGTGATGATTGGAGCCTTATTGAACAAAATCCAGTGGTTAAGACTACTGATATCGGCTTTGTTGTTGAAGATAGTAATATTATTTTGGTAGATGATGTGGTTTTTTCAGGCAGAACTGTGCGAGCCGCCATTGAAGCTATTTTCGATTATGGCAGGCCAGCAACCTTACAGCTTGCAACCCTTATTGATAGGGGTGAGAGAGAATTACCTATTCAGCCAGATTATGTGGGGCTGACAACTGAAATTCAGAATGACGAAAGAATTAGAGTCGCTTTGAGTGAAGAAAATATTTGTACTGAAGTAGTGGTGGAGCGGGCATAGAATAGGATTATTTAAATTAATGAGACATTGAGTAAATATTTGATTTCTCAATGTAGTCAATATTGATTGCTACGAACTGTTAACTTGGTGTCGTAGTCCCAAATGTGTTATTTGCAAATTTTATTTTTGAAAGTCCCTAGTCCCCTATCATTTTGAGCACGGATTATGCTATTTTAAAATGGTGTATAAACCGTGCTTTTTTATTGCCCGTGAATATAAGAGGAAAAAAATAATGGAATTATTAGCCCCAGTTGGCAATATCCAAAATTTCCATGTTGCCCTAGAGAGTGGCGCAGATGCCGTTTACATAGGTGCACCTGGATTTAATGCACGTAACCTTGCCCGTGATTTACAGTTAGATGAAATCGGAGCAATGATAGATTATTGTCACGAACGTGATAAAAAAATCTATCTTGCGGCAAATAGTCTAATCTTAGAAAAAGAAATTCATTCGATTGTCCATGATCTTGCACTCATAGAAAAAATGGGCCCAGATGGTCTTATTGTTCAGGATATGGGTTTAATTCGACTCATTAATGAATTTTTTCCTGGGATCACTATCCATGGCTCGACCCTTACTACGGCCCATAACTCGGAGTCGGTTAATGTAATGGCTAATATGGGTTGTGAGCGTGTGGTTCTTGCACGTGAATTGACGCTTAAAGAAATCGAGACCATTGCCAGAAAAACCCCTGAGACCGAACTTGAGATTTTTATCCATGGTGCGATGTGTTTTTCTTATTCTGGATTGTGTCTGTTTTCGTCATATTTAGGCGGCAAGTCTGGGCTTCGTGGTCGCTGTGTGCAGCCATGTCGAAGAGCATATAGAGAAGGTTCTTCATCTTCTGTTATGGAGCAGCATAGAAGTAAAAAGCTTGGAAAAGGTGGAAAAAACGTAAAGCCAAGGCGTGGAGCAAAGCAGAAATCACAACCAAATATCAGAGGAACTGCTAAAAGTAAAGCTGAGTATCTATTCTCCATGAATGACCTAGAGGGTCTAGAGGTTGTGCCGCAACTTCAAGCAATAGGTATTGACTCCTTAAAGATTGAGGGCCGTCTTCGTTCTGCTCATTATGTTGAACATGTTGTTCGTGCCTATCGTACGGTGATGGATAGTAGTGAATCTGATTTCCCTGAAGCACTTGTGGAAGCGAAAAAGCTATCCCAACAGGCAATGAGTAGGAAAACTAGCCCAGGCTACTTTTTCTCCCCACAGCCAGCTGAGGCTATTAGTCATCTTCATTCTGGTAATATGGGTTTGCACCTGGGTAGATTCACTAAGATTGAAGACAAATCTGGCGATAACTATGCACGTTTGCGTTTGAAAGATAATGTTAACTTAGGAGATCGCCTGCGACTGCATATTGAACCGGGTGGAGATAGAACCGCGTTTAGTCTAAAGGAACTACTAAGCGATTCAGGCAAGGATATTCAATCAGCCCGAGGTGGAAGTCAGGTGCGTATTCTTTTGCCTCCCCAGATTAAAGAGTATCGTTTTGCTAGCTGTGAGGTTTATAAAGTTGACGGTAAGAGCTCTATTAAGGCGGCAGGGAATTTGCCTATTGCTAGAAAGAAAAGTGAACTTGTTGAACTAAACAAGAAGCAGCTTGGTAAAATAAAATATGTCCAGCGTGAAACTGTACCATTACTTCTTGAGCCAATTGAAGGGCTCATAGAGTTTGAAGATATTAAGCGCAACACCATGAAGCCAAAGAAAAATTCTTTTAAAGCGCGAGTTAGCAGCCGTCGGGCAAAGCCTGGTATGGACAATCTCCATAAGCAGCTACGTCTGCCTATGGAGTGGTGGTTAAGGTTAGATTCACCTAAAACTATACTGGGGCCACTACCTTTTACACCAGATCGTTTTATTCTTAGCTTTGATAGGGCTATGATTAGACAGGCATCACAAATAAAAAGATACCTTGGGAAAAATGCCAGACAGGTTATTTGGGCTTTGCCACCAGTTATATTGGAAAATGATCTCAATCAGGCAAGAAAAAATATTAAGCTTCTTGTTTCTTCGGGATATCGTTCTTTTCAGATTGCCCATTGGAGTCAGCTGGAGCTGTTTGGTCGGGAAAAAGTCACTCTTTTCGGTGACTATTCTCTCAATTTCTTAAATGCACAAGGAATTATGCTTGCCTCGAAAATTGGTTTGGAATCTGTGCAATTTTCGATGGAGACTGATCGAGAAAATCTCTATACCAGTCTTGCCACTTTTAATGACTTAACGACTACATATAGAGATAGCGAGAAGGTTGCAAAAATCCCTGTTGGTATGACTGTTTATGGGGTGCCGCCACTTTATACTGCACGGTTAGCATCATCACATTTTCACTTTGGTAGGAATGTTTTTAGTCCAAAAGAAGAGAGTTTTGTGGTTAGGAAGAAGGACGGATTCACTCAAACCCATCCTAATAAGCCATTCTCGCTACTGCCATATTTGCAAGATATTAAGGCTATGGGAGTAAATTATGTTGTTGTCGATTTAAGTGGTGGTTTGAGTGATGCTAGGGGACTGGATGATTTGTCAGCTCGTTTTGCAGGTGTGACGAGGGGAGGTAAGTTGCCGACTTTTAATTATTTAGGCACTTTACAATAGTCTAAGCACCTAGGTGTGGTGATAGTAGTTTGAATAGGAAGGTATGTCATTCTGCTCTTTATAATGTGAGAAGTTTTTAGATGAAAGTTTTATTGACTTTATCTCTTTCTCATATTATAAGTTACAGTCTTTCGTTGGGAATTCACTGTCTGCGGACAGTTAAACAATACAAAATTATAATTATCTTGCTTCGCATTTTGTTTAGCAGGAAATATTTGAAACAAAAGGAGTTAGTTCGTGGCTAATCATAAATCAGCTGAGAAAAGAAATCGTCAGTCTCAAGTTGCTCGTTTACGTAATCAAGCAAATCGTACAGCAATGAAAACCAGTCTTAAGAAACTTGATCTAGCTATAGAAGCTGGTGAGGGAACTAAAGAAGCACTTCAGGAAGCTATTTCTAGAATTGCGAAGACTGCAAGTAAGGGAACTCTTAAGAAGAAGACTGCTTCTCGTAAGATTTCTCGTTTGACCAAGCGTGTAAACGCTGCTCTTGCTGCTTAGTCCTTACTAAGACCAAAAGCTTTTGAAAGAGACCTCAGTTTTGTGGTCTCTTTTTTTTGTCCCCTAATGTTTCTACTTGTAGAAACATTAGGGCGGTGATATGTTGTAAATTGTAATTTGGAAAGACCGAAAAGGTGCATAACCTTTGTAATAATATTTTATAGGAGTACAGCTCATGTCAGTTTTCTTTCCTGCGCTAAATGATTTTCAATCCCAAGCAAGTGAACATGGTTTAGTCGCAGTATGCCATGAATTTGTAGCTGATTTTGATACTCCACTAACTTTATTTACAAAAATTGCCGCAGATCGTGAGCAGGTTTTCTTGTTTGAAAGCATGGAGGGTGGTGAGAAATGGGGGCGCTACTCTTTTATAGGCTACGATCCGCTTCTTAGCTTTGAATCAAAAGGCAAAGAGGTAATCATAACTGATTATAGAAATGATGAACCGAATGTAGATGTCTTTCAGGCTAATCCATTAGAAAAAATAAAAGAATTGGTCGAACAGTTGTCGGCATCTAATGCCGATTATTTACCACCTTTTAGTGGCGGCGCAGTTGGTTTCATGGGCTATGAAATGGTACGCTTCATGGAGGAGCTACCAGATAATCGTAAGGATATCGATCAGCCAGATTCATCTCTTATAATTCCAAGAATAGTTCTCGCCCACGATAGTCTCAGACAAATGGTCACAGTGATTTGTTGGGTACCAACGGCTGCTGCTGGAAATTATACCGACCTATATGAGCAGACCAAGCTTGAAATACAGAAGGTTGTGAGCCAGTTGAAAAGTCCTGTTGATACTTCATATCTTAAGCAGGCGGAGTCTGGAAGCAATTTGTCTCATGAGTTTAGCTCTAATCTTAGCCAGCAAGAATTTTGTCAGATAGTTGAGAAAGCTAAGGAGTATATTCTCTCAGGCGATATTATTCAGGTCGTTTTATCCCAAAGATTTCATACCAAAACTGATATAAATCCTTTGGTTCTATATAGAGCTTTAAGGCATATCAACCCTAGCCCATATCTATTCTTTCTGAAATTAGGTGATATTATTCAGATTGGTTCTTCACCTGAGATTTTAGTGAAAAAACAGGATAATTATATCGATTTAAGACCAATAGCAGGAACTAGGAAAAGAGGACAGACCATCGAAGAGGATCAGGCGCTAGAGAAGGAGTTGTTGGCTGATCCTAAGGAGAGGGCAGAGCATTTAATGCTTGTTGATCTAGGGCGAAATGATGTTGGTAGGGTGGCAAAACCTGGCGGCGTTAGTATGAACGATTTGTTAGTGATAGAGAAATATAGCCATGTAATGCATATCGTGTCAGGTGTTCGAGGCGAGATTGATGATAGTAAGGATCAGTTTGATGTTCTTGCTGCAACTTTTCCAGCAGGTACAGTTTCTGGTGCACCCAAAATTAGGGCAATGCAGATTATAGATGAGCTAGAACCCGAAAAACGTGGTGCTTACGCAGGTTCGGTGGGATATTTCGGTTTTTCTGGAAATATGGATTTTTGTATTACTATCAGAACCTTTGTGTTGCAAGGTGAGGATCTTTATATTCAAGCAGGAGCAGGTGTCGTAGCAGATTCGGTACCCGAGCTTGAATACGAAGAAACCATAAATAAGTCTATGGCCTTACGAAGAGCCTTAGAGTTGGCTCAGGCTGGATTTTAAAAGCTCTAACTATATTATTTTTAGGATTAAAGGAGTGCTTTTCATGTTGTTAGTCATAGATAATTACGATTCATTTACCTACAATATAGTTCAAACCATTGCTACAACTGCCTTAGAAAATGGATATGAGCAGGAAATAAAGGTTGTGCGAAATGATAAAATAACCATCGCAGAAATAGAGGCTTTAGCGCCAGAAAAAATTCTTATTTCACCCGGCCCCTGCTCTCCTAAAGAAGCAGGGATTTCGGTAGCGGTTATAAAACATTTTGCGGGTAAGCTTCCTATCTTGGGAGTTTGTCTTGGACATCAATCCATGGCATATGCTTTCGGGGCTCCTGTTGTGCGAGCTAAGAGATTGATGCATGGCAAAACATCTCCAATGATCCACGATGGTAAAGGTGTTTTTGCTGGCCTACCTAGTCCTTTTGAAGGAATGCGCTATCATTCACTAATTGTCGAGGAAGAAGATTTACCTTCATGTTTTGAAGCGACTTGTCATACAGACCAAGGTGAGCTGATGGGTATTAGACATAAAGAGCTTTTATTAGAAGGTGTGCAGTTTCATCCTGAGTCGGTTATGAGCCCAGTAGGAGTTGCTTTGTTAGCTAATTTTATGAGTGCTGACTACGGAAAATAAAATCGCAGGAAACTGAAAAAAATTTCCATGTTTGAGAGAATATAATGAATATTAAGGATGTAATAAAAAAAATAGTTGTGGGCACCAATCTCAGTGAAGAAGAGATGGTTAGTGCGATGAATGAGGTTATGACTGGGCTTGCCACTCCTGCCCAAATTGCCTCGTTTATAACTGCTCTTAGGATGAAAGGTGAATCCGTTGATGAGATAGTAGGTGCCGTACGGGTTATGAGGGAAAAGGCGACCTATATCGATGGCGGTGTAGATACTAGTTCTGGCAATATTTTGATGGATATTGTTGGTACCGGTGGTGATGGCGCAGATACCTTTAATGTTTCTACTGCTACATCTTTCGTTGTCGCTGCCGCAGGAGTTCCAATTGCTAAACACGGCAATAGAGCTGTGTCCTCGAAATGTGGTAGCGCCGATGTGTTAGAAGAACTTGGTGTTGATTTAAGCTTGCCTGCAGAGCAGATCTCAAAAGCTGTTCAGCAAGTGGGTATTGGTTTTCTTTTTGCCCCAATGTTACACGGAGCTATGAAACATGCTATTGGGCCAAGAAAAGAAATGGGTATTAGAACAATTTTTAATATCTTAGGTCCTTTGACAAATCCAGCGGGAGCGAATGTTCAGTTAATTGGTGTTTTCGATAAAGATTTAACCTCAGTTCTAGCTGAAGTTTTAATGAAACTTGGTGAAAAGCGTAGTCTTGTTGTTTGGGGTGAGGGCAATATGGATGAATTAACCGTTTGCGGTATTTCACATATCGCAGAATCTTTTGCTGGCAAGGTTAAGCAGTATGTTATTAGTCCTGAAGATGTTGGCTTGAGTTTGGCAAGTGTTGAGGACATAACAGGTGGCGACAGTATCGCTGAATCGGCGGCTATTGTACGAGATGTGTTAGATGGTAAGCCTGGTGCAAGGTTAGATATGGTACTTTTAAATGCAGGTGCGGCTTTATTTGCGGCCGAGAAGGCTACGAGTATTAAAAAAGGCGTAGTGTTAGCGAGGCAAATAGTTGAATCGGGTGCGGCTAAAGCTAAACTGCAAGAGCTGATTGATTTTTGTAACAAAGGTAAATAAAAATGAGCACAATTCTAGACACAATTGTTGAACGAAAAAAAGAAGAGGTTGCGGAGTTAAGAAAGATCGGAATTAGAAAACCTAAAGAGATGGAAGAGGTGACTATCGATCCGCCAAGAGGTTTTATTAATGCTCTCGTTACCCATCAAGATCTGTCTGTTATTGCTGAAGTGAAAAAGGCATCTCCTTCAAAAGGTATAATTTGTCACGATTTTGATCCAGTAAAAATAGCCAAAAATTATCAAGAAAGTGGTGCCCAAGCAATATCAGTTTTGACTGATAAAGATTTCTTCAAGGGTGATCTTCTCTATATGATGCAAGTGAGAAGGCAGGTTAGTTTACCTGTGATACGAAAAGATTTCATGATAGATGAATTGCAAATAAAAGAGGCATCCCATTGTGGTGCCGATGCTATTTTACTTATCGCTGCCATCCTCGAAACAAGCCAAATAAAAGATTTTCAAGCTCTTGCTGCTGAGTTGGGCATGGATTCTTTGGTTGAAGTTCATGATGAAAAAGAAGCAGAGATGGCAATGGAAGCAGGGGCAAAGTTGATTGGTGTTAATAATCGGAACCTAAAAGATTTTTCTGTCGATATTAACACTAGTCTTAGAATGAGAAAAATTATACCATCTGAAATTCCCATGGTTAGTGAATCTGGTTTGCAAACTAGTGCTGATTTACAGGAACTGATTGATAACAATATATGTGCGGCTCTCATCGGCGAAACTTTGATGCGTATGGGTACTGGTAAAAATGTGATAGAGGAAATGAGAGGCAATGGCTAGAACTCGCATAAAAGTTTGTGGTAATACCGATCTTGAAAATAGTCTGATGGCGGTATCGTGCGGAGCGGATGCTCTGGGGTTTATTTTTGTTAAAAAATCAAAAAGATATGTTGATCCATCTGTCGTTAATTCTATTGTAAAATCTTTGCCTCCGTTTGTTGATAAGGTTGGCGTTTTCGTGAACGAGAGTGTGGATAAATTACTGGATATCGCCCAAACCTGTTCTCTTACCCATCTTCAATTACATGGTAATGAAAGCCCTAAATATTGTGAGGATATTCAGAATAAAGCACCACATTTAGAAATAATAAAGGTATTTAGCGTTGGAGAGGGTGTTGAGTCTGAAAATTTTACCTTATACAAAGAGTTTGTTTCAGCATACCTATTGGACACGTACTTCAAGGGTGAGTCTGGAGGGACAGGTAAAATCTTTGATTGGAAAATTATAAAGGATTTACGACTTGAAAAACCACTAATTCTTGCTGGTGGATTGAATGCTGATAATGTGGTCGATGCGGTGATTAGCAGTGGTGCGTATTGTCTTGATGTTAATTCTGGGGTTGAGGTTTCGCCTGGAATAAAAGATGAAAAAAAATTAAGAGCATTGGTTAGAAATGTAGCAGAATATGATCTTAGTAGGTAACAGCACTGCCAATCTCGCATGTAGGTATCGGATAATTTACACCAATACCTACGTGTATCCTGCACTATGTTATTTTCTCAAATTATCAGGCACATAACTTTTCGAGTCTTCTGTGCTCTCTGAATAATAAAGTTTTTAGTAGTATATCGCATTTGGATGGGTGATGTACATTAGGCTTTATTCCTCTCTTGGCGATGGACCTTTTTGGGGGTATCTGGCTTAAATAATTTATTACTTCCATAGGTTAAGAAGATGGCGAACAGGGCAGCGGCGATTCCTAAGAGAACATTGTAAAATGCTGGGGCTGCAAGGGAAATTCGTATTATCAGAGTAGATAAAGCATACCCTGAATTTCTAAATATGGCGTGGAACGATGGTTGGAAACATTGAGATGCCAAGACCAGAAAGATATCTGCTAAAATAAGAGTTGTATAAAAGCTATGTAAAAAGTCACCATGCTCGATTCCCGTTAGTGCCATAAATCCACTACGTATGCCCATGAATATAAATGTTCCTAATAGGAATAGGGCTACTCCTTTTTTTACCGCTACAAAGGCAAATAGATCCAGTGATCCGATCGGTTCTTCCGGGTTATTTCTTTGCACTATATAGTAAACACCAAGTAATGAGAAAATTATCAAGGCTCCAAATCCATCGGATAAAATTCTCAAAACAGCTTCTTGGTTGCCGGCATATGTAATTGGTTCTGTGAAATCAGCTAGCTCTTTGAAGGCGTTCCGCATTAAGATCAGAGCTAGAATTTCAAACTGTTTACCAACAGATCTAGAAAAAGAGCATGGAATAGTAAAGATCAAGCTGATTACTTCAGTAATTAAGACCACTGTGAAAGCGTATTGAACAGCATAAAAATGATTTAGTGGTGTCACTGCAGCTAACAAATTAGGAAGTAGGCCTTGGCGGTTAAGCTCTATCACTGTAATTGTAGCTAAGAAGAATACAACTAGGGCTACTGCGATTTTTTTGTGCATCTTTTCATGTTCCCAAAGGTGGTGAATTGGGTCGAATAAAAAGGTCACTTTTTCATATATAAAATTCATATTTTAATTTTCTTAAAGGAAGAGGGTTATAGGGCTAACTTAGTAATTTCATAGAAAATGCAAAATTAAACTACTAGGGTTGATAATTATTATCAATAGCTTAGGTTGTTCAATTTTAAGATCATAAATAATTATATATAAAAATATCATTTTCACAAGTTGAGAATAAGAGAACCGGCTTGACCTTCCCTTTAGAAAATGTTAATTCTCCCTCACATTGTGCATTCGTAGCTCAGCTGGATAGAGCACCAGGCTTCGAACCTGGGTGTCGCGCGTTCGAATCGCGCCGAGTGCACCAGGAAATTCAAGGACTTACAGCTTTTGTGATGTAAGTCCTTTTTTCGTTTTAATGGGATTGGGCAACTCCTGGGCAACTTTATTCGGGTTACTGTGGGAATGAGTCGGAAGCAACACTGTTCATGAATGTATATCCTTTTGTTATCAAATACATGCTAATCATTCTAGCAAAAGGTAGGATATATTAAGGTTCTTGTCATTACTTTGAGGCTGTTTTCTCTCAAGTCAATATACATATTTGTGTACCTCCCCTTTTTAATCTCGCGTAAGATCTTCCGAAGTTGTTTTTTGACTCCTTCTTCAGGGAAATTTGTCATACCCTTGCCAAGGTAGTGGTTGATCTTAGTCTCTGTAATTGCCTTTAGTAAAGATTCTCCCACTTCACTCTTATTTCCTCGAATTTCTTCAATATAATCGTACGCCAACAGTGCATAGCAAAGCGCTTCTATGCCGTCTATTCGTTTAACTAATCCTATTTTTCCATTTTCCTTCATCAGTTTCTTAAAAGTTTTGTAGTCATATTTGGCAAGTTCATTGGTTCCTGTATCTTTCAATAGGTGTTCTATGAGAGCATCCTTTACAAGGGCGCCTATTTCTTCAGCATAAACTTTTTTTTCATCATTATTGCTTTTACATGCCTTTTCGTATGGTTCTTTATAAAGACCTAATTTTATGTATTTAGCTATTAACTGAGTTATGGGGGCGTTTTTTGCGTCTTTTATGTTAATCGAAGATTTTGTTGAAATATTATTTTTGAAGTTGCACATGTACATACTGTTAGCCAACTGGGAGCAAGCTAAAACTTGTTCTAAGGAGGAATTGTCTAGTTCTTTAATTTCCTTTTCAGTTATTTTTATCTCTGTCAGTACAGCATCAAAATGATACAAACTCAAGTACAAGTTTTCATAGCTGTATCCAGCCTTCTTTGTAGGTATCTTCAATCTAGGAAGAAAATTCAAATAAAGATCATTTATCGAATGACTACCTATTTTAGCTTCAGGCAATGAATTGCGTCCAGAATCGAGTGTTTCAAAAAACATGCGTAATAGGTTAAAGATTTGCTTTTCTTTAACTTCTTTAATTCTTTTACTCGCAGGATCGTTTCCAATCTCCCATACTTTGTACCTTTTTAAAGGGGCATTGACGCCTTCTGTAAAAATATTTTGGTGCGAATGGATATTATTTTCCCAAGGCTTTGAAATATTTTCTTTAACCTCTTGAATTGTTAATATCCGCTCTTTATAATCACTTCTTGCCTCATAATTACTAATATAAGCATCTTTCAATGTGCGAGATAAATCGTGATAGGTCTCATTCCCAAATTCGTGAGTGAAATTTTCTTTAGAGGTAAAAACATAGTTTAGTTTTCTGATCTCTTGCATATTGTGTTTAAAGCTCTCATCTGTATGCCATAGCTCCCTTGCTACTAGATTCATAAGTAATATTTGCTCTATTGTTTCAATGTATATGTGTCTGTAGTTACCTGCCATTTGTTTCCTTCTATTGTTTCAAAAATTTGATTTACTCTTTAACCGTTTCAGGAACTATCTAACTCTATACTGTAGGTGTTTTTTATCTTCGTTGTTCTTTTTATACCAAAAATCTATCTACGTCAAAAGAAAAAGGACGATAACGGTTGACAATGTAATAAAATCCCTTTATCTTCCGCCGGACGATATGTGAATAAATCACATAAAAAACAAGTTATCGTCCATCAAAAGACAAAGGAGAAAATTATGAAAAACACCGCTATCTCATCAAATCAACTATTGCAGGATATTAAAAGAAAATTCCCTCCAATTTTTGCCAGACATCATCTAGGGCAACTTACAGGCATGGCTATAAACCCAAAGACAATAGCCAACCTTCAAAGTGACCCAAGTGTAAGCTCTCCTCCCTCTTTTAAGGTTGGAAGAACTGTAACATTCGAGAAAGAGTCATTCTTCGAATGGTTAGAGGGCAGTGGGAGAGTAGAGCTATCTTGTAATCAATGTTGGAGGAAATAATATGCCACATAACAACAAAGTTTTAGTAAACAAACCTAACGGTATTATGCCTGATGTCCCTGCAATCCTATCCGAGCTTCCTGAGCATATACTTAAAAATGCGGTAATTGATTTTGACACGAAAGTGGAGGGCATATCGTTGTCTCTTGATGGGACTGTTGAAATTGCTAAGGTTACAACGAAAATAACAGTAAGTCCCTTAGATGAATCTTGATAAATATATGTCGTGATCTCTCTTGGGAGTACGACATAGTCCTTTCTTAAAATTGGAGGTCCCATTGAGTAAAAGACAGAAAAAGTTAGCAAAAGTAAAAGATACATCACGATCTGTCACACTTTTTAGTGCGACAGAATTAAATATCGTTATTCCACCATGTGAAACATTCGATCTATTCAGTGATTCCCATAATATTATCGAGACTACATTGGAGGAGGTACCGAAATATTATAGATTAAATAAACAATTAGAAGAATCTCGTTATGAGACCCCTGGATACGACATATATCAAGAATCAGAAGTGACAGCATCTAGGAATGCTCACACTTCTACACGTTTAGTATACACGATTCTTACTCTACGTAAGCCTATTTTTTGCCAGACTGCTCTGGCTGAGATTGCTTTACGATCTAACAATAATATGAGGGTTACTCTAAATACAAAGAAAGTCCATTCACCCCATTTTTCCAACGATCCAGTACAAATAGAATTTGCCGCAAAAAGCGAAGAACCATCAAAAGTAAAAATTGACTTAGTTGTAGCAGCTATTATTTCCATAGGTCGAGATATATTTTCAAAAGGAGAAGTAACCTTAGCTGTACGAAATAAAGCTATAGACGGTGATGATGTAAAATTTCTTCTTAGTTTTCTTGTTCAGGAGAAAGCACTAACAAAACTACCAATGGTAGCGCAAAGAGGAAGACCAGCTGAAAAGTATTCAATTATACGAGATAATTCTTCTTATTTCCCTTCTGGCACCAAAGAATAAATTAAGAAGGAACTCAACGTATAAGTGCACGAACGAGTATTATAAACATAAAGATATGACAGATATCTCATAATAAGGTGATGCGCGTTATATTGTTAACTGAATACCAAGAGGTAGGTAATGAAGGAGAACTATTATCATCACTCAGTAAAAGTAATATCTAGAAGTAATGGCAGTAACTGTCTAAGGAAGGCCGCTTACAATAGCAGGTCTAGGCTTGTAGATAAATATACTGGTAAATCATTTGACCATAGTAAAAAAGATAGAACCCTCTTTTCAGCTATTTTAATCCCAGATGATTCACCTGTTTGGTTACAGGATCTTGTTAAAGATCGTAGTGCCTTATGGTCTGAAATAGAAAAGAAGGAGCAGCGGAAAGACTCGCAGTTGGCAAGAGAAGTAGTCGTAGCATTACCACATTCATTAAATGCAAGACAGCATGAAGAACTGTTGATAGGCTTTGTAGAGAAAGTGTTTGTTACTAAAGGAATGGTTGCTGATATATCTATACATCAAGCTCCTGTTAAAGGTGATCAGAGAAATATACACGCTCATATACTTCTCACAATGAGGGATGTAGGGGAAAAAGGTTTTACCGCTAAAAATCGGTCATGGAATGATAGAAGTTTAGTGCAAAACTGGAGAGAGTCTTGGGCTAGAGATATGAATAAGGCTTTTGAAAAAATAGGGTTACGTGAGCGAGTAGATCATAGGAGCTTAAAGGAGCAAGGTTTAGATAGAGAAGCTACAAGGTACAAAGGTCTAGCCTGTACTGAACTGGAAAGAAAGAAGTCTTTAGAAGCTACAAAGAAATTAGATGCAGACAATATTAAAAACAAAGACTATGTCCCTTCTAGGGGGCGTAGTTTGTAACTTTGGAGATGTAGTATGAACAATATAAATGTATCACAAAAGGGAACAGCTCGATTTGCGCTAGATATGGACACAGGAACGGTTAATGAATCTAATTTGTCAGGTAAGCATTGTTTCATAGGGAACCATGAGAATCAAGACCAACATTTAATGGTAGAAGTTGACAGTCATCTTCTTACTATAGGTGGCTCTAGATCTGGTAAAACTGTAGGCCAAGTAATTCCTAATTTATTATGGGCTAAAGGATCTTCATTTGTAATAGATCCTAAGGGGGAAATTGCATGGAATACTGCTGAATATCTCAGAGGTATTGGTAAAAAGGTTCTCATCTTAGATCCTTTCCAAGAAGTGAACAGACATTATGGAAAAAAGGTATCTGTGGTTGAATGTATCGCTCGCTATAATCCACTTAGTGAAATTAATGCTACAGATCTAGATTACGCTGGAAAGATTACTTATATCACGACCAGTCTGATACTTGTTGAGGGAAAAGATCCGCATTGGGGTAATTCGGCTCAAGAATTAATCGCTGGTTTAATAGCCTATGTCGTTGAGACCCCGAGCGAAGAAAAATCTTTGGGGAGAGTTAAGGAACTACTCTCTGGTGACGTTCCTGGAATAATTGCGATCGCTAAAATTATAGTTGAAAATAAAGGTGATTATCCTCAGAACAGTTTGGCAAGAATGAAGCTTAGTCGCTATGCTGGGCTTAACCCTAACAATGGTAACACTGAAAAGTACAGTATTGTGTCAACGTGTTTGAGCCAACTCAGATTTCTGGATACTCCAGAAATAAGGGATTCTCTTTCGAGTAGTGATTTTAGCTTTACTGAGCTTGTTCGCAGTTCTGTCGATACAGTGGTATTCCTGGTTCTTCCCCCGACTAAACTTGAAAGTTATAATAGATGGTTAAGGTTAATGATTTCTATGGCTATTGAGGGTGTGACATCAGTAGGTTGTTCAATGGAGAGGCCTGTTACTTTTTACTTAGATGAGTTTGGTACTATTGGGAAATTACCTGCTATTGCTCAGGCGGTTGGTCTTATGGCTGGAAGAGGAATAAGGCTTTGGTTTTTTATTCAATCTCTTAGTAATCTTAAGTGTGATTATCCTAGCGAATGGAGTAAATTTATTGGAAATAGCTCAGCAATATCGGTTCTAAAAGTAGGCGATGATGAGACTGCACAATATATCTCTAACTTACTTGGCGATAAAACTGTAAGTGAATCGATGGGGTCACATAATACCACGTCTACATATCCCTTACTTGCGCCTGATCAATTAAGAAGAATGTTACCTCATAATGGATTGTTGATAACTGATACTCACCCTGTGATCTTTAGAAAAGCAAAATGCTATGAAGATATGCCTTTTAGAGATGCTATAAGACCAGACCCTGATTATTCATCTCAGCATAAGTTTTGTTAATGTGAAAAGCTTGCATTATAGCGATGTAAATAAAATCATACATTACAGCCTGGTTTTCTCGCCGTTTGGCGTAGGGTTAAGTGCCTTCTAATGGGGGACGCCAAGAAGTATACGTCCCCCACCTACTTTTGCAGGTATGATGTCAGATTAAGTATGAGCTATCTCACATGAAGTAGTTTTTCTTATATTAGTAATTACGATGTGACAAAGAGTTCTACAGCACCCTGTAGGTGTCACTGCTGTCTAAGAAGTCTATTATCTCCTTGATTGTATCGTTAAGTATTTCCTTATTATTCGTTTCCAATTCCGCAGCTATATCTTCGTTTAATCTGTTAGTCTTTTTGTCATAAAGATTCGTTGGTAAGCCAGAATTACATAGAGTTAGCGTGAAGTTGTCAAATTTTATATTGCATGTGTTAAACGTTGAAGTAGGGTGAATATGGGTAACTTGCGACAGGTTGACCATTCCGTTGCCATAGTCTAACCACTTATTACCAGCTTGTGCTGAGCTATATGTAACTACTACAGAAAGTAATACGGTTAAACAGACTAATTTAATCTTTTTCATTCTTCTCTCCATTTAATTATTAACTCTATCTAGTTGTAAATAAGGGCCTATTCCAGCAACTCATGCAACATGCTTAAAGTTTCATTTGCTGGCATGTTCTTTTCTCAACCATGAAAAACTAAACTTACAAAATCTTTTGCTTCTACGCCTAACAGGATACATTTAACATCTAATGGCTTAGATACAGTTCCAAGCATTTTAAGAAATTACCCTAACTGACTAACCAGAGGTCGTTACGAATAATTAATTAGATCGTCTCTGATTGAGGTGATGATCTGCTAAGTAGTTTAACTAGCGAAGGCTGCCAGCCCTATAGTATTAGCTAGAAAACCATTGGTTATAAGTAAGCCTATTACCCAGCCTATTCCCTGAGGGCCAAATTTCCAGAATAGTTTAGTCTTTAGACTATCAGAAAAACCACCTGTTAAAATTATATCAGGAGCTGCAAAAATCCGAAGTAAATCTGCTATGAAAACTGTGATAGTTGTAAAAATGCTACCAAACACAAAAAAAGCAATTCCCTCTTTAAAGGCTAAATTAGCTTCACCAAATATTCCAAAACAGACCATAATAATTGCTATGATTACGCAAATGATAGCATCCTTAATAAACATTTCTTTTTTATCCATTTTTTTTCCTAGGTATAATTATTTTGTAACAACCATTAGTAAAGACCATCAGTGGCAGTCTTCATAAGCCGCAGTTATCTCAATTTTTAAAAGTTCAGTATCGAGTAAAAGCCAGTCTTCAAGCGATATTCCTGAGATATCCATCAGCACTAACGCTCGTTTGGGACTAGGTCTCATACTTCCGTTAACGATACGAGAAAGATAAGACTTTTTAACGTTAAGCCATTTGGCAACATCAATCCATTTGTGCTTTTTCATAACGCATAGTTTTCATATTCTGAAACTAAAAGCAAGGGTAAAGTTTACATAATGGAAACAAATGTAATAAAGTTGCACTTGTTGAAGTTTCGTGATAGGAAACTTCAAAAGACAAAGGAGAGTCTCATGGATTACAAATATCATTTTAAATTAGCTACACAGTGGTTAATTAAGAAAACTGGCAGAGGTACACAGCAGAAAATCGCTGAATATCTGGAAATGCACAAATCTCAAGTGAGCAAGATTGTTAATGGTCATGGTGGAGATGAAGGTGATAGACGTGATATTGCGGATTGTCTAGTTTCATTGACTGACTGGAAAGGTGAGTATCATGATCTACTTCGTCTTGGCCAGTGGATTGATGACGGTAAAGAGCCTGAAAAGTGGTTTGCTGAAGACCAGTACAGAGTGCCTATTCTTGGCTATACTAACAATGATTTAATGCAGGTAGATACAGTGCTTTTTGAGCAATACCTTGCAACTTTATCAGATCAGGACAAATATGCTCTTGCTGCTAAGTTAGCTAGTGATCTTGGTGTTCCTTCTGATAAGTTATCGAATCTATTTATTGAGTGTGAAGCTCATCCAGATATGAGGAAAGGCTCTAGTCAGCGAGCTGAGTTTCTTTGGTTAGAAGTTTGTAAGGAGTATGGCTACAATACTTCAATTTACCCTAATGATAAAAAAGATCTCTTTCAAGATTATGTCGACGGGTCACTAAATGACAACCAATTTTCTGATTGTGCAAAGCAGTGGTTGGAGTCAGTTCGTGTAAGTAACAATTAATATTGTCAGCGCTGGTATGACCTCATATATATGAAAGTAGCGTGTTAGCTACCCAGGTAAAAGTGATTTTATTCACCCGTATCTGGTGTTTGGCTTTCAGTCACACTATCATTGAATGACTTTGTTATATTTTCAAGTGTATCTTGAATTAAGTTAATTTTAGGGTCATCAGATTCTGATTTATTTAATGAAATTTGCACATTATTGTCGATTAGACGTGTGAGAGTGCTTACATACCCAGATAGATCAACGTCATCTGTAATGTTTATATTAACGTTCTCTTTATCTGGAACACTTATTGTCAACTCATCAGAAGAGTTGATAAATATATTTATAGTAATTTTTTCCAAGTTATAATCCTTTATTTAATAATTTTTGAATGTTGTATTTCTTCGATCGGTTATCAAAAATATACTCACCACCATCAAGTATGTTGCATATATTGCGTTGTGCAACTTCATCTTCTATCTTAATTTGGGTGTAAGTAATATTGTTCAAGTCATTTTCTGCTAGTATGATGGACTCAGCGTCACCGTATACGACTATTGCAGGGTTGTGTGTGATTAGAAATAGTTGTTTTTCAAATTTCAAATTTCTAATTAAATCTACTAACTGCTCAGAAATAAATTTATTCCCTAAATTGTCTTCTGGTTGGTCAATTAAGATTATATTGGAAGATGGGTTGTTTAATATAACTTGTAGGTATTTTTCAGAATTATATCCGGGACTATTATTTTTTGAATTTGTACCATCTTTATATTCAAGGAAGTCATTAGGATTATCAAAACAATCGAAAATATTCTTCAATTGAGTAGTAATCTTTTTGCTTAAGCTATCTGGCTTGTTATTGTTATGGTTTTTTATTGAGTACTCATCATTCGAAAGTTTCAAAAGATTTAAATATAGATTGTCATCGTTTGGTGGCTTAATACCTTCAATAATCAAAACGTCAACTTTGTCTTGTGAAGTAACCTCCAAGCACAATTTGCTTTCAGAATCTAATATGATGTCCTCTTTAAACGAAATATTACAACATTCAATTTCCTTTGAAATCTGTTTGATTTCAAATAGCTTTTTAAAAAGATTTTTTGAGGCCAAAATTTTACCATCTATAAAGGCTTGAGCTTGAACCTTTTCTTGACCTTCGGTGCTCAAAGTGGAGTTAGCTGTTAAAATATTGTCTTTTACTTTTGCTAAGAAAAGATCTAGTCGATTGCGCTTTTTGAGTTCCAATTCTACTAGTTGTTGATTTTCTTTAATCAATATCTCAAAACTATTGATAATAGTTTTTTCTTCATCAGTAAACTCAAGTATTAGATTATTTTCTAGGCTATCTAGATTGGTTATAAGTGAATTTAGTAGTGTTTCACAATCTGATAAATCGCTTTTTGCAAGATGTTGATCTTTTATCTTAATGAGATCTATTTTGAATAAATATTCGCTGCTTATATATTTTTCAATTGTATGGTTATGTAAGATGTAATTGTTAGGAGATTGTAATTCAGTTAAATCTTTGTAATGGTTTTGTAGAGTACTGATTGTATTTGTAAGTTTGCTTTTTTCAATTCTAAAATTTTCTTTTACTTGGTTATATTGTGTTAATTTGTCAGTTTTTCTGGCTAAATCTTCAAGTTGCTTTTTTTCAAAAAAATTTACTATATCTCCTTGATTTATTTGTATAATAGAAGTTGTTACTGATGTGCTTTTTTTGAATGAGCTATCGAATTTCGATTTTATTTCGGTTTCTAATTTTTTACCTATGGTGTCATATTTTTGATCTGTTTCTAGTTGCTCAATACTTCTACTTAAAATATCCATCAATAAACTTTTCCCACTTGATCGCCCACCAATGATGACATTTAAGTGAGGGGTGAAGTTTAACTCGGAAGCTGTAATTAGATTTTGGCACTTGAATTTTATAGATTCAATATAATTTCTAGATTCATTTATTTTGTTATAATCTTCGAATGATTTTATACGCGATTTTGGGTCAATAAAGGCAAGTCTAAGCGTTTCGTAATTTTTACTACCTTTAATGTAATAGAACTTGTGATCTCCTATATCTCCCTTATGCTTACAAGGATATTTATTGATGTTGTGATTGTCAGAAAATTCAATGTATGCATAATCTTCTTTGTTTCTAAATGCTTCATATAGAACTTTGTCAAAATTATCATTGTAGATTTGTCTGACTTTTTCTGGCACTTTCTCTAATGGACTTTGAAATAAGATTAACATCTTTTGTGCTTCTTCAATTTCTCCACTATATCCATCTACGATACTTTTGGTATTTCCAGCATGGGGAATGAAAAAAAAGTCATCTAGAGGGAAAACTGCAATAACTTCATCTACAGTTAACTTTCGGTTATTAAGCGATAATTTTTTTTCTACAAATTTATTCTCTAATCGCTCATTAAGTCTCTCTACTTCTTCAAAATTGCTACAATTAAAAATAAGAAGAGAGTGGTATGTTTTGTCATTACGTTCGATATCTAATTCTATCCCTAGTAGCAAAAGTGGATCTTGTTCAGAGTTAAAATTATTATAATATTCTTGATACGCAGGTAGGTTAATGATGTTATGATCAGTTAATGAGAAAATACGAACGTCTTGTTCAATCAATTTCTCATGTAATGTATCTACAGAGAATAAACCTTTATAATCATTATTTTTTGTAGTTTTGCTCAAATCAGTATGGATATGTAGGTCTATTTTTTGCCAAACAGAATAGTTGTTATTCAAGTTTTCCATCCCTTTTTTATGTTATTCTTACACCCACGATATACTGCTCTGAGTGACTTTATGGGCTGAGCATATCAGTAAGTCACATTTACTATCATACGCTCATTTTTCCCATACCGTTTCTAAAGGTAAATTCAGTCACAGTTCGGAACCTTGCTTTCGATCCTCTCAAATTAATTACAAATCAAAGCCACCACGAATAATAAAATCTTGCAGTAAGGAATTGATTTTCACATTCACCTTAAATGCCGAAACACTCTCGCCTTCCAGATCCTCAAAATATTCTTTGGCTTTATCTTTATCGACACAAGTTTTCAAATCATCAAAACGACCAAATTCATTGATATTGCTATCGCTTACCTCAGTATTAAGCATGCTGTTTAACTTGTGAATAAAGGCTGTGATATCGTCTGCATCTGTTTTACCCAAAAGATCTACCACTCTTGTAACTTGAGCGTTTTTAGCCTTACATTGGTATTCGACGACATACTGCCTGAAGGTTTTACTTTCTTCGAGTGTAATATCACCGCGTTGTACATCATTCAGGAAGAGATTAGCGAACTTTTGTTCTTCTTGTGTGAGAGTAGCAAAGGACTTATGTAGCTCAGTCACAATTTTATGAATAGCGTCCTCATCACCACCTTGTTGCACTGTTTTTATGTATTTTGTAAAACTGGAGTTCATATAATCAGCATCAATGCGACCTGTATCTATTTCAGTTAAATGGCCAAATATGTCAAATGGTACATTGTCGGAACCACCATCGCCACCTTCTCCATCGCTTGATAATTCTTTGTAGCGCAATACAAGAGTCAAATAAATATTTTCATCAAATTTCAACGTTACTTGCTCTTTATCATTCTCCTCACCAAAGCTACAGCTCATCTCTTGCCATGTGAAACCCTGAATTTTAGCGGCCTCCAGATGATCATTCAAGCCCTTAAATAGTTTCGCAAAGTTGCCCCAAACAGTCCTGTCAACAGGAAGATTTTCAAAATTACTAACGCCTGCATTATCAAACAATTCTACAATGTCATCATAGATGATATTAATTTTGTTTAAGTTGCTTTCAAGCTTATCCACAAATAAGTTGAAAGGCTTATCACCAGAATAGAGCTTTATGGCATCATTAACATTGCGCTCCATATTGTGCGGGTAACGATAGTAACGAATAGTTCCAAAAGGTTTTTCATTTTCAATGTACAGACGATTGGTACGTGAAAAAGCTTGAATAACATTCTCATACTCTAACCACTTATCCATATACAGGGTATTCAACCACTTAGAGTCAAATCCCGTCAGCATTTGGTTCACCACGATCAATAAATCTAGTTGTTGCTCTGGTGTATTGGCAATACGCAAATATGGCTTTTTATGGGCGAGTCGGGCGGCAATGTCTCTTTTGAATTTTGCATGATTGGCTAGGCTAAAATCTTGACCATATTGTTCATTATAGTCCTCAATGATTTCAACCAACCCGGCTTGTTTAAACACACTGTTTGAATATGTATTACCTTCGTCAAAATATGGATCAAACAAGGCGCTTATTTTCAGTTTTGGCATGGCTGTTTTTATGTGCCGATAATATTCAATGGCCTCGGCAATACTGCTAACAGCAAAAATAGCATGAAACTTACTGTCTTGGCTCAAGCTCGTCCAGTTTTCAATAATATCTTCAACTACTTTATTTTGGTGTTCATCACACGTGTATTGAGATTTTGGCACTTCATCTTCAATACCCTTCACATATTTGCCATTGGTATCAGTATGCCCAGCCATAGCGACCTTGCGCATGTAGCGGTTAAAGGTCTCTTTTTTCTTTGGGTCTGCCAAGGCTTCCTTTTCGGTGCTTGCTTTAGCTTTTTGTAGTGCGACTTCTCGTCTTAAATCTTTGTCTTTAAAAGTCATTACCTTGTATGGATCAAAACCCAAGACGTTTTTATCACGAATACCATCCGCAATACTGTAGCGATGTAGCTCGTCACCAAATATCGTAGATGTTGTATTCTTTTTCTTTTGATTTTCTTCTTGAATAGGCGTGCCAGTAAAACCAAAAAATAGTGCCATAGGGAAGGTGTTTTTAATGGTAATAAGCATATCGCCAAAAGTCGAACGATGAGCTTCATCCACAATAAACACCAAACGTTTATCGTTGATTGTCTCAATATCATGACTTTGTAAGCTTACTCCCTCATCATTCACCTCTTCACTAATGTTACTCATTTTTTGAATAGAGCTAACAATAAGGGTATTGGCAGGGTCACTACTTTTTAATTTAGTAATCAGCACAGCAGTGTTTTCAGTAGCTTGCACGGCCTCACCTTCAGCCGCAAAACCTTGATACTCTTGCAAAGATTGTACACCAAGCTCAATTCTATCCATCAGAAAGATCACCTTATCGGCATCTTTAGAGTGAGCGATCAATTGGGCGGATTTAAAGCTAGTCATAGTTTTACCAGAGCCAGTGGTATGCCATATATAACCGCCTAAGCGGTCTTTATCTCCCCAGTTATTTTTAGACACTTTATCGGATATAGCATTGGCTGCATAGTACTGGTAGCTACGCATTACCTTCAGTACGCCATCGGAGCCATCTGCAACGGTATAGAAACCAATGAGTTGATGCGCCATGGGAATAGACAATAAACGTGAGGTTATACCTTTCCAGTCCTTAATCGGTTCATTGTAAAAATCTGCCCAGTGAAAGTAAAAATCTTTGTTAAACTTACCATCCATACCAGGGTTGGAAAAATAGACGGTCTCGCTTGGTTCCATGGCAACAAATACCTGTACCAAAGAGAACAATCCAGTAAACACCCCTTCGGCAGAATACTTTTCAATTTGAGTATAGGCGTGGCTTACTGGCACACCACTACGTTTTAGTTCAATATGGATCACAGGCATGCCATTAATCAGTAGCATGACATCTCCACGACGATCATTCAGTATCTTGGACTTTTTTGCAAAACGTGGTTGTTGCACAATTTGGTAACGGCTTTGCCCTGCGGCTATCTCTTGGCGGTCGTAAATTTTAAGACTGATCTCTTTGCCAAAATGCAAGGCATCTTGGTCATTGTCGCGGGTAATGGCCACGGTTTTACCGTTAATAAAGCCATTGAGTTTAAGGGGCGTTTTCAGATCACGGATTTGCTCCACAATTTGTTGCATTTCGGTCTCGGTGAGTGGAACATCGTTCAGACGGTCAATATCCCGATTATTCTGGAATAAAATTTCTGCCCAGTTCTGTAACAAATCCGCTTCAGTAGGATTTGCTATTATTTCGTCTTCCCAACCTCGGTTTCTTAACTCATCGACAAGGGCAGATTCAAAGTCAGCTTCACTATTAAATGTCATGATTATTGTTTCTCCCTTATACAAACATTTTAGCGAGGCAGGCTTGCTTGATGTTATTGAGTTTTTTTAATTGGCTTTGGTGCTGATTGATGAGTGTGTCGAGTTGGTTGAAGAGTTTGCCGATTTTAGTTTGTTCGTTTCCATTTACTGTAACACTGGTAACAATTTTCATCATTACTTCAGCATTTAATTTCGCTCGTCCACCACCAACTAAAAATGGTTCTATGTCTATATTGGAAATAGATAACTTCAAAAAGAAATTGTCAGCATTTTTTTCTTTAACCTGAATAACATGCGCATGATTGTTTACCCATATTTTCCCATTTACATATTGTACAGGGTAGTTCTTTAAATCATTTGCACCATCTTCTGCAACCAAAACAAATTCACCATCGTGTGTATAGCCCTCAACAAAATCTTGAATACCATTTGCCCCATAATATGGAGTTGCTCCAGGCACTCGATCTGTTGCAGTAACAGGAACTCTTAAATTGTCGTACCTATTAGAAACTTCCGCTAATTCCTTCTCCACCCACACCTCACTAAAACCTTTAAATCGAATCTCTGGCACGTCTGCTCCTTGTTTTGGGAACATTTTTTCGAGCAGAGATTTTTTAAGGTTTAATAGTTTATCTTGCTTTTGCTGATGCTGGGAGATTAGGGTGTCGAGTTGTTGGAAGTAATTACCGATTTTGGTTTGCTCGTTTTTGTTGGGAAATACTACGAGTACATTCTTCAGGTTGACCATTGTCAATGCTTTTTGGTTAGAGCCTGCTGCACTATCTAGAATTCTTTGCTGTCCAATGCCGTTACCAATGTAAGTGTTTAAATATTCATTGTTTATCTTAATGTCACTTAGCCAAATCAAATTGCCATCTTTAAAATAAAATGGCTCACTATTAACCACTATAAAGGAATTCCCTAGAGTGCCAACAGCAGTAATAAGAATATCTCCAATTTGAGGAACCCCAAACCTTTCTTTCAGCTGAAGATAAGATTCTTTTGAAATATACAATACATTTTCTAACTTAGAAGATTTACCAAGTTTTGAAATTTCTAATCCCCTGAAAAAAGGGATCCCTGAAGAAACATAATCGTCTCTATGAATTCTTTTACTGGAGCCTAGATTTAGAACCTGACCCAACTTTTTTTTATCCCACTTCTTGTCAAACCCCTCAAAGCGAATCTCAGGTATATAATCACTAACTAATGTCTTTTTTTCAACCATTATTGGTCACCATTGAGCATAGATTTTAGCTCAGCCAAGGCTTGCACATCAAACTCATTGCCTGTTAGCTCATCTAGTAAGCCTGCTAACGTTTGTTCAGTCTTTCTTATCTCCTTAGCAACATCGCCATAGGTGGTGACGTATTTATCGGCTAGGTTTTCTACTTGGTTAGTCAGGGTGTTAATCAAGCTATCTGGTAATTGTTCAAGCTCGATCAATAATGGGGTTATCCATTTCAGTTCTAGCAAGGCATCAACTTGGTCGTCACTTAAGCTTTCGATTGTTGTTTTTGTTTTAAGATGCAGAACCTCTGTGTCGATTTTAACAACTTTTTTAAGCAATTTCTCTTCGGTAATTAACCCATCTATTTTGATTATTTTGGTCTCATAGCTATCGGATTCAAACGAGCCGTTTTGCTTTTGTTCCTGCTTAAGCTGTTTAGCTTCTTTGGCTACGACTGCATTAATAAAACTCTTACTTTCCTTAATGGTTTCCGCTTCTTTTTCTTCTTCCGTCAATGAATCAAGTATTTCTTCAAATTCAGAACTTATTTCGCCCAAGCGGTTTTCCTGTTGTTTCAAGGCGTGCAAGTCCTCATGCAAATAGGTGCGTTGCACGAGGTCAAAAGGCATGATGTGACCGACCCAGCCATCTTGTACCTCGGTATCTTTACCTTTTGCTTTTTTAATGACCATATGCGGATCAACTTGTTTAGTCGCTGCAAAACCTTCTGTTTGCAGAATTTCTATATCAGCTACAGTGGTTTGCCATTGATTATTCAATAACTGGTAAGCTTGGTACTTATCAATTAAGGAAATATTATTGACGGAAGTTTTCATGAGGCGTCCAAACAACTCTCTACTGAGTTGCTCTTCTTGTTGACCAATATTGACATTACTCCAATTTTCAATAAGTTGGTTTATTAGATAGGCATCAAAACCACTAAAGGCGTCGGCGTAGCCTTGGGCGAAGCTGTTCACTTCGCTGTGTTGGGTAATGGTTTGTTTAACTTCGCTAGTTGATATGGCTAACTCTGCATAGTGGCTAGAATTATTAGCAAATAAGGCATTTCGTAAAGCTGGAAAGGCTTGCCAATATTTTTCTAGCTGGTTGATTTCACTCACAGGTATACCGCCAAGCATGGTGGCGTGTAAATCCCAACTCTCAGCATCCTCAGCACTATCCACATACTTTGGTATATTAAGGTTGTAGCCATTTTCTCGTAGAGTGGTTTTGGTCACTACTGCTGAAAAATTCAGGATATTTTCGCGATTAATCACCGTATCGGTAATACGTTTGATATCGGAGGCTTGTAGTTTGTTATTCTTACCCACCTTTAAAAAGTGTTTGGAACCATCCACCACCAACACATCGGTGTTTTCACGCTGTTGGCGTAGTACCAATATTACTGTTGGAATACCCGTACCAAAGAAGATATTGGCAGGCAGGCCGATAATTGCATCGATATGGTTTTGCTCAATAAGTTGTTTGCGAATCGCACCTTCTTCACCGCCTCTAAACAGTACGCCATGGGGTAAGACAATGGTCATAATTCCTTTGGGCTTTAAATGGTAGAGGTCATGCAGTAAAAAGGCGTAATCGGCTTTAGTTTTAGGAGCCATCCCGAAGCGTGCATAACGTGGATCATTCTCTTTATGTTCTGGATCCCACTTTTGTGAATAAGGCGGATTGGAAACCACCGCATCCACGTAAAGCGGGTTATAACCTGCCGGGTCGTTCTCCTCAAAGTAAGGCCAATCGTCTTCGAGGGTGTCACCATTACGAGTGAATATATTGCTGGGATTGATACCTCGCATAACGAGGTTCATACGGGTTAAGTTATACGTGTTTGCTTTAAGCTCTTGGGCAAAGTATCTGATATTGTCTTCACCATCGACATGTTTGGCGACGCTGTTACCAATATTAATCAGTAGTGATCCTGAGCCACTAGTAGGATCATAAATTTCAATCTTCTCTTTGTCTTTTAGGTGATCTGCGACGATTTCCGACATGAGCAATGAAACTTCATGGGGTGTATAGAACTCACCAGCTTTTTTGCCAGCATTGGCGGCAAATTTTTCGATCAGGTATTCGTAAATATATCCCAGTACGTCATAGTCTTGCTTGCCATCCATAGGAATTGATTTAATGAGCTGGAGCAAGTCACTAATAGCTTTTGTCTGTTTACCCGCAGTTTCTCCCAGTTTACTCAAACCTGTTTGCAGGGTGTTAAAAATACCATCGAATAATTTTTTATGGTTGACGTGTATATGTCGATCAAAGGCAGATAGGGCATCTCGTACATTGGAGACATCAAAATCGCTGCCTTTTTCTAGCCATGTTGAAAACAAATCATCATAGGCAATAAAGTAACCCAATTCTTTCTTAATAAAGTTGGCAGTATCGAGATCGTCTTCCTTTAGTAATACAATCTCATCATCTGACATGCCTTGAATTTTCACAAACTGAATGAGTTGATCGGATAGGTATTTGTAAAAAATAAAGCCCAAAATGTAATCTTTATATTCGTTGGCTTCAATTTTCGACCGCATCTGGTTGGCTGATTCCCAAATTTTGGCGGCAAGTTGTTGTTTGTTCATGCTGGAATATCCTTCTTTTCTTTCACTAAGAAAGAGAAAATTATGTATTTAATCAGACATACCAAGTGGTGGTATGTTTGGTTTTATGATCTACTTATAGGGCGCTGCTTGGAAAAGTTATTATTAGGGGTGAGTTTACTTGGTTATGTCTACCATGGCCAATTTGTTACATTTCTTTATACTCTCGAATAATACAGGTGATTTCTTTTTCTTTACTCCAGATATATGAGAATCCGCTGGTCAGAGTTACTTCTATTTTATCATCAATGATCAGGTAACGATCATGGGAGCGAGCAAATCTATTAAACTTTGATTGAGTGGTATCGCATGGTTGAACAGTCCAATCCCCATGACCACTACAAGCATCTTGAATAAAGGTGCCATTATCTCCATCACTATTTTCAACATATTGGACTAGGATAGTTTTAGTAGGGAAAAGATTAAATAAATGTTTGTTGTTATTTTTCTTTGCAAAATAATTGTCGTGAATCAGCACTTTATCAGCTTTATGCAAGAGTATAGTTAAGTAATCTTGCAATGATTTACGATCTTCATTATGCAATCTAGTAATAGTATAATTTCTCTTTATGTGTTGATTTCTAAGGTTATAGTAAGGGGGATAAATATCTTCTTCTTTTAGTGTTACTATTAATTTGAATAGCGTTTGTTTTGATAATTCATTTAACGATAAATCTTTTTGCTCATCAACAGTAATTAATGCGGGATATAGATCATCGTAAATCTCTTCTGGGAGATTATGACTGTCTTTACACCGTTGAATTTGTTCTGCATTAGTTAAAATATCTAATTCAATATTCCCTATCAAAGACTCATAAGCTTTTCTTTCCTTTGAACTTAAAGAGCATGAACAAGATGCTTTTTTATAAATACTATATAACTTGTCTGAGAGAACAATTTTGTGACATGGGATAGTCATGTGCGTTCCTATCTTAAGCTTAGTAAGGCACCAACGCTGGTATCAAAAAAATCTTTAGGGAAACTTTGCCTTTTTTCATCTTGATCAACAAAATGGCCATTAATATCTAAGAATAAAGTTTGAAAAGGTTCCTCGGAAGATGGTTTATAATGAATCACAACGTCATCGTTATTGATTTGTTCAGTATTTATTTCTACTCGAACACGATTAATTAAATGCTCACAATGTGTTTCAACAATTAGTTGAATGCCTCTGCTAGCAATAAAAGATAGAAAGACTCCTAGTTTAGCTTGTGACTTAGGGTGAAGTTGTACTTCTGGGTTTTCGAGCAATATCAAGTCGCCTTTTTTGGCCATAAGGCAAATGATTAGTACTTTTGCAATATAGCTAATACCAGCTCCAAGGTTAAATGGTGACACATGTTTATCAATATCAGAAACCTTAAATGCGACTTTAACTTGGTCACCGACTTGCTCTGTGACTAACTCTATTGCAGAATCTGTAACTAAGGTTAACCATTGACTCAGTTGATAAGCAATTGTTTTAGACCCTTCGAACCGAGCCATATCATCAGATAATGGATTACCTTTTATCTTGTCAAAATGCGAAAACAAATACTGACCGATGCTACCAACTCTTCGTCGAGAAGCTGGAACAAGTTCTTGGGCACCTGCACGGTTAGCGTTCAGGTACAGCAACTCAGCTTCTTCTGTATTGTTACTTTTTTCAAATTGGTAAGGAAGATTGCTGCTTACTTCTGTATTATCTGCGGTAATCTCAACACTGTGTGCATTATTCTTGTCATCGATAGCTTTAATATTAATTTTTTTAGCATTAGTTTTTTTGTTTCTAATTGTAAAAAAGTTATCTAAGTAGTTCAATTGCTCTTCCATGCTAAAAACATTGCCAGGGGTACTCTCTTTAATCAACAACATTATTGCTTGTAGTACCGTTGATTTACCTGATGAATTCGCACCTGTGAAAATAGTTAAAGGCGTTAAATTAAGAACTACATTATCAATGCTCTTAAAGTTATTAATTTCTAATTGTTTAAGCATTATTAAGTCCTTCGGAAATTTCTATAGCAGTGTCAAATCGAATTTTTATGTAGTCCGTTGTATCGATAGAACCCGAGAATAGACCTTGTTCATCGACATCTAATTTATATTTATCAATAATTTTTGTCGCTTGTTTGGGATCTAATTGTGATGTGTCTGTATAACAGAATGCAAATACTAACATTTCAAATAATCCCATATTAATTGGACGTCTCTTGCCACCGTTATTGGATTGGAAGCGAAATCCCTCTCCCCCTAAAATGTGAAATACATTTTGCATTCCAAACAGACAGACTGATTTGACGTGTTCAATTGTTGAATTATATGCCTTTGTATTTAGATATTTCATAACAGCAGCCAAAAAGGCATCAACATCAGAATGGTATATAATCCCTGGAAGTTGCCCTGTCCTGTAAAGATAAAAAGCAACAAAACGTAGTACCAGATAACGATCACGCATTCTATTTGGTTTTATACCATTGCCAGTAGCTAGTTTAAACTCGTGACTTTCAGCAAGTTCTTGTATTAGAGTTGTAGCCCTGCCTTGGTACAAGGCATGCCGCATTTCTTGCTTGTTTAGATTCACCCCACCACGGTTAACTCTTTCAAAAATATTGAATTTAACATGTTCAGGTGTTGGTGGTTGAATGACGTAAGAATGCAATTGGTAGTCCTCCAATTTAGCTTGTAATAAAGGAGGAATTTTGTCAAACCTCTTGCCTCTTAAACTGGGCAACATAGAAAGATTTGTCAGAGCAAATATATTATTCAAAAACTCTTTCAGTGCTGTAATGCGTTGCTTGCCATCAACAATCTGTCTGACACCATCTTCATCTTCAAATAAGTATATTAAAGGAATGGGTATCCCCATTAATATTGATTCAATAAGCTCAGATTTATGTTTTCTATCCCAAACATTTTTACGTTGAAAGTCAGGTGCTAGAACAAGGGCACCGCGTTGTTCTCTACGTAGCAGTTCAAAGACACTTGATTGCTCTTTAGTTATGCGTACTTGTGTCTCAGTTCCCATTTGATGAGGATGAGCGGTTAACTCTAGTTCATCTTGATTTTCAATTTCAATTGTATCGTCACCAATATTATTCATGTCTTTTACCTTAGTATTTCTCAATCATTAACAACATTACACACGTTATTACTATAGATAATGATCCAACGGCAACTCTATTTAGCTGTAGGTGTTACTTAGAGAAATTTTTTATTGTACTGTGTTAACTATTGGCGTGTTTTTTTGTAGACACCAAATTTTTTTTCTAAGCGGCTCATCCTTGTTTTCCTTGTTCTTGGCTGTGGTGGTAGTATAGCTTAAATCCTGGTAGTTCAACTATTCCTAGTGTCAGTTTGACGCATTGTTAGAATAATAGCCGCCTTTGAAAACAATTTCATATATATATCACTAAGTAGAGACAATTCTATCTCTACTCCATGTATTTTACTTTCAGGAGGCAAAATATGGAAACCACACTAAGCTCAGCTAATATAACAGATCTAGTCAAAAGCATGATCAGCGTACAACAATCTCTGACACTAGCAAGCAGAAGAAAAGTAATTGAGCAACGGTTGAAAACTTTTTATTCATTAACTATGGGGGTAAATGCAGACAGGATTAATGGACAAGATTATCGCTTTAAAATGTGCAGTGTTATAGGGAAGAAAAGCCTTGATAAAACTAAAATAGCTGAGGCTTTGAAGACTTCATCGGGTAGCACTAAAACAGCTAATGAAATCATGCAAGACTGTACCAAAGTCAGCTCATCTTATGACAGATTGTCCTTTAGTAAGATCAATAGAACCAAGGCAAGAGCTTAAGAAGAAACTAAAGAAGTAATCAAGAAACATTAAATATAGAGCCCATCTTCCCATTGCGGGAAGATGGGCTTTTTTACGTTTAGACTACAGGAGAATATCATGTCCAAAACTATTACAGAGTTACAAAATCTAGAAATCATAGATCTAGATGCCGGGGTCATTTTCAGCGATTCAGCTTCAGGTAAAAAGATTAAAGGCTACAGTAAACCAAGTTCTTTCACGCCTACCATAGATCCCAACTACCTGTTCCATGATTCAAGTAGAGACGTAATTGTCTGGTTCATGGATAGTAAAGAACCGTTCTATCTCTTTGGGCCAACAGGAAGTGGCAAAAGCAGTCTCATTAAGCAGCTTGCAGCAAAGCTCAACTATCCAGTGTTTTCAGTTACGGGCCATAGCAGGCTTGAATATCCAGATATGGTAGGTCATCTAGCGGTAGAACAAGGAAATATGGTGTTTCAATATGGCCCTCTTGCTCTAGCAATGAAGTATGGAGGTTTGTTTTTACTTGATGAGATTGATCTACTAGATCCATCAACCGCAGCTGGTCTTAATACTATTTTAGATGGTGCGCCTCTTTGCATCCCTGAAAATGAGGGTGAAATCATAAAGGCCCATCCTCAATTTAGATTTGCAGCAACCGCAAACACTAATGGTAGCTCTGATGAAAGTGGTCTTTATCATGGCACTCTAAGTCAGAACCTAGCCTTTATGGATCGGTTCTGGGTAAGTCAAATTGAGTATCCAAGTATAGAAGCTGAAGAACAATTACTAGCGATGAAGAGTGGGAATCTCCCTGAAGATGTAAGAAAGAAGATGGTTGAATATGCAGGAGAAGTAAGACGTTTTTTCATGGGGGATTCCCATGTGCATTTTAATCAGAAGATAGAAGTAACTTTCTCCACCCGTACCCTTATACGCTGGGCTGATCTAATTCAGCGATTCCAGCCACTAGCTCAACAAGGCATCCAGCCTGTCACCTATGCTTTAGACCGAGCTCTCGGCTTTAGAGCAACTAAAGAGACCAGAACTTTTCTTCATGAACTCGCTCAAAGAGTTTTCCCAACTGTATAAAGGAGATTTGATATGAATTCGCAAGTAGAGGTAACTGTACTGAAACACCTAATGGTTTTAAACCTAGATGTAAATATTTGGACAGCCCGTAAGAAGCTTTCTCCTGAAGATTTTAATGGCGCAATCCTACCACCTGAACAACTTGCAACGCTGGGAAGTAAGAGAGTTTGCAACCCTGAAGATATCCGTATATTTAGCACTCTTAAATCAAGAGCGGTCAGCATGCTTGATCGGATCGGTGTTAGGTTTCTAGGTGGGTGGGGTATTCCTGTTGGTAAAGCTAAAGAAGTTAACCAGGAATTACAGAAGATCTTTGATGAATTCATGGGTGCTAAATCTCAGTTCCTGAGTTCCTACGATAATAGTGTTTCGGACTGGATTAAACAAAACACCGAATGGAAGGATATTATTAAGAATTCCATTGTCAGTGCAGATTATGTCAGTAGTCGTATCAACTTTAATTGGCAGTTATTTCAGCTGGCAGCGCCTAAGAAAAATATGGCACATGGTGGTCTACGAACTGAGATCTCTACCCTTGGTAACACCCTATATTCTGAGATAGCAAAGACCGCTGAAGATGCTTGGAAGAAATGCTATGCAGGCAAAACCCAAGTATCACAAAAAGCATTATCACCGCTCAAATCTATCCATGAAAAACTAACTGGACTTAGTTTTGTGGAACCGTGTGTCGTGCCTATATCTCATCTAATACAATCAGCTTTTAACCATATTCCTTCTAAAGGTTTTATCAAGGGAACTGATCTACTCATGGTGCAAGGTGTGCTTGCCTTGTTGCGAGATCCTATTGCCATAGTCAGACATGGTCAGGAACTTATTCAGGGAGCTACACCAGAAAGTATTCTTGATGGGCTGCTTAAAGATAGTTCCGTAGCGCCTGTTGAGAAAGCAGAACAGGTTGATGATGCAACATTAAACAAACAAGCCATTGATAGTTTGGGCTTATGGTAGGAGGAAACATGAACAACAATTTAGTTATTAAATCTCTACCTCTAGTCGCAGCAGTTCTTGGGCGTAAGTACGGGGTTGAGGTTCGTATCGGAGGTAAACAGGCTTTTGCTCTTGGAAATGTGATCAATCTTCCTGGTTTGCCTACGGACTCAGATGACAGTGTTATAAGCGGTTTAGCTAGAGGGTATATCGATCATGAAAGTGCTCATATTAGATATACGGATTTTCTTGCTATACCAGCCGCAAAGCTAACTCCTTTAGAACGTTTCATTATGAATAGCATTGAGGATTGGCGGGTAGAGAATAAGCTTGCTGAGATCTTTGCTGGTTGTAGGAGGAATTTTAATTGGTTGATACAGTACTCCTTTCTAAATAAGAGGGATGAGTCAGAGATTGCTATCGATAATTCTGCCATAATTCCTAATTGGATTCTTCTTTCGGTACGTTCTTGGGATGAGCCGAAACTATTAGTGCGAGTTGATGGATTGGAGCAGCAGATTACAACGCACTATGGCGGGCTATTACAAAAGCTTCAGCGAGTATTGGTAAGTGTGAAAGCGTCATGCACGAGTACGCAGGATAGCATTGCCTTTGCTAAGCTGATTGCTGAACTACTGGCACATGAATTTACACAGGAGAAGGATAATTCAACAAATAAGGCGCAGCTAGGAAAACGAGATCATATCTCTAATGCTGATACGCAACAAGATCAAAAGAAAGAAATTAGTAAGGAGGTAAACAAGAATTCCGATCTTTCATCATTAGTGAAAGCTAAGGCTGATGATCTACCTAAAACCATAGGGGAAATTTTAACAGAGGAATTAGATAACTCTTCCCTCAAACTTATTGGTGATAAACTTGAGGTCGCTACAGTTGGCATGATGGGGCACACAGAGTTTTCTTTCAATCAGCAAAAGGAAATTGCTAGAGCTGTTTCAGGTATCAAACTTAGGCTTAAGAGTCTTTTGCAATCAACGGCGCTAAAGCGGGATAAGATTTCTAGAAGGGGTAAACTTTGCAACCAAAGATTGTCTAGGCTTAGCACTGGTAATCCTAGGATTTTCCTAAGTCATGAAGAGAAGAAGGCAATGAATACTGCAATTCATATTCTTGTTGATTGCTCTGGCTCTATGAGGAAAAAGATGGATCTAACCTCTTCTAGTTGTCTTGCTCTAGCTAAAGGGCTTGATGCTATCGATGGAATCAATGTTGCCGTTACGGCTTTCCCAGCAAACAACTGGGAGCGCCAAGAAAGCGGATCATCAGTAGCTCCCATAGTTGAACATGGAGAGATCGTTCATTCCAAATTCAAGATGACCGCAAGAGGTAATACTCCCATGGGAGAATCGCTTTGGTGGGTCTTACAGAAAATGGTGCTTCTTAAAGAAACTCGAAAGATAATTCTCATCATTACAGATGGTCGTCCTAACTCTATTAAGAATACGGTCGCAGCTCTTAAGGCTGGTGAAGAGTTGGGCGTAGAATTTTATGCAGTTGGTATCGGCTATATGGGTGTCAAGGATTTATTCCCGCATAATAGTTGCGTTGTGGATAATTTGTCAGATTTATCAGGAAGTATGTTTGCGTTATTAAAAGATACCATTATAAAAAAATAGGAGAAATTGAAATGAAAAAAGGTGATCATTTAGTGTCCACTAGAACAGGCTATGAGCATCATGGTTTGTATATAGGTAATAAAAAAGTTGTTCATTATGCTGGGATGTCTGAGTGCCTGGACAAAGGTAGTATAAAAACAACCTCTGTTGGTGAGTTTAAGCAAGAAGGTAATTGTTGGGTGCAAAAGCATCAAAGTTCTGTTTACGATGCGAATGAGAGAATAGAGAGAGCCTACTCTAGACTTGAGGAAGACTCTTATAATATCGCATTTAACAATTGTGAGCATTTTGTATACTGGTGTTTTGACGGTATAAAAATCAGTCCTCAAGTAAATAGAGCTGTAGCAGGAACTGCTGTATTTGCTGGTAAATGCTTAAGAGATAAAGGGCTTGGAGCTGTTGTAGCGCAGACAATAAAAGTAGGTGGAGAAAGTATTATAACTAAATCAGCGGTCTCAGCGACCGTAGGTTCTGTTACTGGTATTGGTACAGCTAGCGTTATGACTGGAGCCACTGTAACAGGTGTGTCTTCATTTGTTGCTGGAGGTGCAGTTGCTACTGTCGCAGCCTCTGTAGTTGTTGCTGTTGGTGTCGGTTACGGAGTTAAAAAAGTATTTGATTGGATGATGGATTAAGAGATAAGTATAGATATATAAATCGTAGTCAACTGCATTATGGTTGTAGTTGACTACGATTGCCATTTAATCAGTGTTTAGGTGTAGAAACTTAGACTTGACCTGACATATTTTATTATAATAACTCAATCTGATCAGACAATCCACTTTAAGATGTTCATGGATAAGCTTTACTTTCGTCTTGTTCTTTTGTTGTTAGGTCATGTGATCATGACAAAGACATGATATACAGAATACACACCAAACTTAAAAAACATTTATAGAGATGTTTGAAAAATCAGATGCAGTTGAAAAAAGTAGACTAAGGAACATGTTCATTTTTACTTGACCACATCAACTCAACTTGATTTAGAAATTTTGACAAAGAATTTCTTTACACAAAAACAATACTTGCTAACTCTGTCTAAAAGTGAATGGCACTAACGAATGGATGCCACTACTCATACCTGGTACCGATTTATTTAAAGATATAATAAGCAACTCAAAACTTAAATATAAGCGTAATACAAATTGATGATTAAGAGAAAATGAAAAACCAAAGAGATATCAAATTTATAAAAAAAATTAGGCAACTATCAGACGACCCTGAAGAAATAATTGCGTATGTCAAAAATTCGCAAGCTATCTTGAAACCAAAATGGTGGAAGATAGTCCATACTGAACTTGACGAATCTAGTTCTGAAAAAATCCAATATTTCCTGAAAGATGGGAATGCATTGCGAACTCTTCATGACAAAGCTGTAAGTGAGGCTAACCGTCACAAATTGTTGCTAGATGAATTGTTGTGGGAAGAGCTCCTAGCAACTTTTGCGATTTACCTTGAAACATTATATTTTGAGGTCAAAAGCGATCAGCAATTTGATGCGAAACGGCTTAATCTGATCCCAGTCCTACAGAGAGTAGCAGCTGAAAAGATTAAGTTACCAAAAAGGAAGTGGCATAGAAAAAGGGATACAGATGCTGTATTACACTCTGTAATATTCGACTCTACAAAAGCAGAGCATACTGAGGCCTATTTACTATTTAATTCTTGGGATTTTGTTTTAGAAGTCGAAGCGATAATTAATAATTTTTGTTTTAAAGGGTGGAATGTTAGCTATGACAATGGATTAACAATCAAACCCAATTCTCCTGATATTTGGAAGGCTTGGAATACAACTAATCATAAATTTCAAATAATTGATCATTTCTATCGAGAAATAGTACATGTAATCTCTCCAGAATTTGTTGACGAAGTGAGAAGCAAAGCACCCAACGAAGTAACTATTAATCATAATATCGGAGCTATGGGTGGCTCTTTATTCATTAAAGATATGCTCGGTGTTGATGAAGTTGTATTTGATAAGATAACTATTGATCTATTTGAGAGCATCCTGCTTATCAGTGGCTTTGATGCTTGCTACAAGAACAAATACCTTCCCTTTATGGAAAAATATAAAAAAGAAGGGCTTTCTTACAGAGATTCGACTTTAAGAAATATGTCTTTTTTTTCTGACTCATTCCCTTGTATTTTTGCAAGGACAAGTAAAGAAATGCTTGAAATAATGATGCAGTACGACCAAGTAATTCCGGACGCAACAAGGCGAGAAAATTGTCTCGCGGTGTTGGATCTTTTTTCTGGCCCGCCACATATGGGGGGGATTGATAGTTGTCAATTTATTAGATCTCCAGAAAACAACTATATAATTATGCCACGTTTTTTTCATGGAGATGTTAAGACCGCTCTCTTAAACAGCATAATTAGAAAAAAGGGCCGTGAAAAGGGGAAAGGAAACGATGGAAATAAACCCTTTAGCGTTAATATGGAAAACTCTTTGGCTCAAAGGTTTAACGCTCAAGGTTACCAAACTATATCTAGCTGGAACTATGAGGATAAAGACTCCCAAAAAGGTGAGATTGATGTTGTTGCATACAAAGCAGGGTATTTATTTATTATTGAGGCAAAATTAACATTTTTTCGCAATCAAGTTGAGGGTATATACAGGCACGAGCAAGATTTAATTAAAGCGGCCAAACAGCTTATCAGAGGGACAAGAGGTGTCAATGATAATTTCAATGAGCTCAGGAGTAAGCTTGCTATAACTGAGGATTTTCCTGATTTACAGATTGTTCCACTTATTGTTTCTAGTTCCCCAGAATTTGATTACAAAAAATATTCTGGAATACCTAAACTGAGTCAGTTCGAGTTACAATGTCTACTTGACCCTTCAGCTTATGCTCTCGCTTGTCATATAATAAATTTTTACAATCTTGGAAGTGAGGTCGTACAAGGTTCTAGCACAGAAGAGTCTATATTAGTTGCTGAAAAATTAACGCAAGATCGTATTTTTCTTGAAAATCACAATAATTTAGAGAAAGATAGGATCGAAGGTGAGTTGATAGCTTCTCAGCCAAAAAGGTTGATTGATGCGATCAACTCGAAGAAGTTTTGGAAAAATCTTGAAGAAAACATTAACGTTGTTAGCGGCCCAGCAGAACAAATACTTACAATGAAAAATGGGGAGAAAGTCAGTTACGTAATTTAACATTTTATGATACTCGCAGAACGTCCTTCTAACTGTCTTTGAGACAGAACTATAAAAAAAGGAGGGTTCAAATGAGTACTGTTAAAAAGTTAGACACGTGTTGTGTCATCCCAGCAATCAATCTCTTTATTACTAACCGTTGTAATATGCGATGTAGGTTTTGTTTTGGCTCGTGTAAAATGAGTTCGTGCTTATCGCCTCAAGACCAACAAGGGGTCTTGTTAAATGTAATACGGCAATGCCATCTGGCTGGTGTTTCAAAAGTAACTTTTGTAGGCGGGGAGCCACTTCTTTACCCGGAGCTTAAGCAGCTAATTAGATTTGCCCATAATCTGGGAATTACTACTTGTGTCGTGACCAACGGTGCGTTGATAACTGAGGATTGGTTGCATGACGTTTCCGGGGCACTAGACTGGATTGGGATCAGCGTTGATAGCTTGTCGGTTGATACGAATCGGTCAATTGGTAGAATCTCTAGTGGCGCTCCAATGTCAGAGTCTGTTTATAGACGGTTAGTAGGTTTGGTGCGTAAATATGAGATACATCTGAAGATCAACACAACTGTTTGTCGTTGGAATTATGAAGAAAACATGTCTTCATTTTACCATCAAACAGGGGCTCAACGTATAAAGATGTTTCAGGCTCTCACTGTCGATGGGGTTAACGATAAAGAATCCAATAGCTTCTCAGTATCAAAAGAGCAATTTGCTCATTATGTCGAACGTCACTTAGATCAAAATGTTGATGTGATAGCAGAATACTCAAGTGACATGGTGGGAAGCTACTTAATGGTTTCACCTGACGGGTGCTTTTTCGACAACGTTAAAAACAGGTATAGATTTAGTAGGCCAATTTGCGAGGTAGGTTTTTCGAAAGCCATTAAAGATATCTCGTTGGATCATAACAAGTTTGTTGAGCGTGGAGGTTTGTACTCCTGGCAGAAGTAGATAATCTTTATATAAAGAAGTTCAGATCTTACAGAAGTAACGTGGTAGGGTAGAGGGAAATCAACCCCTCTACCTTATTTTTCAACTCATCGCTTCTTCTACCAAGTATCCCACCCATAAGTGGTAGCCTTCAACTGCTTATTCCAAGATGGGTATAACACCGAATTAATAGAATAAGTACAACAGAAAGGGATTTATTTTTCTTGCTTGGTGTTGGGAAATCAGCATAAATAGAGCAACAGCAAACTAAAGCTTACCAAAGATAATCTCTTATCTGGTTGGAAGATTTTATTCAACTCCGCTACTGATGTAGGGGTTTATGCCCGATCTGACAATTACCACTTCAATATCCTCCAAGCGCATCGATAAGATTTCTCCAGGTCTTTGAGATGTAAGAAGGCCAAGTTTAAGTATGTCTCTTGGATTTGGGGGTAACATTTCCATCTGAGGCCACAACAAACGAATTTCATCATCATCTAGGAAGCGCTTATGTGCAGGTTCTGAACCTCCTGGTTTATCAATCCATTGCATAGGGTGAATATTTATTCAACCGTTAGCAGGAGCTGTTGGTGGTAGTGCAATTGGCGAACGTATTGATGAAGAAATTATTTGTGAATATGAATGTTATAATTGCGGGTGTGAGTTCGAAGTTTAAAAATTGTAATATTAAAAGTGTTGAAAAGTTAAGTGGAAAAGTTTTATTGAAAGATGTGTAGTGCTTGCTGTAAACAAGCATCAGTTAGTGGGTCTGATTGGGAGTGAGATTATTCACTCCCATTTTTCATTTTGTATTTTACACTATTGTGATAATTCAGTTCTCAATAATTTAAGATCTGAAAACTCATGAAGAAGCCAACTGACTTCAGGATTCAGAGCTTTGGTTAGTTCTGCGACCAAAGCCTTCATTTTGCCTTTGTTCATTGTAACACCCATTGTTGATTTCTCTTAAAGAGAAGTTATACGACAATTAGTAGTAACACAATTTAATTTACAGCCTCAATTTTATTCATCTGTCTCTGTCGTTATTTGCCTTATGTCATAAAAATGTCAATGGTGGTTAGTGGCTGTTTTCTAAAACTGACATCGCTTTTTTTACTGTTTTATCATTAATATGGCTGTATCGCATTGTCATGGCAAGAGTCTTATGTCCAAGCACTCTGGCAATAATATGCATTTCTACACCTTGGTTGGCCATCCACGATGCGGCTGTATGCCGTAACGAATGAAAACCAAGGCGAAGCCGTCTATCTGAAATGCCACGATTTATCCCAAGAACTTCAATCGTTTTAGGGAATGTATTAGATATTTTTGTCATCTTTTTTTCAGTATTACTTGGAAATATTAACTCATCACTTTCCTTTCTTTCTAATTCCTGAAACATTTCTAAAACTCTATCTACCATGTGTACAGTTCGGTTTTCTCCATTTTTGGGATCTAGTACTAGTATGGCTCTTCTCTTTAGATTGATGTGTTGCCATAAAAGTCCTGCTATTTCACCGAATCTCATACCAGTGTTTAGAGAAAGTAATGAAATGCAGTATGTTTGGTGAGAACGCTTTTTTAATTCATGCAGCAAAGATTGGGCTTGTTCATGTGTATAGTAAGCTTCTCGCTTATTGTTTAATTTCAACTTCTTTAAGAAATTTGTATAAGGTACAGTCCCCGCGTAAATGTCGTGTTCTTGAGCAAAGTTATACACTTGGCGGACAATTTCTTTGATTGTCTTGATGGTACGTGGGGCTCTATTAAGTTTTTCCATCGCTTTTTGTATTTTTTGGAGATCTGATAGTTTGATATCAGCTAATCTCATTTGACCTATCACTTCATGTATCCATTTTTGGTAAAATCCTTTCATCTCAGAAAAAGTTCTACTTTGTGGCTTTGAAAGTATATAGTTTTCAAAAACAGTTGAAAATAGTGTGGTAGCGAGATAAAATTGTTGTTGTTGTAATAATTTTCTTTCTTCATTTTCTGCAGCAAGCTTATTTTTCTCGTCCTCTATCATCTCACGATAACTAAAAGGTGGTGTGTGACTTTTTCTATTAATTTTTAATTCTAGGGCAATCTTCTCAATCGTATCTTTTCCACCGCGAAACTCTTGCTCCCAGCCAAAGACGTCTGAGATTGTTCGACCAGATTGCTTAAAGACAGTCTTATAGTAGCGAAGTGGCCGTATATTCTTGCCAGCTCCAACAGTTTCGACATCGTGTTCTCGATATTTCAAGCCATACTTATCTTTTCCTGCGGAAATCCATTTAGACATTACTCATTAACTCCTTCAGGTAGCAATTGTGATATCTTCCAGGTTTTAGTGGTGATTAAATATATCGATAGTTTACCATATATTTATATTTGGGCAACCTCTGGGCAACCTTTTTTAGGTGGTAATAGGATGGTGTGGGCAAATGTAATCTTGAATGTTCTTAGTTTATAAGGGTCGTAGGCTTTGCGGGAAGTGGTGGGATATAGATGAAACAGGCTTCGAACCTGGGTGTCGCGCGTTCGAATCGCGCCGAGTGCACCAGAAAATTCAAGGACTTACAGCTTAATGGTTGTAAGTCCTTTTTTTGTTTTCGAAAGCTTTATTTAAATCTTTTGGGTCTACGCCAAAGAAGGGGGATGTTGCTGTTATTTACGCTCAATCTACGGATCTTTGTCTTCAGGCCATAGTGCTTCACAGGCCAACTCGATATCCTCTTCTATATCCTCCTGCCAGCTGTGCATGAAAATCTTGAGCAATAACCATTTACTGCCCAATTGTAAGTGGTTTTATCTCATCGTCACCATATCTGCCGATATGTTGCTATTTGCAGTGAAATCAAGTAATTTTGGCACTCAAATTATTCTAATTACTAGGAGTGTTGTTGCTGTGGTAGAAACGCAAAAAAACTATGCAGTTCTCATTGTGGAAGATGATCTTGCAATTCTCGGGATGTTAAGCGCATTATTTCAGGGAGATGGGGCGTCGGTGCAAACTGCTGATGATGGTTTGGACGCATTGGCTTTAGTTCGGGAAAATAAATTTGATCTCATTTTTCTTGATGTAATCGTTCCTTCGCTTGATGGATTTAGTTTGCTTCAAAAGATACGAGAGATTGGGGTCGATGCACCAATAATTATGCTCACCGATCAGCAGATGGTCGAAGACAAAGTTAGAGGATTAGAGTTTGGTGCAGATGATTATGTTACTAAACCATTTAGCCCTCGTGAGCTTTTGGCAAGGGCCAGAGTACAATTACGTAGGCAAGTTTCTAGTACTAATGCTACAGATTCACAAATTGCAATCGGTAGCCTAACAATAGATGCTCAAACTCGGGAACTCACCCTTGACGGTAAAGAACAAATTCATTTAACAAAAACAGAATTTGATTTGTTTTTGTATCTTTCAGAACGAAAAGATGGAGTTGTTACCCATGAAAGTATATTAACTGAAGTTTTACATTACCAGAGCAGTGTTACAACCAAAGCAGTTGTGATGCATATCGCTAATATCAGGAGAAAACTTTCCGCAGCAGGGGCGACATCTGTTAACTTGAAAGCTATATCCGGCGTTGGTTACCGATTACTAGAAGTATAACTTTGTTTTGAAGTTATTTTCACTCATCCCATAATTTTTACATTCTTAATTAAAACAATGCAAAAACTTATTTTCATACTGTGTACTGCCTTTGTTTTATCAAGCTTTGGTAGCTATTCTATTTGTGCTGAAACCCTTGTACCTATAGAAATCCAAAAAGGTACAAATCTTATTCATCTGGCTAGAGATTACTGTACTTCTCGAACTGATTGGAAGGTGATTGCTAAAATTAATAATCTAAAGCCACCGTATACCATTCTTAATAGACGTACCATTATGGTGCCAAAGTCATTACTACTTACCGAGAATTTAAGTGGAGTGGTTGGTTCTATTCATGGAGATGTGTCGTATTTAGTAGATGGTAAAAAAGTTGGGGATGTCCAGAAAAATGATAAAATTATTCATGGACAAACCTTATCTACGGGACAAGATTCTTACGCACAAATTGTTTTTCCAAATCACAAGTATACTAGAATATCCCCGAATTCAGAATTTACCATCAATTACCTGTTTCGGCTGACTGATGACAGTGTGAAAGCTGATTTTATGTTGAAAAAAGGGAAGTTGACTCATCAAATTACAGAAAAACTTAGACGCAATGAAACATTTTTGACTAGAACTCCAGTCTCTATCACTGGTGTCCGTGGTACCGAATTTCGTTTGAAAATGATTGATGACAAAACCAATTACGTTGAAACTATCAAGGGGAAAGTTAAGGTTGAATCAGGTGCTCGCTCTGTAATGGTTAGAAAGGGGCAGGGTGCAAGCGTTAAAGCAGACAGTAAAATCGCACGACCTCGTCCTTTGCCTGAAACCCCAGCATTGCCAGAATTACAATCAGTCTATAGAACTCTCCCTATTTCCTTTTATGCTCCAAAACATAAAAATGCTAGAGAGATACGAATGAGAATGTGTACCGACATATTGGGGCACGATACTTTTCTTGAAATGACAGTCCCACCTGGAGAAAAATTCATCATTCCTCGATTAGCAGATGGTACCTATTATACTTTTTTTACGGCGCTTGATAGAGATCTCTTTGAGAGTGCGCCTAGTAAACCTTTTTCTGTAAAGGTACGGACGATTCCAGCTGCGCCAATGATTTCTTCTCCACGCAACGGGGCTATCATTTTTGAGAACAAGATGACAGTTGATTGGTTGAAATCTACTCAAGTTAAATCATATAGAATTGAGCTTGCAACAGATGAAGATTTTTCAAATATAATCGAAAAAATAGAGAGTGCTGACGTTGGATATACCACGCCAGAACTTTCCCTTGGTGCATATTACGTCCGAATTATCGCTGTTGCAGAGGATGGTTTTGAAACCTTGTCTTCTGTACCTGTTTCATGGAAAATCAGTGACGAACCTAAATTAGGCGATGTAAATACCACGGAAGATGGAGTTACTTCTTTTCAATGGGCACCCATGAAAGAAAAAGGTACCTATGATCTCCAGATAGCACGAGATGAAAATTTTAAAAAGATTGTCGCTTCAGAAACAGGTCTAACAACTTCATCCTATGAAGTTAAGGACGGTTTGTCCTCAGGCACTAGATATTATGTAAGAGTTCGTATCGTCCTTGAGGGGAGCCTTGTAAGTCAATGGACACCGCCTCAGAGTTTAATCATTCCCTGCTCTTGCAATTAATTATGATGACCGTGATAGCGGCTTTAGCATTGATCATTATATGAGTTATAAAAGGTGAGTCCATGTCTTCTCGATTGATTACACCTGCGGTTACCTTGTTGCTCTGTGTAGTATTATACTTATCTGGTTTTTTGGGTGTTTTCTCTGAGATCAGTCTAAAAAATATTTTTAGACTCCGGGGGGAAAAACCGACAAGCCAACAGATAGTTATTGTAGGTGTTGATGAAGATAGCTTGGCAGCGTTAGGAGCTTGGCCGTTTCCGAGAAAAACACACGCTGATCTTTTAGACCACTTAAAAGAAGCAAAGGTTATAGCCTTTGATTTTCTTTTTAATGATCCAAGCACCGATGATTATTATTTTAGTGCATCTATAAAAAAGGGACCGCCTGTAATTCTGGCAACCGCGATAGACTACAATCTGAATATTACCCGACCAGCTTCAACTCTTTCTGGATTTAAGAATACAGGTTCAATCAACACTATATTGGGTCCGCGAGGAATTGTGTTGGAAACTGAGTTGTCAGTTGAATTAGTACAGCCTCTTTCCTTGTCTCAAGCCATGCTTGCTGCTGTAGAATCTTCGAAAATTATTCCTGACTCATCTAAAAAATTGGTGAACTTTTATGGCCCTGAATTCACCTTTTTCTTTCTTTCTTATATTGATGTTTTACAAGGAAAGATTCCAGCCTCATTTTTTAAAGATCGCTATGTGTTTATTGGTGCCCAAGCCATCGGTTTGGGTGATGTGCATTTAACACCATTTAGCTCCGAATTTCCCACCCCAGGTGTTGAGATTCAAGCCACTATTTTGAATAATCTGCTTGATGATTCCTTTTTGAAAACCACGGTATTCCCATATGTTGTTGGGGTACTCTTCTTGTGTTTTATTTTTGTTTTTTGGCATCGTCTGGAAGAGAATCAAATATTTTGGTCTAACCTTGTAACTGTTATCGTATTGTTTGTATTATCGTATTTTTGTTTTTTACAAAACTATTTCTTTGACCCATCGTTTCCTCTTACAATAATTGGCCTTGCGTATACAGTTCATTTAATCAATCAAGGTTTGTGGATGGCGCGGCAGTTGATACAACGAGTTAAGGTGCTGGATGATCGATTACAACAAGGTCTTGACGAGCTTTACGAAAACATTCCCACCACTAGTATTGTTCTACAGCAAAAACATACAGGAAAGAATCTCTTGTCGACGAAAGGAATTCGTCGACATATAGAACAACTGGAACGAGGAACTAAGGCTCTGGCAATTCAAAACCATTTTATCAATCATCTGTTAAAAGAGGAGGCGCCGCCAATTGCGATTTGGGAGAATATCAATAATACTCTTGTTATCGCGAATACGTCTTTTGTAACTCTTTGGCAATTCTTTCATGGAAAATCATCATTGCCTGATTTTTCATTGATGCTTCAGTTTATTACTGAGCATAGTCTTTTCTCTGAAGAAGTTGCTTTTGAACTAGAAAAGCTTGTAACAGAGCAAGTTCCTTTTGCAACAGATATTTGTCTTACCATTAAAGGACAACGTAAATTTTATCAACTTACTCTTCAGCAAATAGATTCTGCTGGTGCTGGTTTTTCTGGTTACATCGGCAACCTCACCGATGTAACAGTAATTCACGAACTAGAGCGTGTTAAAGCAGAAGTCTTATCGATTGTTTCCCATGAATTAAAACTACCACTTACTGTTATTATTGGCTATGGCGAGATATTAGCTGACACTCTTCCTGAAGATCAGTCAATGTATGCTGAGGAGATTTGTACTCATGCAAAACGTTTAAACCAAATGATCATCGAATTTCTGGATATTGAGCGTCTTGAAAGTGGTAAGTATGTGTTACGGACCTATCCTTTCGATCTACTTACTATGTTAGATGATGGTATTAGCGCAGTGAAGCAGGTTGCCGATAAAAAAGAAATAACTCTTCAAGTAACTGCGCCTGAAAGAGTCAGTCCTTATATAGGCGATGAATCTTTGCTTCTGCAGGTCTATATAAATATTCTCGATAATGCGATAAAGTTCAGTTCTTCAGGAACTAGGGTTGATGTTGAATTGGTTGAGTATAAAAGATGTATGATTTTAAATATTTTTGATCAAGGGCCAGGTATATCCAAAGAAAAACAGCAGACTATTTTTAATAAATTTATGCGTGGAGATCTTCCTGAAAAGGAACAAGGTTTCGGTTTAGGCCTTTCGCTGGTGGATCAGGTTGTAAAAAGTCATGGAGGCTCTGTAATGGTTTCTTGTCGTGAAACTGGAGGTGCCGTGTTTACAATTGAGCTTCCTAAAAATGTTAATTTGAAGTGACGCATCATAAAAAACACTAAAATGACTACTCAGAAATAGTGTTTTGTAATAGTAAGGATTTGGTAAGGATATTCAATGGTTATTGTTGTTTCTCATCGTATTGGTTAATAATCTCTTTGTTGTTTTTGCTGCCACATAGCATTTTTTGGCAAATTGAAGATTAATTATAACTTTTGAGTTTATATGTGTAAAATTCTACGTCGTACCCAGCGACATGTTTTGCAAATTCCAGTTAGCGAGAATGGTATGAAAACAAGATTTTATGGGACTATAATTAATATGAGCGAAGATGGTCTATGTTATCTTAGGCCACTAGTTGCTGACGAAAAGAGACCGAAGGTTGTTGATTTGTCCTTTTGTGCTTTTGATCAGATGAGTTCGATTAAACTTAGTGGTAGAATAGTTCACGAACTGGAACTTGAAGATTTACTTCTTACAGGTGTTGAATTTGAACATTTGACGATCAGTGAAAAAGAACATCTTAAAGAACAGATCTTAAGATTTGAATCGCCGCATACTGTTTATAGTTATCTGTATAAAGAGATGATTTTTAAGTAATCTGTAGTTACTGCAATTGGTTGTTCATCTATAGTATTTCAAATTCAAACCGTATCATAATGTGAATAAAGGCTACCTTGGGAAATTGCTACTTTGCCCAACTTCTTCGGTGGACTTAAAGTTTTATCCTCGGCGATAAGCGAACAAAGTGAGACTTCGATATCGCTTGTATGCCTGCGGTGAAATTTTTCGTCCGCCTCGAATTTTTCTAATTATTCAAAGTACCTTTAAGAGAATTCTGTTTACTTTATTGTTTCTGTAAAAGGTTTCCCCCCCCCTTTTAGGCGGATATAATTTTGCTAGCGGTTGTTTTTTTGATTAGGTGAAAATTTTTTGCCATCCTTGTAAAGCACATTGAACATCCTCAAAGCAGCAATCCACAACAGAGTAATCACAAGTAGTTACACGCTAAGGATCAAATAATCATCTAGTAGGAATTCGTAAGCTAGTAGAAAAAATAATTACAAAAACATATTTAAGGTATACAGCACCCTTTAGACATAAATAAGCGATTAACAAAATGCTAGGACTAACGATTGAAACAGCATGTGTAAAAATTCTTTTCAAAAGTAAAGATATGGTAAGTATCCGGTATATTGCGCCTTTAGGCCTATTGTTATCTGGAAAAATGTTCTAAAAGAACTCTAGCATTTTGATAAATATTTTATAAACTTAAAAGAAGGCTTGCCATGTATGAAGAAACAGAATTATGGAACGATTGTTTGCAGTTTCGTATTAATAACTATCACTCTTTGCTTGCCTTATAATATTTATGCAAATCAAAATGGTAAGATTAACAACACAGTTTCTTTAAATGAAGCTATAAGTGATATTAGCCTAAAAGACCCAAACATCCTAGAATCACTTAAAACCTACAGTAGTGTTTTAGCAGAAAGAGCCATTGCCCAAAGTGGCTATTATCCAACAGTTGGCACTACAATTTCATCAGGCCCAGAAAGAACAGACGGCGTTGACACTGGTGACATCGAAAAAAATTTAATTGCTACTGATGCTTCACTTTATATTCGTCAAAATATTTACAAAGGTGGAGAAACTACAGCTTTTGTAAATGAAACAGAAGCCAGAATTAGAGCCGCAGCTTACGACGTTTTAAATACAGCTAATGACGTCTACCTCGAAACAGCACAAGCATATATCAATGTAATTAAGGCACGTGATCTTCTTACCATCGCAGAGCAAAACGCCCTAACTCAAGAAAAAATAATGCTACAGGTCCGAGAAAAAACTGAAGCAGGTTTTAATCGTGTTTCTGAACTTTACAACTCGGAATCTCGTCTTGCTCTCTCAAAAGGTAGTTTTATTTCTCGTCAACAAGACCTTAATCAAGCATTAGTTGTATTTCACAAACGTTTTGGCCAACAATTAAGGCCAGAACAATTCGTTATGCCTCAACCCAAAGCACAACTACCTCCAACTGTTGAGGAAGCTGTAGACCTCGCTTTTCAAACCCACCCAGCCTTAAAAGTTGCAGCATTTAATATTGAAAGCAGTCGCTATGCTTTTGAAAGATCTGATGCAAAAGACTACCCTACTCTAGATTTAGAGCTAAGAGGTCAGTACCGGGATGATACAGGCGGCGACGAAGGAGACACTACTCAATTAGGTGCCTATTTAATGTTTAATTATACATTTTATGATGGCGGCTTACGAGATGGAGAACAGCAACGTGACAGACAACGTATCCGTAAAGAGAACCAAAGATCTTATATTGAACGCCGCAATGTTAATGAATCCGTAAGGCTTGCTTGGAATATTAAAGAAGCTGAAGATTATAAGAAAAAGTATCTAAACGAACATGTACAACTAAGTGCCAAAACACTAGATGCGTTTAAAGAAGAATACTATGT
>JAOPTU010000006.1:0-1284 GCA_051531995.1 Desulfotalea sp.
AATCTATCTCTAGAAAGTTCGCAGGATGTCAAGAGCTGGTAAGGTTCTTCGCGTTGCATCGAATCAAACCACATGCTCCACCGCTTGTGCGGGCTCCCGTCAATTCCTTTGAGTTTTAATCTTGCGACCGTACTCCCCAGGCGGTCAACTTAATGCGTTAGCTGCGGCAATGAGAAGATTAACCTTCCCAACACCTAGTTGACATCGTTTACGGCGTGGACTACCAGGGTATCTAATCCTGTTTGCTCCCCACGCTTTCGCACATCAGCGTCAGTATTCAGCCAGATAGTCGCCTTCGCCACCGGTATTCCTCCAGATATCTACGAATTTCACCTCTACACCTGGAATTCCACTATCCCCTCTGATACTCAAGCTCCCCAGTTTCAAATGCACTTCCACGGTTGAGCCGTGGACTTTCACATCTGACTTAAAAAGCCGCCTACGCGCGCTTTACGCCCAGTAATTCCGAACAACGCTTGCACCCTCCGTATTACCGCGGCTGCTGGCACGGAGTTAGCCGGTGCTTCCTTTGGTGGTACCGTCAAAACATAAAGTTATTAACTCTATATCATTTCTTCCCACCTGACAGGATTTTACGACCCGAAAGCCTTCATCATCCACGCGGCGTCGCTGCGTCAGGGTTGCCCCCATTGCGCAATATTCCTCACTGCTGCCTCCCGTAGGAGTCTGGTCCGTGTTTCAGTTCCAGTGTGGCGGATCATCCTCTCAGACCCGCTAACCATCGTCGCCTTGGTAGGCCATTACCCCACCAACTAGCTAATGGTACGCAAGCTCCTCCCCGCACAGTAGCTTAAATCAGAGGCCACCTTTCTTGATAAATCAACGTATCCGGTATTAGCAATCCTTTCGAATTGTTATCCCAGATGCGAGGGCAGATTACTTACGCGTTACTCACCCGTGCGCCACTCTACTAAAGTTCCGAAGAACTCGTTCGCGTTCGACTTGCATGTGTTAAGCACGCCGCCAGCGTTCGTTCTGAGCCAGGATCAAACTCTCCAGTTTGATATCTGACTAGTTCAAAAAACTAGCTATATATAAAATAAAGCTTTCGTTTTCGTATTACTACAAAAACTTAGCCCATGTGTTGTGTGATACTTTCAATCACATTGGGCCCGTTTATTTGTTCGTTTTGTTATTCAGTTTTCAAGGATCGTTCTTGCCAAGTTGTTACACTTAGTTGCGGTACTAGTTCCGCAGAGCGGCTGACTATAATCGATTGTTTGAATCATGTCAACTACTTATTTTTTGTTTCTCTCAGCTACC
>JAOPTU010000007.1:0-63431 GCA_051531995.1 Desulfotalea sp.
GAAGTTCAGCCAAATCTTCAGGGTTTAATTCAGGAAGGTCTGTGATCTCTTCTTGGACGGCACCCAAAATCTCCACACGTTTGATGGAGTCGATTCCAAGATCAGCCTCCATGTCCATGCTGAGTTCTAGCATTTCGGTAGGATAACCCGTTTTGTCGGCTACCACGTCCAGCATCACTGTCTGTATTTTAGCAAGATCAATGCTCGGTGCTGCAACAGCATTAACCGATGTTGCCCCAGCGACTATTGTCGCAGGAACCTTAGACTTCATATGGTCAACGATTTCACCAAGNNAATCTTCAGGGTTTAATTCAGGAAGGTCTGTGATCTCTTCTTGAACGGCACCCAAAATCTCCACACGTTTGATGGAGTCGATCCCAAGATCAGCCTCCATGTCCATGCTGAGTTCTAGCATTTCGGCAGGATAACCCGTTTTGTCGGCTACCACGTCCAGCATCACTGTCTGTATTTTAGCAAGATCAATGCTCGGTGCTGCAATAGCTGTAACCGTCGGTGCCACAGTTGGGATACTTGCCACCGGAGTCTGTTCACAAGGTTGCGGACTAGCTATAACAGCAGGGACAACAATCACCTCAGATTTTGTTATTAAAGGAGCACCATTCTGGTGAGTTGTCATCGGAGCTAGGTCTATCGGGGTAGAAATAACAGGAGCATGTACATCTGGTGCTTGTTGTTCCACAGCACCCAACATGTTTTGCATATTGCTAGTCTGCTGGTTCAAGTACGCTTCATGTACCCGTAATGTTTCGGACTGAAAGCCGTGGTACATACCTAGCGTTTTATCCAAACTTTCAGGTAGCTCACTTGCATTTCCTTGTGATGCCAAAACGTTTTGGAATGTTTTGGCATATTCCTGAGGGCCTTTCATATATTCTTCATGGACCGTAAGAAGCTGGGCCTGATGATTGACAAATTGGTCTACAGAGCGCTCAATTGAATTGGCTAAATCCGTATTTGAACCAGGATTTGTTGGAGCAGCATGGTTTGCAACAGGAGTACCGTCTGCCTGAAGATAAACAATCTTTTCTACTATTTTTTCGACAATAACTTCTTTTTCAACAATCTTTTCTACGATCTCAGGTGTTTGTGACTGCGCGTTTGTCTGTTTGATTTGCCAGCCATCGGTCAACGCATCGTCAAAGATTTTTTTGGTCTTAGGGCTAACGTAAGAAGCACCGGTTAACTTCATCGCCAACGGAGAGAGCTTGCGGCCTTCTAATGGCCGAGGAACCGCTGAATATGGGTCAAGATTATCTAGTTTTAGGCCTAATACTGCCATTTGCACTGCCGCCAAACGCATCTGCTCATCGGCAGATTTTTTAGGATTGCCGTTAATTGCAATTGTTGTGACGTCGGTTTTATCTTTTAAGATGTTATCAACCAGAAGGGTAAGAACATTTTTCGGTCCGAACTCAACAAATACTCGGCCACCTTCAAGGTACAGATTGTTGATCTCATCGGCAAAATATACAGACTCTAATGTATGGCTTTTGAGACACTTTTTGATATCTGCGCCGCTGTTTGAATGTGCTTTACCCGTACCATTTGCAAAAACCGGAATTTTAGGTGAATTGAATTTTGCACTGTTAATCGCTTTGGCAAATGGCTTTTGTGCATGACCCACTAGTGGCGTGTGAAAGGCCGCAGATACAGGTAGAGGGATGACTTTGTAACCTTTAGCCTTGAGTTCAGTTAAGGCGATGTCAATTTGACTGGTTACACCGGCAACAACCACCTGATTGTTTGAGTTGTAGTTGGCAATTGAAATATCTTTAATGTGTTTGATATGTTCGGCCACTTTAGCGGCCTCACCAAGAACAGCAATCATGGTGCCTGCGTCAAAATCTTTATCATCTGGTGGAGACATCGCCTCGCCACGGCGTCGAGCCAACATCATGTAGTCACTGTCGCTCAAAACTTCTGCTGCCCACATTGCAGTCAATTCACCGAAACTGTGTCCTGCTGTAAAATCAGCAGCAAAGCCTGCTTGCTTAAACGCCTTGAATAATGCCACACTAAACGTCCCGATCGCTGGCTGTGCGTGCTCAGTCAGACGTAAATCGACATCTTGCTGGGCGCGATCTTCGGGAGTAAAAACAGGGATAGGATAGGTGACGCTAGAGAGTTGCGCGCAACCTGCAGTGGTGAATTCACTGTCCATTTGCGCGATTGTTTCCAATATTGACGGGAAATTACAGGCTAGATCACGCCCCATATTGACGTATTGTGAACCTTGACCAGGAAATAGGGCAACTACTTTGCCTTTACTATCAAGACCTGAGGCACGGTAAAAGATACCTGTTGGTGTAGACCATTCGGTCTCGCCTGCTTGAGCTGCGAGCTGTCGCAGAGCTTGTTTGATCATCGCTATGGCATCACCAGCGTTTTTGGCGACAAAACCACAACGTGCTAGTTGAGCTTCTGGTGTTTTCAGCGCACACTCAATAACCTGTGCATTAAAAACAAATGGTTGCTTTTCAACATCTACGTCATACTTATCAAGCCAGTCGGTAAGTCGTTGAACCAGCGACGATTCATCGTCGGAACTGATTAGAATAGTCTCTGCAACCGCATTCAAACGGTAGGGTGTTGTTTGGGCTGCGCTGTATTCTTCCAGTACGAAATGGAAATTTGTACCACCGAAACCAAATGAGCTAACACCACCGCGACGTTTGACGCCATCTTCGCGAGGCATCCACGGGCGAGTCTCGTTGTTGATATACAGAGGTGTGTTTTCAATTTCAAGATTGCTGTTTGGTTTATCTACATTAATGGTTGCCGGTAATACTTTATGATGCAAGGCAAGCGCCAACTTAATCATACCAGCAGTACCAGCCGCTGATTTAGTATGACCAATTTGCGATTTTACCGAACCTAATGCGATATGTTGTTTTTGTTTATTGTCTTTACTAAAATATTTACTTAAGCCACTAAACTCTGCAGCATCGCCGGCGATAGTACCAGTACCATGTGCTTCTATCAAACCACATGTATGAGGATCAAAACCTGCATCGTCATAAGCACGTTTTAGTGCTTTGACCTGACCGTCGGGGCGTGGCGCATAAATTGATTTAAAACGACCGTCGGAAGAGGTACCAATCCCTTTAACCACAGCGTAAATTTTGTCACCATCACGTTCTGCATCTTCCAAACGCTTGAACGCCACCATGCCAACACCTTCGCCGATCATCATTCCACGGGAGTTTTGGTCAAATGGACGAATATCATCGCTGTCGGTGAACGCCGGTGTTTTTGCAAATGACATGTACATAAAAGGTGAGTTATCACAGCAGACACCACCCGAAATCATCACCTCCGAGCGATGTTCTAGGAGGTCAGAAATTGCCAATTTCATAGCTGCTAATGAACCTGCGCAGGCGGCATCAACAACACAGTTCATGCCACCAAAATCGAAACGGTTGGCAATACGTCCGGTAATAACATTTCCGAGCATGCCAGGAAATGAGTTCTCTTCCCAGCCAATATAGGCTTTTTTGAATTTGTCGATGATTACTTGACAATCTTCCGAATCGACACCGGAAGCTTTTAGTACTTTTTCTAGAATCGGAGCCTGCAGGCGGGATGTCAGCGCGGTAATCTGTTTTTGTCCACCACCAACACCCAGGGTGATACCAACTTTATCACGATCATAGGTTGAGCCTTCACCAATGCCCGCATCATTTAGTACATCACGGGCCACAACAAGCGCCATGAGCTGGGCAATATCGGTTAATTCAAGAATATTTGGCGGCAAGCCGAATTCCATTGGATCAAAATCAATCTCAGGTAGAAAACCACCACGTTTGCAGTAGGTCTTATCTGCCGCTTTTTTATCAGCAGAGTAATAATCATCAATTGCCCACCGATCTTCCGGTATATCTTTGATGGTGTTCACAGATTGAACGATTGTATCCCAAAATTGGCCTAAGTTTTTTGTATCTGCAAAAACAGATGCCATGCCTATAATTGCTATCGGGCATTCCTGTAAACGTGAATTTATCTGTTTATCATCAACCATTGTTGATGATGTTGGGCTCTTCTTGGTCATTGTTATTACTCCGGTTTTGATTCTGATGCATTTTCGTCGTCGCTCTGTTGTTCAATGTTTTCAGCCAATAGACGAAAACGACTTAGAAATTCATTATAATTAGCCACCAGAAGGCGGCGTATGTGAAAGGGGGCTTCAGTCAACACGTGATTCATATAACGGGTTGCTGCGGCAATATCATCATCGTCGTACAAGTCGATATAAACCCAGCTACTATCGGGGTCATTTGCCAACAACAATCGATGTTTTTCATCGGGCAAGGTGGTTACTTTAACTTGAACTATTTCTCTTTCATTCAGGTCCTTTTTGTTATTTTCATCTTCTAAGGGGATTGTTTTTTTTCTCGTAACATCGGCGTTTCGGTTCAAAACAGAAAGCATCGCATCTGGAGATATTTCAAATGAAAAAATTTCATGTGACTGGTTTTCTTCAATTTCGACTTGCACCAGGGGTAATTGATTTTGATTCTCATCGTAAACAGGCATTGTAGTTAAGCGCGAAATGCCGTTACGTTTTAATAAACGCTGTAATCCTGCTCTTGATAATTTAGGGTTAACAAACTCTTTGCAGACGCCCAAGAGATCATCAAGTGGCAACATAAGACAGGTACGAAGCTCCACCACCACATGCTCTTGCATACTGGTGAGCGTCGTCTTTAGGTGTTTGGGTCTATGTGATTCGTCATTGACGGTGTCCCGCTTACGCCATTTGCGAACGGTTGATTCAGATATTTTCAACAGGCGAGCCAAAAATGCGGTAGGCAGATCCGATTGGGAAATAAAAGCCCGGATTTCAGGAGTTGTTGTCGCGTTTGCGTGTTGTTTAGACATTAACTTGTTATTTTATAATCATACTTAATAGATTTTTGAGATTTAAGAAAAAAGGGAATATACACTAGTATCACTTCCTATACAATCTCCCGAAACAAGTTTTTTAAAAAAAGTTAAATATAGACGAAAAGCACACCTTTGCCGCACCTTCTATTTTCATTATCAATCTGATATTGTGTGCTTTTGGTGTTTCCGCTATGATTGGTGAGTATTGCGTGTTTTTCTTCGACCATTTCAAAACCATTCTACAAAACAAGGATTTCCATTTTTGATTGACTTGTCCGAGAGAGGTAGCAGATCCAACATTGCTGGCTTTTTCTCAGCTGTTGTTGAGTACAGATGAGAAGAAAAAACAGCAACATTATCATTTCTGGAAAAATCGCGATAATTGTCTGGTTAACCGTGCTGTCACAGTATGCCGACTTACAACCAGCTTAATGGATCTTTGAGAAAGGTCGACACAGCAAGACCGAAATAAGCAAAAGCCCTCTACCTCTGTGATTTAACCTTAGATATATCGGAGAGATAAAGAAGGCTGATCCTAGTCCCTTCCAAGAGCCATGTACCTAAAGCCTACAGTCGAATTAGAAGAAGACAATCCATGTCAGAGGGTTCGATTTGTGATCTTCCCTGGGATAATTGAGTTGTAGTAAATAAATGTGACAACCACCATTAAAAGAGAATCAGCGGGCTTTGGTCGATTACTTGGTGATCCATTGGGAACTCATCTTTTAATGGAACGATTTTTTTGATAGTAAGTCGGTAATTATTGCTTTGGGTATTTTTAACGGCAACGGCTCCCAAATGGTTATCCGATAATTGCAACCGCCAGAAATGCCAAAATCTTGGATCTTCTCCCTTGGAGTCAAAACTAATTTTAAGGGGTTCTTTCGGTCCCAAATGAAAGGAAAATTGTTTGAGCGGCAGAGATAAGCCCATCCCTCTAGCTTTGATAAAAGATTCTTTAAGTGTCCAGTAATCATAAAGACGAAGTTGTTGCCGTTCTCGGGAAAGATTCATGAGCTCTCTGCTCTCAAGAGAAGACAAAGAGAATTTCGCCATCTCATCAACCGATAATTCTTGGTTGGTATTTTCCACATCCACACCTATGTCGTCATTTAACACAACACCACAGAGAATTAAACCATCCGTACGAGAAAGATTAAACCTGAGTTTACCCGTTTTCGGTTGTTGTACTGCTTCAGGACGTCCGTATTTGTTTTTAGAAAACAACCACTCTTCTGGAGCTACGTGATGGTAATGTGACAACACAGAACGGACCAATGCTCGTGTAATAAGATATTGGTGTCGATGCCTTTCAAAACGGAAACGTCGCCACTGTTTTTTTTCTTCGTCAGAAAGCAATTTTGCATACAATGAAAGCAGTACAGGATCATTAATCTCGTTTTGAGAAGCACACCAAAGATGAATTTCAGTGGCCTCTAATTTTATTTTAGGCAGTATCGTTTCTATGTTTAACGGAGTCACGAAATAATTATTCCCATAAGAAATTTGGTTAATAGAACGTTCTGGAATAGCCAGATGATCAGGGTTCAAGTAGGAAGTGGTTCGACACTATTTTACAAGACATTCAGTTTTTGATGTGTTCAATAAAAATGAACACATTTCTTAGTCCACTTCTTTCAACCCCACAAGAAAAAGTTATTTTAAGCAAAAATGTCGTCTGTAGTTGTTTTAAAGCGAAGGTGTGATACTGCATTATTTACATAATCGAAATATAAATATATCCCTTGGCAATAATATTAAAATGCCTTTTGTAAATCTTAATGCTAAAATTATTTGCCTTAACTTTAGATAGTGACTGTGCACCTCGAATTTGTCGAGATTGCAAGTGACTTGAGATGTTTCCTGATAAGGTTCCTAATGTGATAAATTACGGTCATTAATTCAATGAAACCTGGAATAAAAAGGAACTGTATTAAGATAGAAGCAAGGTATAGAGCATAGATCTCCGACAACAATCTTTAAGACTTTATAACTTCACCCACAACAATTGTTCGTCCAGCAGTGAATTTGATTTTTTTGTTTACCGTTATAGTGTTAGGTAGTTTTCCAACAATCCGATCTGGGATAATAATACAGAAAGTTTTGATAAAAGGAATCCATTTTGTAAATATCGCCAGCGATAAATCTTGAGCGGAAGTGCACCAAGATCTGTCAGCCGGGAAGTCGCACACTAAACAACAATCATGGAGCCAAGGAGTAAAGGCATCCTTATTGTGAATATCTAAATCAACTCCCAAAACATCCCTATTTGTCTTTGCCTTTCTGAGCATATTAACATTGTTATCAGAAGCATAGCTTTCCCTATCTAAAAGTTTAGCCGCCAGAGGAAGCAGACCTGTGCCACAACAAGGATCAATAACAGGAGAACTCCCAGAGATATTTATAAGAGCAAGAGCAGCATGAGGTTTAAGGGAAACACAGGTTCTCTCTGTGATATGTTGCAACTTATCGAGAATGCTATTTGTTTTCTCACGAACAAAACCAGCAACCCATAGCACATTATCTGGTGAGAAAACTAAAACAATTGATTTAGGATTAGAAGCTCTTATCTCCCCTCCGTGAAATTTTTCTGCTAGGAATGCATAACTTTTGGAACCACGTCTTTTGTTCTTATGAATTTTTTCAAGCCTATAGGGAGATGGGATATTTTCGCTAAAGTTTTTGATGACTTCTTCTGGAGATGATCCTCTAGATACTTCTCTGATGGAAAACCTAGCATAGGCACTTTTTTCTAAGTCAAAAGTCTCACCATAAAAGAACCTATTTGAGGCTTGTGTCAAACCCGCAGAGAGAATCTCGGCTAAGGCTAAATCTTCAAATCCTTCGGTTGTATTTCTATATATCCAGATCATTGGAGGTCTTTTAAGTTAAAGTTTGAAAAATGATATGTATTATTGTCACATTCTATTACCATTAAATGTTTTAGTAATGTGTCTAGGCAAAGATGCTTATAATCTCATAACTATTCTTTTTGTGCTGTAATATAATATGGTAACAGGAAATACGGATGTTGGTTTCAAGTAATATGCGTAACTGTTATGTGATAATTAATCTTATTTGTTAGGGATCATGCAAATGCTCCTTAGTTGGAAAAGAAGGTGAGATCTATCGTGACTACAAGAGCCCAAGATGATGATATCTTGGGATAAACACCATTAGGACACCTGGGCATTAATCTGTAAACTTACAACAGATAGTTTAGCCAAAGGTAATCAGTATTCCACATATCTTTGAAATAGTAATATTGACATTCATAGATGTGATTTTTTATCGGGTCTTTAACTTTTTATACAGCAGGCGGCTCTCGTCCTCAGTTATCTGAACGCCAAGTTCGCCGACAAGTATTTGTCTTAGTTGCCTAAAATCATTGAGTTCTCGGGTCTGGCTACTGGATTTTGTGATGATCAGATATTTCAAATCAACCAAGGAGCGGGTTTCCTTCTCTTGAATAAGTGATACAACCAAATGATTAACGAAGTTAGCATCGGGGTGTCGGTGTGAGAAGAAATGTCCTAATTCGCAATCAGCTTGACCATAACGCGCTAGCTCGAATCGATACAGAGAGAAGAATTTACCATCTTTTAAAACCTGCATGTGATACTCACCGAGGTGACATTCTGCAATGCGGAAATTATTTTTACCACCATTAGGCTCGATTTCTGGCATGGGGACTGGAACCTTCGGTCCAAGAAAACCAAAACCTACATCTAATATATATTGTTGACCTTCATATTCGACCATCGTGATTCGGTGTGTTAATCCGGGGTGAGTATCTTGGTTATGAATTACACGCCCTAGAAAAAGCTTCGGTGAAAATCCAAGCGTCTCTAAAACTCCGTATAGTAAACCATTTTGTTCAAAGCAATATCCGCCACGTCGCTCTATAACTATTCGCTGGTATAGCGATTCGAAATCGAGTGGTAAGTCTTTACCGAGTTGACATCCTACGCTGCTGAAAGCAAAAGTAGCAACATGCCGTGTAACAACATCACGCAGAAACTCGAAATCCAATTCGCGATCTTCCAAATTAAGGGTTTGCAGATAATTACGCACCATTTGTAGCCGTTGCATCACATTCTCCAATAAATTTCTCGATAATGATAAGTGAAGATTTTTACAATTAAAGCTATTATTCCAACTATTTACATAGGATCAATCTGTTTTGCAGGCATGTCAAACCAGCCAAAATGGCTGCCAACAACTGCATAATTAGCGATCAAGTCATTTACGGAGAAAAGCATGAGCTATAGGCACTTGAGCCTTGTAGATAAACATTATATCGAACTTGAATGAAAAAGCGGTAAATCTTTTTGTAAGATCTCAAAGCAAAATATCACGGGAGGTCAACCGTAACCAGGTGGCAGAGGTTATCGGCACAAACAAGCTACTGTGATTGCTCGTGCTCGATATACGCAGAAAATCAAGTTGAAAAAGATGACGCCAACTAGGTAGATACGGGAATTGACGTTAGAACAATAATGAGTCACGCACTTATGACTTGAATTCAGTTTATTTTACAACGGTGCCGATTCGTTTTTTGACCAGTATATTCTTAGAGTCAAGTCCAGGAGCTTGTCCGTGCAGATCGAACTTCACATTCACACCAGGCCTAAATATTAGGCAATGAGTCGATCCGCCAAAATGGAACATACCAAGTTGATCTCCTTTTTTTACATGCTGCCCTTCATAGACCGTGATATCATTGGACGACACTTCAGCCATACCGACAAACATTATGGCCATTAAACCTATGTCAGGGTTGTCAGCCTCAATAAAAACCAATGCTCTTGACGCTACGTGGGTAATAAAACCTTGTGAATTGTTGGGACCAGCCGGATCAAAACCTTCGGAAAGAGCTTCAGCATAATAAGAACCTTCAATCAGTCTGTTTTTTACAATCCTTCCACTGACTGGACTATGCCAGCGGTGGTAACTCAGCGCACTCAAAAAAGCCTGGTAAACCGTACCATCAGCAAACTGGCTAGCAAGTGGGTCCATCGCCATCATGTGCTGGAGTGAATAAGGTTGAGCCTTGATCCAAAATTTATCAGTAAGTTTTACACCTCTCTCAATTCTATATGGGGCTGACTCACAGGCATTACCGATAACTGCATCATCATCAGGGCTAGCTACGGCACGTCTACCTTCCCTGAATTCTCTGGTAAAAAAATGATCCCATGAGGAAAAACCATAATAAGGAGCATCAGGGTCGCAAACAAAATCTTCAACAAAAGTAGGTATTGTCGCTTTAGCATCTCGACCGAACCATCCTCTTTTAGCGTCATCGGTTAACACATATCGGGATTCCGCAGAATCTAAGAATACTGACCACTGACGCAGAATTTTTTTCAGTTGCCGATTTACCCTCTCATCGAGGAAAGCTGTCGTTCCTGCTGGGGTTCCCATGGGCCAGTTGAGAATGGCATTAATTGGAAAACCGACCAAACCAGTTTTATTAAATTCAGGCGCCACCGTTAATATTTTATTAAATACTTGAAGCATCTGGTGATAGTTTGTTATCTGAACCTTACCAGTTGGGTCTTTGCTAAAAGCCTTACTCTTTGGTATTTGTTCAAACATCTGGTTGAACAACATGTATAACTGCGGGTCCTCTTCTATTAAATCTTTAAATTCTTGAACAACAGGAACCAATGGTCTATCTGAGGATTCTGTTCCTGCTACCAACGCAGTCAGCCATTGATCAAAAAATAACTGGTCTGAGGGTAACCACTGTCCGACTTTATAATGAGATGAAGCCGGAGGTGAATCGGCTAACGCATTACTCACTGGCAAAAGTGAAGAAATGGTCAACAACAATGTAAAAAGAAAAATGAATGTAATTCTTTTCATATTTTTATACCCCTAAGTAAGAAACTTGAGTGAAAAATTTTCATCAACATATCCCACAGAAATTGCAGGCTCAACTTGTCCTATTGCCTGTACTCTAGTGGTCCCTGTTCGTAGCCCACCGCCTTAAGCCACCATTTTGGATAGAAAAGTGGCTGAGCGAGACCCTTTTCATCATTATAATATCCATCATTGTAGGTGAGATAAAGTCGTTCGGAAAGCTTCCACCAGCTCTGCAAGACATCATCTGCAGCCTGCTGCGAGTAGCGAGTAAGGATTTTTTTTGCACCTACTTTATCTCCCTTTTCCCACAGTGCCAGTGCTTGGGCTTCAAGCTCCGACTGTTTACCGAAAAATTGAGCTTCAAATTTTTGACTTTCAGCTTGTATATCTTTAATCATATAGCTGTATTTCATGTTGGCATAGTTAGCAACGTAGTTAATCGCCATCCAAAGGCTTTCTTTATCATAGGTTAGGGCATTGGCACGTTGTACACTGTTGGGTAAATCACCAGCACCAGCATAGAATGGCAACATTACGCTGGCTGCTGGTCGGTCATAAGCAAGCCACATCACCCCACCAATCGGTGACGGAAAATTTTCCCTTGCTTGAGCCACATATGCATAAGCACAACGATAAATATTAAGGGGACGCTCGAAGGCACCTTTCACTCCTGGCCCTTTTTCATCAGCCATAGTTGCTTCAGCACCGCCTTCATAACGATTAGCATCACCAAATGGACCAGCGGCCATGCCTGAAGTCATATCGAATTGAGTACCTTCGTAATTATCTCGATGGATACTCATCAGTTCTTGCACGTCTAACTTATTGTCAGGCTTGATCGAAAATGGATAGATCTTTGTGAATGGACCCTTAGCCCAAGCCGAGAGGTTTAAGGAAGGAGCTACCAGAGATTGTGCACGCCAGATTCTGCGAAGTGAATAGTATGGGTGATGAAATTCACCATCACCATAGACCTTGGCAAAATCAAGAGCGCCATCTTCTGGCGTCCACCAACCTTTTTGCTCTGCAACCTTGAAAATGTTGGTAGAAAACATCATATCATCATTATCTTTTCGTAGTTCCCGGATACGAAATTGATTAGCAGCTACAAAATATTCATCATCAGGTACTCGCTGAGCAACCCATACGCCGTCAGTACCGTTTTTGTCATAGCCACACATTTCCATGACCCATGCTTCATTGGGGTCACCTACGAGCAAAGTCTCTCCTGTCCCGTAATAACCGTATTTTGTAATCAGCTCACCCATTAATTTGATGGCATCCTTAGCTGTTTTGGTTCGTTCTAGAGCAATCCGGGAGAGTTCTGCTGAATAGAAAATCCTTTTTCCTTGTTCTGGCTCAGGGTGTATCTTCGCTTTATCTGTACATTCCCCCATCACCAATTGGTGCTCATTCATGATGCCATAATTTGAGTCAAAATAAGCATAAGTATGTGCTACTTGTGGGATGTAGCCCAATGGTTGACTAAGAGGTATGTCGCCTGCCGCTTTATAATACGGGCTTCGGGAATCTATATTAAAACGTAGCGATGGTGCTGCACTGAAACGGGCTTCATACCCGAGTGCTGGGTCTGAATAATAAATGGGTCGCATTGTTCCAGGCTGGTGATCTTTTGCCGATATATAAACGACACGAGGGTCTCCAAAACCGTCATCTGAGTGGGTTACACATACTGAGCCGTCTGTGGTTGCTTTTTTGCCGGCAATCATCGTTGTACAGGCCCAAAGGGGTATAGTTGTGCAAATTATTGTTATAACAATAAAGCTTACAATAATAAATTTCTTAACCATATTTCCAAACTCCCTCTGTTGGATAAAAATAATTGAAAAACATTGTTGTAGAAAGGTCGTCAACACATCTAAGTATCTGTCGATTATTTAAGCCGATTTAATACAAAATAAGGCCACTAGAGAAAGTGTACTAATTTCATATTCAAAGTCCAAATGTTAAATTGTTTTAGTGTAATCTCACAGTTTAGCTGCAGCGTAATAGTTTTGAAGATTAAATCTCTATATTAGATGAAGAGACTAATCAAAATCTTATAAATATCTCCGACTAAACAGATTTAATTTATAGAACCCTCGGTATTACATGCATAGACACACCGGTTTTTGAATATCTGGTTTTGAGGCAAGCCCTCCAAAAGATGGGTGTGGTAAGTAATATTTAAGGATCAAAAGACGACCATAGAAAATGTCTGCTTTTCAAATAATGCGGATCAAGAATAAAAAAATCATCATACGGATTTATAACTTGTTACCGTTATGCGTATGATGGGCATAAAGTAGATAAGATCAATGGCAATGTTAAACCAATCAAGAGCAGCATAAGTTTGAATTGTGTTTGTTGCCTAAAGTTTGTTATACTCTTCCTTTCTTATCGGTAAGTTCAATTACGTTAAAATCTAATAAAAGGAATACAATTATGCCTGGGAAAAACCATCGAATGGGGGATTACCAGAGGTTTTTAACAACCGGCCAAAACGAAATAAGCCTTAACAAGTTTGTTAAAGAAGTGAAAAGAGATGAAAATGGGGAAATAATCCCTTTACCTTTCCCACAAGTCAAACTCAATCGAGCCGAGACTGTTAAGCTACTGAGACCTTATATTTCAGTTAGATTCATGGAGCAGGTAAAGGCAGTTGTTCCTCTGGCAGTTTACCTTGCTTTATTTCAGCTTTTTATACTTCGACAATTGGTCGAGGATTCCTGGGTCATAATGGGCGGTCTTTTTGCTGCAATTGTCGGCCTTATGTTCTTCATGGAAGGTCTCACGCTCGGCTTGATGCCTTTTGGTACAATCATCGGTAAACAGCTACCTCGAAAATCTTCTTTGCCGATGGTCATGCTTGTTACAGTATTGCTCGGGATCGGTGTTACATTTGCGGAACCGGCTATAAGCGCATTAAAGGCAGCAGGTGGAAATGTTGTTGTTGAAAAAGCGCCTTATTTGTATGCAATGCTTAATGGATGGTCCGAAATACTGGTTCTGGTTGTAGGGGCAAGTGTTGGGTTAGCTGCAGCACTCGGAACACTTCGATTTCTCTATGGCTGGAGTCTAAAACCTCTGATATATGCATCACTGGTTCCTGTTCTCGCCCTTACGGTAATTGCCGCATTCGATCCAGAACTACAAAAAATACTCGGTTTAGCCTGGGATTGTGGAGCTGTTACAACAGGACCAGTTACGGTTCCTTTGGTTCTATCGCTCGGTATAGGCATAGCAGCATCAGCGGGAAAGGGCGATTCGGGTTTATCAGGTTTTGGTGTTGTTACCTTGGCATCAATTTTCCCAATTCTTGGGGTTTTGCTACTATCATTTTTTATCTCTTGCACCGTAACCCCTGCTGAAATAATAGAATCTGCCATGCTTGCTGCACAAACAGTCCAGGTAAATAATATATCTTGGTATCAAAAGAGCCCAGGACAAGAAATATTACTTGGTGTTCAGGCCATTTTGCCGCTGGTTCTTTTTCTTTTTGCTATACTCACATTTCTGTTAAAAGAGAAACTTGAAAAGCAGGGTGAGATACTCTATGGAATTGGTATCACAATCTTAGGTATGTGCATTTTTAATTTAGGTCTAACCTACGGCCTTTCAAAACTCGGTGATAATGCAGGTACTTTGGTACCTACAGCGTTCATGGAAGTGATCGGACAACAATCGTCACCTCTGTATGTTTATGGAGTGGGTTTAACGCTTGCTCTCGTGTTTGCCTGGTTTCTTGGGTACGGCGCTACACTTGCTGAACCGGCATTAAGTGCTTTAGGCACCACGACTGAAAATCTTACCAATGGTGTTTTCAAGAAAAAGACTTTGGTTATGTCGGTTTCAATAGGTGTAGGGTTTGGAATAGCTCTTGGTGTGGCAAAACTTATATTCGACATCCCACTGGTTTGGCTTATTTTACCTGGATATTTAATTGCTATTGTTCTTACCTATTTTTCAACCGAAGAATTTGTTAATATTGCCTGGGACAGTGCTGGTGTCACGACTGGCCCAATCACTGTACCACTGGTGCTGGCAATGGGACTGGGGTTGGGAAATGCAACACATGCTATCGAAGGATTTGGCATCCTTTGTATGGCATCAATTGGGCCTATTATTTCTGTCATGATTTCAGGATTGTGGGCTAGATATAAAGCTTATGTGGAGATAAAACTTGCTAAAAATGAAAGAATGGAAACAGGTGAACAAGAGGCAAAAGCTATAATATGAGTGATAATAACATTACCTACCTAACAGATGTGTCCATGCTGACTTGTGTAATTGAAAGCGGGTTAAGTGAAATTGTCTTAAAAGCGGCACGAAGTGTGGGGGCAAAACTTGCTTGTACAAGTCACCATGCTCGAGGCATAGGTGTCCGTGAGCGTTTTGGTATACTGGGTGTTGCCGTTGAGGCTGAAAAAGAAATTATACAGTTGCTGGTTGCCTCTGAACAGCAGGATCTTGCATATGACACAATTTACAAGGCCGTTGACCTTGATGTACCTGGGAGAGGGTTTATATATCTAACGCCTATAATTAAAGCCTCGACATATATTCCTAAGAGTGTCCTGACTAAACTTGACGACAATAAATAAAGGAAGGTTACCTATGGATAGCATAAATCATTCAGAACAACCTTCACCCTCCCGTGAAGAGTGTAAATTGATATCCTGCCTACTTCCGAATGATGGAACAGCAAGTAGCTTGATCCAAATACTCCGGGATGAAAAGAAAATAACAAGGTCTTTTAGTACGAAGTGTATGGGCTTGGCTGCTTTAGCAGATGCTAAAACGAAATTTGGAGAGCTACCTCAACCCACACTAGTGAAAAGAGTAGATGTGGTTGTGCCTTCAAAAGATGCAAATGAGCTTTACGATTTCATATACAAGCAAGCATCAATAGACAGACCTCAGGGAGGTATGATTTGGATGAGTGATCTTGGTTTGGCATCACCATTTTGTCTTCCTACGGATGTTCCTTTTGAGAACCCCTGATTCTTAGATTTGCATTGTTGTCAGAGATATCCGTTGTCCAAACATCTCCTGGGGTTGCAGTAACGTTGTATGGAGTAAGGTGTGACCATTCATTTTTTTAAACAATTGGATTAATAAGGTAAGCGTGTTTACAAATTACCTATCATTTTTACATGAAACTTTGGAGTTCTTTGTTGAGGGCAAAAGTTTCTAGAAAAATTGATCAAAACAAGATAACATACTTAAAGTGTTGGAGGAAATTTGCTTAAAAGATAGAATCTGATTAAAAAACGATAAACTATCCCTTAATTCCTGGCAGGTAAATTATAAATTATTTCAAATTTACAATGAGAATTATGATAAAATTTTTCTTTTTAGCCATATCATTCTTGTATGTCTTTTGCTCAAGTGTTCAGGCTGAAATTAATCCTGTAGAATCAATCAATCTAACCCCACAAGAACAAGCTTTTGTAGATGCACATCCAGTTATTCGCGTTGCTAACGAAATGGACTGGCCTCCTTTTGATTTTAATGAATTTGGTAGACCCAAGGGGCTGTGTATCGGCCATATTAAATTATTGGCAAACAAGGTCGGTTTTAAAATCGAGTTTGTGAACGGCTATACCTGGTTTGAGTTGCTTACTATGTTTCAGCAAAAGCAGATCGATGTCATGCCAGTAATGTATAAAAACAAAGAGCGTGAAGCCTATACCCTATTCACAAAACCATACTATAAAGGGCAACTTGGCTTTTTTGCCCGTGATGATGCCTGGGGTACCCATACAGAAAACAATCTTTCCGGTAAAACAGTAGGTATTCAAAAATCTCATGGAAGTATCCCGGTTATCCGTGAGAGGATTCCAAGTGTTAAGCTCATCGAAGTTGAAACCACTGATGAGTTGGTTACTCTACTTGCCACAGACAGGTTGGATGCCATTATAGGTAATCCATTATTATTTTATCATAAAGCCAAGGAGCATCAGATATCTAACATCCGGCTTGCAGGTTATCTTGAAACACTCAAGGCAGACGAGCATTCATCAAACATGCATATCGGGATTCGCAAGGATTGGCCATTGTTCCAGCAGATATTACAAAAGGCCCTTGACGCTGTTTCCCATCAGGAAATGAATGACTTGGTAACTGATTGGGCCGGTATCAATATACAATTAGAAAAAAAGGAAACCATATCACTGACAGACGCTGAGCGCTCTTTCTTGGTCGCCCACCCTGTTATCCGAGTACAAAATGAAGATGATTATCCTCCCTATGATTTTTCTGATTCCGGGGAACCTTTAGGGTTCTCCATAGATTATCTAAAGTTGATCGCAAAAAAAACAAACCTGAATTTTACCTTTATCAATGGCTCTACATGGGAGCAAATCCTTGAGAAAATCCAGGGAAAAAATCTTGATGTAATACATACTTGTCTAAAAACCAAAGAGCGGGGAGATTATGTTTCATTTACTGATTCTTATATTAAAGCAACATATGCATTGATTCTTCCGGCTGAAACAGATATCAGAACAATCGCAGATGTGGCAGGCAAGAAACTTGCTGTGCTTAAAGGAAGTCAACATGTTGAATTTATTAATAAATTGGGTTTGGGTATTGTAGTTGTTGAATATGATACCACAAGAGAAGTATTGAGAAGTGTATTGTTCAAAGAATGTGATGCTGCCTATGAGAGCATGCAACTTGCCGGTTATATATTAAAAGAAGAAGGGATGACAGGATTAGACTTTAAACCAGTTCCGATGCTGGAAAGAGGATCGGGTGACTGGCGTATCGGCGTGCGTAAAGATTGGCCGGAGCTTTTATCCATTATCAATAAGGGCATGACTGCCATAAGCAGAAAAGAAATGGGTGAACTCAAGTCAAAATGGTTCGGAATGGTAATCGAGAAAGATATAACCATCGGGCTCAATCAAAAGGAAAAAGCATTCATAAATAGTCATCCAGTTATTAAGGTGAGTAATGAGCTTGATTATCTCCCTTTTGATTTTAGCATCGGTAAGAAGCCGCAAGGTTACTCCATAGACATTCTCAATATACTAGCTGAGCGTATCGGTATTAAGGTGGAATATGTTAACGGATACAGCTGGAATCAATTAAAAACCTTGTTCATAGAAGAAGAGCTTGACCTGCTCCACTCAATTAATCAGTTACCTGCTCGAAAAAATCTAGGCCTCTTTTCAAAGCCATATTACTATTACAAAAATCATTGGGTTGTTAAAAGGAATGCCCCTGAAATTGATACAATTGAACAGCTTTTTGGGAAAACTGTTGCCGTTGTCAAAGGGTGGAGCCAGGAAGAATTTATTAGCACCACATATCCTAAAGTACATTTGTTGATAGTGGCTGATCTTGACTCTATGATTGAAGTTGTTTCAAAAGGGAAAGCAGATGCCATGTTGGGCGAAGTGCCGGTAATGCGATATATATTTAAGAAAAAAGGAATTACCGATCTCAAGTTGTCCGGTTGGGCCAAAGAGTTTGATAAAGGTGGAAGTCGTAGGTTTCATTTCCTGGCACAGAATAATGAGCCAGAATTAATTACTATGCTGGACAAGGCAATTGCTTCATTGACACCAGGAGACCTTGAAGAACTAGATCGAAAATGGTTTGGCGAAAAAGAAAAGAGTACATCTGTGACTTCTGGGAGTGTCAGGCTGACTTCTGAAGAAAAAAACTTTCTTACCCAAAAAGGTGAGATAATTGTATCAGCCCACCCTGATTGGATGCCGTATTTACATTTTGACGATGCAGGTGATCTTGAGGGAATGGGCGCCGACTATTTCTCACTTTTTGAGGAACGTGTTGGTGTACCTTTCAGGATTATGCCCAATAAGACATCGCAGGATGCAATTGTTTCTGTTCAAGAAAGAAAAAGCGACGCGTTTCTTCTTGCGCCTGTGTCTGCTGAGCTTGATACCCATGTGGACCTAACCACACCCTATATTTCTTTTCCCTATGTAATTGCTACGAACAATGACAAATTGTTCATTGATGATATAGGTTCGAAGTTGGATGAAAATTTTGGTGTTGTCCACGGCACAGCAATCATCCAAAAGCTAAAAAAATATTACCCCACTATAAACCTGCTTGAAGTTGATACTATTAAGGAAGGGCTTAAGAAAGTACGTGACAATGAAGTTTTTGGATTCATTGATACATCTGGTGGCATTGCATACACCATTCAAAAAGAAATGATGATGGATGTGAAAATTGCCGGGACGTTAAGATTTAATATTGAATTGGCAGTGGCAACCCAATACCTTGAGCCCCTCCTTGGAGAAATTTTTCAGAAGGCTGTTGACAGTTTGACCAATGAAGACAAGCAGCGAATTTATAACAAATGGATTGCTGTGAATTTTGAAAAAGGAATCGACTATTCTCTTGTTTGGAAAATAGGTGTTTTCTCTTTTATCATTTTTATTGGAATTATGTATTGGAACCGGCAACTGGCGTCTGCCAGGCAGCAGACACAAATTGCGCAAAATCTGTTACTGATAAAAAATGAGGAATTGCGTCGACAGGCGAGCACAGATCGTCTGACCGGCCTGTATAATAGGTTGAAGCTGGATCAAGTGCTCAACAGCGAAGTTCTTAGATTTGTGCGATACAATAGTCATTTGTCCGTTATCATTCTGGATATTGATTATTTCAAGAAGGTTAATGACACGCTCGGTCATCAGGCGGGAGATAAAGTGCTTCAGCAAATGGCAGCTACACTGCGTGACAACGTCCGGGAAGTAGACATCGTAGGGCGCTGGGGAGGAGAGGAATTTTTAATTATCTGTCCGGAGACTAATCTAGTACGTGCAATGATCCTTGCTGAAAATATGCGTACCAAAATAGAGCATCAGGATATGGGGAAGGGTGTTCATATCACTGCAAGTTTTGGTATAGCCGAATTGACCAAAGGTGAAAAGGAGGTAGATCTCATCCGCAAAGCAGACAATGCTCTGTACAAAGCAAAAGAAAAAGGAAGGAACCGGATCGAAAGCATATAAAACTAAACACCCAATCTTCTTAAAAAGTTTCCAGCTAAGAGGTAATTGGTCGTGCCTTTAAATAATTCGGCGGTGTAAATATTTCTGTAAATACCCATTTGTATCTACCGATTTAGCGGATATATTAACGCTTTTACTCGGTACTTCTCTTCGCTAGATAGTGGCAGGAGGAGCAGAAGGTAGTTGAATTGTAATTTATGCGTCTCTCATTTGATTAAGAAGTAACAATTACATTTTTTACAGGGTTTTAGTGTCAAGCGTAAGTAGCTTCGAGATATAACTACCCAGAAATTCACATAAGAGTGGAATCTTACCCTCTCTACGTAATCACCAAAAGGTTTTTTAGTAAAGAGGGCAAGGTAGTAAAAAATACTTGCTGATTTAATTACTCTTTAATGATGCATTCTGCAGGACATGAAGCGATCGCCTCATCAACACAATCTGTATCAGCACTTGCATCTTCGATAAGAATGGCTTTCTCACCGTCTTCATCCATAGCAAATACAGAAGGACAAGTTTCTACACATGCTTCACATCCTAAACAATCATCTTCTTCAATACTTAAATTTGCGGCCATGTTATTTTCCTTTCTGGTCTGTTAAAAAATCAATAGTACTTCCGGGTGTTCTTCCGGGTACCCTATATTGATACAATGTTTCTCATTTTTCTTCAAAATCAGAAACATTGTATCATTTCACTACCCAACCGACAATGGTCAGGACATTATTATATAAGTGGACAAACACTGGTCTGTCCAGTTTCAAATTCCAGCAATTACTAATCTATAATATATAAGTGTTAGTCGGCTTGCTGTCAAAGACCCTTCTGGTTTATCTGAGTATCTATGCTAAAATACCTCACTAAATTAGACAGAAGAGCTCACAGTATTTTTAACTGCCCTTATTCCCCGATCTTTTTTTTGATGTCGAGGATAGGTGTACCGTTCAAGATATCCAACCCCGATACCTCTATAAAATTATCTTTGACAGCAAGTACTTTGAGTTCTGAAATTGCAATGGGATTTGGCCTTATCGGGCTGCGGGTTGCAAAGATACCACGCTGCTTCCTGGACTTGTCACCCCTAGGATGAACTTTCATCATATCCCGTCTTGCCTCATGAAGCCAAAAAAGTACCACAATGCTTTGACCAGGGGCGATTCCTTCAAGACCTTCCGTATATTCAGGGAAAAGTTCTATGGTTCCAACTCGGTTTGATTCACTATAGTTCTTTGGAGCGTCATCCCGACTAGCAATATCACCATGTAATATTCCGATAATATATAATTTAGGTTGTTCCATTTACTTTTCTCATGGTTAAAGCGACAAGTACTCATAATTCACGATATGTGCACATGTGTTGTTTTGTAAGGCGTCTCTAACTACTCTTTTATATACTTTTTACTAACTCACTCTACAGATCTCTCTACATATTAGTATATACCCATAATAAAGAGTAAACTCAACATGCAAGCGTGACCCAGAAGATTATAAAGGTTGGAGGTATAAATATGAAGCAGGATGATGTGGTGGATCCCAAAATTCAAGCCAAAGAAAGATCGAAAATATTGTTAAGGGAAAAAGCGAAGATACACAATATGACTTTACTTATTGCAGGCAAGGTAAATGCCAAGGTCTAGTGCGGCTGATTTGGTGGTAGTCAAAAATAGTTCCGATAAGTTGGACACAGTAGATAGGCAGTTTGTCGCGTGTCCTAAACAAGCCAGTATTATGCTCACAAATTCACCAGGGTTGCTGCTGTTGCTCTTTAACTACTGGAATCTCTATGGATTAAGTATGCAAATGGCTCCTGGCAACCTATGAAGAGCAACACTAGTAGGCTGGGAAAAAATCAATTTATCTCGATAGAAGTTTCGCAAACCATTGTTTTATAAGATTATTTTATCAAGAAGCATCCAGTACTTTTCGAATCAATTTGGCGAGATCCATTTTAGCAAGTGGTTTAAATGCAAACTCTTTTATGCCCATAGCTTTTGCTTTTTCCTCAGAGATAATAGTGGAATAACCAGTGCAAAGGATAATGGGGATATCAGGACGAATGTGTAGCATTCTCCTGCAAAGCTCGCTTCCCGTCATACCAGGCATCGTCTGATCAGTTATAACGATATCAAACTTATCTGGTTGGCTCTGAAAAGTTTCTAAAGCTTCAAAACTACTATTTCTAGCGGTTACATGGTAACCTATTCCTTGGAGCATAGTTTTACCCATTTGGGTAAGTATTTCTTCATCGTCCACAAAAAGGATATTTTCTGTACCAGTAGGAATTTGGTGATTACTCTCATTTATTGTTTCTGCTTTTTTCTCTACGCAAGGCAAAAACACGTGAAAAACGGTTCCCTCACCCAGTTCACTATAAAGAGAAATAAACCCACCATAATTTTTAACTATTCCATGAACTGTTGATAGCCCTAATCCTGTGCCCTTGCCAGACTCTTTGGTTGTGAAGTATGGATCAAATATTTTGTTTTTTAAGTTTTTAGCAATCCCTATACCTGAGTCTCCAATTGATAACTGAATAAAATCGCCATTTGTTACATTTGGTTCGTGTACTAGATCTTCATTGGAGAGATTCACCTGTTTTAGTGAAATATCAAGTTTTCCCCCAGTCTCCTCCATGGCTTGATAGGCATTGGTACAGAGGTTCATCATTATCTGGTGAAATTGGGTTGGATCAGCAAAAACACGATCAGTTTCATGGTCAATTCTTTGATTGATTTTGATAGTGCTTGGTAATGCTGGGCGCAACATTTTTATCGTTTCTTTGGCCATAATTGCGGGCTGCAAGGGTATGCACTCTGTGTCATCGTGACGACTAAAAGCTAGTATCTGCGTCACAAGAGTTTTTGCTCTATTGCCGGCGTTTAAAACTTCTTCTAAATAGCTATAAGTGGTTGAGCCTGACTGGCTATCATCTTTTGCCATTTCAGCATAACCAAGGATAGCGGCAAGAATATTATTGAAATCATGAGCAATACCGCCTGCTAAAGTGCCGATTGATTCCATTTTCTGTGCTTGGCGCAACTTATCTTGCAGTTCATAGGTTTCTTTTTCTGATTGTTTTAAAACGGTTATATCTTCCACGTTTAACCAGATAAATTTTTGGTTATCTCTAACGACGATTTTGGCATTAAGCCTCACTGGCACGAAATGCCCATCTTTATGTCGATACTCTTTCTCGTGGTGTTCGGCCGTATCAAGCTCATTCAATGGCCATCTTTCGTCTGGGGACTTTTTCTCTGGGATAATGTCCAAATAAGTGAGTTGTAAGGTGTCCTCTACGCTATAACCAATAATTGTTGCATACGCTGGATTAACTGCAACAAGTTGCCCATCCATTGTACACAAGGCGAGTCCTATGGGCGATTGCTCAAACATATCCCTATATTTCCCCTCACTTTCCTTCAGCACTTTGGTCCTTTCTTCAACTCTAGTTTCTAAAAGGCGATTGTTAATTTTAAGGCGCTTGTAAAAATAAAAAACAATCAAGATAAGAAAAAAAACAAAGAATAAGTAGAAGTATGTATAAATTGATTTGTGATACCTGCTAATAACAATGGTGCCGATTTTTTTGTCTTTAAAAAAAATAGGAGTCGTCAGATTAACTATAGGTATTAATTTCAATGACAAAAGAATTGAATTTGGCCACTGGAGGGCAGGTCCTCTGGTCGACATGAATATTTGATCGTCATTGTCAAGTATTGAAATGGTTTTATAATCGTAGTGATTGGCAATAATGGTGAGATACTCTACGTGGGATTTCTTATCAAAATTCCAGAGTGAGGAAGAAACAATCTGGGCATGTTGTTTGATTGTCTCCTGCATAACTATTTTACTCTCCTTTTCGTAGAAAAACACGAATGCACAAAACAAGCTGCTGAGGACAATAGCAATGAGACGTATTGAAAAAATAATTTTCATAGTTACTGCATTTAGTTACAATTATCCTTTTATCGTATCACGGTAAAAGAATAATTTATGAGGATTAGTTAGGCGAAATAAAAATTTTTGACGAAGAGCAAATAATGCAACCGATGTCAATCGCTCTTTGCCTGCTTGATTATTTATTTTGTCGCAGTCTTTCATTCTTTTCAGCTGAACTGTTATCTTTGGTATAGGACGAACATTATTTTTTAAAAATGATGGTACAGGTAGTTTTGTGAAAATAGATGTACCACGTTGTGATATTATCAAATTCTATCTGTTTATTCAAGGTGTTCCCTCTTTTTCTGCTAGCTACAACAAGGTCGATTCGTCATGCCTCAAGTGAAAAAAACAATTGGATTGTGTGAAATACCACTGCCAGCCAATAAATAACTGAAGGTGTATAAAGGTTGGTTTATGGTTATATTATGATCTGAAACTATTCATTACAGCTCTTTCAAATCGGAATGGTAAACAAATTATTGTCAGTCACCTTTTCACGCTTGCCAATGACATATAGCCCGCCATAAACAGCTGCAAGAATGATTAAAGAAAGAAGAATAAAGAGCAAATTATGTCCTTCGGCCTCTTGGTAGAAAAGAGTGGCTACAGCTCATGCTAGAAGAGTGCTGCCTTTTGCCATCACACCAGCTAAAGCCACCCATCTCTTGACGATAAATATGTGTGTGTCTCTACCCAATTCATCGTAATTATCAATCCAACTAATTCTATAAAAATTTTAAAATCAACGAAAAAGTTGGGCGAAGTAGTAACTTTTCAAGGTAGTCTGAAGTTGATCGGCTTGTTCAACCCTATATAGATCGAGGATCTAGATGCTCTCATGATCTATCTATATTGATTAGACTATTCTTGACATCAAGTGCCACGATGTGGTACTTGATGAGTAGTGGTTACATTTATTGTGGATATTTTTATGAAACGATTATTACATTCAGCTTTAATAACTCTTTGTTGTTTTGTCTTTGTGCTGACAGGTTTTAGTTCGCTATATGCCGACTGGTGCTCACAGGATTGTCTGCATTGTCAGCAGAAAGTGGTGGTGGAAGACTGTTGTCAGGAATCGCCAGCAACAGAGAAGCATTCCTCTGCCCATGTTGACCCTGAAGGAGAATGTAAGCATGGCGCTTTCTGTTCTGTTTCAGGATATGATGAAAGTGTGCTTTTTGTAGTGACCACAAACCCAGATCTTCTCCAACTGGAACGGGCGAATCATCTTCTGTTAAATCTGGTATGTCCTGTCGTAGTTCCTGCTCTCTTTTTTCCTATTGTAGTCCCTAGATCTTCTTCCTTGCATGTCTTGAACTGTGTTTACCTGATTTGATACTACCTCCAGCTTTTTTGCTCATTTACTCAAAACAAACGTGTTTTTGCGCGTTATCTATTTGTTTTTAATGGAGGTTTTTATATGTTGTCTCGATATCAGATAGGCTCAATTTGTCTGTTTTTTGTTGTGTTGTTCTTTACGGCGTCTATTTCGCACGGATTTCTCGGGTTTTTTGAAGGTCAATACAAGCCTGTTAAGGCTAGCAAAGGCGAAGTTCTGATTGCACTTGATAAGGTGAGTGACGGTAAGGCACACTACTTTTCCTTTAAGGATCAAGGTCAAGTGGTGAACTTTTTTGTGCTCCAAAGCCCGGATGGTGTGGTTCGAGCGGCTTTTGATGCCTGTGATGTATGTTTTCGTGCCAAGAAGGGGTATAGCCAGGATGGCGAATTCATGATCTGTAATAATTGCGGAATGCGGTTTCATTCTAGTCGAATTAATGAGGTGAAAGGAGGCTGTAATCCGGCCCCCCTTGATCGCACAAGCCGTGGAGATCAACTCGTAATTCAGGTGACCGATATTCTTTCTGGTACCCGTTTTTTTTAGGAGGAGTTGCAATGAATATACTTACGATTCCTCTGCGTAATATGCGGAGAAAACCATCTAAGACCCTTCTGTTGTTACTAGTTTTTACTCTGGGCGTTATTTCTATCATTGCCCTCTATAAGGCCTCTCTTGTGGTTGGGGAAAGTCTTGAGAGAAAACTCACCAGTTTTGGTGCCAATATTATTGTCAGCCCCCAGACACAAACCCTTAAAGTGAGTTATGGCGGCTTTAATATGGGGGATATGCTTATTGATATCAACCAACTGGGAGAGCAAGACACTGTACAGGCAATAAAAAGTATCGGTTACCAAGATAGAATTTCTATAATTGCTCCGAAATTGGTATCGATGGCTAAGGTAGATGATACTCCGGTTGCTGTGATTGGTGTGCGCTGGCAGGAAGAGTTAGCCTTGAAAAGTTATTGGGTCGTGAGTGGATCCTATCCAGAGTCGGAGAAGCACATTGTTCTCGGGGCAACGGCAGCCAAGACATTTGGTCTACAGCCGGGAGATAGTATCCAACTCTACGAGCAAAATTTTACAGTCACCGGGGTGTTATCTGAAACGGGTGGCGACGATGATACGGTTGTCTTCATGCAGATATCGACCCTGCAGGGGTTGCTTAACACGCCTGATGTTGTCAGTTTTGTAGAAGTGGCTGCCCTTTGTTCTGGCTGTCCAATTGATGATATTGTTAGCCAAATTCGTGAGGGCTTGCCCCAGGCCGAGGTCAAGGCCTTGCAGAACGTAGTGAATCAGCGCATGGCCTCCATTCATTTTGTTCAAAAACTAGCCCTTGTTGTCAGCGTGATTATCTTGATAACAGCGACTGCAATGGTAGGTCTTTCAATGCTTTCGGCGGTAAATGAACGCAAAAAAGATATAGGTATCCTGCGTTCTCTGGGATTTTCGAAGGGTCAGGTATTTTCGATATTCTGTTGTGAAGCAGGGTTAATAGGTGTCGTTGCTGGAGCTATTGGTTATGTTCTTGGTTTTATTGCAAGTAGCAAAATACTAATATGGCTCTCTCTTGCTGAAGGTATTTCTCCAACATTTTCTTTCTGGCAACTCCTCCTTACCAGTTTTCTTTTTGGCATAATTACTCTACTTTCAGCACTCTATCCTGCATGGAAAGGTGCTTCCATAGAACCATCCAGTGCGCTGGTTGCACTGTAGTGAGGAACCTTATGATAACAGCGAATAATATTAGTAAGAGTGTTATGGTCAGTGGCGAAGAGCAATATATCTTAAAAGACATTTCGGTAGAGATAGGGCAGGGCGAGTTTATTGCCATCACAGGGAGATCTGGGTCGGGGAAGACCACCCTGATGCATGTGTTGTCTACCCTGGCGATGCCAGATTCCGGTAGCCTTTATTATAACAATCAAGACCTTTGTGCCTTAAAAGAAAGTGAACTGAATAAGCTGAGACAGAGTGATTTTTCGGTTATTTTTCAGTTTCATCATCTCTTTCCTTACCTGACTGTGATGGAAAACTGTTTGCTCCCCTTTATGCGTTCCTTGCGTACGGTAGACAAAGAAATTGTAGCTCGGGCTAGGAAGTGTCTTGATCGGGTGGGGCTTAGTGCTAAAGAAAATATGCTACCAGGCAAATTGTCTGGTGGCGAGCAACAGCGGGTAGCTATTGCTAGGGCACTGGTCAAGTCATCCCAGGTCTTGTTTGCCGATGAACCGACAGGCAGTCTTGATAAGAATACTGGGGCAGAGATTATGGAACTACTTTCCTCTCTGCATAATGATGGTCTCACCATTGTTATGGTCACCCATGAACCTTCCTATGCTGCATGTGGTGATAGAATTATTGCAATGGAAGATGGGGCATTGGTCTGTTGATTAGAGTGATTATCATTTAATCTACTATCTATCTTCCTTACTATTCATCTTCCTTAAAGAGGTAGACGGTTGTATGTGAAATATGGCTCGGGTAATTAATATGTTCCTGGGCCATATTTCTTTTGTTGCTTACCTGTTCCGGGTTTCCCTCGTGTAAATGTTTTTCCTGCCCGATAATCTGTTTTACTGTCAAAAAATAGACTAGATCCCAAAAGACACGAGCCTGATTTTCAAACCGATGATACACGCCGATTTGACGGTGATCAGGCTGCGCAGGAAGAACTGGCTAACACTGCTAAATTAGCAGAAATGAAAGTGGAAGATTTTCATGCGGTATTCTACCCCGGTGGGCATGGTCCATTATGGGACCTACATAACGACAATGATTCAATTGCATTGATTGAAGATTTTATTGCTGCCAGAAAACCTGTAGCGTCAGTATGTCATGCACCTGCGGTGTTATTACTAGAACAAAAAATGGCGTTTTTCTCAGGTGATTATCTTGTTTTGTCTGGATTGAGGATGGAGGTGTTTCTTGTGACGTGGCGAGTGAAGAAGAAAAACAAAGATTAAGATAAGCTAGATCTGGTACTATAACTTATCTAGGCAAAATACAAAAAGGCAACATCCAAGGATGTTGCCTTTTTGTTATTTTAAGTGATTTAAGTGCTGCTTCGTAGTTGGACTCATCTGCAGTTTCTGCAACTTGTTCGGAGTATATTACCTTGTTGTTTTCATCAAGGATAATAATTGAGCGTGAAAGAAGTCCTTTTAAAGGTCCGTCAGTAAACTCAAGATTGCAATCAGATTCAAAACTTGCTCAGAATCTTTTTCTTTCCCGCATAAGTTTCTAAATTGGCTTCAGAAAGGTCATTTCTAACCAATGAAAAGTTTTTTGCTTGCTCACCAGCTTCTGGTAGTTTGCCTTGTGTATTAAATGCATTCCCTTTTAGTGTTACCACTGCCATATCAGTCTCCTTATTGTTTGTTGTTTCTCATAAGTTAACACAGCACTGGAAATAAGCTATTCAATATTTTCAATAGAGCGATGTCCGAAGCCGGTGTCATGAGCTTGCTATTGGGCTATTCTGTGCCTATTTTTTACTGGTTCTCAGTTATTTTTGTTTGATGGAAAAGGATATATAATCATCTATTGGTTTACTTTCCTAACTAATATATTATATGGTTTGTGGATTCATAGTTTAGATGTTTCATATAATCACATTTACTTGTAGGGGAGAAAGAATGTCAATTCCTTGTACATTTCATCGTTCGGCCGCCGCACATTTCCAGTGTCATGAATGTGGATCTGCTTTTTGCGAAAACTGTATTACGCCTCGTGAGACAAGGGGATATGCAGGCAAAGATGTCGATTACTTTTGCCCAGGTTGTAACATTCCTGCTGAATTGATAGGACTTGGAAATGTCATCGAGCCATTCTGGCAAAGACTAACCTCTATTTTTCTTTATCCCTTTCAACTAACGCCGCTCATTTTAACTCTTTTACTCGCTATTTTAGGAACGATCTTTTCGGGTAGTGTTTTAGTAAGCCTTTTTGTCTGGGTTGTGATGATGAAATATGCTTACGTAGCTTTAACGACTACAGCACAAGGAAGCTTGAAAGCTCCAGTAGTCAGTGCGGAACTGATTAATAAAGATGTCCTTCAAGTATTTAAACAGTTTGTGGTGTTGCTTGGCATAGGTATAGTAGTTTTGTTTATTTCAGCCTATACAGGATCAATTGGTTTGGTAGCTTGTATTGTGTTTGTTGCTCTCGCACTGCCAGCTATAATAATGATTTTAGTTGCTAGCAATTCAATTCTTCAGGCAATTAACCCCATAACAAGTTTTGGGATTATGACTCGAATAGGTTGGCCATATTTTCTCATGTATCTTTTTCTCGTATTTCTTAATGGAGCTCCAGCAGTTATCTTTGCTTATCTCCCCAATATCCTTCCACCTAGTCTAACTATTTTTCTACAACTTTTTTTCCAACAAATGTATGCAATTATAACATATCATTTTATGGGATACTTCTTACTACAGTATCATTATGAGCTTGGATATACAGTTGATTATGAATTTTTTATGGAGAATAGAGGAGGCAAGCAAAAGAGAGTCAAGTTAACACCTAAACAAGTCTTAATGAACGGAGTAGCTGTGCTTATTAAAACAGCTAAATATCAAGAAGCGATTGAATTGATGAAGCCTCATATTATTGGTGAAGATGTAGATATTGAATTATCAGAAAAATTTTTACAGATATTAAAAATGGCAGGAGAAAATGAGAAAGTGGCAATGTACTCGATTCGTCATCTTGAATATCTTGTGCTAAAGGAAAAGAAACGGAAGGCAACAGTATTGTTTTTAGAAATCTCTAAAACTGGTTTCGAGAGGCTTCTGGAAGCTGAAAGTGTTTATAAGATTGGATCTTGGTTTGAAGACCGTAACAATTATAAACAAGCTATGGCAACCTATGGATACTTCCTTAAGAACTATAAGAAAAATGAATTTCAACCAGTAGTTTATTTGTCGTTGGCAAAACTTCTCAATGAACAGGCAAATAATGGTAAAAAAGCAAAACAAATTTTAATGGCAATTGTTAAGCATTATCCGTCGCACCCTGTAGCTATTCAGGCAAAAGATTACCTGGGAAGAGCGATGGTATAACTGTTAAATGAGGTAAGTAGAAAACATCATTTTATGAGTGATTTACTATTTAGTTGGAATAATATTTCTTTTCCTTCAGTTCCCTCCGTGGATGCAGGATATTTTTTACATAGAAAGCTGAAACATTTTTTTGCATCTACTTGGTTATTTGATTCGAGATAATTATTTCCAAGTTGTTTGAGATACCCAGGAAGAAGAGAATTTTCAGGGTAACGTTTAGCCATAACTGAAACACATTTAGATGCATTTTTAAGGTTTTTTGTTGTTAAATACCCGTAGCAGAGCCTTTCGAGAATGTCTTTTGTTAGCTGGGGAGCTCCAGTTTTCTGCTTGTATTCCTCGAATATATTTAAGTATTCGCTCATGTTGTTGATGGGAATAATGGCAAGTAAACGGTGACAGCTTTGATGAAAAGAAGGAGAATGAGGAGTTGTCTTGTCTATATCAAATAATTGGCGAATTGCTATCTGGTTATGAGGTTCATGAGAAAGAACTTTCTTGAAGTCTTTTCTAGCTTTTTGCAATTCTAAGTTAAAAACTTTTTCCATCCCGTGCCCAAGAAGTTCTTCAATCTGACCTTTATCGTCCTCATGTTTGAAAATTGAATCTATTTTTTCATGAAAATAATATCTGTATACCAATCCGATACAAATTCCTGATAAGAGCCCACCTATATGTGCCATATAAGCGACATTACTTCCTTTGTTAGTGATCAATCTGAATATCTCGATGATAAGCCAAACAGGAAATAAGGTTATTGCAGGAATATTGGCATAATTGAAATAGAACCCTAAAGAGTAAAAAACTCTTATTTTTCTCATACCAAATATTATTCCATAGGCACCCATTAATCCTGATATTGCACCTGAGGCACCAATCAAAGGCCCGGGGGAAGATGGATTGGCTAGACCAAATGCAAGACTTGCAAATATCCCGGTCAGTATATAAAGTACGATGAAATTAATACCACCTAAGGTTTTTTCTAATATTGCACCAACTAACCAAAGAAATGCCATATTACCAATGAGGTGCATAATCCCACCATGTAAAAACATGCATGTGAATAAAGCCACATAATTCCCTCTACTGGGAGAATAGCCAAATCTTTGGGACATTATTTGGTCTTTTAATGACTTAAATTGATCTCTCTTACTTCGCCATTTTTTAAAAATCTTATTATTTGAAGTGATGATTTTGTTGTTTTCTAATAAATTTGTAAACTTGTCATCGGCCAACATTTTAATCGTAAGAGCGTTCTTTCTTTGAGGTTTTTTCAATGATTCATCAGGAACATAGATACCTCTGTCGACTAGATACGTTTGGTAGGCGTTTAGCTCTATATTGTTCAATCCAGATGAATGATAGAATTGAAATGCTTTTTTATGTTTGTTGCCATCATCTGCCTGTAGAATAAAAAATATTAAAGCATTTAAAATAATAAGAGTGAGGCAAACGAGAGGGAGTGACTTTTTATCAGTTTTGGTGAATACCGGAAGGATGAGCATGTGCCTATAATAGAGAATATAAATATTAACATGACGTTACATTTTACTTTAAGTGCCTAACTATAATCGTACTCAATAAATATCATCTTTTCACCTCTCTTTCAAGTAGTTAGATTTCAACGTTGGTGAAGACCGTTGGAATGATTTTTAATCTTGAGTGAGTATTTCACTCAAATTGAATTTTGGCGTGCAGGAAGTAAGTGCAACCCACCCTTGCAAGAATGAATTCCTTTTCACTAGTCTGCTTGAAGTTTCCCTGTTTATTCTAAAATCATTCCTGTGTGATGTCTGTTCAAATACAAATTCGAGGAAGTAATATTGGAGCTAACCACTCTAAATTAAGGATACCTTGGAGAGAAGTACCATTCATCCCAACGTCTTCGTCAAAATTTAACTTTTATCCTTTAAATATCGATTACATACCTGTATTAAAAATTGTGCTTGCCTTGCATGTGGAGCCAATTTTTTCAATACTATAACAAGCGTAAATTCTCACTTTTAATATTTCTATCAGTTAATTATATTAGGATGCTCGAAGTTTTGTTAGTTATGTGGTTGAATTTTTGTACTTGCATGGTTAAAGTTATTAATAAGATTGTCATTTTGGTGTTCCAGTTTAATCATATATAGTAATGGTTTGGATTTTAAGAATAGGTAATAAGCATTAGAAGTTAATTTTTAAATTTTTGTTTTTTAAAATATCTTTTTTTGCAGAATAGGGGGCGTGTTATGGTTAATTCTCTAGGTAGTGGTTTTAATGCTGGAAATTATATAAATAAAGCTCAAAATTCTTCAGCTAACTCTTTTAACAGGTTGAGTAGCGGTAATAGAATTAATAGTGCAAAGGATGATGCTGCAGGACTTGCAATCAGTGATCGAATGAGTTCTCAGGTTTTGGGTCTTAATCAAGCAATGCGCAACGCTAATGATGGTATTTCGTTGACTCAGACGGCTGATGGAGCTTTGTCAGAATCGACGAATATTTTACAGCGTATGCGTGAGTTGTCTGTGCAATCTGGAAACGGTATTTACAATGGTGCCGATCGGGCATCTATGAATGATGAATTTTCACAACTTAATTCAGAGTTAAGTAGAATATCTGGAACAACTGCATTTAACGGTAAAAACCTTCTAGATGGCAGCATGAGTGCTTCTTTTCAAGTAGGAGCGAACGGTGGAGAAACTATTCAAACTTCACTGGGTGATGCAGGATCTGAAGCACTGGGCCTTGCTGATCTAAATATTTTAACAGTTGGTAACTCGCAGATGTCAATTGAGGGAATAGATCAAGCCTTGTCTTCAATATCCGAGATGAGAGGTGAAATGGGTGCTGTCCAGAATCGTTTTGAATCGACGATTTCAAACTTGGGTAGTGTTGCTGAAAATATAACTGCCTCTAGATCACGGATTGCCGATGCCGACGTGGCTAAAGAAGTTTCAGAACTTACCAAAAGCCAAATATTGGAAAAGGTAGGGATTGCTATTCAGGCTCAAGCAAATCAGTCTGCGGGATTGACACTGTCTTTGTTGAAACCATAATTTAGATTTTTCTTCATGTTGCTAGGTTACGGCATTTATTGTGCGCCTATGTAGCTTAAAGAAGGTGTGTTTGCTTTTGGGTCACCATAAATGCTCTACACTCCTTCTTTATTTCATCATTAACAACTAGAACTGCTATCAAATTGTAAAGGCAACCTCCGCCTTGCGGGATTATAATCAGCTAGAATTTTTCAGTTATTCTAAAAACAAATTATATTCTAGATGTCTTCGTCTCTATTGCAATCTTTAGAGTAAATATACTCCATACGATCTAATCCGGTGCCATAACATGCTTGCATTACAAAAGGAGCAAACCAGATAAAATCTTCTGGTTCAACGGTCATCCATTTATCATCTAAAAGATAGCAACCTTGTCCTTTGTAAATATATGCCCCATGTTCTTGCACATGGGTTTCTATAAATGGGTGACAACCGCCTGGCAAAAAAGCGAGTGTATGAAAGTTCATATCAAAAGCTTCGTCGGTGGGGAGTAGGTCTCGAACTAAGACATTTTTCATGTCAGAATAAATAACCTCATTGATATTATTGATGTTTCCAGAAACCACCCAAGGATGTTTCACGCTCGGATCAGGATGAGGCTTGAAACGTTGTTTGTATAGAATGATTCTTACTTCTCCTTTAGCTATAAAACTGATTCCCTTGGAGGGTGGCGCGTACATGTAACCTCCGGCGGTCAGATTTTCAGTTTTCCCATCCACTGTAACATCAAGTGAGCCATTTCCATCAATAATGTAGATTAATGCTTCGACACCTTCTTCCTGTCCGTAAGGGATTGTTGTTATACCTTTCTCACTTACGCTGCCTACTATCTGTACGAAGTTAGCGCCAAGTTTTGGGGATGCGAGGATACTAAGCTCACACCCTTTGATACCGGGAATTACATTGTTGACGCGACCTTCTGGGGTAATGATTGCGAATTTATGTGGTACAAATATAGAACGATTTTTTAGAGGTCCATTTGGGTAAGACATGCTGGCTCCTATCATGGGAAAGTGATAGTTGATATATATACAAACTCCTCTTAGGAGTTTGTGGCTTAATTATCTTGGATATACCTATTATGCTCAATTTTTTATAATAACAGCACACTGCCCTAAGCACTATATTTTTATATTAGAGAACCAATGATTGCCGTAAATATTTTTCTTCGCCGCCACTAAGCTTTTTTTATCAATAAAATATGCAGCGATGGCTTCAAGCGTATCGTTTTCTCCACCAGTAGTTCCTGTGGATCCATAGCCTGTGAACATAATGCCAGACACATTGCAAATGGCATTAATAAGAACAAATTTATTGTATAGTTATCTTATTTTATACATGAATAAGGTATTATTCATGTATATATAAAATGTTACAGCACTAAAAGGAGATAACGATTGAAATTAAAAAACAACAAAGTTAACCACCACTTTGTTGCTCGAATCGAACAGAGTTTTAATGCGATTAACCCAACTGCCAAGAAAGATATGAAAAGAATATATCAATTCACTATCACTAACAGAGAAACACACTCTACTAAGTTGCAACACTGTTTATAGTTCTACCAAAGCACCTTATGGTTTATAACAAATCACCATTTTCTATAGGGCAACTTGTGGTTTATTTTGCTCACCCCACATTGACTACCTAGAGGTGACGACGTTGTAACTTTGGAAAGTTGGTGGTTTGCATTATAGCAATGAAAACCACCAAGGGAACATGTTTATTGATGTAAAATATATCAAATTGGGTCTCAACTTTTTAACACATTATATTGATTAATTGGAATATCTGATGAAATCTCGAATTAAAGAACTAGCCCAAGAACTCTCACAAAAACTTGTTGATTATCGCAGAGATTTCCACCGCCATCCAGAGGCAGGATGGACAGAATTTCGTACAACATCAATAATTGCTCTGACCCTACAAAAGCTAGGTTATGAGATAAAAATTGGTAAAGATATCATTTCTAAAGAAAGTATGTTGGGTGTCCCTACAGTTGGAGAACTGGAGACTCATATGGGTCGGGCGATTGCCCAAGGTGCGAATGAGGATCTTGTGAGGCAGATGGAGGGTGGCTTGACTGGTGTTGTTGCTGATATGGTATGTGGTGATGGACCATTACTTATTCTTCGTTTTGATATTGATGCTAATGATTTAAGTGAAGCCACGGAAGACAAACACAGACCTGCCCGTAAAAATTTCAGTTCAATTAACCCGGGTGTTATGCATGCCTGTGGGCATGATGGGCATATCGCTCTTGGTCTTGGTGTGGCCGAGTTGCTAGTTACACTTAAAAATAAAATTAGAGGAACAGTAAGGCTTGTCTTTCAACCTGCTGAAGAAGGTGTCCAAGGAGCTGCTCCCATGGTTGATGCTGGAATATTAGAGGGTGTGGACTTCATCCTTGGTGGTCATATCGGATATTTAGCGCGAAAAAATGGCCAGTTTGTTTGTGGTACTGAAAAGTTTCTTGCTACAACAAAGTTTGATGTTACTTTTACGGGCCTTCCAGCTCATGCGGGCGGTTTACCTGAAGAGGGAAGTAATGCCTTACTTGCCGCATCTTGTGCTACCTTGAATCTTCATGCAATTACACGACACAGTAAAGGTTTATCACGTATCAACGTAGGAGTTATGACTGCAGGGCAAGGACGTAACGTTATACCGCCAAACGCACTCATCAAAGTAGAAACCCGTGGTGAAACCTCTGATATCGATGCATTCATGTTTGATAAAGCTCGAAATGTAATTGCTGGTGCTGCACAAATGTATGGCGTTCAGCATGAAATAATTTTGATGGGTACAACTAAAAGCGGCAAATCTAGTCAAGAGATGATCGATCGAGTAAAGAAGGTTGCTTTAGGGATTGATTACTTTAAGAACGAAGAGATTATTGATATTGTTTCCATGGGGGCTAGTGAAGATTTTTCTCATATGATGACTAGGGTGCAGGAGTGCGGTGGGTTGGGAACCTACTTCTCGATTGGAACAGATCTGGCGGCGGGGCATCATGATTTCTATTTTGATTTTGATGAATCTTGTCTTGTTCCAGGTGTAGAGTTTATTACGACAATGACTCTTGATCTCTTGGCCTAAGATATATCATTTAAAAATAATATTAGGACTATATTATGCACACAGATAAAAGAAAAATTTTATTGGATGTGATAAAAGAAGCAGATAATAATTCAGGTAACCATCACCCAGTGGAATTTGACCTGCGTGCTGAATCTGAACAGTTATTTGACGATTTGGCATCGACCACAACCAGTGATATTGGTATTACCCGTGAAGCCTATGGCGAGGGCGAACAGGCCGCCCTTGAAATAATTAAGGCGTATGCTGAGAGATATGGTCTTGAGGTGGGATTTGATGGCGCTGGTAATTTGGTAATGACTCTTCCAGGATTAAATAGAACCAAGTCTTGGCTTACCTGTGGCTCCCATCTTGATAGTGTTCCTCAGGGCGGAAATTTTGATGGAGTAGCAGGAATTGTTGCCGGTGTTGTAAGTTTAGCTAAAATGAAAGTGGAAAGCTTTATTCCTGCCCAAGATATAAAAATTTGGGCCTTTCGTTGTGAAGAGAGTGCTTGGTTTGGTAAACCATATATCGGTTCAAGTGCTTTATTAGGGAAACTAACAGAGCTAGACTTGGATGCATATCATAGATCTGGAAAGAGTAAACTTATTGATGCAATGAAACGATGTGGTGCCGACACTGAGCGTATAAAAAAAGGTGAACCACTAATTTCTCCTGAGTCTTTCGGTGCATATATTGAACTCCATATTGAGCAGGGGCCAGTATTGATTGACCGTGGTATACCCATGGCGATTGTGACAGGTATCCGTGGCGCTGTTCGGCATCGTGATGTTGTTTGTAGAGGACAGGCGGGGCACTCAGGTACCGTGCCTCGTGGTCTAAGAAAAGACGCTTTTTTTGCCACTGCCGAGCTTATCAGCATTCTTGATGAACATTGGCGATTATTTCTTGAGAACGGGAGGGATCTTGTTGTAACTTGTGGAATTGTCACAACTAATATAGAGACACATACTATGACGAGGATTCCAGATGAAATTACATTTAGTTTTGAAATAAGAAGTCAAAACGTCGTTGATCTTGAAGATTTTTACCAATTGATGAAGGTCGAATGTGCCAAGATTGAAAATAGCCGTGGGGTAAATTTTCATTTTGATCGTAAGCTATATACAGAACCAGCCCAGGTAAGTGATACTTGGATTAATCGTTTGAAGGAAAAGTCAGAGTTATTAAACCTTCCATTTGAAACCATAGCAAGTGGGGCAGGGCACGATGCTGCTGTTTTTGCAAACTTCGGTATTCCAACTGGGATGATTTTTGTCCGTAACGGCAATGGTTCTCATAATCCTGGCGAGTACATGGATTTGAATGATTTCGTAAAAGGTACTAAGTTGTTATACCATACACTTAAAGAACCATTAAAACTCTAGCTCTAGCTCTATGGATGTGATGCCATCAACCATGATAACAGTCATAATTGTGCTATGAGTGTTACCATTAACAGGGTGTTTGTTGGTATAAAAAGGCAGACATTTTGCGATCGTAATTGTTATGTTGTAACAAGCTAATAATGGCAGGGAAAATAATTACCAAAGATCAAAATGGTATTAATATTGCTTTTGAAAACGAGTGAATTCTTTCTTTTCGCTATAATTCCAGCCAATAGAGTTAGACATGAAAACTTTTATTTCACTTATGTTTCCATAAACTACGCTTCTGTTAACACTTTCCTTTGTTTCACCTTCTGTCATCAGGTTAGCTATAATATACTTATTAAAACAAGTTTCCTTGCCACCTCTGTCTCCAATAAGCACATCTGAACGATCTAAGGTTACCCCATCTTTAGTTTCAATGATAATTCGTGAAAGGTAGGATGATGTAGGTGGTGTCTCCATACATACTTTTATGTACCTAAGGTTGACATTTGGATTTGATCCAAATTCAACAGATGTGATTTTGTTGTCTGGGGATGGCATACATGAACAAAGCGAAAGCAAAACAAAGGTAAGTAGAAAATATCTCATAATCGGCCTCTAATTTATGGGAATTTAGTTGAGTCTTAAACATTTATTATCTTGGTTTAATTGTGAATAGACATAGCTTGATATATTCATTTTTTTATAAAAAACATGGTTAGACTTTTTCGGTCGACCCCAATTATTAATATAATAACTGAAACTTATATTTTATAGATTCCTTAAATACCATTAATTCTAGAATTAGGTTAGCTGCTTTTTAATTAGTACACGGGGATTATTTGTTATGACTAAAGACTAACTCGTCTACTGTTAATCTTAACAGTATATGTCTATAAATTGAATTAAATTAAGGCTAATCTCATTTTTTATGACATTAGAGTTATCAATGGATCATAAATCTTTAGCTCTATAGTCACGGTTGAAAAACTGACAAGATTTGTTTAATAACTAATCCATTTATGGAGTAATTATTTCGTTTATTTGACCGTTTCAATACTATATGAGTTAGAGGTGGTGTTTTTTGATGTCCCGTTTAAAAGATTTAGTTATCGTCATTAAAGGTACAGGAGAAATGGCCTCTGGTATCGCATGGAGACTATATAGGTGTGGATTTAGAAAAATAATACTTTTAGATACAAGTGCACCTGTTGCTGTGCGTAGATTGGTTTCCTTTTCTGAGGCAATTTATGATAGGGAAATGGTGGTTGATGGATTACCGGGAAGGTTGATTGAAAATATTGATGAGGTCTATAAAATATGGAGTAGAAACGAAGTAGCTGTCATTGCTGATCCTAGTTAGTCTTCTCTAAAAAGAATAAAACCTGATATTGTTATTGATGCTATTATTGCCAAAAAAAATTTAGGTACAACTAAAGATGAAGCCTCTTTTGTCATTGGCTTAGGTCCGGGATTTAAGGCCGGTACAGATGTACATGCGGTGATAGAAACTAATCGAGGTTGTGACTGCGGCAGGGTAATATATAGTGGCAATGCTGCTGATAATACAGGAATTCCCGGAACTGTAATGGGGTGGAAAATTGAAAGGGTCGTTAGATCCTTAGATTCTGGGATATTTGAGTCAAATGTCTCTATTGGGGATCAAGTTCAAAAAGGAAATATCTTAGGTCATGTAGAAAAATTGCCCATTATTTCGCAGATCAATGGGCCTATTCGAGGGCTTGTTAGAAATAAGATAGTTGTAAAAAATGGAATGAAGATAGGTGATATTGAACCAAGAAAAAATGTTAATCTGTCCCTTGTTTCTGATAAAGCTCTAACCATAGGTGGAGCTGTTTTAGAAGCGATAATGCACAGGTTTAATTATTAAGTTTTTATCACTTCGATAATTGACTTTTTAAAATTGCTAACGCTGCATTTAACTGATTATCAGGTTGTTGTTCTTTCTTATCTGAATGACCTTCAGGGTTGTTGAGGTGGTTTTCTAGGTTGGCCTCTGATCTTTCATTGTTCTTGCTAACTATATTTTCAACTAATACATCTGGAGTAATTCCCACAGCCTGAATTGATTTGCCACTGGGAGTGTAATAGTTAGCTGTTGTTAGCCGGATAGCTCCATTATTGTTAGCTAAAGGGAAAATTGTCTGAACAGATCCCTTACCAAATGACTTGGTTCCGAGGATGATAGCTCTATTATTTTCTTTTAATGCTGCTGCAACAATTTCAGAAGCAGAAGCCGAGCCGTTGTTGATGAGTACTACCATCGGAAAATCATTCTTTTCATTAACATCATGAGCGACAAATTTTGATTTCTCAGTATCATTTTTAGTTTTGATACTGACGATATCACCTTCTGTTAAGAAAATATCTGCAATTTGAATGGCTTGGGGTAGTAGTCCGCCAGGGTTGTTTCTTAAATCTAAAACTAAGCCAGTAATAGGGCCCTTTTCTTTGGCTTTTTTTAGTTCTTGAACAAAATCCTTACTAGTTGTTTCTTGAAACATATTTATTTGACTATGAATTAGGCCTGCTTGTAAGGTACTAAAATGAACTGAATTAGTGGAAATCTGTTCTCTTGTTATCTTAAAAATTAAAGGTTTATTCAGTGACTCTCTCTTGATGTGCAGTACAACTGTGCTACCAATCTTGCCTTTTATTTTATTAAGAACTTTGGCTGACGAGACATTACTAATATTTAGATCATCAACTTGTATTATTTTATCTCCTGCTAAAATTCCTGCTCTTGCGGCAGGTCCTCTGCCAATAGGAGATATAATTTTAATTTCTCCTTCTGAGGTCATTACTTCAACACCAATGCCAGCAAAAGAGCCAGATGTGTCCTCTTGCAATTCTTTATATTCTTTAGGTGATAAATAGGATGAGTGAGGGTCAAGCTCTTGAAACATTCCACTTATTGCCCCAGATATTAAATTCTTAAAGGCAATATCTAGTACATATTCAGTTTCTATTAAGTTAATAGCATGGGAAAGTACTTCCAATTGTTTGTATTGGTTATCTTTTTCATGGATTTTTTCAACTTTTCCTTGGGCAAGACATATGGTTGAAAATGTAATTATTAGAATTAAAACTGAGGCTATTTGCTTCATATTATCTGGCCTTTGTTGTGAATGAAAATATCAAAGAAAAATAGTTAATAGCTGTTGAACTGAGTGGCTACATTTAGGTTGTTTTTGTCTGAAGAAACGAGAGCATTTTTTAGTAAAGTCTGCTTTGTGTGAATACAGGGTGAACTTTACCGTGCTACTTCGATTTGGTTTGGATCAAGCCAGTACATAGGGTCTAAAGATTTTTTACCTTTTCGTACTTCAAAATATACACCTTTGTTGATAATTACAGCACTTTCTCCTGTAAAACCAATGATTTTACCTTGTTTAACTTTTTGTCCTTTAGTGCAATTTAAGCTTTCTAGCCGAGCGGTGATTGTTCGATAGTCGTATCCATGATTAATAATCACGGTATTACCATACCCACGTAAGTAGCCAGCATAGCTAACAATACCTTCTATGATTGCTTTGACTGGCAAATTATACTCTGCCTCTATGGCAATTCCCATGGATTTACTTGTGATGCCTAATGAATTAGTGGTTTTTTCTAAAAATGAAGTTATCAAAGCCCCTTTTACTGGAGGAAGGTGCATGCCTTTTTTTCTCTTAAAGACATTAGCAAAATTGTATTGTTTTTGTTTTATCTTACCGAGGCTAGCAGTTAAGTTTTTATTCGCTTGTTTGATTTCAGCAATAGCTTGGCTGTGAAGCTCTTTTTTGTTACGAATTTCAGCAAGTAAATCCAACTGGTCTTTTTTAGTTTTGGCTACAGCAAGTTTTTCTTGTTTCGCATTAAGAAAAAATCCTTCTATAATTTTCTTCTCTAGATTTAAATTCTTTTTGGTTTCTTTAAGATCATCAATGATGTTTTTATATGCTTCCATGCTGTGCTTGTCATGGGCAACCATATTTTCAAATGCTTCTTGATAATGTAGTAATTCTGGCAGAGACTTAGAAGAGAAGGCAACGTTTATAGCTCCAATCTGGCCGGTAGTATAGTAAGCGTGTATCCTCTTTTGAAGATGCTGTTCAATAACTCCCATCTTTTCTTCTACTTGTGCCAATTCATGTTCTTTAAGATTGACTAATTGTTTTTGTTTGACAACCTGTAGTTTTATTTTTTCAAGAGCCTTGGTCTTTTTTTGTAATTTTTTACCAAGGGTTTCTAATTCTACTAAAATACTTGTTTCTCTTTTTTTATTCCCTTCAATTGCTTGTTCGTGCCGCTCTATTCGTCTTTCTAGCTTATGGATTTTTATGTTTAAAGATCGTTCCTTATTTTTTAGGGAATTTGCAGAAAAAGCAATTACAGGAAACAAGAAGAGAACAATAAAAACAAAGATTGATACTTGGCTAAATACCAATCTTGCAGGTGCGATGTTTGTGGGTTTGATTAGCATATTAACAGCGAATAAACTTTTGCATGGTACTATAGCTTCCAATAGCACACAAAGTTACAGAGGCAATGATTATTCCAATAATAGCTTCTGGTGGAAAGAATGAAAAATCAAACATATTTAGCAAACCAGGTTGTGAAAAGCTTTCTGTGATATATCTAAAAAGCATAAACAGACTTATAAGCCCCACTGTTGAGCCAAGCATTCCTTGTAGAAAACCCTCTACCAGAAATGGCGCTCTAATGTAAAAATTTGTTGCGCCTACTAATTTCAAAAGTTCTAGCTCATCTTGTCGCCCAAGAATTGTAAGTCTAATGGTGTAAGAAACCATAAAAATAGTAGTGAGGATCAATAAAATTCCACTTAACAAAACAACAATGGATAGTAGTTTGGTAAAATAATAAAATTTTTCAACCCATTCTTGCCCATATTGTACCTTGGATGCTCCGGGTAGTCGTTGAAGATATTCTGAAAAAAGTTTTACTTGGTTCATACTTCTTAAGCTTTTTAATGGAACTACTTCTATTGATGGTGGTAGAAAATCTTTAGGGAGTGAGTTTAGTACGTCGGCATTAGACCCTAGCTGTTTTGCAAATCTATCAAAAGCCTCAAGTCGAGAAACAAATCTAATTTCTTCTGTTTGATCGAATTTATTGATCTTCTTTATTAGTTGTTGTTTTAGCTCTGGTTCTGGTTCTTCTTCTAAATAAATTGTTAGAGTTAGGTCATTGCCTAATTTATTACCCATACTTAACATGTTATTATAGATAAGATAAAAGAATGAAAATATTAGAACGGATAAGCTAACTGTTAGTAGGGTCATGAGCTGTGAAGCCCAAGTCTGTTTCATGTTTCTAATAACTTGCCTAAAGACACTATTCCAAAAATTCATATGGTTGCTCCAGTAAGAGAGTGGATTTTCCCTTTTCTAAGTTCCATAATTCTGCAGGGTGAATTTTGGTAGATTGTTTCATCATGGGTGGCAACAATAATTGTTGCACCACTTCTTTGACATTTATCCAGTAGATCCATAACTAAGGCTGTCGTGGAAGCGTCAAGGTTTCCGGTCGGTTCATCAACTAGTATAATTGTCGGTGAGTTAGCCACAGCTCTGGCTAGTGTTACGCGCTGCTGTTCTCCCCTGGAAAGTTCACTAGCTATACTGTTGTGTTTGTCGGTAAGGTCTAGCTTGGCAAGCAGGTCTTGAACTTGTTTGGTAATTATACTTGGAGACTTGTAGGAAACCTCCATACTAATGGCAATGTTTTCTGCAACAGTTCTGTTTAGTAGTAATTTGAAATCTTGATAGGCTACACCAATTCTTTGACGCATTTTGGCTAGGCTGCTACCATTCAATTCACTCGTCGATAAACCTCCAACTTCTATTAATCCAGAGCTAGGGTTTTCCATGCAAGATAGAAGTTTTAAAAAGGTTGTTTTTCCAGCTCCACTCCTACCAATTAAAAAAAACATTTCTCCTTTTGTGACAGAAAGGGAAATATTGTCCAATGCTTTAACATTTGGTGGATAGTGTTTAGAAACTTTGATCATTTCGATCATTGTTTCTGTATTATTCTCAATATTACTCATATGGGTAAATTTTGTGATTTAATTTGTTAAAACAAAATGTAAATTTTTTATTGAATTCATTTTAGTTAGAATATATCTGTTTATCAGATTTTATCTAATTAAACTACTATATAGCACAAATCATGTCAAAAGGTTGCATTATGTAATATGCAGTTTTTAGGCTCTAAAATTATAAAAATTGCATATATATAAAAAAAAGGTATTTAATTCTCTCTTTTGCTCTTTGCAATATGGAATTAGCTTGGTATCTTTCGAAGTTTTTAAAATATAATATTATTTTATTCATAATCTATATTTATAGATTGAAACCTTTTAGTCTGCCTTGGTTTCACTAATTTTTTAATCATACACTTTTCTAGGTGTTTTAGTTTATAGCTTTAAGGAGAAAATCATGGATTATAAGGACAGCCTCAACCTTCCCAAAACTAATTTCAAAATGAAGGCCAATTTGGCTCAGCGTGAACCAATGATTTTAAAGCGCTGGGAGAAAGAAAAGCTTTATGAAAAGTTGCAGAAAAAGGCAGAAAATCGACCTCTTTTTGTTCTTCATGATGGCCCTCCATATGCAAATGGACATATTCATCTAGGAACCGCTTTCAATAAGATTTTAAAAGATATTATTCTTAGGTCAAAAAGAGCAGCCGGTTTCAATGCCCCTTATATACCAGGCTGGGATTGCCATGGTCTTCCAATTGAGCATAATGTTGATTTGGATCTTGGCGAGAAAAAGAAGACTATCCCAAAGCTTGCCAAGAGAGCAGCGTGTAGAAAATATGCCAGTAAATGGGTTAAAACCCAAAAAGCTGAATTTAAAAGATTAGGTGTTCTTGGAGATTGGGAAAACCCTTATCTGACAATTAATTATTCCTACGAAGCAGCGACTGCGGCAGAATTTAACAACTTTTTGTTATCCGGTTCGGTGGTACGAAATCGTAAGCCAGTGTATTGGTGCTCTACTTGTACCACTGCCCTTGCTGAGGCTGAAGTTGAATACCATGATCATACCTCTCCATCTATTTATGTAAAGTTTCCGGTTAAAGAGGATCTTTCTGATGTTGATGAATCGCTTGCAGGAGATAAAACCTTCGTTGTAATCTGGACTACAACTCCGTGGACATTACCTGCAAATGTAGCTGTTGCCTTTCACGCCAAATTTCAATATGCCTCCGTAAAGGTTGGTGAAGAAACTTGGATTATGGCTGAAGAGCTTGTGAAAACTGTTATGTCTGAGGTGGGTATAGAAGAATATGAAGTTGCTGGCATTTTTTCTGCCGAAAACTTTGAGAATCGCAATTGTAGGCATCCCTTTTTAGATCGAGATTCTAAAATGGTTCTTGCAGACTATGTTACCACCGAAGCTGGAACAGGTTGTGTACATACCGCTCCTGGACATGGTGCAGATGATTATATCACTGGTCTTCGTTATAATTTGGAAGTAATTTCCCCAGTTGATGCTGAAGGCATTTATACTAAAGAGGCCGGCAAGTATGCCGGTAAGCAGGTTCCTGCTGTAAATGGTGAAATTATCGCAGACCTTGAAGAATCTGGTTATTTAGTTAATAAACAAAATATTGGTCATAGCTACCCTCATTGCTGGAGATGTAAAAAACCTGTTATGTACAGGGCTACCCCGCAATGGTTTATTTCCATGGATAATAATGGGCTGCGCGATAAAGCATTAAAAAATATTGAAAGTGTTGAATGGACTCCTGATTGGGGTAAAAATCGTATTTACTCCATGGTTGAGTCTCGACCAGACTGGTGTTTATCTCGTCAAAGAACTTGGGGTGTTCCTGTCACCGTTATTAGTTGTAAGGAATGCGGTGAGGTTTTAGTTGATGAAAAAGTAGTTGCTAAGATTGACACACTCTTTAAAAAAGAAGGTGCCGATGCATGGTTTAGCCATGGAATAGAAGATTTTGTGGAAGCTGGAACAAGCTGTAAATGTGGGTGCGCAACCTTTATCAAGGAAGAGGATATTCTTGATGTGTGGTTTGATTCAGGTACTAGCTTTGCCGCGGTCTGCGAACTTCGTGATGAGTTAAAAGCACCTGCTGATCTTTACTTGGAAGGTAGCGATCAACACCGAGGTTGGTTTCAAAGCTCTCTTCTTGCTGCGACTGGCACCAGAGGTTGGGCTCCTTTTAAGGGCGTGCTGACCCATGGTTATGTTGTTGATGGCAAGGGTAAAAAGATGTCAAAATCCGTTGGCAATGTTGTTGCTCCGCAGGAAGTCATTGATAAATATGGTGCAGAAGTTTTACGTCTTTGGGTTTCCAGCGAAGACTATCGTGGCGATGTAAAAGTTAGTGATGAAATTATAAAACAAGTATCTGATTCTTACAGAAAAATAAGAAATACAATTCGTTATTTTCTCGGCAATCTCAACGATTTTAACCCTGAAGAAAATAGGGTCGAAATTGCGCAAATGAGTGAACTTGATCGTTGGGCATTGACACGTTTCGAAGAGTTACGAAAGAAGATTATCGAAAGCTACGAACGTTATGAGTTCCACGCAATTCACCAGTCGATAAATTATTTTTGCGGTGTAACCATGAGTTCATTCTATCTTGATATCTTAAAAGATGGACTCTATGTAGCCGGGACTGATTCTGTATCTCGTAGAGCCTCGCAAACAGTTTTGTATGATATCCTAGACGGCTTGTTACGTCTTATGAGCCCTATATTATCGTTTACAGCCTCTGATGCGTGGAACTCATTGCATCGCTTAACTGAAAAGGATGATTTAGAAACATCTGTTATGTTTGCCGATTTTCCTGCTGCCATTGATACTGGTTTTACGGTTATTGAAGATGAAAAATGGCAACGTATAATCAAGGTTCGTTCTGAGATGACCAAAGCCTTAGAAATTGCAAGGAGAGACAAGGTTATTGGCCACTCTCTTGAAGCAGAAGTTCTTCTTAAATCAGATGGAGACCTAGCAGATTTCATTTCAAAAGAATGGGATACGTTGCGAGATGTATCTATTGTCTCAGCGATGTCGATTCTAGATGGTGAAGAAGGAGAAACCTTCAAAAGTGAAGACTTACCTGGGCTAGAGGTTCTTATTCGCCTTGCACCTGGTATCAAGTGTGAGCGCTGTTGGATTCACTCAACAACTGTAGGTGATAATACTGATCATCCTGAAATTTGTGATCGTTGTCTCAAGGTCGTAACTGGGATGGAACAATAATAGAATGTATTTTATCTATTATATTCTACTTGGAGGGTTGGTTGTAGTTCTAGACCAACTTTCCAAATTATGGATTCTCGATAACTTTAAAATGTTTGATTCTGTCGAAATTGTTCCTAATTTCTTCAATCTTATCTATGTGGTTAACCCTGGTGCCGCTTTTAGCTTTTTAGCCGATGTGGACTCGCCCTGGCGACACTACTTTTTTATAGGTGTTGGTGTCGTAGCTTTAGTTGGTTTAAGCTACTATATTCATATGCTCAGAAATGAAAGTAAGTGGTACCACTTTTCGTTGTCTCTTATCGCTGGTGGTGCAGTAGGTAATTTAATTGATCGGGTAAGTTACGGCCATGTGATAGATTTTCTAGATGTGTATTACGGTAGTTATCACTGGCCAGCTTTTAATGTAGCCGACTCTGCAATTTGTGTGGGAGTGGGTATATATCTGGTGAAATCCATAACCGAGAGCCGTAAAGAAGGTTGCAAGAAAGGCTGACTTTTTAAGCCATTTTAATTAGTTAATTAAAAATTGAGGAAGTAATGAAAATAGCGGTGCTTTTTCCTGGACAGGGATCACAATTCGTTGGCATGGGGCAGGAATTTTTTGAACAAAATGAAGCTAGTGCTAATTATCTTGCAGAAGCTGAACAAGCAAGTGGTATTTCTATTCGAACTCTTATTAGCGAAGGTTCTATTGAATCATTAAGCAAATCCACCAATGTCCAACCAGCCATAACAGCTATAAATATTATGTTATGGGAGGCTATTAAAAAATCTTTGCCAGAAAACTCTGTAGCATATTTTGCAGGACATAGTTTAGGGGAATATTCAGCACTTTACGCTGCCGGGGTAACTGACCTAGAACATACCATGAAATTAGTTGCAAAACGTGGTGTATTAATCGAGCGGGAAGGGCAAGCTAATCCAGGTGGAATGCGGGCAGTGCTTGGTTTGAATATTGAGCAAGTTGAAGAAATTGTTGGAAAGTATGATGGTAGTGGTTGTGTAACCGTTGCTAATTTTAACACTCCCCAGCAAATAGTAATCTCGGGAACAATTGATGCGTTGAATGGAATTGATGATGATTTAGTCGCAGCTGAGGGTAAAGTTATTCCATTAAATGTAAGTTGCGCTAATCATAGTCCATTGGTTGCTGGAGCTGTACCTGATTTCACGGAATATATGTCTGGTATGGATTTTCAGCAAGGGAATATTCCTATACTCTTTAATGTTACCGCTGCAACCGAAAATAATTCTGATAATATTAAAGACATTATGGCCCAGCAGATTGCGTCACGGGTTCGCTGGTGTGAGATCATTAGTAAAATGATTGATGATGGTGTAGATACTTTTATTGAAGTTGGCCCCAAAACTGTTCTTAAGGGCATGATGCGCAAGATTACCCCTAAGGGCGTTAAAGTCGTATCTTTGCAATTTGATACTCCAGATGGGTTGCAAAAATGTTTAGAAAAGATTCAAGCCTAATAATTATTTGCTGATGTCCTAAAGGTTTTGAAATCGACCTGTTTTAATTAATACTTTGCTTCTTAGCATTAAGAAGTGAAGTATTAGTTTACTCGCACTTTCCCATGGATAAAAAAAATATCGATGACCAAATTGATTGAATCTAGTCGAAAAAACATCTTAGAAACTGGCTTAATTGATTTTGAACAGGCCTGCTCTTTATTGTCCTTTTGTCATAATAGTGAAAACTTAAATGAAGTTAGAATGCTTGCAGAAGATATCAGACTTCATTTTCATGGTAATAAAATTGAGTTGTGTTCAATAGTAAATGCAAAAGCTGGAAAGTGTTCTGAGGATTGCCGGTTTTGTGCCCAATCTTCATACTATAATACAGATGTTGAAACCTATCCTTTAATTTCTGGGGATATGGCCGTCGATTTAGCTATCCAAAATGAAAAACATGGAGTTAGTAGGTTTTCCTTAGTTACGGCTGGTAGGAAGATGAGCTTAGAAGCCATTAACTCTTGTCGTGAAATTTACCAGGATATCTCCACAAAAACAAAGATGGATTTGTGTGCATCCATGGGCTTTTTGAGCCTTGAGACAGCACAGGCACTTTATGATTCGGGGGTCACTCGTTATCATTGCAATCTTGAAACAGCTAGCAGTTATTTCTCTAAGATTTGCACAAGCCATAGTTGGCAAGATAAGGTCGACACCATGAAGATCGCTACGAAAGTAGGGATGGATCTATGTTCTGGTGGAATAATAGGTCTTGGTGAGAGTGGGAAACAAAGACTTGAACTAGCATTTGAGTTAAGAGAGTTAGGGGTCAAGTCCATTCCCATCAATATACTAAACCCCATCATTGGCACACCCATGGCGGATATTGAGCCGCTTTCCTTGCATGAAATACAAACTACTTTTGCTCTTTTTAGATTGATTAACCCCAAAGCCATAATCAGGACTGCTGGGGGTAGGAATTTACTGGGTGGCAATCAATATAGCCTTTTTCAGAGTGGCGCTAACGGTGCCATTGTAGGTGATTATCTTACAACCTCTGGTGATGGTTTAGCAAAAGATGTGAGAAGATTTGCTGAAATAGGTTTTAAAATCTAACAACTCCCCTGACTATATGGATATCGCAAATTTATTAGATTTTGACCGTAAACATCTTTGGCATCCCTATACTTCGATGACCACGCCTCTTCCTGTATATCCTGTGTTATCAGCAAGTGGCGTGGTGATAAAATTAAAAAGTGGGGAAGAGTTAATCGACGGGATGTCTTCTTGGTGGGCCGCAATTCATGGTTATAATAATCCAGCTCTTAATAAAGCAATAGTTGATCAAACAAATGATGTTTCCCATATTATGTTTGGAGGCCTTACCCATCAGCCTGCGGTAGAGCTCGGACAAACCTTAATTAGTCTTCTTCCTAATTCTCTTGATAAAATTTTCTTTTGTGATTCAGGTTCAGTAGCTATAGAAGTAGCCATGAAAATGGCTATGCAATATATGTATGCTCTTGGGAAAAATAAGAAAAGAAAATTCGCCACAATTAGAGGCGGCTATCATGGAGATACTTTCCATGGGATGTCAGTGTGTGACCCCGTAAACGGTATGCATAGCATATATGAAGGTGTTTTACCAAAATATATTTTTGCTGATAAACCCAAATGTAACTTTCACGAGCTGTGGCATGATGGTGACTTCTCGTCCATGCGCTCTTTAGTAGAAAGACATCAACATGAGTTAGCAGGTATAATTGTTGAGCCTGTTGTTCAAGGTGCCGGTGGGATGCATTTTTATCATTCAGAATATCTTAAAAATCTTAGATTATTATGTGATGAATTTGATCTTATTTTAATTGCTGATGAAATTGCCACAGGTTTTGGTCGCACGGGGAAATTATTTGCTTGCGAACACGCTGATATTATTCCTGATATTATTTGTATTGGTAAAGCTTTAACTGGTGGCTATATGACTTTAGCCGCAAGTATCACTAGTACAAAAATTGCCGAGACTATCTCAAGTCATTCCCCTGGCGTTTTTATGCATGGGCCAACATTTATGGCTAATCCTTTAGCATGCAGTGTTGCCAATGCTTCGTTAAAACTGCTTTTGGAAAACAACTGGCAACAGCAAGTTCAAATATTAGAAAATGGTCTAACAGATGGACTTTCTCCGTGCAATGATTGTAGCCATGTAGAAGAAGTTCGTGTGCTTGGGGGTATCGGTGTAATAGAATTAAAGAATGCTCTTAAGCTAGAAAATATGGTTAAAATACAGCAAAAATTTGTTGATCATGGTGTATGGGTTCGCCCTTTTGGTAAACTTGTATACCTTATGCCCCCTTATATTATCTCAAGCTCGGAACTTAAAAAATTATGTAACTCAGTTTGTAAGGTAGTTATCGAAGGTGATTGGTAATGGAATTTTTTGAGCATCTAGATAGTTTAAAGGATTCAGGGAGATTCAGAGAGTTTTCCTGTCTTTCTAGGCAGGAAGGGAGTTACCTTGAAAAAAATGGGGCGTATCTTCTTAATTTATGCTCGAACGACTACTTAGGCGTTGCCGGCAATTCGGAACTGCAAAGGCAATTTTTTGACAGTGTAAACAAGCTTGGTACAGAAAAATTACTGGCAGGATTTGGTTTGGGCTCTACCTCTTCGCGTTTGCTAAGTGGAAATTGTGAAGAGGCTGTAGGCCTTGAAGGTGATTTGCAACTAGCTTATGGTAGACCTGCTCTTCTTTTTAACTCTGGTTACCATGCAAACATAGGTATTTTGCCAACTCTAGCTGTTAAAGGTGATTTGATTTTATCTGATAAATTGAATCATGCCTCAATCCACGATGGGCTAAATCTTAGTCGTGCCAGTCACATAAGATTTCCTCACTGTGATTATGATAGGCTAAAAGCCATACTTGAGGAAAAACGAGACGATTACAGTAGAGTCTTTATTGTCAGTGAATCTGTTTTTAGCATGGATGGTGATGTCGCCAATCTTAAAAAGCTTGTGGCAATCAAAAAAGAGTTTAATTGTCTACTTTATATCGACGAAGCCCATGGGGTTGGAGTGTATGGGGAACGTGGTTTAGGGATTGCAGAAAAGCAAGGTGTGATCGATCAAGTGGATTTTATAATTGGCACTTTCGGAAAGGCGTATGGTTCGCTTGGGGCTTATTTGATCTGTAAACATGATATTCGTGATTACCTTATTAACCATTGTCGATCTTTAATTTTTACTACGGCTCTGCCAGCTATTAATTATCATTGGAGCAGATTTATTTTTAATAAACTTTTATCGTCCACGGCAGAGAGGGTACATTTACAAACGATTTCGGACAATATTAGAGACCAGATAAAATCAATAGGATTACGTACTGCAGGGTCAACTAATATAATCCCTGTCATTATAGGTGCTGAAGATAAAACTGTTGCGTTGGCCAGTGAAATGGCTGAATTTGGTTACCATGTTTTAGCGGTCAGACCTCCAACAGTACCCACTGGTACTTCACGATTTCGCCTGTCACTCTGTTCTAACATGACTGAAGAATCCCTTGCTGCTCTCGTTCCTAGTTTAGAAAAAATATTATGAAATATTTTTTGCACAAATCAGAAAGAAAAACGGATAAATCTTTGCTGATATTTTTTAATGGCTGGGGAATGGATGAAAACCCTATTTTGCCTTTTGTTCCAGTTAATCGAGATCTACTAATAATATATGATTATAGAAAATTTGATTTTTCCGAACTAAGTTTATTTTTGGATGATTATGATAATTGCGAAATTATATCTTGGTCAATGGGTGTTTTGGCAGGACAAGAAGCCTTAAGCTTGCCGGCTTTATCAACAAAATGTAAGTTTGCTCTCGCTATTAATACGACCTTGCAACCTATAAATGATGAGTTTGGAATTCCATTGAATATTTATAAAGATATGACCAACAATTTTTTATCTTCTTTGGAAAAATTTCAAAAAGGAATGTGCTTGCGTGATCTGGGTTTTTTTTTAAAGCATAAATCCTTAAGATCCTCAAAGGATCAATTAGAAGAGCTAGAAATTTTATATAAGAAGAAAATTTCCTATATAGAAAAAGACTCTTTGTTTAATGCGGTTCTTATAGGGCGTGGTGATAAGATAATACCTGCTAAAAATCAACTGAAGTTTTGGCAAAAGACGCCTAAGATTATAAGATCATTAGCCCATTACCCTTTTGCCAACTGGCCGAATTTGGATATTTGTTTAAAAGAATGCAAAAATGAAGTTTTAGGTGTTGGTTGTAATGAACAATAAGAATCTGGTTGCTGAAAAATTTCTTTCTAGTGCAGGAACATATGACCAGCATGCAGTTGCACAAAAAGAAAGTGCCAAATTATTAATTCAAGCACTGAAAAAGCTTAATAATAATTGGGATAGGGTGCTCGAAATTGGCTGCGGAACGGGAATTTTAACGAGGAGCATTGTTAAAGAATTTGTCCCTAAAACGTATTATCTTAATGATCTGTCATTAGAGCTATGCCAAATTAGTTCCAATTTTTGTGGGTCTGGCAGTGAATATCAATTGCTACCTGGGGATGCGGAAACAGTATCTTTGCCAAGTAATTTAGATCTATGTGTCTCATCATCTACCTTGCAGTGGTTTGACAATCTAGGCTTGTTTCTGCAAAAGATAAAAGCCCTGTTAAGTTCAAAGGGATATCTCGGTATCTCAGTTTATTCTGCTGGAACTATGGCTGAATTATCATCTTTGACAGGTGACGGCTTAAATTACTGTACCTATAATAAATTAGTAAATAAAGTTTCTGAAAATTATGAAATTATTTATTCAGTAGAAACATCACAAACATTATTTTTCGATTCTCTTATAGATATTATTCATCATATAAAATTTACAGGGGTTGGTGGCATAGAAAAAAGTAAAAAATATGACAGGAAAACTCTAAACCTTCTAGAAAAGTCATATACAGAACAATTTGCTACCGTCGATGGATTTCCTGTAACTTATAATACAACAACCATTGTTGCGAAGAATAAATAGGTGAAATTGTGGCCAAAAAAGTTTTTATAACGGGCATTGATACAGATATAGGGAAAACTATTTGTACGGGTATTCTGGCTCGATATCTACTTTCAATTGGTGAAAAAGTGATTACCTATAAACCGGTACAGACAGGTTGTGAAGGTCTCAGTGAAGATATAATCACTCATAGGGAGATTATGGGAGTAGGGCTTCAGGCAGATTATAACCATAAGACTTGTGGTTATATTTTTAAGAAACCATGTTCACCCCATTTGGCGGCTGAACTTGCAGGAACCAGTATCGATCTTGATTATCTTGCAGGGCAGATCGATGACCTGAGTGAAGAATACGATTGGGTTCTGGTGGAAGGAGCTGGCGGGTTGATGGTGCCGCTTACCAGAGAAAAATTGAGTCTCGATTTTGCAATTGATTTAGAATTACCAATTATATTAGTTACTAGTACTAAGTTAGGAAGTATTAATCACACGTTGTCTTCTCTGGAAGTTTTAAAAATGAGAGGTGCTAATCTTCTAGCAGTTTTTTATAATCGTTATGGAGAATGGGATGAAAAGGTTTCATGTGATAGTCGGCGAGTTATAGCGCGTTATTTGCAAAAACTATTTCCTAAAACAAAAATTATTGATTTCAATAATATTAATGAACAATACGATTTCGGTGAAATCACCAAGTTGATATAGGTGCAAAAATGTATGATAAAGAAAAAATAATAAAACATTGTCTACGTTGTAAAAAATTCCGTTTAGTTGATGAGCAAACTGGCAAATGTACACAAAAGATTGACGGGGAAACTGTTCGATGCGAAAAAGGAATAGATGATACCTGTGAGAATTGGCAGGATAGCGGTCAACAGTATTACATTAGGCTTGGATGGCTGAAAAATAAAAAATCTCAGAGTGGTGAATAATGAAATTATTTTTATTACTTATCGGGCTAATTTTAATTCTTGAAGGGCTTCCCTATGCTGCGTCTCCTGAATCCATGCGTGAATGGTTAAGAAAGCTTTCTGAGATGGAACCACAACAACTGCGTATAGCAGGTACTATTGCCATGGTTATTGGTTTTATTATTTGCTTTGTGGTGCAAAAAACAGATGCCTTTGGATTTTAGAAACATGATAATATACTAAATTGTGATGACACAGATATATCCAGCTACCCAAACGCCCGATTCTTTACGGAGCTTGGCATCTTGGTGGGAGTGGAATTCCATGGAGTGTCTTTTGGCTAATGCTTTAATGTAGTCGAGGCTGTGGCTATATCTGCCAGTTTTTTCTAATCTAATATTTTCGTTGGTAGTTAATTTCTCAATGGAAAAAATAAGAGATGTTTCTGCTGTTGATATATCTTTTATATGCGAGAAAGTTGTATTCAGTTCTCCAATGTAAGAAAAGACGTCAGCTGCAATTATTAGATCAAATGGATCATTTAACTGTAGTTCATTTATATCAGCCACATATAAATTATCGTAGATGTGCTTTTCTTTTGCTTTTTCGACCATTTTAGGTGAGATGTCTATACCAGTAATCTTTTGGGTCAAATCTTTTAACTCTTCTCCAATTAGGCCAGTACCGCATCCCAAGTCCAAAGTATGTCTAAAAGCACTATTCTTTTTTTGTACAGCATTTTTGACTTCAGCTTTTATTAGTTGGGGTACTTGGTAAGAGAGGTTTTGGGTCAGGCTTTTGTCGAAATGATCTGAGAAATGATCAAATAATTCACGCACATATTCTATTTCAGTATGTCCTGAATTATCATGTGAGATGGTCTTCAACATATGTTTAGCGCCTGTGTGTTCAGGATCAAGGGTCAGAAGTTGTCGATATAGTTCCTTTGCGTTATCAATTTCACCCATTCTGTGGCATGTATAGGCGAGATTACTGATGGCAGGTTTATAACAAGGTTTAAGTATAAGGACTTTTTCGTAATAATCTTTTGCCTTTGGGAATTGCTCGGTTACTCGGTAACACCCTGCAAGATTATAGAGGATTTCATGATCTCCTTCACCCGATAAAGCTTCAAAGCAAGTGATGGCTTCTTCTATTTTGTCTAATTTCTTATAACATAGACCAAGGTTGTAAATCGTATCTTGGTGACCAGGGTAATCAGTGAGAGCATTTTCGTAGTGATTTAATGCCAGTTTGTAAGATTCTTCGATGAAGAAACAAATGCCCAAATTGTAATTTAATAAAAACGCCTTTGGAAAGTACTCTAGTAACATTAGAAGATGTTTTTTGGCTTCAGGGTGATTTCCTTGACTTATTAGCTCAAGGGCTTTATCGAATAATTGTTTTATTTCTTCTTCGGTGTATTTTAAATTAGGCATGATTATAAATATTTTTTAGTTTAATGCAAAATTGAAATTGCAATTTGTGATCATTTATTTGTATTTTGGGATTAACCAAAAATCAATCAATATAATTTTTTTAATTTAAAAAATAAATGTGTTTTTTTAATAACTGATCAATTTTTTTGAATATAGCTGCAGGAGTACGTTATGGATAAGGGTCAAAGAAGAGAACTAGTAGGCAGTGAAGGCAAGGTAATCTTAGATATGATTCGCCGCCTTAATAGACGAGGAGCCACTGGCAATCTTATCAAACTAATCCAAAAAACTCATCCTGCTGATATAGCTTGGGTGTTTAGGCATCTTAACGAGGATGAAAGAAAGGTCGTCTTTGACCATGTATTAAGGGCAGATGATGTAGGCGAGTTTTTATCGGAACTTGATGATATACTTACTACTGAGCTAGTGACCTCACTTGATGAGCAGAAAGTGGCTGTAATTATTTCTGATATGGCAGCTGATGATGCAGTCGATCTTCTTGAATTACTACCTGAAGAGTTTGCGGGAGCTATCCGTGAACATATGGAGAAAAAAGATAGGGAAGAAGTCGAGGATCTCCTCCAGTATCATCCTGAGAGTGCTGGTGGTTTAATGTCCATGGACTATATGAGTTTGAATGAAGACTTGACCGTGGGTGAAGCAATTGCGAGTATTCAAAAGCGTAGTGAAGAAAAAGAGATGGTTTTTTATTTATACATAACCTACGCAGAAGGTCAACTAGCTGGAGTTCTGTCTCTTAGGGAACTGTTGATGCACTCTGCTGGTAAACTATTAAAAGACATAATGAACCCAAATGTTATCAGTGTTAATACTGATACTGATCAGGAAGAAGTAGCTCATGTTGTTTCGCAATATAATATACTTGCTGTTCCTGTTGTTGATAGTAACTACAATATGATGGGTATTGTTACAGTTGATGATATTATTGATGTTATTAGAGAAGAAGCAACAGAAGATTTCTTACAGATGGCTGGTGCTGGTAAGGATCGAGAGATTTTACTTAAATCTACCAAAGATAGTGCCATAATTCGTGCTCCTTGGTTACTTGCTTCTTGGGTAGGTGGTATAATTGTAAGTTTTATCATTAATGCTTTTGAACAGGAATTGTCTCAAGTTTTAGCACTTGCCGCCTTTATTCCTGTAATAATTGGTATGGGTGGCAATATTGCAACTCAGTCTTCAACCATTGTTGTTCGTGGTATTGCTACTGGCAGAGTTAATATGGAAGAAGCCTATAAACTCGTGTTTAAAGAGCTTCGGGTAGGCATTATCTTAGGGCTACTTTATGGCGGATTCCTCGGTGTTGTGACATACTTTGGTTATCAGGATATAGCCATGCTAGGGCTGGTCGTCGGTTTGTCAATATTCTTTTGTATGGCTATGTCAGCCGCTGTTGGAACAATGATTCCGTTAATTTTGAAGCGATTTGATGTTGACGCAGCCATTGCAACAGGGCCATTTGTAACTACCTCAATCGATGTGCTAGGTGTGCTGATGTATTTCTTTATTGCCAAATTTTTTCTCGGATTGTAGAGGGAATGAGTAGTAGGTGAGTAAATTTATATAAATACAACTAAGTTCAAGTAATTTTATTTGACTAGCATAGTTTATTGATTATAGTGCTTTTTGTTTGTATGAAAGAGTATTTTTGTGCCTAATGAATTTGTCTTTTAAGGCAACTTAAGTAAGGTCAAAATTTGAAAATTATTTATCGAGTGTAAGTTGTAGTATTAGCTACTGGTAAATAATGTATAATTAAATTGAATAAGGATGGATTTGATGGACATAAAAATTGAAGAAGTAAGTAATCTTACAAAGAAAGTTACCATAACTCTCCCTGCTGATATGGTTCAGGCTAAACTTAATGTTGCCTATGATGATCTTAAAAAAGAAGTTAAAATCAAAGGCTTTCGTCGTGGCAAGGTGCCTCGCTCTTTAATTGTTAAAAGCTATAAACAACAAGTTGAAGGTGAAACTGGTGAAAAGTTAGTTCAAGATACTTATTTTGATGCTATTGAAAAAGAGGGTATTGATCCTGTTACCCATCCTGAGATTCAAACTGTAAAATATAATGAAGATGGTTCGTTTACTTATGAAGCCAACATCGATATACGCCCAGAGTTTGACTTAACTGACTATAAAGGCATAGAAATTGAAAAGCCTACTAGCCTAGTTACCGATGAAGAAATTGAGCTTGAGCTTTTAGAGATGCAAAAGAAGCAGGCTGCTTTGCAATCTGTTGAACGACCAGCCCAAGAAGGCGATGTTCTGACTGTTGATTTTCAGGGTTTTGAAAATGGCGAAGCATTGGTTCAGGTTAAGAACGAAGGTGCATCAGTTGATATCGGTTCTGGTACAATGGGTAAAGAATTTGAAGAGAAGCTTGTTGGTATGTCTAAAGGTGAAGAAGCTGATCATCAAATCACTTTTCCTGAGAGTCATGCAAATACAATCATTAAGGGTAAAACCATTGATTTTAAGCTTAATGTTAAAGATGTTAAAGAGCGTGTACTGGCCGAAATTGATGATGAATTTGCAAAGGATGTAGGCGAAGAGCACAACAATTTAGAAGATCTTAAGGTATCTATTCGTGCGCGTCGTGCAAAAGAAGCTGATGATCGTGCCGCTGGCGTTGTGACTGATCGCCTAATGAACAAATTACTTGCTGCTAACGAATTTGAGGTTCCAAACAGACTCGTTGCTTTCGAAATTGAACAGATGATTAAGCAAACTGAGCAACAGCTTGAGCAAAGTGGTATGAGCCTTGAGGCTGCTGGGCTTTCTCGTGAGAAGCTGGCTGAAGAAAACGCTGAGGTCGCAAAGAAACGTGTTCAGGGTGACTTCATTTTGAAGAAAATTGCAGAAGTTGAAGAAATAAAAGTAGCAGATGAAGATCTAGAAAGAGGTTTTAAGCGTATTGGTGATACATATAATATGTCTATTACTCAAGTTAAAGAATTCTTCAAGAGCCGTGATGACCTTCTCCCATTCATGAATGAATTGCTAAACGAGAAAATTCTCGACTTCTTACGTAATGAATCAGTAATGATTGAAGAAAAAGCAGAAGTTGCTGCTTAGTAATTGTGTGTTTAGGGGTTAGTAGAGCCTCTCAAGTTTCCAGTATTTCATGTATAAACTGGGATTTATTGCGACTGCAACCGGTTAAACCGCTTGCAGTCGAATAGTTTTAGGAGTGTGGATATGAATTTGATACCTATGGTAGTTGAGCAAACCCCTCGCGGCGAAAGATCATACGATATTTATTCTCGCCTGTTAAAAGAAAGAATTATTTTTCTTGGTAGTGGTGTTAATGATGATGTTGCTAATGTCATAGTAGCCCAATTGCTTTTTTTAGAGGCTGAAGACCCAGAAAAAGATATTACTTTTTATATTAATTCTCCTGGTGGCTCTGTCACCGCTGGCATGGCTATTTATGATACCATGCAGTTTGTCAAGTGTGATATCGCTACACTTTGTATGGGACAAGCGGCATCAATGGGTGCTGTTCTTCTAGCTGCTGGTGCTGAAGGAAAAAGATATAGCCTACCGAATTCTCGTATAATGATTCACCAACCGCTTGGTGGTTTTCAAGGTCAGGCGTCAGATATTGATATTCATGCTCAAGAAATCTTGCGAATTAGAAATGATTTAAACGGTATTCTTGCGCATCATTCAGGACAAACAATTAAAAAAATTGCCAAAGACACAGAGCGTGACAACTTTATGAGTAGTGATGAAGCTGCAAAATATGGCTTGATTGATAAAGTGTTAGCTAAGCGTGAAGATGTAAGTGAGGATAAGGATAATGACTAAAGAAACAATTGATGAACAAAGTCATGACTGTTCATTTTGTGGACGGTCACAGGAAGAGGTCGAAAGATCGGTCGCTGGTCCTGATGGAGTTTCTATCTGCAACGACTGTATAGAGTTGTGTAGTAATATTGTAGCTGAAGGAATTGAAGAAGGTGTTACGGAAGATGATATAAAAGAAATTGTTAAGCTTATTCCTAAACAAATTAATCAACATCTTGATGATTATGTAATTGGTCAAGCTTTTGCTAAAAAAGTATTATCGGTAGCAGTTTATAATCACTATAAAAGAATTGATGCACCTATTGAAGAAGAAGAACCTGTAGAATTACAGAAATCAAATATTATTTTGATGGGCCCTACAGGCTCAGGTAAGACATTAGTAGCACAAACGTTAGCGCGTATCTTAGATGTACCTTTTTCCATGGCTGATGCGACAACACTCACCGAAGCTGGCTATGTCGGAGATGATGTTGAAAATATCCTGGTTGGACTTATGCAGGCGGCTGATTATGATATTGAAAAGGCACAACGAGGTATTATATATATTGATGAAATTGATAAGATTGCCAGAAAGTCTGATAGTGCCTCATTGACACGCGATGTGTCTGGTGAAGGTGTACAACAAGCTCTTCTTAAAATGATCGAAGGTACAATAGCCTCGGTTCCTCCAAAAGGTGGGCGTAAGCATCCTCAACAGGAACTTGTGAATATCGATACCACAAATATTTTGTTTATCTGTGGCGGTGCTTTTGTGGGCTTAGAGAAGATGGTAACCCAAAGAGATGGAAAGAAAAGTATTGGTTTTAGTGCGGATCTCAGTAAGGAACAGCGTAACCATAGCGAATTGCTAGAAGCTGTTAAGCCTGAAGACTTACTGAAGTTTGGACTTATTCCAGAATTAGTAGGACGTCTACCAGTAATAGCTCCACTAAGAGAATTAGAAGAAGATGATTTGGTTCGTATTTTAAAGGAGCCTAAAAATGCTCTGACCAAACAATATAAACGTCTTTTTTCTTTAGAAAATGTAAAGCTTAACTTTACTGAAGGTTCTTTAGTAGCAGCTGCACAAAAAGCCATTGCTAGAAAGTCTGGAGCAAGAGGATTGCGCTCAGTACTTGAAGAGGCCATGCTTGACATTATGTATGACATGCCATCTATGGACGATATTGAAGAATGTGTAATTACAGAAGAAGTTATAAATGATAGTGAGTACCCTGTAATAATTAAAAAAGGTCCAGAGAAACAGATAAGCAATAACTAATCCATTGAATTAAATAGAACTAGGTTTTACTAAAGGAGAATTTGTGACAAATCTTTACCCTCTAATGCCGTTACGTGACATAGTTGTTCTTCCTCAGATGGTTGTCCCGCTCGTGGTTGGCAGGCAGCAATCAGTAAAAGCTTTAGAAGAAGCAATGGATAAAAAAATTGAAATATTTTTGGTGACACAATTAGATTCATCTGTCGAATCTCCAACTACAGAGCAGTTACATACCACAGGTATGCTTGCAAATATTATGCAGTTGTTACGTTTACCAGACGGCACAATAAAAGCTCTTGTAGAAGGAAAGCGAAGGGCTAAGGTTGTTTCTTATGTCGATGATGGTAGGTTCTTGCAGGTCGAGCTCGATATTGATGAGCCAGAAGTTTTAGAAGGCGATGAATATGTCGTTTTAGAACGGGAAATCATAGCTTCATTTAAGCAATATGCGAGCATAAACAAGCGTATACCAAGTGAAGTAATAACTTCAATTGCAAGTCTCACAAATCCAATAAAGTTAGTAAATGTGGTTTGTTCCCATTTACCGCTTAAACCTTCTGAAAAGCAGGAACTTTTAGATCTAGAGACTGCTATAGCGCGAATGCAAAGCATTCTTGAGATTTTAATACGGGAACTTAGGTTAGCAAAAATCGAAGGTAAAATTACAGCCACCGTTAAGCAGAGATTGAGTAAGGCACAAAGAGATTATTTCCTAGGCGAAAAAATTCGCGAGATGGAAAAAGAAATTGGTTTAGGTGATGATGGTGTTGACGAAATGGGCGAGCTTGAAAAAAGCATAAAAAGCAAGAAAATGCCTATTCATGTTCGTAAAAAATTACATAAAGAATTTCGCAAGTTACGCACCATGCCAGCTATGTCTTCTGAAACTTCGGTTATTAGAGGGTACATTGATGTCGTATTGAGTTTGCCGTGGAAAAAGAGAAGTAAGGCTCAATTAGATATCAATAAGGCTGAAAAAATTCTTGATAAAGAACATTATGGCCTTGAAAAACCTAAAGAAAGAATTTCGGAATTTTTGGCAGTTCAAGCTCAGGTTAAAAAGATTAAAGGACCTATACTCTGCTTAGTAGGCCCTCCTGGTGTTGGTAAAACTTCTGTTTGTCGCTCTATTGCTAAGTCAATGGGTAGAAAATTCGCAAGATTATCGCTAGGTGGTGTTCGTGATGAGGCCGAGATCAGAGGTCACAGAAGGACTTATGTAGGTGCTATGGCTGGTAAGGTTCTTCTGTCTATGCAAAAAGTTGGTGTTGCCAATCCTGTTTTTTGTTTGGATGAAGTGGATAAGATGTCCACTGATTTTCGAGGTGATCCAGCCTCAGCACTACTTGAGGTGCTAGATCCTGAGCAAAACTTTAGCTTTAACGACCATTATTTAGATCTTGATTACGATTTATCTGAAGTGTTCTTTATTACCACCGCTAATTCTTTACATGGTATACCGGGACCGTTGCAGGATAGGATGGAGATTATTCATCTTAGTGGCTACACTGAAGAAGATAAACTTGAAATAGCTAGTCGTCATCTTTTGCCAAAACAATTGAAAGAGAATGGTTTTAAGGAAGATGATATAAAGCTGAGCAAAGGTTGTTTGCTTGAAATTATTCGTCAATATACTAGAGAAGCCGGAGTTCGAAGTTTAGAAAGGTCACTCGCATCATTATGCCGGAAAATCGCCAGAGATAGACTAAAGCGGAAAGACCTGGATCGGCAGTACAGAATTAATAAAGGTACTATCACTGGTTACCTTGGTACTCCCAAGTATCGTTATGGGCTCGCTGAAGAGGTTGATGAGATCGGATTAACCACAGGTCTTGCTTGGACTTCAGTGGGAGGAGCATTGCTGCAAATAGAAGTAGTCTTAATGCCAGGTAAAGGGGCAATAATGATTACTGGTCAGCTTGGTGATGTTATGCAGGAATCTGCTAAAACTGCTCTCAGTTATGTAAGAAGTAAGGTTGATGAATTCCAGATTGACCCCGATTTTTACAAAAACCTAGATATACATATCCATGTGCCTGAAGGTGCTATTCCTAAGGATGGGCCTTCAGCTGGTATCACTATAGCTAATACTATCATTTCAGCTCTTACCAAGAGGCCTGTGCGTCATGAAGTAGCTATGACGGGTGAGATAACCCTAAGAGGCAGAATTCTACCCATAGGCGGTCTTACTGAAAAATTACTAGCTGCAAAACGTGGAAATATTACCAAGGTTTTAATACCTGAAGAAAATAGCCGTGATATCAATGATGTCCCTGCTGTAATCAAGAACGCTCTTGAAATTGTACCAGTAGCAAAAATGGAAGATGTTCTTGCCCATTCTTTGGTTCCCGTCAAGAAAAAGAAATAAGAATGATATTTATCTTTTGATTATTGCGATAAAGGTGATTGATTCTTTACTTTTAAGGATGTTTTCTCTTGACGTGGTAAGGCTAAATTGGTAAATAGTCTTTCACCTTACGAGGGGGGCGACTAGCTCAGTTGGGAGAGCATCGGCCTTACAAGCCGAGGGTCACAGGTTCAAACCCTGTGTCGCCCACCATTGGATTTAAACTATTGGTAACGATAGTTGATATAAGTAGTAAAAAAGCTGGA
>JAOPTU010000008.1:0-184310 GCA_051531995.1 Desulfotalea sp.
GAAGTCAGTTAAACTGTCAACAACTTTTTTCACCCTAGTTCTTTGCTCGAAACCAATAGCTAGAAGCTGTTGTCTCGTGCTCGGAACGTCGGGCGAATCTACAAGTTTACCTAGAGTTCGTCAACTATTTTCTTTCACTAATTACCTCTTTTCTATCTCTAAACTGACTCAACTAACCACGAATTACAATAATACAGGGAAATAGAACGCAAAACCAAATATAATATCTAAAAAAAGACTGTTACTTTGATTGCAATCTACATTAACCCTAGGTTTTTAACTCATTATAAACTTTATTAAATTCACTTTCATTGATTGGCTTATCATATTTTATATGTACAGAGTATTCATTTTCAATCCCATGAATTGTCCTTACACCTAAAATTTGTCCTGAACGCATTTTTGTCATTCCACCTTTCTCTGTTAACGACAATGGCACTCCTACCTTCCTACCTAGCAATACATGTGCATGTTCTTTTTTAGACAAACGAATAATTAAAGAAACTCCTCCCTCAGAAATATCTGACAAGCTTCCACGGGGTAAAGTTCCTGTCAATTTGCCCCTTCCATCAATTAATTTAACTATCATTTTACCAGATACGCTCTTTCTCTGATAAATCCTTCGATCCTTTGATGATTTTAAAAAGTATTTCTCTAGTTTCTCGAATTTATAACAGAAATCTTGCAATCTTGATTCCAGAGAAGGATAATCTTCCGCCAATTCACTAATATCTTTGAATTTCAAAATAGATATTTCTGTACGTCCTATACAACTTGCAGAAAACGTCCACACAGAGGAATCAAAAAAGGCAGAAGCGCCTATAACACTTCCTGGGCCCAGTACCTTAATCAATACATCTGAGCCATTAACACTATAATATAATCTTACTTCACCAGAATTTATAAAAAACAGTGCCTTTTGGCTTTTACCTTGGGAAACAATTACTTGACCATCTTTTAAAACAGTATGGGTTAACCTATGATATAAAGAACTAAATTCATCAGTACTCAACAAATCATATAAACTACTCCATATTCTAATATGTTGAGTATCTATTGCTCCAGCTTTACTTTCCTCAATTATCTCTGCGGCATTTATTATTTCTGTTAAAAGAATTGAGTGATTATCTATAACCCAGGCCCGAATATCTTCAGCGTCATTATATTTACCCTTATTGGACAATTCCCTTATCAATTTAATAAAAATCTCACCTGCCTTAACATCATTACTCTCAGAAAACATGCTACGCATTTGTTTTTCAAGCTTAAGACCTGTAATCGTAGTATCAACGATATCATCAGTCTGCACCAATGCTTCCTCTTTTACCTGAACATTTACATTCTTCTTTAGGTGAATAATTAATTTGTTCAACAAGGAAATAATACTTTGATCAGAAATAGCATTTTTATTAGATTCCACATCCAATGGAACCTCTAATAAACTATCAATTACAAATTGATAATGAAAATTAGAAAGAGCTTTTAATATAAAGACTATAAGTTCTTTATCTTTTTCCACACCCTTACTGATCAGCCCCGATAATTTAACACTTAAAGCTTTGCCACTTTTTTCACTACCATATTTGCTTAATAACCTCACGACCTGCATGCATACTTTGCTACTTGATTTCACCAGTGCTTCTATAAGTAAATCTTCTCTATTAGTATCTCCAGATATTTCAGCTATACATGTAAGGCATTCGGCTTGAACCCTTAAGTCTGGATGCTTTAAATAATTTAGTAAATCCTTTGCAATACTTTCATCGCCAATTTCTTTTATCAATCTAAGTAGGTTACGTTTCCCAACCCAAGGCAAATCATCCCTTAATTTTTCTAAAGCGACAACAGCCGCATACTCGCTGTTATAGGACAAAACATGAATAATAGATTCTAAGTCTTTATCTTCAGCGTATGGCACTAAACCTTGAACAATATGACTTGTTACAATTGGTCCTTGCTTAGTTAGAAAATTTAGAACACAGCCATCAGTAGAGTCATCAAAAAACCTAACGATCATATCATCGATAAGATTTTTGTCGATATTGCTATCTTGAATCTCAGCCGCAAGGTCGCCCAATCCTTCCTGTTCTAGAGTTTGTTCAGTCCTAAATTTATCAAAAAACAGCAACAGCTTGTCAGCCTGTCGATAATGTTTCAACATATAAAGCCTATTCATAGTGCCGTAAATAAAGGCAAGAATATCTTTATATAAGTTCCCAGGCAATCCATCCCTATGTAAAACGTTTTTTAATAGATCAACAATAAGATCAAGTAATACTTTATCATTTGCTTCAATTACAATTTCAGCAAATGATAATAAAACAGGTCCAAGTTTTTCAATATGTTCAGATTTTAGATTAGCTTGATCTTTTACTATAGAATTTAGAAAATCCTTACACCTAGAATCCGAAGATTGATAAAAATCTTTTAGTAATTTTGGCAGGAAAGACCAAAATTCATTATTACTCAAGCCTGAGTAATTATGATTAATTACCTCTCCAATACTTCTTTCTACTCTTGCAATTTGTCTATTTCTTTCTGCCTTGGCTAGATCTTGATGAATTTTTCCTTGGGACAATATGGCTTTGACTCGATTAGAGGTTGTCAACTTCCCTAAGATTGTTGTAACAAGTGCTTTTTGCCATCTATCATCACCAGAATCGGACAATTTTCTAATATAATCTTTGTAAAACTCTACTAACGCTTTAAGGCCTTCATTGCCCATCAGTTTAATCAGTGAGTTATATAAGCCTTGCCCAAAAGTAGTAGACATATCCTGGGCTAAGAAGAAAATAGACAATCTTGTAGCTTGGGGGTTAGACAATATTTTTCCAATTATATAATCGCAGTGGCTTGCCACTTGTGCAGATGAAACAATACTTTCGGCTCGATCCATCAATACAGAAAACCGAGGATCTTGAGCAACAATCCCTTCTTGAATAAGGCCTATAAGAATTTTCGCTATTCCTGCAGAAATTAATTCTTCAGAATGATCTCGGGTTGCTAATATTAATGAAACTCTGCGCTCTAAATCTGGTTTATTTGATCTACTCAGAACACCAAACACATCTTCACTCGTGACAGAACTGACCTTTTCTTCGACTTTAGTTGAAATTCCAGTACTTTGGGGAGAATGACTTGTCTTGCTATTACCGATGTTTTTTAGAAAATACTTCCCTACCCCTATCCTATTGATAAGACTAATTACACCACCTTCTCTAGCGATTTTAGTTTTACTAACAGTGAACAAATTTATAACTTTGTTAAATTCACCCTCAACCATAGTTTTGTCAAAGCTTAAACAATCCAAAGAAAGTGATTCCAAACTTTTAAATACTATTAGATTATCAAATTCATTTAAATTTTGTGCCGTCAGTTGATATTCGTTAATTTTAGCTTGCTGGCCTTCATATGTAACGAAGTACATATCGTTGTCCTGCAAATAAGAAAACAACATCCCGTAACTACGATGCAATATGGTTTTTGTACGTGCCGCTGACAAGCCATATAATCTACAAGCCACAATTGCATCATTTAAAGCATTCAAAATACCAAAGACTACCTGTATGTTTTCCTTAGTAACCATTACACATCCGTTTAAACATTGATTGATATAATTTAACCAACAGTAATAATTTTCAATTCCAGTAAATCAGTTATCAATTCAGCCATGGGCAATCCAACAACATTAGTATATGATCCTTCGATCTTTTTTATCATGCTGGCACCAAGTCCTTGAATACCATACCCACCAGCCTTATCAAATGGTTCTCTTGTTTTGATATACGCTTGTACAAACTCCGTTGATAAAGCTGCAAACTGCACATTTGTTGTAACCGTATTGTTAACCTTAACACTACCATTCTGACAAATTGAGTAGGAAGTCATCACCTGGTGATTACTACCAGAGAGAAGCATTAGAAACTCCGATGCTTCAACATCAGATATAGGTTTGCCGAGAATTATATCATCATAACAAACGATAGTATCTGCTGCAACAACCCAATAACTAGGGTGCTTGACCGATACATTCAGTCCTTTTTCTTTTGCTAAACGACTTACGAAATCGTAACCAGTTTCATCTAGTTGATCCTCATCAACGTTAGGCGGTACTACTTTAAATTTTAAACCAAGATCTTTAAAAAATCTTTGTCGTCTTGGTGAGCTTGATGCGAGGATAATATTTCTTTTAGTTAAATACATACAATTTTAATTACTTATCTATTAGTTAAACGTTTAATTACACTTTTTACAAATTGAAAAATTTCAAATCTAATATTTTTAAACTGTTTTGGTACAATGAAATTAGATTCTTTAAGCCATTGATGATTACCTGATACTAATTCTCCCCTTGGTAAACAGTTTCCCAAACCATATTTTTTATATTCAAGGCCTAGCATTTTTAGCATATAATAGTCAAATAATAGACTATCATCTGAAGCACCAAGACAAGATAAGTTCAATTTTTCACCTTTAATTGGTCCTGACTTATGCATAACATCTATGCCATCTGCTAAAACTAATTGCTTAGGTAATATTTTTTGGATATCTAGCAATATATTATTAAACATAGTTCTATCATTACCATGGGACATGTGGAGCATTCCCTTTTGCATACCACAAACAACGCCAAAACAATTTTTCACTGCAAAACTGACTCCAAACTGGCCATGTGCCTTTAGTTTTGGAAGATTAACAAACAAGTCACAATCCAAAACAGCTTGAGCTACCTTAACCTCGACACCGCAGTCTAGCGTAATCCGTTTGCTTTTATTAAAATCAATGATTTTAACGGGTAAATCCCGCAAAACTTTTTTCACACCCACTTTCTCAGAAATTGATTTTGCGGAACCAAAAGCCGGTGAATCCCCGACCATAACTTCGCACCCAACTTTTAAAAAGTACTCTGCCACTGCTTTGATAAAAAGAGAATCGGTTAAACCATATATTGGTGCTGCCCCACTAACAAAGTTTGGTTTTAATAAAATGCGACTACCTTGCTCTGGGTTTATAAAATTTATAGTGGTCAGAATATTCTCAATTCTACTCCCGACAAACAACTCATCATAGTTCTGACAATACTGAAGTGAAACTAATTTTTTTTCCATTACTTGCACCGTGCAAAAAAAAAGGTCATGCTCGCTATGCGAGCATGACCTTTTAAATAATATTGAGCAATTATCGCTAAATATTAGTCAAATAAAATAACTCTTGTCTTAATAACGTCTTCCAACTCGCCAATTTTTTCAATAAGGTCCTGAGGAATAGCAGCCTCAACATCGATAATATTATAACCTACATTACCATTAGATCTGTTTAAAAAACTAGCGATATTAACATTGTATGCACTAAAAATATTCGTGATATTAGCAATCATCCCAGGAACGTCGCTATTAATAACAATCAATCGATTTGAAATATTATCAGCTGGGGTTGCCTCAATATTTGGAAAGTTTACACTATGAACAACATTTCCATACTTGAGATAACTAGAAAGTTCTTTTACTGCCATGGTAGAACAGTTACCCTCAGACTCTGCAGTAGATGCGCCAAGATGTGGTGTGGTTAAAATTTTATCATGACCAATAGTCTTAGCAGTTGGAAAATCAGAGAGGAAGGCTGACAAATGACCAGAGTCAAGTGCCTCTAAAACCGCATCTTCGTTGACGATTGGTGCCCTAGAGTAATTCACAAGGATAGCACCCTTCTTTATCTTAGAAATAAATTCAGCATTCACTAAATCTCGGGTTCTATCATTTAATGGTAAGTGTAAACTAACAACATCAGCATCACTCACAGCATCAACAAGCGCACGACAAACACGTACCTCTGGGAATAACATATGAATATTTTCTAGTGCTGGAGCTGGATCAAACCCTGTAACATTCATGTGTCTATGGGTTCCGGCATTAGCAAGGCGAACACCAATTTGGCCAAGCCCTACAACTGCCAAATTTTTCCCCGCTATTTCTTCACCTTTATAAGCAGATTTTTTGGCCTCTACAACAGCATCCACTTCCTCAGGAGCTACACTTGTTAAACTTCTACAAAAATTAATCCCACTAAAAATATTTCTCTTCCAAACACCTAGCATAGGAAAAACAAGATCAACAACCGCATTAGCATTAGCACCTGGTGTATTAAAAACACAAACACCCTTCTCTGTCGCTCTTGCTACATTAATATTATTTGTACCTGCACCTGCTCTCGCCACAGCCAGTAATGAAGGATAATCATCTACATCAACAGGAGAACTTCTTAACACGATGCCCTGTGGATCCTTCTCGTCTTCACTAACATTAAATTTATCACTGAAAAGAGCCATTCCTTCAGGGGCAATTTTATTAATTTTCTTTACGCGAAAAGTGGACATGCGATGCTTCTCCTTTGTAATCTAAAAAAATAGGTATAGAATGAAGTTAACTTTTTCAAGGTAGCTTTTGATTTTTTCTCTTAGCCGAGCTATTTATATATTATTCATATTCAACACTGCAATCCATTTATCTTGAACACACATTGTTAAATAAAATACGGACTATTGAGAATAGTTTGGTAAAATAGCGACCTAACCTACGATGGTCAACCTCTTTCTTAGGTAACCCTCTTTGAATATGTAGTAAATTCTTTACAACCAGAAAACTAAACATGGCTTTTTCTACGAATATCGCACTGACAACCAATATCACTTCATTTTCGACATTTTTCAACACAAAGAACATTGATAAACACAATTGGTGCTTTTATTATAAAAGATTAGTTATAGCACTATGCAGAGCAACAACAGCAGTATCTACCTTTAAGATTCTCTTTCCAATATTACAGGCTACAAAATTATTATTGCGAAAAACGTCGATTTCATCTTTTAGCCAGCCACCCTCAGATCCTACAGCCAGCAATACTCTTTGCCCTGATTTGTGTGACTTTCTCGAAAAATGATCCGCCAAAGAACTTCCCCCTGATGGATCGGCAATAACTTTGTAATGATATTCCCCAATTATTTCTGTGAGTTTATTTTCTGTAAAATCTTTAAAACTTTTATTTATAATAACTGCTGGTAAATTTGTAGCTACCGCTTGCTCTAATCCTATAATCAAATGTGTGCGATACTCTTCTTCCTCAATAATACTTGCTTGCCAAAAACTTTTTTCTACCCTTCCAGCATTAATAATATATATTTTACCTACGCCCAGGGTAGTAACCTGACTTAATATTCTTTTTAGCATAATAGGTCTTGGCATTGCTAAAACAAGATCGATAGTGGGTTTTTCTTCTACATCAACCTCCAAAAAGGATACATCAAGCGTAACTTCGAAGGGGTATTTGCTTTTCAAACTAGTGATTATGCCTCTTCCCTGTAGACCATTAATCACGCCGATTTTTAAAACATCACCAGTTTCGGAGCGTAAAACCTTAACTATATGCTTTGCTCGGTGATCACTTATTGACACCCTGCTCTGCCCTGCTATTATTTCTTCTTGCTCAAAAAGTATTATATTCATATTCTTAACTTACAGTCCCTAACCTAAAACCTTCACAACTAACAATAAATGCTTCTATTTTTTTATAATTTAATACAACTTTTTTTAGTTATATCAATTGGCCTACTCACACTTCCTTTTTTCTTTTTTAAAAGAAAATATCGAGCTACAGCAAAGTTTCGCCTTGCCTATGATTTAAAATCCATCCCACCTAAAAAAGAAGGACAAAAAAGCATTTATTTCCATGCCCTTTCAGTTGGTGAAACACTATCAATTATCCCTTTAATAAGAGAAATAAAATCAAAATATCCACAGTCAAGAATCATCCTCACAACTGGCACAACCAGCGGTTATGAACTAGCAAAAGAAAAACTGTTTGATATTGTTGATGGTATTGCTGTTGCTCCCATCGACTTACTACCAGTTGTTAAAAAATTTTACCAAAGAGTCTCTCCTGATATTTACATTCACACCGAAACAGACTTTTGGTTGAACAGATTAGCAACACTAAGAAATCTTGGGATTCCAATGATACTTGTAAATGGCCAATTATCAGAAAAATCAATTGCCCGTTATAGACGCTTCCCAAGATACTTTCAAGCCATCTTTAGCAACTTCGATCTTTTATGCATGCAGACTGAAAATGGCAAAAAAGACATGATCAGATTAAATACTCCTACAAACAGGGTAAAGCATTTAGGTAATCTAAAATTTACAAAAGATATTAATGCTAAAAAATTACCAAAAGTGTTTGCTCAATTAAAAAACCAAACACACATTATTGTTGCTGGTTCTACCCATGATGGTGAAGAAAAATATCTTTTACACGCTTTCAATAAATTATTAAACACATTCCCCAAGGCTAAGCTTATTATCGCACCAAGGGATATTAATCGTTCTATTTTTATAAAGAATGAAGCCAAAACATTAGGTTTTAGCCCGTGCCTTAGGTCATCAAAATGCGAAGTAGACGATGTTCTAATCGTAGATAGTCTTGGGGAACTTCTCTCTTTTTATGATCTGGCAGATGTTTGTTTTGTTGGGGGAAGTTTAGTTAATCGTGGTGGGCACAATCCCATTGAACCAGCTCACTTTTCAAAACCTATTATTTTCGGTAAATATATGTCTGATTTCTCTGAAATTTCAAGAGATCTTTTAGCAAGTGATGCCGCTATTGAAATTAAGGAAAGCAACCTATATGACACAATCGAGAATATTTTCTTAAACCCAAAACTAGGTGAGTCACTCGGTAATAATAGTTATTTATACAGTCAAAAAAACAATAACGTCCTGCAAAGACACATGGATGAAATAACTAACTCAATGAATCACCGAGGCAAGCACTAAAATATTCCTTAGAATAAAAAAAATGAGTATCCATAAGTTCGCCAAAATCATGGATCATTACCTACTAAACCTTATCTCCATATCGTTTATGATAGGTATAGTTATCCAGAACCACTTCGAACAATCATTATATTGGTTGGTAGTGCCACTTTTATTAAATGCTGTAGTTTTATTTCTTCGACTAGACAAACCATATTTGAAAATATTTATGACAATTACCATTTCTCTGGCAATTGGTGCAACAAACCTATTAATTCAATCAACCCCGCCTTCTAATAACCATATTTCCACCCTAATTGATCTCCCTCAAACAATTACACTTCAAGGTATTTTAACTAAATCACCTACTTACAAAAACAATATAACTAGGCTTACTATTGAATCACAGTTCATTCTTAAAGAAAACAGTCCAGAGACACCATGCACAGGAACACTTTACCTTGGGTTGAAAGATCAACTAGCAATTGATATTGTGCCAGGGGACACACTTATAATAAAAGCAAAACTTAAAAGACCGACAGGATATCTAGCTGAAGATATTTTTTATTACCCTACATTTCTCGCACAAAAAAACATCTGGGTAAATGGTTATATTTCTTCATCTCTTCACATCAAAAGAGTCCCAAGTAATAAAAAGGAATCGAATAAATATTCTTTAATTCGATATTACCCTGAGAAATTCCGCTACAATTTCGCAAAAAAAATAGACATAGAAGTCCCTGAAACAGCACCAATTTACAAGGCGATACTTCTTGGGGACAGGAGTAGTATTCCAAAAGCAACCCTTGAAACCTTCAAAAAGTTGGGGTTAATGCACTTACTTGCTATTTCTGGGCTGCATATGGCTGTTTTAGTAGCTCTGATGTTTATGGGTTTTGTCAGAGTTTGCAAATTATCAACTTGGCTGATGTTAAAGACAAACATCTATAAAATGTCAGCTTTACTAACCATTCCTATTATAATTCTTTACAGTTCAATTACAGGTGGGCACACTCCGGTTATTAGAGCAGTAATAATATCTTCTCTAGTTCTCGTTGCAGTTTGCATTAATCGAAAGAAGTCAGCACTTACATTAATTTCGCTAGCAGCAATACTAATATTGACAATATCTCCTCAATATATATTTACTGCATCGTTTCAACTGTCATTTATTGCTGTAACGAGCATCATTTTATTTTGTACCAAAACTTTCAGCAACACAACTCAAAAGAAGAAAAACATCAAAAGTAGGGTTCTAAATTATTTACTGTTAGCCATACAGGTATCTTTTGTAGCCAGTCTCGCAACAATGCCCATTTTACTATTTCATTTCAACAGAGTTTCGCTGATCGGGCCCATCGCTAACCTAATAATTGAGCCACTGATCTGTTTGTTAGCATTGCCACTTGGGTTCATGGCTATTATCAGCGAAACAATCCTCTTAAATTACTCGGGATTTTTTTTACATATCGGCAGTATTACAATAAAAGTTGCTTTGTATATAACGGACCTTCTAGCTAACCTACGGTACACAGAAACGTGGCAATCTTCTCCAACCATTTACATCATTTACTTTTTCTACCTAACTGGTGTTTTGGCATTAATTTTAAAAGATAAACCAAGGACCATGAAGTTATTGATCTGCCTATTTATAATTTCTGGCCTATCTATGTTTAGTTTTGGAAAAGTAAAAGATGATCCAAGGGATCACCATAAAATATCTTATTTAGATGTTGGTCAAGGCAGCTCTACTTTAGTGCAATTTAAAAATGGAGAAAATATTTTAATAGATGCAGGAGGCACCGACTTTTCAGAACAGACAGTTGGTGAAATGATAATAGGTCCCTATTTATTTAAAAAGCGTATAAAAACCATCAACTCAATATTTATCACCCACGGTGACAGCGATCACTACAATGGTGCAAAATTTATCATAAAACATTTTGGCACTGAAAAATTAATCACACCAAAATATGAGGTTACAAATGATAATTTTGGGAATTTTTTAAAATGGGCAGAACTAGATGCCAAGTTGAAAATAATACCAGTAGAAAAAGGGGATGAATTTAATTTTGGTGAAGGAAACATTATTTGTGTAGAAAATTTTACTAACAAGAAGAAAATAAATATGGGCGCAGTATACAGATTAACCGTTGACAAAATAACGGCTTTGTTTCCTGGTGACATTCCTGCTGAAGAGGAGCGTAACCTTATGAAATTAGATATAGATTCAGATATTTTACTTAGTGCACACCATGGCTCAAAAACTTCCAACGATGATGGTTTCATAAAGGTTGTTAGTCCCAAGTTAGTAATTGTTTCCTCCTCAAGTAGCCGCATGAAACATTTCCCTTCTCAATCTACCAAGAACACCTTTAGTGAGAATAATATAAAAGCAATTTTGACAGCAGAAAAAGGTAGCATCGTAATTTCAATACAAGATGATGAAATGAACGTAAGAATGGCTGAATCTCGGGAGTTCAATCCATTAAGAAGACCTATATACAAAACGGTAAACTACTAACCTACAGCCAGTTCTAAATATAAATCCCCATATCCTTCAGATGTCCTTTCACCTTTCCCTCTCAACCTTAACTTCTGGCCAGCAATTGAGCCAGCAGGGACTTTCACCTTAAATCGAGCTGTCTTGCCACTAGTAGGTATTTCAATTTCAACAACTTTGCCTAGTCGTAAATCCTTCAAATTCACCTCTAAAGTGTAGGCAATATCTCCACTTTCAACTATCTGCTTAGGCTCATCATTACCATAGCCAAGAAACTGACCAACCTTTCTCCCAAGAGATTTCATCACAGTATCACTATCAGGCAATTTCTCTTTAAGTTTTGCCTTAACTACCTTCCCGGCAATTCCTCCAACCATAAGTATTCCGGCAAAAATAGACCCTTTATTACCAAAAAAAGATTTACTAACAAATTCCTGATTAGACCTTAAACCTGATTTCTGAAATTCTTTCAAAATTCCTCGAAACATTTGTTGAAACTGAGGATCACGAAACATATCTTGAAAAATATCTTCCTGGCTATAAGAGAATCCATTATTACCTTTAAAACCACCGCCGATTCGCAGATACCTATCATATTTCTTTCTTTTATCCTGATCGCTTAAAACTCCATATGCTTCTGATATTTCCTTAAACTTATCCTGCAATTCAGGTCGATCTGGATTTTTATCTGGATGATACTTCATAGCGAGTTTACGATAGTTCTTCTTTAATTCTTCTGCTGTACAATCCCTTTCAACATCAAGTATTTCGTAATAATTATTCATCTATTTTATACCAAGATATCCTTTAGCTGATCAAAAAAGTAACAAGCAATGAACACCCCATAAATATCAACGAGAAGTGTATTATTTTATGGTACGAACGCTCGCCTAACTTCCGTGCGACTATTATTCCAAGCTGCCCCCCCAACAACACACCAGGCAAAGCTATTAAAAACAGGGTGAATGTGGTTACTGAGTGCAATCCTGCCACTAGTTGACTGGCAATTATTGTAAAACAAGACAAAATAAACGCAGCCCCAAGCATTGCCTTTACATCGCGTTGAGGCCAACCGACATATGCAACATAAGCAGCCAAAGGAGGGCCATTAAAACCAAAAGATAGGCCTAGCAACGAGGACAAAAAGCCCGCACAAAGACCTAAAAACCCTGCTCCCTTGCCGGAGTCTCGACTCTCACTAATTAGTCCACAAATTCCATAAAAAAGTAAAAATACACCCATTCCTATTTTCAGAAATGACTCTGGCATCGCTCCGACAACAAAAATACCACAAATACTACCCAAGATACATCCAATAAATAAAAGCTTAAACCTAGACCAAGTTATGAACTTTCTATGGGCGTAAGCCAACTGTAAGTTTAAGCATAAAACAATTAATGTACAACTTGGAACAGTCACCGCTACAGAATAGCCGCCAAAAAATGAAAAAAAAGCCATAATTGGCATGGCGACCATTGCAGCACCAAACCCAGCTATATTATTAATTGTTCCAGCTATAAACCAAGCAAAAAAGACTATGTAATATTCCACAACAAGCACCAATGTTTTATTAATGAATAAAAGTATTTTTCAATAACATTAAACAAGAAAATCTAAGTGATGAACAATAGTCTTTAGGTTGGTAATAACAATGAGAAACTACATATACAAAACAATGTAAAACCTAGAAAAATTATTAAAATATCGCACAGAATGATTTATTGACTTAATCACTAGGATGAAGCATAATCCGAAGGTTTAAAACTCTTTGTTATTTAAGAGATTTAAGAATGACTAGAAAATCAAACATTTTGTTCATCACCCAAGCATGTTCAACACTTTAAGAATTTAAAACTCATATAAAATGACCAGGAAAGAAATTATTATTAAAGCAGCTACTGAGCTTTTTGGCGAAAAAGGATACCGAGAAACAACAACCGCTGATATACGTAAAAGAGCAGGTGTCGCTCAAGGAACTCTTTTTTATCATTTCAAAAGCAAGGAAGGTATAATTCTCCACATTTTTGCTGATATCTTAACAGATTATCTGAATGAAGTTAAAAATTTTTCACATGAAGGATTAAATGGCTTAGAAGCTTTAATAAAATACGCAAAACTTGCAGAACGACTTCGCAAAGAAAGAGGCGAGAACCTGGTATTCATCCTACCAAACTTTGTACCTAGCCTTATTAAAGACAACGAAGAAGCACAGCAAATTTTTATCCAATACCATGAAAGCACCATCACATCTTTAGAAAAACTCCTTGTAAAAGGTATGAAAGATGGCTCCATAAGAGATGTTGAGCCACGCACCACCGCTCACTTCCTCTTTGCCCTATCAATAGGTATAAATCGGCACATGACTATGCCTGGACAAGAGTCTTCAGAATTGATAGACATATGTATCGATTTTATTAAAAGATCATTGAAAGCCGAATAAAAGCAATCAGATATTTCCGAACAATTTATTATTAAAATATATTTTCAACATATAAAAAACTAGTAAGGAGAACCACTCCATGAAAAAGAGATTCGCAAGCAAATACCTAACTATAGCTGCTGTAACTTTATCGCTATCCTTGCCTCTTACTAATCTGGCCAGTGCTGAAGGGCCCCCTCCTGGTCCACCGCAAGCGTTCCCTGTTTCCGCTATAGATATGAAAAAAACCAAGATTCAATATACCAAGAGTTTACCTGCTAGAACTGTAGCTTATAAAGTTGCAGAAATCAGACCCCAGGTCACTGGCATCGTAAAAGAAAGGCTTTTTATTGAAGGAAAAAAGGTAAATAAAGGTGATAAACTTTATCTTATTGATCCTGCTCCATACCAAGCAATATATGATTCAGCAAAAGCTGATCTAATGAAAACCCAGGCAAACTTAAGATCTATTACCGCAAAAAACAAAAGATATTCAGAGTTGGTAAAAATCAACGCAGTAAGTAGACAAGAGTATGATGATGTTCATGCCCAATACCTACAAGCTAGGGCTTCTATAGCTGTTGCCCAAGCGTCTCTTGCCAGTGCTGAAATTAATTTGAATTACACCAACGTTTACGCACCTATCAGTGGCATAATTGGAAAATCAAACGTTACAGAGGGAGCCTTGGTGACCGCAAACCAAAGTAACTTGCTTGCTCAAATAACCCAGCTAGATCCAATCTATGTTGACATACAGGGTTCTAGTGTAGACGCCCTAACAATCAAGAAAAGATCTAAAAATACTGACGAAATTAAAGTAGATCTGAATCTTGGTGATGCTTACGGCAAATACGAACATCAAGGCATATTACAATTTTCTGAAGTAACCGTTGACCCGACCACTTCAAGTGTTCAATTAAGAGCTTTGTTTAGTAACCCAGAACAGCTACTTTTTCCTGGGTTATTTACTAAAGCAACCCTACTACTTGATTTCACTGAGGTCTTTTTAGTTCCACAAAAAGCCATCATCCGTGGTTTCGGTAATTCTGTTAGCGCCTGGATTATTGACGATAAAGGCCTTGCTCAACCAGCCACGGTAACTTTAGAAGGTACTTACGGTAACAACTATATTGTTAGCACAGGCATTAAAGAAGGTGATAACGTAATAACAGCTGGTTTCCAAAAAATACGCCAAGGTTCGCCAGTTGTTGTTGACAACAAGACCAGTACCGAGAAAAAACAATAATTGTGTTGATATTAATTAACAAAAAAGAGAGTTGAAAAAATGTCCCACTTTTTTATAGAAAGACCTGTATTTGCTTGGGTTCTTGCTATTTTGATTATGCTTGCAGGTGCAATCACAGTCAAAATAATGCCGATTGAGCAATATCCGTCTGTAATTGCTCCACCTCAAATTAGTGTAACCGCCTTTTATCCTGGTGCGTCTGCTGAAACAGTGGAAAGTAGTGTTACTCAGGTAATTGAGCAACAGCTTACTGGAATAGATTATTTACGGTACATTAACTCCACCAGTGATTCTTCAGGTGCTGTTTCAATAACTGTCACCCTAGAACCAGAAGCTAATCCTGATATTGCCCAGGTTCAGGTGCAAAATAAAGTACAAGCAGCTATGCCTTTGCTTCCTGCTAGTGTCCAAGCTCAAGGTGTTACAGTTGAGAAAGCATCTGCTGCATTTTTATTCGTAGCGGCTTATACTTCTACAGATGAGAGTGTAAACCAGGCTGACCTAGCTGACATGATTAGTTCAAAAATAGCCGACCCCATCGGTCGTCTCCCTGGAGTAGGTAGTGTTACTGTTTTTGGTTCTCCTTACGCCATGAGAATCTGGCTAGATCCTAATAAGCTTTACAGCTACAACCTATCTACAACAGAAATCTTAAATGCTGTTCAAGCCCAAAACATTGACGTTTCAGCAGGCCAAATTGGTGCCCTTCCTGCTCTTAAAGGACAAGAAATTAACGCTACAGTACTCGCCCAATCCAGACTTAAAACCGCAGATGAATTCAAAAATATTCTTTTAAAAGTAAACACTGATGGGTCCCAAGTACTGCTTGGCGATGTCGCTCGTATTTCTTTAGGTGAGGAAAATGCTTCCGCTGTTGTAAGAAAAATGAGACTGCCTTCTGCCGCTTTTGCAGTCAACTTGGCAACCGGTGCCAATGCCTTAGAGACTGCTAGGATTGCCAAAGAAAAACTGGAAGAATTATCTGCATTCTTACCTGCTGGTGTCGAATATTCTTTTCCATACGACACAACACCATTTATTCAAATATCCATAGAAACAGTTTTCCATACCCTTCTTGAAGCAATACTTTTTGTATTTATAGTAATGTTTCTGTTTTTACAGAATTTCAGGGCTACACTTATACCAACTTTAGCGGTCCCAGTTGTTTTACTTGGTACCGTTGGTATCCTACACGTCTTTGGATACACTATTAACACTCTCACTATGTTTGCAATGGTTTTAGCGATCGGTCTACTAGTTGATGATGCTATTATCGTTGTCGAAAATGTTGAACGAGTAATGAGTGAAGAAGGTCTTTCTCCTAAAGAAGCGACCAAAAAATCAATGGGCCAAATAACCTCCGCACTGGTTGGTATCGGCATGGTTATCTCAGCGGTTTTCCTACCAATGGCATTCTTTACTGGTTCCGCAGGAGCTATCTACAGGCAGTTTTCCATCACTATTGTAACCGCTATGACTTTGTCTGTTCTAGTAGCTATCATCTTTACACCAACGCTATGTGCCTCAATGCTAAAACCAGTTAAAAAGGGCCATAGCGAAGCAACAACCGGCTTTTTTGGGTTTTTCAACAAATACTTCAACAAACTCAGAAGCGGTTTTCATGGGACAGCAGGTCATATTGCCCATCGCAAAAAAAGATACTTAATAATTTATGGTGCGGCTGTCTTTGCCCTAGTTCTACTGTTTGCTAAAATGCCTACAGGTTTTCTACCCGATGAGGATCAAGGAATCTTAATGGCTATGGTTTCTGCACCAGCAGGTGCGTCTGCTGAAAGAACTGTAAACACCATGATGAAATTAGAGGATTATCTGGCTGCCAACGAATCTGAAAATGTTGAAAATTATTTAACTATTGCAGGCTTTAGTTATGCTGGTAATAGCCAAAATGCTGGAATAAGTTTTATCAGTCTAAAGGACTGGGATTCTAGAAAAAGACCTGATCAAAAAGTACCAGCAATTGTTGGTAGAATTATGCATGCCATGGCTCCTATCAAAGATGCTTTCGTCTTTGCCTTTTTTCCACCACCGATCATCGCACTAGGAAATGCATCCGGTTTTGATTTCCAACTTATTGATAACGGTGGCATCGGGCATGAAGCATTAATGAACGCTCGCAATCAACTATTGGGTATGGCGGCACAAAACCCTAAATTAGTAGGTGTTCGCCCCAATGGTTTAGATGATGTACCGCAGTACCAGCTTGACATTGATATGGAAAAAGCCCGCGCTCTAGGTATTTCAACCAGTGAAATAACTAGTACACTACAAACAGCCTGGGGGTCTAGTTATGTAAATGATTTTATTGACCAAGGACGTATTAAAAAAGTTTACGTACAAGGCGATGCGGAATTTAGGATGAAAGCCAAGGACATTGAAAGATGGTTCGTCAAGAACAACAAAAATGAAATGGTACCATTCAATGCATTTATTTCAGCCCATTGGAAGTATGGCTCTCCACGCTTAGAACGTTTTAACGGTAGCTCCTCTCTCAATATTCAAGGTGCTCCTGCTCCTGGTGTTAGTTCTGGTGACGCTATGCTAGAGATGGAGAAAATGGAGTCTCAATTGCCAGAAGGTGTTGGATTTGCATGGACAGGATTATCTTATGAGGAACAAAGTGCCTCAGGTCAATCTGCTGTTCTATATACCATATCTATCATCATTATTTTCTTAAGCCTTGCTGCACTCTATGAAAGCTGGGCTATCCCTTTTGCTGTTTTACTAGTCGCACCTTTAGGAGTTATAGGAACGGTCTTAGCTACCCTATTGTTTGGTTTAAGCAATGATGTATATTTTCAAGTAGCACTTCTAACGACTCTTGCAATATGTGCTAAAAATGCCATTTTGATTGTAGAGTTCGCGAAAGAACTTTATGAGTCTGGCACTGAATTGTACGAAGCTGCTCTAACATCAGCTAAATTGCGTTTTCGACCAATTATCATGACATCCATGGCCTTCATCCTTGGTGTACTCCCACTTGCTCTCTCCAATGGTGCTGGCTCTGCTAGTCAAAATGCCATTGGTATCGCAATCATAGGTGGAATGCTTACATCAACATTCCTTGCCATTTTCTTTGTACCAATGTTCTTTGTAATAGTAGAGAAAATATCTGCTTTTCGAAGTACAAAAAAAGAAACCCAACCTAAAGATACTCAGAAGGCTAAATAAATGAAAAAAACATATATAAATTTTCTGTTAATAGGTTCTTTGCTAACCTCATGTTCTTTTGCACCAGAATATCAACAGCCTGAAGACATGACAGCCCCATACTGGCAGAATGAAGAACAGAAAGAGATGGCAAATGACCAGGTAAAGCTTGCTAGTAATATTGCTTGGAAAGATTTTTTTCTCTCCCCAGAATTACAAAATGTTATCCAACTTGCACTAGATAACAACAGAGATCTAAAAAATGCCATTCTGAATGTCCAGAGATCAAAAGCGACCTATTCTATTGCTGAAGTAGCCTTATATCCGACGTTGGATGCTAATGGTTCTATCGATTACGAAGGAGATTACAGAGGGAACGAATCCCATACATACAACGTAAATCTTGCAACGACCTATTACGAGTTAGACTTTTTCGGTAGGATTAGAAACATGAGTGATGCAGCCTTAAACTCATATCTTGCCACCGATGAAGCTCAAAAAAATGTTGCTATTGCTCTGATTTCCCAGTCTGCAATCAGTTATCTGAAACTAATCAGTGACCAAGAAAACTTGCAACTCGCCAAAGAAACACTGACGGCACAAGAACAAAGTTATGAGCTAATTGAAAAAGGTTACAACTATGGCGTTGCTACCAAGCTTGACCTTTCCCAAGTTAAAATTGCTGTTGAAACCGCCAGAACTGATTCTATTAAATTTAAGCGTTTTGTTCAGCAAGATAAAAATGCTCTCGTTGCCTTACTTGGTGTAACTAGTATTGACGAAATTACGCTAAATAAGAAATTGTCTGAAGTTGCAATGATCCAAGAATTACCAGTTGGACTTCCATCTCAAGTACTTTTAAATAGACCCGATATTAAACAAGCAGAATTTGTTCTTAGGGGAGCAGGTGCAAATATTGGTTCTGCCCGAGCCAATTTCTACCCTAAGATTTCACTAACAGGTCAACTAGGTTATGCAAGCGCTAGCCTTAGTGATCTATTTGACGGTGGTGTATCAGGACTTTGGAAATTTGCCCCCAGCATAACCATCCCAATCTTTGATGCGGGCCAGAACAAGGCAAATCTTAAAATCGCAGAGATTGATCAAAAAATAGCAATTAATAATTACGAGAGTGCAGTACAGAATGCCTTTAAAGAGGTAGCTGACCAACTGGCAGGCAAAGAGACCTTGACCAACCAGTTAAAAGCTCAATCAATGCTTGTTGATGCAAGTCAAGAAGCATATGACATTTCTTCTACAAGGTATAATCAGGGTATCGACAGTTTTCTAAATGTTTTAGACGCTCAGAGAAGCTTATTTGGATCTCAACAAAGTTTAATCGAAACCAATAGGCAAAAACTTGCTAACCAAGTTTCTCTTTATAAAGTTCTAGGAGGCGGACTAGCAGGTGTTGATTTAACAACCATCAAAACAACTAATATGCCTGTCAATGGTAGGGCTTTAGAGGGTGTTGAAAACAAGTAATATAGAATAGAGCTTAATCATAAAAAAGCATACATGATTAAGCTCTTTCTATAACTTAGCAGAGGAACAACCAAAATTACCTAAAGCATGTAAAGATAACAAAAGGACAGAATTGTTAGAAAAACAAAAGGTCCCATCAAATCTTTAACTGCCAATTTTCTGGATGATATTGTCCGATCAATAATTCGATAAGTTGCATAAAACGAAGCAAGTAGTCCACCTAGAACTGATATAATTTGTAAAACCTTAGTACTATCTGGATTCATAATCTGCCAATTTTCATAACTAACATCATTCCCCATTAGTGACATAATTTGTGGAATAATCAAACCAGCTCCGTCTATAAACACATGGAAATGAACTGCCAAATAGCTTCCTAAAATCAACGGTATTAGCCCATACCCCAGCAAAGCTAATAGCTTCTTCTTGTCATACCCACTAATACGAGCTTGAATAGAAACTAAGATATAAAAAATAACCAATGAGATAAATATCTGTGTAAAAAAGATGATACTAGAAGCTAGGTGCTGGCTTACACTTACTTCTAGTAATTCCTGAAAAGGCATAACCAAACTACCAGCTAAAGTCGAAAAACCAGAATGCAGAGAAAATGGGAAAAATATTGCCCCTAGAGCTACAATCAAAAAACTATCTGCGAGCCTAGGAGATTGAATCTCCCACAATTCTTGGGGAGCTAAACGAAGATTCAATTGTATTGAGTGATTATTACAATTCTTGATACAGTCTGCACAAAAGATACAGTCCCGATTATTATCAACAAGGTAAGGATGCCTAAACATTGGACAGCCTTTTGTCTCGTCAGTACCACCAAAACAGGCGTGCACCTGGCACTTATTTAAACAAACATGTCTATTTGATCTAAGCTCTAAAATCGAAGGCATGGCAAAAATGGCGTTCACAGCACCAAGAGGACAAAGATACCGACACCAAGCCCGTCGAGAATACATCAAGCTAAATATTATAGATCCCACCGTTACAGCCAAAATAATCCAACCAGTTAAAATTGGATCTGTATAAGCATCCCAGACTATTTCGACCCAGAAAACTAATATGCAAAAAATCGTCATTATCCAACCAGAATAATGTTTGATAAAACGAGGCGTTTTCCGCTTTGGTTTAAATATATCTTGCAAGACTTTGCCCGGCATCGCTAAAGTACAAATACTGCACCACATCCGAGCAAGAAAGAAGAATGAGAAGAACATGAGCGGCCAGCCAATAGCCCAGCTAACAGTGAGCCCTAAGTTCTCTCGCGGTTCCTGAGAGCCTAAAAACAATGCTACTACAGAAAGCAAAAGAATAGTGCCAACAATAGCTTGCGGAATTATCGGAAAACACCAGCTTTTGAGAAAATCTCGAATAAATGGAAGTCTCAAGAGGTTAAACTCCCACTTCCCTTCAGTTTTAGGCAAACCAAGTAGTATCTGTTCCGACTTGACTTCATCGCTCGTACAAAGCATAACGGCTCTTCTTATAACCGTAGATAATTCAGTCAAATTACCTGGCCAATCATAATTTAACAAAACACCCAAGGCCAACGAGCTAACCTTGTCTACCTGTTTATCAGACTCTTTACTGTGTCTAACCAAATAGTGATTAATCAAACGAGGAAGATCTTTTTTATGTTCTCTTAGAGCAGGAACTTTAAAGTTCTGCTTTTCAAATATCGCTATCAGTTCTGGAATTACCTTGCCCGATTCTTTTAATTGCCCGAGGCTTAAATGGCTAATAAATACCAATCGTGCCTGCATGGCTATTTGCTGGTTAGAATCTAAGTGAGTAAAAATCCCGCTTTCAATAATTGTATTAATTTTACCCTGTAGAACTTTAGGCATTAAATCGATGTGATTGAAAACTAAGGTGCCACCACAAGTTTGTTCTAAATATCCTGCCTGACGTGATCGAAAAAAAGGAAAATCATCTTGCCCGATTCCAAACAAATCTTTTTCTAAACTAATTAGTGATTTATATTTACGACAATTTAGCTGTTTATATATCGCATCAGCACGGCTAGATTCAGCGTGGATCTGTTTGGCAATTATTGAACGTCCTGTACCCTCTTCACCATGTAAAAAAAAATGCCTTTCATTACCTGCAATTGTATCAATTTGAGCTTGGGTTTTACGAGCAGCACGACTACTGCGAACAAAACTTTTCTTCCCCTTAAGACCCTCTTCTGTACTAGCCTTCACCATGCTTAAATCGCGACCACGAAAAAGGATCATCTTGCCAGCAGAGTCTATATCGTGGGGGTCGGTATCTTTTCTAGACATATCAGCCTGATCGGCAAATGATACCCTCAATCTTTCGGACAAAGAAATTTCAATTCTCTGACGGAATTTTTCCTTGGTCATTAATTCGTTAAAGAAAAATTCTTTTTTAAAGGCTATGAGAACAATATCGAATAATGCCCTAATCGAAACAATGTGGGATTTTCCAGAGATAAGAGCTGTTTCGCCAAAATGACCACCAGGACCAATACGCCCAACAACACTTGAACTGCCATCCTCAAGGTTCATGATGAGTTCGGCTTCACCCATAGCTATAATAAAAAAGTAATCAGCAAGAGAACCTTGCTCATAAATGGTGTTACCCTCGGTAACAATTCGGACTTCTGCTTGTTTAGCACACGATTTGATCTCAGTATCGGACAATTCTTGAAAGATAATTGAACGCTTAATGTTTTGTTCTAGAATCTCTTTTTTCATATTATGAAATAAAATATATAGAGAAAGCTAATCTATAAAATATCCTTAACGTAATCAATTTTTAGTTAACATCAGTCTTTGCCTAAGCATATCAGATAAAAGTGGTGCGAGGCTATACAATTCTATTTTCCCATCGTTTTTCACATTAGGGTATGAATCACTACCAATGACTTTTACAACCGAGCTATCGAGTAATTTACTCCTTGCATCACCAGATAAAACCAAATGAGTTGCAAGTAGATAAACCTGAGATGCACCTGCGTCCATACATCTCTCTGCCGTCTGGATGATAGATCCACCCGTGCGAATCATATCATCGCAAATAATTGCTATTTTCCCTTTAACCACCGCAGAAACCTGTCCTACAAGGGTTTTATCAACATCAAAACGATCTTTATCGGCAGCGGTATGCGGACAATCTAATAAACTTGCAATTCTGGCAACACGTTTAGAATAACCATAGTCTGGAGAAACTAAGACAAAGTTATCAAGAGATAATTCCTTAATTTTTTGAACAATTAAATCATCCGTTCGGACATGTTTTGTACTTATGTTTCCATCATGGGCATGGAGAACTGACTCTGAATGAAGATCAACAAAAGCAACAAAATGTGGCCTTGCCTTAAATATCTGCCTAGTTCTAGTGATTCCTTTAGGAATTTCGTGGGAGCCAGGTTTTACCCGCTCCATGGTAGAGTAACCAAGAAAAGGGATGACAACATTAATGGAATTTGCATTCCAATAACGACAGCCTTGAATAAAATCAAGAAGGTCTTGGTGAGATTTGTCATTATGGGTAGTCGCAACAATAACTACATCTTTCCCTGTTAAACTCGTTGGAAAAGCATGATACCTCTCCCCATCGGAGAATTCTTTAGTGATCATAGCAGTATAAGTAATACCAAGCTCTTCAGCTACTCTCACTGCTAAACCACTGGATTCATCGGTTGAGATAACAATGATATTTTTAATATTAGTCATAGATGCTTGCCATGATGATGTAGTGACGGGCAAGATATATCAAACCCGTCATCTCAGAAGTAGTAAACCGCTAACTATAGTGCTGCCACAATTGCGTCGCCCATAGCTATGGTGCCAACGGCCTTGGATTTATCTACAGCGATATCAGCAGTACAAACACCTTTATCTAAGGTATCCGCCACAGCTTTCTCGATGGCGCTTGCCGCTTCTTCATAGCCAAAACTATGACGAAGCATCATCGCGGCTGAAAGTATCTCTGCGATTGGGTTTGCTATCCCTTGTCCAGCAATATCAGGTGCTGAACCGCCAGCCGGCTCATAAAGACCAAATTTTTCTTTATTAAGGGAAGCAGAGGCTAAAAGCCCCATCGAACCAGTAAGCATTGCCGCTTCATCTGAGATTATATCTCCAAACATATTACCACAAAGCATAACATCAAACTGATGAGGATCACGCACAAGCTGCATGGTGGCATTATCAACATAAATGTGATTTAACTCGACATCTGGATACTCTTTTGCCACTTCTATGACAACTTCACGCCATAGTACCATGGTAGTCAAAACATTTGCCTTATCAACTGAAGTAACCTTACCACCACGAAGTCTTGCGGCATCAAAAGCCATATGTGCAATACGTCTAATTTCCGAACGCTTATATCCCATGGTATCAAAGGCATATTCATCTTCACCTTCACCTTCTCTACCTTTAGGAGTACCAAAATAGATACCAGAGGTTAACTCTCTAACACAGAGAATGTCAAACCCTTCTCCAATAATTTCAGGTTTAAGGGGACAAGCGCCAACAAGAGAAGGAAAAACACGGGCAGGACGAAAATTACAAAACAGATCAAAATGCTTTCGAAGAGGTAGTAATGCAGCTCTTTCTGGTTGCTCAGCTGGTGGCAAGCTCTCCCACTTAGGACCACCAACAGAGCCGAATAGAATTGCATCACTATTTTCGCAAAGCTCTAGGGTAGCTTTAGGTAATGCTTCGCCGTGGTTATCGATAGCAATACCACCAACGTCTGCATACTCATAGAATAGTTCAAAACCAAACTTTTCTTGAACCACATCTAAAACTTTGATCGCTTCACTCATTACCTCGGGGCCAATTCCATCACCAGCTAAAACAGCAATTTTTTTCATGATATTTCCTTAAACATATTATATTTTTTTGTGATTTTTAAGAACCGTTCACTTAGCTGAATGTTCTTTTTGCTATTTTAGCACCACAATAGTTCTAAACGCCCCTGAGTTGGGAAGTTTATACTCATAAATTGTCTCTTTTTCTAAACCATGCTTAACAAGAGTCGGCTCGGCTTGTTCGAGTTCTTCTTGGCACTTTGGTCCTTTTAAACAAAGTCTATTCACACCAGTAGAAAATGAAGCTGTCATCTTCACAAACCCTTCAATATCTGAGACTGCCCTACTCGTTACATGGCTGACAGATTCTTTTTTATTTAGGTCAGTGTCTTCTATTCGTGCCTCATAAACTTCAACATCATCGAGCTTAAGCCCTCTAATAATATGGCGCATAAATAAAATTCTATTAGATCTTGGTTCCACGAGATCAACCTGCAAATCCGGCCTAGCGGCTTTACAAATTAAACCAGGAAGTCCTGCTCCCGAACCAATATCGACAAGATTTGCACCAGCAGGCAAAAATCTTAGCAGCGCGAGAGAATCTACAAAGTGATTTTCGACAATGTCTGAATCTGAAGTTTTCTTGGCAATAAGATTTACCTTTTTATTCCATTTCTTCAGCTCTGTGAAATAGAATTCTAGTCTAGTAATAGCCTCATTATCAATTTCAATATCAAGACTTGTGAGCCCTTTTTGTAATTCACGTTTAAAATCAAAAGCCATTATCATTTAACCCTTATCGCTACGGAATTTGCGTGTGCAGTTAACCCTTCTAAGTTCGCAAGTCTTTGAATATGAACAGCATCAGTTTCTAATGCTGTACGGGAATAACTGATAATAGAACTTTTCTTCAAGAATGTTTCCACTCCTAATGCTGAGGCAAATTTTGCAGTTCCCATGGTTGGCAATACATGATTTGGCCCTGCAAAATAATCGCCAACGGCCTCTGGACTATTGTGCCCAAGGAAAATTGCACCGGCATGACGCAAATTAGGAAGCTGAGCCCATGGATCATTAATCATTAATTCTAAGTGTTCCACAGCAATATCGTTAGCTGCTTGCACCATTTCATCTATATTATTCATTACTAAAATAACGGCTCGATCTGTAATGGAAGCCCGGGCAATATCTTCTCTAGATAAGTTTTTAAGTTGTGCTTCTAATTCGGCTGGCACAGCCTCCGCTATAGCCTTATCAGAACAAATTAAGATAGACAATGCCTGTGGGTCATGCTCTGCCTGTCCTAACATATCAGCTGCTAGATAGGCTGGATTTGCACTTTCATCGGCAAGAATTAAAATTTCTGAGGGTCCAGCAATCATATCAATACGAACCATACCAGAAACTAATCTCTTAGCTTCAGTTACAAACTGGTTTCCCGGGCCAACAATAACATCAACCTTAGGTATCTTCTCAGTTCCATAAGCAAGAGCGGCAATAGCCCAAGCTGAACCGACTTTATATATCTCTGTGATTCCAATCTCGTGGGCAGCAACTAAAAGGTGAGGGCTTACTTTGCCACTTTCATTTGGTGGCGTCACCATAACTCTTTTCTTCACCCCTGCTATTCCAGCCGGCAATCCATTCATTAAAACAGAAGAAACTAGAGGTGTTGAGCCTCCTTGACCACCAGGAACATAAAGTCCGGCCGAATCAACAGGACGAACAAGACGACCAACAATGGTTCCATCGTCTCTTGTTTGCATCCACGAATCTTCCATTTCCCGTTCATGGAAGCTACCAATACGCTCAATTGCGGCCTCTAAAGTATCTAGAAAATCCGCGTCCACAAGCTCATATGCTTCAGTTATTTCTTCTGGTGATACTTTGATGTTTTCGATTACCATATTAGGTGAATCAAAACGACGACAATACTCAAGAACAGCTTCATCACCATTTTCACGTACCGCAGCCAAGATCTCTTCTACGATTGCTTGGCAACCACTATCGCCAATTTGAAAACGATTTAAAATTTTATCTAAAGCTATTTTTCCCTCTGGGCTATCGGCATATTTGGGTTCTATTATCATTTAATCCTCACTAAACGGTTCTTGAATATATTTTTGACACTTTAAGAATACCATTAAGAAATGATAGCATTAAAATAAAAACGTGGATTCTACTGGAAAAGATGGCATTATACGATATTTTTATCAGTAAGAAAAGATGGTAGCTACTCTTTCGTAACTAAATTATCTATATACATTAATAATACAAAAGAAAAAATTGTCATAATAGTATATGACACTTGTTCAAAATATAATATGTAAGGAGTTATTTATAATGGATTTTCAACCTAAATGGATTGCCTGGGAAACCACCAGACGTTGCAATTTAAAATGTGTACATTGCAGAAGTTCTTCCGAACTTAATGTAATAGGTCACCCTGATTTCTCTCTTGAGCAAGCCCAAAAAACCATCGATAACATCACATCTTATGCAAGTCCTGTCTTGGTTTTATCAGGTGGAGAACCACTACTAAGAGAAGATATTTTTGATATAGCCCAATATGGAACCGACAAAGGTTTAAGGATGTGCATTGCCACCAATGGCACCCTTGTCACCGATGAAATATGTCTTAAAATGAAAAAAGCAGAAATCCGCATGGTCTCCCTAAGTTTAGACGGTGCCACAGCCGCAACCCATGATGATTTTCGAAATCAAAAGGGTGCATTTGAGGGAACTTTAAATGCGATAGATTTATTAAATAAGCATGAAATACCATTTTTAATTAATTCCTCCTTCACGGAAAGAAATAAAGATGAAATACCTGATATTTACAAGATGGTAAAAAATCTCGGTGCCACAGCATGGTACATGTTTATGATTGTACCAACCGGACGTGGGGAAGAAATTATGGAAGAATTAATTCCTGAAGGCATTTATGATGAAATTCTTGATTGGCATTACGAAACTGAAAAAAATGAGGATTCTTTATTAATGCGCCCCACCTGTGCTCCCCACTACTATCGCATTGTCCGCGAAAAAGCAAAAGAGGACGACGAAGTTTTCAAAAGGCGCAACCTAAAATTCTCTACTGGTGGATCAAAGGGATGCCTTGCTGGACAGTTAATTTGTCTAATTGATGTTGATGGAGACGTTTTACCCTGTAGTTATTTTCCCAAATCAGCAGGCAATATCCAAAAAAGTGATTTTAAAGAAATTTGGGAAGAATCGACACTTTTTAAAGAACTAAGAGATTTTTCTTCCTATAAAGGTAGTTGTGGTGCCTGCGAATATGTTAATGTATGTGGTGGATGCAGAGCAAGAGCATACGCCATGACAGGCGACTACCTAGCGGAAGAACCTTTCTGCAACTACATCCCAAAAAAATTACGCTAAATTAAAACAATAGGCAAATAATGAACACAACATTTTTAAAAGCATGCCGTGGTGAGAAAACCGATTACACCCCAATATGGATGATGCGCCAAGCTGGGCGTTACCTCCCTGAGTATCAAAAAGTGAGGGGCAAGGTTAGTTTCCTTGAACTTTGCAAATCCCCAGAACTTTGCGTGGAAGTGACTTTGCAACCTATCGATATACTCAATATGGATGCGGCAATTCTATTTTCCGACATCTTAATTTTGATGGAGGCAATGGGTGCAAAACTTGAGTTCCATGATGGAAGAGGACCAGTTTTCCCTGAGCCAATCAAAACCCAAGCTGATCTTGACCGTCTTATTATTCCAGACGCCGATGATTCAACCAGTTTTGTGATGGACACCATTAAGCTATTGAGAAAAGAATTGAAGGTGCCTCTCATCGGTTTTGCTGGTGCTCCTTTTACCTGTGCGACATATTTAATTGAAGGTGGTTCATCAAAAGTGTTTTGGGAAACCAAAAAAATGATGTTTACCCAGCCTGAATTATTTCATGGCATCATGGAAAAAATTACCGAGGCTACAATATTATACTTACAAGCCCAAGCAAGGGCTGGTGCCCAAGCACTGCAAATATTCGATTCTTGGGCAGGAATCCTTGCTCCATGTGATTTCGAAGTTTATGCCCTACCCTATGTAAAGAGAATTATTGCTAGCCTAAAGCAATTTGATCTACCCATTATCTATTTTGCAAATAATGGTGCTACTTTGCTTGAGATGTCTGCTGAATCTGGAGCTGATGTGCTTGGAATTGACTGGCGATTAAACATTGGCGATGCCGCCAAAAGAGTTCCAAATCTTGCGCTACAAGGAAACATAGATCCATTTTCTTTATTGCTCCCTAAAGATCAACTAAGAAAACGGATTGCTGGTATTTTAAAGGGAGCGGAAGGAGCCAAAGGACATATCTTTAATCTTGGACACGGTATCCATCAGTTCACACCACCAGAACAGGCAAAAATTGCCGTTGAAGCAGTCCATGAATTAAGCTCTAAATAGTGGCAATGGCCGAGATTAATTACGAGAAAGCATCCTGCCCTACGATTCAAGAATGTTTCCAGTACATGGAAGATTACACCATGTACGATCACATCCGTGACCACTCTAAACAAGTGGCACGGACGGCGGTAACACTTGTAAATGGTCTACGGCAATGTGGTGCAACAAAAATACCACGACTTGACTTAACTATCGCCGGAGCTTTATTACATGATATCGCCAAGACGGGATGTATCGAAAAAGAATGTTGCCATCATGGAGAAGTTGGGCAGCAGATATGTAAGGATCTTGGCTACCCAGAAATATCCCATATTGTCATCCAACACATAATCCTCGATCCATTTTTAAAAGAAAATTATGAACAAGGCTTCTTTGACCCTGCATCCATAGTTTATTATTCAGACAAACGAGTTATGCACGATCAAATTGTAGAACTTGACAAGCGTCTTGCTTATATAATTAAACGTTATGGGAAAAATGATGCAAAAATCATTGCCGGGATACAGAAAAACTTCCACGCCGCTCAGCTTCTAGAAAAACACTTATTCTCTCATCTAAATTTTTCACCAGAAAGCCTCAAAGAATTCGCTAACCAAATTAATCTAAATAAACTAGAATTAGATTAATATGGTAATCACAAAGGTAAAACAATGAAGAAAAAGGTACTTATTTTCTTATCGGTACTAATAAGTTACATCGGCACTGTTACCCTAATTTATTATTTTGAATCACTAGCCGAAAACCCGAACATACTCACCGTGTTTGATGCATTTTGGTACTCCATTGTCACCCTGACAACAGTAGGATACGGTGTATACCATCCCGTATCCCCTGAAGGGAGAATCATTGCATCATTATTGATTATCTCTAGCCTTGGTATACTTGGATACTTTATAGGTAAATTAACAGAACATATTCAATATTTGGCAGAGAGGCATAAAATGGGACTAGACGGAACAAAATTAGCAAATCATGTAGTAATAATAGGCTGGAATGATTTTTCCCATGGTGTTTTAACCCAATTGGTCAATGCTGATATTAAAGCTTGTTTGATCACCAATAATAAAGATAATATTGACCTGATCTACAACAACTTCACAAAAGACCAAGTCTTCGTTATTTATTCTGATTACAATGCCCCTGACTGTCTTGATAAAGCCAACGCCCAAAGGGCTACCAGCCTCATGCCCTGCCTTGATGATGATACCAAGAATCTTGTTTTTATTTTGAACACCAAAAAGAAGTTTCCTGATATTTCAATTGTTGTCAGAATCAATCAGCCCGAACTTAAGGAAACCTTTTCCAGTGCTGGGGTAAGTTTTACCATTACCCAAAATGAAGTATCATCTAAAATTGTTGCCAGCTATATGTTTGAGCCCTCAGTCGCCAGTTTCAGTGACGATTTACTAGCCTCTGCCACCGATGACGAAGATTATGATATAAAACAGTATTATATCTCAGATAATTATCCTTATGCTGACAAAAAGTTTAGCGAAACCTTCCATAATCTAAAAAACAGATACAATGTCGTTGCCGTGGGAATCGAAAAATTTGAAAATGGTAAAACCAAGTTAATTAAATTACCCAGTGACGAAACCATACTAAGCTCAGGCGACTATTTACTAGTCATGACCTCCGGCAAAAACACTAAACATTTAGACAAAGTGTTTGGCTGCAAGGAAGGATTACACTTTACCCCGTAAATGGTTTACAACATGGAAATATCAACGATTATAGTTGACGATGAACAGCCAGCCCTTGATGAGTTAAGGTATTTGCTATCAGCATACGAAGATATCAATATCATTGCTGAGGCTACTTCCTCCTCCAAAGCCCTAAAACTTATCACTGAATTCCGCCCTGATCTTGTTTTTTTAGATATTCAAATGCCGAACAAAAATGGATTTGAAATTGTTGCCGAGCTTGAAAAAGCAGCACATCGCCCCATGGTTATTTTTGCCACAGCCTTTGATCATTACGCTGTTGAAGCGTTTGAAAAAAATGCCATTGATTACATCTTGAAACCGCTATCCACCAAAAGATTAAATCTTACTATTTCAAAAATACGCAAATCAATAAACAACAACTCCATTCACGACAAACTTCACCTTCTTCTAAACCAAATTCAAGAACCGACCATAAAAATCAATAAATTATCCCTAGAAAAAGATGGGAAAATCCAACTTATCCCACTGGAAGAAGTAGCCTTCTGTCATTATGAAGACACCAAGATTTTTGTAAATACGGTAAAACAAGCAAGCCCACTTTATGGCATAACCACCATGGATAAACTAGAAGAGCAACTAGCTGGCTCGTCCTTCTTTAGAATTCATAGAGGAATAATTGTCAACCTTGACTGGGTTTCCGAATTCAGTCCTTGGTATAATGGCAAATATAATATTGTTATAAAAGATAACGCAAATACTGAGCTAACTGTAAGCAGAACTCGGGTAAAAGACTTCAAACAACGCCTTGGCATATAAGATATAATATGATTTTTAGCACAACACTCATAACCATGCTTCTAAAGCATGTAACAATTCTAATTGCTGGGGCGTTTATAATATTAGCCATCACCCCAATTCAAGAATTTGGCTTTCGTCAAGACAAAGCCAAAAACCGTCTATTCCTGATAGCTTTCTTTGGCCTATTTGGTGTACTTGGCACCTATAGTGGCAATGATATTTTTAACTCCATTGCCAATTTAAGGGCTATGGCTGTTGTCACAGCTGGTTTTTTCGGAGGCCCCATTGTAGGTCTCGCTGCAGGTTTAATCGCTGGTGGGCATAGATTCTTAATTGACCCGTGGGGATTTAGTGCAGTTGCCTGCTCTCTTGCCACCATTATTGAAGGTTTAGGGGCAGGACTTATTCACAACCGTTTTCCTCAATTTCATTTAAACTGGCGAGTAGCCGTCATAATCACCATTATAGGTGAAATGACCCACATGGCCATGGTTCTTGTTTTTTCAAGACCATATGAAGAAGCACTAGCCTTGGTAAATATCATTGCAATGCCAATGATAATTGGTAATGCTTTAGGATCTGCCCTATTTATTCATCTTATTAAAATATTTAAAGATTTAAGGGAAAAAAGCATATCCAGTCAAGCCCAGAAAATTTTTGATATTACTAAAAAGACACTCGGTCATTTACGGGAGGGATTAAACTCTGACACTGCCACCGCAACCGCTAAGATTTTGAAGCACGAACTAGGTGTCGCTGCAGTCTCAGTTACAGATAGTGAAACAGTTCTAGCTCATGTAGGGTTAGGGGACGACCATCACCTCCCGGGTGGCCCAATTGCCACATCATCCACCCGCAAAGTTATAGCATCTGGTAAAACCGTCTTTTCAAAAAACCGAGACCATATCGGTTGTAAACATCCTAAATGCCCATTTTATTCGGCTATCATAGTGCCTTTAAGAAAAGGTGATTTAATCATCGGCACCATAAAATTATATGGTGCGAAAAATGCTGAATTAAACCGAATTCAATTTGCCATAGCAACTGGGCTTACCGATCTATTTTCAATTCAGTTAGAACTTGAAGACATTCAACTAAAAGACCGGATGTTAGCCCACGCAGAAATCCGGCATTTGCAAGCTCAAATTAACCCACATTTCCTCTTTAATTCCCTAAATACAATTGCTTCATTTTGCAGAACTGCCCCAGATAAAGCCCGAGAATTAATCCTAGATTTATCACTGTATATGCGGAAAAACCTGGATTCTAGTAGAGGTTTCATTCCTCTTGCTGAGGAACTTGAACAAATTCAAAGTTATCTTGCCATTGAAAAAGCTCGTTTTGGCAATAGGATAATTATCTGCATCGACGTCGATCCAGCCTGCGAAAAATGGCCAATTCCATCACTAATAATTCAACCACTTATTGAAAATGCCATAAAACACGGAATCAAAGACAAAGAAGACGGAGGCAAGATCAGCCTTACTATTAGCCAAGAAGAGAAATCAATTGCTATCATGGTTAAAGACGATGGCCTTGGCATAAATCTAGATAAACTAAGTACACTTCTAGTCCACAGGGCTGTAAAATCACATACCAACGGACTTGGTGGTGTCGGATTACAAAATTCCAACCAACGCCTAGAGCAAATCTATGGTTCAGAATACAGAATGGTAATCACAAGTACCATCAACGAAGGCACAGAAATCTCATTTAACATCCCAAAACTTCCTCAGTAACCTTTAGATATAACTTTTCCCACTAAGATAAACCTGTGTAAAACTAAATATTTTACACAGGCTATTTATTTAATGCATTTCACTCCCACCTATTCACCCTACAGAGTAGAAAAATGACCTCTCAGTTATCATTCTTGCGCACCTACATCGTAGCTGGCATATTATTTCACTAGTCGTTTATCAATAATCATTTTGTGGCTAGTTATCAAAATGAACTTTTATTAAATTATTATGGAGAAAATCAATGTTATTTTTCTTTGCCTGCGTTGCTACCCTCATCGCTGGATATTTTATCTACGGCACAATTGTAGAAAAAATATTTGGTATTGATGAAGCACGAGTAACCCCATGTATGAACAAAGCCGATGGTGTAGATTACATTTCTATGCCTACCTGGAAAGTATTTTTTATTCAGCTTTTAAACATCGCTGGTCTTGGTCCAATTATTGGCCCAATCCTTGGTGCTCTTTATGGCCCTTCTGCTCTTCTTTGGGTTGTCTTTGGTTGTATTTTTGGTGGTGCCGTACACGATTATTTTAGCGGTATGCTTTCCATCCGTAGTGGTGGTAAGTCGGTTCCTGAACTAGTTGGTGACATGATGGGCATGCCAGCTCGTCAAGTAATGCGTCTTTTCTCCATCCTCCTACTAATGCTAGTTGGTGTAGTCTTTATTGTTGGACCAGCAAAACTTTTAGGCAATTTAACCGGCCTTAACGTTCAACTACTACTAGGTTGTATTTTCTTCTATTACTTCATCGCCACAATCCTACCAATTGATAAAGTTATCGGTCGTCTCTACCCATTTTTTGGCGCTCTTCTTATTTTCATGACCCTTGGCGTCTTGGGTGGTCTAATTTTCAATGGTTTTGAAATTCTACCTAATCTTGATTTTGCAGTTAACACAGAACCTTCCGGTAAACCTATCTGGCCTCTTCTTTTCATCACCATTTCTTGTGGAGCGATTAGTGGTTTCCACGCCACTCAGTCACCACTAATGGCTCGTTGTATCAAGAGTGAAAAAAATGGTCGATCTGTTTTCTACGGATCAATGATCATGGAAGGTATTATTGCTCTTATCTGGGTTACTGTTGGTCTATCATTCTATGACAATACCGCTGCCTATAGTGCAGCTCTTTCTAACGGCGGCTGGTCATCTGTTGTAAATGAAGTATGTAATTCTCTACTTGGTCCAATTGGTGGTGTTATCGCAATTCTAGGTGTAATCATTTTACCTATCACCAGTGGCGATACCGCATTTAGATCAACCCGTCTTATCATTGCTGAAATTTTTAACCTTGATCAAAAAGAAGCCATGAAACGACTCCTGATAGCTGTACCTCTTTTTGTCATCGCTTATCTAGTCACAATGGTTGATTTCATGACCATCTTCCGATATTTTGGTTGGTCAAACCAAGTACTATCAATGCTTATGCTTTGGACTGGCGCCATCTATCTTGCAAGAAAAAGCAAATTTCATTGGATCTGTTCTCTTCCTGCAGCTTTCATGACCGCCGTGGATGTTTCTTTTATCCTCCAATCAAATCTTGGCTTTGGTATCACTGGTTCCATTACTACCATCGTTGGTGTTGCTGTTGCTATCGTTGCATTACTTTCATTCATCGTGCTTGTTAAACCAACTAGTGGCAATGTTTGGCAAGAAAGTTAATTAGTTTTTATTTTTCGCTTTTCAAAGCCCTTGAGCGTTTGCTCAAGGGCTTTTTTTGTTTTCCATCTTTATCTTTATTCGGTTTAACCGAATAAAGATAATTTTCTTCTCAAGAACCATCACAAACTTCCCTCCCATAACCATCACTTTACTTGGCCCTCAACTTTACATGCATTTGCCATAATTACTTATAACCCCATTGTGAAACTGAAGGATTGAAAGTAATAAATTAATTTATTTGTAATTAATCACTCAATAACACCAAAAAAGATTCTTACATAATTGTTATTATGATATTGTCACAAACACATCTTTATGGTACAGAGGCAGAATTAGAAGTTTGTGATAGTAGCTTTAAATTACTTAACTATGTGGAGCAGAAATGTTTAATACCCTAAGGATCAACACCGTGACTGGTGAGTACACCAAGGAAACTAATGATGAAAAAGTTTTTCTTCTTGGTGGACGTACCCTGTCATCATATATGGTCAGTAAAGAAGTGGCAGCTTCTTGCGACCCATTAGGACGTCACAACAAAATGTTCTTTTGTTGCGGAGCTCTTAGTGGCACAATGGTCTCCAGTGCCAATCGTCTGAGTATTGGTAGTAAAAGCCCGCTTACTGGTGGTATCAAAGAGAGTAATGCTGGTGGTATCGTAGGCCATAGAATGGCTCAACAAGGACTACGCTGTATTGTTTTAGAGGATGCTCCTGTTGAAGAGGATGCCAATTGGAAAATTATAGTTATCAGCAAAGACAAAGTTGAACTAATTGATGGCGAATTTCTTGCTAAAAAAGGTGTCTACGAGAAGTCCGAACTACTTACCGAGAAATTTGGGCCAAAAGCTGGCTGTTTAACAATTGGTCCCGCTGGCGAAAACTTACTACTTGCCTCAGGCATCGCTTGTTCTGACCCTCATGGTGTTTGTTCACGCTATGCTGGCCGTGGTGGACTTGGTGCCGTTTTGGCTTCTAAAAAAATTATCGCCATGGTTATTCTTAAAGATGGCGGAGTGGAACCAGAATTTGCTGATGCAGATGCGTTTAAAGCTGGAACCAAAAATATTCTTCACCTACTTAAAGAAAATCCAGTTTCAACCTCTTTTACTAAGTACGGAACAGCTGCAATGGTCGATATCTGCCAAGCGCTTAAAGTTTTACCAACCAACAACTTTAAGCAAGGAACCATGGAAGGAGCAGAAAAGATCAATGCCCAAGCCATGTATGACCTAATCAAAGAACGTGGCGGTGCTGGTCGTACTCAACACGCCTGTCAGCTTCCTTGTGCTATTCAATGCTCCAATGTTTTCCCTGATAAAGATGGAAATCTTCTCTGTTCACCTATTGAATACGAAACCATGGCCTTGATGGGTTCTAATCTTGGGCTTAAAAATTTAGATACCATCGCCGAACTAAATCGATATGCTAATGATGCAGGTGTTGATACCTTAGAAGTTGGTGCCGCTATGGGCGTTGCGCTAGAAGCTGGTATAGCCAATTTTGGTGATGACCAAGCTTGCATTGATTTAATGAAGGAAGTGTTAAATATCACCCCGATGGGTCGCATACTAGGTTCTGGTTGTAAAATCGCCGCCAAGGTTTTTGGTGTACGTCACGCACCACATATATTAGGGCAAGGACTCCCTGCGTACGAACCGCGTGGTACCAAAGGTATGGCAATGACCTACCTTTCTTCACCCATGGGTGGAGATCACACATTCGGTTTCACCCTAAGAGACGAAGATGTGCCAACCAGCAAAGAAGGCAAGGTAGAGTTGTCTAAAAAATTCCAAGTTATTGGTTCACGCATGGATGCCATGGGAACTTGCAACTTTATGAGATACTCTGTTCGTAATGATATGTCTCCTCTTCTTGATCTTATTAAAGCACGTTACGATGTTGTTATTACTACAGATGAATTTGATGATTTTGTTAAATCAACTCTTCGTCGTGAGCATCAATTTAATACTGATGCAGGTATTACCATCGCAGACCACAGATTCAGCGAAACATTTTACGAAACTGCACAACCTGAGACAGGTGAAAAGATTGACATCACCGACGAAGAATGTGCCGAGGCGATGAAATGGTAAAAGTTATTTTCAAGCTTAGTGAGCATGGTGAGGTGAAGATTAATCAGCCTCATCCAACTAGCCTTGAAGATTTACTCGCTAAGTGCTCTGGGGTTCTTGGTGAACCAATAGGTAGTGTAATAGCAATCAGCAATGGCAAGGTTATTGGTCTAACTGATTTGGTAAATGACAATGATGCTATTGATATTTATCCAGCTCTATCTGGCGGCTGATTCAAGCATCAACTAACTTCATTAGCGCTTGTGTAAAATAAGCCCTTAATCAATTTATGATTAAGGGCTTATTTTGTTTTAAAACTTGCTACCATTAAAACGTAGAGAACATCAAAAATTGATATTTATGGGAATGAACGCAACTCCAAAAAAATTGTAGTACTTTGGAAAATTACATTAATAAATAGATATTCGAAATATCAACACATTTGCTCGTATTCAATGTAGATGTAAATTTACCATCAGGCATCTAATTTATTTTGAAGTCTCACTTTGCTCACTTATTCCCGAGATAAAATTTTCAATGACCACCAAGAAGAAGTTTTCGGTAGCCATTGTTAAATGTAATATCAATTATATCTTCACCTCTTTCCACAAAGACCCTAAGTTAGATTCTGTTTAGTCATCATATAAAATATTATGAATATTAGGATTTCATTATGTTTAGGGCACTCCTATTGTTTTATTACCACCTTTAAGGTTACAATTACTGATTCGTTATAAATAAAAACTGACAAACTAAAAACAGGTAATAGGACTAATGGGAAAATGTATAGGCGTACTTACCGCAGGTGGTGACAGCCCAGGTTTAAATGCTACAATTAGAGCCATTGGGAAAACTGCAATGTTCAAACATAACATGCAAGTAATCGGCTTTAAAGATGGTTTTCGGGGCTTGATGGAAAACAGAACAATGAGATTAGAAGGAGATGTTCTATCTGGTATATTGACCCTAGGTGGCACAATACTGGGCACAAGCCGAGATAAACCACACAAAATGCCGGTAGGATCGCAATTACAAGACATGACTGAGGTAATGATTGATAATTACCGCCGACACAACCTAGAGGCTCTCATCTGTATTGGCGGTGGTGGAACTCAAAAAAATGCTTACCGCTTGTCCCAAGCGGGTATAAACGTTATCACACTACCCAAAACTATTGATAATGATGTTTCTAGAACAGATGTAACTTTTGGTTACGATACAGCACTTTCCATTGCTACAGAGGCTATTGACCGCCTACATTCTACAGCCCATAGCCACCACAGAATCATTGTCGTTGAAGTCATGGGTCATAATACAGGTTGGCTTGGTTTAGGTGCCGGTATTGCAAGTGGCGCAGACGTAATCTTGATCCCAGAAATACCATATGATATTAAAGAAGTTGCTGATGCAATCAAAAGACGAAGACACCGAGGCAAAAACTTCAGTATTGTTGCTGTTTCTGAAGGAGCAATGTCTAGCAACGAGGCAAAAAAATTAATTAAACTTAAAGAAAAGAAGCAACATGCTAAATTTTTGGAAAATGATAAAAAATTAGCAAAATACTCTACCGCATTACAAAGGTTTTCATCCCAACAAAGAGTTAGTACTCTTGAGCTATCTAAACAATTAGAACAATTGACAGGATTGGAGAGTAGATTGACAATCCTAGGACATCTACAACGGGGTGGCACACCTTCTGCCGCAGATAGGATACTTGCGACAAGATTGGGCACAGCCGCCGTAGAAGCCGCAGTAAATCGTCAATTTGGTTACATGGTCGCTGTCAGGGGCGAATCAAGTGAACTAGTTCCATTAAAAGAAGTTATTGGCAGACGTAAGACTGTGCCGCTAACTCACCCATGGATACAAACAGCCATAGAATCGGGGACTTGTTTGGGGATCAATTTAGAAGATTTTTAGTTCTCCCCTAAAAAATATCCAAAATTGCACCTTTAAGAACCATTGATTGTTACTATCGCACAATCAAAAACCTACGTCTATTGTTTGAATCTTTGGCCCATAATCCCCGATTATTAAATTCGGAGCTAGCTGGAAATGTACGTCAATTATGACACTGAATAGTTTTGAGTAAATGAATATTTTCTTACCGATATAAACAATAACCAACAATAGAATACATTACCCATGCAATGTATATTATAGGTTTAAAAGTAAAGACAATATTATTGAAAATCACCGAAACTTAATAAAGAGACAATGTTGTGTTTCTGATAAATAGTTTTATCAGAATTGTATTTCCAACCCTACCCCAACTTCTTTAACATTTACGAGTTTTGATAATTCAATTTTAAATCGCAATGAAGTACAATGACATGGATAGGCTTCCATAATATTAGCTTTCGATAAATAATTTAATGTTCCATTAAATTGTTCTTCGGAAGGGTCAAGTAAATGGAAACCTCCAATAATCCCTGCAATTCTGTTTTCGCCACATACCTTTATTGCATGCTCTATTATGTTACATATCCCTGCATGAGAACAGCCAGTTATCACAAACAAACCTTGTTTCGATTTATATACTAAAGCACTATCATCAAGAACAAAATCATCATACGCTTGGTTACTCTTTAAAATTTCACCTATAGACTCTTGGTTCTCAAAAGAATTTCCCCTAGGAATTTCTCCAAGAAATACTATTTCGCTGGTTAACCATAATGGATCTTTCGTAAGCGAAATTTCAAATATTTCATTGAGATCTGATTGCTTAACAGGTGAACCAATATTGAAAGTATCTTCTGTCCTTGTTAAAAAAACATCTGGATGTGCTATCAAATTAACCTTTCTCTCTTTTCTATCCAATTTGTTTTTTTCAAGTTCTCTATTATTTAGATAACTGAGACCACCAGAGTGATCATTATGTCCATGGGAAAGCACTAAGAAGTCAATTTCCCCAAGATCCTTTTCCAACGCTATTGCATTCATTAAAAACAGATCTGAATAACCAGTATCAAATAAAATTTTAGAGTCTTCTGTTTCCACCAAATATGAGACTCCAGGTTCGCCATAATGATAACGATCAATAATTGTATTGTTGTCGACAAGAACGGTAAGTTTCATTTTGGATTTAGTTTCTTTAGAAAAGATTTGAATGATTAGGGACGTACATTTTGATTTTTTAATTAGTTTTAAAACTAGCTGGTTGTGCGGTTTGAGATATAAAATTATTTAATATAAACTTAGAATTTATTTTTTATCTGTATCCAAAGAGAAACCAAAACGGTTTTCACCTAAAAGGAAAATAGAATCTTCACAGAAAAGATCAGAAAAGCTTGTATCGGCAAGATTACATTTAAACCCTCGACAAGATCTTGGACGATAATGATAGATTTTACAATAAAACTTCCCGTTTTTCTTTTGTAAAAAAACGCATCCCTTGTCATCAGGATGAATCATAAATATTTTATTTTTTTTGTGAGCCTTGGTCGTAGCATCTTCAAGAGTAGATTCCCTTAGTTCCTTCAGAGTTAAATCAATACCGACATATCCACCCATCTTCTCAATGAATTCAACCTCATCTTGATAAAGAGTGATCTTGCGATACTTTTTGCAGCAAGTACCACATTGCCTACACTCTGAAAGAATTGATCGCATTTCTGCATTTTTGCCTATGGCATTCATATTGTCCACTTTTTATGTAGAATATGTCCATCAAGGACTTTAGCCGCTCGCTCAGAGTGAGATACACCAGGAACTCCAGACTTACTCTGAGCCAGTGCATCTATAGTGCTCAAAACACCGTGCTCCAGACAATCTGGATTATAACCACCTTCCAAGACATAAAGCAATTTACCGTCACAGCAATCCGCAGCGTAATATTTAAGCATCCTAGTGATATTTTGATACCACTCTGTGGACAATAACATTTTGCTTATATTATCTTCTGTATGTCCATCGTATCCTGCTGAGACCAGTATTATTTGTGGCATAAATTGCTCAACAACAGCTCCTAATACTTTTCCCATCAAATAGGTATATTCATGATCACCGAACTGTTGAGGCACAGGTAGATTGATTGTATACCCCTCACCCTCACCTTCTCCGCAGTCGCTGGATAAACCAGTAAATGGGAAAAGTTTTTCTTGATGGATAGAAACAAAAAGCACCTCACTTGACTCTTTAAATATTGAATCAGTACCATTACCATGGTGGACATCAAAATCTAAAATCAATATGCGAGATAGTCCATGTTTTTTGCGTAAATATTCTGCGGTGACAGCTATATGGTTGATTAAACAAAATCCCATTCCTTGACCTGCTTCAGCGTGATGGCCTGGGGGACGAACTACTGCAAAGCCATTATCAACATCTCCTGCCATTATCGCATCAGCAAGAGCTAAACATCCTCCAGATGCAAGATAAGCTGTAGACAGACTATCTTGCATTAAATAGGTGTCACGATCATATGAGTACGGGGCATCACCTTGGCAATGTTTTTCAAGTTGATCTAAGTAGAATTGAGAATGAACGGATAGAATTTCTTCGTTAGTTGCCGAGCGGATGGGAACACGAAAATTTTGTTGAATTGATTTGTCTAGACAAGAATATATATTGCGCAACCTATCAGCATTTTCTCGGCTAAATGTATCTATAGAGTGGAAAAACAATCTTTCATCATAGACTATTCCGAGGCGGCTAGATGTCATGATATTTATAAAAACCCTTTTTACTATAATTGTCTTTAGTAAGTCGATATAAATAGCCAATTCTCATTACATGATAATCATCATAATTAAGAGAATTAACTACTTCAAATCCCAGCTTAGCCAAGCATTTTTGCTGAGCAATGTTATTAATATCTGTATACATCTCAATAACATTAGTATCAGTATGCTCAAATAACTGAATTATGAGATATTTTTGTGCCTCAGTACCATAACCTTTGCCACGCTGGCTAGGCTCTGCAATTTTTAAAGAAATTACCACCCCATTATCCGGACCTGTTTTTTTCCAATACTGAATGCTACCAACAGCACATCCTGAACTTCGCTTTTCTATAAGGTAAAGTCGTTTGTCCTTATTCCATAACCTGCCGTTAGCTAACCTGTCGATTAATTGTTTTTCATCATAACCTTCAGGGCTTAAATAATCACCGTAGGCATTAGCACACTTGGCCCAATATGCGAGCAGAGCCAAGTCTGACTCTGCAACGCAACGAAGTTTAAGACGAACTGTGTTTATAAAATCACTCCAATACATAGCTTATCTCAAGGAATAACTTTATTTAAATTTATCGGCACACATTCCACTAACCGCATCTTGTAAATAAGCAGACGATGCCACTAGCTCATCAAGAGCTTTTGCGGTATCTACCACAACATTCTCAATTTTTTTCACACTCTTTTGGTTATCGACCGATGAAAAGGATACTGATTCTATTTGTTTTGCTACTTTGCCACCTTGGGTTGATAAGGCTTCAGCTTTACTACTTACCTCGCCTACACGTTGAGAAACATCGATGATACTACCAGAAATAGTTTCCATGGAAGTAAGAGCAGTATTAATAACAGTTCCACCTTCATTTAGTTTCTTCATACCCTCTTCCATGGCATCCATGGTTTTTTGGGAATCTTTCTCCACTACTTTCACGATTTTCGAAATATCTATTGCTGATTTAGAGCTATTCTCAGCAAGTTTTCTCACTTCATCAGCGACAACCGCAAAACCACGACCAGCATCACCTGCTCTTGCTGCCTCGATGGCAGCATTAAAAGCAAGTAGATTCGTCTGGGACGCAATCTCTTTAATGATATCCACAAAACCACTTATTTTCTCTAGCTCTTCAACAAGATCTTCCACCATCTCGTTTCCTTGCTTCATGGAAGCGGTAATTTCTTCCATTTTAGTATTTGCTTCATTACCTGCAGCCTGACCGGTCTTAGCCTCTTTAGCGACCTCACCAGTAATGTCACCAGCCTCACTACTGACCTTAAGCATATCAATCGCCGCTTTTTGCATATCACTGACAATAGTTTCAGCACTTGCTAGGGCTGCAACATTTTCATCAAGAGATGCACTCATCTCACCCATATTCGATTTAACATCTGTCATGTGTAATTGGGATTGCCCAACCAAGTCACCAACCTTCGAACTTGAATCACTGACTAAATTCATTACACCTGTCTCAGCAGTGACATCTATAATAAACTCCAAAGCACCTTTGATATTACCCTTAGCATCCTTAATTGGGGCGCCGGTTGTCTTGGTAGGAATATCAACACCTTTAGGTCTCATGGTAGTTCCGCCGCTGACAACGGTATCTGATTGCATTGCTTGGGCACAAGAACAATCGGACGTTTGGCAGGCATCTGATTTAAAGAGATCAAAACATTTTTTACCCAGAGCTTGGTCAACACCCAATCCAACCATACTTGCGGCAGCTGGGTTGATAAAGGTAAGATTGTAGTCAGTATCTACTGAAATAATCGGGGCTGGAATAGCATTAAGATTTTCTATCTTCTCCTGTGCTTCTTGTCTTTGTTTTGACTCATTAGTCATATCAACAACAAACTCTAAAGCACCTTTGATATTACCCTTAGCATCTTTTATTGGGGCGCCAGTGTATTTAATAGGAATGATAACGCCTTCTGCTGGCCTAGCAATGGTTTCTTCACTATAAGTGGCGTCATCCTTCATAGCCCTACCCAGAGCACATTTTTCAGTTTTACAGTGAGGGGTATTAAAAAGGTCATAGCATTTTTTGCCAATTGCTTCATCAGGACTTAAATTTGCAATTCCCGCACCAGCAGGGTTGATAAAAGTGATGGTATAATCAGTATCAATTGCCAAAATTGGTGTAGGGATAGCGTTGAGATTTTCTATTTTTTCATTGGCTAGTTGTTGTTGCTTAGACTCTTCTGTAATATCAAGAATATACTCCAAGGCGCCCTTGATATTACCCTTGGCATCTTTTATTGGTGCGCCAGTATATTTAATCGGAATAATTACACCATCTTGCGGTCTAGATATGGTCTGCTCTGTTACAACAGAATCTGTTTTCATAGCCTGAAAACAGGCGCATTTCTCAGTTTTACAATGAGGGGTATTAAAAAGATCGTGGCACTTCTTGCCAATAACTTCATCTGGGCTTTGCCCAGCGATAGAGGCTGCTGCCGGATTAACAAACGTAATATTATAGTCTGTATCAATTGCCATAATAGGGGTAGGAATTGTATTCAAATTCTCTATCTTTTCATCAGCCATCTGCTGCTGTTTTGCCTCATCAGTCACATCTAGAATATATTCTAAAGCACCCTTGATATTACCCTTGGCATCTTTAATTGGGGCACCAGTATATTTAATCGGGATGATAACGCCTTCTTGTGGTCTAGCTATGGTTTGCTCTGTTACAACAGAATCTGTTTTCATAGCTTGAAAGCAGGCACATTTTTCAGTTTTACAATGGGGTGTATTAAAAAGGTCATAGCACTTCTGACCAATAACCTCATCTGGCGTCTGGCCAACAATAGAAGCTGCTGCTGGATTAACAAAAGTTATAGAATATTCAGTATCCATTGACATGATAGGGGTAGGAATTGTATTTAAATTCTCTATCTTTTCATCAGCTAACTGTTGTTGTTTTGCTTCATCAGTCACATCTAGAATGTATTCTAATGCACCTTTAATATTACCCTTGGCATCTTTAATTGGGGCACCAGTATATTTAATCGGGATGATAACGCCTTCTGCAGGACGAGCAATAGTGGTCTCACTAACAACAGAGTCCGTTTTCATAGCTCGCAAACAGGCACATTTTTCTGTCTTGCAATGGGGTGTATTAAAGAGGTCATAACATTTCTGCCCAATAACCTCATCTGGCGTCTGGCCAACAATTGACGCAGCCGTTGGATTCATAAAGGTAATTGAATACTCAGTATCGATCGCCATGATAGGAGTAGGAATCGTATTTAAATTCTCTATTTTTTCATTTGCCAATTGCTGCTGTTTTTCTTCATCAGTTCTATCAAGAACATATTCCAAGGCACCAGTTATATTACCTTTAGCATCTTTAATTGGGGCACTTGTATATTTAATTGGAATGATTACGCCATTGGCAGGACGTGCAATGGTGTATTCAGTGACAACTGAGTCCGTTTCCATTGCCCTTTTACAAGCACATTTTTCTGTCTTACAATGGGGGGTTTTAAAAAGATCGAAGCACTTGGTTCCAACAACTTCATCTGGCGTCTTACCAGCGACCGCAGCGCCAGCAGGATTCATAAAGGTAATGTTGTACTTGTCATCAATTTCCATTACCGGTGTAGGGATAACATTTAAATCAGTCTCCATTTGAAGGAGTCGAGTCTCAACATTTTTTTCAGGAGTTGTATCACGAATTGTTACAAGGCTATCAACATCTCCAATGGCACGAGCAGAGGACTCAAGACAAACCCATTCATCATCTTTTTTTAATAATGCATCTGCCACAACAGAATTATTAATACGTCTGCTCTTATCAACTGGACATTCTTTGGTTCCACAAAGATTAAGTCCACAGCATTCCTCACAATTCATGTTACCGATGATATTCGCCGACTTACCATATAAATCTAAGAAACCTTGGTTTGCCCAAATTATTTTTTTGTTTGCATCTACAACAAAACTTGGGTCTAGCAGTACGTCTAAATACGAATAATCACTTTTTGCAGCAGCCATTAGTTTATCCCCTGTGAGCTTTATTTACTACCGACGCTTTAAGCGTTAATACGATCAATTATGTTAAACTAGATTAATTCACCTTCTGAATTCATTTCGACACTATTATAAACAAGCAGATGGTTATTTAAAATATTATAAATATTTAGCACCAGCACATGATTCTTAATATCATCTTCATCTACATACTCGACAAGTCGATCTAAAGTGTCTTTTAGATGATCCAAATTACTACGCAAGGATGGTGTTTTGTAAAATTGTTCCTGCTTATAGATTGTAACTATATCGTCAACCTGAAGAGCCAAAAGTTGGCCTGCAGATTTTGCAATAATAATTTTGTTTAATTTATTGTCTTCTTGGTTGTCTTCATAACCATAAAATTTACTAAGATTAAGTACTGGAATAGCCTGTCCACGAAGGATTAATAACCCATGCACAGTACTCTTACCCTCCATAAGCTTAATATCAGCATCAGTTTCAATAATTTCCTGCACATCTTTCAACTCGATGGCAAAAAGGCGCCCAATGGAAAATATTAGATAACTATTTTCAGTTATGATATGACGAACATTCTTGATGGAATTTTCACTTTCGTAATCAAACTCAGAAGATTTACGACAAAGTGAGTCTATGTGGTCAGTGTATGGCTTAACTAGGTCATAAATGTCGATGAGCATAATATTCCGACCATTATTTGAATACACACCCTGGAGATAAGTTAAATTATATTCTGGAACCTCAAGGACATCATCGTCTGCCATATGAAAAACTTCTTTGATACTATCAACCATTAAAGCAAAAGATTTTTCACCGTTACGAATAATAAGACCACGACTTTCTTCGGTTATAATCTGTTTCCTTCCATCGGCAATTAATAGTGGTTCTGAACAAACAATGGGAATAGTATAGTCTCGAAGCTGAACAACGCCTGCAATATTTTTAATACTAAAAATATCATCTATTTCGTTGAGAAAACAAATTTCAGAGGCAATATCAACACTGACGCCATAATCTTGTCCACAACAACTAAAAATAACGTACCAAGAGTATGTACTAGGTTTTAGGTATTCTTCAGGTAGGTTTTTCTCTTCATTAGTAGCATCTTGAAAATTGAACAATTTTTCCAAATTAATAAGCTCTAATCGCCTATTACCATCATCTAACACAATTAGACCATTAGAAATTCCGTCTTCTGGGAGAAGAACAGTATCTAACTGAACAATATCATTTGGAGAAACCCTGAGCACATCTTTTATATCATCAAATAAAAGCCCATAGCGACGATCACCGAGGCGGATAATAGCAAGTTTTGCAGTTTTGAGATCATAACCAATATTTTTACATCCCATGCGAATTTTCATATTCACAACAGGAATAACCTCTCCGCGTAATGCCATCACACCTTGCAGAAAATCAGCTGATTTAACCAAAGGTTTTATGGGAGATACAATGTTGGTGGCCTCGACTACATATTCGGCTGCTATACCTATTTCTATATTCTCAGAACGATCAAGAATGAATGAAGCCACCAAAATATCTTTGCTTCTTTTTTTTGTATTCGGCATATAATTAATACTGGTTAACTAATTTAATTTACACAAAAAAACTTACCCAAATATCGTGAATATTTTTTCGAGCGCCTAACTGACACTAAAGCTTAAACTTAGTCAATGAAATAAATTATATATTTAATTCCCCCAATATTGCAATAAATCTTTTGTTGCCTTTTGAGCAAGACGCACCATCTCATTAAAACTCTCTTGAGGGAATGGAGCACCTTCGGCTGTTGATTGAATTTCGATCCACCTACCATCACCCGCCATGACAAAATTTGCATCAGCATCAGCAGATGAATCTTCGACATAATCTAAATCTAGCAAAGCTTGTCCATCTTTAAGTCCCACAGAAATTGCAACTATTGGTAAAAGTTCTGGCATAGTTTTTATTCTTTCTTCATTATGCAACTTAACGATGGCATCTTTCAACGCAATGGCGGCCCCTGTAATCGAAGCTGTACGAGTACCACCATCAGCATTAAGGACATCACAATCCACACGAATAGTGATTTCACCCAGTGATTTTCTATCCACCATCATCCTGAGACTTCTGCCAATAAGTCGTTGGATCTCCATACTACGTCCGCTACGCCCATTAGTTTCTCTTCTAAAACGTCCATCGGTGGCACAGGGTAACATCCCATATTCTGCGGTTATCCAGCCTTCGCCACTACCTTTCAAAAACTTTGGCACACCATCTTCAACACTAATTCCGCAAATAACATGGGTGTTTCCCATTTTTATTAGTACTGAAGAATATGCATTTAGTTGTAATCCTTTTTCAATACTGATTGGTCTTAATTCGTCACAGGCTCTATCATTGCTTCTCTTCATAAATCACCTCTATAATTAAAAAAAATTACCCGAACAGCAAAATGCTGTTCGGGTAAGAACAATCTTCAAAAGTTTTGTTTTATCTAACACCTTCATTAGAAAAATTAGATAACCGTTAAGTTAGAATTTACGATTATCAACTACTCTTTGAGCTTTACCATCAAATCGTTCTAGTGTCTTTTCTTCAACCAATTTTATCTTCATACCAACACCAAGCTCACTGGAAATTCTTCTCTGGATACTATCCACAAGTGACCTCTGCTTTTTCATTTCATGGAAGAACATAGACTCTTTAACTTCAACCTGAACGGTCACACTGTCAACATTATTCTCTCTATCCACAATGATACGATAATGTGGTTCAGTCTCTTCAATATCAAATAGTACAGTTTCGATCTGACTTGGGAAAACGTTAACACCTTTAATAATCAGCATATCATCGCTTCTACCAAGAACTCGTTCAATACGTCTACTGGTTCTACCACATGGACAAGTACCTTGGATAAACCTAGTTAAATCTCTAGTACGATATCTAATAATTGGAAAAGCTTCTTTAGTTAAAGTGGTAAGAACAAGTTCTCCAACCTCACCATCAGCGACAGGCTCTAGGGTAATCGGATCTAAAATTTCGGCCAGAAAATGATCTTCATTTACATGCAAACCATGATATTCTTCACACTCACCTGCAACCCCAGGCCCCATAACTTCAGAAAGACCATAGTTATCACTAGCTTGAATACCAAGACGATTATTAATCTCACGACGCATGGACTCAGACCATGGTTCAGCGCCAAAAAGGCCATAGCGAAGAGAAAGACCAGCAGGGTTAATACCCATATCCATCATTACATCAGCAATTTTTAAAGCATAAGATGGGGTACAGACCAGAGCAGTAGTCTTGAAATCCTGCATAATTTGAATTTGGCGCTTTGTATTTCCAGCTGAGATCGGTATTACCGAGGCACCTAGACGTTCCGCCCCATAATGCAGGCCAAATCCGCCAGTGAACAATCCATAACCAAAAGCTATTTGAATTACATCACTGGAAGTAACACCTGCTGCACAAAGAATCCTAGCGACAAGATTAGACCATGTCACAATATCTTGTTTGCTATAACCAACAACCGTTGCCGCACCAGTTGTTCCAGATGACGAATGAACTCTAACAACTTCACGGAGAGGTACAGCAAATAAGCCATAAGGGTAATTATCTCTCATATCCTGCTTCATGGTAAAAGGCAGTCTACGAACATCATCTACGCTCGTAAAACTTTCAGGATCAATCTTTAGTTCCCTAAATTTATTACGATAAAAGGGTACATTGGTCCCGACACGAGATACAGTTTTCTGCAGCCTTTTCAGCTGAAGTTTTATTAAATCTTCCCGTGCCATACATTCGTTTTCTCTATCCCAGTACATAATTACCCATATATATATATTATTAGTGATCTAGAATCATGATCCAAAAGGCTATTTTTAATTTACTTACACTACAAGAAATGACGACAAAAGAATATAAAAAGGCCATGGACATATCCATAGCCTTAAGATTACACACAACAGATCTATTTACAAAGAACAGATATGTTCACTACTGAGTAGTTTAAAACCCTTATCTTTCAACGAGTTAATTGCTGTTTCCATATCTTCAAAGCGAAAAATAAGAACAGCATTTTCTCCAGTCTTATTAACAAAAGCGTACATATACTCAACATTAAGGCCGATCTCATGAACTGCAGCAAGAACATTATGCAAACCACCAGTTTCATCGGCAACCTCCACAGCTACAACATCAGTTTTACCAACAGTGAAACCTTCACTTTTTAATGAAGTACGAGTTTTTTCAACATCATCAACAATTAATCTTAATATACCAAAGTCTGCTGTATCAGCGACGGATAAGGCACGGATGTTAATTTTTTCTCGTGCAATAATACCTGTGATTTCCGCTAAACGACCCGATTTGTTTTCTAAAAAGACTGCTAACTGTTCAACACGCATACTATCACCCCATTATCATATTTTACGATTGTCAATAACTCGCTGTGCTTTACCTTCAGAGCGTTGGATTGTCTTTGGTGATACCAATAGTACTTTACAAGTCACCCCGAGAAGATCTTTAATTTCCCGTTGAATTCTAGCTGTCAACTTCTCTAACACTCTAATTTCATCAGAGAATAATTCATCACTAACTTCAACCTGTACAGACATGGTATCAAGATTTCCGACGCGGTCAACAACAATTTGATAATGAGGCTCAACACCTTCAACACCCATTAGCACATGTTCCACCTGTGATGGAAATACATTAACACCTCTAATAATGAGCATATCATCAGTTCTACCAGTCACTTTCTCCATACGGACAAAAGTTCTACCACAAGCACATTTATCATAAATGAGGCGAGAAATATCTTTCGTTCTATAACGAATTAAAGGGAATGCTTCTTTAGTAAGCGTTGTGAAAACAAGCTCACCTTTCTCGCCAGGAGGCAAGACTTCACCTGTATCTGGATCAATAATTTCAGGTAGAAAGTGGTCTTCAAAAATATGCATTCCACAGTCACTTTCTAAACATTCCATGGCCACACCTGGACCCATTATTTCAGATAGTCCATATATATCAACAGCCCTGATATTTAATTTACGCTCCACTTCCTCACGCATGTTTTCAGACCATGGTTCAGCGCCAAAAACACCTACACGAAGTGATAGATTCTCAGATTTAACACCTAGTCCTTCCATTGCCTCTGCTAAGTTAAGAGCATAAGAGGGTGTTGCCAAGAGAACACTAGGTTTGAAATCTTCCATGATTGTTATTTGCTTTTTAGTATTTCCACCTGATACTGGAATAACAGTCGCCCCTAGTTTTTCGATACCATAGTGAGCCCCTAATCCACCAGTGAATAACCCGTATCCATAGGCATTCTGAATCATGTCTTTGTGGTCTGCACCGGCACAGCTTAATGCTCTTGCCATAATATTTGACCAAAGCGTGATATCATTTTGAGTATATCCAACAACCGTTGATTTACCAGTCGTTCCAGAAGAAGCATGAACTCGCACTACCTGATCCATTGGCACGGCAAACAAGCCAAAAGGATAATTATCGCGCAAATCATCTTTAACGGTGAATGGCAGTTTTGCAAGATCATCTAAATTGTTTATATCAGATGGTTTAACCCCAGCCGCATCCATCTTCTCTCGATACGGAGCAACAGTATCATATACACGTGCCACTAATTTCTTTAATCTACTTGTTTGGATCGACTCTAAACCTTGACGCGGAAGAGTTTCAATCTCTTCTTCCCAATATTTTACGGTCATACATTCTCCTTAAAACAGCGTATGGTTGTATAAAAACAAAAAAGCATCCTGGAGGTTTCCCCAACAGGTAATAAGCTTTTCTTATACTTGATTAATAATAAATAAATATACGTGAAAATAACTGAAAAGACATGGAATTGGCAAGGTTTTTCTTATTTTTATATAGAAACAAGACTGCTTGACGAAATTTTCAACAAGTGAAAACACACAAACAGATAATTAATAGACAGGAACTCCTATAAAAACAGAACAAAATTATCTGCAAGAAAGGCATAATACAAACACACCGCAAACAACAAACCACATCAATAGGCAAGGACTATACCTTGGCGCAATAGTATCTATTTTACCAATTGGACATTTTAACCGCTTTCTTGAATAATCCTCCATCAATAAATAGGAAGATTTAAGTATTCTCAAGTAAAGGAAAAAACAAGTGATAAATAGCAACAAAACAATAAGAACCATAGATATAGTTTGTAGAATTAGCCTCGCTATAATTTTTGTGGTTGCTGGATTCCCGAAAATCATCCACCCCTTGGTATTTGCAACGAGTATACAAGCATATGGCATCCTACCTGATTTATTAATCCTACCTGCTGCTATTTTCCTACCTTGGTTTGAAATATTTTTAGCGATAAATCTTGTTTTGAACAAACCTTTTGCCATATGGGGATCGATAATCATCTTATTGATTTTTATTGTAATTTTATCCTACGCTATTTACCTCGGTTTAGATATTGACTGTGGATGTTTTGGGCCAGAAGATCCTGAAGCAGAAGCATTTAGCGGATTAAGAACAACTTTAAAAAGGGATTTACTATTTTTATTACTGGCAGTTATCCCACTAGTAATTAAAAGAAAATTTAAGCCATTTACCCAGGAGTCAACTTGCTCCTTGCATCATTAATATTTTTATCTACTCGGAGAAAATCATGAAAAGAACAATAGTTAGTTTAGTCAGCATCCTATGTCTGCTAGTAGCAGGAAATTGTTTTGCCTTCTTTGGTGACTCAAAATTTGAACAAGAAGTTAAAAAGGAAGCAGGAGCCATAAAACTTCTAAACGAAGTTCAAAGGGGTGACTACAAGGTTGTTAGCACAGCTGAGTTAAACAAATGGATAGCTGATGGTGAAGAGATGGTGATTGTTGACACCATGCCCTATGAGGCAAGCTATAAAAAAGCACATGTACCAGGCGCAGAACAATTTCTTTTCCCTATTCCTGATATGACCAAATGGGACAGTAAAGAAACCGCTAACAAATCTGAAGATGATTATGAAGCTGTATTAGGAAAAGACAAAAATAAAAAAATTATAGTTTATTGTGGTTTTGTAAAATGTACCAGAAGTCACAATGGTGCTGTCTGGGCTAAAAACCTAGGATACACCAATGTATATCGTTTCCCTGGTGGAATCTACGCTTGGAAAGGGGCTGGTTTTGATGTTGAAGTTGTAGAATAATTAATCAACCACAATAACCCTATCTCTGCCGCCTTTTTTTGCATTATAAAGAGCATCATCGGCGGCAATGTACAACTCTTCATAGTTTGCGCCATGCCTAGGATACAGCGCTACACCGAAAGAAGCTGTGATATTAGGAATTTTTTCTCCACCTGATTTAACTACTATATCTTTTACTGCTTTTCTCAAAGATTCTGCTCTCTGTACACAAAACTCCAAATCACTTGCTGGCAGAAGCATCATAAACTCTTCTCCACCATATCGACAAGCCACGTCTTCATCCCGACTTTGTCCAAGCAAAACTGTAGCCACTTTTTTCAAAACTATATCACCAACATAGTGACCATAAGAATCATTAATTTCTTTAAAAAAATCAAGATCGATAATAATCAAGCCAAAAGAAAGATCATTATCCTTTGATCTAATCATCTCTTTGCCAATAATACTATCTAGATATCTTCGATTAAACAATTGGGTCAAAGGATCTCGAATTGCCGATTCTTGCAGATGTTTTTTTAACCTAAGATTGGATATAGACAAAGAGAGATATTCAGCTGCCATAAAAATGACACCCTTGTCTGGTGATGACAATTGATAATCGTCATTACACTCAAGGCAAAAAAGACCAATGGATTTACTACCATCACGTAATGGTAAGCAAAGCGACCAGGAACAACAATTAGAGCAATTACAATTACTTCCAAAAAGTGATTCTATTGCCGAGCCGTAAACAAAGGCTCGGCAATGCTCAATGTTTGGATTAGATTTTTCGCGTACAAAATCCTCGGGCCATGAAAAAAGAGTCTCAATTTTTTCATTATCCACACTTCGCTCTGATTTTAACAGATGAATAACACCCGTGAAATTTGGGAACAATTTAGGTAAATACCAATAGATAACATCACTAATGTCCTCTTCCACCTCGCAGCTTTGCAGAAGCATTGCCATACCTGAAAGCAATTTTATTTGTTCAAAATATCTATTTTGATCCATAATTTAGTTTTTCTACATATTGCACAAATGCCTGTTCAAAAAAATACAACCCCTATTATTTCGGCTACTAAATACCATGTTTTAATTACTCTGAGAAGCCAATCCAATATAATTTTCTAAACTAATTTGATTTAGTAATTTATAATTGATTTCATAATTAATGGGAAACTTTCTCATTTCGTTTTTACTATTAAACACAATCGCAAAAAACTCAAAGGAGAATGCAACATGAAAAAAAATGCATTTAATGCACTCATAATTTTCTGCACATTCATCGGACTCAGCCTAATTACACCTAGTACAGGTTATACTCACTGCCAAATACCATGTGGAATTTATAATGATTCAGCAAGAGTAGAAATGATGCTAGAAGATGCTCAAACAGTAGAAAAAGCCACAAAACTAATTGCTGACCTAGCTGGCAAAACTGATGCCCAATCCGTAAACCAAGCTACAAGATGGGTTAATAATAAGGAGATACACGCGCAAAAGATTATTGCCACCATTAGCGATTACTTCCTCACCCAAAGAGTTAAGGCTAGCCAAAAAGATTACACCGAGCGTTTAGTTAAGCATCACACAGTCATTGTCGCTGCCATGAAAGTAAAACAAAACGTAGATCCCAAATATGTCCAGGCCTTAAAAGAGGCGATCATGTCTCTTGAAACTTACTACCATAATGATTAATTCTTTCTTCTTAACTTAAAACACAAAAAGCCTTCTAGTAAAAATACTAGAAGGCTTTTTAATTATAGGCTCAGAGCAACAGACCCTGAATTATTTCTGTTCAAAAATAACCGGATCAGCGACAACATGGTAATGCGGATCATCAACTTCCTCAAGAATCAGATCTTTGTATTTGGGATCTGTACGTCGAAGAAGTTTCTTGCAATCTGTACTTAAGCGCTTGAGCTTTACTTGCTTATTTTCTTTAGCGTATTTTTCAATAATTGAAGATATCGCCTCGATACCAGAATAATCAGACACACGAGATTCAGCAAAATCAATCTCGATCTTTTCAGGATCACCTTTAGCATCGAACTTAGATGTGAAGGCTTGACTAGATGCAAAAAATAGTGGCCCCCAAATCTCATAAACCTTGGTGCCATCTTCTTTAATACTCTTACGGGCACGAATTCTAAGCGCATTCTCCCAAGAAAAAACAAGGGCAGACATTATAATACCGATGAATACTGCCACAGCGAGATCAAAAACAACGGTCAAAATTGAAACACAGATTAATACAAGAGCATCACTTTTGGGTATTTTCGGGATAATTCGCAAACTTGACCAAGCGAAAGTACCAATAACAACCATGAACATGATACCAGTAAGTGCACCAATCGGTACAAGTTCGATATAGACAGAGGCAAAGAGGATAAAACATAGCAGTGAAAGGGCAGCCACGATGCCAGATAATCTCCCTCGAGCACCATTATTGACGTTAATCATGGATTGACCAATCATTGCACAGCCACCCATTCCACCGAACAATCCTGTTACAATATTTGCAAGCCCCTGAGCCATACATTCCCGATTACCGTTACCACGAGTTTCTGTGATTTCATCAATTAAGTTCAAGGTAAGAAGAGATTCAATAAGTCCTACACCTGCCAAAATAAAAGCGTAAGGTGCAATAAACAAAAGAGTTTCGAAATTCCAAGGGATGATAGAGAAAAGATCAAATTGAAATAATGGTAAACCGCCTTTTAAACCTTCTCCGCCACCATCACGAATGAACGAGCCAACGGTTGAAACATCAAGTTTTAGAAAAATGGTCAAAAGAGTTACAACAACAATGGCTGTAAGAGCGGCTGGAATCTTTGTGGTAAGTTTAGGTAAGAAAAACATAATACCCATAGTCAAACAAACTAGACCAAGCATGATTCCAAGATCTGTACCGACAAGCCACTGAGTTAGTCCACCTTCAGTGCTTTTAAACATTCCAAGTTGCGAAATGAAAATAACGATTGCAAGACCATTTACAAAACCAAGCATAACAGGATGCGGGACAAGGCGAATGAATTTACCAAGCTTAAACGCTCCTGCTGATGCCTGAAAACAACCCATTAAAATAACTGTGATAAAAAGATAATATAAACCCATGTTAGCCACAGGCACATCCATAGTAAGCCCCATGGCATTACCTTCGCGTACTAGGTCAACCATAATAACCGCTAAAGCTCCGGTGGCACCAGAAATCATGGCAGGCCGGCCACCAAAGACAGAAGTAACAAGACCAACCATAAAAGCTGCGTAAAGACCGACTAAGGGATCGATACCAGCAATAAAGGAAAAGGCAACAGCCTCGGGAACTAGGGCAAGTGCAACGGTTACTCCTGAGCTAATCTCAGTTTTGAGACTGCTTGCGGAGCTATAGAAAAAAGAACGCATAAATTATTTATTGATATAGTGAAGTTTTGGGAAGCAGGGATCTACAGTGACAGCTACTCCAAGGATTGCATAAGGCAAAAGAGCGGCACACTACAAACATTTGAGGGTAATAGCAAAGGAAACTTTAAGATCTTATAATGGCGCGACCAATTACTAATGACCTTAACAAGTCACTAACTAGATAGGTAAATTCGTCGCTCTTTTGAAAAATATGGCTTAAAAACACTAAAATTTTTCATACTCAACAGGCATTACTAATGACAACATAATGACACTGAGAATAGACACATCATCATCAACTTAAATATTCATTATTCATATTAGTTTCTAGTTATTCACGCCACTTATAGCAAAAAGATACTTGTGATTGGTTCAACACAACTTATGGTTTAAAAAAGAAATAATGATTTTCCATAACCATAAGCCAAAACAAATGATATTTGAAAAGAGTGAAAGGATACTTTGTATTAATTATCAAACAATTTGACGATACAATGTTTGGAGCAGACTACCACTATACACCGTGGTGTATAGGCGAGCACAAATATTGTCGGTGTCGTAACACCAAGAAGTTGCGCAAATTCAGCTCATTTGTAGAGGCAAGGAACTATATCTGCCAGACCGAGCACATCAATAGTCACGACAGGGAACTTGAAATAGCCTACCTCACCACTCAAAAAGCGACAGATAACGCGGGAAGTACCAGCACCCTCACCTGCTGGGTGCAGATACAATGTGAAGAAGACGCAATGGCCCACGACCGCAAACAGAAACACCAGTTCCTCTCACAACCTGAACCTACAAAACTCAATAATCAGAGTTGGAATTCGACATGCTTTGCCAGTGTGTTTGAAACAAACACACTGGACTAAAGACAAAAACTTCAATTTACCACTACTACTAAGACTTACGATATTTCAATTGCATTCCATTGAGGAAATTTTGAAAAATCTCGTCGGGGCATTCTCGGTAGTGCTTGTGTCCCGGTTTCCTAAAAAAGGCGCTGAGTTCAGATTTACTTAGCTGTTGACCTGCAAGAGATAAAAGATCAAGAACACCATCTGCCTGTAGGTTTAAGGCAATTTTAAGTTTAACCAGAATGATATTAGAGGTTAAACTAGTTTCAGGCTCAGCTTGAGGTCCCTCTTTTTTACCGCGCTTATCGTTAATCAAACCATTAAGAAAAGTCGCAAGCTGTACATCTTCGATCATGTTTAAGTCTGGATCTTCATTTTTTTTTGACCATTCACAGATCTCAACTCTCGTCACTTCGCAAGCGGCTGCCTTGAAAATTTCTATCATTTTAAAATCATCAAAATCAAAAGCATAGCGAATACGCCGTAATACGTCATTATTATTCATTTATTATCATTCCATCTTTAATTTTATTAATACGATCAGCAATACTCAATGAGGCTCGTAACTATAAGCGTAAGAACAATAAAAGAAACGACTTTCTTATTTTTTCATAAAAAGCCCTGAATATCCTAATGAGTGCATCTATCCAACTAACACCATGTCAACACAGAAAGCCAAACCATGGTAGCTATGGTAAAATGAAGGTATTTACATAACAAAAGTGGCTAATCACTCTTCATTTCCCAGATATTTTGTAGAATATGGCCTAGAATAGATAATCCTTCTACAAAGGGGACGATTTCAATATATTCCTTTTCTAAATGGGCATATTTACCTTGCGTGAGGCCCAGGCACACTGCCGGAATATCCAACGAGAATGGGATATTAGCATCCGTTGACCCTGCCTTCAGTTGCACATCTGTTCTGCCATGTAATACGTGGGCCTCCTGGCAAAGCCGGACGAGATCGCTCTCAACTGAGATCGCACCTGATGGACGGCTACCGATCACCTCATAATCAATAGTGGTTTTCTCTGAACTAAAGCTATTAAACAGCGCTTCTACCTTATCCACAAGTTGGGCCAGATTATCTTTACCAGCAGATCGTAAATCAAGAAGCATAGAGGCGGTATCCGCGATGGTATTTACCGATCGTCCACCTTGAATCATGCCAATATTATATGTCGTTTTAGGCTCCACTGGAACGTCAAGGTCGGTAAGTTTAGCAGCAATTCTCACAAGAGTATGGATTGCACTGCCTTGACCGAAGTCGTTCCAACTATGACCACCTGGTGCGGTTGCCGTAATCTTATACCGTTTTGCTCCGACCCCTTGTACATAAATTCGATCAAGCCCCATACCTTCTAGAACCAAATAGGCACTTGGTTGTTCTGGTGCTAGGATATTCACTACCTCTTTAATTCCAGATAAATCGCCCAACCCCTCTTCGCAGACATTGGCAACCAAGATAATATCCCCTGCGGGTTTCTCGGCAAACGAAGCGACTAATTCTTTCAGCCCAACAAGTGTAGCCACTGCAAGTGAATTATCGCCAATACCAGGTCCGTAGATCCTTATTTCATCTTGCTGCACTGTTAGATCTGTTTCTTGCCCAAAAACAGTATCCATATGAGCGCTGACAACTATAGGATTGTGATCTCCTCCGGGAATGCGGCCATAGACATTATTGAGCCTATCCGTTCTAACTTGTTGCAAACCAACTTCCTTGAACTTTTGGCAGACATAGGTGCTTCTTTCCTGCTCACAAAAGGTGGGTGCGGCAATCTGCTGTATTGTGATAGCTTCTTTTAGGATCTGTTTAGCCGATACCGTGTACTGACTCATGAATTGCCTCGCTGTACTTGGGTTAAGAATTCTTCGCCAATACGAGAGATAGTCGTGCCAGCACGTCCCTTCATAACATTGAGGAGGCCCAATTTATTGAGTCGCTCCTGTTTGAGACGTAGTTTTTGCTTGCTCATGGTCAATCCCCTTTCTTCTAAATACTCAATTACGACCGCTCGGCCAAAGGATCTATTTTCTTTTTTCCCTTGGAGATAGACATCAAGAATTTCAAGGTATTCTGCGAGTACTCCCGAGGTTTCAATCTTTTCTATGATTTCTTTACAATTTAATGCGGGGTTGTGGACAATGGTCTCCATAGGCCCTGAATTTGCCTTGTGGATATAAAAGGGGATCATATCCATTGTGATTTTCTGTTGACCCAAGCAGGCCAGGTGAAAAAGGACATTGTAAAATTCCTGTACATTTCCTTCCCAGCTGTAAGCCTTAAGCACTGTCCGAGCGGCATCTTCAATTTCAAGTTCAGGTCGACCCAATCCCTGTTCAAGATACTTTTTGAGGAGCTGATCGAAATCGTCTTTTCTCTCGGCCAAAGTGGGCATAGTACAGATATGTAAGGATAGATGATGATATAGTTTCTGACGGATTTTTTTTGATTTGAATGCCTCCGCAAGAGGCAGGGTACTTGTGGTTACAAGTCGCGTACTGAGTTCTATTTCTTCATTACCACCTTCCCTGACTAGATATCCGTCACGTAGAAATGAGGCCAGTTTCTCTTGGAGAGATTGGTCCATATATTCGATTTCTTCAATGCAGACTGTACCTTCATGGGCAAGCTCCAAAAGACCTGGATAGGCAGCGTTGCCATCCTCCCAACCAAATAGATTTTCCTCAAGCGATTTCTTTTCACAGGTACAGTTAACACAGAAAAATTTACCTAAATGAAACCTAGACTCATTATGAATGGCAATCGCGCCACGTCTTTTACCCACCCCAATGGTGCCATCAATATGGACCGGATACTTGGTTATGGCAAGTTGCCGAGCTTGGCTGATAAAGGTTTTCATCGCTTGACTTTGGGAGATAAAATCATGGAACTTCTGATCTGGATTGTCATCTATCTTGGTGCCAATCCAGTTGGAAATGTACTTATTTTTTTTTGATACAGCCCATGCGGTCGCCACATGAACCAAGGAAAGAATATACTGTCGGTTCATTTCCTCAAATCCTAGGTCAAGCATATATCTGCCGTTGATCTCTTGCATGGTTTCGAGACTAATAACCCTCAAGCCGATGTTGATCACATGATCAATAAAATCCGGAACCAGTTCCACTTCACCACTTGTGACAGCACAATCAACAGGCTCAGCATGGTCATATTCTGGATGAAACGGAATATATTGATGGTTAAAATGGCTATCGGTAAGTTCTTGGATGATTTTCTGGGTAACCTCTTGGTGATCACCCACAACAAGAATACGCCGTCCCGGTTCCAAGGAGAGGATTTCCCCTGTGTTGACTAGGTTAATTGATCTTCCAGCGCTAATAAAACCTCTTATTTGTGGAAAGCTTGCTTGAACAAGTTTTTCAAGATTAGGGATGGTAGAAAAAAGTACCTCGTCTGGTTCAATCCGTTCTTTATCAAGCATACCGAGCTGGAACGATCTTACTTCAATCAGATCACCAAACATGGTTTCCAGCTGGCCGGTTATTTTTTTTAGATAACCATATTGTACTGCGACGACGACAAGTTTGAGTTTTTGAGCGCTCTTCATATCTTTCATACAACAATCTATTTTAAATGTGGGTTATGACATGCAACAAATCGTCCTGGTTCTATTTCCTTCAGCAGTGGTCTCTCTATGCTGCATATGCTCTTGCGCACAGGACACCGTGGGTGGAAATGACATCCAGGTGGTGGATCGAGCGGTGATGGAATTTCTCCTTTAATAGGGTCAAAAGCCATATGTCTATTCTCAAGTCGCGGTATTTCATGAAAAAGTGCGAGAGAATACGGGTGGTAAGGCCCCTTAAATAGTATTTCCGTTTCAGCGACCTCTATGACCCTGCCAAGATACATGATCACAATACGGTCACTAATGTGTTCCACCACTCCCAAATCATGACTGATAAAAAGGTATGTCAGATTCATGTCTTTTTTCAACTGCATAAAAAGATTTAAAATCTGGGCTTGAATAGATACATCAAGCGCGGCGATTGATTCATCACAAACGATAAGGTCTGGTTTAACGGCAAGGGCTCGGGCAATTCCTATACGTTGTCTTTGGCCACCAGAAAACTGGTGAGGATAGCGGATCATAAATTCTGGATCAAGACCACACTTGGTCATGACCGTTGCAAGATAGCTTTCAATATCCTTTTTCTCGACAATACCGTGGGCCAAAGGCGCCTCACCAATGATATCTCGAACCCGTAACCTGGGATTTAATGAGGCAAAGGGATCTTGAAAGATCATCTGAATCTTCAGAGCCGTTTCTTTTGCATCGCTCTTTGACATGTGTAGGACATCTTGCCCTCTATAAAAAATATCACCTGCTGTGGGAGTGAGAATGCCCGCAATCATACGCCCAAGGGTAGATTTTCCACAGCCGGACTCACCAACAAGTCCTACCACTTCACCTTGCTGGATACCGAGGCTCACGTCATCAACTGCGTTTACTACCTCTTCTTTAACATTTGCCCCCAGTTTCTGGGCAAATTTTTCAATAAAATCCAATCTTTTAACAAACTGCTTGGATAGATTGCTCACCTTAAGTATTTCAGAAGTCTCGTCTGGTTTTGAAATCATAATCACATCTTTTATCTGGGGTAAAAACATCTAAATAACTGACCCGTAGGAGAATCACTTACACTAGGGCTTTCCTTACGACATCTTTCAGCTGCATAATCACACCGTTCGGCGAAAAGACAACCCTTCATGGTATTCAGCAAAGAGGGTGTCATACCTTTGATCTGGCGCAAGGGCACTCCCCTTTTGTTCCGGCTCGGAACAGAGGCTATAAGTCCTTCGGTATAAGGATGTTTTGGGGTGTCGAGCACATCGTCAATATTACCCTGTTCGACAATTTTCCCGGCATACATCACACATACACGGTCAGCAAGACCAGCAATGACTGTTAAGTCATGGGTGATCCAGATAAGTGAAGTGCCGTGTTCCTTACAGAGGTTCTGAACCACATTGATAATCTGGGACTGAATGGTTACATCCAGTGCTGTCGTTGGCTCATCGGCAATAATCAGGTCAGGCTTATTGAGAATTGCCGTGGCAATTGCCACGCGCTGTCGCATACCACCAGAAAACTGATGGGGATATGCTTTCAATCGTTCTGCAGCCGATGGGATTCCAACCTGTTCTAGTGCCTGACGGGCTCGTTCCCGTGCAGCCTTCACCGATATCTTTTCATGGGCTAAAATAGCTTCAATTAGCTGAGTGTCGATGCGGAGGACAGGATTAAGAGTCATCATCGGATCCTGAAAAATCATGGCAATACGGCTGCCTCTCAACTTAGTGAGCTCTTTCTCTGGTGCCTGACTGATTTCACGACCTTTAAAACGAATCTGTCCGCCTGTTATTCTGCCCGGCGGATCGACGAGACCAAGAAGTGAAAACCCGGTTACTGATTTCCCAGAACCAGATTCTCCTACTAGCCCCAAGACCTCGCCTCGTCCGACATGAAAACTAACATCGTCAACGGCTTTTACCACACCATCTTCTGTAAAAAAGTGGGTTTTTAAATTCTCAACTTCTAGGGTGTTTGTATTATCGTTCATTATTGCAGCCTTGGATCTTTTTGCATATAAGCAAGCATTATTGTCATCATTTTTGTAGCCTCGGATTTAAGATGTCACGCAATTGATCTCCTACCAGGTTGATACTTACAATTGCGACTAAAAGTGCCATACCCGGAAAGAAACTAATCCAATACCTACCACTAAGCATATATTCGAAACCATTGGCTATAAGCAATCCAAGAGAAGGCTCAGTGACTGGCAATCCGATACCAAGAAAAGACAGAGTAGCCTCAAGGGAGATAGCCGCTGCCACCCGTACAGTTACCACAACAATCATCGGTGGTAAACAGTTGGGAAGGAGGTGCCGAAATACAATTCTAAAATCACTCAGAGCCAGACAGGTCGCGGATTCAATATATTCCTTCTGTCGTTCTACCAGAGCTGTACTGCGAATAGTTCTGGCATAATAAGCCCACTGGACAATAATGAGGGCTATAATAATTTTATCTACTCCCTGCCCTAATATCGCCATGAGTACAAGGGCCACCAGGATAGCCGGAAAACTGAGTTGAAGATCGACCAGCCGCATAATAAAGGTATCTACTCGACCACCAAAATAAGCGGAGGTAAGACCGAGAGCACTACCAATGATAAGGGCAAAAAATGCACTAAGTGCACCAACGCCGAGACTTGTTCGTAGACCGTAAAGTATACCACTAAGAATGTCTCTACCCTGATCATCAGTGCCGAGGATATAGGGTACTCCATCCATATTCGTCTCGCCTGGTGCCAATAGACTGTCCATTATATCTAGTTGCCCAAGATCGTAAGGATCTTGGGGCGAAAGATATGGGGCGAATAGCGCCATAAAGACAATTGCGATAAATACTACAAATCCGGCCACAGCCATGCGGCTTTTAATATATTGTTTGATCAGCCGTTTGGCTGGGCTGTTTTTTTCAATGGCGATCATGATTTAAAATCCTGTAATCTGACGCGCGGATCCAATACAGAGTAAAGGATATCGACAATAAAATTGATAAGGACAAACATCAGGGAAATGATCAATAGATAAGCCACAATAATGGGTCTATCCAATACGGCGATTGAGTCGATAATCAGTTTTCCCATACCAGGCCATGAAAAGACCGTCTCTGTGACTACGGCAAAAGCAATAAGTCCGCCGAGCTCTAGTCCCAAAACGGTAATAACCGGGATTAAAATATTTTTCAGCAGATGAACACCAACAATTCGTTTTTTTGATAAGCCTTTAGCTTTGGCAAATTTGATGTAATCCATCACCATACATTCTCGTACGCCTGAGCGAGCGAGACGAATAGTTAAGGAAAGCTTAAAAAGGCCAAGGTTCAAGGCAGGCAAAATCAGATGTTTAAGACCATCAAGGGTCAAAAAACTAAATTGCATACCCATAACCGTGACAGTTTCGCCCCGTCCACCGGACGGCAGCCAACCCAAAATAACAGAAAAAAGCATAATCATCATAAGCCCTACCCAAAAAGTAGGGAGACTGAAACCGAGAATGGAACCACTCATGATCGTTTTGCCTATAAAAGTGTCACTTTTGAGCCCTGCATACATGCCCAAGGGGATGCCGAAGATAACCGAGAAGAACATAGCCGTAAAGGCAAGTTCCAAGGTCGCTGGCATACGCTGCAAAATAACTTTCAAGGCTGGCTCATTGTAAACAAATGAGGAACCAAGATCACCCTGAACGGCATTTTTCAAAAACAAACCATACTGTTCATAGAGTGGTTTATCGAGACCTAAGGCCTTGGTTGCCCGCGCAATTTCAATCTGGTCGGCATCTGGGCTGATCAGAATATCAACCGGATTACCAATGGCATAAACGCCAACAAAAACAATTACAGACATTGTGAGCAGCACAAAAGAGGACTGCCATAGTCTTCGTAAAATAAAAACAATCACATCAAGATCCTGATTTACGTCAGGGAGTCATTTCCCTTAACTTCAACAAACTCTTACCGGTACTCCTATCTTAAAACCAGTAGGCAGCAGCCCCGGAAGACTGCTGCGCGTATGTTTCAGAGATTGCTCACAAATATAGCAACCCCATACCGGCAAGATCTTGCTTTAGTTGTCTTTTTTAACAAGATTTGCCAAGGTGTACTCATCCGTTCTCGTCTGGTACTTAATCCCTTTACGTGATCCCCAGGTATTTACCTGAAAGTGAACTGGGATAAAGCCAAGTTTTTCACCAAACACATATTCAGCACATTCTTTGAGTTTTTGCTCACGCTGATCCGCATCAACGGTCATCATGGCATCTTCAATCATGGTGTCATATTTCTTATCAGAGAATCTACCGCGATTAGATGTTCCCATGGTTTTAGCTTTGTCATAGGTGTGGAGAAGTTTCATCATAGTGGAACCAGGCTCGCCAGTATCAGAACCCCAACCAAGAAGCATGAGACTAAACTCAAGTTTTGTTGCCCGTGAGAAATAAACATTCTTTGGCATAGTCACAACCTTGGTCTTGATACCAACCTTGGTTAGAAACTGAGCAATTGCCTGGGTTATCTTCGCATCATTAATGTATCGGTTGTTTGGACCATGAATAGTAAGACCAAAACCATCAGGGTAACCCGCTTCAGCTAGAAGCTTCTTAGCACCTTCTGGATCAAATTTTTCTGGCTGAAGTTTTTCAGAAACACCAAAGAAACCATCAGGAAGAGATTGGCTTGCTGGTACACTTAGTCCTTGCATAACACGTGCAGCGATTGCTTCACGATTGATCGCCTTAGACATTGCCAAGCGTACTCGCTCGTCTTTCAGAGGGTTTTTGGTCATCTCATTGCCATTGATATAGGTAACGTGAGGAGAATTGTCTCGATCCGTATCAATATGAAGATAGATCACACGATTTGAAATTCCTTGGGAAATTTTAACAGTATCATTCTTTTTCAAACCTTCTATATCTGCTGTTGGCACCTTATCGATGATATCTACATCGCCTGCTAATAGAGCCGCCATCCTAGAAGAGCCACTGGATATAGGCTTGAAGACAACCTTCTCCCAATCTGCTTTCTCTCCCCAATAGCTTTCATTTTTGGCAAGAACAACTCTATCACCCTTAATCCATTCAACAAACTTATATGGACCGGTGCCGTTAAGCAGAGTTCCGTCGTTATAAAATTTACTTGGAATAGTATAGATATCTTTAACAAGGTCACTGTTTTCTTTAAGAAATTTTTCAGCAGCACTTTTGGAAACGATACTGAAAGCACTCATGTAAGCTGCCATCAAAGGGAAGGTAGTTTTGGTCTCAAAGATGATCTGATGATCATTCACTATCTTATGACTTTTGATCTGCTTTACAAAAGAGGTGAAGGACGATGGGCTGTTTGGAACATTAGGGATTCTTTCAATGGTGTAGATAACATCGGCGGCGGTAAAATCAGTACCATCGTGCCATTTAACACCTTTTCGTAAGTTGAAGACCCATGTAGTAGGGCTGGTGGCTTCCCAGCTTACTGCAAGCCCTGGATACAGTCTCTGTTTCTCGTCTTGGTGAATTAAACGATCAAAAAAATGATAGGCCAACGCATTGTTGGGACCAACATTATGAAAATGAGGGTCTGTGGAGCTAGGCTCTGCTGCAATACCAATTTTCAAGGTTGACGCACTCGCAACCAAGGGGGGCAACATCAGAAAAAATATCATTGCCATTAAAATTTTACGCGTAAAACTTTTCATAGTTCTCTCCTGAACTTAAATTTTTCTCGTTAAAATTAAAACCACACCCAAATGGGTTCTTTTGGGTTGTATTGAGTTTTTAACAAAGTGACAGAGCTGTGTCAAGTTTTTATCTGGAGGAGTAAACAACATAAATTGGCGCAGATAGTCACCAAAACCCTAAAATACCTTTTGATTAACTATTAAAAAGAATGGGTTAAAAAGTGCTGAAACAGAGACTAATATTAGCCGACCAGCAACAAACGAAGAGATCATCGTCTCATAAAATATCTGTCGACAACTTGGCTACCACTGAGGGGAGAAAGGCCTCTTTCCTCCAAATCAATAAGAAAACAGACAGGCAGGATTTATTTAAATATGTATCACGTTGTTCATCGCTATCGGCCAACAAGTAATTAAAGCCCATTTAATAATATGCCAGCAAAAAACACGATTTCTATGATTGCTCATAGCACATATTAGTTTACTAACTTTTATTTAGAGAGAGAATATCAAGCATTGGTTTTACAGTTGGAAGTTTTACATTGTTAAGCCATTGGCAATCTTGCGTTAAAATATGATTCCAATAAGATATCAAATCGTTTTGATTCTATTATGTTCATGGTATACTCCTTCTTGTTGTAATCTTTTGAAATTTAGAACGAATAGTATAGCATAGATTTTAGGTATTTCTGCAGCATAGTGGCTTCGTTCACCCACGCACTCAACATCATTAGCTATGGTTCGTTCGAACTCGTTGAAGTTCGCTGATCAACCAAACTTTATGTGCTAGAAAACCAAGTAAATTGTAAGGTAAATTACAAGAATGAAAAAAATAAACTCACATAGATTCAAACATACCCTTAAAGATATTCATAAGAATACTGAAAACAGAAAGTTTTGTTTTATTATTGGAGCTGGTGCAAGTTTTAAGAGTGGAATACCCACCGGAGGGCAATTAGCCAAAGATTGGTTCAAGGAAATAAAAGAACGATATTCCGATGAAGAAATTGAGCAATGGGTAGAAGAAGTAAAATTAAATCAGGATGATCTTGCTTCTCATTACGGTTCCATATACAGGAAACGTTTTGAAAATGATAAAACCTCGGGATACGAATTTCTAGTTCAAGCTATGCGATCCGCAAAGCCAACTTGCGGTCATATTATACTAGCTCAAATATTGAGCAAAGTACCTGGAAGCACTGTTCTTACCACAAACTTTGATAGTTTAATTGAATCATCTATTTATCAATTTACTGATAAAACACCTTTAGTTTGCGGACATGAATCTTTAAGTGGTTATGCCAGACCATCAAACATACATCCCTTAATTATAAAAATCCACCGTGACCTTTTATTATCTCCCCAAAGTGATCCTGATGAAATCAGTAAACTAGACGAAGGCTGGAAGGAGCCTTTAGACAATATGTTCAGTAGCCATATCCCAATTGTAATTGGTTATGGTGGTAACGATGGTAGTTTAATGAGCTATTTCCAAAAAATGAATAAACCAAGTAACTTTTTTTGGTGTGGAATGAAAGACAGTAATGTTTCTACAAGAGTTGAAAATCTAATTAAACAAATGGATGGCTGTTTTGTAAAAATTGCTGGATTTGATGAAATAATGCACGAACTACTTTGGGTTTTTGATGAAATTAAACCTATTACAGAAGAATTAGAAGAGATAACAAAAGGTAGAATTGAAGCCGCAAACAAACAACTTTCTGAAATAAATTATAAAGATAATATTGATAACGCAGAGAATAAACCTATAAAAGAAATATCAGCTTTTGAGTATTCAGATCTAGCAGATAATGAACCTGATTATGAAAAGAGAAATACTATTTATCTCAAAGCATTAGAGGCTTTCCCTACAACCTCCTGGTTGTGGAATTCTTTCACCTACTTCTTGCATTTCGTCAAAAATGATACCTCAAAATTGGAGAGTTATTATCTAAAAGCCATATCTCTTGATTCTGAAAATGCAATCCTCAATGGGAATTATTCCATATTTTTGAATAACATAAAAAAGGATTATGAGAATGCTGAAAAATATTATATCAAAGCCTTATCTCTTGATCCTGAAAAAGCAAACTTCAATGAGAATTATGCCGTCTTTTTGAATGACATAAAAAAGGATTATGAGAATGCTGAAAAATATTTCCTCAAAGCCTTATCTCTTAATCCTGAAAATGCAAGCTTCAATGGGAATTATGCCATCTTTTTGCATAACGTAAAAAAGGATTATAAGAATGCAGAAAAATATTACCTTAAAGCATTATCTATTAATCCTGAAGGTGCACACACTAATGGGAACTATGCCAACTTTTTGATAGACAACAAGGATCATGAGAATGCTGAAAAATATTATCTCAAAGCCTTATCTCTTGATCCTGAAAATGCAAACTTCAATGGGAATTATGCCCATTTCCTATTAGGTACCAATAGGAAAAATGAAGCTACAAAATATTTAGAAATGGCATTTACACTAAATAATGATGAAAAAAAGGATTTATTACTGGAACTATGGTTTTACAAATATGCACATTATTTTGAAACCCTTGATGAATCGAAAAACGCAATTGAAGAATTATTAAACAATGATATTAGATCTATTGGTTGGGATTTGAGTTTAAGCGTAAAAATCGGAACTGAAAATGGCCACCCAAATCCAAATAAATTAAAAGAACTGGCAGAAAGAATTACAAAGATAGAAACTTTAATGTAGTAGTCACAGCTAGTTATCTATTTGCCATATTTCACAAAAAAAACATATGGTAAATATTTCTGCGCTAACCTAGAATTTCGGACTTTAGCTAATTTATTGTTAGTTTTATAAAAACTACTTCAATCATCCTTAATCGGCTGAACATCATGAACTGGTCAATATAGAAGCTATATTAGGAGAATATATAATGAGTGAACGTGAAACAAAAATAGACGAAATCAAAGTAAACAATCAATTGCTCCTAGAACAATTCAGAGATCACCTGGAAACCAATCGATTATCAACCTCAACTATAAATAAACATGTTGGTAATATTGAATTTTATATCAATGATTTCCTTTTGTATTTTGAAGAGTTGCAACTGGCAAAAGAAGGTTATTATCAAGTTAACTACTTCCTAGGTGATTGGTTCATAAGAAAAGCCATGTGGGCCTCTGTATCATCAATCAAATCAAACATTACAAGCTTAAAGAAATTCTATCAATTCATGTATGAGATTGGCGAAATAAAAAAAGAAGATTTGGACGACTTAAAAGTAGAAATTAAAGAAGGCAAAAATGAATGGATTGAAACATGTAAAAATTACGACAACCCTGATATAGATATGGAAGATGTTTGGTAAAAACCAATAATCACGACAGCTTGCAAAAAAACATCCCGCCCATAAGTAGATGAGCGAGACGGAGAGAGATATTAATCTAACAATGCCGCCGCAATGGCTTCACCGACCAGATGGGAGGACATGGGGTTTTGACCAGTTATAACCTGTCCGTCAGTTACAACAAATCCCTGGCTCAAGCCGTAGTCTGAATACTCAGAACCACGCTTAGTGAGTTCTTCACCCAGAACAAAGGGAATATCAAGCAGGGTGTCATAAAAAACCTCTTCGGTTAAACTGTAACCTGTTGTCTTTATGTTTTTAACGATGTAATCGCCATCAGGCCGTTTGAGATTAAGTAATCCCGCTGGACCATGACACATAGCCGTTACCAGTCCGCCTTTTGCGTAAATACGCTCGGCTATCTCAATAAGAGACTTATCATCAGGAAAATCGAACATACCACCATGTCCACCGGTATAAAAAATAGCGTCGTATTGATCTGCATCAATGGTATCTGGCATAGGTGCAGAGAGAACACGTTCCATCAGAACAGGGGCAGAAAGAAATTTGACAAGTAACGGGTCTTTGAAATCAGTACCTACAATAGCTGGACCATTCTCAGCTGGTGTTGTGAAATCAATGGTGACACCTTTATCAGACAAGACATAGTAAGGATGTACCATTTCAGGGAAATAGCACCCAGCAGGTTTCCCTCCACCCATGGTTGCATGACCGGACAGAACAAATAGAATTTTTTTCATTCAATACTCCAACATTGTTGTTTTTATTGAGGATCACTATCTTGCCGTTTCAACTCGATTACGCCCCTTTTCCTTAGCGCGATACAAAGCATCATCTGCACGACTAACTAAACTAGAAGCCGTGTCTCCTGCCTGGTACCAGGAAACACCAAGGCTTGCCGTTACTATACCAACGGTAGGATGCTCTGTAGACTCGAGAACTGCTCGTAACTTCTCTGCTACTTGTTCACTTTTCTGAGAAAATTCTGGAATAATAATAAGAAACTCCTCACCTCCCCAACGTCCAAAGATATCAGTAGAACGAACATTTTCTGAAATAATAGATGCCAATTTAACCAATACGTCATCGCCAATACTATGGCCGTAGGTATCATTAACAAGTTTGAATTTATCCACGTCAAAAATGATAACGGATACGGATTTATTGTACCGCTTACACAGACTTACTTCCTTGGCTAATTCTTCATCGAGTCGCCGTCGATTAAAGGCACCGGTTAATTGATCGGTGGTAGAAAGGTATTCCAGCTCGATATTCTTTTCGTGCAGTTCTTTGGTACGCTGCATGATAATTTCTTCCTGATTCTTATTCAAATCAAGTAGTTCCTGGTACATCATGGCATTTTCCATGGAAATAGTTGCCTGGGCAGCAAGAATTTCTAAGGTTTGAAGCCTATCCTCTCTAAATACACCAGTGGTGGCTTGATTCTCCAGATAAAGCACGGCTTTAACCTCAGCCTGTCTCTTAATGGGGATACAACAGATAGATGAGATTTTCTTATTTTTAATGTAACTACATTGGGCAAATTGCTTATTGGCTGGTGCATCGTCCATAACTATGGTCTTGCCGGTTCGAATGACATAATTGATCACGGCTATGGAAAGCTCTTCTGATTCGGTGAAGAGCATGCCGGTAGGACCAGGGGTACGGATGGATGCGATACTGCTAATTGAACTGAGAACTTTGAATCCATCGTTGTTCTTAACCATAAGCAGCCCCTTAGAGGCCCCTGCATTTTCGATTGCGATAGACACAAGGTCACGTCCCAGATCATCCATAACGATGTGCTTTGAAACAGCCTGTGTCGCTTTGGTGACACAGGAGAGATCCAAGGATGCTGAAAAAGATAAGCTACTGGTTACGAAAGGGTTGATAGTAAGGGTTTCGCGGAAACTTGTGGTCAAGTCACTTGAACCAAGATAAGTAAGGTATTCACTGAACTGTTCTCTCAGTTGGTCAACTTTACAGATGGCACCCCAACGGGCATAATAAATACAGGCTTGTTCAATATAGGATTTCGCCACATATGGTTTTCCCCTACTAATCCAGAACTTACCAGCTTTCTCTGCCGCCAGAGCGGCGTCGTGCATAAATGAATTTTCTAGAGCTTTGAGAATAGCATTGTCGTATTGATCAACCATGCTATCCAAACCTTGGTCACCATTGCCATCTTCGGCACAGAGCAAGTCATATTTGTGATCGAAATTGGCCTTGCAGTGCGAGGCCCAATTTTCCATTTTTGCTATACCTATATCAATGAACTCTTGATATTTGAGGATATCATCTTCACCTGCAGCCCTACGCCCGTCAATAAGCAGAAGAACATAGAAAAAGTAGCTATCTGCCAGCATGATTTGTCCCTGCTGAGTGTTATCAATCATCGTGATCCACTCCTGCAGGGTGTCAATTGGTAAAATATCACCTGAAAGACTGGCTACACGAAGCATTGAATAGTAAAGAGAACCAGTAAAAAAAGGTAATTCTTTGAATGTTTCGAGCAATTCTTCAGTATTGAAATTCTCGTCGTCAAGAGTTTCGACGCTATTAGTTCTATCTCTTAGATGTCGAACAGGTTGATGAACGATGATATCCAGCAAGGTGATAATTGCATCGAGACCATTCACCTCCAAAAAATTTTGGCTGCGTGCAATCTGCTGTTCAACCAAGTCAAGATTGGTACCGGACGCAAGAAGAACATGGGCCAGTTGCAAGAAAACGTACCCGGCATAAGGTGATCCAGATGCGAGGGCCAACCTAGAGGCTTTGGTCCAGTAATCATGACTAGATTCAAGTGGATTATGCCAATGGTTCACCGCCAGGGAAAAAACATGATAGGTATAGTTTTGCAAAGCAGGAACGTGATATTTTTCAGCCAGTTTGACTGCCAGTGAACCAAAAGCGTAGCCCTTTGGATAATCACTCCCAAGAGCACAAAGGGTAGAAGCATAATTGATGTAGGAAACTGAAGCCATTTGATTATTGCCGTTTTCCATGGATAACCTAGCCATGACTGCAGAGGTAACTCCACAGAGCAGACCACGCCCCATCAGATAACTGTCTGCGAAAAGATCGAATAGCAGTTCCAGTTTGCGACTGAACAATTCGTCACTGTTTTCTGGTGCATTATAGAAATCTTCAGGCTGTTTGTTTTCTAATAAAGCCCCAATTTTTTCCATTTCAGCACCAAAAAAAGGCATCAGGTCGTCATCAGACTGAGGAATATTAATGTCCATGAGAGCCAGCCCCTCGAACTCAATGTCCACGGCCTCGGCAAATTTTGCCTGATAATGATACTGTTTCACCTTTACGTTATAGAGCCACAACCTATCCTCTGCACGAGTGAGGTTATCCGCTATAACGCAATACAGAGCTTCGGCTTCATCGTACTTGGCCGAAAGTGAGAGCGCTTCGGCATACTCTATATGAATATTTATGGTCAGTTCATAATGGCTCAACCAGGTGTTGTCGACCAGCAAAGAATGGGAAAAACCAAGCAGTTCGGTAGCGTCAAGAAATGCAGTGGAGAGCTTGGCTTTGATTCCAGCCTGGAGCATCAATGTTGCTACCTGATACCGCTCTTCCTTATTGGTCAAGAGCGACACACCTTTTTGCATATGAGTAGCGATGTCGAAAAGGTGACTCTCTGTTTGCTCATCTTCGGCTAGCCCCATGAGTACACGACCCACTTTTAAGTGTAGGGCTGGTCGTCGAGATTCCTCTAGTAAATCATAGGCAGCCTGCTGAATGCGATCATGGGTGAATTGATAGGTGAGCGAATCCATGACATCTGCCTGCTCCTGCAAGTAGAGCTCGAAGTCGCTTCGTGAAGAGGAAACAAGACCACCTGCTATTGCTGGTTTTAATAAGAGGGCAATATCTTGTTTGGCACATCCTGCAAGGTGGCTCAACAAGTCGAGGGTAAAAGAGGTTCCGGTGCAAGCTCCAAGCCGGAGTATTTCCACACTTTTCTCTGGCAATGTTCCGATTTTTGCCTGCAAGGCTTCCACCACGTTTTCAGCATAGGGAGTCACCTTTATCGCTTCTATGTCATAGGTCCAGTTGGCAGCATCATAATCAAAGCTTATATGACCTTCGTCTTTAAGCGATGTGAGCATTGTCCGAAAAAATAGAGGGTTACCAGCTGTCTTATCAAAAATCATAGCATCAAGCCATGACAAATCAGAGACAGGGCGAAACAGAGTCTCGCTAATAAATTCACTTACTGCATCTTTGCCAAGCGGTTCAAGGCATACTTCTGCAATATTTGCTCCTTGATTATTCAGTGTCTCAATCGACGTTGTTAAGGGATGTGACTCTGAGACTTCGTTACTCCGATAAGCACCAACAAATAAAATTGCGCTACCACTCTTCATAGAGCCAAATAATTCAATAAGCGCAAGGCTGGAATTATCGATCCACTGCAGATCATCAAGAAAGACGACAAGGGGCTGGCTCGGCGAACCAAAAGTTTGAATAAAATTACTGAACACGGTTTTCAACCGGGTTCGAGCATCAGCCGGTGCAAGGATATCGGCTAATGCTTGTTTACCTATGATTGATACTAACTCTGGGATCAAATCGGTGATGATACTACCGTTATCTCCTAAGGCCGCAACTATCTTAGTCTTCCACCGAACAATACTTTCGTTATTTTCGGTGAGTATCTGTTTGATGAGAAATGTAAAGGCCTGGGTCAAACCAGAATATGGTTTATTACGGTTGTACGGATCGTATTTTCCATAGATTATATACCCATAACCTGAAACGACAGTGCGATTGAGTTCCTGCACCAACGAGGTCTTACCTACTCCTGATTGGCCTGTTATCATTACAATAGCATTGTTACCCTTAACGACCTGCTGGTAGTGCTTATGAAGGGTCTGTAATTCATCATCCCGACCAAAAAGACGTTCAGGGAAGGTAAACTTATCGCTCCGATCAGCTTCACCAATGGGAAAAGGTGCGATAGAGCCTGTTTCTTCAAGCTCGTTCAGGCAGCGCAAGAGATCATGATGTAACCCCTTTGCACTTTGATAGCGTGATTTAGCATCTTTTTCCATACAACGCATGACGATATCTGACAACACTTGAGGAATGTCAGCAGATATTTCAATAGGTGACATTGGCTCCGTTGCAATATGACAGTGGATTATTTCACCCAAATCTTCGCTGGCAAATGGAAGCAATCCGGTTAGAACTTCATACAGGGCCACACCGAGTGAATAGAAATCACTACGATGATCTAAACTCCTATTAATACGGCCTGTCTGTTCCGGTGACATGTAGTGCAAGGTACCTTCTATGATTTCCGGTTCCCCTCCCCTAGCTGACATTGCCGGTATGTCAGTGGAAAAACCGTAATCAACAAGAGCGACATTACCAGTTTTGCGGTCATAGAGAATGTTAGAAGGAGTGATATCCCTGTGGATGAAGGAACGACTATGGAGTTGATGTAAAATGGCAGTGACTTTTTCAAAGACTGTAACTCCTTCTGCCGTTGTGAGTTTGAGATCGGCGACAGAAGACCGCAAGGACGGATAGTCGAAGTATTCCACAATCAAAGCAAGTGAATTGCCCATCTCGATCCGATCGATAGCCTTTGGAATACCTTGCACATCAAGAGATTTTAAAAATTGGTATTCTTTTTCTATTACAGCAAGGTCGGTGCCAGATGGAATAAGAGCCGCAGGCATCTTTATGGCTACTGCTTCACCAGTCGCCTCGCAAACACCTCGTAAAACACGGCTCTTTTTGCCTTCATAGATGGTCGTCAGTTCGGTGTACCCATCAATTTTGATCATTAAATTCCCTACCAGTATCTAGATCTAAAAACATCTAAGTTGTTTTTGTTTGTGAGTTATCTTAATTGGCTGGTCCTACGAATCGTTGATTTAGAGTCTATAGTCCGATATCTCTTCCGTAGGCAACAGGTCTACCTGATTCCATTTCCCACTGAACACCATATGGATCGAGCCAATAAAAGAAGGAAATATCTGTACCCTCCAAATCTATTGGAATGCCATACTTCTTTGAACTATTGATCATCCTGACTTCAGGCTGTTTCTTCAAATGAGTAAAAACAGCTGCGATATCATCTACTTCCAAGGCAATATGCCTAGGGCCGCCCATATCGTTAGTCTTGAAAAAATGAACCTCCTGCGATCCCTCAGGATACTTATACTTCATAAGTTCTAGACAGATACCTGCCTGTGGATGTCGGACAAAACGCACGTCAACATTGACTGATCCGTCAAGAAACCCAGCGTCTTTTGCAAAGGCTGGAGCGCAATAGTCTACAAAGTCTATAGGCCCACCGGCACCGTTATAGGCCATCTGAAATCCCAAGGCACGCTGATAGAATTCCGCCGCCTTTTCCACATCGTCAACCACCACGTTTATATGAGAAAAGCCAAGAACCTGAGTGCCCATGAAAAATTGTCCTTTGAGTAAATCCATAAGGAATGGCTTAAAACCCTCATTAACATCAGAAAGGAAGGTGGCACGGCGATTTGCTAAAATGGAAGGCTCCGTGTCGGAAGCAATGAGATATGGTTTGAGAACTGGTGGCTCCCCGCTCTTATACTCAATGGTATCATCTGGATACTCCATAATACCTACGGGCAGCTCTACGCTGGTAAAGAACTCTGGTGCAAGAATATAGCCTGGTGCGATTACATCAAATGGGTTGAAGCCAGAACATCCCCATAGATCTATCCATTCATTGGCCCACTGTTCCATGTGTGGAGCAAGGTACTTGCCAGTGGCACCGGCGCCGTTTTTCATCTCCTTCACATCTTGAGGAGTGATCCAGAGCTTGTGACTAACGTCAAAGGGTGCAAAGGTAATAGGGACATTGCTAGCGAGAATTATTTCCCACGCTTCCACATCGGCTTCGAAATTCATGGACCTAAAAGGCTTTATTTGCTTGGGACCAACAAAAAAGTGATTCTGCGGATTGCGCTTTGATCCGGCCATGGCGAGAAGGGTTTCCACCTTATCAATAAGGTGAGGGTATTTTTTGATCAATATACCAATATTAGTAGCTGAGCCAATACTAATAAGAGTCAATGGACCTCTTTTGAGTTCTTCGGCAATTGCATCTGCAGCAGCTTGTTCAGGTAACACTCCGTTTTTTATCGGGCCGCTAGCACCTTTAATCACAGGCAATCCTTTAGGACCAAATTTACGAGTCAATTCCTTGACCAGTCTAAAGGAGGTGTCGGTATCTATATTGCCAAAGGTTGCGCTTACACCGCGAACCTCGATTAGCTGGCTATTAAACGAGGCTATCAAGGCTAGTGCGTCATCTATGTCATGGAAATGTCCTGGCTTGTCAGGATATTCAATGCCAATTGATAAGTCAGTGTCAATCCAGACTGGAATTCTATTTTTCATAAATGGCTCCTGCGCACGGTAGTGAGTGAGGGAATGATTATAGCTCTCATTTCAAAAAATATTTTATTCAGCACACCAACATAGACGCACAAATCAATGCGAGAATTAAGCTATACGTTTTGCTCATTGTCTGTCTGTAAATAATGCGTAATATTGTCATTAACTAATGACTGCCAGCATCCTTTATCGTCCGCTGATAGGTGCTTCTTAACAGAAAGATATAAACTATATAGGTGAACGATTAAGACTTACTTTCTAAGAGCCTACTAAAAACCGACAGCCTAGTCGGATTTCTCAGCATATTATCTTAGTAGATTATCCTTTCAATTCATTTTTAGCAAATTTTTTTGCTCCAAAAAAAAATTACTTAAGAGCAAGCAGCTAGTGGATATTCCAGGAAAAACAGGCGACTGTTCTGGGGCTACAAAATCCCATCGCTGACATTAAAAAAGAGTGTTGAAAAGTATCTAATATAAGCGATATAGAATTCTCATTTTGTTCGCTTATCTCCGAGAATTAAATTTTAAGCTCAACGAAGAAGTTGAGGGAAGTGGTTATTTTTCTTTCTAATTGGTGCTCTTAGATTCCAACAGAACTCTCTATAGGAACATTAAGTGTCTGTTTATAATTGGCGTATCCTACTATAACAACACCTGTGACTTCTAAGGAAAATTGTTTTTTCTGCTTTTTTACAATCAAATTTCAGTATGGTAGTTTCTTTTTTGTTGTTCTCTGAATATCCTTTTGATATCTTTACGTGCATATAAGATCACATTTCTGGAAACATATTATTTTCACGGACATGCTACGCCATCACAGAGAATTTTATCTTTTATGTAATTAATCTTCTTGCGTTAATCCAGATTTCCTCCAACTCCCTTTGGTAAACTTTTAAAAGAAAGTTTAAATGACACCAACAAATATGAAAAATAATATTGAATTTAAATTTAAATTAAATGATATCGACTGGGATGAAGCAGCGGAAGTATTCAGGCTTGCCCCGCTAGGTGTTCGGGAACCTAAGAAAATTCGCAAATCATTTGAAAACTCATTTCTAGTTTGTTTTGCGATTTATGAAGGAAAACTAATTGGCATGGCCAGAGCAATTTCTGATGGTGTATATCAAGCCGCAATTTACGATTTGGTTATCTTACCAGCATTTCAAGGCAAAGGTATAGGAAGTGAAATTATAACCAAATTGCACAAACGATTACCTGTCGAAACCATTATATTATATGCCGTACCAGGAAAAGAAACTTTCTACGAAAAATTAGGGTACAATAAAATGTTGACAGCCATGGCCAAGAAGACAATTAATGCCGAAACTTTCCGCTTGAATGGTTATATCAAATGATCTTAAGTCGAGCAAAAAAGCAGATTTTCTGTGCTGTAATACAATATGGCAACACTCACTGACGAGGAAATCGAGGATAATATTTTAATGTGTAATTTGACACCAATGGAAGCCTTTACTGGTCGGCGTGTTGCTCTTATTACTTGAATCCAACTTTTTAAATTCTTCTACTCATCAATTCAATCCTTCGAAAGCTAAATCATAAGCTTTTGCTAAATCGACTGTTTGAGGTTTTTTTGTTTTTAGTTCATTTTCTCTTTTCTCGGTTGCTCTAATTGTAGCAGAGTGTATAAACTCAATAGGGACACTTGAAATAGACAGAAGCACTCCCTCAATTAAAAATGTACCAGCTCCACCAGCAGCTTGACCTCTAGTTACTCTTCTGTTTATTACAATTCCGTCTACAGAATTATCTATACAGTAAGCTTTAAAGGCTTGAACAAAAACCGCAACATCTTCTTGTAATGGATTCTTTGGTAATAATAATTTGTTAAACTTAGGTGCAAGCAATGAATGAGTTTTTCTTGAACCTGTTAACGTAACTATTCTTGCTTCATTAGCTTTTAATAATATGCCTGATATTACCATGTTTTCATCCTTTGCTTACCCTAACGCCTTAATCAATTGCCGAAAGGAGAACTGTAAATTGATTATAACACCGTATACAGGAAACTTCGTTACTTCTAAAAACGGCGCCCCTCTTGGGAAGGTGATTAAATTGTTGGGTTAATACTATTAAAAAAAAACTTTATTTCTTATGCTGGCAACTTGGGCCAAGAAATATTTTCCCACCAATTTTTCTTACCATTCCAATAATTCAATGTTTTAACCGCACCATTTATCACTGCGTGTATTGGATCAGGTGCTATTCTAACTTCCATCTTGGTTTTAAGTGCTATAATTATATCCATCCCATCAATGCAAGCTCCGCCACCTGTCAGAGAAATTCCTGATTCAAGAATTTCGCAATATATTTTGTCAGGAAGTATTTTCAAACAGTCTTCAATCATTTTTGTGATTTTATTCAATACTGGCTCTATAGAAGATATAATATAATTTTTATTTACCAAAATATTAGTCTTACATCTTTTCATAACATCAATCCCAGCAACACCAACGGATTCACAACCGTGCTCTTCACTCTTTGAAATTGATAAAACTTCATGTGTTAAACGCTCAGCCTCATGATCATATACCATCAATTTGTATTTTGACATAAGTGCCGAACGGATAGATTTTTGTAGGTCACTGCATGCTATTCTTACCGATGAAGAGTAAATAATACGCCCATCGCGAAATATCGCCATGTCAGTGACTCCATCACCTATATCGATAAGTAATTGCGCATTTGAATGAGCTATGTTTATACCTGCGCCGATTGCAGCAGCCCAAACTTCTGGAATTATTGACACATGAGAGGCCCCCGCATTAACAAGCGCTTTACGAAGAAGATCACGTTCATTTTCCGTTGTATCTGTTGGAGCGCTAGCTAGTGTTACTGGAGCCATCAAAAACTTTCTGGCATTTTTGATTAATGGTTTCAATAACATTGTGGCATTTTTGAGATCAACAACTACTCCACAACGAAGTGGTTTTGTAGAAAGTCTATTATTAATGTATTCTAAATAATCGTCTGAAAAATTATTTGTTTTCCCGGCAGTAAGGCTTATAGAAGAAGGCTTTTCTGTCAATTCACCTTGTTGAGATGTATAAATACGAGTATTCGCTGTGCCAAGGTCAACAGCTATGCATGGTTGAGATATTATCTGTGATAATTTAGATAGCATTCATTTCACTATAGTTTTGTTTTATTGTTGATACAAATCTTAATTGTTGTTCTTTTTGGACGTAACGTTGGGTTAGCCGATTATTTACTGATTTGTCTTGGTTACCTATGAGTTTTGTTACATCTTTAAACTTCAAAATACTACAATCGTGTTGCGGTCTGTGTTGATTTGGCGGTTAAATAATAGTTTTCTTAATCGCTTTTACTCGGATAAATTCAATATTTTTGTCACTCTTCCGCACACCTATATGTGATTACTATATCGTCTATATTTCACAATAACGCCTACTAGCAAGAGCGTAACAAAAGTAAATGAAGCAAACAATAGGCCCCCGACGGCAGCAAACGGGTCATTCTGTGCTGATGCCAACGTGACTGGATACCATGCAAAAGTAAGGAGCGAAGTTATAGCAAAATAGATAATGTTGAATTTCAATACTTTAGCTTTATCGCTGTGCTTAGGATTTATAAAGAAAAAAACAAGGATCGCAATCAAACCTATTGGTAAAAATATTATCATTTGTCTTCCATATTTAACGTCTTAATAACCTGCCACGGGTAACCAGTAATGAGCTTGATTAATGCCGAAACCTTGGCAAAATCAATGAACTTTGATTTGCCAAGGTGGTAGTGGTCTGCGTTTAATAAATTGTTCGGCGATTTTTACCGTTTTATTTGAACAATGCCAATTGAGCCTCTAAATTAACTATATGTAACTTGTTGTATCAACAAGTTACAGGATTAGTGAGTCAGCATTACCTAACTTTATCATTTGTTACACACCACAATCGCCTTTTTAATCATTCAGTATTGGTCTCTTTAGGATCGCCCATAAGCCCTTGTGTCAGACTGTTAAGGTCTCCTCCTTTCAAGCCTACTTCACTCAAGATTGATTCGATTAAAGGAGCTTGCGCTTTGTATCTCAGGGCACTGTTTACAACCTGGTCTGCAAGACTACCTTTTCCACCTGAATTTTCAACACCATCATCACTGTGACTCACTGAAGAACCACCCCTCAAACCATCGACATTGATTATTTTAATGCCATCAATGTTTTCCATTGGCTTAACACTTTCTCTTATTATCTCAGGTAGTTGATCTACAACAGCGAGTTTAATCTGCATGGAGATCTGATCGTTAGATAGGATATTGGCAGCATCATTCAAAGCGAGTTTACCTGCGGCCTCAATTTCATAATCCCTTTCTTTTACCTCTATTTGTAACATATCGGCATCTGCAGTAGCTTTTGCTGTAGTCATTACTGCCTCTGCCTTATCAACAGCGGCCTGTTTTTCTGCCTCGGCAGATACTTTGATACCTATTGCATTTTTTTCAGCTATTTTTGCTGCTTCGACAAGTTCTACTCCCTTTTCACGTTCAGCTATTTCTGTTTGTCGAACCGTGGTAACCTTTTCCTCTTCTTGTACAGCAAGGGCCCTTGCTTTTTCAGCTTCAGCTTTTGCAGCAGACTGATCTTTAGATTTTTCGGCAATAGCAATAGCCTTATCTTGTTCTGCTAGTTCGACAGATCTCCTCTGGTCAATCTCTGCAGTCTCAACAGCCTTTGCTTTTGCAATATCTCTTTCTTTGAGAAGTTTTTCCTTATCAATACGCTCTTCTTCTATTGCCCGTTCAGATATAATCCTGCTTGTTTCCACCTGTTGTCTAGCATTAATCTGAGACTGTTCAGCTTCACGTTCTCTTTCTGCTTTTTCTGTCGCAATTGCGGATTCCTGTTCGGCCTGCTGAACGGCAATTTCCCTTTTCTGCAATGAAGTTCGAATCTCAACTTCACGTTCTTTTTCAAGTCTGGCGTATTCTTCTTCTTTTTGTATCTGAAGTTTTTTCTGTTGAGCTTCAAGGTTTTTCTGTGAAATAGCTACATCAGTGTCCTGTTCTATCGCGTTTCGCTGTTTCTTTCTTGACTCAATTTCTTCGGTGAGTTTGGTAAGACCTTCAGCGTCAAAAGCATTATCTGGATTAAAAAACTCCTTTGATGTTTGATCAAGTCCCGTAAGGGACACCGACTCAAGCTCAAGACCGTTTTTCGTAAGATCTTCAGAGACTACAGTCTGGACTTTCTGGACAAAATTAATTCGTTGTTCGTGGAGTTCCATTAACTCCATTTCGGCAGCAACTGCCCGAAGTGCGTCAACAAACTTACCCTCAATTAGTTCTTTCAGTTGGCTTGGGTTCATTGTCTTCATACCCAAAGTCTGAGCGGAGACAGCAATAGCTTGCTCATTTGGACTACATCTGACGTAAAACTCTGCACTTACATCAACCCTCATTCGGTCTTTTGTAATCAGTGCCTGCTCACTGTCTCTTCGCACTTCAAGACGAAGGGTGTTCATATTCACAGGGATAACTTCATGGAGAATGGGAAGCACCAAAGCGCCACCATCCATAACTACCTTTTGCCCTCCAAAACCGGTACGTACAAACGAAATCTCCTTTGTAGATCTCTTGTACAGCTTAGTTAAAATTAAGCCAAGCGCCATAAATGCTACCAGAATTATTCCTGCAATAATTAATACTTCCATGCAACCCCCTTGTTTTGATTAATTGTTATTTTAACATCTCTTTTGTATTCTCAATAACCATAAAAATAGCCCCTTCTTGACTCACTATCAAAAGACTTTGACCATGATTGTATTCTTTATCCTCCTCATCAGGCTCAATCATGATGTAATGTGTCGTGCCGAATTGATCGCAAAATTTAGCCCTGGTTGGTTTACCCTTAACAGTTGATCCAAGAGTTATTGTGACGACTCTACCGATAAAGTCCTTTTGGGATACAGCGTATGTTTCATCTCTTGGCATAAACCTTCCCAATAACCCTGCAAAAATTCGCACAACCGGCATTGAAAAAAGAAAAGCGGGAACAATCGCCACAAACGCTGGTAAGAGGTAGCCTGTTACACTTAGGATAACCGTTTGCACTCCTAAACCGATAAGACCAAAAGCAGTCAGAAACACTATAAGAATCATGAGCGCCGGCACTTCACCAAACCTCAACCAACCAAGGAATTTGGTAATTCCAGATGAACCATCGATATCAGGCGTATCGACATCCAAATCTAAGTCAAAATCGGGAAGAACATTGTCAAGAAAACCCGACAGTCCTGCACCAAGTACTGTGCCTACGCCTTCCAATAGTGCGATGAAAAACATCAGCGCAATGGAAACGGCAAATGGTAAATTTTGACTTTCAAAAAAAAAGCTAAGCATTTGTATTAATCCTCTGTCTTAAGTTTTCCTTTGACTGCTGCTAATCGTTCCTGAATCCGATTTTTTCTGCTCATGTCTTCAAGCTCAGCCATTTGAGCTGCAGTACTTTTGTCAGTAAGCATACTTGATGATGACATCCCTGTTGCTTTTTCCATTATCCGGTCAAAAGCGGACCCCGCTCTTGAAACCTTGCCTTCAACATTACCACCAGAACCAGTAGCCCCGTTTGCAGACAGGGAAACACTTTCTGCTTCTCTAAGGGACTCTCGGAACATTCGTAAGTCTGTTTTCATTTGGCGTTTTTTGGCCTGAAGTGCAGATACATAGCCTTCAAGTTCTTTTTCCTGGATCCCCCCATCATTGATCGTAGTTTTGAGAATCGGCATTTGAGCCTCAATATCGAACTGTTGTGAAATAGCAGTTTCAGCAAGATCTTCACGGGCTTCTGAAATTGCAAATTCAATCTTCTGCGAAAGATCTTCATGCCTTTTGTTTTCTTCCATGAGTTTTTTGTTGGCTAAATGTTTGTTGGCAATAACCTTTCCAAGCTCAGCCTTAACCTCCATTATTGCATCGTCAATTTCTCGGATGGCCTGCTCCAAAACAACCTCAGGAGCTACATTTTCTATCGCATCCACGACAGCATTGAAGCTACCACTCACAATCCTTCCAACTCTTTTTGAAATACCTTCTTTCATAATGACTATTCCTCCTCGTTTAATTATGAATACTGCTGACAATGTTCGAAAGTTCAATAACCGGTTTCAGTCTTTTTCAATTGTGGTCGGGGCATAACAGCTACAGTTTGTTGTTATCCCCAAGTGCAAGACAGACTCTATCTGCTGAAATAGAGGTCAATAAGTCATATATTTCAATGACTGACAGAATGTTATACATATCTCTCCAGCCCTTTCAGGAATACAGACTGAATGATCTAAATTCAGTGTAAATGAGATCTGTCATTCATTATCTTTTGCCGAACATTAAGTTAACCTGCCGCCGATATTGGCACCGATTACTAGGAAATAGTATTCTTTTTCTTGGTACCGTTTCACTTCGCAATACCGGCTAAATAAGGTGAACTGAACGAGCTGTGCGAGTGGGCTAAATGCCTGGGTATAACTTATATATATTTTGTATTTCTGCTAATGAGATATTTTTTAGAAAAATTGTGGTGGCTTCCCTTTATTTGCTACAACTGTCATAATTTGAAACACCCACTTGTTTACACTTGACTCCATTCATCAGATTCCAAATATTTATTATTGGAATAACTTAAGTTAAACTCAGGCAAATACACGGTAGCTACAAAACAGTTAGGATCCTAGCCTAAAGAAACCTTAATCCCAACAAAAGGAGTACACCATTATTGAGAAATAATCCAAACGTTTCGATGTATTTTTTTCATGCCATCAATATTTATTATAATCATGTACTTATTTTGAATTTAATATAAATGAGTATAGTAGTGCATCCACAGATGCTATAGACTATTTTGATTAATACTCAATAACCTAACTTCAGAAAAACGGTGTTAAATATGTATGTAATCCTGAATAACAATAATATAGATGCTGAACATATATGCTGTGCCTTCTCAGACAAGAAATGTACCGAAAGTTATAAGCAAAAAAAGGATTGGCTAAAAAAAGAATTTAAAAATGGGTATATTTTTCAAAAACTTGATGAACGAGCAAAGGTATTCATTGAATATGGACCAGCTGAAAATGCGTGGTTACCAATAACTGCACCAGGATATATGAACATTGGTTGCTTTTGGGTATCAGGAAAATATAAGAAAAATGGACATGGAAAAAAACTACTACAAGAAGCCATAAATGCAGCAGAGTCTCATAATATGCATGGCCTTGTTACAGTTGTAGGGAAAAAGAAATTCCATTTTATGAGTGATACAAAATGGTTAATAAGGCAGGGATTTAAGATAGTGGAAGAATTACCTTCTGGTTTTATTCTATTAACCCTAAATATTAAAGAAGCTGCACCACCATTTTTTAACAAAAGCACTAAAATTAAGCCGCTTACAAAGCAAGATGGATGTGTTGCCTATTATTCCAACAGATGTCCTTATGCGGCATATCATGTAGAAAAATCTTTAACTGAGTCCTGCCAGAAGAGAAATATACCTTTAAAAGTTGTTAAGTTCAAAACCATGGAAGAGGCTAAAGCTGCTCCAAGTCCTGCAACAATATTTAGTCTTTTTTACAATGGCAAATTCATTACTACTGATATTAGTGCTTGTATGGATAGTCGTTTCGATAAACTAGAACTAGGCTTATAATTACAATAATCTAGTATGGTGAAACAGTAGATTGAGACCTAATTACTTCTAAATAGATCACACAACTGTAAAGGCTTAAAATCAGCATCAACAGGCAGGTGACTGGCTAGTAGAATTGCTGTTTTTTTGTAATTAATTCGAATATAATCGGCAATGGCCTCCCTACTCTCTTTATCGATGGCACTATACGGTTCATCCATTAGAACTAGATCTGGCTCAGCAATAAACGCTCTAATGATTGCCACCTTCTGTTTCATACCTCTAGATAATTGATGTGGGTAATGATCTTCACACATCGTTAAACCACTAACATCTAGCCACTCCACATATCTTTTCTCGGTATCACCCTTGATAATTCTTTTTTCACAACCGTATGCAATATTTTCCTTAACGGTTTTATAGCTAAACAATCCCGCATCCTGAAAGACCATTCTCACCTTATGAAATTCGCAAATTACCTCTCCACTATAATCCTTATCAAGAGACGATAGAATATTAAAAAGAGTGGTTTTACCCGCACCAGATTTAGCGACAAGAGCAATTTTATCAGCTGGTTCAATTATTAAATTGAGCCCCAAGAAAAGACTTTTATCCCCAAACATCTTTGTGATATTTTTAGCTTCTAACATACTAATAAAAATACTTTTTGAGGAAGAGTTTAAAGACAACACCTAACAATATCTGAAAAGTGAACACCATGGTCAATATAACAAGGACATAAAAAAGCACCTCATTCATATTTAAGTATATACGAGCAACATTTATCAAAAAGCCGACACCATTCTCACAACCAACAAATTCACCCAGAATACAAACTTTTACGGCCATGGTTGTCGACAGAATGCTTGTGCCACGCATGGTTGTCACTAGTTTTGGTAAATAAAGATCAAATATTTTTCGAAATTTACCGCCGCCATGAATAGTAATAACATTTTCCATCAGCTCATCTTTTTTAGATAAAGCTGCCATGGTTTGAACTGCTACAAACGGGCTGACCATCATGATAATTAGAATGATGGGCACAGCACTACCCACACCAATCATTAACAAAATAATAATTGAAACCACCACAGCAGGCAGTATTTGTCCCATGGCGAGAACACTTTCTGCAAAGTTTCGAACTTTAAGGCTATGCCCAATGACTGCCAACAATGTCCCAATAAGAAAAGCTAATGCAGCCCCAACAGACACTCTAAACAAACTTAACTTAAGATGGTTCAAAAACTCATCAGTGTAAAGGGTAGGTAGTTCTTTTAAGACAAGATAAGGAGATGGCAGAATAAACTCATCGAGAAATAGTGACAAAATTGACCACATAATTAGAACAAAAGCCATGGGGGCAATAGCTGTTAAGAAGGTTTTAAAAAAGTCGTTTATACTTTTCATCCAAACCTTTACCTATTTCTTCATAATAGTAAAAAATATTATCAACAAGATCTTCGCCCTGCCAACTATTGAATTTAGTTCCTTGTAAAGCTGAAAGGAGAATATTTCCAGGGAGTTTCAATCTATCTTTGGTCACAGCAACAACCTTTTCTGGTTCGTCCTGACAGATTTTGATACTTTTATGAAGTGAAACAAGAAACTTTTCGATCAACTCTTTTTTAGCGGTAAAATCTTTATTTTTTATAATTAAAGCTACTTGAGGATAACCATCTCTGCCTGTGTATTTATGCCATAATTGATAATAATCGATAACGGCAAGACCACCATTCTCACCTGCTATTGAGACAAAAGGTTCTGGCAATACCATCAAATTTCTTTTTCCAAGTCTTAGACTTTGGATACTGCTTTGAAAATCACCATAGGAAAAGTTGATGTCTTTATCTGCATGCAAATTTTCTTTAGCCAAAAAGAATCTAGTCATCTCTTCCATGGGAGAACCAGGAAAAGGCAGATAGATTGTCTCACCTTTAAAGTCTGCAAAAGTCCATGTCTTATTAGCTTCAGATTTTTCTTTGCTTGCAACAAGGGAGGACAAGCCAGAAACATAGGACGATATAATTTTAATATCCCTACCTTGGTCAAAAAACTTTATGCCAACACTTAAGCCAGTCAACACCATGTTCGCATCTCCACGCAAGAAACTTGCGTGGGCTTGGCCTAAATTATAAACAACCTTCGCATCAACACCCGGCGTTTCATCAGCCGCTAGTAAAATGGGTAGAGAAGACGGTGTCCCAGGTACTAAGATCTGGATGTGATCTTCTATACTTGCGGCAATTGTGTATGTACTTGTCCACAAACAAATGAGTATAATCAGACATATCTTTTTCATACATCTTCCTCAATTTCGTTCCAAATACCACGCATTGTTCTCTTAACCCTAGCTTGTTTACGATTACGATAAGTGGTGTGGAGAAGTTCATGACTAAGTTTACCAACTGGTTCACCAAGAAAATCCTCATACAGCTTTGTTATCATAGGATTATTATGGGATTGACGAACCTGACGCTTTTTATCAATCGAAAATAGACCTGCCGTCCTATCTTTTCTAGAACCTTGATAAGAATGTTTTGTATTAGGTTGCCCTCCACCTGCCACGCAACCTCCGGGGCATGCCATGACTTCGATAAAGTCAAGATCGCACTCGCCTGCCTTAATTTTTTCAATGATATTTCTAGCCTCTTTCAAGGTATGGATAGCAGCAATTTTAACCTTACCACCCTCCCCTAAATCTACCACTGCCTCACGATGGGTTCCAGTCCCACGCACATCAGTGTATTCAATATTTTCGAGCTCGGAACCAGTTACAATTTTATGCACCGTACGAATAGCTGCTTCCATTACTCCACCGCTGTTACCAAAAATAACCCCAGCACCTGAATAATCACTCATCCAAGGATTATCAAATTCACCATCTTCTAGCCTTGATAAGTCAATACCTTCACGTTTTAAGAGACGGGCAAACTCTCGAGTGGTAAGAACCATATCCACATCTTTACCATTCTCAGTTATAAATTCTGGTCGATTTGCCTCATCTTTTTTAGCAGTACATGGCATTATTGAAATAACTCGCATTTTCTTAGGATCAACATCCATTTTGCTTGCGAGATAAGTCTTTGCCATGGAACCAAGACATTGTTGAGGTGAACGGGTTGTAGATAGATGGTCTAGCATCTCAGGATAATGTTTTTCCAAAAAGTTAACCCAACCAGGGCAACAAGAGGTGAACATAGGTCCATTCTTACCTAGGCGTGTCAATAATTCAGAACCTTCTTCCATAATGACAAGATCTGCCGAAAAGTTTGTATCAAGGATTACATCGACTGAAAGTTTTCTTAAAGCCGTAATCATTTTCGCTTCTACATTAGTGCCTTTAGGAAAGGAAAATTCTTCCCCAAGTGCCACCCGTGTTGCAGGGGCGAACTGGACAACGGTAATAATTTCAGGATCGTAAAGATAATCGATGGCTGTTTCGGTATCGTCTTTTTCTGCAAGAGCGCCAACTGGACAAACGTTTATACATTGTCCGCAGGAGATACATCCAGAGTCAGCTAATGATTTATTATCCCGTGGTGCAATTTCTGCCTGTAAGCCGTCTTCCCTTAAAACTAGGGCATCAACGCCTTGAATATTACGACAGATATTAATGCAACGAAAACAACGGATACATTTACTCATATCCCGGCTCATAGCCGATGAAGAAAAATCACGACTTCTATTTTCATAGAAGTCTGGATAGTTATATCGAGTCTGTTGCAAACCGACAAACTGAGCCACATCTTGTAATTCGCAACTGCCATGGCGAATACAGGAAGCACAGTCTTGATTATGATCAGCAAGCAATAACTCCACCTGCAACCGCTGCTTTTCTCGCACCTCAGTAGTTCTTGTCAACACCTGCATATCCTCCTGCATCGGAGTTGTACAAGAGGTGACAATATGATGTTCATCTTCACCTTGATGGCAAATATCAACCAAACAGACACGGCAAGTACCTGGAAAATGGGCGATATCAGACAGTTCACAGAGAGTGGGAATGAAACAATCATTATCTCTGGCAACCTTTAAAATTGTCTGACCTTTTCTAAACTCAACTTCTTGATTATTTATATATCCTTTCATGGCAACCTCTTATCGCTCTGTAATAACGGAATAAACCCTGTAACAACGCATACATCTTTCTGCTTCTCGATAAGCTTGATTTGTGGAAATTGGCTTTTCCACTTCCTCGAATATTTTCTTGCGTTTTTCGGGATCTAATTCGTCAACTTTCACTCGATAAAGATGCTCTATGGGCACATCCACCCCATCACTAATCATGGATTGTACAGATCCAACCAACTGCGACATTCGTTCTTTTGGTTTAAATTTTACCCGACCATAACTCAGGTAATCATCTATACTCTCAGCCGCTTTTGCTCCCTGCTCCATAGCTTGGATTAAGGTCGCTGGCCCACGCACACAATCACCACCAGCAAAAACTCCACGGCGATTGGTCATAAGATTATCATTTGTTTTAACTGTATTCCAACGAGAAAATTCTATCCCTGAATCACCAGCGAAGCAGTCAGTTTCCACTGCTTGCCCAATAGCAGGAATAATATGGTCACATTCTAAGATAAATTCACTTTCGGCAATAGGAGTAACTTTTCGTCTACCTTTAGCATCTATCTCTCCCTGAGCCATTTTCACCAGTTCAATTCCCGCTACAGCCTCATTATCAATAATTAGCTTAGTTGGATTGGTAAGAGTATGAAAAACAACTCCCTCGGCTTGGGCAGCAACAACTTCTTCGTGATCGGCAGGCATATCATTTTCAGTACGACGATAAACCAGATGAACCTCTTCGACTCCTTTCATCCTGAGAGCTGATCTAGCACAATCCATTGCGACATTACCACCACCAACCACCACAACTTTTTTACCAATTGTCATGGGAAGACCAAGATCAATATAGTCTCGGTTTAAGCGAAGTAGAAAGTCCACGCCAAAATCATATCCTATCAACTTTGGATCTTCACCGGCTACACCCAGTGACCTGCCCATATGACTACCAATGCCAAGAAAAACTGATTTATACCCTTTTTCTAGCAGAGTATTTACGGTTATATCTCTACCTAAACGCTGATTATAATAAATTTTACCGCCTAGAGTTTCTATAATCGCTACTTCTTTATTGAGCACTTTTTTAGGTAAACGATATTCAGGAATCCCTGTTGCAGCCATACCTCCTGGCACACTCTGCTGCTCAAACATATCAACATGATAACCTCTGAGTAGCAGATGATAAGCAGCAGCAATCCCAGCAGGACCACTTCCTACCACCGCAATTTTCAAACTTTCATCTCTGACAACTGGTGGCTTATACGCTGAAAACCAGTCGTTTATCACACCTTCTTCATGATCAGCCACAAAACGTTTTAAAGTTTTGATTCCAACTGCCTCATCAACTTGGGTACGGCGACAAGCCTGCTCGCAAAAACGAACACAAACACGACCACAGGTTGCAACCATCGGATATTTAAGTAGAATAACACCCATGGAGTGGGTGAATTTACCATCTTTTATGTAATCAATATATTTGGGAACATCGACCTTGGAAGGGCAGGCTTCGATACATGGAGCGGTAACATAACTGGTAGACGGTTGAGAAATGACCGGTTCGGAGGATAACTCTTTTTCTAATTCATCGGCGAAATGTTTAATTACCTCGATTACAGGCACGGTGGCTGTCTGCCCTAAACCGCAAAGAGAAGTATCTCGCACCTGCAGAGCAAGATCTAGTAATTCTTTAAGATCAGCAATGGTACCAGATCTCTTGACAAGAGCCGCCAGTTTTTCAGTAATAATTTGTGTGCCGACTCGGCAAGGTGTACATTTACCGCAACTTTCGTCTGCGACCCTTTGCATATGCTGATAAAGAGCGTCAAAAAGACCAACCGAGCTATCAAAGGCAAAAAAACCATGCCCGCCCATGAAAAACTTAATTGGGTTACCAGCATCAAAATGATCAAAATCAGCAAATTGTTCTTCATCTGCGATATCGAAAATTTGTTTCTGACGATTATCTATTAATTTACCATCCCAAAAACCGAAAATTACTTTTGCCATAAAGATTCCATAATTTTAATAACGCTTTTTGTCAGTTAATATAGCACAATGTGCCTATAAGTTAGGTCACAAAATCAATTACCCATTATGACCTTCTCCTGCCTTTTTCTATACCAAAATCCTTCTGCTAAATATACTAATATCGCAAACCATATTAAAGAGAATCCTATAAATCTTTGGGCAGGAAATTCTTCATTATACAAAAACAAACCGATTAACAAACTCAAAGTGGGAGCGATATATTGCACGATACCGATGGTGGATAATCGCAAGTGATGAGCGGCATATCCAAATAACAATAAAGGAATAGTCGTGACAACACCTGTTCCCATAAGCAATAAACTAATCGTTGGGCCATTATTAAAAAAGCCTCCTAGACCATTAACTTCTCGCCAAATAATATAAGTCGCCGCCGGAATAAACAGCACCACAGTCTCTACAAATAGAGCATCAAGAGCTGGCATGGTTGTCTTTTTGTGAATTACGGCATATATGGCAAAACTCAACCCTAAAGTTAGGGCAATCCATGGAAATTTGCCATAACAAATTGTAAGATAAACCACAGCGCAAAAAGCTATGAAGATAGCTAGCAACTGCCCTCGACGCATTATCTCCTTAAAGAAGATAAAACCACAGGCTATGTTCACGAGTGGATTTATAAAATATCCTAAACTCGTCTCAACGATATAATGATTTGTCACCGCCCATAAGTAAATAAACCAGTTTGCACCAATTAATAGAGCAGTTGCAAATAGAGCTATAAGATTTCTTGGGTGCTTAAATGCTTCTATCAGATTACTGGTTCGACCTTTTAAAAATACTAAAATTGCCGTAACTAGGAGCGACCAAACCATTCGGTGACAAATTACTTCTACTGGGTTGAGAGCTGAGAATTGCTTCCAGTATATGGGTAAACTTCCCCATAAAACAAAAGCTACCGTCGCAGCCACCATACTTAATTTTACTTGCATTAGAAACCTATGATGAATTTTTTATGGAGAAAACAATACATAAAACCAATCTAAAATTCATCTTTAATCATTTGGTAAAGCCCACTTTCACGTATATTAGTTCTCTCTAGAGCGGCAGAAAAAACTTCCCTATCTGCTACAATGGAGACTTTTTCTTTTGCTCTGGTAATACCTGTATAAATAAGCTCTCTACTTAACACCTGGCTATCTTTTTCTGGCAAAACCAAGACAACTTCATTAAACTCAGATCCTTGACTTTTATGTACTGTCATGGCGAAAACTGTTTCGTGCTTACAAAGTGAAGCTGGCAGATAACTTTTATATTTATTTTCACCCTCAAAAAACACTCTTAACAGCCCATCTTCTGTTTGCAAACAAATACCTATATCTCCATTGTAAAGGCCAAGTTTATAATCATTTTTCAAAATGAGTATAGGTCTTCCGTGGTACCATGGAGTATGATCTTTATGGCCTAAACTTTGCAAATTTTTTTCTACTAATTCATTAATACCACTAACGCCAAATCTACCGTTACGAAGTGCAGCTAACACCATAAACTTTTTCAATTCTATAAAAGCATCTTGAGCAGCACAAGTTTCAGCCTTGGTGATATTTTCTATATAACGTCTAAACGATTCTAGAATATATTTCTGCCAATTATCGTTTGTATATTTTTCCAAAAGAGACCATGCCTCATCTACTTTTGCATCTTTTATTGCCGTAGCAACGGCTTTAATTTCTTCATTAAAACGATATGTTTTCTTTAATTCAACACCATTGTCAAGTGATGCAATAAGTGTTGCCAACACAGTACCAGACTCCACCGAAGCTAGCTGATCTTTATCACCTAACAATATTAATCTTCCACCCGGTTTTAAGGCATCAATTAGTTTTGACATCATAGCAATATCGACCATAGACGCTTCATCTACTAAAATCATATCCCATGCTAAAGGATTCTGATTATTATGTCGAAAATGGATTGAGTTTTTCTTTACACCTAAAAGTCGGTGAATGGTCATGGCATTTTTAGGAAGCCAAGAATCAACCTGTTCTTTTAATGGCGAAGGTAAATGTTCAATTCCCGTAATCATTGAGGAATACAATCTTTGAGCAGCTTTTCCTGTGGGCGCGGCAAGGGCTAAATCCATTTTCCCCATGCCTGCATGTAGTAAAGATAGAATTTTTAAGGCAGTTGTGGTTTTCCCTGTTCCTGGTCCACCTGAGACTAAAACAAAAGGATCAAGAATCGCCTTTTCCGCAGCACGTCGTTGATCACTTAGTTCTTTTCCATCATTTGCAAAGGCTAGCTCGATTAGCTCTTTTGCAACATCAAGTTTACCACCTATTTGTGAGAATTTTTTTAGCTGCCTTGCCATCCGTGATTCATAATTATAATATCGCTCAAAATACAATTTATCGACAAAGACAATTAAGGGTGTCTGCCTACCTTCTTCTGATCGACTAACAATTTCGGTATTTAGTAAAAAAGATATCTCTTCCTTTTTTAAAGATAAGCAGGAGCTACCGTTGTCCTGTTTTACTATTAAGCGACCAATAATATCTGTGAAATAATCTTTTTGATCCGCTGCAAGACCACTTAATTTATAAAGGAAGTTGGCCAAATGTTTTTCTAGTAATACTGACATTATTCAGCCTCTCCAATTAAATCGTCAAGTTGCTCGATGATAAATTTATCTGGCACCTCATGATAGACACCACTACCAGCATTCTCAGGATTCATCCCCCGAACAAAAAGATAATAGACCCCGCCAAAATGTGTCTCATAATTGTAATCTGGTAAAAAAGTTTGCAAGTGCTGATGAAGAACCAAACTGTAAATATAGTACTGCAAACCATAGTTATGATCTGCCATGGCATTAATCAAATTTTCTTCACGGTAATCCGACGGTTTATCACCCAGAAAATTACTCTTATAATCAAGGATATAATACTTACCTTGCCAGTAAAAAAGTAGATCGACAAAACCTGTCATGAAACCACGGATAGTTTTCTCACTCAATGGTTGTACGGTATTCTGCCCTGCTAATATGTTATTAATTTCAGTAATATTAATGTGAGCCAAACGGAGGCAAAATTCCATTTCCATTAGACAGTTCCCAGACTCTAAATTACTTAAAGATAATCCATTTTCGGTCAATGGTGTATTAACACTATCTTTTAGTAATTCCAGAAAATCAAAATATTCTTCATCTGATAAACCTAGTCCGTAGCGATCACATATTCTTGTGATTCCTGGAACCTCGGCTATGGAGTTAACCTCTGCAAGCAACTTAAAGTCAAATGTTTCGAGGCTGTCATGAAGAGCGTTACCAAAACGAGCCCCCTTAGGAAGGTTACCACTTTTTATGGATTGCTCTTCTTCTCTTCCTTTTATTTGACTGACCGAAAATGGAATATTGGCATGCTCGCTTAAGCCAGCAAGAGCAGAGTAACTTGTTAATTGCCAGTCGGTGTGAAGAGAACGTTCTCCCATACCAAGCGATGAATAACTACCCACTTGCACGCCACTTATTTTGGGTTTAGATATTTCAGTTTCTGCAGGTACGAGAATGTAGCTACAACCGGCACCTCCAGCTAATTGTTTAATATCTGTTTGTTGATCAACATGACCAAGACTTTCGGAGCCACTGGGAAAAAGCAGATGAGCAAGAGCCGAACTATGTGAGGACATAACTTGACCTCTACCACCAAGATCAGCCCAATAAACATAACATGCTAGCTCTGCTCTAGTGATAGCAACATAGGCACAACGGAGAAGCTCTGCCAATTCTTCTGTCATGGCAAGATCTTTTCGCTCTTGAAATTTATCAGAACCAAAGTCGCTTACCAAGCCATTATCATGGCAATTAAGAACCAACTTTTCATTTTTTACATAGGCAGAACGTATAAACAAATCAGGGCAAAACACAATGGGATACTGTAATCCCTTAGAGCTATGGACTGTGACAATTTTTAGGGCTTCTTCATCACTTTCCAGCCTTAACTCATGGGAATCCGTAGCTGACTTGTCCTGTCTTGCGGTTCGGAGCCAAATTAAGGTTTGTCTTGTGCCTAAATTTTCATCGGTCTCAACCTGTTGTAATATCTCGAACAGATGGCTAAAGTTAGCAATTCTCCTCTCAGCACGCATATGTTTCGACAGATTTAAAAACAACTCCTGTTTTTCCACCAAAAAATAAAGCATTGGTAAAATGCCACGCTCTAGCCACATCTGATGACAGGTAAAAAAGAGGTCATAAATTTCTGCGACTCTGACTTCATCATTCCAAAAGTCAACAATCTCATTTCCGCTTAAATCAAAAAGAGATAGACTAAGTGCTGTTTTGAGTTTGGTGGGATTATCGTGTTCTAATATGGCATCGAGCAAAGATAGTAGTTCTCCACATTCCTCACTGGAAAAGATACTATTTCTGCCTGCGATAATGGCAGGAATGCCTAGATTTAATAGATCCTGTTGATAGCTTAAGGCATCTGAGTTAGATCGCACCAAAATGGCAATATCTTTTGGAAAAATATTTTCTTTGTTACCATCATCACGAATGAAAGCCTGATTTTCTTTATCACCACCAAGCAGATCGATAATCTCTGCCAACACATGCTGCTTGATAGCTATCTTAGCCTTACCAGAACTCCAGACACCTTTCTTGTTTGTTGTGTCTTCGTCTAGCTGGCAATAAATTAATTTACCGTCATTATCTGGGTTATCCAAAACTTTGGTTCCAGAAGAACCAGCAGCTATCTTACTATAGATAAGCCCTTTATCTTTAAATAGAAAAGGATCTTCACCGTTTAGAAAAAGGCTATTTACCCCATCTACTAGGGCCGGATGGGAACGATAATTTTTATCTAAACTATATATATTTTTTGCGGCCTTATGGGCAGAAAAGTATGAGAAGATATCAGCTCCTCTAAACTTATAAATTGCCTGTTTAGGATCACCGATCAAATACAAACTATGTTCATTACTAATAAAGAGAGTGGAGAAAATATGCCACTGATCAGCATCTGTGTCCTGAAACTCATCAATTAAAGCAAGTTCGAATCGATTTTGTATTACCTCAATTAAATCTTTGTTTTCACCTACTTGTAGACTTTGACTTAGCCGACGTATAAGTTCATCAAAAGACAACAGACCGCTAGTAACAAGTGAATTATTTATATTTTTAATAACTTGCTTATTAAACTCAATTCTAAAGGCAATGCTTAATTGACTAAGTAACGCATCGATTTCTAGACTGATATTATTGGGTAGGGAAAAGCTGTTAGCAAATGGCTCTTTTTCAACAGATTTTTTTCCTCTAAACTTATTACCATTCACTTCTTTTAGAAAAGAATCATAGGTGTACTGTGAGATTGTCTCTGGGAAAACCAAAGTTTTGCCAGAAATAAAATCATCAGCCGCATGCCATCTGCTTATATAGTTATCACAAAAATCTTTCTTAAATTTCAATTCATTGCAAGCAGATTTAAGTTCTTCTAGTAAATTCTGACTACCACCTTGCCACCATGTCTTAAACTGACCAATTTGTTTATCCAGTTTATCCCATAAAACATCTAAGCTATCAGTTTCTGGAACAATATTTCTATTCTTAATATCAACTAGGCAGGATGTAAGCTTTTCAGGGCTATCCCACTGGTTCATAATCACCGAACACTGCCAAGCTGGTAAGGAGTAGACATTTAGTCGCCAAAAGTCACGAGTTGCTTCGGTTTTAATACTGCTAAGATCTGCAACAAGATCTAGATTGAATAACTGACCACTTTCCAAAGCAAGATCAGCTAACATGCGCTGACAAAAGCCATGGATCGTAAAAATTGCAGCACGGTCTATATCGACTATTGCTAGTTGTAAAAGACGAATATATTTACCTTTTCGTTCTTCATCAGAAAATATACCTTCAGCCCAACGAGCAAGAGTGGGGTCTCCTTCTAAGCGTCCTTCCAAAACTAGTTTTGCCTCAACTAATCTGTCTCTAATCCTCGATGATAATTCTTTTGCCGCCGCATTGGTAAAGGTTACAATGAGTATCTTTCCTATATCTAGCTCTTTTTCCGTGATACCTCTTAGAACCAACATAGCTATCGTATAGGTCTTACCGGTACCTGCACTTGCTTCAATAAAATTGAACCCTTGTTCTATCGGAGTTTTTGCAGCATCGAAGACTTTCGTCATACTTATTTTCCTAGGAGGTTATGATTGCGAGAGCATCCTATTTACTTTATGGGGATTAAGACCAAATAAAATCGATCAAAAACAGATTTACGGAATGTAATAATTAAGATTTATGTCGCTAATTAAAGAATCTATCAAAGGATCCCTAAATAATTTAATCAGAGAATATGTAAGGGCAATAATAGTTCTCACGCACAAGCAAAAAGATACAATTCTCTAGCCAAAAAGAAGTGTATCAGAGCTTAGCTCTTCGCCTTGGGTTTGATAAAATTTTTGTAAGAGTCTATCCACCGTTAATTCTTTCTTATCTTGTCCTGATATATCAAAAAGTACCTGGCCTTGGTGAAGCATAATCAGACGATTACCATAATCGATGGCATGACGCATATTGTGAGTAATCATCAGTGTTGTTAGCTTTTGTTCTGCCACTATTTTTTTAGTAATGGACATAATTTGGTGGGCCGTTTTAGGATCAAGAGCAGCAATATGTTCATCAAGTAAAAGAACATCTGGTCGTCTCAGAGTTGCCATGAGCATAGTTATCGCTTGCCTTTGTCCCCCAGACAACAGTCCAACCATATCTTTTAATCTATCTTCTAAACCTAAGTCCAAGCTGGAAAGACTTTTTTGAAATATCTCACGATACTCAGGCTTAACACCTTTTGATAAACGACGAGGCATTCCTCGTCTAAGCGCAAGAGACATATTTTGTTCAATACTGGCTGCCGGACAAGTCCCCTTCATGGGATCTTGAAAAACCCGAGAGATATGTTCAGCTCTCTTATACTCAGGCCAAGAACTCATATCCTTACCACAGATAGTCAATTTGCCAGAATCGATTAAAAAACTGCCACCAATACAATTCAAAGCACTTGATTTACCAGAACCGTTCGAACCAATTACTGTGACAAAATCACCCTCTTTAACATGCAGATTAATACCATTTAAGGCTTTAACCTCACTAGCCGTACCGCGATGAAAATATTTGAAACAGTTCTCTAGAATTATCATCGTTTCATCAATCCTTTTCTGATGTTTGGTACAGTTAAGGCAAAAATAACTAATATGGCTGTAATTAAATTTAGATCACTGGGGTTAAATCTGAAACTTCCAATGTGCATACCAAGAGCCAAAGCAATAGCTAAGCGGTAAAGAATAGAGCCCAAAAGAGCTGCTATAAATGCTCTGGCAATAGTTTTACAACCAAAAACCGTTTCACCAATAATTACCGAGGCAAGACCCGCAACGATTGTTCCGATACCCATACCCACATCGGCAGCACCCTGATTTTGGGCAATAAGTGCGCCACTGAGTGCAACAAGACCATTAGACAGCCCAACACCAAGAATAATTATTTTGTCAGTATCAACACCAAGGCTTCTAATCATTTGTGAATTATCACCAGTTGCAAGCACAACCTGACCAAGCTCTGTTTTCATAAACCAAATACAAGCAACAAGCACTATAGCGGAAATAAGAGCAAAAACAGAAATAGCCGCCCACTGTCCTGGAATACCAAGGGCAATTGGCAGATCAAACACCGTCTTAGCACCAAGCAAGGTCGTATTAGGCCCATCCATAATTCTAATGTTTATGGAATAAAGAGCAATCATCGTTAAAATCGATGCTAGTAGATGCAGAATTTTTAATTTGGTGTTTAGGATCGCTGTGATGGCACCTGCCACGAATCCACCACCAATGGCAAGTAAAAGAGATAAGTATGGATTAATACCATTACTAATAGCGACAGCAGATATTGCCGCTCCCAAGGGAAGGCTACCATCCACTGTCAAGTCAGGAAAATCTAATAGTCGAAAGGTCAGATAAACCCCAATAACCATAATGCCATAGGCAAATCCAATTTCAACGGCACCAATAGCGGCATAAAAAGTCATGTACTTTACCTGTAAAAAAAAATAGTCTCACCAATAGATAAGCCGGTCAACAATTTGCTGAATTATCTATTAGTGAAAACCAAATTAGAATCTATGTGAAATTTACTTTAAAATCTTAGTTGCGCTATCCACCAAACTTTGAGGTGGAGTAACACCCATTTTTTGAGCAGCATCTAAATTCAGGTAAAGCTCTAAATCATGCTGGTATTCAACAGGAATATCTTCAACCTTGGTTCCTGACAAAATACGTTCTGCCATCGCACCAGCTTGAGCACCATGTTTGTAATAATTAAAACCCATGGCAGCAACAGTACCACGCTCCACAGAATCGGTATCAGCTGAAAAGACAGGGATCTGATTTTGAATCCCAACTTTTAAAACAGATTCAAGAGCAGAAATAATAGTATTATCTGTAGCAATAAAAATCAGATCTACACGCCCCACCAAACTTTTGGCAGCTTGGTAAACATCCGCGGTTTTAGTAGCAGTTCCCTCGATTATTTCAAAACCAAGTTCTTCTTGATACTTCCTCATATCAGCGATGGTCGCCTTAGAATTTGCCTCACCAGGATTATACAAAACACCAATTTTCTTAGCTTTAGGCATATAAGCCAATAACATTTCTAGATGTGCTTTAATTGGAAGTAGGTCAGAAACTCCTGTAATTCCTTTAGTCGGCTTTTTAGGATCTTTAATAAGTCCTGCCGCAACGGGATTAGTAACAGCACTAAAAAGAAGTGGTTTTTTCACTTCCTCTGGCGCTCTAGTAATGGCTTGGGCACAGGTTTGGGCTGAAGGAGTGGTAATGGCAAGATAAAGATCAGCCTCCTCTCCTAACATTTGTTTAGCAATTTGATTGGCTGTTCCCATATTGGCTTGAGCTATATGAACAGAGTATTCAATATCAACATTCTTTTCTTTTAAATAGTCTTGAAAGCCGTCTAGCACAGCATTTAAACTTGGATGTTCTACAAAAAGATTAACGGAAATACGCTGTGGTGCTGCCATAGCACTTTCTGTTATGAAGAGCAAAAACATCAAAGTAACAATTATTTTACGCATGTGATCTTCCTTTAGATTACCTCTAAGTTGAGGTGATTTTCTGATCCCCCAAGGGGTTCTTAATTTTTAAGGGATAAACTAACTACTATTTCCCAACATTTTATGATTAAAAAAAGTTATGCAAATAAAGCTATAAATGCCAAAATTGCCGTCTAATAGCAACATTTATATCATCGTCTAAGTATAGACTAGAATAGCTTATTCATCTATTTTGGTGCAATCCAAAATTGGCAACATTAGCTCCAAGGTCAGATCTATAAATTCGTCATTTAAAAAATCATCTTTCATACCTGTAACCACCAGAGATGTTTCTGGTTCATAGCCTTTTTCCAATATTGTATGGAAGGTTTCTTTAGCAGCAACAATTGGTAGTTTTGATGCACGTTTTTTTTCAGCTTGCTCGATATATTTATAAGCACTTTCCACATGAAAATGACTTAAAGTTCGACATCCCACCAAGAACTGCTCAAGATACTTATGAAGAATAGGTTCCGCTGGCTGATTTTCAAAAGTGGTAAGTCCATCCTTACAAAGTAGGTATGTTGTTTTTTTACAGCCAAATATTTCACCAGCAATTAAATGATACAATCCTCCTAGCATTAAATCTTTTCCTTTTCTATTGGCAAAACGATGAAACAACCTTCCTCTTTCATATTCCTGCACTTCGCCTACCAGCCGAATACCATGAGACGTGGTATCGACGGACAATGTCGTCGCTTGTCCCAAGTCCAAGGAAATTATTTGTTCTGTAAACTCGCTTAAATCTTGGGTGAGTTTTTCGTAGGCAACCTCACCCGGCCCAGCTATGGGCCATCTGCCTTCACGGCTATATTTATCACACGATATTTCCGATTTACTGCCAGCCAAAACATCTTTAATAATTGCTTCTTGCAAAAGATATCGATCCAGACCACTAGATTCGAACAACTCACTATTTTCTGGAAAAGAATCTTCCCGTCCAAGTCGAATATCAAGAATATTTTTAACGAAATAAACCTGGGGATTTTTATAAAAGGAGATAAGAGCAGAAAGAGAAACAGAAGGCTCTACGACTGCCAATTCACCATCCCACCAAGGTGTCTCCACCGCACTACCCTTTTGAGCAATTGCCTTTGAAATTTTTAAATTTGTTTTATCGAAGCTAAAAAGAGGATTATCATCTACAAAATATTTTTTACTAAAAGGGTATAGGGGATGTTCAACAACTAGATTTTTCAAATCATAATTATCATTTAGTACATCCAATAATTCACTAACCACCACTGAGGACGGTATTTTATCGTTGTTTTTTATTGAACGCCCGACATAACTTAAATAGAGAAAATCCCTTGCTGAAATAATAGCTTCTAAGAATTGGTATCTATCATCCACTCTTGGGGAACGATCACCTAGTCTAGGCATATTTGCCATTAAATCAAAGGTCTCTAGGCGATCCTGTTTAGGAAATTCACCCTCCTGCAATCCGAGCAGACAAACAACCTTAAAAGGAATTGAACGCATCGGTAACATAGAACAAAACGTCAATTGTCCTCTCAGAAAACCACTACTAGAACGACTTTCATTAGCAGTTTGCTCAAGCCAACTGCTAATAACCTTAAAACTATGGGTTTGTTCATTCTCAATACCGATTAGAGATGACAAAATCGTTTGTAACTCTAAGGTTTCGTCGCTATCTCCAAATAATTTTTCTGCATCACCAAGAAGCAATTCTGCCCAATCATCAAGGCTATATTCTTTTTGGTATTTCTCCCTGCAACTTTTCAAACAAGATAGGAATTCACATAAACCACCTAGTGCTTGCGCAATTCCACCTTCAATATCATCGTAGGGTATAATGCCTGCAAATTCGGAATCTGATGACATGGTAAGGCCGAGAAGTAACTTTTCTAAACCACTGTGCCAGGTATTTAAATCAAAACCAGCCAGCCCTAAATCATCTCGATGTTTAGAATCTATTCCCCAACGAATCCCTGACTCTAGCACCCATTTCTGAATATATTCAAAATCTCCTTCGCTTAAATCAAACTGGGGGTAAATCTGTTCTAAACGTAATAAGTCTAGTACTTCAGTCCAACCAAAACGCCCTGCAAAAAGTTGTAGGTATGAGCCAAATGCTGCCATCACCGAGTTTCTTCGGCGTAATGCACGGTCAGCAATAGAATGGTAGATATCTGAGAAAACGGCTGGAATTAGTGGCGCATACTCTTGAATATCAGGAGCCATAACGACAATATCCCTAAGTTTTAAGTCCTCATCTTCATAAAGCCTTTTCAGGAGATAATCTTTTAGTACGGCTAGCTCTCGGAAACGGGAGTGGCAAGAAACAATCTGTAAAGATTCATCCGCTGCAACATCAACACCTGATATTTCTCTCGTCAACAGATCTGACTGGATAATGTGTAATAATCTAGATGAGTTGTATTCTTCGACAGGATCAACATAACTGGCAAACTTCATATTGAAATCGACGTTTTCAACTAACATTCGTTGAAAATCTCGTCCCTGGCGACCAAGCGATGCTAATAATTGCTGTGGCTCTTCCTCTTCGAAAGAACTAATCTCGCCACCATCCTTTTTACATTTCAATAATCGATGCACTAGAGCTTGTTTGGTTTCAACATCGCCCCAATATTCTTTACAGGGAGAAAGCACATAAAGATGTACATCGCAATGCTTAGAAAGTGCTCGTAGAAAATCTAGATACAGAGGGGGCATGATGTGCAGGCCAAAGACCGACACACGTTTAGGTAAATTGGCAATTTCTTCTTTGTTATCCAGTATTTTTATTATGTTCTCAAAAACTTCCCCACGATGGGGCTCTTCAGTTTTGTTGGATAATTTTTGCCATAAATCCATCTGCCATATTTCGTTTACATTATCTGTTAACCGAACAGATTTCGCCCAAGATGCTAATATTTCTGGGCGCATCAGTTGGTACTGATCAAATATATTGCTTATTTTTTTTGCTAACTGAAACCTCTTTAACTCGGCAAGATCACCCTGTAAATAATCAGCTAGTAACTGGTTATCCACATCTCTTAAAAGAGCTTCTATCTGCCAAAGAATATTTTTCCGATCATAAAAATCATCTTCTGAAACAGAAATTAGATCAGCACTACTCAAACAAGCAACAATCTCTTTAAAAAAGCCGAGGGGAAGATGGTATTTAAAATTGCACCAAGTCTTAAACTCACTAGCCAAGCTTTGGGAGATTATTCTCTCCATGCCCTGACTCTGAATTAAAAATAATTCTTTGGTGAAAATATCTTCCCTGCCCCCCTGTTTTATGACTGCGGCAAGATGGGCAAGAAGATTTTCGGTGCGATTTGAAATATGAAGAAAAAACATTGGCGCGCCCAATCTCGACACAATATCCAGAAGAGATTGGGGCCGAGGATATTAAATTAGCTATAAAGCCCCATATCCACCATAATAATAATGCGTGAAGACGGAACTCTACCTTTTAGAAATAACAGCTTTATGTTAGCTTGTCCTATCCGGTCTATCTGAAATTATTCATTTCAGTGACTCCAGCATATTCGTAAATCCCAAACAAGAGGCCGGCTAAGATACCCAAGGCGAGAAACATACGAACTCTCATATTCCATTGTATCTTTTCACCGCCAGTCATATACTGGACAACGGCGATAAGTAGATAAGTAAAACCAGCCACATAAGGTGCAGTTTGGACAATTTGCCAAGCTGTGGCTTGACTGCTAGCAAGAGTATCGATATTACCAGAGGCATCGCCCTGTAAGCGCATATTAAAAATAATATACAATAAAACCGATAGATAAAACGTTAACTTATTTCTGAGACTTTTCACATGAACACCATAAAATCATTATATTTTCCAGGTACTGCCATCTATTCAGCTAAACAGTACCCACTATTTTTATTACCGATCAAACTATACCTTCTGCAACCCGTTGAAGATATGCCTTTAGCTGGGCAAGAAGATGTTCATGATAGTTTCATTAAAAATGATTATTGTCAAGGATATACTCCATGCCCACTAGGAGAAAACAGAGAACGTTTTGTGCAATTAGTAAATGATATAAAGCACAGAAAAGATGATTATGCATCTCAACTTTCGCAGCTTACCCTTGCTGCTATGTCCGCGCCTAAAAAAGATAAAAGTGAGAGTAAACACGGAATTATATCTTCACTTATCGGCAAGGATATCATCAAAGAAGATGAGGGTGCTGCTGATATTTGGCAAGCAAGATTAACCCTAGCTCTTGCTGAAATGGTAGATATTGAAGAAGATGATCTAAGCCGTAACATGAGTATCCTTGATGACTACCAAAGCGACCTATTTAATGAACTTCAAGGTGAAGTGGATGAAGACGACGAAAGCCCTTTCGCTGACCTTCTCCAACAACAACGATCTGCTTCTGCCACGGGAAATACCCATAACAATCATCGAATTGATGCATGGCATAAATTATACGATAGCTCCTCTACAGAAATAAAAGAGATTAGACTATTTATCACCGATAATAAGGATGCGGCAGAACATATTATTGACTCTTTCCACGATCTTTCAGGAAAATCCCACGAGCCAGCATTATCAGTGGAAATCCCTGCAATCACTGGTTGGGAAGATATTAAGGTATTAGAAGAAATTGCAAATTTCAGAAAAGATAATGATGAACTATTAGATAATCTTGCTGGTTTACTACAGGGGATAAGCACCGATCAAGAAATTGCGGACAATTGGCATAAAGCCATAGATTCTGCTTATCCAACTGAATCTTTTGGTAGACATGAGGCAGATGTTTACCATCTCCCCCACACACCATTTAACAACAGCCAAGATTCCTGTTGTCTAATCTATATCAAAGGCTAACGTAGTAATTTACTAAGCTATAAGATCCGTGAAAGTAGCTTTGGTAAGTAATGCTAAGTCATGGGGGGCTAGTTCTATTTCTAGCCCTCTTTTTCCTGCACTAACCATCATATTGGCAAGATCCTTAGCACTTTTATCTATAACCGTTGGCAGAGATTTTTTCTGTCCTAGCGGACTAACCCCACCAAGTACATATCCAGTTACCTTCTGCACTTTTTGCTTATCAGCCATTGCCGCCTTTTTACATTTTAAGGCCGAGGCAATCTTCTTTAAATTTAAACTATTTTCCACAGGGATTATTGCTACCGCCAACGAGTCACCAGTATCTACAACCAGAGTTTTAAAAATTATCATGGGATCTACATTCATTTTTTCTGCCGCTTCAAGCCCGTAAGACTCATTGCGACTATCATGTTTGTACTCATGTATTTTATATTCTACCTTCGCTCTCTTGGCGACTAGAATTGCTGGTGTCATATATACTCCTTGGTTAGCTAACTATCTGTTAATCAGACGATGTAAAAATTTTAATGCAGTTACCAACTACATTAACAGAAAATAATTCTAGCTACCATTAATTATAACTACAGGTACCTTGAAGGTTAGGGTTTTGTATTGCTTTCCATGTTATCCCTCTGTATATTGCTATCTGTGGACAATGTGCGACTAGATTGTATATATGGAAAATATTTTGGTTGTTTGTCCATCTTTACCATTACTATATCCCTACATAAGGAAATAATTCCAGGCTACAGGATAATAGCATGGAAATTTTTCCTTATATCAACACTGTTATGCTTCAAAAACCGTAGGAAAACATAAATGAACAACAATTTCGGATATTCTGATAAAATTCCCGAAAATTTAAGGGAACCATTCTGTAAACTTAGCTGTCATGTTGCTAATATAAAGCAAAAAATTATTTTATATAATCAACTTTATATGACAGATGAAAGTGTAACGATACTAAATCAGGCCTCGCCTACACCTTTTAAGCTAATAAAAGAATCACTGGCAGCAGACATAATGATGTCAATTTTTCGTTTACTAGATCCAGAAAAAAGCTGTGGCAAAGAAAACCTATCTGTTGCTTTTCTTAAAAACGAATTTTCAACATATTCAATTCATGGACTAAATGAAATTTTCGAAAAACTAAAGAGCCTCAAGAAACAAGTTGAACCATATAGACACAAAATTTTAGCCCACAATGATCTGAAGAAAGTTGTTAGCCCAGCGACAGCAGAGAAAACAAATTTTCCATGGGATACTCTTCAAGAGATTGTAAACATGTTGTGTATAATATTAAATTTAATCTATCAAAATTTCGCAAATGCTGAAATGAGCTTTACACCAATACAACGTGGCTCTGGCCGAGCATTAATTGCTTTATTAAAAAAATTAAAAGAAGTATAACAAATCAATTAACTCTGACTAAAAAAGCTGCGCTTTTTTAGCAGGTTATCTCAAGCGTTAGATTTACCAATCAGGAGTAACGAATATTGAACTTGGAAGAATATTTATCAGATTTAAATGAATTTTATTTTTTTAAAGAGTTTACATATACAAAAAATTTATTCCGCACGAGTGAAGGTCAAGAAATTGAAGTGGCTGATAATATTCTTGTTATTGATGATTTATATATCGCTTTTCAACTGAAAGAACGAAAAGAAATCTCTAAAGCAACATCAAATACTGAAAGTAAATGGTTTGAAAATAAAGTCATAAAGAAGGCGACTAAACAGATACGTGATACTATAAATTATTTTAAAGACTATGAGGAAGTTGTCCTAACTAACAACCAAGGCCACAGTTTCAATATTGCAACTTCTAAAGTTGAAAAAATTCATAAGGTTGTACTATTCAAACCTGGAAAACATCTATCTGAAAAAGATTTCAATACAAGATATCACGTTAGCAGCACTGTTGGTATCATTCACATTATTCCCGACAACGATTATCTTGGCATTGTAAAATACCTACTAACCCCATTTGAAGTTCATGGTTATCTAAATTTTCGTGAATCAATGATTAATAATTGGGGAAAAAAATTAAAAGCAGTTTCTGAAGCAGCATTGGTCGGTCAATATCTTACTGGGGATGAAATTTCAGAACCAAATATTCAATTTATATCTGCGCTGGTAGCTCTTGAACAAGACATCGATATTTGGGATATGACAGGTATTATAAAAACCTTTCCTGATAAGATGATAAACTTCGAATATGAAAAAGATTATTATCATATAGTTCGTGAGTTAGCCAAATTAATGAGAAACGATCTCAGAGAATTTAAGACGAGATTTAAACTCTCTATGGAAGCCGCAAAGAAAGACGAATTTTGTCTTCCTTATAGGTTTGCTTTGCCTCGTACAAACTGTGCCTTTTTATTCATCCCACTCGAGAAAAGCAATGAAGACCTTAAAAGACAAGTTTTAAAAAACATGGCTATAGCCCACAAATATGACGTGAAAATGCAACGTTGTATTGCTGCAACATTCATATATCATGGAAATGATTATTATGACGTTGATTGGTGCTTTATGGATTTCTCATGGGAGTATAATTCAGAGATTGAAGATAGGTTAAACAAAGATTTTCCTTTCAGAAAAGTGAGACCAAAAATGCTAAACCGCTATGAGTTTAACCCAATCTAACACGGCGCTCAAGAGGGACAGCAAGAGGATATGCTGTTTGCCAAACTCAAAGTTGAATTAAAACTTATAAATATTAATCCAGTTTGGGGGTAAATCACTGGCCGCCCCTTAGCTTAACGTTAGCCACATATGAGGAAGATTATGAGCAATGTAAGATTATTGTTTGGAGTTGAGTTTTGGGACTTTCTTGAGAAATCAATTCAAGTAGCTCAAAAACATGTGTTTATATTCTCTGCATATGCAAAAAAACAAGATATGAAAAATCTTGTTTCTAAAATTCCTACTAACACTCCCTATTTAGTTATCACTAGAGACGATATTGATAAGATTGATGTAAACAATATTGTTTATGCTGATAAAAATAAGTTCCACGCCAAGATATATATTATCGATGATACTATAATCATAGGAAGCCAGAACCTTTATAAGGTTGTCAGTATTCCACTCAAAGATAAAACAGGAGAAATTAGTGTAGCTTTTACTACTTCTGACTCTGTCAATATTATATATCAATCATTAATGATTGTTTTAAAAGAAGAATATGAAGAATATTTTCGCAATAAGTTAAATCTTATTACAATGAAGTATGAAGAGAATGAAGAAAATATCGATCTTAAAGATGTGTGGATAAGTTTTTTTCGTGAGTATAAACTTGAATCATTTTTAAACATTAACTCCTGCAATTGTCCTTCGTGTGGTAGTAAAGTGAATTTTAAAGAAAACGATTATTGTATAATTTACTGTCAAGGATATAACGAAAACATTAGTGCTGATGAATGTGGACATGGTAATGCTTGTAAGTATTGTTATGGGGATAAAGAAATTATTGAACCAAACTTAATGTACAGTTGTACTAAGTGTAACTTCGAAATAGGCTACATCACAGAAGAATCAGTAAAAGGACCCTATTACTCTTGGGACACATTATCTCTTTTTAGCAATACTGAAGAACTGGAAAATTTCCTAAAACTATATTTCTTCCTCATCGATATCGTTGGTGAGTTCGAAGCAAACAATTTACTGACCTCTTTAGGAGTTATTGGTAATCTTTCGCAACTAGACTTAAATAAAAGATACTATGAAATAGAAAGTTTACTTGATTGAATATTCAGAGATTTGTCTAACGACCAAGGATAGATTGTGAGAGCGAAGCGAACCACGATCTTATACCCCTCAAGGGGGTACTGAAAAGAGTTCAGTGTTGTACAAGCCCTTATACTATAAGGAATTATATATATATCGATAGGATTATTTAACTAATAAGCTCAGATCAGTAGGCATAAAAAAACAGTCGTTAACTCCATATTGGATGAAATCTTCCATCCAAAGTTGTGATTATAGTCTTAAGTTACTGCTGATACCTACCCTGCACCATATTTCCTCACAGCCAAAACTATCATTTCTTCCTGACAATAACGGCATTTAAAATGCTGCCCGTAACCTGATAATAGGCCGTAGCACAACGCTAAAAATAAGCTTAATAAGAAAGAGTAGTTTTTTAGCGTTACCATGTATAAATCCGTAATCTCTTACCCTTCTAAATTCGCTCGACAAGACATGCTTCGTTCAATAAGTTAATCAACTGGACATATTACGGTTGCCATCATTTTGCAAAAGAAAAAGCGGCAACCCTTAACACCAGCCTACACGTCAGTTATTAAGGGTTGGATTTAAAAAGAACATTGCCATAGCATGACATCCGTGCTACCATGTTTATATGATAAAGTCATTTAAAACAAAAGGCACCGAAGATATCTTCAATGGAAAGAACTCCAAAGAAGCGAGGAAATTATGCCCTCGATCACTTTGGAAAATCGCTGCCAGAAAACTAGATCAACTTGATTCAGTATCCAGCCTGGAAGATCTTAGAATTCCACCAGGAAATATGCTTGAATTTTTAAAAGGCAACAAACAAGGCGAATACAGCATACGTATAAATGATCAATATCGAATTTGTTTTCAATGGTCTGGAACTAACCCAGATTTAGTTGAAATTATAGATTACCATTAGTGAGGTATATTATGGTTAGAGTGCCAACACATAGAGAACCAACCCATCCTGGTGAAATGCTTTTTGAAGAGTTTTTGTCCCCTATGGGGATTACCCAGAAAGAACTGGCTAATTCAATACATGTCCCCTATCAAAGAATCAACGAAATCATTAATGGTAAAAGGGGTGTTACTCCTAGTACTTCTCTTCGCCTAGCTAAATTTTTCGGTATGTCAGAAGATTTCTGGCTGAATATGCAACTAAGATGGGACCTTTATAAAACAAGAAAATCAGAAGAAAAAGAATTGAAAACCATAAAGACTTTCCGTTTACCCAAGCAAATTAACAACGAAAGAAAAACTTCAGCCAACTAAACACTGACGGCAAAATATCGGTGAAACTTGCTGCATACCCTTCCGCACAAAGGATCAATAGTAATTGTGCGGCAAGTTAGCTAAAAGTTAGGCTTGAATAGGATAAACAATGAACGTTATAAATCCCCAAATTGCGGAGATTTTTCACAAGGTACCCATAAATAAAATAGTCCTGGCTGATATTGAAGCAACGCTTACTTAATAGCCTAAGGTCACGCTACAGGGGATTGCAAAAAAACTTTAGCAAGTTCAAACCAACAGCCCCCCTATGCTATTGTCCGAGTGTGGATGCTGCCCTAAGAGATAATTACTGGTTAAAAAGTATACCCAATTGAAAAATACACCATGCCGGCTGATTCTCCTTCATCACGATCAAGTTTATGACCGTAGAGTAAACCGATTGGACCGATGGGGGTTATATAGCGTAGACCAAGTCCCACGGAAGAGCGAAAACGATCTGATCCTATATCTACCAAAGTATCCTGTACGCTGCCGATATCAAAAAAGGTAGTCAATTCCAGATTCATACCTAAATCAATTCGAGCTTCCAGACTGCCAACCACTGCAACCTTCCCACCCACTGAGTTTCCTGCGTTGTCATAGCGCAACATGTTTTCAGAATATCCTCGAACACTTTGAATACCGCCAAGATAAAACAATTGATCATCGGAGACCAAATTGCTGTTACCGTAGGGAATCACCTGTCCAAGCCTAGCCATCCCTGCAAATGTTACTCTTTCCAGAGGAGTCCAATAATAACGAGCGTCAAACTGATAGCGGACGAAGTCGTCAAGCTCTCCCTGAATCCCATTGGAAATATCCACACCCAAAGATGCAAGAAATCCCTTGGTTGGCCTTACAAAAGAATCTCGACTGTCATAACGTAAATAGGGTGTTGTAACGAAAATGGTACGATTTTCTTCATAGTCTTTTTCCTTTTGTTGATTTCCAACACTGAACTGCTCCCGATCTTCCAACCTAAAACTAAGGGCCGTAGTTATATGCCTACCCCAGTCGCGGCCGAATGCCAAAGAGCCGCCAGTGGTTCGAGTACCAAATGACTGGTTAAACTCGGTTAATTCCTCGTTGAAGATGCCAACGCTAGCAGTGGTCAGAGTGCCCATAAACCTAGGTTCTTTCAATCTGGTTTCAAACCGGTGCCCAGTCTCGCTCATTTTGCCATAGACCCACAATTCTTTATTTAGGCCGAACAGATTTCTATTTCCTAACTTAGCACCGCCAAAGATACCGCTGTCGGATTCATAGCCTAGGCTCATCTCGGCATAGTATGGTTTATTCTCCTGGACTTCTACAAACAGATCAACAGTCTTTTCTTTTTCTTTTAAACCAAAGATGCGATAGGTAACCCCGTGAAAAATCTCCATATCCCTCAACCTGCGCTGTCCATCATAAAGAGACTGCAATGACAGTGGGCTATTTGGTTTTATTTCAAGCTCTTGCCGGATGATTTTTTCAGAGGTTAGCAGATTGCCAGAAATGAAGATATTACCTAAGGTTACCAGTGGACCTTCATCAATTTCGTAGATTATATCAGCCTGGGTACGATCCTTACTATATGAGACAATGGCCTGAACCGTAACGTGGGGATACCCTTTCTCTGAAACCAGACTGGCGATGGCTTCCTTTTCCGTGTCCAATACACCTTTTCGAAAAGGATCACCGATTTTTTGAACCAGCACTTTCCTAGCATCCTTCTCTGGCAGCACCGACAATCCTTTTATAATAATGGAATGAACCTTTGTAATAGGGCCTTCCTTGATTTCCAAAGTAACATCGGCTCTGGCCTTGTCTTCAGTAAAAGTTACCTCTGAATCGACAGAACGTTCGAGAAAACCATTATTCATATAAAGTGTATCAATTGCGAAGGTGTCTGTTTCCAAAACTTCGGGGACAAAAGAACCATCGTGGAAAATAGTAGGGGGACGAGTAAGAACCTGTTCCTTAATTTCTGATTCAGCAAGTAATCGGTTTCCATCAATTATGACATTTTCTACGATGGTTTGTTGGCCTTCCTCGATAACGAAGCGCAACGATTGTGTATCCGTCGGGGAACCTGGAATCAGTGTTTTTTCTGTCTTTAGTTGGGTATTTAAAAAGCCAGCATCATGGTAGCGTTTTTTGATATTTTGGACGCTTCTTCTTATGCCCATATTGCTACGATTTCCTTCAGTTGCAATGACCACATCCTTGTTTAGGGTTCGATCCCAAAAAGTCTTGTTTCCCTCAAAAGAAACGGAGTAATATTTTCCCTCCTGAATCTGAAATGTCACATTTACTTTATGAGAATCGGCAGGATAATCGAGACTATAGGATAATTCAGCGTCTGCAAAACCTTCACTGCGATAGTAAGACAACAGCGAGGCCATGTCTTTTTTAAGCTGGTATTTGCTGAACCAGCCAATAAACGGCACCACACTTCTACGCCAAACTGCCATCCGCAAACTGAGTGAACTAGAAGAAATAGAGTGATTGCCCACAAAGCTTAGTGAACCAAGTTCGTAGTGAGGCCCTTTTTCGATATCAACGAGTATAATTACGTTTTTGCTATCTGTGTCCAGTTGTGCTTTTGTTGATACCTTTGGATCCACATAACCTTCTCGCTTATAACGTTTTACGATGACCTCATTCTGGGAAGATAAGTCATCTTTATTATATGGATCGCCTGGATACATTGTCATCTGGTTTAAAATATCCTTCTCAAAAAGAGGATATTCACCCTGGATGACGATGTCTTCAATTGTAACATATGGCGTTAGTGTAAATACGAGCGCTTCACCGCCCTGTTCAGATACTGAATCTACATGGATTGCCGAAAAGCGATTACTAAATGTCAGAGCTTTGATTGATTTTTGGACATCACCTTCATAGAGTTGGTCACCAGGGTGCAAACGAATGAGGCGTTTAGCAATATAGGCATATGACTCTCGTTGCTCCAATGGGCCATTTATTACCACCTGGATGTCGCTGATAATCGTCTTTGCTTCAATGATTGAAGATTTCTCATCGGCCACGGGAAATTTATCTGCCGCCATTCCACCAACGCAGGAAGCAGAGAGAAAACCGAGAATCAAAATCCACAGACGTATCTGTTTTTTTATGTGTTGTTGTGTCACAAGCTTCTTCATCTGAATTCTATTCGGAATACAAGTTCTGCCCCGAATGTGCCTAGAGTGTCCTGAAAACCACTAACCAAAATGTTTTCGAGTAATTTATATTCTGTGATTGCCCGTTGAATCACCTCACCATCTTTGGACTCCACCGCATATTTGACGGTCATCCGATCAGATAAATGCTTACCGACGGTCACCTTAACACCAGCATTGTCTTGATCATCGTCGCTATCACTGGTTTCTAGCTGGAAGATATCAAAACCCGTGCTTTTTTTAATGTCATCACCAAAGGTCTCAGCAATCATTTCGGCCATTATCTGGCTTGTGCTGCGCTTTGGTCCATCTCCACCGCCTGCTAATTCTTGAGCGGTTTTACCAAACAGAATTAGGGCAAGAATGTCTGAATCGCTTTCCTTAGGCACCGATGAAAAACTAAGATCCAGATTATCCGGGGTTCCCTTTATGGCAAGAGTGATTGTCCAGTTTCTAATGGTTGTTTCGCTCTCGATGTCGATTTCTGCTGTTGTCTTGTAGGGATTTATAAAATCAACAATTCCCCTTTTCACATCAAATACTTTCCGCTGAAAAGTAATAGTGCCCGAGCTAACCTGCCCTCGCCCACTGACAATTGGAACAGCAAGGGTGCCGCCTATTTTCAGATCCGGTCTAATTTCAAGCTGGGCAATATTATTCTGCACAAAAAATGGTTCTCTATTTTTGATCGCAATATCCAGACTCACCGTGTCAAAATATGGAATGGATAAGGGGCCAGTCTCTGGGGCAACTGTACGCTCTCGACTGGTTGCTAATTGCAGGAGATTTATCTTCACATCTTTATAGTAAACGCCTTCTAATAGAACAATCTCTCCACTGGCAGCAGCAGTTCGATCATTACCTGTGATTGCAATATCACCATTCAGTAGCACAAACATGGTATCGGCAACTTCGAGCGGAAGTGCTTTCGCTTGGATGCCGAGATTAACTTTTTTCGGTATAAAATTTTCATGAGTGATAATACCGTCCAAGCTAAAAGATCCTGTGTCCAGAAATCCTTTCAAGGCATCAATTTTTATATTGCTAGAGCTCAGATGAATTTTACCATTTAAGTCATGAAGTTTTTGAACCAAGCCGGGCACAGTCATACCAATATTTTCCAAATTAATTTGGCCATCAATCTGTGGTGCGACAGTGTCCCCCGTTAGTCTAATTTCAGCTATTAGATTACCAGTTGCATCTGTTATCTCATCGCTAAAAACCTCGGCTGCGACGATGGGAATTCTGCCGTCAACCTCTATATTCAACTTGCCGCCAATATGGGCATCTCCTTTCAAGCGAAGCTTTCCGGAGGAGAGCAGCCTCAGATCTAACTTGGGTATATTCAGTTTTTTGTTGGCTAGTTCCATCTTGACAAGCTTGGACTGGACCAGAGAAATGTCTTTATAAAATATATCTAAGGCTTTCAGATCTACCTTTGCTGATGCGTGTTCGACATCATTGATATTTCCGGCAGCCTGTATTTTACCTGTTAGGGTACCTCGAAAATCAGGTATTCCAGTAGCCTTGAAATAATCGGCGGTCTCCGTTTGGTTAAATATAAGTCGGCCATCAAAATCACCTTTTTTCAAGTCATAGGATGCATCGATATCAAAATTCAAACGGCCCTTTACCTCGGCCAACATGTCATGGAGGCCGAAGGTGAGATTAATATTTTCCATCCCGTCATCATTGATACTCATATCGAAAACACTTAGTGAACCATCAACATCTGGGTTTTCAATGCTTCCCTTGCTAGTGACATCAAAACGAACCTTCCCTGCCCCCGGCAATACTTCGTGCATTTGCTGAATGCTTGAGAAAGAAATGCCATCCGATTTAAGATATAGGTCAATGCTTTTATCCATACCCACCGATCCGCCACCTTCAATCTTTTCACCTGGGCTAAAGACAGCCAAAAGCTGATCCAGCCACAGACGTCTGTCTTTGAAGTGGGCAGCAAATGAAATATTTTTTAACAACTGACCTGCCAAATTGATCTGTTTGCCAGCCATGCTAATCTTACCAATGGGCTTTTCAACACTACCTTTTAGCGCTCCGCTAAAAGTGAAATCTCCACTCGTCCCTTTAATAAAATCACCTGGGTCAAGATGATCTGAATTAGCTTTGAAATTTAGAGACAGGTCTTCAGCCACTTGAAATGTTTCAGGAATCAGTAATTGGGTGCTACCAGTCGCTTTAAACTTGGAAGATTTGTTACGAATATTCAGTTGATCCACAAAGAAAGTACCACCGTTTAATCTCATATGTGTGTCAACATTACCGATGGTAACAAGATCGGAACCCAGCGCCTTTCCTTTAAGAAAAAGCTCACCCGTAAGCGAGCCAAGCGTACCATCCACCTGTAGTCGTCCGTCAATTGTGCCATTGACAGGTGAAGTTTTCATGAAATCACCGGCGGACAGTTTTTCAAGAGTAAATGTAAAGTTATTGATAAATTCTGGGTCAAGACCACCACCGCCAGGTAGCACTCGAATGCTGCCGTCCCCTTGGATTCTGGAACCTCCGTTATGCAGATCCAGAGATGTCATGCTCAGTCGACCATCGGAACCCATATTGGCTTGAACTATCAAATCGCCAAGAGAATAGTTATCTACCTGCAAATCTTTTGATGCTATGTCTAGTGAGAATTGTGGTTGTTTCAAACTGCCATCCACAATCAATTCTGTGCTGAATGCGCCACTTGCAGACTGTATTCCTGCTACGGCCAAAACATTGGAAATATCATCGGCCTTCAAAGACAATTTCGCAGCAATTGCCCCGTTATCCATCTGCAATTTACTGGTTCCTGATAGTTCAACATTATCAGCCAAGGCGTTAAGATGTGATATGGTAATTGTGCCACCATCCATATTAGCCGACAGGTTTACGTCTGCATTAATCGGTAGATCCATACCTGGAGCCAACAGATTTTGCCCCGATGTCTCTAGTGTCAGCTGAGCCAAGATATCTTCAGGCATTACACCTTTTCCGGTTAACGACACCCGGCCTGTCGATGAACCTGTTAAATCAACAAACATTTTCAACCATTTATTGAGATCAGGGATCTCATGCACCAAGGTTAGGGCATATTCGATGGCGTTGATATCTGCTGGCGGCTCAATAAATCCAGCTGGGAATGCCTTACTAAGATTTACTGTTCCATCTAAAATAGCCGAACCTTCATCTAGGCGAAAAGCTGCCTTAGCAATCGTAGCTACCATATCCTTTAGGTCTATGGATAAATTTCCTCGATCTAAAGGTTGTCCGGCAATCAAGCCACTGCCTACAGATAGGTTGAACTTAGCATCAGGATTGGCAGCAGTCCCGTTAAGGGTAAGCTTAGCATTAACGGCACCGGAATATTCGCCTGTCAGTCCAAGAATAGTTTTCAATTCGTTCAGTTGACTGTCAAAAGATAGGGCTGTGTCGAGTACAGGATTCCCTCCGTAAAGATCATGAACTAAGCCGGTAAAACTCAACTCAGTCTGACCCGAGGAGACATTAAAGGTCGCAACATTTATTTTATCGCCATCAAGGTCAGCATTTAAAAAAATACGAGCTGGTTTTGGATGGATGTCACTACTATTGAAAAGTACATTGTCTAAGGCCAGTTCTAGATTTGCTACCTTGTCTTTGAAATTTCCATTTGCGGTAAGATTAACCCCAGTTGTCTCCAAGCGCAGATTTTCGTCTACATGGACATACGAGAAACGTCCATCTACCAGTTGAAGCGACGATAAAACTATATTAAAGGGAAAGTCGTTGCTATCTGCCGGGGGATCTTCAGTCTTCTTTTTATTGGCAGGTGCCACTAGGGCATTCATCAAGTTGGTCCCAGTGTCCTCAGTAACGGCCAAATCCACCCAAGGTTCCTGTAGCAAGATACGATTAAGTTGTATTTCTAGGCGTAACAGGGCTATCCAATCAAGTTCCACTGAAAGGTGAGTAAGACCAGCTAGGGCAAACCCTTGCGCATCCTTGAGCACTACACCATTTAAATCTAGTTTTGGTTTCAGGAGAGACAGTTGATGGCTTTCGACAATTATTTCCCCAGGGATCTCAGTATTTATCCGGGACTGCACCCATTGCAAACCATAGTTGGATTTAATCCAGAAGAGACCACAAAAGAACACAATGCCCGCAAAGACCAGCAAGTTTACAGCGATGATAGGCATCGATTTGAGAATTTTTTTCATATGGAAAAAATACTGTTTACAGGCGAAAAGAACAATCTCAAAGACACCTATTTTGAAGATTAAAAAGTATGCCTGCGTTACACATGTAGCAAGCGCCGAAGACCTTACAAAAACAAACTTATCGAAGTCGTACAATTATCATATGAATTATCTACAAACCAAAATTAATTAATTAAAGAAAAGAGCAAAGAATTGCTTTTACCACTGTGGCATAGATAAAATTGGTGGTAAATAAAAATTGAATAAGGTGGGTTACAGAGAAATTATCAGAAACAAAGCAGGATAGAAGAAATTATAACACTTCCACCCTGGCAAGAAAGTATTATAATTTCAGACAAAACAAGAAACCACAGCAATAAGTAGGGGAAAAAGCATCCCTTACCTCGAATATTCTATGCTTCTTTTATACCGAGACATTTATACGGGTTAATAGTTAAAACTGGACAGGTTGCAGAACGAACAATATTGTCGGCGACACTACCAAACATAATCTTTTCCAAGCCCTTATAACCATGGGTTCCCATAACGATCAACCCTGCATCTACACCCGTGGCATACTCGACAATTTTTTCTCCTACATCACCACCTAAAACCTTACACTCAACACTTGGGACACCAAATTTTTTGATTTTCTCATCAAGTGATGTCACAAATTCTTTCATCTTTTTTTCAGCTCCCTCGACTAACTCACTTTCTAAGTTGGGCAGACTCATCTGTGGCACAAAAAAGCCAGAATAATCCTCAAAGTTCTGCACAACAAAGATTAAGTGAAGGGAAGCCCCGAAAGTTCCTGCCATATACGCAGCTGATTCTGCCACTAAACCTGAATTATCCGAGAAATCAATAGGTGTAACAATACGTTCTACATTTTGAATTATACTCATAAAATCCTCCTGTAATTAACCTTTAACACATACTTTCCTGGCCACTAACTACCAAAATATCAAAAAATGTCATAAACTAAATCCTATCAATATTTTATTATACGAAAAGATTTTAACAATAACTAGTGAGAATTTTTCAATTTATTTTTATTTTAAAAATTTACTACTAAAGCAGGGAGGGGAATCGCTCATATACTCTATTTTACGCATTGACCTAGATCTTCATACTTCACACACCTAACATATCCTTCAGCCAATTGTTATTTGTAAATATATTTGCCAATAAGATTATATTAAGATAAAGAGATATTGTCTATTCGAGAATTTCAAACAGCCTTCTATCCATCGCTCAACTAGGACTTCAGCTTTCTTATAAACTTAAAAATATATCCGAAAAATTATGCATCTAATTGCCATCTCCGACATATTTGGAAAGACAAAACATTTTAAACAAATCATAGATGAAATTTCACCATCATACACATCCATTGAAACTATAGACCCTTACAATGGAGATGAAATTAATTTTAAGAATGAAGAAGAAGCTTATTGTCATTTCCAAGAAAAAATGAGCATAGAAAAATACTCTGATATTCTTTTAGAAAAAATACAAGATCGAGAAGATAAGGCATTAGTCTTATTAGGTTTCAGTATTGGGGCTTCTGCTATATGGGCAATATCGGAAAAACTAAGCCAATATAATAAGACAAAAGCCATTTGCTTCTATAGTTCTCAAATCAGAAACTACCTAGATATAAATCCAAACATCTTAATTGATTTATATTTTTCAAAGACAGAACCTAGTTACAATGTAAATGAGATAATTAAAAAGCTCTCAACAAAGAATAATGTAACCTGTCACAAAACAGAATATTCACATGGTTTTATGAATAGGAATTCAAAAAATTTCAATCAACTCGGCTATAATAAATATTCAAAATTACTCAGTAATATCCGGCTTAGGTTTTAAATGTGATTTTTTCAATCGCTTCCGTTTTTTCGTTTTCCGTTTCCGATGTTGCGATGCATATTGTTCTAAAGCAAATTGAATATTAGCTTCATTTTTTATTTGGTTGCGTAGCTATATCGTACACGGCGAATAGAAACAGACTCCCCGTGATTTTCATCGCGAAATGCTTGGCCTGGTTCGATAATATTCTAACGAAAAAGCCCTTCTGCTTCTTTGCCTTCTCCTTGGCTATAAATTTGTTGGCGAGATAACCGAACACCCCATCATCGTGAATCACACAATCCCTTTATTTTTTTCAGCTTCCGTTAAACATCTCAAATAATAATCTCAAATAACCAGTTTACAAAAAGCGGTGATACTTCATTGCGTTAGACATAAAAAAATAAGAGATATGTAATGTACTAATATTATTATATTTTTTCAAAATCTACACCAGGACAAGAAAATAACATTTCCCTTGACAAATTCTATCTCACACAAGAATGACCATCGTGCATTTGTATTTAGGAAATTATTTATGATAATATAAGAATAGTTTAGCAACAAATAGTGAAGTAATTGTCAATTCAAGTTCTGGTACCCTTAGGAGAGGAAAATGTATTGTATCAAGAAATTGCTCCACCGTTTACAAGTAGTAAATACCTATCTATTTATCCTTCTATTGGCTTGCACTCTTACATCTTGTGTACAGCAGAATCTGCCTGACGACCTAAACATCGCTGGACCAGAGACTGTTCCAATCACAAAGTATGTCATACAAGCTGGGGATGAATTAGAGATTAATTTTTTGGATAATGTACAATTCGATCAAATAATGGATGTGAGACCAGATGGGTTTATATCACTACCCGCTATTGGCGAAGTGCATGCAGATGGATATACAGTCCCAGAACTTACGCAAATACTGAATAATATGTATGATGAAGTAATCAACCTACCTGATATTAATATCATTGTAAGGTCCTTTAGTTCCAATGTGGTCTTCATTGGAGGAGATGTCAAAGAGCCTTCTGCTATTTACTTTGATAACAAAATCACAGTACTACAAGCGATTGCTCTTGCTGGTGGATATAATTCACAGAGTGCTATAATTGATAAAGTCATAGTTATCCGTAGACAACCAGGACAACCACCTAAACGAATTATTGTAAATCTTAGTGACATAATTAGTGGCGATGATATAAGCCAGGACTTTTACCTCTACCAATACGATACAATTTATATTGGATCTAGGATTTAATTTTCCTTTTAAGAAAGGGTCTCTTAATGAAAACAAAAACTAGCCTCAGAGATTTTTTATCGATTTTCTTTAAATACAAACAATCATTTTTCATTGTTTGGTTTGCCACTATCATTACAGTACTAATCGGTAATGAACTAGCTACTCCGATTTATGAAGTTGATTCTCCCGTAATGATCAACTTCGGCAGGGAATACGTATACAAACAGGAAGTCGGATCTTCAACACCCTATAATTATTACAACAGAGCCGGTCTTATCAACGCTGAAATAGAAATTTTATCTAGTGTTGATTTATTGAAAGAAGTCGTCCAGCATGTAGGTGTTGAAACGCTATATCCGCCATCTACCAACTTCATACAACGTTCCTTTTCCAAGCTTGGCGCCTTTCTGTCTTCAGTTTTTAGCACTGATATAGAGAACATTGATAGAGTATCGCTCAAAAAACGGAAAAGATTAAATGATGCTGTTAATGAGTTCAAAGAAAATTTCTTCGTAGTAGGTAATAAAGAATCAAATATCATTAGAATAATTTTCCAACATAAAAACCCAGCTCTCGCGGCAAGATCTTTAAACTACCTAATAGCTGCTTATCAGAAAAAGCACCTCGCCCTATTTAGAGATAAAAAGGTTTCTGGTTTTTTAGAAGAGATGGTTGTTGACTATAAAATGGCCCTGGAAAATTCTGAAAATCAGCTAAAATCATTTAAAAATCAACACGCCGCATTTGCGGTTATAAATCAAGAAGATATTCTAGTCCAACAACGAGGTACTTTTGATACATTATGGAAACAAGCTCAAAGTGAAACTGCAGGATTACAAGAAAGGCTCTCATCTCTAGAAAAGCAAAAGCAATCTATGTCAGCCTCCACACCTATTTTCTCAGAAACAAAAGAAAGGGATCGAGTAATCGATAATACTAAATCTGAGTTGCTATCCCTACAGCTAAAAGAACAAGAACTATTAAACACCTACAAAAGCTACAGCCCTCAAGTTAAAAATGTTCGTCGAAGAATTCAAACCGTCCTAACCTTTCTAAAGGAACAAGAATCAAAAACACAAGCCACGGTAAGGATGGGGAAAAGTTCCACCTATCAAGAACTAGAGCTACAAATTGCAATAACTAAGGCAGATTTTCATTCTAAATCTGCTCAAAGCAACATGCTAGAAAAGAAACTAGAGGAAATTGATGATGCATTAAAAGAATACATGATGAATGAACATGTATTACATACACTTATTAGACAAAAAATGGTGAATGAAAAAAACTATCTCACCTATGTTGAAAAATTAGAAGATGCAAAAATCAATCAAGAAATGGACAATAAACTTTTGACAAATATAAGGATTGTTCATGAAGCGTACATACCATTTGAACCCATAAAACCCAAAAAACTTAGAAACCTGATTGTTGGAATTTTGTTAGGTGCACTTGCTGGCCTTGGAATAGCATTTTTCAAAAGCTATTTCAGTCAAGAAGTGAATAGTACCGATACGTTAGAAAGACATTTAAAGCTACTATCTTTGGCAGCAATCAGCTCTAAACAAGCTCGCCAAGATGACAAATAATTTCCCTACTTAGAGATAATTATGACAAATTTAAATACACAATACATATCACTTGAAAGAGAGATGATTGGCCTTTTTAACAATCTTGATACCGATAAATTTGAAACGCCGTTACAATTGATACAGTTCATATCGGCTCATAAAAATGAAGGCGTTACGACAATCTCTCGAGAATTTGCCACTGTGTCAGCCAAACTCTTTGGTAAAACGGTTCTATTGCTTGAAAAACATCCTGACCAATCAACAATAGAGGGTAAAGCCCAAGAAAAAGATATCCCATATTATTCTATAACTCAAACAGATGCAGGATATTACACTGGGTCATTATCTAATAGCGATCACAATCTAATTTGGGATAAAAATAATCCACAACACCTTGATTCACTTAGAGACAAGTTTGATACTATTATCATAGACGCCCCGTCCCTTGCCGAATCAGCAATAGGTCTTTCTTCTAGTAGAGCCGTAGATGGTGTAGTTCTAGTTGTTGAAGCTGAAAGTACAAGGTGGCCAGTCACTGTAAAAGCAAAGAACCAAATAGAAAAGGCAGGGGGGAATATCCTTGGTTTCATTTTAAATAAACAACAGCACTATATACCGCAATTTATTTATAATCACTTTTTATAATTTGTAGTTCAAACTAGTCACAACTTTGCCAATAACTTATTATGGGAAATATCAGACTAATAACAGGATTATTCATACTTGCGCTGAGTTCTTTTTTTTACTTGGTTTACCCCAGTGATACCTATGATGTTAATATTATTTACGTCATAGGTATTTTGATAGTCTTATTACAGATTGCTTTGAATAACTTCTTTAGACTATCTCTATACAAATTCATTACCACCTCAGTTTTATTTTTTCTCGGCGTAAAAGTACTATTTTTTGTTATATTTATGGATTTCCCCACCCCTTTATCTGTTACAACCGTTTTAGAAATACTCTCACTCTCATTACTTCTCTACTTTACTTTCTTATTCTGCAAAATACTTACGTTTGTAGAACTTAATAGAGAAAGAGAAACTAGATCGAGTCATCACAGAAAACCAGATCAGTCTGATGAGATTTCAATTGAAATCATAAAAGAAATAAACAGATGTCGCAGACACGACCACTCTTTTTCTCTCATTAAGGTACAAATCGAAGCATCAAATTATTTGAACGAGCTCGAGTCGGACACAAATAAAAATCATGCAGAAAATTCAATCCATCTTTACAATATCATATCAAAAATCATTACCGATATCTTACGTGACTCAGACACAGTAATACACCATGTTAAGGATGATACTATTTATATTATCTGTCCCGAAACCTCAGAACAGCAGAGTGAAATATTCATTAAACGAATCAGCTCAACTCTTCATAACAAGCTAAATATCGACTCGACTATGAAAAAAGCTACGTTTCCCCATGATGCAATAACTCTTGAAGAGTTATTAACAAAGCTTTTCACACCTTCAACATAGACCCTTTTATCTATAATGCTTAAACTTGCTGACGACGATGAAATAGAAAACCGAATCCTCTGGCTTGATTCAATTGATCCGACAAAACGGATTTTTAGGGGCAAGTCCTATGAGTTCATCAAACGGATATTCGATGTTAGCGCTATACTTATTAGCCTACCCTTGTGCACACCTATTTTTATTATTCTTATGATCTGCATAAAACTCTCTGCCCCCTCAGCTCCAATTTTCTTTGTGGAAAAACGAATTGGTAAAAATGGCAAACTATTCAATTTTTACAAATTTCGGACTATGGTGCCAAAGGCTGACAGCCTTAAAGAGCAGTATAGTCATTTAAATGAGTTAGTTTGGCCAGATTTCAAGATTGAAGTTGACCCAAGGGTAACAAAGATAGGAAATTTTTTGCGAAAAACCAGTCTAGACGAACTTCCACAATTACTTAATGTACTTATTGGAAATATGAGTCTAGTTGGTCCAAGGCCTACCAGTGTAAGTGTCGACAACTTTACATTATGGCAAACTGAACGCTGCAGAGTTATTCCTGGCATCACAGGATTATGGCAAATTATAGGCAGAAATGAGGTTGGTTTTGTCACACGCATACGCCTTGACATTACATACATAAAAAAGAGGTGTCTGTGGTTAGACTTCCAAATCCTTTTCAGAACTATATCTGTTGTTTTTAGACTTACAGGGAGATAATCTCAGCCACAGGATCATGATTTTTTAGGAGTTGAAATAGGATTCCATTTTATATATTTACGCCCCCTTATTAGATCGCAAACGCCTAACAATGTGCCAACATTGCCTAAACAAAAATAATGCCAGAGCATACCTAGTTTACTTGTTAAAATTGGCAATGACTTTTCACGTTTCAGTGCATATACATTAATTATAAAACCACTATAAGCGAGGCTCTGGAAGCAAAGACTAAACACAAAGACACTATGATGAGTTACCAAAAATACATTCACAATAAGCAATATGACAAGTAAAAATGGAATCAATCTCCTCAGGACTTTATGAGAAAACAAAATCCATGAATAGATTGGAAATTTAAAAGGATTCATAACTACCTTTAATTTTTTTATCCCTGCTAAACTACAACAGACTATCCGTCTTCTACGAATAATTTCCTCTTTCATTTCTTTTGCTCTAAATGGCAATGTAGCCGTTGCTTCAATATCAAATAAAAAGCGATATTTCTCTTTAACAACTAGTAGGGCAACATACAGATCATCAGTAACCCCTGGTGGTATTGGTTTCATTAATGATTTTCTCACCATATACAAGAAACCTTCATTTGAGGCTATACTACAGAGATCAGATTCTGCTTTTCGTATAAAATCCTCATAGGAGAGATAGTTATTTTGTGGTTCAGCCAATAATCCCAGATCTTTTAAAAACACTTTTTTCCCGCAAACACCGCCCACATTTTTTTTCTCAAACCATTTCACCATGGATTTTAACGAACTTTCGCTCAACATTGCTGAGACATCTGTAAAAAGTAGCAAATCACTACGACAGTGCTCTATAGCCATATTTATGCAATGATTTTTCCCACTATGTTCTTTTAAATCGATGAATTGAATATTCTCAAAAGATTCAACATATGATCGAATAACTTTTGATGTTTTACTTGTTGAACCATCTGAAACAATTATTAATTCAATACATTGCGGCGGATAATCCAACGCAAAACTATTCTTTATCTTTTTCTCAATATACTGTTCACCATTCCGAACAACCAGCACAATTGAAACATTAGGGTACTGACAATTATCAGCAACAGTAATTTCTGCCTTAAAGATGCATTGAAGTACATACAAAATCAGCGGGAAAATTAAATAAGGATATATAATTACGATCGTTAAAGAGAAAAAGATAAGTTCTAATTTCATAGTATTATTATTCTGAGTGTAATGTTATCACATTTATTCTTGAAAATTTTCCCCACTAACCTTCAAGTTTCTCCACCAACCATTTTAGACATTTGAAAGAGGAAAGTATTGATATAATTTTATCTTTATCAAATTTCCATAGGACATATGCATATCCCACAGCACCAGGAACCGTTAGTAATATCAGCTTGTAAATTGGATGATACCCTTTCGATATTAGAGTCATTGTGACACTAACAATGAGGAAAACCGCACCAGCAGCCATAGAGGGTTTCAACTCTTTTATGATTTTCCGAATGGATACCTTGATGAGTTTCTTGGCAACGAAAATATTTATTACGCTATTTATTATCATTCCCCCTAGTAGCCCTGTTGAAATCCCCACTAAACCGTATCGAGAACCTAAAAGTAACGCTGATAAATCAATAATAACTGCAAGTAATGATAAATAAAGTAGAACATTAGGTTTACCAATTGCCTTATAAACATCTCCAGCATGAAAGCCGAAAGAATGCACCCACGCATACAGAGCTAAGATTTGAAGAACAGGTATAGCCTCTAACCATTGTTCACCATAAAAAACTCGAATTATGGGGTCAGCTGCAAAGATGAGTATAAAACACTGAGGTGTTGCATACATACTAACAACCCTAATGGTCATTAGAAAACTCTGTCTCAGCTTCACTGGATGATGTTGTATTATTGAAAACATAGCAAAAAAGACACCAGATAGAACCCACAAATTACCAAGCAGCAACATTTCTGGTAAGCGATATGCTAGCGAAAAAACACCCAGCATGGTCATGCCGCACATTTTACCCGCAACAATAAATGCTAGATTTTCTGTTAAAGTGGTGATAGTTCCCGTCCCCACAATTGAAGCACCAAACTTAAGAAGTTTCTTTGCAATATCCACATCTATAATAAGTTCTGGACGCCATGGTACTGATAGCCATAAAAGACATACCACCACAATCTGACCACATAACTGACCAATAATGATTGACCATACACCATAACCATTTAGCGCCATAACAATTGACACAAACCCCTTGATTAAAGCACCACCCATATCAACAAAACATTTTTTTCTATAATTAAGGGCTTTCTTTAGTAAAATATCATGAATTGATCCAACAGAAGTAATGGTAAAAGAAATACTCAGACATCTCAATATAGGTGTTATCACTGGATTATCAAAATAGCTAGACACGCTTGGAGCTATCAGATAAACGACAGTAGACAGGAAAAAACCTAGCAATAAATTGAGAAAAAAAACTGTACTTGATGCTCGACGTAAATCGCCGGAGTATTGAATAAGAGCATTGCCTAGGCCAAAATCTTTATACACAATTAGAAAATTGAGCACTATTGCCGTTGCCGCTACAAGGCCAAATGCTTCTTGGGTGAGTAGGTGGGCAAGAATTGCTAATGATAAAAATGAAAATCCTTTATTAAAACCATGTCCAAAAAAACTCCAGAATATTCCCTTTGTCGTTTTTTCTGAAATATTTGGACTCAGACTATTGGTTCCCAAGTCAGTCACTGTAGTATTTTGAAGTTGTCCCATTATTGAATAATATTATTTACATATATTAATTTTAGTTACACTCCAATCAATGTCCTCTAAAACAAAACTAGATTTTCTATCAATCTTTTGCATCTCGCTATTAACAGATCTAACCATATCTGTCATAGGTGAGTAAAAAGTATCATCATCTTTGACCAAGCCACTATTTCTAACATCACTTCCAAGTGGTTTCCCATACCCATCAGTCCATTTGAACCAATTTGCACCAATAACATATGGTAAGTTAGCAAATGTAGAAACAATATTCGCATACCCCCATCCTCTTTGATATTGGTTCTGTACAGTATTTGGTCGCCACCGCCTTACTCCCATGCATGGTTTTTTCACACAGCTATTAGCATCTTCAGCAGCCAATCCAAATTCACTAATGTATAGTGGCTTATTAGTAGATTTATAAAATGTATCTTCAATTTTTTTCAAATAAGGATAAGGGTAATAAACTGCAAGCTGGTTATAGTTAGGATAAAGGTTAACAGCGATCACATCAAAATCTTCAAAAAGATCCATATTCCTTTTGAGCTCTGTCAGTGCAGACATGCTTTCTACAGAAAATCTATTACTGAAAATCAAATTTTTATGTCGCTCTTTTTTCTGTATTGAAAACGATTTTTCTACTCGTCGAATGTTGCCAATAACCGTATCTACATAGATTTTATACAGTAGTCGTTCAAAAGCAAACAGATCAGACTGAACCGGGTCTGAATGACCACGCACATAAGGTCTATCCCTCTTTTTTATTTCATTAAAAGATTGATACTTATAGGAATGAAAATCAGAGGTCCAAGCTTTATTCAGCTCATTAATATCTGTATATGAGTTCTTAATCTCAAAACCTTGAGGAACTTTAACTTTTTGGTTAATCCCCTTGGCTTTATACAGTTTTTCCAAGGATGGTAAATGGTTGTCTCCTTTAAGCCAATCAATGAAGGCAAGGGTTGATGCATCCCCCCAAATAAAATCATGCAAATCACCATAAGCCCACTCATTATCTGTCCAGTACCCTATGGTATTTTTACTTTCAATTGCCCACCCACCATCATTTAGCAATGAATTTGCATGTTTTTCAGCATAATCTTGCCAAATTGGACTGAATACATCAGGGAAATAATGACCATATTCTGCTATGTACTTACCGTCTCTATCCTTTGCAACCCATTTACTTGCATCTTCCTCAATATCTGCTTCTGAAGAAAAATTCATCCAGACGATATTATTGTATAAACTTGAATAATTATTAGATCCATTTTTTTTCCTCCACCCCTGGTTGAAATAGAGTTCATCCGTTTGTCTAAATTGTGATGCACGCACATAGTTTCGTTTGGATATATCTGCATTTTCTAGGACGAAAGGGTTTGGAGAAAAATTAACGCCCTGTGACCAAAAGGCACCTTTCCCAGGTGCTACAAGCCACCATACACCTGATTTATTTTCAACTCTAAATTCTTTACCATACTGAGATTTAAATGAAGGTTTCTTCTTACTTGTTGTGATTGTTGGGCGCAGGAAATTATAAATTGGACTGTGGGTTTTATAGTCTTCGAGAGTGATTGCTGACAGATGCAAATCATCAACATAGATTGTGCCAGCACTATGATCTAGGCTAATACTTATGGAAAATTTTGATGGTAATGAACTGGCCATCCTTTTTTCTGATTTATCCCAGTGAGGTGGGAATACCAGAAACGATTCTCTATGCCAATTCCCATTTGACGGTATATCTACATATAACGAGTCCCATTTATATCCCTTCATATTCAGTGGCTCAGACTTATCATTATAATATTTAATTTTAAATATCACCTCACCAAACTCGATCCCTAATGTTTTCATCCAGGCTGAAAACACAAAGGCACCTTCATTGGGTCCAAAATCATTTATTTCAGACTGAACTATAACTCGGTCTTCCCAAGCACTGTCAGAGTTTACTCCATTGTACACATTAGCAATCTCCAAGGATCGTTTACCTGAATGAACATTCTCAGAGTCACGGCTCCATGCAGTACTCCAATCTCTTTCTCGTTCCTTATTTGGGACTATGACAGACCAATTTTTAGGTTTAAACAATCCTTTTTCAAATCCATTATTTGCAATAAGATTCTCAGCGAGGTTGAGGTCAAGACAGGTCTTTCGATGATTGATTTTGATAGTATTCTTGGTTTGATAAGTATAGGTTTTTTTATTGGTTTTAACTTTACCCCATAAATAATAATTACCTTCAGGTACAGTTGCTGTATTCCAAAGATAACTTTTCCGCTCCTGTGATAAGGGAAGTTTTGAAACGATCAATTTCTTGGGAGTATTCTCAGTTTCTTTCATATAATATATTGAGAGAACACCAAACACATGGGCAGGAGCCTGCCATGATATTAAATACTCAAGATCCACATCTTGAAAACCTTCTTCGCTTATTCTTAAAATCGATTGTTCTTCTGCTATAGCTGACCCTAAATAAAAGAATACAATGAAAATAATTGGTATAATATATTGTTTGAATAATATAGAACCTAGCATTTCAGGATGTTTCATTTTTGCTCCTGGATATATAAGCATGGTATATTATTGTATCTCAAAGATAGATCAATAAGTTAAATATCATTATAACTACTGTAATTAATAATAATCTTATGACTAAAAAAAAGTATTTACTAAACGTTTTCTTTTCACAGCTTCCGTTTACAGCTGCTCTTTTGAGGGCCTTTAGTAGAATTATTCACCGTAATTCTATTACTATCCTCAACTACCACCTTGTTACGGATGAGATAAGTGCTTTTCCCGACTGGTGCAATCTCCCCTTGTTACAGTTTACCGAACAGATGAAGTATTTGGCAAATCATTATGATGTAATACATCTCTCTGAAGCAATAACAGTGTTACAAGAAGGAAAACAAAGGGAAAGGCCGATTGCTGTAATAACATTTGATGACGGATTTAAAAATAATTGTGATCTAGCTTTACCGGTTTTAAAAAAGGAAAATCTACCTGCAACAATTTTTCTCACTACAAATTTTATAGATTCAGATAATATTTTGTGGTTCGGAAAACTCCATGACGCATTATCAAGTTCGACCAAAACTGATCTAAACTGGAATAATATGATCTACAATATTACCACACCAGAAGATAAATCCAACACCTACCGGGATCTTCAAAAAAGATTGAAAAAATATCACCACAGTCAACTTCTTGAGGAAGTTGACTATATTCTATCCCAATTAGACGACACATCTCAAAATTCGACTAACCAAGCAACTTCTACTTATGAGATGCTTGATAAACATGATATTCACACTATGTTGAAATCTGGGTTAATTGAATTTGGAGCTCATACATCAGATCACGCAATCCTTTCCAAACTTTCTACAGAAGAGCAAAAAGAACAAATTCAAAAATCAATTTCTACTATTGAAGAACTTACAGGAAAGATAGATATCGCTTTTGCCTACCCAAACGGAACCCCTCAAGATTACTCTTCCACCACAATCAAAGAACTAATTGAGGCAAATGCAACCTGTGCAATGACCACACAATCTGGATTCAATTATAAAGAGACCAACATATATGAACTCAAGAGGATAGGTGTCGGTAGCGATTGGAATATAGGATCATTCATATTTGCTATGCATACAGGTATTACAAAATAAGTTATTAAAACATCTTACTCAATCTGCCTCTTCATCCATTTTTTCTTTATATATATTATGCACAGCAAAACAAAGACCAATCATTAACCACGACATACGTGGCCATGCATCATGAAGAAATAAATAACCCGTCAAAAAACCTGTTAGAGACACCAGCACCGCAGTTACTATATTAGTACCCAGGGCATCATTATTGACCGCAGTAAACCTCCTTGAAGCTAGTAATTTTGAGTAGACTTGCCACAGTATAATGAAAAATACTGTAGCACCTACAGCACCCATTTCTGATAAAATCTCAAGATACCTGCAATGTGCCTCTCGATCTTCCATTCTAAGATCTAGATACAATTCTTTCGAATATTCTTGGTAATATTGTTCATAATTACCCACCCCAACACCTGTGATTGGATGATCTAAAAATATTTTAATAGCAACCAACATCTCGCTCTTTCTTCCCTGAAATGATCTTTCAGAAATTTGTTCAACATTGGTTTGGGGAATAAAAGAGGTCATCGTAAGCATTCTTTCAACATACTTAGAGTTTACCAGCAAAAAGCTGATTAACAATGCTACAATTGTTAGTGAAATTATCTGAAATATCCTCTGTCGATAAAAATAGACAAAAATGGCCAGCATAGCAAAAACGCCAATCAATGCGCCTCGTGAATAAGAATATATAACGGTGAACAAAATAGCTAAAAAGGAATACCAGGCAACCCATTTTAAAAATACTTTCTTCTCTGAGAAAGCTCTTTCTAATGCAAATGGTAGAAGGATATATTGAAACATAGCAAAGAAGTTGGGATCACCAAAAGTACCTGACAACCTGACACCATCAAACTCACCAACAATTTGATGACTTGGAGCCATACTCAAGCCAAAGTAGGTACTTTCAAAATTTCCTGTTAAAAATTGTACAATAGCAATGGTTGCTAGAATTGTACCGGAAGCAAGCATGCCCCAAACCACAAGCCTAATATCAGCATACCTCCTCACTAAAAGCACTATCAATATTGCCACAACAGCATCTTTGGCGAAGGCAATCAGGCCAATAATACCTTCAGATATATCATGCTTAAACAATATAGAAAGCAAGGCGGCAAAAGCATAAAAACCGATTAGCAGAGTTATGGTCTGCCAACCTGATGGTTTTGTTTTCTGAATAGCATATTGTCCGAAAACAGCAACAATAAGCAATACAGTCAAAGCCTTTGCAATAGATGGTATACCAAGGTTTTCAATTAATACTGTGGAAAGATTTGAATGTGTTATAAAAACTAACGCAACAAGGCCAAATTCGATTTTAATAAAGATAAGTAAAACAGCACAAACACCCATAAAGAATAACAATGTCTTCATAGCGTTATCAGGGACAATGGTCAGGATTCCAACAATAATCCCTATGGCAACACACACACCTCTCTCCATCAACTTGCTAGATAAGCTGAATTGAATAAAGGATCTTTCTTTTTTATCTACACTTGTTCTTGAGTTTGATAACATATTAGCCTCATTCTGAATCTTTAAGACTTCACGCATAATGCACTTTTATGTTTATTCCATCTTATCTTTGTAGATACCTATCATTTGAGAAACTGTTTTTTGTATTGAAAATTCTTTGTGAACCTTTGTAAACGCAACCTCCGCCCTTTGCTTTGCTGCAACCGGATGATCAATGATTTGAGTAATGCCTGAAATGAGACCATCCGCACTCTTAGGGGCGACCAATACTGCCGATTGTCCATTTTTTAAAAATTCTGCCACTCCTCCAACCCTTGTACAAACAACAGGAACCCTAGCAGCACAAGCTTCAAGTAAGGCAAATGGTAAACCTTCTGATAATGAAGGCATACAAAACGCATCAACCTCATGCAGGATATCTCTTATGTTATCACAAAAACCTGCAAAATGAACAGTTTCTGATAGCCCTAACTCAGCAACTTGACTTTCCAGTCGTTCTTTTTCTCTTCCCACCCCTGCAATTAAACATCTGACAAAGGGAAATCTCTCTTTGATTTCAGCAAAGGCAGTTATCAAGTAGCTATGCCCTTTAATAGGTTCAAGACGCCCAACCACAATTATAACAAAGTTTTCTGATGACCATCCAATCCGTTCTTTTAATGATAATGGGGCTTTTATATATGTGTAATTTGTATCAATCCCGTTTGAAACCATATTAATTCTTGATTCAGCAATACCGATTCCAATTAAATAGTCCCGAACAGAATATGAAACTGCAATAAAATCAGTATTTACCCAATACATCAAGCGTAAGATATTGTTATAAAAGCATGTTTTAAGTAGTGAAACGGTTTCATCTACCGAACTATGAACTGTTGTCACAGTTCTTGATATATTAGCCATTTTTCCGCCTATCAATCCCCATAAATTTGATTGCGGGTTTTGGGTGTCTATCAACGAGTATTTATTTTTTTTTATTATTCTAGCTATGGAAAATGGTAATCTAATATCGTAACGTTTATAAGGCAGAGGGTGAACCGTACAATTAATTTCAAGTAATTTTAAATGCAGGGGACTCCCCTCAAGTACCGCTACTCCACATTTTATTTTTTGAGATAGTAGCTGGATGGTTTCCACAATGCGAACCTCAGCGCCACCATAAGATTTGGCCAAATCAATCAACAACACTGAACCATTAACATTTATTAACTTGTCAATCTCATCCTCTATGAATTATTATGATTTAAGAAGACTTTAATTTTTCTTTTTATAGATGAATAAGAAAAATATGCCAGCAACATGGTACTCAAGTAAACAATCCTACTCAGTTATAAACTGAGTCACTGGTTACCTTAATAGTATATGATAAAGACCATTTGAAAGTAAAATAATTTCAAAAATTTACTCCTGTGGTGGTTAATCTGATTATAATGAGCCAATAATGGAAAATGTCTCTTCAAACACAAAACCAATAAAGGTACTATTTGTAATTGATAGTTTTAGAATGGGAGGAGCTGAGAAAATCACAGCCTCTTTGCTAACACGATTTGATCAAAATAATATTGTCCCGGTATTATGCACCCTGAATAACAAAGATGAATCTCCAAAATTACTAGAGCCAGTTCACCAAGCTAAGATTGCTACTCACAACCTAGGAATCACTCGGTTGATCAGTCGAAAAGTAATTCATAAGCTCAGAAAAATTATTCAGGACGAAAAAATCCAACTCATCCATGCTCAGCTACAAGATTCTAATATACTATCAGCAATTGCAGGAAAGTTTTCTGGTATTCCAGTTATTTCTACCAGGCATTTAATAGGTGACCCTGACAATACATGGCGATTGAAGCTTAGAAATTGGCTTGAACGATTCCTCACTAGAACATGCATGGCATATTTAATTGGAGTTTCCGATTCAGCTAGAGAAAACTATATCCACCTTTCTGGTATCTCTCCACATAAGTCAGGAACCATTTATAATGGAATAGATATTGATAGATTTCATGAACCTATAAAAACGAGAGAGCTTAAGAAAGAATTAGGAATATCAGAAAATACACCAATCATTGCACTAGTCAGTGTACTGCGTCCTGGCAAAGGTCACCACACGGCAATAAAGGCAATGGGTTTCATCAATAATGCCCACCTCTTAATAGTAGGTAACGGACCCCCCACGTTCACCTCAAATCTCAAAAAATTTGCCTATGATCTAAGAGAACGTATTCATTTTTTAGGAGAACAACTTGATATTCCCGAAATTTTAGCAAATTGTGATCTTGTTATTCTACCTTCAGAGTATGAAGCATTACCAACTGTTTTAATTGAAGCAGGGGCGGCGGTTAAACCAGCTATCACATGTAATGTTGGCGGGTGTAGTGAAGTTATCCAAGATGGAGAAACAGGTTTTTTAATACAACCTAATGACCACCAAGAGCTTGCAAACAAAGTCATCTTTCTACTTTCCAATGAAAGTCTTTCTAAACACATGGCCCAAAAAGCGTACATCAATGTTAAAAATAAATTTTCAGTGACAAGGCAAATCAGAGAATTAAGTGAACTATATATTAAACTTTTGGATGCAAAGTAGTTGGTTTTTCTAACTGATCATCAAAAGATTCGATATATATATTTACGATATAATCCCATGAATACACATTCTTAGCTAAATACTCGGCATATTCACCCATTTCCTTTATTAACTGAGGATTCCCCAATAAGCTATTCATTGATTCTGCCAAAGATATTGGGTTTGCTGGATCAGCTAACATACCACTTTTCCCATCCTCAATGACATCAGGTAAACCACCAACTTTAGTCCCAATTACAGGTCGTCCGCATGCATAGGCTATTTGTAAAATACCACTCTGGGTAATAGCCCTATATGGCAAAACAACCACAGTTGCTAAAGATACCAATGGAGCAACCATCTCGTTTGGAATATAATCCAGAATCCAGGTAATATGCGCCATGACACCTAACTCGCTTGCCAAATCCTTAAGGGAGTTAGGATCGATATCTTTGGTTGGGTATCCAGCGATAATTAAATGGGCACCAGAGTTTTGATGCACTGCAGGAAATGCACGTATTAAGTCTTCTACACCTTTATATTTCGTTAATGTTCCAAAAAATAATATTAAAGGAATATTTCCTGGCAGCTCTAACTCAACTCTCAGTTCTTCAGGGGTATGAGATGGTTCCACTTCTAAAACAAGATCATTTGTTCCGAAAGGAATCTCTATGACTGAACTCGGCATGACATCATATAGGCTTATGAAATCATCATAATTTGTACGATTGTGCACAAACATCAGGTGAAATAAATTGTATATTTTAGAATACCTTTTTATATGAGCTTTACTGTCTAATACAATAGTATCTTCTCCCAAACTTGTATCATAGGCTCTTATGTCGTGGACAACATCAGCTAAGACAAATCCTGACACACGTAAATACCACAAGAAAAAATATTCGAATACAAATCTAATTTCACCAAAAACAACTATCTCTGGTCGTTCTTTCTTTAGGAAGTGAATGAGTCGAAACCACTCCCTAATATATTTCCACCCTCTTAATAAACGTCGAAAGACACCAACGGGCCAAAAGCTACTCTTTCCCCCACGAGGGTCCCACAATTTTAGTAATTCAACGACTCTAAATTCATGTGTTAAATGACGCAATTCATAATCAGTAGAAGTTACCAAAGTAGTCTCAACACCCTTTTTTTGCAAAGCTCTACAAAGATGATAATCATAATGTATCATCCCTCCTTTCCCGGAAGCTTCAATAACAAATACACGCAAGATACACCTCGTCATAATGAACCGTTACTAAAATTATCTGCGAAATAACTATTTTAAACATATTTCTCTTCCTACGAAAGTGCAAGTTCAAGGCAATAATTAATGATATTACAATATTCAGTGTCATTGTTTTATGATAGCACTTATTAACAAATATCTTCCTTCACAGCAGGTACGAGAAAAAAATGTTTAATAGGAATTTTAATTACTAAGATCTCCCTCCAAAAAAAATCAACCCTACTCTATGAAAGATCAGTTAGGGGTCGCAGTAGTTCTCAAAAAAGATTAAATTATTCAAAATATTAATAAAAGAAACCTTTCTACTATTTGTAAAACTTCCATAAAGCGACAAGGACAATAAAAAATGATTCTCATTGCAATTGATGATACTGATATGCCTGGAACCAAAGGTACTGGATGGATATTTCAGCAAATTACAGAGGAACTCGCTGATTTAGGTTGGGGTCTATTCAGTTCAATTTCAAGACACCAATTATTTGTACATGAAGACATCCCCTTCACCTCTCACAACTCTTCCATGTGTTGCGAATTAGTAATATCTAAAGACAAAACAATCGAGAACTTGATTTTAGAAATATCTGAAAAATTAATCGAGAAATCTATCTCAGGTTCTGATCCAGGGCTCTGCGTTGTTCAGGTAGAAGAAATCACAAACGAACAGAAAACATCTCTTATAGAATTTGGTAAGAAAGCTAAAGTAGAAGTACTGAACAAAAATACCGCCTATCAGCTAGCAGAAGATTTGAAGATTCACCTGTCGGAACACGGTGGTACAGGAGATGGCATCATAGGTGCCATTGCTGGAATTGGACTTAGACTTTATGGCAATGACGGACGTTACCGTGGCTGGTACCATCTAGGCCCTGCTGGTACGACCCTAAATAGTGAACAAATAAAATTAAAAATCCCTTTTATAGATGGAATCTACACAGACACAGGGATAGAGATAGCAAACGAAACTGTTGAGATTGGTTCAGAGAAGATTAAATGTGTGAGAATAGCCGGCAAACAGGTTCTCCTAGTTAAGGGAAATACAGGTTCAGCATCCTATAGAACAATCACTCATATCGAAGCTAAGAAATATTAAATGAAAGGTGGTTTATGAAAAAAGTATTGTTTTTATGTACTGGTAATTCATGTCGCAGTCAAATGGCTGAAGGTTTGGTCAGGCATCTTTTAAAAGACGAAGTAGAAGCATACTCAGCAGGCATTGAAGTCCATGGTCTTAATGATTCCGCTATTTTGGTGATGGCAGAAATAGGAATTGATATATCAACTCATCTCTCGAAAAATATTGATGCGTTTTCAGATCTAACCTTTGATTTGGTCGTCACAGTCTGCGATCATGCCCACAAAACCTGCCCTTTCTTTCCTGGTCGCACTATCCATGTTGGCTTTCCTGATCCACCAAAGATGGCAAAAGAGTTAGCTGAACAAGGAGCTAATCAGGAAGATCAGCTCAACTGTTATCGTCAGGTACGTGATCAAATAAAAGATTTCGTTAAAACTCTTCCCGACCTTTTGATATAGCCTGCACAAAGACATGTAGAAAATATTATTGAACTATTAGTCAAAACTCATAAGCTTCTATCAATTGCATCTTTAACAAATAACTACCCAACCTTTCCCTAAAAAAGACCAACTTGTAGCTAAGTTACCCTAATAACTATTTTATCTAGGCAAGCAAAGCTCGTCACTACATTAACTCAACAGGGTTTTTTTATTTCCTAACTTGTTTTTTATTGATATTTCACAGATCCGCTGATATCATTGTTGTTAGACAACATAATATAAATAATCATTATTAAATTTATCTATCCTGACAGACTGATAAAATTTTTGCAAAAGCACAATAGAAAAAATATATTATCAATATTCGTGAACGATCATTCTGCACACCGAATAATCAATATATCTAATTTAACAATATATAGTGGAGGTATTTAGCTTACTACTCTCACGAATATTCCTAGCAAGCTTTTGACTCGACCAACAGTCGCCACCCTCCAGATATACAACTATTGCATCACAAATAGTATAGGGCTTAGAACATCTCATTTCCTCCATGACATTGACAGACTACTTATCTGAGAAAACACAACACAATAAGCAGTCACAAAAAGAGACACCTCTATGCAAAAAAAATCAAACAAACGCAAAAGTTACAACATATCCATTTTTTTCAGATAACGAGAATACAATAAAAAAAGATTTTTAAAATATATGGAGGTAGAAAATGAAAATTACATCAATACGTTTTAAATTAACAGTTGGGGGGATAATCCTTGTGCTTCTGCCATTGATTATCGTTGGGATAATATCTGTGTCAAAATCTTCAAATGCTCTTTTACAGTTAGGGAAAGACTCGGCTCAAAATACTGCTTCTGATTTAGCTAGATTAGCTGACAACATACTCCTAGTAGAACAAAAAATGGCAAACATATTTGCCGCAGATAAAAAAGTCATAAGCGTTTCCGAGTATATCGATCAAGGAGGAGAAAAATCTGGTCTAGAGGTAAAAGGGTTATACCAGCAACTAACTCAACAATTCCAAGTAATGGGAAAGAACTACCAAGGAATTTTTGTCACTGATGCTGCTGGATATATGTACACCGGTGCACTTGAGGGGGGACGAGAGTACAAAGATGTTAACATAAAAGATAGAGACTATTTCCAACAAGCGAAAGCATCTGGTCAAACTGTTGTAAGTAATCTAACAAGATCAAAATCAACTGGAAATCTTATAATTGTTATCTGTTCACCGATTAAATCAAACTCAGGGAAATTTATCGGCACTTTTTCTCTGGTAATGAAAGTTGATTTTTTAGTTAACTTGGTTTCTGGTAGGAAAATAGGGAAAACTGGTTACGGTTTCATGACCGATGAAACTGGTTTACTTGTTGCGCACCCAGTACCCAAGCATATTTTGAAACTCAACCTCGCTGATCTTGATGGTATGAAAGACTTTATGAGTCTTATGCTTAGTGGCCAGAGTGGTGTTTCGGAGTATTTCTTTAAAGGAACAGATAAAGTTGCAGGCTATGCACCTCTATCCCAAGCTAAATGGTATATTGGAGCCACACAGAATTCAGAAGAGTTTCTAGCCTCATCTGCAACTATCAGAAACCTTATTGGCCTTGTTACCGTTCTAGCTGTTATTATTACAACATTTCTTGTCTCCCTTGCTGCTAACGCAATTATAAAACCACTAAATAGAGCAGTTGCAGGATTACAAGATATTGCTAGCGGTGAAGGTGATTTAACAATGAGATTACAAGCAACTTCAAAAGATGAAATCGGTGAAATGGCTCACTGGTTTAATATTTTCATAGAAAAGCTCCAAGGTATTATCAAACAAATTGCCGACAACTCTACTAATGTTGGAGCAAGTTCTGAGAAGCTTTCAAATATCTCAGAGGAATTACTAGCTGGCGCAGAAGATACTTCTCAGCGTTCAAATAATGTCGCTACTTCATCAGAAGAAATGAGTAGTAACTTAAGTAGTGTTGCCGCAGCTATGGAGCAATCTGCTACCAATACCAATATGGTTGCTGCTGCTGCAGAAGAGATGAGTTCTACAATTGTTGACATTGCTGATAATGCAGAAAAAGCGAGAAATGTTTCTTCTGATGCTGTCTCACAAGCCAACAACTCTTCAACGAGTATGCTGGAACTTAGCGAAGCTGCAAATAAAATTGGCAAAGTAACAGAAACAATAACTGAAATATCGGAGCAAACAAACTTGCTTGCCCTTAACGCAACGATTGAAGCAGCAAGAGCCGGTGAAGCCGGAAAAGGCTTCGCTGTTGTAGCAAATGAAATTAAGGAACTTGCAAAGCAAACAGCTGAAGCAACACTGGATATTAAAAACCTCATTGATGATGTTCAAAACGCCTCTAATTCTACCTCTGAAGGAATCACTCATATATCAGAGGTCATAACCGGTGTAAACGATATAGTTGCAACTATTGCTTCCTCCGTAGATGAGCAAAAAGCTGCAACTCAAGAGATTGCCAGCAATATCTCCCAGGCGAGTCTGGGAATTCAAGAAGTAAATGGAAATGTGAATCAAAGCTCTGAAGTTTCTGTAACTATTTCCCAAGACATTACTGAAGTTTCACTAGCTGCAGAGAATATTTCACGTAACAGTAATGATGTTAAGCAAAGTGCTTTAGACTTACTCGCTCGATCTAGAGAATTAAATCAAATCGTAGGCCAATTTAAGGTTTAGCACTAAGTTAAAGATTTTGCTCACAAGCTCTCACCCTATTACATAAGAGGGTGAGAGTACTTCTTTATCTACCTCTGTAAGACAAAGCAAATTTTCCCAAGACCATCAATATTCATTAAAAAAAGAGATGTTCTGCCAAAGATCTGGTGACAATAAAATTAGCACATGTCAGCTCACTGGCACAAGGCAACTGCGATTCAACATCCCAAACAATATCATTGTTTGGGATGCTGAAAGGAAGCGTCTATTTGCTTATTTTTGTCTTAACAGACTTACCGAGCGATAACTAGAGAGGAAAGATTTATTATGAATAAGTACACAGGACAATATTCGTTGATATCACTTGAAAAATGACAGTACAGAAAAGATAAAGTTGACATCCATATTGTTCAAACTAAATTCACACTTTTACCTAGCTTGAAAAATAACTACTTTGCCAACTTTTTCGTTAAATTTTGCGTTCGTCTTGACTTTGAATAAATATTTTAATTCTTCAAGGTGCCTTAAAATAATACTGACCAAAAAAATTAATTGAAAAGACGGTTAATTATTTCTTTGTACTTAGTTTCAATTACATGACGTTTTTTCTTAAAAGTATTTGTTAATTCTTCACCAAGAGTTAATTCTTTATCAAGGAAGGTTATATTATGGATCTTTTCGTAAGACTTAAAACCTTGTTTAGGCCGTAACTTAGCATTCATATCACGCCTGATGTGATCAAGAATTTTATTATCTTTCAGCATCTCTTCACCAGATTTTTTAAAATTTGCAATTTTCGAATTTGCATACTTTAAAAGTTCGTCACTATCCGCCACCAGAAGAGCACCCAAGCCCTTCTTGTCTTGGCCAACTAAAACAGCATCCTTGATGAAGGGAAAATTACTGATAGCTGATTCGATACGTGTTGGATCAATATTTTCACCACTCGAAAGAACAATAATATCTTTATATCTACCGGTTATAACGACCTCTCCAGAGATTGTTATCTTTCCTAGATCTCCTGTCTTAAAATAGCCATCCGCGCAGAATGATTTTGCATTTTCCTCATCATCTTTATAGTAGCCAGCTGTAACCTGTTGCCCTAAAACTTCAACCAAGCCTTCTTCGCCTTGAGGAACTTCATTGCCTACTTCGTCAACAATACGCACGCTTGTATTAACAACAGGAGGTCCAGCAGAAAATGGAACTCTACAATCAACACCACGACCAGAAATGGCAGGTGAGCACTCCGTCATACCATAGGCATTAACAATACGAATCCCAACGGCGTCGAGCCATTCTTCGAGATATTCGGCAAGACTTCCCCCACCACTGATGGCAAGTCTTAAGTTACCTCCAAAACGAAGTTTAACTGCCGATAATTTTTTTTCGGCCAGTTTAAAGAAAGGGTATAATATTATCATCTTAAGAAGAGATGATATTTTCTGCCAAACACTCATAATAAAGTTTGGCTTATGCATTACAGGCAATCTATTTAAAAACCTTCTTTTATTTCGTTTATAGGCGGCTGATATCCAAAGTAACCCTTGAAATAACCGATAAGCATTTTTACCCTTTTTACGAACACCAGCATCTACCTTACTATAAAGAGACTCCCAAACTCTTGGCACCGTGGCAAGTAAAGTGGGCTTGTATGTTTCTAAATCAGGTGCGAGAGTACGAACGGAAGAGTAGACAATACAGCTATTTCTAACAAGAGCCACATATTCGGCTGTTCTTTCAAATATGTGCCAACTTGGCAAAATAGAAAGCCACTTATCTTCCCTTGTCAAATGAATAACATTGGGCACACAACCAACATTATGCATTATATTATCATGACTTAACTGCACCCCTTTAGGGCGGCCAGTCGTACCGGAAGTGTAAATAATAGTTAGTAAATCAGATGGTTTAACAGATAGACCCTTCTCTAGAAATGTCTTAACATCTTTTTCGGTATACTCGTGGCTACCAAGAATATCTCTATAAGAATAAGTGCGATTGAAAATAGTATGTACTTCTGGCGCCATCATTATAAAAATTGACTTTAGTTGACGGCATTTCTTTAAATAATGTTCATGATAATCAAGCAATTTACTGGTTTCAATAACCAGAAAATTGCTATCTGAATGTTCGATAATAAATTCTAATTCACTGGTAGGAGTATCTGACCCTCTTGGCACAGATACAGCTCCGAGCGCTATTAAAGCAAAATCGGTAACAATCCAAGAATAACGATTGTCAGAAAGCAACATAACCTTGTCACCATCTTTTACTCCGCGCTTTTTGAAAGCTATTGAAAGAAGTAAAACATCTTCTAACAACTTAGCGTAACTAACCTGTTGCTCTTCTCCTTTAGCATTGTAAATAAAGGCAATATCATCAGGACCGTCAATTACGCTGGTGAGAAGCATATCAAAAAGAGTATCCATCGACTCAGGACGAGGTAGCTTACTAACGTCAATTCTCTTCTCTTTGATCATTACTTAACTCCCCAATGGACGCCTATTGTACCAAGCATAAATTTTTTATAATCCACGTCCACAAAGTTTGCTTTGCTAAAAAAATCAGCCAGGACTTCCGCTGAATGAAATTCCATCGTAGAACCAGTTAAATATGAATAAGCCGCATCATCCGATGCTATCATCCGTCCAAGAAGTGGTATGCCATAGCGAAAATAGCACTGCAAAAAAGGGTAAAGAATGTTCTTTCTAGGTGGTGTAGTATCTAAACAAACAATTCTACCTCCAGGTTTCAGAACCCTATATATTTCCCTTAGAACATGAAGGGAATCGTCTACATTTCTCAGGAGATATCCAAAGGTAACAGCATCAAAAGTATCATTCTCAAAGGGCAAGTTATTGGCATCACACTCCTGCCATGAAATATCTGTCTTTGCGAATCTATTTTTGGCTTCCTCAAGCATATTAAGGGAGAAATCACCACCTGTTACCTGAGCTTGTGGATTGGCAAGGGCAAGAAGAGCGGCAATATCACCTGTGCCAGTGGCTAGATCTAAAACTCTACCGGCCCCTACATCACCAGCTTTTGCAACCACAAATCGTCGCCAGCGCTGATCCTGTCCCATTGTCATGACTTTATTCATTAAATCATAACGGCCAGCGATGCCATCAAACATCTTTTGTACACTTGCCCCTTTACTCACAACCACCTCTAAAAAAAAATTGCGCGAAATCAAACACATTACAGAAAATTAATTAACAAGGAGCTGAACCTGGAGTCCTTGGGAATGGAATTACTTCACGGATATTTGCCATACCAGTAACATACTGAACTAGTCGCTCAAAACCTAAGCCAAAACCAGAGTGCGGCACCGTACCATATTTCCTAAGATCTAGGTACCATTGGTAATCTTCGGTTTCAACTCCTGCTTCTTCCATACGGGCAACCAACCTATCAAGTCGCTCCTCTCGCTGACTACCACCCACTAATTCACCAATTCCTGGCACCAAAATATCCATAGCGGCAACCGTTTTACCATCTTCATTCATACGCATGTAAAATGGCTTAATACTGGAAGGGTAATCGGTGACTATAAGGGGACGACCGTAAACTTCTTCACATAGATAACGTTCATGCTCAGACTGCATATCAATACCCCATTTCACAGGATATTCGAATTTTTTCTTAGCTTCTAATAATTTGTCGATCGCTTCAGTATAGGTCACATGACCAAAATCTTGGTCAATTACCGTTTGCAGGCGACTAACGATTCCTTTGGCGATGAAATTATTAAATAAAGCCATGTCGGTTGCACAGTGCTCAAGAACATCCTTTAAAACATACTTTAACATCTCTTCCGCAACCTTCATATTGCCCTGCAAATCGCAAAATGCCATCTCAGGCTCTAGCATCCAAAATTCCGCTAAATGCCGACTAGTATTACTATTTTCAGCCCTAAAAGTTGGCCCGAAAGTATAAACATCGCCCAGTGCCATTGCATAAACTTCTGCTTGTAGTTGACCGCTTACGGTAAGCCCAGCAGGGGAACCGAAAAAATGTTCGCCCTTATTACCTGTTGCCGCTACCTCAAACATTTCTCCTGCACCCTCGCAATCACTCGTTGTGATAATTGGGGTATGGACCTGGGCAAAACCACGTTCATGGAAAAACTGATGAATGGCATAAGATAATCTAGATCTAACCCTTGCAACTGCTCCAAGGGCATTGGTACGCGGACGCAGGTGGCTAATTTCACGCAAAAATTCGAATGAATGTCGCTTTTTCTGGAGTGGGTATGTTTCTGGATCAGCACCACCTATCACTCGTACCGAAGTTGCATGTACCTCAACCGATTGACCTTTGGCTGGACTTTCTTTTAAAATCCCTGTGATCATCACTGAGCAACCAGTGTTGATAGTTTTTATTTCAGCTTCGTAATTATCAAGAGATTTATCAGCAACCACCTGAATATTTGTTAAAATTGACCCATCATTCACTTCAAGAAAGGAAAAGTCACCAACATCACGTTTGGTACGAATCCAACCAGCGACATCAACAATCTGTTCTTCTGGCTTTGTTTTTAATAGTTGGGCTACACGCTGTTTCATATTATCACCATTTTAGATAGTAGATGCTTTTCATAGAAAATGTTGCTCACACTCGGTTCGATTAGGTCCAAGATACCTAATGATTATTCTTTATATTCCATACGGTATCTACCTTAGTTTGGATAAAAAGCAAAATATTATCGGTAATTTTTTTGTTATATAATAAAAAATAGTTCTTTTGAACCTTTGTATCTGACAAAATTATGCCCCTTTTTATACATTTTCACCACATTACTAGCCGCAAACAACCATCTTTATCCATTCAGAATACTGATTGACATATTTTAGTATTTCTTATATTTTTCATAACGATTCATTAACACTATCTGATAAAGAAAAGACAGTATAGTAAGGTAGAGTTTCAATCTCCTTATTTTTACCTCAAGCAGAGTTAAACAATTATATCTATGAGTAAATTGACACCACTAACTTTAAGCCAGACATTTACTTTTTTCCTTGGGTTATCATTGCTCTAGAAAATCATTTTATAACAAACCAAGGTGTATTTTACTATATGTCTACAAAACCCCACAAAAGATATAATCCTCTGAATGATGAGTGGGTACTTGTTTCTCCACATCGTGCAAAAAGGCCATGGCAAGGACAGAACGAAACCACTGACACGAATGTAGACAAAAGTTATGATGACAAATGTTATCTATGTCCGACTAATACAAGAGTAACAGGAGACATCAATCCTGATTACAAAAACACCTTCGTTTTTGATAACGATTTCCCCGCTCTATTACCTGACTCCGACATCCAAAAGACAGCTCACTCATTGCTGAGAAGTGAGCCTGAGACAGGTTGTAGCAAAGTAATATGTTATTCTCCTAACCACCATTTATCTATAGCCCGACTAAAAATTGCTGAAATTCAGCCAGTTGTTAAAACATGGGTAGATGAATATCAGAATCTTGGATGTAAAGATGATATAGATCATGTCCAAATTTTCGAAAACCGTGGTGCGGTTATGGGCTGCTCAAATCCTCACCCCCACGGTCAAATATGGGCGACTTCAAGCATTCCCTCTTTGGTAGAAAAGGAACTAAAAAACCAACAAAAATATAAGGCTGAAAATAACAGTTGCTTGCTCTGCGACTACCTAAAAGTTGAATTATCTGAAGATAAAAGAATCGTATATGAGAACAATCATTTTATTGCCCTAATTCCATATTGGGCAACATGGCCCTACGAATTAATGGTTCTTCCTAAAAGACATATACAAGCGGTGAACAATCTATCCTTAGACGAACAATATTCTCTAGCAGATATCTTAAAAATAGTGGGTATTATTTACGACAATCTATTCAGTACCTCTTTCCCATACTCGATGGGCTTACACCAACGCCCCACAGATGGTGGAGAATGGGAAGAGCACCACCTCCATATTCATTACTATCCTCCCCTACTTCGTTCTGCCACTATAAAAAAATTTATGGTTGGGTTTGAAATGATGGCGATGCCCCAGCGTGACCTTACACCTGAAGGAGCCGCTGATATCCTAAATGCTCTTCCACGTAAGCATTACTTAGAGGATTAATAAGCATGGTTGCAAATTGTAAACAATACCTTGAATCGCTAGCTCAAAATGAATTTGACCTGCAATTAACAGAATGGTACGGCAAATCATCTCTAGAGCAACAAAAAGAAAGATATGAGCAACTACTGAGAAAGGCGGTTGACACACTAGAAAACAAGCCAGTTTTCATCGCCACATCACCAGGAAGAACTGAATTAGGAGGCAACCACACCGATCATAATAATGGTATGGTTTTAGCTGGAGCAATTGATCGAGATTGCCTAGCCGTAATTTATCCAAATGACAATAATGAAGTTGAAATAGTATCAGAAGGATTTAAACCAATTTTAGTAGACCTGAAAAATTTAAAGGTAGAAACTAAAGAATATGGAACACCAGAAGCCATTGTTCGTGGCACCGCTGCAGGGCTGCAAAACGAAGGTTTTACTATTAATGGATTTAAGGCATTAATCAGCACGAATATTCCCATCGGTTGTGGCTTATCTTCGTCAGCCTCCTTAGAAGTGTTAATTGGTTCCATTTTTGCCAAGTTAGCAAAACAAGGTTTAACACCAAAACAAAATGCAATCATTGGACAACAAACTGAAAACAAATATTTTGGTAAACCATGCGGTTTAATGGATCAAATGACATGCGCCGAACGTGGTATTATCCATATTGACTTTAATGACCATAAAAGTCCAATTGTAAATAAGATTGACACCAACTTTCAAAACTATGGACACCAGTTAGTTATTGTTAATTCAGGTGGTGACCATAGAGATTTAACCGACGAATACAGTTCCATCACCGATGAAATGTCTATTATTGCTAAACTATTAGGACAATCACACGGACGTGGACTTACGAGTAAAAATATTCTGGATAATTTACCACTGCTAAGAAAAGAAGGTGGAGATCGGGCTGTTCTTCGGATGCTTCATTTCATAACAGAAAACGACAGAGTTGGAGAAATGGTAAAAGCCTTGAAAAACAAAGAATTCTCGTACTATTTAAAATTAGTACGAGAATCTGGTAAATCTTCGTGGCAACTCTTGCAAAATTGCTTCCCAACAGGAGCAATAAACCAACAACCAATATCGCTGGCATTAACAATATCTGACCTATTCTTAAATGGAAAAGGTGCTAGCCGCGTCCATGGTGGTGGATTTGCAGGTACAATTCAAGCCTATGTACCTTCTGACACAGTTGATAGTTATTGCCAATTTATGGGGAATTATTTTGGAGAAGATAACGTTTTTCCAATTCGCATTCGTCCACAAGGTAACGAATTTATAGAACTATAAATTTGTTACTGCTGTAAAGTTTGTTTTTGAGAAAATGAATATGAACAATTAATTACCTGTTCATATTACTTGCCAAATAGGCTTGATCTTTCATATAATCACCTACAAATATGAAAAATCAAGCCAAGGTAACAGTACCAGAAAACTTATAATATTTTTTTAATACACCTACACACAAATATCCTAAAAAACGTTTCATAAGGAAACACCTATGGCACAAATTGGACTTAAAAATCTCGAAAAAAAATATGGTAAGGTTCAGGTCGTTAAGGGAATTGATTTACAAGTACACGATTCTGAATTTATTGTTCTAGTAGGGCCTTCAGGTTGTGGCAAGTCCACCGTTCTTAGAATGATCGCAGGCCTTGAAGATATCAGTGGTGGCGAAATTTACATTGACGACAGAATAGTAAACAAAGTTCCCCCCGAAGATCGTAATGTCGCCATGGTTTTTCAAAACTATGCTCTTTACCCGCACATGACGGTTCGTGACAACATAGGCTTTAGTCTAAAAATGGCTAAAGTACCTGTCAAAGAAAGATACCAAAAGATTGCTAAGGTTGCCCAAATCCTTGAACTAAGTGACTACCTAGATCGTAAACCAGCCGAACTTTCAGGTGGACAAAGGCAAAGGGTTGCCATGGGCAGAGCAATTATCCGCAAAGCCGATGTTTTTCTATTTGATGAACCACTCTCCAACTTAGATGCTCAGCTCCGTACTCAAATGCGTATAGAGCTAAAAAAAATGCATTTAAAGCTTAAAACAACTACTGTTTATGTCACCCACGATCAAACTGAAGCAATGACCTTAGCTGATCGTATTGTCATCTTAAAAGATGGTTCTATCCAACAGGTTGGCACCCCTATAGAAATTTTTGAATCACCAAATAATGTTTTCGTCGCTCAATTTATTGGCAACCCACCCATGAATATTTTCAGTGCCACAATTCAGAGTAATGGTGAAAGCAGGGTTTTAAAATCTGGAAATCTCACCCTACCACTATGCAAAAATATATACTCATCAGTATCAGACGGTGATGAAGTTTTAGTCGGCATTAGACCAGATGCAATTAAGGCCCGCTTAACAGACATTGACACCAAACATCAATTTGATACCAAAGTTGTAATTGCCGAAATTCTAGGTGGACAAACCCATGTCGAACTTGAATTAGAAGGCACTAGCATAATGGCAGAAATTGAAGGTCGTTTTCAGGCAAAACCTGGGGATGATTTTAAAATAGGAATTGACCTGGAAAGAACAATTTTGTTCAATCCACAAACAACTCAAGCGTTAACTAAGTAGCCCAACGCTAGAAGAAGATATTCGATTTGCTAGCTGATTATATTTTCTTCGACGAGAAACCTAAAGCCAAAATGGCTCAGTTCAACCGGAGGATTCTGTATGAAAAATGTGATTAAATTGCTTGCAGCGCTCATGACTTTTGCAATTCTTGCAGCGCCAACTCTACAAGCTAAAGAATTAGACGGGAAATTAGAAATTTTTTCATGGTGGGCAGGTAATGAGGGCCCAGCTCTTGAAGCATTGATCAAACTTTACAATAAGCAACACCCAAAAGTTGAAGTCATCAACGCTACTGTAACTGGCGGTTCTGGTGTAAATGCCAAGGCAGTACTTAAGACAAGAATGCTTGGTGGCAACCCACCTGATAGTTTTCAGGTTCACGCTGGTCAAGAACTTATCGGTACTTGGGTAAAAGCTGATCGCATGGTTGATCTTACCTCTCTATTTAAAGAGCAAGGTTTGATGGAAGCATTCCCTAAAGGTCTAATCAAATTGATTGGTACTGATAAAGGCATCTGGTCTGTACCTGTAAATATTCATCGTTCAAATGTTGTTTGGTATATGCCTGGCAAGATCAAAGAATTGGGAATTGAAGTTCCTAAGAATTGGGAAGAATTTCTTGCTGTAGCTCCAAAAATCAAAGCTGCTGGAATGGTTCCTTTATCTCTTGGAGAAAACTGGACTGTTAACCATCTTTGGGAATCAGTTGCCCTTGCTTCAATGGGTGCTGATAACTGGGATGCTCTTTGGGCTGGTAAGCTTTCTTTTGATAGCCCAGAAGTTGTTAAAGCTTGGGAGCTTTTCGGTAAAATCCTACAGTACACCAACGAAGATGCAAGTGCACTTTCTTGGCAACAAGCAACCGATATGGTTGTTGACGGTCGCGCTGCATTTAACGTAATGGGTGACTGGGCTGCTGGTTATCTTACAACCACCAAAGGCTTAGCTCCTGGTAAAGATTTCGGTTGGGCTCCTACCTTCGGTACCGCTGGAGAATTCATGTTTCTTTCTGATTCTTTCTGTCTTCCTAAAGGACTAAAAGATGAAGCCAACGGTCGCGCATGGTTAGCTCTTTTGGGTTCAAAAGAAGGATCTGACACATTCAACCCATTAAAAGGTTCTATCTCAGCACGTGTTGACTCTGACCTTTCCAAGTACAACGTTTATGGACAGTCTGCCGCTGCTGATTTCGGCAAGGATCGCATTACTGCTTCTCTTGCTCATGGTGCTAGTGCCAATGAAGGTTTCATGAATGATTTTGCTTCTGTCATGGAACTTTTCTTGAAGACCAAGAATCCTGCTACCGCTGCTAATGTTTCTCAGCAAATTGCTGTAAAAAACGGTGTTTTTATTAAGTAAATTGTTAATTTTCAACAAGTAAAAAACATTTTATCGTTTTAGATTCCCCATTTAATTCAATAGGGAATCTAAAACGATAGTTTAGGATATTTTGATAAATCGTTTTCTATCAAAAATGATTGGGTAAAAACAATTTCTCAAGGTAGTCTTTTTTTATAGGCTGCAGACGAATGCTGGTCATTCAATTTTTCAGTGGGGAACAATGTGTTCGGAGACAGAACAAAAGCAATAATTACACTTTTACCATCCATATTCATGATAGGTTTATTTGTTTATGGCTTTATCGGTAATACCGTTTGGGTATCGATGACCAATTGGGGTGGTGTTACCGCATTAAGCGAAAACCCAGTACGGGAATTTATCGGCCTTCAAAATTACAAAGAACTTTTTACTGGCTTTCTTGATGCAAGGTTTCGCCAAGACTTAGTGAATGCAATTTTTTACTCCCTCTCTCTTTTAATAGGTGCCATTGGCTTGGGTATGTTCATCGCTATCCTTTTAGATCAAAAGCCAAAGGGCGAAGATGTACTCAGAACCATCTTTCTTTACCCAATGTCTCTTAGCTTTATTGTTTCAGGAACGATCTGGAGATGGCTTCTATCCCCTCAGGGAGGTGTAAACATTCTGCCTGCCGAAGTTGGGCTTGAACCTTTTACTTTCAGGTGGATGTCCAGCAAGACGACCATCCTGCAATTTGACTGGCAAAATTTGTTAGAAATTTCTTTTTATCTTATTGCTGCGGCCTTGATTATCATAGGCCTTATCTCTCTTGCTAAAGACAAATTACCTAAAGCTAGAAAATTTATGCTTATCGGTGTAGTTATCGCATCTTTGACCTGGGCTTTCAATGGTTTCATACCTAAAGCTGGTCACATGGAGGAGATGCACGGTTTTAACATGGCGACTATAGGTATTATCCTTGCCACCATATGGCAATATTCAGGTTACACCATGGCATTATACCTTGCTGGTTTCACGGGTATATCCCAGGATTTGAGAGATGCATCTAGATTAGACGGAGCTAGCACAAGAGCTTACTACCAGCACATTGCAATCCCAATGCTAAAACCCATTACCATTAGCGCAGTAATTATTTTAGCTCACATTTCTCTAAAAATGTTTGACCTTATTTTTGCCATAACCGGGCCGGATAATGCCGAGACGGGACATCCAGCTCTTAATATGTATCTGACCACTTTTAGAGCAAATGATTTTGCCAAAGGCGCAGCCATCGCAATCATTTTATTTTTACTAGCGGCCATGTTTATCATTCCATACCTAGTAACTTCATATAAGCAAAGGAAGGCCTAGAAATGATAAATCAAAATAAACTTAAAAAAGCCCAAATAATCAGGGCTACCATGCTCTATGGCTCTCTATTTCTTCTTGCTATAGCCTTTTTAATGCCAGCTTACATGGCCGTTATTACGTCCCTTAAAATGCCAGCTGACATAACCCTGCCACGCTCTTGGGAAATACCAACTGAAATAAACTGGGCTAGTTTCACTGAAGCATTTGCCATGCTAAAACCGAATCTTACTAACTCAGTAATTCTGGTAGTTTGTGCAACAGCTATTTCCACACTTTTAGGTTCTTTAAATGGATATGTCTTTTCGAAATGGAAGTTTAAAGGGAGTGAAGTTATTTTCACCCTATTCCTATTTGGTATGTTCATCCCCTATCAAGTTATTCTAATTCCTCTTTTCCAGACCCTTAGAGCAATGAATCTATACGGTGGGCTGCCTGGTTTAATACTCGCTCATGTTGTTTACGGTTTACCCATGACCACTTTGATTTTCAGAAATTTTTATGCTCAGGTTCCAGATTCTTTAATCGAATCAGCACGACTTGATGGTGCTGGCTTTTTCTCCACCTACACCCAACTCATATTTCCACTATCTATTCCAGGTTTTGTGGTAACAAGTCTTTGGCAGTTCACACAGATTTGGAACGAATTTTTATGGGGAATTTGTCTCACCAATCACAGCTCTAATCCTATCACAGTAGGCCTTGCTAACTTAGCAGGAGGACAAGCTGTTAGCTGGAATCTCCCCATGGCTGGCTCTATTCTCGCTGCCTTTCCAGTATTGATAATGTACATTTTCTTGGGAAGATATTTTATCAGAGGATTACTTGCAGGATCGGTGAAGGAGTAAATTTATTCTTCCATAGTACGCAAACAGAAATGTCAGCTTAATTGTTAAAAAAACAATTAAGCTGACATTTTTATATTTTACCAAGAATATAGTTCAACTATTTAGCCGAAGAACCTATAGCCAACACAGTAGGCGAATCTACCAGAGCCAAGCGGCTCCTCTCACTCCGCTACTATCACCATATTTAGCTGGTAACAACTCTGTTTCAACCTTATCAAGGTAGCAATATTTCGTCCATAAACTTGGTACCGCATCGTATAGCTGAACAATATTTGACATCCCACCTCCCAGAACAATTACATCAGGATCTAGAAAGTTTATTATCATACCAAAGGCTATAGCCAACTGGTCAAAATATAAATCCAAACTACCAACAGCAGAAGATGATTCTAAAGATATTGCTCTCTGAACAATTTCCTTAGCGCCCAAGTCCTCACCCGTTAAATCTTTATATGTAGCACTGAAACCAGGGCCAGATAAATATTTATCTAAACAGTTCCATTTACCACAATGACAAAGCCGATCGGCAAAATTATCATTACTACCCTTAGGAAAAGGATTATGTCCCCATTCACCAGCCACATTGTTTCTGCCTTTGATCAATCTTCCATCAATGACAATGCCACCACCAACGCCAGTGCCTAGGATTGCGCCAAAAACTATATCTCTACCACGCCCAGCGCCGTCAAGTGATTCAGAGAGCGTAAAACAATTAGCATCATTTGCCACTTTAACTTTTCTTTGCAGAACATCTTGAAGGTCGGTTTCTAAAGCTTTACCGTGCAGCTCAACCGTATTGCCTCCTCGTCTTATCAATCCTGTTTCTGCACACATATATCCCGGGGTTCCTATGCCAACAGTACAGGTTCTAGCGCAGGATTTTTCTAGATACAAAACTAAATTACCAATAGTTTCTAAAATCTCTTGGTAATTTCCTCTTGGAGTACTTACACGCTGACGACAAATGATCTCGCCAGCATCATCCATAACAATGCCTTCGATCTTTGTACCACCCAGGTCAATTCCAATTCTCATAGTATTTATTTCGCTTCTGGATATTCGTTACACAATAAGTGGATTGGTTCCGCATCTTCTACAATTTGAGGAAAACGTTTCAAAGGAACATGAAACCTATTATCATTATTATCATCATTAACATCTGAAACTTCTCCAACAATCACAGTTCCTTTTCCAGCCTCACCATAAAACTTATGATAGACATAAGGCTCAAGGCAGATAGATTCTCCCGGCCCAAGAATAACAAGCTCACCAGGTTTGCATTCTCTCACCATTCCGTCAATCGTCACGGTAAAATCCTTGCCAGACAGTTCTTCTTTTTCATCTGCAAAATAAAGCTCTAAAACTAAATTACCACCACCTCGATTAATAATATCCTCTCGTTTATTCCAATGAAAATGCATGGGACAAACCTGCTCTTCCTTAACAATCATTATCTTTTCTGCATATCCTTTAGGAAAAATGTCTCGTCGCTGATAGTTACCATTACGAATTGTGAAAAGAAGAAGCCCCATCTTCTCATAATCATCTTCTCCGTAATCTGTAAGATCCCAACCTAACTGATTAATCCGGATCTCATCGACTTCTTTTCCTTTTTTCCGCCATTCAGTGGGACTCCATCTGGCAAAAGGAGGTAGCTTAAACGAAATTGATTCAAAAAGAGCTTTTGCTTCTTTAATATAATTGTTAATTTCTGAACGCTTCATAAAGTATTACCTTGTGCATTTTCTTTAGTTAAATAATGATGTCGTTAGGATATAACTGAAGCAATATAAGGTTTAACATCAATTTATGACCTTATGACAACCCACCAAAACATTAAATTGTAACATTAAAAATACATTTTTTACACCTTCCGGAAAATAGAATGAAAAACAATTTAACAAACATACCTGTTGTTGCTGGAATAGGCGAAATACTATGGGATGTAATTGGAAACTCTGAAGAGCTAGGCGGAGCACCAGTCAACTTTGCTCACCATGCAAATTCTCTTGGCGCCAAAGCATATGCAATCTCAACCATAGGATCTGATAAACGTGGTGAGAATGCTTTGGCAGTCCTACAACAAAACAATATCTCTACCAATTGTATCAGCACACAAGATAATGGAACTACTGGTTATGTTCTCGCTGAAATTGACGATAAAGGTGTGGCAACCTATAATTTCCCTGACAATGTCGCTTGGGATAATTTGCAACTAAATAAAAAGACTCTCTCACTTGCAAAAGAGCTAGACGTTGTCTGTTTTGGTAGTTTAGCCCAGAGATCTGTTACTTCCAGAAATAGTATTATTAATTTTTTAAATATGACTAAACCAGAATGTCTTAAAATTTTTGATATTAACCTTAGACAAAACTTTTACACCAATGAAATTATCAAATCATCTTTCCAAATTGCCAACATTGTTAAACTAAACGACGATGAAATAGCAGTAATTGCCAAAATAGAGAGGTTAACAGGATCTCACACAGAACAGCTTCGTAGGATTATCGCCCGCTACGACCTAGACCTAATAATTCTAACAAGAGGGGCTAATGGCAGTTTACTTGTCACTGCAGATGAAGACAATGACCACCCAGGCTTTACGACAAAGATCTTTAATACCATAGGCGCTGGTGATTCTTTTACAGCAACCGTAGCTCTCTCCTTCATTAAAGGAAATTCACTAAAGAGCATAAACCACCAGGCCAACAAAGTTGCGTCTTATGTATGTAGCCAAAGCGGCGCAATGCCGACCTTAGGCATAGATTTATCTATATTTCAATGAAAAGGTTACTTACTCCACATACTTGATACAAAAAAAATTTATTCCCAAAAAAACATCTTTACCTACTTATTTTTTATGTTATGTTGCCGAAGATTTTTTCGAATGCTCCCCTGCACAATCATGTTAGTAGGCCAAATTGCCTTGAGGAGTTTTTAAATTACATCCCCATTGTGACCCAAAATAATGCTTGCGCAAGTGAAATTAACCCATAGCAAGTCAAGAGTTATATCAATCTGAAACCCAAGATGGCTCTTAACCAAAACCCGTAAAAAATCAATACTTATAACCATTATAAAATTGATTCTACAACCAGTGCAAACATATTCCAAAAGATAAAACGTCTTTATTTCTAGATTAAACAGAAGGATTACTTTGAGTTATCGATTTACTAAAATTACCAGATATATAAGTTTGCCCTTTTTTCTTCTGCTTACAATTATAGCGTTTAATAGTAATAGGCCAATTAGTATACCTAATTGCTATTATTTTTCTTTCTGCTCAATGTTTAATAGCAACACACCTAATGTTTCCTCTGATATAATAATTCTTGATATAGATGAGGAGAGCATTAAAGAAATTGGGCAATGGCCTTGGCCACGTTATAAAATTGCTTCTCTATTGCCAATGATAAACAAAGATAAACCCATCGCCATCGCTTTTGATATATTATTTCCTGATCACGATCTCACCTCTTTGAAAACAATAAAAAAAAACTTCAGAGATGACTATGGTTTCAATCTGAAAACTACTGGTATCCCAAGAACTCTTGAGAATTCTGACAAGTACTTTGGTGACAGATTACGAGTAAGTTCTAGTGTTGGTTCAGTAGCATACTCTAGGCTCTTAGAAGATTCTTCACTACAAACCAAAATAATAAACAGTTCCAACTCATTTTATATAGATGGCAACATTTCCCTCATTAGAAGAACAAATAACAGTTTACTAACAACCAATTTAGAATATTTAAACAACAGTTTTTCCATATTATCATTTAATAATATTTCACTAAATGGCCATTCTAAAGTATCTTCTTTGCCTAGTTATATCCAATCCGGAAGTAAAATTTACCCCAACATTGCTCTCGCAATCAACCATCTAGTCAATGAGGGAAACAAAACCACCATAGCGTCTGACTGGCTTGGTAACTACATTCAGTATAAAAATGGCAAGGTAAGGCTTACTGAAAAAGGCGAGATAACGATAAATTTCGCAAAAAACACATCATTTCGTAGATATTCACTTTCAAAATTTTTAAAAAGTGATTTCCCAGACGGTTTTTTCACCAGCAAAATTATTTTCATTGGCTCTTCGGCCAAATCTATAGCTAACCATATACCAACTCCTGTAGGGTTGCTGTCAAGCACAGTTATACATGCCACGATGACTGAAAACATTTTAACTGGACAAACCATCGCCACACCTAAACACTCCAAGATATTTAGTATTATCATACTAATAATTTTGTGCCTGCTTCTTTCCTTGATCAGCAGACTGTTGTCTCCTGCCATGACAGCCTTAACTTATGTCTTTTTAACAATAGCATTAGTATCATCAAATATGATGATATTTAAGATTTGGAATATCCACTTTCCACTTGAAATAATATTAGTTCTCTCTTTTATCTACCTTATAGGTCTCTGTATTGATAGATGCATACGCAGTGGCAAATCTCTGAGATACTTCAAAACAAAGTCCAAAGAACAACAGCTCATACTAGAAACCATGGTTGCTGTGGCAGAAAGTAGAGAATCTGAAACAGGTTTGCATATCCAGCGCACCAGTTTTTATGTGAAATGCATGGCTGAGCAGCTCTACGCCAACAAGCATCCATTAATTAAGGATAAAAATTATATTGAACAATTATCAAATTCTGCCCCTCTTCACGACATAGGAAAACTGACCATCCCTGACAGCATCCTTCTAAAAAATGGTCCCCTCGATAACGATGAGTATGAAGAAATAAAGACCCACTCTCTAAAAGGTGCAAACCTAATAAATATGACGGCACAACATCTCAAACATGAAAACACATATCTAAATATTGCCGCGGAAATGGCTCTCACCCACCATGAAAAATGGGATGGGTCTGGATATCCATACGGACTCAAAGGTGAAGATATTCCCATATCGGGACGCATCATGGCTGTTGCTGATGTATATGATGCCCTAATCAGCAAACGAATATATAAGGATGCTTACCCTCACCACAAAGCTAAAAGAATAATTGTTGGTGGTAAAGGTGCACATTTTGACCCTACACTTGTAGATATATTTTTGGAGTTAGAAGATGAATTTCAACAGACTAAACAACCAAGCTACTCAAAACTCGACAAGTTAAAGAATATACTAAAAAGAAAATTCATAAAAAAACCCTCTGTTTACCTAAAACCGGTAAACAGAGGGTTAATAAACAGCGAAAAAGACCTTTAGTAAAGCTTAGCTAGCCTGCTCAATGGCAACAGCAACAGCCACAGAAGCACCAACCATAGGGTTGTTCCCCATGCCGATAAGCCCCATCATTTCTACATGAGCAGGAACAGAAGAGGACCCAGCAAACTGGGCATCTGAATGCATTCTTCCCATTGTATCAGTCATACCATATGATGCAGGGCCTGCACCCATGTTATCAGGATGGAGAGTTCTACCTGTACCACCACCAGAGGCTACTGAAAAATATTTCTCCCCTGCAAGTAAACGTTCTTTCTTATATGTCCCAGCCACAGGATGCTGGAATCTAGTTGGGTTCGTAGAGTTACCGGTAATAGAGACATCTACACCCTCTAGATGATTAATTGCCACACCCTCACGCACATCATCTGCGCCAAAGCATCTAACCTTACCGCGCTCTCCATCAGAATATCTGGTTTCAGCCACAACCGCTAATTCACCTGATGCGTAATCATACTTAGTTTGAACATAGGTAAAGCCATTGATACGTGATATTATTTTCGCCGCATCTTTACCAAGTCCATTCAGGATAACCCTTAGTGGATCTTTACGAACACGGTTTGCAGAACGGGCAAGACCTATAGCACCTTCAGCCGCCGCAAAAGATTCGTGTCCTGCTAAAAATGCAAAACATTTTGTATCTTCGGTTAATAGCATAGATGCCAGATTACCATGTCCAAGACCAACCTTACGATCATCGGCAACAGAACCAGGGATACAGAAAGCCTGTAATCCTTCCCCAAGCACCATTGCCACCTCAGAGGCTTTGGTTTTTCCTTTCTTAATAGCGATGGCCGCTCCAAGAGTATATGCCCAACAAGCGTTATCAAAACATATTGGCTGGATAGAACGCACTAAAGTTTGGACATCCACTCCGTAGTTTAAACAAAGGTTGTTAGCACCTTCTAGGGATTCCATTCCATATTGTTCCAAAACAGGAGTGATCTGACCGATACGCCTGTCATAACTTTCAAACAGTGCCATGATGTTTCTCCTTATTTTTGTCTTGGGTCAATTTTAGTTACGCCTTCAGCAAATCTACCATAAGTGCCAGAAGCATCTTTTAAAGCTTGGTTGGCATCTACACCCTTTTTAATCGCATCCATCATGCGCCCAAGATTTACAAAAGAATAACCGATAATTTCATCATTACCATCTAGAGCAATTTCCTTCACATAACCTTCTGCCATCTCTAAATAGCGTGGTCCTTTATGACTTGTTCCATACATGGTTCCAGTCACAGAGCGCAATCCCTTACCTAGATCCTCAAGACCAGCACCAATTGGCAACCCACCTTCTGAAAATGCGGATTGAGAACGTCCATAAACAATCTGCTGAAACAATTCGCGCATAGCAACATTAATAGCATCGCAAACAAGATCAGTATTAAGAGCTTCCAGGATTGTTTTCCCTGGTAAAATCTCTGATGCCATGGCGGCAGAATGTGTCATACCAGTACAGCCAACAGTCTCGATCAATGCTTCTTCAATAATACCTTTTTTAATATTGAGAGTTAACTTACAGCCTCCTTGATGAGGGGCACACCAACCTACACCATGGGTTAAACCACTTATATCAGTGACTTCCTTAACCTGTGTCCATCCACCTTCTTGTGGAATCGGTGAAGGCCCATGATTAGCTCCCTGAGCTACACGGCACATTTCTTTTACTTCTGAAGAGTAGTGCATTAAAATCTCCTTTGGAAAGATTGCCTAAGAAATTGAAAAACTATGTACATTTGATAATTATACAGAAACAGGGCAGATACTTAGCTCGATTCCCTATAAATTAAAATTATTTATTTTTTTGCTGGCAAGAGCATGTAATCTTTTCTGACATTACCAAGAGAAGAAAATAAGGATTTCTTGGCCTTTGGCTCTCTTTTATATATATCAGCCAAAATACCTCGAACCTGTTCTCGTCTTGTATTATCTGCTAAAGGGCAATAATTTTTTACAGCCTCAACGCCAATCCCTTTAGCTATCTCAACCACATTATCTTTTTCTAAATAGGCCATAGGGCGAATAATTCCCAAACTATCATCAAAAAGTCTTTGATGAGGAAGCATGGTAGAAATATTCCCACTATAAAGAGCATTCATCATAAACGTTTCTAATAAATCATCTTTATGGTGACCTAGGGCTATTTTATTGTAACCTTCATTTTTTGCTATTTCAAACAGCTGATTGCGTCTATTTCTCGAACACAGATAACAAGTCATGTCATCTCGATCTAGATACCACGATTTTTCGACCCTGTATTCAATACCCAATTGTTCCATTTGTGGACCAATAGAAATCCGAGGACCTACAGCCGACTTATCATCATGCCAGTACCCATTATCAATGGTTATCGCAAGAACCTTGTAAGAGATAGGTGCTTTTTGTTGCCAACTTTGTAATATCCAAGCGAGAGCCAAACTGTCGACCCCACCAGAAAGGCCAATAATAACTCTGTCGCCATCGTTAAGCATTTTATAATCATGCATGGCCTTACCAAGTAACTTATTAAATTGGGCAGGAAGTTTATAGTTAGCCATGATAATAATATTTTCGTGTTTTCATATTAAAAATTGCATTATAGATATGGGCACCCAGCAACTTTATCTTTTAAGGCAGTACCAACCATTTCTTCAACCGTAATCCATTTGAGACCACGATCCATAACTTTTCCTATAGAAAGCAAATTATCCATTAATGGTTGCTGGCTTTCATCAAAAGCACCTACCCATAGCACTTTGTTTTCTTTTACCGAAAAAAGAGTCAAGGAAAATGAGGCCGCGGCAGGAGTGGCTGCAGACATGCTAGTTCCTTCTCTTTGTCTAAAACGTGAAACCGAAGGAACCAATACAGCATCAACACCGATTTCCCTACCTACTTTAACAATAGTACGGAAAAACCCACCGTCGATCTGGGGAAGATTTGTCATGCCAATACTATTTCCAGCAAACTCAATTCTAGAGTCATTTTGTAAATAAGTTTGTAAAGTAGCGTCTATAAAACTAGCTCCTTTATATAGTTCAGCTTTTTGTTCTTTACTTATTTGCTCAGATACCTCAACAACAACAGGTATAACTAAAATACTATTAACAGTATTAACCAAAGAACTATCGTCTTTAGGGGATGGCGAGGAACAAGCCATAAGCATTGATAAAAAAAGTAAACCACTAAAGCGTAAGATACAGATCAAGGTGTCCTCCTTAAATTATATTGTGTGGCCCCGCAAGGTTTACAAATTAGTAAACCTATGAAAATAAAGCTAAAACTTATCAAAGGCATCCTTTGGAAGACAAGACTTTACCCGAATCTATGGGTTGAATAGCCTGGGATAATGCTCGTCCAAATCCTTTAAAAACTGCCTCAATAATATGGTGCCCATTCTCGCCATGGATCATATCTATATGTAAGGTAATACCTGCTAATTGACTAACAGCTCGAAAAAACTCTTTCACCATACAGGAATCGAAAGTACCAAGTTTCTGCTCAATCACTGGCACATCATACTGTAAAAATGGACGATTAGACAGATCCATCACCACACGAACAAGAGCCTCATCCATTGGTAAATAAACATGTGAATAACGGGATATCCCTCCCTTATCACCCAAAGCCTGGGCAATTGCTTGTCCGAGCACTATGCCAATATCTTCTGTGGTATGATGATCATCAATATCTATATCCCCATCAGCCTTTAAAGATAGATCAAAACTGCCATGAACAGCAAAAAGCGTTAGCATATGATTAAGAAATGGAACTCCTGTATCTATAAGGTGCTGCCCACTACCATCTAAATTAATCTCCAAACGAATATCTGTTTCGTTCGTTTTACGAATTATGGTTGCCTTTCGTAGTTTTTTTTCTGAACTCATATTAACCTCATAAAATTAAATCATAACAACGACATACTCGGTAGCTTAAATATCACATGAAAACTTCATTTAGACCTTTAAACTTTGACCAGTAGATTGTAAATATAAATAGTTTTCATACTTACTCATAATTTACAATTCGTAACAGCTGAATAATCAAAACTGCAAATACTACTTTTTGGAAATCTTCCTTAACGTAATATATAATTATATGGAGCACCTACAATATGCTAATACTGCATATTACTGAATAGTACTTTATATATGTGATCACTAGACATTTACAATTCTTAATCAGGTAAAACCAAAGAAATAATTACAATAGAGACTAGAATAATATCCTTGCATTTACAACATGAAAACTGTATAATACGAGATTGTAATAAAAATTAGCCTTTTTATGCACATATATGGACAAGGTCACCCATCCCAGACGACTCAATAAACATTTATTTTTTATTGACGAACCCAGGCCAAATCTGTATATATGTTGCTGTTTAAAAACAGTACATTAACACAAAATTAAATGAGCGGGAGTAACTCAGTGGTAGAGTGCAACCTTGCCAAGGTTGACGTCGCGAGTTCGAATCTCGTCTCCCGCTCCACTATACGATAAAAGGTTCGGATTTATTCGAATCTTTTTTTCATTAATTGACAGATATTTGAGGGACAAAATGAAAACTTATCTTGCTCCAGTCGACGAGATTGAGAAGGATTGGTATGTTGTCGATGCTGAGAATAAGGTTCTTGGTCGCTTGGCCACAGAGATCGCTTCTCGACTTCGCGGAAAGCATAAGCCTAGCTTTTCAGCATTCATGGACAACGGCGATTTTATAGTAGTAATCAATGCCGACAAAGTTATTCTTACTGGTAAAAAACTAGATGACAAAACATATTATCGTCATACTGGTTATATTGGTGGAATCAAAGAAACCAGTGCGAGGGAACTTCTTGAAAAACATCCTACAGACTTAGTTACTAAAGCTGTAAAAGGAATGCTACCTAAGAACAAAATGGGTAGAGCACAATTCAAGAAACTAAAGGTATATGCGGGCACCGATCACCCACATAAGGCTCAAAACCCTACCGTATTAGATATATAATTCAGGAGAATAAACATGGCTCAAGATAGTTTTTATGCTACTGGCAAAAGAAAAAATGCGATAGCTCGTGTCTGGATAACTCCTGGTACTGGAAAGGTAGTAGTAAATAAGATAGATGCTGTTGATTACTTTGGAAACATTTACAAAGAACACATCATCCAAAAGCCTTTCAAAGTTACAGAATCTGTAGAACAATTTGATGTTATTGCTACTCTTAAAGGTGGTGGTAAATCTGCTCAGGTAGATGCACTTGCTCACGGTATTTCCCGTGCACTACTTGCATATAACCCTGAAAACCGCGCTGATCTGAAGAAAAACGGTCTTCTTAGCCGTGATCAACGTGTTAAAGAGCGTAAGAAATATGGACAAAAAGGCGCTCGCGCCAAGTTCCAATTCTCAAAACGCTAAGATACGGTTTGCAGATTTGTCTCTATGGTTTAACATCATGGAGACCAAGAAGTACCTAAAGGGAAATACCAGCTTGGCTGTTATTTCCCTTTTTTCTTTTGTGGTATTTTTATGTGACCACAAAAACCATTTCTCTCTAACAAGATGACAGGTTATTATGTTAAAAGCTGCTATTATTGGTGCCTCCGGCTATACAGGGGTTGAGTTATCACGTCTTCTTTGTAACCATCCACATATTGAAGTTACAGCCGCGACATCTAGACAATATGATGGTATTCCACTTGCCGAGGTATTCCCTAATTTACGTGGATTAACATCACTAATCTGTGAGAATTTAAGTATCGAGCAACTATGTGAAAGAGCAGACGTTTTTTTTACCGCTGTACCACATAAAACTGCAATGGACCTTGTACCTAAATTAATGGCAAAAGGAAAAAAAGTAGTCGATCTATCAGCAGATTATCGCCTGCGAGATGCCAATACCTATGAGCAATGGTACCAAGAACACTCCTCTAAAGATTACATTGCCAAAGCTGTTTATGGCCTGCCAGAGTTATACCGTGAAAAAATTGCCAAGGCCGATTTAATAGCAAACCCGGGTTGCTATCCTACATCTATCATTCTTGCTATGGCCCCACTTCTAAAAAATAAACTTGTTGATCCAACAAGCATCATTGCCGATTCTAAGTCTGGAACCTCAGGAGCTGGGCGAGGCGCAAAAGTTGGCGCACTGTTCTGCGAGGTAAGCGATGGATTTAAAGCCTACGGCGTTGGCCGTAAACATCGCCATACTCCAGAAATTGAACAAGAATTATCAATTCTTGCCGGTGAGGAGTTCAAGATAACCTTCACCCCTCACCTTCTACCAATTTCCCGTGGTATTCTCAGCACGGTTTATGCCAATCTCAAAGAGGGTATAAAGGAAGAGGATATACAAAAGTTATACGAAAAGACCTATGCAAACGAAAAATTTGTCCGAGTTCTTCCACCAGGAGAACTCCCTGCCACCCAATATGTTCGTGGTTCTAACTTTTGCGATATAGGTTTTGCTATAGATCATGAGGCTGACAGAATCATCATGGTTTCAGCAATCGACAATGTGGTAAAAGGTGCTGCTGGACAAGCAATACAAAACATGAACATCATGTGTGGTTTTGAAGAAGGAACTGGCCTAGAAGTAGTGCCATTTTTCCCTTAATAAACAATGTATAATTACCCTTAGCTTCTGCTTTGGGTAAACACCCTACTCCTTTTACTTCCGATACCTCTTAATTTATTAGCCTAAAATTGTTATGCGTAATATTTTATTGCAGATTTCCTACGACGGCACCAACTACTCTGGATGGCAAAAACAAAACCACGTCTCCACAATCCAAGAACAAATTGAGACAGCACTTAAAAGAATAACCTGCCAGCAAATAGCTTTACATAGTGCAGGTCGAACCGACGCAGGAGTGCACGCCGATGCAATGACTGCTAATTTTAAATTTAATAGTAGACTGTCAACAAACGATATTCAAAGAGCCTTAAATGCAATTTTAGAGGACGACATTCGCATAAATTGTGCCAAGGAAGTTCATATTGATTTTCACGCTCGATTCTATGCCAAAGCAAAAGAATATCACTATTCAATGTATACTGGAGCGGTCATGCCACCAAATAAAAGGTTATACATGCTCCACCAGAGTAAATCTTTTGACTCAAAATTGGTCCAAGAATGCTTAGAAATGCTTGTTGGAACCCACGACTTTTCATCTTTTGAAAACACAGGTACGCGAGATAAAACTAGAACTGGCGGCAAAGGGGCTGTCCGAACATTAAACACGGCTCAATATATAGAGCGAACAGAAGAGATAAAACAATTTATCTTTGTGGGCGAAGGTTTTTTACGTAATATGGTTCGTAATATGGTTGGTTCTCTACTTGAAGTCGGTAGAGGAAAAGAATCACCGGAATGGTTTCACAAAACTTTAAAAGCAAAAGACCGAAATAAAGCAGGCCCTACAGCCCCAGCACACGGTCTAAAATTATTTAAAGTAATGTACTAATATTAGTTTCTTTTAGCTTTGGCGGGCGCATGTTTTGCCAATAAAGATTGTAACTTCCAAGGCGAAGATAAACAAACTCGTGCCTCATTGCAAATAGCCATAACCTCACAAAACTCCATAAATTCACCTAGTACTTCCGATATCTCACTATCAACACGGCGAATAATACGTAACTCACGTTTCATATCTACGCCCTCTACCTTCAAACTTTTCAACCAGCCGTTCTCTTTTTCTCGACAAATACAAAGGGCTGAAAGACATGTAATCCCAGCTCCTGATTCTACTGCTCTTTTAATCGCTTCGGGATGACCAAGCTCCATTACAACGGTAATATCGTCTATATATTTTCCCATCTTTTCTTTAAAATTAGCAGCAGTTCCAGAACCAGATTCACGCATGATCCACTTAGTCCCCTTGATATCATTCTTCACATCAAATGCGGTCTTATTTCCCAAAGGATCGTTTGGACCACAAATAACAACAAGTTCATCCTTAAACCAAGGTTGTATTTGCAATTTGCTTATTTCTGCTAAAGGCCCTTCCACATACCCAACATCAACCTTACCTGCTAGTAAAATTTTTTCGGCATGTTTGGTGTTATGCACAAGCATATTAACCTGTACCTTAGGGTGCACTCTCTTAAAGGCCCCGATCAGATAAGGCATAATATAATTGCCCAAAGTCGTACTAGCAACAACGTCAATCTTACCTTCTAGCGTATCACTTTGCTCGGACATAATATTTTCAATATTAGAAATTTGTCCGGTTATTTCTTTAGCAAGAGGGAGAAGATAACGACCACGCGCATTTAACAACAGACTACGACCATGCCGATCAAACAGAGAACCACCAAGTTGATTTTCCAGCTCTGCAAGTGCCATACTAACAGCAGACTGAGTAACAAATAACTTTTTACTGGCCTTGGTTACTTGAGCTGTTTCTGCTACTGCTATAAAAACTTCCAACTGCCTGAGAGTGATAGACATATTAACAAAATCCCTGTAATGCGTTTTGACTTTTGGTGAATAATTAGAATATATAGTTAGCATAAGCCCACTTGTCGTCTTTAACAAGAGTTTTCACTTTTTTTCAATACAAATTACCGGAAAAGCAGTTCTAACTAGTTATACCTCTATGCCAAAAACAATTTTGGATGACAGTAATACGTTCCTTAAATGGTTAATGAATACCTCCTTGTCAAAGATTTGGTGGCTTTATATATTTACTTTCGATATCATGAGCCATAAATCATTGCCTAAAAACTGTTTACCTATTTGGTTCTTTTTGTCAGCATGACAATAACAGCTAGTAATGCCATAACAATTAGCAGACAAATTATTTTTCGAAAAGACCATAAGAGAAAGAGGCACCCTAGTCGCAATTTCATCTTGTGTGATTACCGAAAAAGCATTGATAGACAACAACTTATTCATCAGTCCCAAAGTACTTATTCTGTCAGTAACTATCCTGTAATCTCTTACGTTGGTTAATATTACTTTTATATCGGTTTTAGAATTAGGTACAAGGGATGATTTTAATAACAAGCCATGCACTTATCACTGGTGTTCATAATTCACCAAAAGGTCAATTGTAATTATTCATTTTGATTGAAAAAACTCACCAATATTTTTTCTTTCAAATAATTTTATGTTATATCTATTCTAGGATATTAAAGGCGACTAATTAATTCTTAAGCTTGGGACTTAAATGGATAATAAAATAATCATGGTTGTTGATGATTCTTCGACCATAAGAAAAATTATACAACGTGAATTATCAGGTGCGGATTATGAAGTTATTTTGGCAAAAAATGGGCTGGAAGCACTTGCAATGCTTGAGTGGGCAGATCCTCTACCCGGTCTAATCTCACTTGATATTGATATGCCACATATGAATGGCCTAGAACTTTGTGCTAAAATTAGGGAGGGTGCGGATTCAGATGATGAAAAAAAGAGACAAATTGCAGCATTACCAATAATATTTGTTTCTGCAAATGATAACATTGAAACGAGAGAAAAGGGTTATGAACTTGAGGTGATTGATTTCATCAGCAAACCATTTGCACCTGGAAAAATGTTGAGTACTATCAGTAATATTTTAGGTTCACGTGAACAATTTAATGACATATCTGCCCTTATTGTTGAAGATTCGCCATTTGTCAGCCGTATCGTGCGTAATATTCTCTCACGACATGGGTTAAAAAATATATTTGAAGTCTCAAGTGGTGAGCAAGCACTCGAGTTGATTAAAAAACAAAAATTTGCCGTTGATATAATTATCACCGACTACATTATGCCTGGCATGAGTGGAGAGCAGTTATGCAGGACACTTCGAGGGATTGAGATAATGGAGCAGGTCCCCATCTTTTTTATTAGTTCTGTGACCGAGAAAAAAACTATTCTTGATTTTTTTAAGGCAGGTGCGAATGATTATCTCCCAAAACCATTTATTGAGGAAGAGTTTCGTGCAAGAATAGTCACCCATCTCCGAAATCGCCAATACACAAAAGATTTAGAAGTATTGAATTTTAAACTTCAATATCAAGCAGAACATGATGCTCTTACTGGTGCTTACAATAGAGGGTATTTTCAAGCACAACTAGCTTCTCGGTTCGCCAGCTGCCAATATTCAAAAAAAGAACTTGCTTGTATTCTTATAGATCTAGATTTTTTTAAAAAAGTTAATGACAATTACGGACATGCTTATGGCGATTTGGTCCTAAAAGAATTCTCAGAACTCTTGATGAACAATGATACAATTACGTCAGATATTATTGCAAGATATGGTGGAGAAGAATTTATTTTACTTCTTACGGGGTTAAGTTACGCAGAATGTGAATTAGTTGCTGAAGATATACGTAGCAGCGCTGAAAGCCACATATACAATGATGGAACAACAGAACTTCAAGTAACAATAAGTATTGGTGTGGCCTCTCTTCAACAAAACAAGCCCGATAATGCTGAAAAACTTGTTTCAATGGCTGATGAAGCTTTATATAAGGCAAAAGCAAATGGTCGCAACAGGGTCGAATTCTATGATAAACAACCTAAAACTTAGGCGTTTTTAATGTGGAAATTAAATAATCCATTCCCTATCTATTGATTTCCTAAGATTAAATCGCCGTTTCTCAAATAAATTAGATTAAAGAGAGTAAAACTCGAATGATTTAATCGCTCTATGCTCAATATTGTGGACTATGCAACTTTGCTCAAACCTATTATATCGCCAAGGCTCTTTATCCAATAACGCAAAAAATTCTTTGCAGTTACAAGTCTTTTAATGCGACTTACTTCTTGTCTTCACAAGCAACGACCAAGCCCAGAACGAGAAGTTTTGGCATTGCCAAATCCCACTCTCCCCACTAGCAATATATCATCGAGGACAGCACGAACATTTCCCAAGCTCTACAGCAAACCATCCCTAGTCGTATCAAAATTATAATAATATTAAATTTATCACGATCTCGTCAGTTTCGTGTTGTGCTCTCGGCTAAGCCAAGCTCTCTCGCGAGTTTTCTGATCAACCAATCTGATATAGAACCTACTAATCTATGTCATTTTGATTGCATTGCCATATTGCTTAACTTGCATGAGAATCACTTTTTGAAAAGAAGTTAATTAAACCAGAATTAATTTACATGAATATAATATCTCACTACTATTGATGAATAAAGTTCCTGAGATCCGCCACTCACCCTAAGTTTACGCACAAAACATCACTGATTAGATTTAGATCGATTACCAGAATATTTACTGCTTATTTGATTACTAAAGAGCTAACTTATATGATATCATATTTTTATAAACTAAATATGATATACACACGATCCCATCAAAACTCTTTTGAGAAAAGTTTCAGAAAATAATTTTACTCCTAATATTTGACTGATTCAGTAAAGTAACGTAAATTATATTCAATAACCATTTCAACTAATACATATGAAACTTACACTGGAGTAGCAGATGACGTCATACAAAGAAATGCAAAACACCTTGATGGGAGACTTGAGGCTATATCACTTCCCTATAGCTGTTAAGTTTTTCTATGAACAAGAAGAAATAGACAAGTTTAAAGAAGAAGCCGAGTTTCATGTACCAATGAAAAAAATGACCTACTGCCAGTGGGAAATTGCAGCTAGAATGAAAGGGCAAACCGTTTTTGCAGAAGCTAAAGACCTCGGTTGTGCCAATGCTCTATACAGTTTTGGCTGGAAAGGCATAGATGAAAAGGGAATTAAAGATCATAAAAAATTTGTTAAAAACTTAGAACAAGCTGAACGTTTTATAAAATCTAAATCTGTACTTAAAAAAGGACTTCTTGCTATTGCAGTGGCCCCCCTAGCAGATGCAGATGTTCTTCAAGGTATTGATGCTGTACATTTTTACTGCGACAACATGCAAGCTTACCATCTAGCTGTTGATTATATGGCTGCCACCGACACACATCCATTACGCCCACAAATTACCATGAATTCTTCGGCGTGTGGCGGGACCGTTTATAGTGTGACAGAACAACAATTCAATATGCTACCAGCTTGCCCTGGTTCCTACAATGCTGGAAAAACAGAAAGAGGCGAAATAAACGTTGTTATCCCTGGAAGCCAATTTGAAGCGGTAATGGATAGACTTCAAGAAAGAAAAGAGCAACAGGGTAGTAGCTCTTTAACTCGACCGGGTGATGGCTTCCCAGGTGCTGATGTTTGCAAGAACTGCCCATTAATAATTTTCAAAAAAGAAAAGAAAAAGGTAAGCTAACAGTTTATTAATCCTACTGAATAACACTAAAACTGTTTAGTTACCTTTTGCGTTTTTCCGTTTTCTAGACTGGAAATTATTGGGTCCTACTATTAAGCAAAAAAGAACCCACTAAACCGAATATTCAACACCAAGAAACGACTAAAACAACCAGAAAAGAACCGAAACTATCTTTATCACTGAATTTTGTCACTTGACAATCAACCTTAAAAGAAGAAAGGGAAAAATGAAATGAAACCCCACTCTCGCAAATTAATTTGGTTCCACACACAACTTACTACTCTTTAAACTGTCTCGTTATATTTGCAATTTTTGTTTTGCTTGATCGAATGTTAAATATTCCTATAATTACATTGCAAGAAAGCATTTACACCGAATATCTGACATGAAAAACAGTTAAAGCTACTAGAAAATTCTAAAAACTGCCTATTTTGCGGAATTTTATTATTTGACAATCAAAGCTCAATTTAATATATATACATTATCAAATTTTTTTATATATTCTATGGACTAAACTTGAGATCAATTATGGACCCACTTTCCACAGCATTCCTTTATACTGATAATGTCCTATGGTTAACTGCCTTTACCATCGCTGGACTAGGATTTGCCTTAGGCCCGATAGCAATTGTTTATCTCTTCATGCCTTTGAAGACTCGACAAGTATCCAACAAGACTCACCAGTACATTGAGTGTGGCATGGAACCAATAGGTGACTCATGGATTAGATATGGGGTTGTATTTTACCTATATGCCCTAATATTCCTCGCATTTGATGTTGATGTTCTATTTTTATTCCCCGTTGTTATTGCTTACAACGATCCAATGTTTGCTTGGCGTGACTTTATAGAAGTTGTGCTATTTGTTTCAATTCTATCGCTGGCCATCATTTATGCATGGGTAAAAGGAGTTTTTACGTGGAATCAGAAAAAATACCATCGTCCATAGTTCAATTTGCCACAGCAGATAAACTAATTGCTCTAGGTAGAGCTAACTCTCTATGGCCCCTCACATTCGGAATTGCCTGTTGTGCTATTGAGATGATGTCCGCTGGCTGTGCAAGATACGATCTATCACGCTTTGGCGCTGAGGTTTTTAGACCATCACCAAGACAGAGCGATGTCATGATTGTGGCAGGCACAATAAGTAAAAAAATGGCCGAAGGTGTAAAAACACTTTATGACCAGATGCCAGAACCCAAATGGGTTATTGCCATGGGTAATTGTGCTATATCAGGTGGTCCCTTTAATTTTGAAGGCCAATACTCCATAATTGAAGGAGCTGACAAAATATTACCAGTAGATGTTTTCATACCTGGTTGCCCTCCACGACCTGAAGCATTGATAGAGGGTATCATTGAATTAGAACATAAAATTACTGGCTGGCGACGTTGGCCAATTGTTAAAACGGACAAAGAAATCGTATAATTTATGGTTATTACCTTTAACCTCCCTAATACTTTATAGCATACAAATAATGTCCTTAAAAATTGCAGAAAAGACAAAATTACAAATAGAAGAATTTTTCAAATCCATAGACATATCCACTGAGGATGCGACTATTACTGAGAAAATTTATTCTTCATGTGGGTATCACTTAGATATTTTAGTACCTCCAAACCACTTACATGCCACTGTCTCGATAATTAATGAGTTAGAGTATTTTATTGAAGCAATCACAGGCGTAGATTGGCCTAAAGAAAATGAAATTGAGGCTTGCTATGATTTCAACAGGTATGACGATGAAAGTTTTAGAATCCTAGTTAGAACTCGTACAGATCGTGAAAAACCCGAAATCCCTACTATCACAGATGTATATACTGGGGCTAATTGGCACGAAAGAGAAACCCACGATTTTTTCGGTATCAAGTTCATAGGTCATCCACATTTAATACCATTACTTTTACCTGAAGATGCCGATTTTCACCCATTACTCAAGGATTTCAAAGCATGAGCGATGCGATAAAACTTAATTCGGACGAGACCTTTGTTCTTAACCTCGGCCCCCAACATCCTGCAACCCATGGAGTGTTACGTGTTAAGCTAACCATGGATGGTGAATATATTTATGATTCCGAAACAGTTATTGGATATATCCACCGAATGCATGAAAAAATGGGCGAAAACAGAACATATAATCAATTCTTACCCAACCCAAGTAGAATTGATTATTTATCCGCTCTATCATACTGTCATGGCTATGTCTTAAGCGTTGAGAAGGCAGCTTCAATTGAAGTTCCTGAACGAGCTGAATACATCCGAGCCATCACTGTTGAATTAAATAGGATTTCTTCCCACCTTGTTTGGTTTGGAGCCTTCGTTCTTGATCTTGGTGGATTTTCGCCATTAATGTATGCATTTGATGATCGTGAACAAATCTTAGATCTATTAGAAGGAATCACAGGCTCCCGACTAACATATTGCTACTACCGTGTTGGTGGCCTTTATAACGATATTGACGACCAATTCATTACTGGCACCAGAGAATTCATTATCAGGATGAGAAAAGCTCTAAAAACCTATAAGTCTTTAGTAACAGATAACATCATCCTTATGAAACGCTTGAAGGGTCTCGGCTTTATCAGCAAGGAAACATGCAGGAAATATGGTGCTACAGGTCCGGTCGCCCGGGGTTCTGGAATCAATTTTGATGTTCGTAAAAATGAACCCTACTCTGTTTACAATGAATTTGATTTTGAAATCCCAACACATAGTGAATGTGATTCATACGCCAGATACCTTGTTCGCATGGCTGAGATAGAACAATCTCTTAGAATAATAGAACAAGGTTTAGATAAACTGCCCGACGGGCCGATAATGCCCGAGAAAAAGATTCGCATTATAAAACCTCCAGCTGGAGATTGTTACACAGCCGTCGAGGCAGCGCGAGGCAGCTTTGGGATTCGCTTAGTTAGTGATGGTGGCAAGAATGCTTACCGCTTAAAACTTCGCTCACCAACTTTTTCTAATATGCACATTTTCGACGAAGTGTGTCGCGGAATGCTGATTGCAGACGCACTCGCCTTCATGGGTAGTCTTGATTTAGTTATTCCAGAAATAGATAGATAAGGAGAACGGGATAGAATGAGTTTGACAATTATAAATGTTATAGGTGCTGCTATCATCGCTGTTGCTTTCGTAGCAATGAATGCGGCCTATCTCGTTTGGTTCGAAAGAAAAGGAGCTGGGTTTATTCAGCGTCGCACAGGTCCTACCGAAAATGGCCCTTGGGGATTGTTGCAGCCACCTATCGATGGCATCAAACTGATGACCAAACAATTAATTATCCCAGGCGGTGCAGACAAAGCTCTTTTCATGGTTGCCCCTGTTCTTGCAATGTTTCCTGCTCTTATGAGTTTTGTCACCCTACCCTTTAGTGACGTAATTGTTGCCCATAACATGTCCACAGGCTTGTTAATGATCTTCGCCTTTGCCTCATTCGCTAGCATTGCTCTGCTTTTTGCTGGTTGGAGTTCTAGAAATAAGTATTCCGTTATCGCCTCGGTGAGAGCAGTGTCTCAAGCAATTGCCTATGAAGTCCCCATGCTTGTTACGGCTATCACCGTTGCCCTTATTGCCGGATCTGTTGATTTAATAGAAATTGTCAACAACCAAAGTGGCGGTTTCTGGCATTGGAATCTTTGGCCTCTTAAATCAGGTCTGTTTAACATTTTCATGCCCATCTCATTTTTGATTTTCTTTATCTGCTCCCTTGCGGAAACCAATCGAGCGCCTTTTGATTTAGGTGAAGCTGAAAGTGAACTAGTTGCAGGTTTTCATACCGAATACTCATCCATGGGTTTTGGTTTGTTTTTCATGGGAGAATACGCCAACATTGTGATTGGGGCGTCTCTTACAACTATTTTATTCTTAGGAGGATGGGATTGTCCATTTGGCTTATTCCCAGGAGTTTGGTGGTTCTTACTTAAAATGTACCTTCTAATTTTTACCTTTATTTGGATTCGTTGGACATTTCCAAGAACTACAATTTACGGACTGCTCAATCTTTCTTGGAAAATACTTATTCCTCTCTCTCTTATAAACCTCCTGCTAACAGCAGGTTTAATCAAGGTATTTGCGCCATGAGTAGCTTAATAAAAGAAACTATCACAGGTTTTATATCTCTTCTAGTTGGCATGAGAATTACAGCTAGAGAGTTTATCACCCCTAAAGTAACCGTTCATTATCCACATGAAACGGAAGTTATGCCTGCCCGTTTTCGCGGTCATATTGAACTTATTGCTGATGAAAATGGAAAACCTCTATGTGTCTCTTGTGGACTTTGTCAAAAAGCTTGCCCCTCACAGTGCATATCAATTAGTTCTGTAAAAAAAGAAGGTGAGAAAAAGAAAACCCTTATTGCCTACGATCTTGATTTCACAAAATGCTCTCTTTGTGGTTCATGCGTTGAATCATGTGCATTTGGAGCCATCAGATTTTCAAGAGTCTATAATCATGTATCAAGAAACAAAGAAGATTTTTATTATGATCTTTTAAAAGACCTAGAGGAGGACAATTAATGACGCAAAGTTTATTTAGTCCGGAATCCCTTGTAGGGATGGTCTTTTTAATTATCGTTGGCATTACTTTAACAGGTGCTTTTATTGCAACAACCTGCAAAAAGTTATTGCACAGCCTAGCCGGATTTGCCCTAGCAGCAACTGGAGTTGGTGGGATTTATTACTTTTTAAACTCCCCCTTTGTCTCAATGATGCAAATTTTGATATATGTTGGAGCAGTTTCAATTACGATATCCTTTGGTATCATGCTAGCAAATCCTGCAGAACATAATAAAAACCAACCTATTTCTCCCATTTCTGGCCCAATTGGTATGATAGTGTCCGCATTGTTGGGTGGCGGTTTAATCCTTGTTTCCACATCCTATAGTTGGACAAGAATACCTGTTGAGACCGATGGCACTATGTACACCATCGGTATTCAGCTATTAACTAAGTATTCTCTCGTTTTTGAACTTGTTTCCATCTTGTTGCTAGTTGCTATCCTAGGCTCACTTGCCATAGCAAAGGAGGGAAGAAACTAGTGATAATTCTTAACTTATACAACAATTTAAATACGTTTCTCGTTCTTGCCGCTGTATTATTTTCCCTAGGAATATACGGTATACTCACAAGGCGTACCTTAATTGGCATGCTTATTTGTGCAGAAATAATACTAAGTTCAGCTAGTATAAACTTCATGGCATTTAATCGCTTTACCTCACCAGATCAGGCAACCGGGCAAGTAATAACCCTCTTCATCATGGCTATTGCTGCAGCTGAAACAGCTATAGCCCTTAGTATTATTGTAGCTATTTACCGTCAAAATAAATCTATTGATGCAGAAGATACTGCCAAACTAAAAGGATAATAATAGTGGATACAGGATCTGATTTCATACTTCTTACCGCCCTGCTCATTCCTCTTCTAGGATCTTTAGGAGTGATGGTCAATGGTAAGTTTATAAACTTACGCGAATCAATATCGTCAATCTCATCTGTTTTACTACTTATCGTAGTCGCCTATATGGTTCCAGATGTTCTAGCTGGGAAAGTTTTGAAGTTGCATATGTTTACCTTGCTTCCTGGGGTTACAGTAACTTTAAGAGCTGATGCAATGTCTATGATATTTGCTCTGGTTGCAGCCTCCCTTTGGACAATTGCTGTTTTCTATTCCTTAGGCTATATGCGCGGTTCAAAAGAACTTGAGCAGACAAGGTTTAACGCCTGTTTTGCCATCGCAATATTTGGAGCCATCGGTGTTGCTTTTTCCGACAACCTGTTCACTTTATATCTTTTCTATGAGATAGTATCTATCTGTACCTATCCACTTGTTGCCCACCACCAAGACAAAGAGAGTTATGCTGGGGCAAGAAAATATATTATTTATCTAACCACCACTGCCAAAGCACTGCTGCTTCCTGCGATGATTTTGATTTATGTCCTCACGGGAACACTTGATTTTGCTCCCACTATTTCAACTGGTATTTTCCCCGCTGATACCAACGAAAGTATTGTGACGATGCTTTATATATTCTGCCTTTTTGGATTTGCTAAAAACGGACTAATGCCATTTCATCACTGGCTACCAGGAGCGATGGTTGCCCCGACACCAGTATCTGCCTTGCTGCACGCAGTTGCTGTAGTTAAGGTCGGCGTGTTCTGCACCACTAGAGTAATGCTATATGTATTTGGTGTTGACACAATGGACGCGCTAAATCTTGGTATCCCAACTGCATATTTTGTCAGCATAACAATACTTTTAGCCTCAGTAATAGCCTTATCAAAAGATAATTTAAAAGCTAGACTGGCCTACTCAACAGTAAGTCAACTTTCTTATGTTATTTTGGGTGTCGCTTTACTCACTCCCACAGCTATTGAAGGTGGACTTATTCATATCGTCAATCATGCTTTTGCGAAAATCACCCTCTTCTTTTGTGCTGGAGCGATTTATGTTGTAGCCCACAAGAAATATGTTTCAGAGCTAGACGGACTCGGAAGAACTATGCCATTCACGTTTGGTGCATTTGCAATCGCCTCACTATCAATGATAGGTGCTCCTCCGGTGGCAGGTTTTATCACCAAATGGAACTTGCTAATAGGTTCCATTGAAGCAAACCAAATTGGTATCTTGCTAATACTAATTGCCAGTACCGTCCTAAATGTTGGATACTTCGCCCCAATAACCTATCGAGCATTCTTTGGCAAAGCTAAGGTGGCAAGTACTGGTATCAAAGAAGCTCCATTATCAATGCTTATACCAATATTAATAGCCTGTGCTGTTACCATAATAATAGGCATATACCCCAATTTCATGTTGCAATTTGTTAAGGCGGTGACAGGATGATAAAGATTATAGATTTTTTATCAAAACATATAAAAAGAATAAGAACTTTTTCTGTTATTGGTTCTGCCGCCCTGCTTTTATGGGCCGCCATCAAGATGGATACCCATCATGCCCACACTTGGGTAGAAATGCACATCCCTGACTTTTGGTTTTTATTTGCCTCATTATCCGCCCTAGTTTTAATTGTAATTTCTTGTTTGCTAGGTAAGAATATTCAAATCAGTGAGGATTATTATGACAAGTAATTTCATAATTCATCCAGCTTTGATAATGATCATTGGGGCTATTCTTTTACCTTTTGTGCGTGGCCAGTTTCGCAAACCATATTTGATTCTGATTCCAATATTATCATTTCTAGATGTTCTTTTTATAAGTTACACTCCAGGTATCCATGGGACTATCGAGTTTATGGGTCGCTGGCAGTTAATCTTTGCACGAGTAGATAGTCTATCCATGATATTTGCATTGATCATGGCATTGATGGCCATCATAGGCACTATATATGGGCTACATGAAAAAAATGTTTGGCACCATGTGGCATCATGGTTTTATGTCGCTGGTTCATTAGGCGTTATATATGCTGGTGACTACCTAGTACTATTTCTATTCTGGGAAATCATGGCGTTCGCGTCCACCTTTTTAATCTGGTTCAATAATGACAAAGGTGCACTTGCCGCTGGTTATCGATATCTTCTTGTTCACACTGTAGGCGGTATCATCCTTCTCCTTGGTTTTGTTCTGCGATACCAAACCACCGGCGATCTTTCATTTATTTTAATGGACGAACATAGCCCTCAATTATTTACCTGGCTTATTATGATTGGGCTCGGTTTAAACGCTGCCATGGTACCCTTTCACTCTTGGTTACCAGATGCCTACTCTAAATCGAGTATCACAGGTGGTGTATTCATGTGTGCATTTACCACTAAAACCGCTGTTTACACCCTTGCCCGAGGTTTTGCCGGATTTGATGTTCTTATAATAATAGGCGTAATAATGGCCATTTATGGAATTATCTATGCCCTTAAGGAAAACGATGTCAGAAAACTTCTAGGTTGGGAAATCATTAGTCAGGTGGGTTATATGGTTGCGGGTGTTGGCATAGGAACCGCTCTTGCTATTAATGGTACTGCCGCTCATGCCTTTGCTCATATTCTTTATAAAGGTTTACTGTTTATGGGAGCTGGGGCAATTATTAGTGCCACAGGGACATCCAAACTTACCGAACTAGGTGGTCTGGCTAGAAAAATGCCCTACACAATGCTTTTTGTTCTCGTAGGTTGTGTATCTGTTTCTGCCTTTCCATTATTTTCAGGCTTTGTTAGCAAATCGATGATTATTGCAGCTAGTTATAACGAACACCTATACTGGGCAGGATTTCTGCTAACTATGGTTTCTGTTGGTACTTTTGTGGCAGCAGGTTTACGACTGCCATGGTTGCTCTTCTTTAGTGATTACAGAGGAGATACAAGTTTGCCAAAATTCGAGCAATACAACCAAGCTAAAGATCCATCTTGGAATATGCACTTTGCAATGATGGTTGCCGCTATCCTCTGTTTAGTGGTTGGAGTTTTCCCTGCATCTCTTTATTCCCTTTTGCCAAACCCAGAAGTGATCTTCCACCCATACTCTGAATATCATTTAGGTGAAACCCTACAAATTTTGGCTGGTGGTTTTTTAGTTTTCTACTTCCTAAAAGACAAGTTGCTCCCACAAAACGTTCTGTTACTGGATCTAGATTGGTTTTACAGAAAAGGCGGTCGTCTATTTTTATGGATTTCATGTAAACCAATTCAAGCTTGTGACACAATGCTTAGCAAAGTCTACCGAGTAGTTGGGATAAAATGCCTGATGACCTCTGCTTCTTTCTGGTCTTGGTTTGATTGGAATATTCTAGACTTTCTTATAGATGGTTTTGCTAGATCTGCTCGCAAAATAGGTAAACAATTGACCTTTATTATGCAAAGAGGCCAAATCCAACAAAGTCTTTGTATCACTGTAGCTTTAGTAGCAATTTTTGTAATTATTTCTTTATAAGAAAATAAATTTTTTTGAATATAAGGTTTGTTAACGATTTTAGGACAATATAATTCATGGATCAAATAATACTAAATACCGGATTCCCAATCCTTAGCACCTTGATATTTTTACCGCTCGTTTTTGCGGCTTTACTATTTTTCATGAAAAGCGATACTAGCTTTAGGTGGATTGCTCTTTTAGGAACTATAGCCACAGCACTAATCTCACTTTCACTTATCTCATTATTTGATAAGTCCACTAGTGCCTACCAGCTCGTAGAGATATACTCTTGGATAGAAAAGCCTACTATCCAATATGCCATTGGCGTTGATGGTATCTCAATACTTCTTGTTTTAATGACCACCTTGATTATGCCATTTTGCGTACTTGCCTCATGGAATTATATCAAAACAAGAATCCGCACTTACATGATTTGCCTTCTAGTAATGGAAACAGCAATGATAGGCGTATTTTTGTCTCTTGATTTTGTATTGTTCTATATCCTATGGGAAGCAATGCTAATCCCCATGTATTTACTCATTGGAATATGGGGCGGGCCTAAAAAGATATATGCCTCTATTAAATTTTTCCTTTATACCCTTGCTGGTTCAGTCTTGTTACTAGTAGCTATAATTTGGTTATATACTGCCAATAACTATAGCTTTTTCATTCCAGATATGGCTTGGCAAAATTATTCGATGACCGCACAAACGTACCTGTTTTTCGCATTCTTTTTAGCGTTTGCCATCAAAGTCCCTATGTTTCCTTTCCATACGTGGCTACCTGCTGCTCACGTCGAAGCACCAACAGCAGGCTCTGTAATTCTGGCGAGTATTCTCCTGAAAATGGGTGCATACGGTTTTCTAAGATTTGCAATTCCAATCACCCCTGATGCAACCATACAATTTGTTCCATATGTTTTGTGGTTATCAGTAATAGGAATAATCTACGGAGGACTTACCGCCCTTGCCCAAAGTGACATGAAGAAACTTGTCGCCTACTCGTCTGTTAGTCATATGGGATTTGTAACCCTAGGGATATTTGCCCTTAACACAGAAGGTGTGGAAGGTGCCATCCTACAAATGATTAACCACGGTGTAACAACTGGTGCTCTATTCCTATGTATTGGTATGATATATGAAAGAACCCACAGTCGTGAGCTTCGATCTGCCACTGGCGTTGGCAAAGTAATGCCTGTATTTGTCACATTTTTAACCGTTTTTGGTTTATCCTCTTTCGCCTTTCCAGGGACAAATTCCTTTGTTGGAGAGTTTATGATCCTCGCTGGTTCATTTAAACATGATATAGTTATTACCCTTGCAGCTATTCCAGGAGCAGTTCTAGCGGCAGCATACATTCTACGTATGCTGCAAAAAGTTATCTGGGGCGGCACCGACAATCCCGACCAAAGTTATCTTACTGATTTAAATGGTCGAGAAATAATTATCCTTATACCGTTTTTAATATATGTATTCTGGATTGGACTTGCACCAGGAACCTTTCTAGATTTTATCCATAGTAGCGTAGCCAACTTGCTGGATCAATTCAATTTGCACCAAGCCCAGCAACTTAGCCTCAAATAAAGACGTACTTAAACCTTAATATTGTAACTAAATAATATAACTATGATTCCATTCCTACCAGAACTCGCTATTTTATTTACAGGATTGATATTTTTCGTCCTCTGTCTAAAAGATATAAGCCCAGAAAAGCTACACGGCTCTGCTATATTAGCATCGGCAATCATTTTCATCTTTTCTGGCTATGCTCAATTCCAAGAGGCTAGTCTGTTTTATGGAGCCTACGAAATTACGTTCTTTAGTCAGATTATTAAAATGATACTCTGTGGAGCGGCCATCCTAGTTTTACTCACCGGTAATAGTTTTAAAAATATTCAACATAAATATCGTGGGGAATATTACCTCTTCTTCTTCATGTCACTCCTAGGTTTGGTTATACTCGCATCCTCCGTGGAGCTTATAACCATTGTCGTTGCCCTAGAATTATCATCCTTCACTACATACTTAATGGTCGCCATGAGAAGTGGTAAAGGATTACATAACGAATCAGCTATCAAATATCTATTATTTGGTGTTATGGCAACTGGTCTGATGTTATTTGGCATGAGTTACATCTTCGGGCTTACAGGATCTACTCACCTTGCAATAATTGCACAGAGATTACCAGCCTTAATGGCAACCCCGGTTGCTACAATTTCTATGACGATGTTAATGGCCGGAATATTTTACAAACTGGCACTGTTCCCTATTCATGCTTGGGCTCCAGATGCTTATCAAGGTGCTGCAGATGAGACTACCTCATTTATTGCAACACTGCCTAAACTAGGCGCTATAGTTGTTTTAATTAGATTCTCCCAATTAGTTGGCAATGACAATCAAACATTAGTTTCTATTTGTAGTGTTTGTGCCATTGCGTCCATGTTCTTAGGAAACTTTTCTGCTCTTATCCAAAAAGATATCAAAAGGTTGTTGGCTTTTTCAGGTATTGCCCACGGTGGCTTCATCCTTTTAGGCGTACTTTTATTTGACCTAATCGGATACCGAAACGCGCTTTATTACACAATTGGCTATATTTTAATGAACCTTGCCTGCTTTCATGTGATTACTATAATATCTAAGGATAATAAAAATCTATCCATTGAAGATTTCGCTGGTTTGCACAAACGCAGTCCTCTTCTAGCAATAACTCTTGCTACTGGACTTTTCGCCCTTGCTGGCATTCCACCATTTATGGGCTTTACAGGTAAATTCACTCTTTTAGTTAGTGCATTAGAAGCAGGATATACAACGGTAGTTATTCTAGCAGCCATAAACACTGCAATTGCCTTATATTATTACCTTAATATCGTTCGACTCTGTTATTGTACTGACGATAACGAAGAAGCTATCAATATGACCTTACCTCAAAAATTAACATCCGTATTTTTGATAGTCACAATAATATATTTAGGCGTTTTCCCTGAAAAGTTATTCACCCTACTAGAAATATCCCTCAAAAGTATGTAAAACTCCCCTTCACTAAGTTATCATCACTCTTGTTTTTCTATAAAGAAAAGAGTGACGAGACTTAGATTTTGATTATTAAACTAAGATCCAAATGTATATTATGTTTTTGCAATATACATTTGGATTAGTTCATAAATTTTGATTAAGGAGCGAATCTCGTATGTCTTTCTGGCTAATTACAATATCATCTTTTATCCTATTCACTTGGCTACTGGAATCATACCTCACTGTCATAAATTTACGAGCTCAACCAGAACAATTACCCAAGTATTTTGAAGATATTTACAATGTAAATAAGTACAAAAAATCGCTCAACTACAATAGAGAAACAACCAATTTATCACTACTCTCTAATGCCATATCTACAATCATAACCTTGAGCATGTTATTTTTAGGAGGTTTTAATTATTTAGATCAGTTAGCTAGAGGTTATAACCAAGGAGAGATTGTAACGGGCCTAATATTCTTTAGCTTAATTAGTCTTGTCTATGGGTTAATATCCATGCCATTTAGTATCTATTCCACTTTTGTTATAGAAGAAAGATATGGTTTTAATCGCACAACAATTAAAACGTTCATAGTCGATAGTATTAAAGGAATATCATTAACAGTAATTTTAGGAGGAGGTCTACTTGCTACAGTACTTTGGTTTTTTCTTATATCAGGGCCTTTAGCTTGGATATATTGCTGGCTTGCAACCATAATATTTAGTTTTGTAATGCAAATTTTGGCACCTGTAATCATAATGCCAATGTTTAATAAATTCACCCCGATTGAAGATGACTCCTTAAGAGATAAGATAGGCCAATATGCTAACAAGCAAGGATTTAAACTAAACGGTATCTTTATTATGGACAGTTCAAAAAGATCTGCAAAACTAAATGCGTTTTTCACAGGTTTTGGCAAGTTTAGAAAGGTAGTACTATTTGACACCCTAGTAGAAAAGTTGTCGAAAGATGAAATATTAGCTGTATTAGCTCATGAAATTGGCCATGCGAAATTAAAGCATATGCTAAAAGGGTTAATGGTCTCCATAATTCAAACAGGATTGATTTTCTTTCTCTTATCTTTAATAATTAAGAATACTAGTTTCACCTTAAGCTTGATGGGAAATTACTCTATTTATGCGAGCCTATTCTTCTTTGCTTACCTGCTAAGCCCTACTAATTTTGTGATTTCATATTTTTCGAATCAATTATCAAGAAAAAATGAGTATGAGGCAGATGAGTACGCAGCCAAAACTACAGGAGAAAGTAAATTTTTGGTTGCTGCCTTGAAAAAATTAGCTGGGGAAAATATGGCAAACCTCAGTCCCCATCCATTATATGTGAAAGTTTACTATAGCCACCCTCCTTTAAGAGATAGATTTGCTTTTTTAAATAATATCGATACAAAAAAAGTGTAATTATCAGAGTTGCATAATAAATATGAATAGTTAACGTATACATAATTATTAATTAACCTTTACTGGAGACCTTCAATGAAAACAAATGAACTAAAAACTCCCTTGATAAAATCGATAGCAATTATTTCTGTTGCTATAATTTTCATGTGCTTTGTTATATACTCAGGGGATCAAACGTTCCTAGGAAGTCTATGGGCGATAATATCGGGCATTTTCTACACAGCTCTGTATCTTGTTGGATTAACCATAGCAGTAACATTCTCTATTGCATGCTTAATTGGTATATTTCTAGGGGCTGTATATTTATTTTCAAAAGAACAGGCTACAGAGATGTATGCAGGCATTACAAATAGAATACAAAAGATACCAACAGAATCTTGCATTACTAAATGTTTCAGCAATGGTATAAATTTGGCAACCAAAACTAAACTTAAGAAAGACGATTCCATAGAAAAGAAGCTTGAAAAGCTTCAAAATGAAATCACAGAGTTAAAAGAAAAAGAAAAAAAGACAGCAGAACGCTTAAATAAGATTATACAAGAAAAAGAGTAACTTTTTTGTTGACGAACACTGAGTAAACTTGTAAATTCGCCCGACGTTCCGAGCACGAGAC
>JAOPTU010000009.1:0-94286 GCA_051531995.1 Desulfotalea sp.
TTACTTATCATAGATGTCCCCTATTATTGCTCTATTATTGCTATTCGGTATTCGGTGAAACATAGCCAACTGTTCATGTTCCGCTTAAAGTTCTTGCTAGGCACTTGTATCACGGTCAGCCACAGAGTCCATTTTGTGTCTAAATTTACTTCTAAGTTCAGTAGATTCAGGATTTCTAAGTAGCCCAATATAATCTGAAAAATCATTTTTTAAAGCATTATGAACCGCATTTCTATTTAAAACTTCCATTTCGTCAACACGTTCATATAAATCTCCAAACGACCACAATAATGCAGGACTCTGAATCTCAGCTTGATGCAGAATTCCACAGCGAAAATCTTTATAAAAATTTTCACGCTGTAGTTTCGTTTGAAAATACTCACAAAAATGTGGACTTGTTCTAAGAAACCTTATAAATACTTTTTTCGATTTACCATCTGTGGATGGTAGCCCTTCTTTGAATGCTTGAAGAGTTTCGATTAATAATAAATCTATAGCTAGTACCGTAAAACCAAACCGTTTTTTTGGAGCTAGTAAATCATTTTCGAACTCAAGTAATTTATCTACAGGTTCTAAGTATCGAGAGCGCAATCTAGAATCAAGAACATCTATGGCTTTTTGCCAATCGCCTTCACTATTTTCAAGATCAAGTTCTTTCCATTGCTGTGCAGTAAAATTAGGTGCGATTTCCAAACACTACTCCTTAAATACCTAACGCCGCATTAAGCGGACTAAAATTGTTGGTTATAATGTTGAGGCACGAAACATAACCAACTGTTTTAGTTCAGTTTAAATGCCTTGTCAGAGCACTTCATCAATAGTTTCGTGATTACCAATCTCTTTTTTCTTTTCAAGCAGAATCTCAGCTTCAATTTTTTTATCCATTTCACTCTCATAGTCTTTGAATTTTCTATACTTCTTACTAATCTGATTTTGGATTTCATCAAGTTCATCAGGCCTCAAAATATAATATGACATTCCTGATAAAATTGTACTATGGAGCGAATAAAATGTACTACCAACTAGAAAAACCAATGCATATGGTTGACCAGGCCAAAGGACTAAAAATGAAAAAATAGTAGAGAATAATAAAAGTAATGTGATTGTCATTGATAACATAGTTCCTAACATCGCTTCATTAAGACATAACCGATAGTTAGCTATGTCTTTGTTCTTCAATAGTTGCGTCTTTAACTCCTTAGCTTTTATAACTGATCTAAAATATGGATAGAAGATTTTCATAACATGTACTAATGCAACCTCTTTGATATACCATTTAAGTAGACGCCTTCCCCCAAATAATATAAGAGCTCCCAATAAACTGCCTAATGCGCCTAGAACTAAAACCCCAGGAATAGTACCAAGTAACAATTTTTCGAATTCAACCCAACTTATCATTTACAAATCATCCCATTTCAAACTAATACGATTACAACAGTGCTCTAACGTTTAGCTAAGGGGCGGCAAGCGCATTACCCCGAAACTGATTTAGTATTTATAAGTTTTGATCCAACTTTGAGTTTGGCAAACACCGTAGCCTCTTGCCGTCCCCCTTGAGCTCTGTGTTAGAACCTTGTAAAAACTTGATATATTTTACAGACTATTGAACCTACCAAAAATAGTAGTTCTTAATGTTTTTTATTATTTGCTGAACTATTACAAAATGCAACCAACAGATCTTGCCAATACTGTTTGTCGATAGACAATGCAGTTGTCAGTAGACAAGTCGATCAACTCTTGAAAATATGATGAAGCATTAAAGCTTCAATTACTTCATTGATACATTTACTTCTTGAATAGTTGAAACCCATAAGTCAAAAGCACTGTAAGAGCAATGAGCATCATCAGTGTTGTCTGGTTGAGCATATTTAAGCCAGCAAGAATGAATATTACCACGCATTGGACAAGAATCAGGCCTATCACAAACAAAACAGTTTTTTTCATCTTACCTCCTCCTTTAAGGAAACTTCATCATTTGATAATTTGCATACAACCCTTACCTGCAGCACATGAGGTTAGTTTTAATTATTTGTTCATCTAACGCCGCATTAAGCTTTGAGAGTTCAGCTCCAACAATCGCTTCAAGATTTAATGAGATTTTTTCTGCTGACCAGTCCCACCATGCTAGTTGAAGTAACTTATCAATGACAGGTTGTTCAAATCTGTTTTTTATTATTTGCGCTGGATTACCACCGACAACGCTATAAGCAGGAACATCTTTGGTAACGACTGATTTACTTGCAATTACAGCGCCGTGTCCAATTTTAACTCCAGGCATTATTGTAGCCTCATAACCAATCCAAACATCGCTACCAATTTCGGTGTTTCCTTTAAATGGTAGTTCTCCTTCTTTAGGCATAACTTTTTCCCAGCCATTCCCAAATATGTAAAATGGATAAGTAGAGAACCCAGTGTTTTTATGATTAGCCCCATTCATTATGAATTTCACATCTTTTGCAATAGCGCAAAATTTTCCAATAATTAGTTTATCCCCAATGAATGGAAAGTGGTAGAGCACGTTACTTTCAAAATTCTCAGGGCCATCAGGATCATCGTAATATGTATAATCGCCAACAATTATATTTTCATTTTTTATATAATTTTTAAGATAGCCAACTTGTGGAAAACCAACCATCGGCTCTTTATTATTTGGATTTGGACCAATCAAATCAGACTCCTTGATATTTGTGACATTTAACATTTGTGATATAAGGAAATTATTCCATCATATCGCTCTATAGTATGGAAAATTTTCCTTATATCCGGATACCAAACGCGATTTATGGACAAAACAGCATTAAGTTTTCCACTTTTGTCAATACAATATCATTTTCCATATATCCAGATATAGAAAGGAAAAAAGGAAAACGTCAAAAACCATTCCCTAACATACTTCAAGATAAATATATTATCCAGAAAACCTATATAAAAATTCATAGCAAAACAATAAACTACGCAGAACCAGGATTTTTCGCATATTGATATCAACACCTGAGCACTGTTGCCATTACAACCACAAACAAAAAAACCACTTAGAGCAATATGCTCTAAGTGGTTTAAGTAACTTGAATGACCTTAAGGCGTATTTTCCCTTTATTTAGCCCGTCGTAAAATGCGTTTATCTCCAACCCTCATGGTGAGTCTTACCCTATCGAAATACTCCATAATAGGGATGGAAAATTTACGGCTAAGTCCTGATAATTTTTTCATGCCAGGGGCATCTATTTCCCCTTCTTGTTCGATATGAGCGGCCACTTTCTGACCTAGGCCATCAATGACCTCTTTGGCATAATATAGAGTCTCGCTGATTTTGACTAGATTGCCATCTCTTAACTGCAAACTAATTACCTCTTTCACAAGAGACTCTGGATACTCAGAGAACTTCGTCATGGTATCACGAACAGTAGGAGTTGCGGTACCAGCAGAAATATACCAAGCCATTAACTCACGCTGAAGTTCTTCTTCATCAGCTTTCAATGCAACTTCGTGCCCTGCCATTCTAACCAATGATTCTTCTTGCACTATGCTATCTTTTTTAACCAGATCAGCGATACACCAGTTAAACAATTTCACATCCAAACGACTTCCCAAGCCAGAGCGTAGTTCTTCTTTGGCTAGACCTGCCTGCAATGGATTGTCCTTGTGATAGGTGGTCAAGTTATTCACTAGACGATCTTTTAATTTTTCTGCAAAACTAGTCAGTAAATACCTTTGTGAAACAGAATCAATCATGATCATTTTTCTTTTAGCAAGGGGATCAGCAATAAGTTTTTTCAGCGTTTTGCCAAAAGCACCCACACGGATACCTAGTTCATCAAAGGTTAACCCTTCAATTCCTCTATCTTCCAAGAAAAACAGTACCTTATCTTCCGCGCTACCATCTTTTAAACGTCCATAGGTAGCCATATTGTTTTTGCGATCAGATTCATTTACCCGCTTTCTCTTTTTAGGAGAAACATTACCTAAAATTGTTCCACCGCCAATGGTCATAACAGGGGAATAACTACGCACTACAAGTCGATCTCCTGGCCACACTGCGACCTGTTCCTCCAAAAGAATTTGCACCATGGTTTCTTGCCCTGGTTGCAACTCATCTTCATTTAATAGAGAAATACGCCCCATAACTTCAGAGGTTCCGACATGCACCCTAACCCTAGCACGGTGTTTAACTTTTTTAATATTAGAAGCGAGATACAGAAACTGACAATCGAGCATATAACTTGGTTCAAGACATAATTCTGGGGCGATAACCATACCACGAGCGATATCATCGGTATCCACGCCTTGCAGATTAATAGCTGTTCTATGCCCTGCTTCCACCGCCTCAACATCTTGAGAGTGAACCTGAATACCACGTACCTTGGCAACCTTATCAGAAGGATAAAATTGTAGCTCATCACCAACCGTTAACTTGCCAGACATTGATGTTCCAGTCACAACCGAACCAAAACCTTTAATGGCAAAAACCCGATCAACAGAAAGCCTAAAAGGGCCAGTTGCCTGATTAAAATCTTGCTCCTTAACCATGGTGTCGATGACAGAACGAACCTCGTCCATTCCTTCACCAGTGGTCGATGATACTGGTACAATGGGAGCTTCTTCTAAAAAACTTCCTTCACAAAAGTCTCTTATCTCTTCCTGTACCATTTCGAGCCAATCCGGCTCCACCATATCCATTTTGGTCAACACAATTAAACCATGTTTGACTCCCATCAATTGGCAGATTTCAAAATGCTCTTTGGTTTGCGGCATGATACCTTCATCAGCGGCAATTACAAAAGCCAGGATATCCATTCCTGCAACACCTGCGACCATGTTTTTCACAAACTTTTCGTGACCCGGTACATCTATAATACCAAGACGATGACCGCATGGAAGATCCAAGTAGGCAAAACCAAGTTCAATGGTTATACCTCTCTTCTTTTCTTCTTTTAATCGGTCAGTCTCGATGCCCGTAAGTGCACGAACAAAACTTGTCTTACCATGATCGACATGACCCGCTGTACCAAGAACTATTTCACGCATAGTTTATACTTTATGGCTGATGAGTTTAATTTTATCTAATATCTATCAAAGATAATTAAATGGGAATGGCAAACTTTTACATATAAGGATTGGTGCGTTTTTCAAAACCGATACTGGAACGTTCACCACCATAACCGTGACCAGGCCAAACGACAATATCATCTGCTAAAGGTACAAGTTTTGTTTTTATGGCGTCCATTAAGTCGGCATGTTTGCCACCTGGAAAGTCGGTTCTGCCACAGGCGCCCACAAAAAGAGTATCACCTGTAAAGACATTTCCTTCGGTCAGTAAACAGATACCACCAGGAGTGTGCCCTGGAGTATGCAGAACTGTGAAAGTTTCTTTGCCAATATTTATAACATCACCATCGGCAACCTTAATATCTGCTTCAGGGCAAAAATTCATCTCAAGATGAGAAAAGTATCCCTTTATTTCAGGCTCCTCAAAAAATGGGCCTTCAGCCTTATGGATTATAACCTCGGCATTGGTTGCATCTTTTAGTGCCTGTACGCAATGAACATGATCTGGATGACCATGGGTTGCAATGATATATTTAAGCTTAAGGCCTTTCTCTTCTATTCCGGCAAGGATGCGTTCATGCTCTGCACCTGGATCAATTACCGCCGCTTCTCCTGTCTCTTCACAACTGACAAGATAACAACAAACTCCCATGCCACCAACGATATACTGTTCAATATTCATAAAACTTTCTATTCGTATTATTTTGTAATTATGTATAGTTGATAGTACTGATAAATTATTGCATAAACCTAAATATCCCAGCATATAACATGCAAGAATATTTAGGCTTTTAAGATAAACTAAGTTTCGTTAAACTTAGCAATCACATTTATCAGCATCACAACCAGTTGGACCACAAGCACAACCACCGCTAGCAGCAGGAGCGATTGGAGGTGCCATAGTAGCGCTGGCCATTTGAATTGGAGAAACAGGTGGCAAACGATTTTCCACTGCATCTACAACCTTAGAAAAAGCAGTTACCGCAGGGCTATCAACATCAGAAGCAAGGTATGGTTCACCATCATCACCAGCAACGACAATACGAGGATCCATAGGAACCCTACCTAAGAATGGAAGGTCAAATTCACGGGCAAGAGCCTCACCACCACCGGATTTAAAGATATCCACCTCGGCATTACATTCTGGACAAACAAAACCAGACATGTTTTCAATAAGTCCAGTCACATCTAATTTCAAAACCTTACAAAAGTTAATGGACTTACGAACATCAGCAAGAGCAACCTTTTGTGGAGTTGTAACCACAACCGCTTTTAAATGTGGAATTGTTTGGGCAACAGAAAGAGGCTCATCGCCTGTACCTGGAGGAGCATCGATGATAAGATAGTCAAGATCACCCCAATCCATATCAGAAACAAACTGACGGATTGCCTGGATCTTCATTGGCCCACGCCAAATAATAGCCTCATCCCTATCTCGCATCATATATTCTAAAGAAACAACCTTTAGATTATCGTTATATTTAAGAGGCGCTATTAATGCGTCTGCACTTTTAGGCGGCTCAAGGTTACCTGTCATATTAAGCATACGAACAACATCCGGCCCATGGATATCCACATCCATCAAGCCAACCTTATGACCACGATTAGCCAGCCCAAGTGCCAAGTTAACAGAAACAGTTGATTTACCAACACCGCCTTTGCCACTCATAACAAGGATCTTGTTTTTTATTTTTCCAAGAGAACGGGTAATCGCATTCTCTTGTTGAGCTTTAGCTGCATCCTGACTTTCTTTAGTGCTACTAGCACATGAACTTCCACCACTTCCACCACATCCGGCCATGGTACTTCCTCCTGTGAGTTTATAAAAATCTAGGCAAAGTGTGCACATACCTCGTGCTAATCATTGAGCCTAAATAAAACTTTGCAAAATCTCATGCTACATTCTATCCGTAACGATTAAATAAAATAATACCAGTGACAGGAAAAGCAAATATTTTCACATAACTAAATAATCCACAAAGATTATGAAAGATTAGCAGAGATGTATAGCTCTTTACTTTTCTCTTTTTGATTTTAGGCTACCCTTTAATAAGGTTGATGACAGTGGACAAGATATTCCAATATCTAGGTTACTTATCAACCATGATATAATCATTTATTTTTCATATTTTGCAGAAAAAAAAAGATTTCCAACTTAAAAATATAACAACCTGTTCGTTATATTTTTAAACATGAAACTATGAGTAGCCTAAAATACGCTCTTTTTGTTGCTTTCTTAGCATATCATACGTAATATGTGTGACTTATTGGATAATCCAATTATTAGAAAAATAAAAAAAACACAGTATCTCACAAATATAGGACACACCCATGCTTGGATGGTTTAAGAAAAAATTCAAGAAGTCAGAAGAAACAATAGAAGATTCGAAAAATGAAGACCTTTCGGGCGCACCAACCACCCCAAAAAAGAATGAAGAAAATTCGGGGAAAATCCCTGTTAACACAGAGGCACTTCAAAAAAGAGTAATTGCCAAGGCTGAAGCAGTTGAAGAAATAATTATAGCTGATCCTGAACCTGAACAAGAAGAAAAGGTAAAGCCAGAGGCAAAAGTAGAAGCGAAAGAAGAAATTATTCCCAAAGAAATTGCTGATGCCAAAATAAAGGTCGCTGAAAGAAAACCTACCCCACCCCCTGAAATCCAAGAACCTAAGCCAGCAAAGAAAAAGGATGGGTTATTAAATAAACTTAGTGAGAAACTGAGCAGATCACGCCAAGCATTCACCCATCAGCTAGACTCTATTTTTCTAGGTAAAAAAGAAATTGACAATGAGTTACTAGAAGACCTAGAAGAACTTCTTATCACCGCAGACCTAGGCTACAGCATGACCGAGGAAATCCTCGATGATGCTCGCAAACAAGTTAAAAGAAAAGAATTAAGCAACCCAGAAGCACTAAAAGTTGCATTAAAAAAGAAAATTGCCTCTTTTATTGAAGAGGCTCAAGAAGATGCTGAGCTTGTTCTTCCCGAAAAAGGTCCATTCATAATCATGGTTATCGGCGTAAACGGCGTTGGCAAAACCACATCAATTGGTAAAATAGCCAATAAGTTTGTCAAATCTGGCCAGTCAGTAATGCTAGTTGCATGCGATACATTTCGAGCTGCAGCCGTCTCCCAATTAAAAATTTGGGGGGATAGAAATGATGTATTGGTATACTCGCATGATGATGGTGCCGATCCGTCTTCTGTCGCTTTTGATGGCATTGGCAAGGCGGTAGAAGAAGAATATGACGTCGTAATTATTGATACAGCTGGTCGTATGCACACCCAAGCCAATCTCATGGAAGAACTGAAAAAAATCAAACGAGTTATTGGTAAAAGGCATGAAGGTGCGCCCCATGAGGTTATGCTTGTGATCGACGCAACAACCGGCCAAAACGGTATATCCCAAGCAAAACTGTTTAATGAAGCTGTAGGAATAACAGGTATTACCCTAACCAAACTTGATGGCACCGCAAAAGGTGGTATTGTTGCCAATATCTCAAGATCCTTACAAACGCCCATTCGTTTCATTGGTGTTGGCGAACAAATAGAAGATCTCCGGGATTTTGATCACAAAGAATTTATCGATGCTCTTTTCGAAAGTAAGGCAGAAGAAAAGGAGTAAAACACGGAATGAAGCAAGGCAGAAGAAAAGGAGTAAAGCGCAAAATGAATTACCAAAAACAACAGTCGCCCGGTTGCGGTGGCTGTCTTATCATCGCCCTAATACTAATACTGCTTCCAGGCGGTGCATCCTTTTTAGGCTCAGTTCTCTCTTTTGGCTTAACTGCTGTCCTAATTTTAATCGGTGGATTCTGGCTGTTTTCTTTTTGGATGAAGCGCAAAATTGTTGAGTATCAAGGAACTAGATCAGAACAAAACCAACGCTTTGTCTGGTTGCTTGTGCATATTTTGGTTCATATAGCTAAATTTGATGGAAAGATATCAAAGGATGAAGTTCAAACAATCCAACGTTTCTTCCAACAAAGACTGCATTACGACCAAACCCAAATGCACTTAGTTAAGGAGCTAATTAAAGAAGCTAGTTCCTCTAACCAAACATTAGAATCCCTCATTCAAGAGTTTAAAGGCACCTTTGGCTATGAACCAAGGCTTATACTTCTAGAGCTTATCTACCAGGTGATGTACACCAATGAAACTGTCACACCTGAAGAGTTAAAAATTGCCAAAGAGATTGCTGATTACCTAGAGATTTCTGCGTACAATCAACAAACATTTGAAGCTAAACATCGATACAATCGCCAACATGGCAATACTGGTTATGGAGCCTATAGCAATAACACAAGCCCATCCCAAGAATCTGCATATTATGCCGTACTTGGTTTAGAAAAAGGGGCTGACTTTGCAACAATTAAAAAATCGTACAGAAAACTCAGCATGCAATACCACCCAGATAAAGTCAGTCATCTTGGTGAAGAATTTAGAAATGTTGCGGAAGAAAAGATGAAAGAAATCAATGCAGCATATGGTTTCTTCAAAAAACAACAGTAATAAAAAAGTTAAACAATATCGCAGGAGCTAAAATGGCCATTTCCGAAAAGATGAGGATGTTTGCAGAGAAATCCTCTTGGATTAGAAAAATGTTTGAGCAGGGTGCAAAAATGAAAGCTGAATTTGGGGCAGAAAATGTCTTTGATTTTAGCCTTGGTAACCCCGATGCGCCTCCTCCTGCTGAATATGACACGGTAATACAAAAGGTAATATCTGATAAGACACCTGGTTCTCACTCTTATATGCCAAACGGTGGACATCAATTCGTGCGAGAAGCTGTCGCCAAACAAATGAGCAAGGAACAAGAAGTTGATATCACTGGTAATGAAATGCTTCTTACCTGTGGTGCTGCTGGTGGACTTAATGTCATAATGAAGTCGATTCTAAACCCAGGCGATGAGGTTATCCTTCTAGCGCCTTACTTTGTCGAGTATAATTTCTATGTCGATAATCATGGTGGAGTCAGCAAAATTGTTAACACCGATGAAAATTTCAATCCTGATATTGATGCGATAAAAAACGCGATTACCGATAAAACAAAAGCTCTAATTATCAACTCGCCCAACAATCCTACTGGTCAAGTTTACAGTAAAGAAATACTAAATGAACTTGGGCAAATGCTTTCTGAGATGAGCGACCAATTAGGTACCACAATATATCTATTGTCTGATGAGCCTTACCGCAAAATCACCTACGATGGTGTGGAAGTCCCAAGTATTTTCAAGGCGTATAAAAACAGTTTAGTTGTATCTTCATACTCGAAGGATCTGTCACTACCCGGTGAGCGGATCGGCTATCTAGCCGTTCATCCTGAAATTTTTGAAAAAGATCAACTGATTGGAGCCTTGACTCTAGCCAATAGAATCCTTGGATTTGTAAATGCCCCTGCCCTAATGCAACGTGTGATTGCAGAACTACAAGGTGTTTGCGTCGATAATGAAATATATGTCAGAAGAAGAAAGATGTTTTGTAAAATTTTGCAGGATGCTGGCTACGATTTTGTTCCGCCCAAAGGTGCCTTTTATATTTTCATCAAGACACCAATCGCCGATGATGTAAAATTTTGTGCTATTTTGCAGGATGAAAAAATTCTTGCTGTTCCAGGTAGAGGTTTTGGAAGTCCTGGTTATGCCCGTCTCGCCTATTGTGTGCCTGATGTTACTATTGCAAATTCGGAAAAAGCATTTAAACGTGCTTTTGACAAGGCTCAAGGATAACATTAGCCGGTAAGTAGGGTTTTGCTCCGCAAATCCCTACTTACCAAATTTTTAATACCTGCTCAATATTGGTTAGATGTACCACTGACCATAACGCCAGTTCTAGCCCCCAACCAAATTTCACACCTATCCCTGTTCAAAAAATATGACCAGATTGAATATAAGTGTGACACCTATAATGTACACATTTATACTCTCGCAACCTATCTCTTGTGGGCGTTTGACTTAAACCTACGAGTAATAATCTCGATTATTTCCTCTGCACTGGTTTCAATAGGTTTGTTGCTCACATCAATCATTGTAAAACCACTTTTGAGGTAGTAGTTTCTCGCCTCAATTATCTCCCGGTCAATCTCAGACTTGGCAGAGTAGTCATATATCTCAGCTTTACCAATACTTCCTATCCTTAGTTTCCTATGCGAGGACAACTGTTCAGGATTAATATTTAGTGCAATAATTCTTCTTCTATCAACTTGTTTCAACTCTTCTGGCATTGGTAGGCCAATTACCAAAGGCACATTGGCCGCCTTCCAACCAAGAACAGCCAAATACATAGACAATGGAGTTTTCCCTGCCCGTGATAACCCGACCAAAACAACTTCAGCCTCGCAAAGCCTAGCAGGGTTCAAGCCATCATCCTGAGCAAGAGCATAATCAATGGCATAAACCTGTTCCAAATCCACAGAATGCGGATCGCGATATAATCCTGGCTTCCCCATCGGCTTTTGTCCCAGAAATTTTTCCACCCCGCTCAAAGCATCTCCCATTAAATCAATACTTGGGAGGTCATTCTCAATGCACTTTTTCTTTGTATATTCACGCATTTCTTCTATAACTAAAGTGTGAGCAATCATACTTTGGTTATTTTTTGCCTTCGCAATGACATCATCAATCTGCTTAAAATCTCTGATTTCAGGCAAACGAATAACTGTAACATTTTCGGAGTTTTCAAACTGTACTATCGCACTTTGTATAAGGTGATAGGCATTAAACCCCTCTCCACAAGAGAGGATATAGATCATATGAAAATCATTACCATCAGTTTTCTCAAATATACTCAAAATTACCTCAGAAAAAACGGTGAATAAAAATGTTTTAAACACCGTTAAGAAATTTGAAAAGTTCTATTTTGCATGCCTAATTGCAGATTGTGCAGCCGCAAGTCTAGCGACAGGAACTCGGTATGGCGAACAACTTACATAAGTGAGGCCTATACGATGGCAAAAATCAATCGATTTAGGGTCACCACCATGCTCGCCACAGATACCTAATTTTATATCAGGATTTGTCTGTCTTCCACCAGCAGCAGATATCTTCACCAGTTCTCCGACTGCCTCTTCATCAAGACTCGCAAAAGGATCGGACTCAAGGATTGCGTGATCGATATAGTCGCCCATGAAAGAACCGATATCATCGCGACTAAAACCGTAGGTCATTTGAGTTAAATCATTAGTTCCGTAGGAGAAAAATTCCGCTGTCTTAGCCATTTTAGCAGATAAAAGTGCAGCTCTTGGGATTTCTATCATGGTGCCGAATTTGTATTTGATTTCAGCTACATCATATTTAGCGATTGTTTCAGCATATATCGCATCTGCGATTGCTTTTGTAACCTCAAGCTCCTTTTCACTACAGGTTACAGGAACCATTATCTCAGGTAATGGAGTTTTTCCATTTTGACTTAACTCCGTTGCAGCTTCAAAAATTGCTTTAATCTGCATTCTGCTAATTTCAGGAAAGGTGATCCCAAGACGTACACCACGATGCCCCATCATTGGGTTTGTTTCTTCGAGAAGTTGGCTACGTCTTTCTAACTCTTCTAGATCCAAGCCAATTGAATCGGCTAACTCCTGCTTACTCTTTTTAGTATGAGGAATAAACTCATGTAAAGGTGGGTCAAGTAAGCGAAAAGTAACAGATTTCCCATCCATAACTTCCAAAGTTTTCTGAATTGTGTCTTTGACAAATGGATATAAATCTTCCAAGGCCAAGATCCTTTCGCTAACCGAATCACTCAAAATTACCCGTCGTAACAAAAACAATGGTTCTTCAGAATGTGCTCCGTAAAACATATGCTCGGTTCTAAATAAACCAATTCCTTCTGCTCCAAATTGAAGTGCCTGCTTGGCATCTTCTGGGGTTTCTGCATTGGTGCGAATACCAAGAACACGGTACTTATCAGCCGTCTCCATATATTTTTTAAAGAGTGGATTTTCAGTGGCATCCTTCATTTTTAATTGTCCTGGGTAAACACAGCCAGTACTACCGTTTAGAGTAAGAAAATCGCCTTCTTTAAATAATTTGCCATCTACAACAAGTTCTTTAATTTTATAATCAACCTTTAAAGATCCAGCACCAACGACGCAACATTTACCCCAACCCCTTGCAACCAAAGCAGCATGGCTTGTCATACCTCCTCGGGCCGTTAAAATCCCTTCAGCAGCGCGCATTCCTTCAATGTCTTCAGGATTTGTTTCTTCCCGTACAAGAATAACATTTTGACCATTTTTACGTTGCAACACGGCATCTTCAGAAGAGAAGACAATCCTTCCTACAGCGCCGCCAGGACCTGCTGGCAGTCCTTGTGCCAGTACATCTGCCTCACTTTCAGAGGCAGGGTCTATCACCGGATGCAACATTTCATCAAGTTGCTGAGGATCGACACGCATCACCATGGTCTTTTCATCAATCATACCCTCATCAAACATTTCCATTGCCATGCGTAGAGCAGCTGTACCAGTTCTCTTACCAACACGACACTGAAGCATATAGAGTTTATTTTGCTGGATAGTGAACTCGATATCCTGCATATCAGAATAATGTTTTTCTAAAAGCTCTCGTATATCAACTAATTGCTGATATATTTCCGGCATTTCTTCCTCAAGGGATAGCAAGTGCTGGTTATGATCCAATTTGGTTTCAATATTTAATGGATTTGGAGTGCGTAGACCTGCAACGACATCCTCACCTTGAGCATTTTGCAACCATTCACCATAAAAAACATTCTCACCATTTGCTGGATCGCGGGTAAAGGCAACACCAGTGGCTGAACTTTCACCCATATTGCCGAAAACCATACTCTGAACATTTACTGCCGTACCCCAACTGTCTGCAATATGTTCAATACGACGGTAGGATATTGCTCGTTTTCCATTCCAACTCTTAAACACAGCACCGATTGAACCTAAAAGCTGGTCATTGTGATCATCTGGAAACTCTTGTCCTAGGGTTTCAGTAATTTTTTCTTTAAAGTTTTCACATAGTTCGCGCATTTTATCGGCTGGAATATCACTGTCACTATCATAGCCATTATCATTTTTGAAATCATTCATGATCATTTCTAAATGAATTCTAATACCCATGCCATTTTCTGGTTCAATATCCTCAGCCTTTTCCATAACAACATCAGAATACATCATGATCAGACGTCGATAGGCATCATAAACAAACCATTCATTACCTGTCTGCTCGATTAAACCAGGGATAGTCTTAGAACACAGACCAACGTTTAAAACGGTTTCCATCATTCCTGGCATTGACTGCCTGGCCCCAGAGCGACATGAAACTAAAAGTGGATTTTTTACGTCACCAAATTTCATCCCCATAGAATTTTCAATTTTTACCATAGCAGAGGATAATTCTGTAAAAACCGATTCCGGAAGAGTTCCATTATTAGCCAAATAGTCATTACAACATTCTGTACTTAATGTGAAACCACATGGCACTGGCAATCCTAGGATAGCCATTTCTGCAAGGTTTGCTCCTTTTCCACCTAGAAGATTTTTCTCTCCTGCATTACCATCAGCCGCTCCATCACCAAAAGAATAAATATAGTTTGCCATTTGTTTCCATTATATTGTGAATTATTTGAATACTTGCAGAGCAAATGAGCAGCTCCATCCTTCAACATTACTTGACTATATGTATAAAATAAATTGATGCATTTGTTAAATACTTTTTCAACTTAATTGAAAATAAATTTATGAAAAAAAAACCCTGCAAAATTCAATAGTGAATTTTACAGGGTTGAATAAACTAAAAAGCAAAGATTATGTTAAGGCTCTCTGGCTAGATTTATCCTTGAACATAATTTGAATTGGTACTTTATCAAGCCCCAAACCATCACGATATTTGTTAATCAAATATCTTTTATAGGAAAAGTGAACACCTTTAGTGGAGTTTGACATAATCACAAAGCGTGGAGGACAGGTACCAATCTGAGAAGTATAATAAAACTTCAAACGCTTATTTTTATAAATAGGTGGAGTATGTAACTCGCAAGCTTCTCGCAAAAGACGATTAATTGCAGAGGTTGTAAATGATGCACTATATTGGCGATAAACCGAACCAATTGTTGGGAATAGTTTTTTCACACCAAAACCACTAAGAGCTGAAACAGTCATAAGAGGTGCAAAACCAATAAAAGGAAGTTGACGCCCTACTTCAGCAAGAACATCTTCCTCACGACGCTTATCGCCTTTAACCAAATCCCATTTATTAACAAGGATTATAATGGCACGTCCTTGATCAAGGGCATAGCCGATAACCTTAGTATCCTGCTCGGTTATACCTTCCTCGGCATCAATCAAAATTACAGCGACATCACAACGTTCAAGAGCTCCAAGAGATTTCAGGATAGAGAATTTCTCCAATTTCTCAGTGGTCTTGCCTTTTCGCCGAATTCCTGCTGTATCGATTAATTGATAACTATAATTACCATGAACCAAAAGAGTATCTACAGAATCACGGGTAGTTCCTGAAATTTCAGAAACAACCATCCTTTCTTCGCCTAAAATGCGATTAATCATGGATGATTTACCAACATTAGGCCGACCAAAGAATGCCACTTTTACAGTACCCTCTGGTACCTCCTGATCATCTCTAAAATTTTCATCGATGCTTTTACTTAAGGCATCCATAAGAGTATAGAAACCAAAGGTATGCTCGGCCGACACAGACCAAAGATTTTCAACGCCAAGCTCGTAAAATGGGCTTAATAACTCCATTTCTTGCTCGGGGCCGTCAATCTTATTTACCAAATGGAAAATTGGTTTATCAACTCGCCTAAGAATCTCCACAACCTCATGATCCGCAGGAGTCAATCCTTCTCGTCCATCCATCAAGAAGAGTACAATATCAGCCTCTTCAATGGCGGCGATGGCTTGCTCACGAATATGTGGCACCAGTAAATCCTCAGGGTTATCGTCAATTCCACCTGTATCCACAAGCATCATAGGCTGGTCATTCCAAACCACTCGCTCGTAGTGACGATCTCTAGTTACGCCTGGTGTTGGATCTACTAGAGCGTTTCTAGATTTAGTAATTCTGTTAAAGAGAGTTGATTTGCCGACATTTGGTCGACCAACTAAAGCTACTATTGGGCATGATGCTGCCATATTATTTCCTCCGTTCAAAAAGACGGGAATATCATTTTTTGTATATAATTGTTGATTGTAAGATAACCAACCATTTTTAAGCTATAAAATCGAGGCTTTTCATAACCGATACAGAGCTAATTTGCACGAACTTTAAGACATTTACGAGAACCACTGGTAACTTAGAGATAACAAACAAGCTGGTTTAATCATTAAGAACTGTATATTCCTCTACTGCTTGGGATACAATTTGCCTTAGGATTGGGTAATTTTCAAAGCAAATATCAGCTAATTGTACCCTTAGTTGCTTTAGAGAAGGCATGATAAATTCCTGAAAAAACATCTTTTTCTTTACCTGTGACAAAAAGGAAAATGCTCCAATAATTTGCAGGCTCCGTTGACAAGATAAATATTTATACTGGTATTGAAAATCATCAAATGATTGATTCGTGAACGATTTACTTTCCTGCCAGTAAAGTTCTAAAAGTTCTGTTTTAAAAGTATCGTCCAATCCTACATAGGGGTCGTTTAGAAGAGATGCGATATCGTATCCGATAGGTCCTTTTTTCCCACCTTGAAAATCAATTATTCTTGGAATATCGTTTTTAATCATTATATTTCTTGATTGAAAATCTTGGTGAAGAAAAAAATCGGTATCAAATTTTGCCACCACCTCTGCCATTTTTTTGCATTCAACAGCGACTTCTTTAGGTATATCATTCCCTAGCAAATCACGCCAAAAAGCCCAAAGGAAATACCCAGACTCTTTTTCATTCATAAAATCGGTGTTGTATTTTTTCCACTCACCACACCATTCTTCATTAAGACCATCGCCACATTTACAGTTCATGCCAACAAGATCTTTGATGGCTAAACGGTACATATCCTTACCTTTTGTACTATGGGCAATATCGTGAAGCCTAACATCACCTAAATCCTCAAAAAGAACTAAGCCTGAATCTTCATGCCAGTCAACAAGTTGCGGTACAGCTACCCCTAAGCGTTGTAGGTGAGTTCCTATTTTCCAAACAGAAGCCGATTCAGCAAGCTCTTCAAAAGAGATTTCGGCTGGCAGAACCGCAATCAAGCTTGATGATATTCCTTCAATTCTAAAAAACTGTCTTGAGGAGCCATCGCCAGCTAGTCGCTCTGTTTTGGTTAAAGGCAAAAAGGTGTCTAAATTACCAGCCTTTAACATGTCAACAAGAACATCCTTACATTCGCTATTCATATCAACAAGTTTATCTTTTTGTTTTATCATGATTATCACATCAGTATTGTATTGACATATTTACCTTCAACAACCTCAGCTCCGTCCCAAACAATGACTTCTTTAAGAGATACTCCAGGCGGAATAGTCGCATTGCCTAGACAAACCCAATCCTTAAAATCACCTTTCTGACCATTAAAAGTACAAAATGGATAATCTTTAGGATTAATTTCGAACTCAGGCAAGCTAGGTATATCCCCTAGCAAAAGCCCTCTATGCAGGGCAAGATAATCTTCCGGTGTACCCATATCCGTCCAAAAGCAATCATCCATACGGTGGTAACTAATTTTTCCACCATCAATAAGCAACTCTTTATAGCGACTAATAATACAAGAAAACTCACCAGAAGTGATCTTTTGCAAAATTTCTGGTTCTATAACATGTAGTCCTGAAAAGGCTAAAGATTCGCTAGGGCTTGCCCCGAAAGAGAGTACCCTTTCATCACCCACTGCAACCGAGTTGAAGCGAAAATAATCATGTAGAGCCATGGTTACTAATGCGCCACTCTTTCTATTCTCGATATGATCTTTATATAAACGACTAAAATCTAGGTTATGATAAATATCGCCATTGCTAATAAGTAATGGTTCATCATCTAAAGCGGCTAAAGCCTTTCTTAAGCCACCACCTGTACCTAAGATGGTATCCTCTTGCTGAAGAATTACCCCTTCGATATTTTTGGTTGCCTCGACAATCTGCTCTTTTAAATGATGGCAGTTTATAATGATCTTAGTAAATCCCGCATTTTGCAGGCGTTTAATCGTTAAAATCAATAATGGCTTGTTTAAGATAGGGAAAAGTGGTTTGGGACGTTTGGCTGTGTATGGTAGCAAGCGGGTGCCAAATCCCGCTGCTAGAATCATGGCTTGCATAGAAAACACCTTGCAATCTTAAAGAGTAATTCGAAACTTGAAAAAAATATTATGGAGTACCTTAAAAAATCAAACAATTTGCTCAAATTCTAGAAAAACAGAGTTGAGAACCGATTATCTGGCATAAAAAAGTTTATCTACATATTTAAGCTGCCATCTTCATTTTCACTAACACCAACTACAGTTATACCAGCATTATTTGCAGCATCTATCATACCATCAGGGTCAAAGAGCAGAGATTGCCCTGCTTCAACCGCTAAGACTTTTGCTTTAACTTCCGACATGGTTTCAATGGTTGTAATCCCCGTCGCAGGCAAATCAAAGCGAAAATCCTGTCCAGGTTTTCTAACCTTAACAACCACCGCATTTTCCCGGGCAAGTTCACCACCACGTTTAATGGCAGCATCAGTTCCTTCAATTGCTTCGACCGCCACCACCGAACAGTTGCGAACAACCACCGTCTGGCCAATATCCATGGCTCCTATGGCTCTAGCATTCTGCCAACCAAATTCTATATCTCGCTTCTGATCTTTACTAAGTTTCTTCTTGGTTAAAACTCCTTGAGGAAATAGCAATTCACGCAAATATAGTGTTGATTCTAATACCGTAATACCTTCTCCCTCAAGGCATTTTGCGATAGCACGAAGAATAGCATCATCTTGTTTTATATCAATTTTATTCCATAGAGCAAGAGCCTTAACATCTGGCATAATGTCATGAAAGATACGAGTTTTAGTGATAGTGCCAAGAAAGACTGTTTCAGCAACTCCATTATCTCGAAAAAACTTTACGACCTTACCAAGCTGACCAAGTTTTACCCAAATTACATCATCTGCCTTTTTTGCTACTTCTGGATCAGTCTCATTTTTATGGGCAATAACGAAAATTTTTCGACCAGCTTTACGAGCTGCATCGATAAAAAGCAGGGGAAACTGCCCTCCCCCTGCAATAACACCAATATGTGATTCGACAACTTCCTTATTTTTAAAAAACATAAATTTGTTCTTACTCTTCATCCAAGGTGCGTCTAATAACACCTCGTTTCGATTCTCTAAAAAAAGTAACCAATTTCTGCACGGCTTCATTGGTTGGAAATTTTTCTATTACTAGAGAAATTGCATCTTTAGTAAGAAGATTTGGGCTTCTAAAAATTATCTTATAAGCCTCATTAAGTTCTGCAATAACCTCACGACTAAAACCATTTCTGCGTAAACCTATTTTATTTAGTCCTGAAATACGAGCTCTGCTCCTAGTTCCAGAAAGCATCATAAAAGGAGGAACATCTAAGCTTAAACCGGAAAGACCACCCACATAACTATAAGCTCCAATACGACAAAATTGATGAACAGCGACTAGGCCACCAATTGATGCTCTTTCTCCAACGTGAACATGGCCACCAAGGGTAGCTACATTTACCATTATGATATGATTTTCTAAGGTACAATCATGGGCAACATGGGTGTAGGCCATTAGCATATTATTATCGCCAATAACAGTCTTTCCATTCTCAGGAGTTCCACGATGAACTGTAGCGTATTCTCTGATTTGGTTGTCATTACCAATAATGACTTCAGTCGGTTCATTCTTATAACTAATATCTTGCGGAGGACCACCGATGGTTGCAAATGAGCCAATATAATTGCGCTCGCCAAGTGTTGTATGTCCTGTTACTACTGCGTGGGCTTCAATTCTTGTATCAGCACCAATACGTACATTTCCATCGATTACAGCATAAGGACCTACATGTACGCTAGAATCTAATTCCGCACCGGAATCAATTACTGCTGTTTTGTGAATACTCATATATTTTCCTAGATAACTTTAAGTGATAAATAATTTTCAATAGGAACTGCTTTATAATCACTTAAAGATTAATTAAAAGATGCCATCAACTCAGCTTCCACAACAACCTTACCATCAACATAACCTTTGGCATCCATGACCATGAGATTACGTTTTTCCTTTACCAATTTTAATTTGTAAATCAACTGATCACCGGGACCTACTTGTTTACGAAAACGAGCCTTATTTATACCCACAAAATAGGCTAGTTTTTCACCAACAAAATCAGAATTGGCGCAAAAACCATAAACAGCTCCAACCTGGGCTAATCCCTCAAGCATCATAACGCCTGGCATAACTGGGTTTTCAGGAAAATGTCCTTGAAAGAATGGTTCGTTCATACTAACATTTTTTAAACCAGTAATTTCTTTCGCATCTATATCAATGGATAAAATTCGATCCACCATCATAAAAGGATAACGATGGGGAATAAGTGCTAAAATGCCCTTTATATCAATGGTTGTTGGCTCAATTTCGCTCATAATTTTTCTCGCATTTTATTGGTGTGTTTTATATTCAGGGCTAATTTAATAGCTCCCTCTACTATTTAGAATCAGATATTACAGAATCCATAATTTTAGCTAAATCTCTCTTTAGCTGCTTAATATCTTTATTCATTTCAGGTAAACGATTACCTAGAAGAAGATTTTTCTTCCACTGCCTAATCGGTACTGCGGGTATACCACCGACAACACTTTTGGCCTCGATATCACTCAGTGCACCGGAACCAGCTGCCATCATAACTTGGTCGCCAATTTTCAAATGATCAATGGCTGCTGCTCTGGCTCCCATAACCACATTTCTTCCAAGGGTTGTGGAACCTGCAATACCGCATTTGCTAACAATAATACTATTTTCACCGACCTCAACATTATGACCAATCTGCACATGATTATCAATCTTGACACCAGATTTTATCAAGGTAGCGCCATAAGTCGCTCTATCTATGCAGTTATTACTACCAATCTCAACATCATCTCCGAGCCGGACAATACCAATCTGAGGTCTCTTAAAATGAAAACCCATTTTGTCTGTAGCGTAACCAAATCCTTCAGAGCCAATCACCGTACCGGAATCAATAACCACCCTACTACCAATTTCGCATCCTTTAGCGATGGTAACATTGGCGGCTAAATGACAATCGTCACCGATTATAACATCGTCGCCAATAACTACTCCTGATTCAATTTTAACACGCTCACCAATCTTCACTCGCTTACCAATACAGGCCATAGCTTTTATGGTTATTTGCGCTGAAATGTCACAATCTTCATCGACAAATGCCATCTTATGCACACCTTCTGCCAAAAAATCTTCCGCTAAAAGAAATGAATGTATTTTTGCTTCGGCTAGATACGGATCAGCTACTTTTATTAAACAGCAGGAATAATTTCCTTCTATTTTTTCAGGGGCAATGACTACACTTGCCTTACTTTTTTCAAGCAAATCTAGTTTATCTAAACCAGAAATAAAACTTATGTCACCAATTTCAGCCATATCAATTGGCTTAAACCTACTAACTAAAATTTCAGAATCACCTACTAATTCCCCCTGCACTAACTCGCAAAGTTCCGATACTTTATATTGATTACTCATTTTATCTCCTACTATCTTAGCTTAATAAATTAGTACAAGAAATATTTACTTCTTAATTTGTCATATTGATCCAACTCATCCCGCCAAGATTCTTCAAGATCGATGACACTTTGACCTTCTGCCAGTTTTTCTCTTAAAGAACGACTGCCAAGAATCATATCGATTGGCATTTTATCATATTCATACTCATAAGGAGGTTGTTTATACTCAAAATCATCAGGATAAACAAGCATTGCTGCCTGCAGAAGAGCGAGTGCTGTTCTGTATGAATTATGCTTTTTCCGGTCCGTAACATGTAATTGAAAGCCCTTGCAACTTTCCCCCATCCATTTACCAAAGGTAGGTTCAAAGATAACAGATCTTAAAATACATCCTTCAAGACAACGTGGATCAATATATGACAATATTTCTTCATGTTGCCAATATGGCGTGCCAAAAAGAGAAAAAGGCAAAGTTGTACCACGCCCTTCCGAAACCATTGTCCCCTCCCAGATAACCTGCCCAGGGTAATTAACAGTTGCTTCCACCGTCGGCATATTAGGAGATGGACTAACCCAAGGATAATCGCCATCATCAAAATACATATCCCTCTGCCAGCCGCTAACTTTAATGATTTCTAAATTTGCGTTTATTGAATATTCTTTATTAAAAAATAAAGCTAATTCACCTAAGGTTAGGCCATGACGCATGGGAAGATTATACAGTCCGACAAATGAACGATATTCGTCTTCTAAAAGATTACCTTCAATCTGCAAACCACCCAAAGGATTTGGGCGATCTAAGATGATTACTTTTTTGCCGCTTTCTACCGCCGCTTGCAGGCAGTAAGCCATGGTGTACATGAAAGTATAAACCCTGGTTCCAATATCGATAAGATCAATAAGCATGGTATCAAAACCTGCCATCATCTTAGCCGTTGGCTTTCTATGGGCACCATACAAGCTATAAACCTCAAGGCCTGTTTTAGGATCCACAACATGGTCTGATTCAATCATGTTGTCCTGCTTTTCAGAAAAATACCCGTGCTGAGGTGAAAAGAGACAGGTCAATTTATTACCTAATTTATTCTGCACCAGATCTTTACCATGCTTAAAGTCACGGTCAGTACAAGCCTGGTTAGACAAAAAAGCGAAACGCTCACCACTCCCGGGATTATATTCTTCCAAGAAATGCTCTAAACCTATTTTAATCATTGGGTTCCTAATATTTAGGGTACCTTGAATAATTAGACAATTCGTTCAAGTTCAAGGTAGCCTCTACTGATTCATATTAATAAAGACCACATTTTAGTTGCCCCTGCCATAAATGTCAAAAGCTATTGTGGATAGAGTTAAAGCTACGCTATTTTTGTTTATTATTTCTCATTTTAATCTATTCTTTTCGATTAAAGAGCCAGACAATCTTAGTAATAGACCTATTCAAACGCGATATTTTTTTGTATTTCCCTCATCGCCACAAGAACATATGCTAATTGACAACTCCTTATCTTCTTGCAAGTAAAAACTCTGGTAATTTATCAAGAGCGGATATATTGTGACAACGAATAAAAACTAAGCTCATTACCCATGGAGAAAAACAATGAAAGAACAGAGCCAATTAATTCAGCAAGTATCTGGTTTTGAAAAATTATCAGACCACAAAATAAATACTATAAACCCTCCCATCTACCAAGGTTCCACAATCCTATTTGATAGCTACAAAGAATTAGCTCTTGCCAACAAAGGCGAGTACAAAGGAATGTGCTATGGCACCCAGGGTTTACCACCCCAAAGATTACTTGAAGACGCACTTTGCCAACTAGAACACGGTGCAATTTGTAAGACATTTCAGTCGGGTATAAGTGCAATCACCCACGCGCTGCTAGCTTTTTGTAAGACTGGGGATCATATCATAATTTGCGACAACGTTTACTGGCCAACCAGTAACTTTTGCAACAAAATACTAACTAAGTTTGGCATAGAAATTTCTTATGTCCCATCAGCAGTCGGAGCTGAAATCATTGATTTTATCAATGAAAGAACCAAGGTTATTTTTATGGAATCGCCAGGCTCCAATACCTTTGAAATCCAAGATATCGAACCAATTTGTAAAATAGCCAAAAACAAAGGTATCGTTACAATGCTAGATGGCACCTGGGCTACCCCTTTGTATTTTAAAGCTCTTGACTGGGGAGTTGATGTCTCAATTCAATCCATCACTAAGTATATTTCTGGCCACTCCGATATTTTAATGGGCTCAGTGACTGTTAATGAAAAATATGCTGAAACATTTGATGATTACTACAACACTGTAGAGCTTTTTAGCCCTCCCCAGGATTGCTACATGTCTCTTCGGGGCCTAAAAACTTTATCCGTCAGGTTAAAGCACCACGAAAATGCGGCGATGAAAATTGCCACATGGCTAGAAACACAAGACGAAGTTGACACAATCATCCACCCAGCTTTTGCAAACCATCCACAACATGAACGATGGAAAAAATATTTCACCGGGTCTTCTGGCCTTTTTTCATTTACCTTTAAAAACGAACCAAGCGATGAAAAGCTAACCGCCTTTATCGATAGTCTTAAAATATTTGGTATTGGTTACAGTTGGGGTGGATACAAAAGTTTGGTTACTGCTGGGAAGTATTCAAGAGTAAACGGCTCACCTTATGCCGACAAATACGTGATCCGCATATCCATAGGATTTGAAGACATCAATGACATAAAAGAAGACTTATCTCAGGCCTTAGCATTACTTAACTAGGACACAGCCATACAATTAAACAATCTATAAATATCCCATAGATTTTAGGACAAACAAGCCAATTGTTGTAGTAAACATAGAACCTAGTGCGGTGGCAGCCACAATGGCTGCTGCCAAGTGGGAATTACCGCTGGTCACCCTCACCATTGCATAAGAAACTGTAGCAGTTGGAGAAGCTGCCATCAAGAAAATCACCCCTAACTCCACGCCTCTAAATCCAACCAGCATCGCCCCAGCAGTTACCACAAAAGGAAAAACCACCAACTTTCCGACCGTAGCAATATACAATGATTTTGATGACCGAAACTCATTCCATCTTATTGAAGCACCAACACATAGAAGAGCCAATGGCAAAGTTAAACGAGATAAATAGCCAAGAATATCTATTAAAACATGAGGTAAGGAAACTGAATTAATGGATACAAATAAGGCCAGGACAATGGCAATAATCAGTGGATTAGTACTAACTAAACGCAACATTGCCACAAAACCCACACCATTCTTTTCATCACCATGATGTCGATTTAAGGTAATTACCGAAAGGGCATTTATCAACATTATATTAAAAGCAATATAGATCGCAATCACAGGTGTCGCAGCATCGCCGAAAGCATTTAAACAATACGCAAGACCTGTGATACCAATATTACTGCGTAGAATTCCTTGCACCATCACCCCTTTTTCATCATCTTTAAAAAATCTAGTAAAAAAGCGATCAACAATTACAAAACAAACAAGCAATATTAGGATTGAATAAAGGGCAAATGCAAGGGGCACTTCGGTGTAATTACTCGCTGAAACTTTAGTAAATAATAAGCAAGGCAAGGCTATTCGGAAAACAATATTGGCTCCGCCCTGAACAAAACCATCGCCAATATAATTAACCCTACGCAAGTACACACCCAAACAAATAATGGCAAAAATTGGAGCAGTTACCGCTAAGGCAAATTGAAAAGCTGCGAGCATGATTATTCCTAGTTAAAATGATTAGACGATGACATCAACAAATATCACGTGATGGTTCTATATACAAAAAAATAGACAAGTATTGACAAAACATGTTTCTGCCCATAGAATCGCAACTATTCTTATTAAGTAAATTATTATTTTTAATAATTACAAACCAAACTAAAATACTTGGAGGAAATAATAATGTCAAAAACAAATGCCGCAGGTTTTTTTGGTGAATATGGTGGTCAATACGTTCCAGAACCATTACTTCCCATTCTAAACGAGCTTGCTGAAACCTATGATAAATACAAGGAAGACCCCGAGTTTCTAGCAGAGATTGATTATTACATGAAAAAATTCTCTGGCAGACCGACCCCAATTTATCTCTGCAAAAATTTAAGTGAGGAACTAGGTGGTGCTAAAATTTATCTTAAGCGAGAAGATTTAAACCATCTTGGCGCTCACAAGGTAAATAATACCATCGGGCAAATTCTTCTTGCTAAGCGAATGGGCAAAAAGAAAATTATTGCTGAGACAGGTGCTGGGCAGCACGGAGTTGCCACCGCCGCCACCGCTGCCTTAATGAACATGGAATGCACTATTTACATGGGCAAAGTCGACATTGAAAGACAAAAACTAAACGTTTTTAGAATGCAAATGATGGGCGCAAAGGTTATCGCCGCAGAATCTGGACAACAAACACTGAAAGAGGCCGTAGATGAGGCTTTGACTGCCTGGATAGAAAATGCTTCTGACACCTTCTACCTACTAGGTTCTGCTGTTGGACCTCACCCATACCCAAAAATGGTTCGTGATTTTCAAGCTGTAATAAGCCGTGAAGCGAGAGAACAATTTTTAACAGAAGAAGGAAAACTACCAGATTATTGTATCGCTTGCGTTGGTGGTGGTTCAAACGCCATCGGTATGTTTGCTCACTTCATCGATGACGAGACTGTGAAATTGATCGGTGTTGAACCTGCTGGCCGTGGTCTAGATCTTGGTGATCACGCGGCTAGCCTAAGTTTTGGAAGCCCTGGTATTTTGCACGGTTTTAACTCCTACATGCTTAAGGATGAAAATGGCGAAGCGGCACCAGTCTACTCAATTTCCGCAGGCCTTGATTACCCAAGTGTAGGACCTGAACATTCTTATTTAAAAGATTTGGGAAGAGCTGAGTATGCCTATATTTCTGATAAAGAGGCTGTTCATGCATTTTTCAAATTATCCCAACGTGAAGGGATTATTCCAGCCCTAGAGTCATCCCATGCCTTAGCCCACGCGATGAAACTTGCCCCAACACTAACAAGCGACAAATCCATCATCGTCAATCTATCTGGACGTGGCGATAAAGACGTGGCACAAATTGAGGAAATGATTTCTGAAGGTCTTATAACCATGCCGTAATTTTCAAACCACCTAGCCTACATTTTTTTAAATGCAGGCTAGGTCTAATCGCCCTACTCCCCATTTTCTCCAAAAAAACTACCGCTTTAAACTACCTTTCAGTTCTCACCACCACCAATTCCTTGCTTAGGGAAATTTTATGCGGTATTATTTGATGTTTACCAAATATTTTCCGATAAATCTTAGCAACCAATAAAGGAATGACAAATGCCTGTAATTAAGAAAGAAGATTTTATCCAATCAATTGCCGATAGTCTACAACACATCTCATACTACCATCCTCTAGATTTTGTTGATGCTGTTTATGATGCCTATAAGCGAGAAGCTAACCCTGCCGCAAAAGATGCCATGGGGCAAATACTCATCAATTCAAAAATGGCAGCCATTGGACATAGACCAATTTGCCAAGATACAGGTATCGTTAATGCCTTCGTCAAAATTGGCAAAAACTGCAGTTTTGATTGTGAAGATAGTGTGCAAGACATGGTCGATGAAGGTGTCCGGCTGGCCTATATGGACGCTGAAAACCCTCTACGTGCCTCGGTCATCGCCACTCCTGCCACCAACAGAAATAACACTAAAGATAATACCCCAGCTGTTGTTTATGCCGAATGGGTTAATGGCGATTCTATTGAGGTTTTCATCGCAGCCAAGGGTGGCGGCTCTGAAAACAAAACCAAGATGGCCATGCTTACCCCAAGCGATTCAATTGTTGAATGGGTGAAAAAAACAGTGCCAACTATGGGTGCTGGCTGGTGTCCTCCAGGAATCATTAGTCTTGGTGTTGGCGGTACAGCTGACAAGGCTATGCTCATGGCAAAAGAAGCTTTGATGGGACCAGTTGATATGCCAGAATTATTAAAACGTGGCCCTAAAACCGATCTCGAAGCCTTAAGAATTGAAATATATAACGCTATTAATGATCTAGGAATTGGCGCCCAAGGCTTAGGTGGACTAACCACCGTAGTCGATGTTAAAATTAGTGAATGGCCTACCCATGCTGCTTCTAATCCAGTTGCCATGATTCCAAACTGTGCAGCCACCCGCCACACCCACTTTAGCCTTACTGGCAATGGCCCTGCGATATTCAAAAAACCAGACATCAATAGATGGCCTGACATATCCCTTGAAACTGGGGGCGACGTTATCAGAGTTCAGCTTGACAACATTACGAAGGAAGAAACAGCTAAATGGAAAACCGGACAAACCCTACTTTTAAACGGTAAAATACTAACTGGTCGAGATGCGGCTCATAAAAGAATCAAAGAATATCTTGATGCAGGTAAAGAACTTCCAGGTGGCGTAGATTTCAATGGTAAATTTATTTACTATGTTGGTCCTGTTGATCCTGTTCGTGACGAAGCTGTTGGCCCAGCTGGCCCCACCACCTCCACCCGTATGGATCAATATACTGATATGATGCTAGAAGATGCGGGTTTGATCGGTATGATTGGCAAGTCAGAAAGAGGCGATGCCACCATAAAATCCATAAAGAAAAATGGTGCCGTCTACCTTATGGCTGTCGGCGGAGCTGCTTATTTAGTTTCTAAAGCTATTAAGAAAGCTAGAGTTGTTGCTTTTGAAGATCTAGGTATGGAGGCAATCTATGAATTTGAGGTTGAAGACATGCCCGTAACTGTAGCTGTAGATGCTAATGGCGAAGCAATTCACAAGACAGGTCCAACCTTTTGGCAAAAAGAAATCCGTGCCATGAAGAAATAAGGTAAAAGAAGCATATTTACCTATCGGTACTTTGAAAAATCAGAAAACATACTCACTTCTTTTAGCACAACATCGTTAAAAGAAGTGAGTATCTAAATACAAAAGCCATATTTATTACATATATCAATTATTCTTCAAGTAGTTTTCTTATATACCTATTTCTCCAAAGCCTGTCTTCTTGGCTCCACCATGACACTGCACTAATATCAAATGAATAACTACTGTTAATCCTACATTGTTCCACCCAATCAACGTCCTCTCAAATATCTTCCCATGGAAAAATAGCTACTTACCAGAATAATGGTGACATTAGTTCAATTGTTTTCTATAAATAGTAAATGTTCTTGGGTCTAATATATAATTCAGCTTTCTTTAAAATTACTCTTCAAAGGATCATAGCTTGAATACTCTCCACGAAGAAAACTTTTTGGCCTTATTAAGCAAAGATGACCTAGGGCAAACACTTGCTTTTACGAACAAATGTTTAACCTGTGTGACTGAGGAAGAATTTAACACGATACTCCTCTCTTTCTCTGCCTTTCTGGGATTTAATTTCGTCTTATACGCTTATACAAAAGAATCTTACCCAGGCGACCATGCTGTCCAACTGGTAAACCTCTCTAACCCGAAAGAGTGGGCTGCTGAATATGACCAAAAAGAATATCTAATCCATGATCCGATACGCCATGAGCTCGAGCGAATAATGGCCTCTGGTAGCAGAAGTGCTTTCATCTCATGGGATGATTACACATGGGAGTTGTCCCCCATACAACAACAAGTAATCGAAAGAAGAAATTACTATGGATTATACTATGGATTTTCTTTCTTCATCGATTCAGAGAGTAAAGATTTTATGTTCTTATTCTCTTTCTCCAGTAGCACAACGATTGTGACATCAAAAGCAAAGATTTTGTGCCAACTCCTTGGTCCACACCTTATGCAAGCACTTAAACGCGTGACTATTCTTGAACAAATCGCCACACTTTCTGAAAAAGAAAAAGTAACTGCTATGTTAATAACGGAAGGGAAAACAAACTGTGAGATTGCTGAAACTCTTGATATCACAATACATACAGTTAAATATCATATAAAAAATATTTTCCAAAAACTCCAGGCAACAAATCGCCAACAAGCCATTGCTGTACTTCTAGCTGCTCGCTACCTTGGAACCTAGAAACGATAGATTAACAATAACTCTGACAGTAGGGTCCTTGAAAAACTAGAATATTCATTCAAGTTCGAGGCAGATGCATATTTCACCGCAGACATATAAGTGATATTCCGAGGATAAAATTTTAAGTTCAACGAAGAAGTTGAGCGAAGTCGCAATTTTCATAGGTAGCTTGTAATTTGTTTTAACAATATTTTGTACGTCCTACCCTCCCCTATTTATTCATATTTCCTACAATAAAAAGTCAAAACCTAGCCACATGGCTAGGTTACAAAACTATTTCACAGTGTTAGAATGTCTTGCTTTTTCGTAAAAACATGGCAACCATCGTTTAAATATAGGGATTTAGTACAAAAGTACGTGTGTTACCAATAAACAGTTTCATTAGCGGGTAAAACTCCAGCAAATACACATAGAGCCATGGAGAAAATATGCACATAATTTTAGAAAAACGAGTAGGCCAAAAAGCCATTGAACATGTAGTAGATGACCTAACAACATTTCAAGCCGAGCCAGGTTCGGTATATACAATTCAAGAACCCAAATCGGCAAAAGTCCCAGAAAACTTATTACTAAGAAAGGATGGCAGCGATCTTCTCGTGGAAGTGGACGGCAAGGAAGTAGCTCGCATCGAGAATTTCTTTGCCAAAGAAGTGGAGGCCACATTCAGTACAGATGGCTCTTATACTCCCACTGATACTATGATGGTCTTAAGCAGTGATACTCTTGAGCTAACTGGTGATACAGATATAATTTGGCAACCAGCAAGCTCCGGATTTTCAACAGGATGGGCTGCCGGTCTTGTTTTAGCAGCTGGTGGCGGTGTAGCACTTGCAATACCTGGTACTGGCAGCGATGAATCTGATAACAATGGCAATAATATTACCAATAAAGAACCTTCAGTAACCTTAAGCATCGATAACACTGCCCCTACAGAGGCTGGAACCGACACAGTTACCATTACCGCAACCCTCGACAAAATCTCAGATAAAGATGTTACTGTCAATTTGTCTTATGATGGCACAGCTAGCGGTGGAGGAGTTGATTATACTGGGGGAGATCCAACAATAGTTATACGTGCCGGTGACACCACCGGAAGCACAAGCTTGACAATAAAAAGCGACAACGTACGAGACATAAGCGAGACGATCATCGTAGGTATAAATGATGTAATAAATGGAATAGAAACAGGCACCCAACAAGCTACAGCAACCATTGAAGATATAGATCCCACTATTGTGGTATTTGACCTTACAACAGGAATTTCATCAAGACATAGCAATCAAGAGTTTCAAGTTGGGGTGGATTACAATATTTTCATAAAAGTTAACAGCACTGAACATACCAGTGCGCTAAACGGAGATCAGCTCTGGAATGGCGCTGGTAATTTAGGCGCTGGAGATAAAATTACATTAATAGGCAGCAATGCAACAGGAGTAGTTGGAACAGATGGAAAAATAGTAACTAAAGCGGGTGCTGCCTTTGGTAGTAGAATGAGGTGGGTAAATGAGTGGACAGAAATAAGTCCGATATCGACGACCACAACATTCATTATAACACTCCAACAACCAGCATTTTCAATAAAAAAATCAGGAAACATCCAACGAGGAATAAATAAAACAAATGGGGATAGAGATATAATGAGACCCGTAGGTGATTTATGGAATGGAGTTGCATCTTTAAATAATTTGAGTTTTCATTACAGTGCAACCAATCCTTTAGTATAATTGTATCGACACATTACTAGCCAGCGAATATTATTCTCCCTAGTATTGGACTAATACTAAACGACCCATAAACCTTGCTGGAAAAACGGTTCAAAATGATTCAGCTTTTAATCATATTTCCCATCCAAGCTAAGGACACTGTCCAAAACCCTATTTCATTTCAAAACACCCTCTCTTTAACGAATCTACACCTCACCTATATCAAAGAATGGCATTTATCCGCCGCCACACCTTGTATTACCCTATTCGTCTGCAAAAAAAGCCAAAACCTAGCCACATGGCTAGGTTACAAAAATATTTCACAGTGTTAGAATGCCTTGCTTTTTCGTAAAAACATGGGCGACTATCGTTAAAAACAAAGGAAGTTTATACAAAAGTACGTTGTATTACCAATCAACAGTGTCATCAGCGGGCAAACCTCCAGCAAATACACATACAGCCATGGAGAAAAAATGTACATAATTTTAGAAAAACGAGTAGGCCAAAAAGCCATTGAACATGTAGTAGATGATCTAACAACATTTCAAGCCGAGCCAGGTTCGGTATATACAATTCAAGAACCCAAATCGGCAAAAGTCCCAGAAAACTTATTACTAAGAAAGGATGGCAGCGATCTTCTCGTGGAAGTGGACGGCAAGGAAGTAGCTCGCATCGAGAATTTTTTTGCCAAAGAAGTGGATACCACATTCAGTACAGATGGCTCTTATGCTCCCACTGATACTATGATGGTCTCAAGCAGTGATGCTCTTGAACTAAATGGAGATACAGATATAATTTGGCAACCAGCAAGCTCCGGATTTTCAACAGGATGGGCTGCCGGTCTTGTTTTAGCAGCTGGGGGCGGTATAGCACTTGCAACATCTGGTAGTAGCAGCGATAAATTTGATAACAATGGCAATAATATTGTCAATAAAGAACCCTCAGTAACCTTGAGCATCGATAACACCACTCCCACAGAGGCTGGTACAGACACAGTTACCATTACCGCAACCCTCGACAAAATCTCAGATAAAGATGTTACTGTTAATTTATCTTATGATGGCACTGCTAGCGGTGGAGGAGTTGACTATACTGGAGGAGATCCAACAATAGTTATACGTGCCGGTGACACCACCGGAACCACAAGTTTGACAGTAAAAAGCGACAACATACGAGACACAAGCGAGATGATAACAGTCGACGTTAATGATGTTATAAACGGGGTTGAGGATGGTACCCAGCAAGTAACAGCGACCATTAAAGACATAAATACGTCAATAGTTGTATTCGATCTGACCGCAGGAACTTCATCAGATCATAGTGAACGTGTATTTAAAACTGGGATTGATTACACGATTTATATAAAAGTCGATAGCAAGAGTCACGAGTTAACTGGAATGAGCGCAGGTCAACACTGGAAAGGTATTACAAATTTAGATTCAGGTGATATGATTATGTTCATAGGGAATAGTGAAGGCGGTATATGGGGAAATTATAATGGGAAAGTTGGTACAATAAAGGCTGTAACTCATGGCAATAATTTTCTTACCCCATCGATAACGAAATGGCAGGCAGAAACCAAGCTGACGCATATTGCATCAGTAGATAAGCCGGCAGTGCAGGTCTCATCACTTGGAAAAGTGCTGAGGAATAAAGATGAATTTTCTAGCCAATTGGGTAATCACGAACGGTTGTGGATAGATGGGGTATGGGATGTTAAAAACGCACCTGGAGCAGGATATATAGCGACCATGAATTTTACTGATGCAGTTGTATAAATATAATACAGTAGCGCTGAATTTGCATGTAACTGGTTACTGAAGAATATTAACAGGACTCCTTACTCAGGCTACGTTTTACAATACAGATTGTTCCGTGCCCATACATAGATTGCCCCAAAACATTGGTGAAAGCTCTGCTCATAAACCTATTTAGATATACAACATAAGGCCGAGAAAATTGTAATCACCAAAAATTTCCTTTAACGAAGCAACACCTCATTTTTATAAAAAAAGGCATTTACCTGCCGCCACACCTTATATTTCCCTATTTGTCTGCAAAAAAACGACAAAACCTAGCCACATGGCTAGGTTACAAAAAAATTTCGCCATGTTAAAATAGCTTGTTTTTTCAGTGTTCTCGAAAAATATGCCTGCTATAAATATTGAGATCCTGAGCATACAAATAACTAGGAACAAAAATTTTCCACTGATTTAGCACATTTAATTTATATTTACTAAAAGACGATACTTTCTTCGTTAAGCTAAGGAGATACAATCATTTTGGATAAACTTAAAAAATTACATAAGCTGGTTAATTATCAACAATTTGCTGAAATTAAAACACAAATACTATGTGATTTTGCCAATGAAGACAACTTGCAACTCCTACCACTGCTTTCCTTTGCCTATATCCAATTAGGAGAGCAAGAAAAGGCACTCAAAATATACGAACAGGTAGCAAACCAAGAAAGCGAACTGAGTATTGAAGCACAGATTGATCTTGCCGGTGTTGATTGCGTTTTAATGCGCATTGATAAGGCTACAAAGTCTCTTGAATCCATACTGCAAAGAGTAAAGACAAACAGTTTTGCATTGGCAAGGCTTGCTTGGTGCCGGATACATCAGAACGACATTGAAGAAGCAAGGCAACTGTATAAGCGTGCCCTCGATATTGATGGAGATAAAATTCTGGTTTGGTTTGCTCTTATCAGGCTTGAACTACAAGCAGATAACATTAAAAGTTGTAAAAATTTGCTGCCAGAAGCAATAAACTGCTTTATGGGAATTGAGGAAAAACTACCAGATACAACACATAAGTCTTTTGTGACACAGTTTGAAAATGTTCAACTTGAGATTTGGGTAGCAGAGGAACAATTTAGTGAAGCAGAACAGTATATTAATGAAAAAGCAGACACCATTAAAGAGAATGAATGGGCTGGCATTTGCGTTTTTTACAGCACCTTACTAGCTGGTAAAAATTTTCATCCTCAAGCTATAGAGACTTTACATGAAGCATTAAAACGTTATGCGGAAAACTCTATACTATTGCTTCAGCTCGCTGAACTAGCCCAAATACAGGGGCACTTCATGCAAGCTATGAATGTACTGAAAAAAGCTATCAGTCTTGATAAAGATAACCCTGCCCTTTGGTGTAAATTATCTAGCGTTTGCCTACATAGGTTTGACCAGCAGGCACGAGGAGCCGCTGAAAAGGCAATAGAGCTTGTGGGAAATTTAGAAGAAAATACAGAGTTACCGCTAATGCAAATTAACAACCTACGTCTGCAAGCAAAAAATGGACTAGCCCAGGTTGAAAGCCACGAACAAAACTATGACAAGGCTACGGAATTGTTTAATGAAGTGCTTATGGAAAATGAATATTTTATTCCAGCTCTTCAAGGCCTCGGGCAGCAGTATATGCAACAAGGTAAAATTAATGAGGCTCTTGAATTGTATGAGCGGGTGAAAATGATCGACCCCTTAAAAGCGCAGATGGCTCTTATAAACGCTCGTCATTACCCTGAAGATGAAAAGACTCTTGAAAGAATGGAACAGGCTGCTAAACGGCCAAGTATTGAGGGCGATGTTCGGGCTGGTATTCTGTTCCAGGTCGCTATGGCTAGGGCAAAAAGACAGGATTACGATAAGGCCTTTGATATTCTCAACAAGGCAAACTATGCCAGTCGCAATTTTTTAAATTATGACGGCAAGGAACATCGCAAAAATTGTGCACGGCTTCGACACTTTTTTAATAAAGATCTTTTTGAGCACCGCAAAGAATGTGGCATTGATTCAACATTACCAGTTTATGTTTTAGGAATGCCCCGCTCCGGCACGACACTGGTTGAACAAATTTTATCAGGTCATTCTGAAATTTTTGGCGCTGGTGAACTTGGGGTAATTCCACAGCGAGTAGCCGGGCTTGAGAGGTGGGAACGGCATGTTGGTTCTGGTCGTCATTACCCTGCTTGCATTGATGACTTGACGCCTGAAGTTACCGCCGGAATTGCTAAGAGTATACTTGAAGAGTTGCAATCCTATGACAAGAAAGCAAAACATATAATTGATAAACTTCCACATAATTTTGAAAATATTGGTCTGATTAAATTCTTCTTTCCAAATGCGAAAATTATCTCAGTTCGTCGTGATCCACGTGATATTGCCATTTCTAACTATTTTACTGACTACCAAGCAAAACATGGTGGCATGGGATTTGCCTATGACCTTACAGATATTGGTGAGCAACTTGCCGACCATAATCTTTTAATGCATCATTGGAGCCTAATTTTCCCAGGTGAAATTCTTGAAATTAATTATGAAGATATAGTTGATGATTTAGAGGGAAGTGCCAAAAAGATGCTTGATTATATTGGGGTTGAATGGCAGCCAAAGGTTTTAAAGTTTAACGAGCTTGAACGCCCTGTTAAAACCGCAAGTGTGTGGCAGGTACGGCAACCTATCTATAAAACGTCAAAAGCCAAATGGAAAAAATACGAGAAACATCTAGCTCCACTCATCCAAGGAACAAATGCAAGAATTGAGTGGGAGGCGATTACAGATGGTTTAGTTTTGCCAGTTCCTGGTTTTTTACAAACAGGGATTAAGCATTATCATAAAGGTGAACTTGATAAAGCCGAGCTCAGTTTTAAAAAAATGTTACACCATAACCCTGGGCATGCTGCCTGTAACTATATGGTTGGCTTGGTCTACTGCAGCATAAATAATATCGCTGAAGGTATTCTATATATTGAAAATGCTCTGAAAAAATGTCCTTGGCAAAAAGAATGGGTTGGTAGTCTTTTAAGAGCCTATGACGCAACTGGTGAAACAGATAAATATAACGCGCTAAAAGAAAAAACAACGCCAAGAAAAATTGATGCAAAAAATGAAAAAGAGCCTGCTATTATGGTTAACTCTGCAACTATTTCTGATGGGTTTGCGTATTAATACCTGAGATAGTTGGCTATTGGTAAACATTATTTTTTTTGCAGATAAGTTCTTTTGTTAAAGCTGCAGTGTAGAAAAGTAAAAGGGTTACATTATGTTCAATATTTATGTGAGTATTAAAAATCACCGATCTATTCTCGGCAGAATAACTAAACCCCTTAGTACTGTTATATTAAGTATTTGTCTTTTGCTTCCTAATTTTGTGAAAGCTAAAAGTGATATGGAGATTGCTGTTGAGGCAACACTTACCAGGAACAACCAAATACTCAGTGAATTAAGTGTGATTAGAGCCTCTGGTTATGATTTGGATGCCGCAGAATTTGATCGTTTCCCTACTATATCTATTCAGGCTGAACTTGACGATGAGCATGACAATGTTGGCTATGCTCAGCTTTTACAGCCTATTTGGGTTGGTGGCAGAATTGTAAATAATATCAGCAAATCTGAGATTGGTTTGGAAAGGGCAAAACAGCGCCTTTTAAAAGTTCAAAGAGATCTAATGGGAGAGACTGTTGTCAATTATGCCGAAATAAAAGGTATCGAGGCAAGAATTGAAGCGGCAAATCTTAATGTTATCGAACATGAACGACTTCTATCTCTTATAACCAGACGGGAAGCAGGACAAATGAGTTCCCAGGCGGATATTGATCTAGCCAATTCACGTTTATCCCAAGCTATATTACAGCAGAGAAATCTTGAAGGTTTGTTCGATCAACGAAAAAATGATCTGTTTACTCTAACGAGAGAATTTGTAGTTACTCAATTACCTATTTCCAAAAAATATCTCAATATAAAAGGCGATAATAAGCAGATAGAAGATACAGTTGTAAATATCTCTTCAGATGTTGTTCTGAGCAGAATTGATATTAAGATGGCTGAAATTGAATCAAAATTGAGTCGTTCGGAAATTATGCCACGTATTTATGGCAGGTTGCGCCAGGATCTCTATAGAGAAGAAGACCGCTATGGCAATGATGATTTAGAAACGTCTTTAGGACTAGTTATGGAAATGAGTCTTGATGGAGGTGGTTTTAGTAATTGGAAACGAACACAATCATCCGATGAAAATGTGATAGCAAGTAAAAGGCGTGCACTTGCGACAGAAGATGAAATTAAAAGACGGATTAAGTCTCTTCTTACTGATTATCATTTAGACCAAAAATTAATCAAGGTAAACAAACAACTTCTAGCAAGTACCGAAAAAACCCTTCAATCCTATATGCGTCAGTATGACGCTGGCCGCAAAAGCTGGCTCGACCTACTTAACATCCAGCGAGAACATTCACAGGCTCGACTAAATCTTGAAGAAATTAAAGGTGAATATCAGAAAACCTGTCTACAGCTTAACAACATGCAAGGCAAACTGGATTTTTTAATTGAAGATATTAACTATTAGCAATCAATAGAGCGCCCATTAGTAGGAGTTGTTTGTGGATAATGACATAGAAGAAGCTGATGTTGCAATTGAACAACCTGGTAATTCTGTGATGACAGCTGTCATCCATGAAAATGTACTTGGTAAGCTTCTCGCCGACTTAAAAATAAAGGTCAGCAAGGAAGCACTTGCTACAGTATGTACACAACAAGATAGAGATAGAGCACTACTACCGGCAGAGAGACTAAATAATGTTCTTCGAGTTCTTGATGTAAAATATGTTCAGGTCGGCAGATTACGCTGGGACAGGCTTGATCGACGTAAGTTACCTGTTTTGCTTTATGTGAATGACGCTTGGCATTATGCTGAAGCAATATCTGACAACAAGATTTTACTTACACCACCAGAAGGTGAACCATTTAAGATGGATGGTGATGAGCCACAACAGGCACCAGTTTTATGGCTTCGTTCGTTAAAAAAAGATATTTCTGCCCCAAAACCAACAACAACAGCTTTTGATCTGATTTTAAAGGAAGTGTGGCGCGATAAAACATGGTTTGTTGAAGTACTAGTCGCAACTTTGGTTATTAATGTTATGGCTGTTGCCACGTCCCTTTATGCCATGCAAGTTTATGACAGAGTTGTACCAACTTTTGCCTATTCTACTCTTATAGCACTTAGTGTCGGAATGATAATCGCCATAATTCTTGATTGGATTCTTGTTTTTATTCGTTCTAAGATAACCGATAATCTTGGTAAACATGTGGATCAAGCCGTTTCTCAACATATCTTTGAGCATGTAATGAATCTGCGCCTTGATAAACGGCCTAAGAGTCTTGGCGTTCTCGCCTCCCAAATCAATGGTATTGAGCATGTTCGACGTTTTTTCTCTTCCTCCATTTTATTCTTTATGGCAGATTTGCCTTTTTGCCTCTTTTTTATCGCTGTTATTTATGTGGTTGGCGGTGATGTAGGTAGCGTGTATGCCATACTGTTCCCTATTGCTTTGCTAACTGGTATTATTGCCCAATTCAGACTACGTAAACTTGCCAAGAATGAAATTCGTGGTGGTAATGAAAGACATGGTTTACTAGTAGATTCTCTGCGAGGCACCGAAACAATTCAGGCAACTGGCTGCGCTTGGCGTTTTGCGGATTCCTGGTATCAGATTGTGGACATGGTTGGTAGATATTCATTAAAATCTAAAATAGTTACCAGTACAGCTCTTGCTACAACTGCTTCAATTGGCAAGATTGGTTATATGGGAGCATTGGTTGTCGGTGTTACCTGTGTTGAAGCTGGTGAACTAACATCTGGTGGCATGATTGCCTGTGCTATTTTAGGCGGACGTGTTATGCAGCCGATAGCCAAGAGTGTACAGTTTCAGGTACAGTGGCAACATGTGCGTGAGTCTCTTGCTATGGTCAATCAAGTTTTAGCACTTGAGACGTTCAGGCAACCTGGACGCAACTTACTTTTCCCCGACAAACTAAACGACTCCCTTGAGTTTAACTCTGTTCGTTTTAGCCACAATGACTCACCTGTAATGCATGTTGATATTGAAAAACTATCTTTTAAAGGAGGAGATAGGGTCGTCATTCTTGGCCCAAATGGATGCGGTAAATCTACCTTCCTAAAAATTGCAGCTGGTTTGTATCGCCCAGCAGAAGGTCAGGTTCGGGTGGGTGGTACAGACATATTTGAACTTGATCCACAGGTTCTAAATGAACATCTTGGATACCTTCCCCAGGATGTTCATCTTTTTAAAGGAACTTTAAAAAGCAATATGATGCTAAGTGGTGGCATTCTTGATTCATCCATGCTCGAAGTGGCTGAAAAACTTGGCATTGATAAAATTGCAGCGGATAATCCACGAGCCATGGAACTTGAAATATCTGAAGGTGGTTACGGTTTATCGGGTGGGCAAAGACAATTAGTTGCTCTTTCAAGATTATTTCTAGCAAAACCAAGAGTATGGTTATTAGACGAACCTTCTGCCTCTGTTGATATTGAGGCTGAAGAGCGTATGCTTACGCAATTACAGAGTACTTTACGAAGCAATGACATTCTCATAATTGCGACCCACCGCCCAAAACTTACGGCCCTTGCCAATCGTGTAATTATTATGAGAGATGGAAAAGTAATGAACGATGGAAAGCCACAGGACGTGTTGAATAACAATGTTCAGAGGCGACCACAGGCACAAATTAATGTCCAGGGTGGTAATTTTTTACCAGGAAGGAGAAACAATGTCATATAATGATCTTCTTTCAGAAGAACCGCCTAAAGCGATTAACAGAGTTTTTTATTCTGTGGTTTTGTGGGTTTTAGTAATTGCTTTTGGCTTTGTGGTTGCATGGGCATATTATTTTAAAATCGATCAAACAGCTAAAGGTGTTGGAACTGTAATCACCAGTAGTAGAATTCAGATTATTCAAGCAGTAGATGGTGGTGTCCTTGAGCTTTTAAACGTTAAGGAAGGTGACAGAGTTGAAAAGGACCAGGTTCTAGCTGTTTTTGATCAGACAAAATTTGAGGCCTCGGTAAAAGAACTTGAGGCCCGACTTGCGGCTTTAAGAGCACATGAAGCAAGACTGCGAGCAGAAGTTACTGGAGCAGAAGCCATAGACTTCCCTGAGCAGGTAAAAAAATATCAAGAATTAGTTATAGTAGAAAAATCTCTTTTCAAACAAAGAAAAGATGGCTTTGAAAGTGAACAGGACATCTACAAAACAGCAGTAAAACTAGCCACAAAAGAGGTGCAATTGGTATCTAAGCTTGCCCGTACCGGAGATGTAAGTCAAACCGAAATTTTAAAGGCCGAACGTTTACTCAATGAGGCAAAACGTAATCTAGTAAGACACAAAAATGAGTATTACAAGGAGCTTCAAACTCAACTTGCTAAAACTGAAGATGAAACAGCTCAAAATGTGCAGATACTTGCCCAACGTGCTCAACTACTTGCAAACAGCGTACTGAGAGCACCTGTTTCAGGTATTGTGAAAAATGTTAGAATAACAACACTTGGTGGTGTTCTGCGTACCGGGGAAGAACTGATGCAGATCGTACCGGTGGGAGACAAGCTGATAGTAGAAGCGAAAATTGCCCCGGCTGACATTGCCGATATTGCTCTTGGCCTTTCGGCTAGTTTACGTTTTGATGCCTTTGATTATTCGATATTTGGTGCTGTGGAAGGAAGGGTTATTTATATTAGTGCTGATACATTGCGGGAAGAAACATCCCGTGGGGAACAGACTTTTTACCGGGTACATTTAGAAACTACCCATAATCCAGTAGTAACTCTGACAGGCAAAAAGCTAACACTATTGCCTGGTATGACAGCGCAGGTTGATGTTCGTACTGGTGAGAGAACTGTTATGGATGTTCTGCTTAAACCAATCAAAAAAACGATGTATGAATCATTTAGTGAGAAATAAAAACAACGTTGGATAATTATATTCGCTCTTTTTTGGTTGATTAAAATAATGTCAAACCCACAAAAACAACAATGAACAGACAATATCCAGAAAGCCTCGTTGTAAATTTCAAACGTGTTGAGCTTCTGCGAAAAGAAGCTGTTAATCTTGTTGCCATAGATCTCTCAACCGATCAACTGTGCGATCTTGAGCTTTTGCTGAACCGTGGCCTCTATCCATTAGAAGGATATATGTCTCAGCAATGTTACAATTCAGTTATTGATACCATGCAAATGCCTTGTGGGACGGTTTTCCCCATGCCTGTATATCTAGACATTAGCAAACAAAAATCATCTGTAATTGCTGTTGGTCAGCGTATTGCCCTTAATGATCAAGAAGGTTTTCTTATTGCCATCATGACGATTAATGATATATGGCAAGCAGACAAAGAAAAAGAAGCCCAAAGTATATATGGCACCAATGATCCTATTACACATCCTGGTGTTCGAAGACTATATGACTCTGTAAGAGAAATATATGTAGGTGGTTCACTCGAGGGTGTTTCACTTCCTATTCACTACGATTTTCAATCTCTTCGCCTTACGCCTTCTGAATCAGCGAGCCTTTTCTCCGCAAAAAAATGGAGAAAAGTTATAGGATTCCAGGTTGATGATTATTTGCACTGTGGGCACAGAGAAATTATTTTGCACGCAGCCCGTAAAATAGACGCCGGCATCTTTGTGCAACCGATAGTAGATCTTAGCCACCCAGGCGCGCAAGCGCATTATACACAAGTCCGTTGTCACCAGGCATTTATCAAGTATCTCCCTTCCGAGATAGTCCAGTTAGGTGTAATGCCACTTACTTGCAGGAAGGCGGGCCCCAAAGAAGCTCTTTGGCAAGCAATTATCAAGAAAAATTTCGGCTGTAGCCACTTTTTAGTAGCAGCAGACCATGCTGATCCATTTACACCTAATAACAAAAAAGAAAATACTCCGCTATTTTACGAACAGGGTGCAGCCCAAGAACTTGTTTCTGAGTATGCTGAGAAAACTGGTATATCCATGGTGCCCTTAAGGACTTTGGTGTACTCAGAAACTCGTAAGACATATTACTTCTCTTCAGAAACTGATATTTCTTCAAACGACCTTCAGCCTGTTGATTCAAACAATTTGATTGCTCGCCTTCAAAAAGAAAAAGCTGTTCCAAATTGGTTATCCTATTCTGAAATTGTCCAAGAACTTCGCCATGACTTTCCACCCCTTAAAAAACAAGGTTTCACTATTTTCATGTCTGGATTATCAGGTTCTGGAAAATCAACTATTGCCAAGGTATTACAAGTCAAGTTTATGGAAATGCGTGACAAGCCTGTCACTTTACTAGATGGCGATATTGTTCGTCAAAATTTGTCATCCGAACTCAGCTTCTCAGAAGAACATAGAAATTTAAATATTACCCGTATCGGTTTTGTTGCAAGTGAAATCACCAAAAATGGTGGGATAGCACTTTGTGCACCAATCGCCCCCTATGAGGAATCTCGTCAGGCCAATCGAAAGTTAATTTTAAGATACGGTGGTTACATTGAAGTATATATATCCACCCCTCTTGAGATCTGTGAACGACGTGATCGCAAAGGATTATACGCCAAGGCGCACTCAGGTAGAATCAAGGATGTCACTGGTATAACGGCCCCATACATACCACCTATAAACCCAGAGATAACTATCGATACAACAAATATTAGTCCAATGGATGCTGTACAGGAGATACTTTTGTATCTTAAAAATGCAGGTTATTTAAAAGAGTAAAGGATCTCCTTAATTCTTCACTTTTTTACAGTAAATGCATCGATTGCAACTGCCGACCTCATTACTGTTATAGTCAACTGATTACCTGTGCTCTCCAAAACAGGAGTTATATTTAGTATATCTTTATTGCCATGGGGGTAGAACACCAGTCTAATCCATTTTGGATGCATACCATACTGCACAGATCTAACTAATCCGTCCTTAAACCGATCAATATTAGCTGTTTTATTTTCCCATTCACCATGAATATCGACCACTAAACAGTGTTCTTTTTTAGTCTTAAAATGCGTAAGATGTTCTACTTTTACAGGAACTGACAAAACCACTGTAAACTTATCTTTAGTAGATGTGTAGCGTGGATTACTTATTATCTTCACCCCACTTGGCGCAGTAACTATATTGATATTTTTGCTAATTTCTTCAGCGCTCGGCACCCTAGCCTCATCTTTAATATGAAGTATTTTTTCAACCTTATCGACATCTTGCAAGACAACCACTTTTTCTTTAGCCCAAAACAATTCACACTCAGCCACAAAGCTAGACATATCACCCCATATAGTAAAGATGAATATAATGCCAACAGCAACAAGCCAAACTAAAAACATCAAAATATAAAATCTGCGTCGAAATAATTTCAGCATATTTCTCTCTACTTCTGAGTTTTTTGATTAACTATATCCAATTCATGTTCCTGTAAGTCCCAACATTCTGAGATTTTTTCTGGAACATTTATTGGTTTTAGTAAAAGTGTGTCAGTAACTGCTTTTGCATCTGCAAACCTGTATGCAACCCCAATGGAACTAACTTTTAAATCTGTCAGAGAACTTTTATGTTCAGGGAAGTCGTCTGGTTTAAACAATTTCAACCCATCTCCGATGTCATTGAGAAATTTGGCAAATCCTTGCTTACCTTCGTATATTTTTAACAACTCAAAATCAGAAAATTTAATCCGTAATGAAGTAGTTCCACAACTGGAAGGATTCCAAGTAAATAATTTTCCTTCTGCATAATTAAAGTTTGATAATGTCTGCTCCCCATCACTGCACTGAAGCGTAAGAATTGTTCCAAATGGTTCTTCTGTCGCATCACTATTAGTTGAGGTTGGGACTGTATCAATCTTAACTTGATATTTATCTTGTAACTGCTGAATCCCACGAGAACCATTATTGAGCACAGAAGTAAAATCGTCAGTAAAAGAAATAGACATGCCCATATACTCACTACTGGCCCAGCCATTAACCGAGTTCTTCAGAAATGGTTTTGCTGGATCAGATAAAAATTTATCCACAAGTCCTTCTTTGCCAAACAATGTTTTTCTAATCTTATTTTCTGGTGTGTGGGTAGTATTCGCGAGAACATTTTCCTGCCAGCGACTCTGAAGTGCACAAGAAGTTTCCTCTATAGAAACATAAGTTAAAAATTCATATGGCCCATAGACTAACCACCAAAAAACTTGGTGATCCTCTGTCGAATCTTTTATATGAATATTTTTCTTTAAAACAGACAATACTTGCTCTACAGTCTCACTATCACTCTTAGAATCTGTCGACTTACTAGAAACTGGTTTTTTATCAACCTCACCACTAAATTTTTTGGACATATAGATAAAGGTGGTTTCACGATTAGATGAAACCTTTGCCAACTCTCCTAAAATCCCCATATAGGATTTGAGAGCATTAAAGAAGTTCACACTTTCCTCTATACCTATAACTGCATTTTTATCTACTTTGGCAACTAAACTATTAACTGATAAAATTGCTTTTTCAGAAGCTTTAAGAGCTCCTCCTTTTTGAATTTTTGTGTAACGAGAAAGAATGCTTTGAAATTTTTCAACCAACGATACCAACTCAAATGTTTTACCTAGCTTCCTTATGGCTTCAAATTCCTTATCCATCCGGGTTATTAAGCTAAAATATGGGTTACTGACAAATTGCATTTTCTTACCCATTTCTAAATAACCATCACGACCTCGTAAATAATTTTCACCCTGGATAAAATTACTTGCAAACCCTAACCAAGCTTTATGATATTCTTCTGCATACCATGTCCAAAATCTATCCTCATACTTTTTAAAATCAGCATCATCCGCCAAAGCCTGCTTTACTAATTCCAAGCTATTGAGGAGTTCATTATATCCAGCAAAAGTATATGCTGGTTCGATAACAGAACTATCTTTGTAATAACCATCAACCCAAAAACTACTAAGAGCAATTGATTCTAACTTTGGATCTTCGTTAACACCTTTTAATAACCATTTATAAACATCACCTTCAAAACGAAACATCCTTCTAAGCTTAGCGGTATACAGCAACTTATCTTCCTTAAGCTGAAGAAGATCATTTGACCAGGTAAGATATAAAGTGTACAGATCTATGTAATCATCTACTAATTCAGGAGAAAAGCCAGCCACAGCTTTTCCTAGTGATGCGCCTGTAGGTTTTCCAAAGGATGAGAAATTAGGTTGTGACGTTGCAGAAAGACGATCTGATAACAAATCAATTTTCCAAACAAGATACTTTGTATACGTATCAGAATTCTTAAATTTCCCTTCTTTCAGAGACAACTTTTTTTCTACATAACTTTCTATTTTTTTGTTCGTGGGCTCCAAAACTAATTTCCTGAAATTTTGGCAGTAAAATTCTTTTATTTCAAGTTCAGCAGTTTTGCTTACATTCAATCCCACACGTGGTGAAATCCATTTAGAATTAGCACCACTTATCTCTTCTATTTCACTTAACAAAGAGGTGAATTGAATTATTTTTTCATCAATATTATCAGAAAAAATAGGTTTAGTTGGATAATCTTCGAAAACCAAATTCATCACATCTCTATTATTAATATAGGACAAACTAAATAATCCACAAACAAAAAACAGAACCAAATACCACGATGTTAAGCCAAGATGACTAGTAACTCTTTTCCAGTTAAGAAATTCAAAAATAGGGGTAAAAACATTTCGATCAGATGGTAGTATTTTCACAAAAAAGTCGTGCAAAAAGATGCCTTTTGATCGTTCTAAATGTCTTTTAGCTGGGACGGTAATTGACTTTAAAGAGTTAAATATTTGAGAAGTTTGCTCCCCTGGTTGTTTCGCACTAGAAAAATATACCCCTCGAAACATTGGTAATTCTTGATATGGATTTTCTTCAAAAATGCCCTCAGTAAAAGTAACCAAGAAAAGCTTTAAAGCCTTAATCTCATCAGACAAGAGTAGAAATGCAGAATCGAACTCTGTTAAATCACCAAGTTGTAGTAACCGCAACTCTCGTAATTTTTCATCTAGGCTCTTTACTGCGAGTTCAATAATATCGTCTGGTCGAGAAGTAGACGAATCAATATTTACATAGCCCATTGCCTGTGACAGTGCTTCTTCAGGCAATATCTCACTCAGGCCTTTAAACCCGAACACTAAATCCATCTTAGTAACTAGGACATAAACAGGAAAACGTGCTCCCAGCACCCTCATCAGCTCATTGACTCGCTTGCGTAAAGTTTTGCCATATTCACGCAACCAATCCGAATCTCCTGCAAGAAGCCGATCAGCAGGAACCGTTAGAATCAATCCATTCAAAGGCTCCTTACGACGATATTTGGCCAAAAGCGTTAAAAACTTTTCCCATTCTTGTTGAGTATTACTCTCACTATTTTGATCAGAGTATCTTCCAGCGGTATCAATGATAATAGCTTCTTCAGAAAACCACCAATCGCAATTTTTCGTCGCTGAAACTCCTGGCACAGGTCCAACATCTGTTAATATAGAAGTTAATCTTGCCCCTGCAATAGCCGAGCTTTTACCAGAATTTTCTTCTCCAAAAACCATGTACCAAGGTAACACATAAAGAGGATTTCCATGATTCCTAAGACCAGAGTTCTGCAACAAATATACAGCCTCCATCCAACGACGTTGAAGCTCTTCTTCTCCTGAATGTCGTGGCTTCAGCGCAGCAAGACTTGATTCATCCTGATCAATAATACGTTTAACAAAGGCTTTTTCACGCCTACGTAAGAACCATCTTCGAAAAAATAAACAAGCTACAACAAAACCAACAAAACCACCAAAAATGCAAGCTCCTGCCCACCATGGCCAATTCTTATAATTTGCTATCCAATACGAACCAACAGCTATGGCCACGAATAACAAGAGTAGAAATAAAAAAGCAAGTAGTGATTTTATAAATTTCATTGAAATAATTTTATCGATAAAACAGGTTAACTAAGCCAAAGCTCTAAGCTTTTCTCTAATAAATCTCTGTAAATGTAAAAAATACCTGAAAGAACCAAGACAGGAAGAATAAAAAATATTATTGACCAAAAATCAAATGTGCGTCCAAATGATTTTTTCCGTTTAGAACCTTTAGTAAAATTATACGCAAGTGGAAAAACAGCATCCTTCCCACTGCCAGTTTGGCTAATAATACGATCCAAACTATCTTGATGAATCTCTTTTAATTTGGTCCTATCGTGCTCACTAAAATAAGCGCCATTATATCCTAAAGACATACATAGAGCATAAACCTCGATTACTTCTTTTCGACTAAATATAAGCGAGTCGTCCTCACTTGATAAAACACTTTTAGAACCAGATCGACCATGTTCTTTTTCAGCTAAAGAAGATTCATCCGGTATCAGCTCTTTTAACTTTTTATAAAATTCCTCTCCAGCATTAGAGGTCCCGTAATACTCTCTTTGTAAAGTGTTTCTTAACCATTCATTTACTCCATGCCAATTTGAACAGAGGATCGCTTCGTCAACCCAAGCGAAAACAGCAAAACGGGCATTATTAAACTGTTCATAAGAGAATCCACCAGCAGTAACTTTATCGTCTAGTCTCTTTATTAACAAATCGAGATCTTGCCGAACAGCATCATATTCTGCGGTAACCATATCCTTTGAACTTGATACAAGGCGAACAAAAGTGATGATTTCAAGAAAACAGTCTACCAATTTCATTACTCTTTACCCCCGTAACACAACAAGATTGGCTATTATTTCTGGTGGAGCACCATCCCAGTATAGTGATAAGTTCCCGGTGCTCTCTACCTCTGCCCAAAGAGGTGATTCTATATCGATACTGAAACAGAGTCCATTTGAAGATTGTGGAATGCCTGGAGGAGGATTTTCAACCAGAGACAATGAAACACCATGCACGGCCCTTGCTAACAAAACACTCATCCCTTTGGTTGCAGATAACTTTGCGATATTGACAATTTCATCAACAATAGCACCAGAATCATTAGATTGTACAAGCAACCAAAAGCTATTATTTGCTGCAAATGCTCGTTTTGGAATAGTTACAGAGAAGAATGTATCATCAAAGATAAATTTGCCAATAAACTCAGGCCCTAAGGTTAATTTATCTAAAATATCAGAAATAACCTTAACCGCTGCACTAAAGCAAGGCCCTGGGTTTTGGTGGTCATAATCAGGAACAATCTTTTCACCCTTTGGTGATTCACCAAGAGCAGTTATGTCGCTGGAAAATGACGATAACTCTCCGACAATCTGAGTTAACAAGCCAAAAACATCCCATGGATGCAAATGAGGCGCAAGCGTTAAGTGTTTAAGTTGAGGTATATATCTGTTTAAACTTCTCAAAGCCAAAAGAAATATTGTTGAAGACAAATCCAAAGTATCTTTAGCATTACTAGAATTTTTATATTGTTCAATTCTACGACCACGTGCTGCCATCTGTTCACTAACATCTCGGAACAAACCAAGCAGATAATCTGAGGCACGCATGGTTAACAAAGGAGGCACAAATGTTTCGTCTATTCTTACCTGGTCACCAATCATCTCAAGTCGGGCTAAAGGAATCAGGTGATAAGAACCAAGGTCTTCAATCTCAGTCTCCCAAAAAAGTCGAAGGACATAGTGCATGGGTTTAATTTGTCCAACTGGCCCGCCTCCTAGAAGATCTGGTAATTCCTCTGGATCAGGGGAAACAGAAAACATGGTATTACTGTTTTGCTCTGAATCTCTATCCTCAACTGTGGCATTCCCCCCCACATCATTCCATCTTTTCAAGCCAATGTAGACGGTAAAAGATTTACCTCGGTCTTCCCAAGCTGTATCAAAAGAACGAGGCTTCAGAATTGCATTTTCAGGAAAACTGACAAAATTCCCATCTTCAAACATAATTTCGATGTTTTTTACTTCGAAAACCTTGCTTTCAAGAGGCTGCTTTCTAATTGAAAAACTAGTTACACCCCAAGAATATGGGTGACCGTAGTAGCGCAAGGTATTTAATCTATCCTGCTGATGCAGAGCTGACTGCTGAAAATGTTGCGGTTGTAAAAATAATCCCTGATGCCAGAATAGAGGTTTTTTTTGATACACAGTTATTCTCCAACTTTCTGAATTTCATTAGAGCCAAGTAATAATATAGCTTCTAGTTTTCCTGGGGCATAAAGCTTATCACTCCACCAAAGGCTTCCTGTCTCGGAAATATCCATTGGCACTTGCCATGTTCTTGTTGTCCCATCTCCCTGCAAATCGTAATAGGCGGCCGCAACAGCTAAGTGTATTGCTCCTTCTGCTCTATCTAGTACCAAAGTTTTTTTACTATCAGGTTGGACAAATTCTCGAGATACCTTTTTCACACTTGCATCAAATGCTTTGCAATCGTATAAGCTAGTCAACCCACTTTTACTAGTTGTCATTTCTGTAAATTTACTGACATCAGATAATTGATAAACACAAAGCAAAAGAGTGTGGGGAGAATTATTATATTCATTGAGTTTTTTATCGGCTTCTAACGTCAGTGAGATTGCTCCTATCTGATAAGTCCAATGCATTTCCGCTGGACTTGAAGCAGGAGTTGTGACTGTTGCCGGGTTAGGTGGAGGCTTGCTACCACCACACCCCGTAACTACTAGCATCACCGCAATCCCTATGGCTCCTAACCTAGATAATTCTCTAGTGGTCATCAAAATCTCCTATGGTGTCCGATTAGCTATCATTATCATACTCATCTACCAATCTAAATTGAGTGTATCCAATAAATATATTTGCCTACTTCATAGCTATTATAAAACACTCAGCATCATCCCCTTCTGAGAACTCACCGAAGAGCAAAGTATCAAAATTGTCTGTAACCTTAACATAATAAGACTGATTTTGATCCAACTCATTTTTGACAGCCCAGCCATTAAACTCTTTATCCGCCAGAGCAAGTTTTAAACCTTTAACAGGATAATTAAGTACGCATTTGTTTGGAATAGTCTCCGCCTCACCCACACCATGAGCGAATATATCACCGCCAGCAACACCAAGCATCGCCCCCGCCCAGTTGTGTGTCTTAGCTGGCCCAACCTCGAGCCAGAGCCCTAAGCCAGGAAGAGGATGCGGAATAAAACGATAATCAACTGAGCTTTTCTTAATAGGTATATTTGCTTTTGCTACCAATTTAGGACCTAATTTTTCTTCACTAACCACTTCTATGCCTTGCAACGGAGTAGGTAAATCAGCAGGGTTAAGTTCTCCATCATCACAGATACAAATGATCGGGAAATTCTGTCCTCGATTGGCCTGAATACTAGCTGCCAACATTGCCAAACCAAACCTAATGTCAGGATTTTTAAAACTCTCTAAAGTTCCTTTAATAAGCCAGACTCCAATCTCTTGGCGACATATTTCATCAACTGGTCCAGCCCATTCCATTTTTTCTAAATTATCCGACCAAAAATGACCATTAACTCCTAGACCATAACGGGTAACGATATCGTATAATCCTTGTCCTCTAGCCTCATCTTTTTCTAAAATTGATATGAATACACTTTTTGCCATATCAGCTCCTTTATCCCAATGTTAAAACGGTGCATTGACTAGGTACAATACACATACCTGGGCAATTTGGCATTACGCCAAGACTGTTCTGACCAGTGACAGAAGTTAAGCGTTGTACTGGTGCCCCTCCAGCTAATATTGTAATACAACCAACTAAATAATCTGTCTGCCCTGACTCTAAATGAGAAACAACCCCCATCAACACTCCAGGCTCATCTCCTTCGCTCACAAGTCCCATGGACATCATGTTTAGAGTTGGCATACAATCCGTTAAGACATTATATACAGCAGGAGCCGTAACAGCAGACTCGGCAATATTTGGATAAGGAATTGGTACTGGAACTGGACCTGCTGGGGTGAGACAGACATCAGGGAATCCCATATCCATCCCTGCGCCTTGGGTTAATGCAAACATAACTATTCCTCAATCATCTAAAATGAAATTCACATGGATTGAATTAACCCATGTGAATTAGTTCACCATCTATTTTCACATTTTCTTTAGAGACAATTACACTATTCTTACTATGAATAGTCATAGTTTCTTCTACTAATATTCTGCTTGATTCAGCCTGACATTCTTCATGTTCTTCGGTGAATCTAAAGTAATTTTTTACTCGCCTAGTAAATTCTCGGCTAATATCGTCTACATATCCGGCAACACGTTTTACCCGCTCCACATTACTTGTAAACAAAACAGCTGTTAATTTAGCAGTTGTGACGACAACCTCAGTTTCATCTGCATAAAGAGCTGTTTTTTTACTAATACAATTTAACTCATCAGCAGCTGAAATAGTTAAACTGCCATTATTAACACGCAATATGGAATCTCCATCCAACTCAACTGTTTTCGGCACAGAAGACAGACGCTCAAGAACAGAAAGAACCCAAACATCTGGTTGGGTATCAAGTGACAAAAGTACAGTATCTCCCACTTCAGGTGCGACAAAACAGCTAACAGCCTTTCGAGCAATTAATTCGCCCATTGGTGTAGCGACCACCAAGTTCTCACCTGTAGAAATTACCTTACCATATTCAAGTTGCGGCCCATATATCTCTTCTTTTCTTGCCAAATTATCCATGGTCTACCTCTTATTTAAGTAATTCCTCTTTAGAAAGCCAATTCTCAGCCTCTTCCATCTCTTTATCTGGCCCCTGAAGCATAATCAATGATGCGCCATTCCACCTTGTATTTTCTTCTATTATTCCATGAACTTTTGCTCTATACATCTTTGCTTTACTAAAATCAGCATGGGTTAAATCAGCGTGGGAGAAATCAGCATGACTAAGATTAGCACCTGAAAAAATAGCTGCCTGACAATTAGCCTCTTTAAAAATTGCGTGTACCATCGTCGCATCTTGAAACTCTGCGAGTGTCGCATCGGCCTGACCGAAATAAGCTTTAGTTAAATCAGCTCGGTGAAACTTAGCTCCCTTCAGAACTGCACTGTTAAACATACAACTTTTGACTATAGCACCTGATAGATCGGCTCCGGTAAGGTCTGCCTCCCTGAAATTTGACATCGTCAAGTCACAATCCCTTAAATTAGCACCCTGCAGGTTAGCCATATCAAGGAGTACCTGGGAAAATTTCATCCCAGACAAATCCATATTTTTAAGGTTTGCCTCTCGGAGCATTATTTTAAAATAATTGCCCCCTTTTAAAGTAGCACCCTTAAAGCTAGATCCACCAAGAACCACCCTATCAAAACGTGATCCGGTAAAATCAGCTTCATCAAAACATGATTTTGATAAAAAAGACTTAAAGCAATTCAAATTACGTAGATTGGCACCTTTAAAATTAGACTCTCGAGCCATGGACCAAGACAGCTCAGCCCCTTCAAAATCAGCACCAGAGAAATCAGCTTTTTGCAAAAGAGACCTATGTAACTTGGCTCCTTTAAATGATGCTCCTGCCATTTTCATACCTTGAAAATTAACCTCTGTCAGATCTGTTTTATCAAAACCTGCACCAGAAAAATCACATTTTTTGAAACCTGTTTTACGAACATTGGCACTTCCGAAATTCACATCATGTAAACATACCTGATGAAATCTTCCGCCAGTCAAATTAGTACCAGAAAAATCTAGCCCACTCAGATCAAGATCTTTCATTGTCTGGTTACTAGCAATTGCTGTCAACACTTGTTCACGGGTTAAATCACTCATCGTTTTCTTCCAGTAAATCTAGCCGGTCTTGCAGCTGACTACGTTTTAGATTAGCTCCCTCAAAACGGGTATTACCAAGGACAACCTTATAAAAATCAACTGCAAAAAGATTAGAACCACGCAAGTCTACATCAACAAGTCTTGCCTTTTTCATTCCCCCCATCATGATATTACATGCCCTCATGACAGAGCCTTCCAAGTTACATTTAGTAAAACTGGCACCTTTAGCATAACAGTTAACAAAATCACACTTGGTCAATTTGCTGTTTTCAAACATACAATTTTCGAGATCACCCTTATTAAAAGTAGAACCGCTAAAACTGCCTTCTCTTAGGGTTGCATAGTTCATAACAGCTCTATTAAAATTGGACTTTTCAAAGATAGCATTACGAGCTGTATACATTTTGGTCAAATCAGCAGCGTAGAAATTAATACCTTCTCCACCGCCACCATTAAACTGGGTTTCATTTATGGTCGCATTACTGAAATCTGATTCAGAGAGACTGACATCTTTAAATATACATTTGCTGATTTTCGCATTGGCAAAATTAGCTTTATCCGCCTTGCCACTGACCATGCACATATGAATAGTGACACCAGCACAATTAGCTTTGGTAAAATTTATCTCGTTAAGAATAGCCATTTCTAGACATGCATTAGCAAGACAGGCACCACTGAAATTGCCCCCTTTAAAGCTGGCATTATTACCATTCATTTCGCTTAGATCACAATTTTCAAAATTTGCATCAGCGAGGATTGCTCGTTCAAAAAGAGAACCCTTTAATGAAGCGCCAGAAAAATTTATCTCGCCGCCCATTGCTTGTTCAAACTTAGCATTATCTAATTTGCTATTTTGAAAAGAGGTCTTTTTTAACTGGCAACGACTAAGGTCAATACCTGTCAAATCAAGTTCAGATAGATCAACACCAGATAATATAGCTCCCGCAACAGGTTTACCTAGCTTATGCAACTTAACTAACTCTTCACGAGTCACCGGCCTAATTGCTTCGACGTCTATACCTGCTAAATTTATTTTTTCAACCATACCCTCGGGCGGAGTTTTATTTTTTAACTTTTCAAGTCCCTCTTTTAATTCAATCTTCTTTGCTTCAAAGTCCATGGTTAACTTTTCTTTTAAAGCATCACCTTCAACTCCAAGCCGTTCAGCTTCACTGGCACCTTGTTTTAATTTAGCCGCAATTTCATCAGTCAAAAGACCTCTTTTTTTAAGATCTTCACCCTGCTGTCGTATTTTCCCAGCAATTTTTTGTCCGGTCTCAGTGGCAGATTCTTTAATCCCTGGAGGACTATCTAGAGTTATTCTCGCCGGATCAACACCATGCTTTTCATATTTAGCCGCAGTTTTCTTCAAACTTGCCAGCATTTTATCTCTTTCTGCTGTGATTGGCTCAAATTTAGATTCCAAGTGTTTTGTAACTTCATCATGCACACCCGCTACTATGGCCTTAATATCAGGAAATTGAGGCATGAAACCTTTCATAAAGTCTTTACCTGGATGTTTGCCGCCTGCGGGAATAGTTGCGCCAACCTTATGATCGGTTGTAAATTCGCTCGGCAAATGATCTAAAACCCACTGGCGAATATCATTTCCCTTTTTATGAGATTCAAACACTGTCTTGCCAAATTCCAGTTCAATTGCTTGAAGACTATCATCAAGTGCTAGCCACTCAGACCAACCAGCTTTTAGCAAAGTATCTTTTTGCCATTCAAAAGGTCTAACTACAAGAATAGGCCCTGCTTTTTCGATATATTCAGCAACATCATCTCCGAGATCTTCATTTGGATCTTTAAGTGCTAAAATAGAACAAAAATCACCTACTTCCTGCTCTATAAAAAGTGCCTGTAATTCATCTTCAACTATAACAATCGGGGCATTTTCTGCCGCAGGCATGGTTGCTAGTTCAATAAGCGTTGCACTAGGTATAAAAAAAGGTGTCTCATCTGAATCAGGGACTAAAATTTCATTGCCATCCTTACCGTAATCAGCAAAACATTTTACTCGACTTAGTAAATGACCATCAAAACGTGGGAATATCAAACCAGCAGGGATTTCAAACTCGGTGTCCCCTTTAATACCCCAATCACCAACGGACTCAAGTCGAGGTTCATCATTTACACCTAACCAGTAACGATTTATGGTTTTACGATCAATCTCTAAGCCCTTTAACAGAGCCAATATTTTATGGTCATCCTCAAGTCTTTTCCGGCACTCAACAACAAATGGAAACCCACGATCATGCCACGGATTTTCTTTAGAATGAAAAGGGAAATTTTCAGGTAAACTCTCATCGGGATCAAAATCTGTTTTTGTAAGATATTTAGGGTCGATCCCTTTTAATTTACCTCGCACTTGGTCGACTTCTTTTTTACTTTCAGCTAACAATTTCTTTTTAGTAAGAGATAATTTTTTAGTAGTATTTTCAATACTTTCATCTAGAGCGGCCATCTTTGAACGAAACCTATCAAAAACACCAAGATCAATTTCTAAAAGATGACCACTTTGAGCATGAGCTTTTTGGGTCATCGCCTCAAGATTATTAAGATTTGCAGAATGTGCGGCCAACATTTTTTTCGATTTAGCAAGCATCTCTTCTGGCTCTAGCATGGGCATACTTGGCCTGTTACCAAGGGCTTTTTGCCGAAATTCATCCACAGTTTTGGGAATATTCTTTATTTTCAAAAGAGATTTATTAGCCTTCTGCATAGCTTCTTCTAGAGGGGCATTATCAATTTCAACTCCTCGATCTAGAAGTTTCACCTGCAAATCACGATAATATTCGACACTTTTCGGCTCATCTAGCTTTTCCTCATCCCGAATGAGCACTCTAAGAACATCTCCTCTATCTTCATCCTTAATCTCAATCATACCTCTATAGATAAGAAGCCCTCGCATAACTGAAGGGAAGAACCAGGCTGTTTCAAGTCTTGTTTCCACCTCATGGAACATGTCGGTCTCATTAACTTTAGCAGAAGGAAGATCTGCGACTGGAAACTTATGTGGTTTAAATGTCGGGTCTAGAGTAACAAAACATCTCATGCGCTGAGTTGGCAATGAACTTTCTATTATCGGTAAATCCGGGTGCATATTTTTTATAATTACAGATTCTCCACCTTGATAAAAACTATCTAGAAACTGATCTTCACTTGCCATATTGAAGAATTCATAGTTCATATCATCGGGAAAATATGGCCACCTTTCACTTTTCCATTTTTCATCATAGGTACCATTTTTGCTAAATCTCTGGGGCCACATTGTATCAATAGGACCAAATCCTGCTGGTTCTGCAATTTGATCAGGAGAACCAATCTGTTGATTGGGATATTCAAGATTTGGAAGTGGAACGAAGGTGTTTCCACTTGCTAACTCAACTTTATCAATTCCCTTACCTAAAGGGTTTCGAGAAAACTCTTTGCCGCCAAAACTATTATCCCAACTAACCGGCATCTCTGCAAATAGTTCGGCTTGGGAAATAAGACCATCCTTCCAATAACGTGGCCCAAAAACATTTATTCTCTTTTCAACACCTCCAACCTGGACAGCAACCTCAGAAGCAGGTCGAAATTCTCCACGAGGAGCAAAGCAGGAGCCGGTAACGAGAAATTCTCCTCTTGGTTTCGGAACCCCTTGGTCAATAATAGGTTGATCTCCAAGCAAGAGAGGTAGAGTTTTCCACATCTCCTGCTCAGTCAAGAACGTAGATGGGTTACTCAAATCATAAAAACCTAAAATACCGACACTTAAATAAAATTTCCCGGCAATTGCTATGGGCCGAGGGTAGAAAGAGTGATGATTTTCTTTGAAAGTTTTCATTATATTTTAGGTTTATTATAGAAAGATCTACTACACAGGTTATACTGTGTCTTTAGCTCATATTTCTTTAATTTAAGTAACATTATTAGCTCTTAAACTGTTGAGCCAATAAAACAATTGGCTACAATTCCAGCATTTTGTGCTTTTACTAAAAAACAATTTATAAATACTGACTACACCTAACTTCTCCACGAACCCATCATACATATCGACCTGTCAATATAGTATAAGAAGTAGCCACACCTATATTGTTTCAATCAAGTTTAAGGTTTAAATCTTTTTTGACTTAAACAATCACAGCTAATGCTGTAACTGTATTTGTTTCAGTAGCAACCACTGATACCTGCCCTGCAATGTCATTCATCTCACCAAGTATTCTTGTATGTTCAGCAAGAGTTTCATTCACACTCGCTGCAACCCTGGTCGCCTCAGCAATACATTGTGTTACAGTTCCTTGCACCTTACTCACTTCTCCTGCTACGTAATTATGTGCACCAACAATAACATCAACATCTCCATCTATTCTATTAACATCTCCAGCCAACTGATTCGTAGTACCTACTAAAGCGTCGTGATCTCCTTTCAGATCTTGATGCTCTCCTGATAAAGTAACCAATTGACCATTAGTATGCGCCGTTATCTCAGCCAAAGCCGTTACTTGCCCACTCAATAACTCTTTAGAAGCTGTTAATTCAGTAAGCTCACCTTTGATGTGTTTTGCTTCGCCATGGATACAGGTATGAAGAGGAGCAAAGCCCAATTCACCACCCATTTTCAATCCTGTTTCTAGACCTATAACCATGTCTTCTTTAAGTATTAAAAAAGCCTTTGTGTCATTGCCTACGATTACTTCTTCCGAACTTCCTAATACCATCTTAAATTCATTGCCTTTGACCATTGTACCTAGATTCTTGCCACCAATTTCAATATCACCTTCGGTCATTAACCAAAATTCTGATTCTTCTTTTTCTTCAGGTTCAGATTCGGAACTTTCTGGCGCTTCAGACTCATCACTGCTTTCAGATTCAACAGCCGCTGACCCCATTCGCATTGTTGTATGCCCATGAGGCGTTTTTAGGCAAATGCCTTCATCACCTTCCTTGTCAGACATATGAAGTAAGTTGCCCCCAGCTGTTGTTATTTTGTTCATTGTTTGACTAGAATCATTAACAAGACTTGGGTTTTCAGGATTTGGAGCAACAGCTTGAATTATTGGTTGATCAGGGTCCCCATTTACACAAGTGATCAATACCTCAGTTCCTTTATGCAAAGGAAAGTACATGCCGTGCGTTGCCCCCCCATATGGTTGGGACATACGAAGCCAAGCCGTAGCTCTACCACCTTCACGACCAGATTCATCAAAAGGCATGATTACTTTATACCTTCCTTCTTTATCTAATTCAGCATACTTACCGCTACCTGCCGCATCAATCTTGGCAGATATTGCCCCAGATAATTGTACCTTAGCAGTTTTTCTTTCTGCCCTAAATTGAACTGATGCTGGAATAGTAGTAATGGAATTTCTATAATAAAGACGATCTTCATTGCTTGCTAAATGAACTCCAAGCCCTGAAACAAGATATGCCTCTTGGCTACCTTCATGGGTGACATCAACTACCAAATAAGACTGATTAAAGTCCTTACGATAGTGCTCTTCCAACAAGAAAGTATAACCACTGCGAATGTACGGAATTGTCGTAGTCGCATGATAAATTTTCTCTCGGCAGAGGTATTCTTCAGCTCTGATTTTCGCTAATTTTTCTCCATCTTCGAGAGTCAAAAAGTTATCACCGTAAACATACATTTCACCTAAACCTCTAGGAGATACAATGGCTTCAGCCTTCAAATCCAAACTAGGTTTATGGTAGTTGTAACTTTTAACCATGACTTTATGAGGCATTGGTTGTTGCTTGAGAATAAAGTCATTTATAAATTCATTCTCTTTACCAACATCAAGACCAGAAGAGGGCGAATATCGTAATTTTGAGGCTTCAGGTATTGCTAAATGCGCCATCGAACTATCGGTGATAATCATCTTTTCACCACTTTCTGATTGTTCGAAATAATAGTAAATGCCTAATCGCTCCATCCAACCAGAGATGAAATCAAAATATGACTCATTATATTGGCACACATATTCTTTTACTGGGTAGTTAGAATTCAATCTAAATTCAAAATTTAGTCCTAACTTGAAACCAGCTGCCGTCAAAGCATCGGTAATAACATCTTTGATATCTTTATTTAAATAAATCCTATTATTGTGACTTAAACTTGCTCGCCACATCTGGGGGACTAGTTCAGCTCGATAAAAAAACATTGATCCAGCCTGATGCATCTGCTCAAAAGAACAAAGTACACCTTTAAAAGAGACCTTTCCTCCATCACGCTGGATAGTAAATTTTGCGGTATTATGCAGGAGCTCAGCTATATCAAGATCTTCTTTAGGAGATATCAGGAGAAACCTAAATCTATAAAGTGTTGAGAGACCTTCATTTCCTTTAAAATTTACGACATGAAATGTGTCTTTATCTATACCGTCTGATTCAAAAACAAATTTTGGTTGTGATTTCTCCACCATAACAAACCTCATTATACCGATTAATTAGTGCCTGAGATTACACTATTAACTAAATTATGGAACTAAGACCTTATTCATAAAATAGCTCTGTTTGTATTTCCTTGCTACTTAACTATTCTTCACAAATACGCTAAAAAAGCAGCAAATCTTTAAACCAATCAAAATATTTTCAACCAAATTGACTTAAGCGAACTTACAATATTTAGTAAATATAAATGGATTCTATCTTTCCTCAAAATCCATATTAAAACTGCCATCCTCTGCTACTGAAAGATGAACAGATTTTGGCATATCGCCGCTAGTCATTTGAGCCAATATTTTTTTGGACATCTCAGGTAAAACATTTCCATTTAAAATAGATTCAATATTACGAGCACCAGTCTCCACCTCGGTGCAACGCGCCGCTATCTGATCTACAACATCTTCATCATAGCTGAACTTCATCTTATTATTATTCAACAGCATTTCTTCCAACTTCTTAAGCTTTAGAGACGTTATCATCTTCATAGCTTCAGGATTGAGACTACGATATGGAACAATATTCATGCGGGCAAGCAGAGCAGGCTTAAAGTGCTGAGAAAGAATAGGACGGATTGCAGATTCCAAAACATTTAAATCAAGATCATCCTCACCTCCTGTCATCTCCTGAATAACATCGGTTGCAAGGTTGGAGGTAAGAAGGATAATAGTATTTTTAAAATTTATTTCCTTGCCTTCTCCATCAGTGAGAATACCTTTATCAAACACCTGATAAAATGTGTTCATCACATCTATGTGTGCCTTTTCCACTTCATCGAGTAACACCACCGAGTACGGTTGTCGGCGAACTGCCTCTGTCAACATTCCTCCATCACCATATCCAACATAACCAGGGGGAGAGCCTATAAGTCTAGATACTGTATGCTTTTCTTGGAACTCACTCATATTAATAGTAACAACCGAACCTTCATTGCCAAAAAGAAGATCGGCTAGGCTCAGTCCTGTTTCTGTCTTGCCTACACCCGAAGGCCCTACCATCAAAAACACACCTATGGGTTGATCTGGGTTTTTTATCCCTGCCTTTGAGGCACGAATAACTTCGGCTATAGCTGCCAAACCTTGATCCTGACCTTTAATTTTATTGCGCAGTTGAATATCAAGATCGGCGACAGTGGCAGCTTCATCACGGGCCATCTTGCCGACTGGAATTCCTGTCCAATCAGACACAACTCTACCAACCAAATCAGGAGTAACCTCTATTTGAATAAGAGGAGTGTCTCCTTGCAAATCAGCCAATTTTTCATCAGCTTGCTGAAGTTCTAATTTTAGCTTTCCTAACTCATCTTCATCATCTTTGGCATCTTGCACCTTTGCACGTAACTCAAGCACCTGATGTGCTGCCTCTTTAATTTCCAGCCAAGTTTCACGAAGAGTGACGACTTCTTCTTCTTTACTAACAATTAGATTTGCTACCTCAACTAAACGTTCTTCATCAATTTCTACGCCATTTGTCTTATCACGTATTACAGCTTTTTCCTCGCGCTCTAATGCCTGTACTTCCCGCTGAGTATCCTCTAAAATAGCAGGTTTAGACGACAGATTAACTTTAACCCTGGCACAAGTTGTATCAATCAGGTCAATGGCCTTATCTGGTAAAAATCGTCCGGCTATATAACGATCAGCAAAGACAGCTGCGGCGACACAGGCGTCATCACGTATAATCACTTTATGCGCCTTCTCATAACTATCTCTTAGCCCTCGCAAAATAATAGTTGAGGTCTCTACTGAGGGTTCATCAAGTTTAACTAACTGAAAACGCCTTGCAAGAGCTGGATCTTTTTCGAAATATTTTTTATACTCGGTCCATGTAGTAGCCGCGCAGGTACGTAACTCACCTCTAGCTAATGCTGGCTTAAGTAAATTGGCTGCATCTGATCCTCCTGCTGCCCCACCTGCACCAACAAGAGTATGAGCCTCGTCAATAAAAAGGATTATTGGTTTTTCGCTTGATTTAATCTCATCGATCACCCCTTTTAATCTATTTTCAAATTCACCTTTCATACCTGCACCAGCCTCAAGAAGACCCATATCAAGGCTTAGTAAAATAACATTTTCAAGCACCTCTGGCACATCTCCTTCGATGATACGCAAAGCCAAACCTTCAATAGCCGCAGTTTTGCCTACCCCCGGTTCACCAACAAGAATAGGGTTATTCTTACGACGACGGGCAAGGATATCCACCATTTGTCTTAGCTCTTTATCTCGGCCAAAGATTGGATCTATCTCCCCGTTTTTAGCTTTTTCTGTGAAATCTATGCAAAAACGCTGGGTAAAACTTGCATCATCACTAACAGCCGCAACACCAGGTGATCCTTTACCACCACCTGCTACAACGCCAAGATGTTTTCCTTTCTCGATTGAGGCGGATGCAAATACATGAAATCCTTTTCTCAAGGTTTCGTTATTTATTTCTTCCAAAAGCGATGTGTATAGGCCTGATGCATAATAATTTGGTTTAGCAAGAAGGGCCATAAAGATGGATGCGGAGCGAATTTGGCTCTCAGCAAACTCGATTGATGAAATTAACCAAGCACTCTCAATCAAACTCATTAAGACCGGTGAGAAAACAGGTTTACCAGAGTTACCAGTTTGTGATCCCTGAATACTATCAGAAAGAGCAGCTATCAATCGTGAACTATCAACACCATATTGCTTTAGGATAATTGGGATATCACTATTCACATCTTCAAGACATTTCAACAAAAAGTGTTCTACAGTTACTTCATAGTTGGTCAATGACACACATAGCCCAGCTGCACTATGAAGACTACTGGTGGTAAATGTATTGAGTTTTAAAAGCAGACTCTTCATCTCGACACTGATCATTTCCCTCTCCTTAAATGTTGAAAGGACAACTTGAAATATTTTCTGATTTTCAAGTTCCCAAAATTATATAATCACTGATACAATTCACGATTATTACGTACAGTATTTATTAAAATTTAGGTTTTCTTCTCTCCAATAAAACGTTCGTATGGAAAAACGACACCACTGGCATCATTTTTTTCACCAGAAAAAAGCCAAGTATCACACCCTAAAGCGCCCCAATTCCTTTCTCCCAAGGTCGTGGTATGAATTTCACCTTCTTTCATTTCTAAAACTAAATCGTAATGTAGTGGCTCTACAATATATGCTTGAACAAGGTTATCGAGCATTTTAGCTCCTTTTTCTCCGGGCAGAAGCTCTCGATATTTTGCCGCTGGAAGATTACCTATTAAAATAGTTATTTTCCCCGCTAAATCGTCCAACTCTTGTCCAATCCAAGCCTCCTCTCCGAGGAGATTGGTACTAACGCCCAGTAAACAAAGTTGATCTTCTGGCAAATTAACCTTACGAAGAGCACACTGTTCAACATGAAGATCTAAATGATTAAGTGAATCACGTAGTAATGTTTCAAGCCCTAAAGCCGACCGTGGATATTGGGAATAGAGCCCAATATGTCTAAACTGCAGACACTCTTCCGAGAGAACATCTCGTATTGCCTGGTGCCCATAACCAAGTAAGCAATATAGCCTATCGAGCCATTCAGCATCTTTTTCTTCAACAGTACGAATCATTAACCTAGAGCGATTCCAAGCTTTGAAGAATTGGGTGTATAAATTATTATTAATTATGTCCACAAAATCTCTTGTGACACATTTATCATCTGAACGTTCTATTAATAATTCTTCAGTGTAAAAAACAGGAAGAGGCGAGGAGACACCATAAAGACCGAGGAAAGTGGTCTCTAACTTATAAGCTATCTCTTCATCTACTTCTTTCCTTTCTAGTGAGGTAATCTCAGTAGCAGGAAATCCTAAAGATAATTGAGGTCTAACTCTTAAAAAATCACGGTAAAACTGTCTTGAGTTTATACCCTTGCTTTTTTTTGCATAAAGACGAAGAATTCTAACCGCCTGGAAAAATGAAAATTGCCCTGGATGTTCAAAGAGCTCTTCTATTACAGAAGTGTTCTTTTTCCGAGCATGGCTGGCCATATAAATCGCTCCTTATTCGTCTGATCTTCAACTGTTAATTGAGTGAAACAATTCATCGAAGCATAACCTGCAAAAAAATGGTTTAACACCCCACCGAAAATGTAAAGATCACCACTGTCAGCAAATCCATCTCCATCAATCACGAGATGAATTTTTAGGCCACGCATAATTAATCCTTTCACCAATCGGTCACTATCGGTGACCGCCATATCTTTAATAGCATCAACACGTTTAGTATTAGCTATAACTTTTTCTTTTTTGCTAGTATCTGTGAAAATATAGAGTTTTAGCATGGTTCGTAGGCTATCTACATTGGCAACGGATGTGTAGTTTAGATAGAGATGAGACAGCAAACGCCATAATAAATTTTTGCCAAGTGGTGGTTGAACGGGAAAAGTAGGTCTATGTATATTTTCGAATGTGGCTAATTGTGGTGAAGTATCAGTCTCTTTGCAAATATCTCCAAACCCTAGCTTTCCTGGCAGATCACCATTGGTACACGTTGTGGAAATTGAAAGTGTTTCTCGCACTAATGATTCTGCTGCCTTAGGGTAAGCTACTGATATATAAAAATCGCTTCTGTCGCGCACTGTGGTCTGACGCTGATGCTCAGAATAGACTGGCTGCTCGCTAGCTTGTGGGTTAAACATGTGAAATGGTTTGTAATCTCTCTGCTCCACCGTTCCCTGTATCAAACCTGTTACACTATCGATTGAATGAATCTGATTTTCTCCATTGCTTTCGCCAGATGGTCGTACCCTATATTCTGCTCTTTTATGATCTAAAGAAACTGGCTCTGCATCTTTTTTGAAAAGATTAATAACTGGAGTGGCGAAAAGAGTAAGAGCGTCTTTATTAATACGCTCAAAGGCGGATGGACTGACGCTATCAAGCTCTAAAATTATCTGAAACGATTCTCCATTCCCTCTGTGTTTCCAATTTTTGAATCCTGCAATATCAAAAAAAAGAAACTTTTCTGGCAATATGAAATATTCCTGCAAGAACCGATAACCAGGGAAAGAAACCGAAGGATAAGGTAGCAAGGCCTGGTCATCACTAAACCCTACCTCTTTTAAATACTCTCGACCAACCGTAGACGAAGAACCATCTGATGTTTTAAAGGTAATACTTTTGGTACCTTGAAAAATACCTTTATAACGTCTTGAGCTCACACCACTACTCCCCATAACATGAAAGCGCAGAGAAGAAATGTCTAAGTCTCTTACCCTCATACCATCGAGTTTGAGTGATATCGTTAAAGTTCCTCCTTCACCTGCTCCTCTAACAAGAGACAAATCAGTTATAGATAGGGGGTGAAGTTCAACATCATAGGTCGTTGCAAAAAGGCAAGGTGTTCCCTCAACAGGAATAGACGCTAATTGAGTACCTTTTGTAATTGTCATCGACTCCATTAAACTTTTACGAGGAGTAAAACGGACTATTGTCGTAGCTGGTACTGCCCGCAAATAATGCGGAAAAACCAATTGCGCCAAGCCATTAACAATTTCTGGGAATTCATCATCAAGTTTCTGGTTAACAATACCAGATAAAAAGGCTGTACCTTCTAGTAACCTCTCGACATCTGGATCATTTCCACGATCTCCAAGCATAGGAGCCAAGGCGGGATGTGCCTGGGAGAACTCAACAGCAAGTTCACGCAAATGTTCTAATTCTTTCTGGTAATATTTATCTATCATGGGAGAATAACAATCTGTGTCATCTTAGGTTAACTAACGATCAACAACATTAATTCGTCCATCTGGTTCAAGAACCGTTTCAAAAATGACTGGTATATCTTCTCCGTCTAGCTTAAGCATAGCATTCATTCTAAATTGCATAGACAAAGGTGAATCATCTTCAGGAGTAAACTCTAAATGAACGCTATCAAGACGAGGTTCATACTTCATGATTACATCGGTCATTGATTTTTGTATGCTTCTTATAGCATCTAGCCCGCTTGCTCCAACCATAGCAGTAAAATCTGGAACACCAAAATCAGGGGCTATCTGAGCGTTACCTTGCCGGGTATTAAGAATATTGCGTAAATACCCAATAACAGAATCAATAAGCCTAGCAGAATCAGCTGACTCTCTACGATCCGGGTCTGTCTCCATATTCCTAATTCGCTCCAAAAGGCGTTTCTCGTTCAATATTATGCCCTCCAGACAAGTTCTCTCAATAAAACAACAAAATATTAAATATAGGGCATTCAAGAGAGGCTACTAAAAAGACCTCTCTTGAATTTCATCTTTTGTCAATACCACCTAATAACAGCAGTATTGGCTTAATGAATCATAGTAAATCAACTAGCTTTCCAGTCATCTGTGTATTCAATATTACCATCAGCATAAGTCCAAGTAATTTTGGAATAGGTAAAGCTAATTTCCCCCATATCATGATATGGCTTATTCTCAGGCAAAAATGTAGTCGGCTTAAAATGCCTAGCGTTAACAATGATCGCCTCTTCCAATTTTATGGTAAAATACTTTTTCTCAACGCCAGTAGGATCAATATGATAGTGATCAATTTCGACAGTTAACTGCTCCCCTGTACAGCAGGCTTGGTTTAGCTTTGGTGTTGCATTATCAACATGTTTGGTAATCGTTAAAGGTTTATGAATACGCTGGCCTGTTGGCAGCCCCGTATGTGTATCCTTAGGAATTTCTACCGTGTGCTCAACGGAATAAACAAGAATAGTATCCTTCTTGTCTCCTGACTGAGTACAATCACCTTTTATTTCCCCTTGTGATTTACCGGTAACTTTCATGTAGGATGTTAATGCCATAACGTTTCTCCTCAATATTTGATTTAGACCAGCTAATTGCTTTATCTATATGCAAAAAATACACTCCTTAATTTTTCGCATACGACAAACTACGATCAGTTATTACTGAACACTTCAAACATATAACGTACACCAACCAAAACTATTTAATCTTTTTCTAATTTACCAACCAGAGACAAGGTAAAGGAGGCGCCCATGTATTTAAAATGTGGTCTTGCTTTAAGAGAAACTGAATACCAACCAGGATCGCCCTCTACATCATTAACTTCTATCTGTGCCATGCGAAGAGGTCTACGGCTACGAACACTAGGAGCCGGATTATCCATCTCTGTCACATACTGGGATATCCAAGTATTAAGCTCCCTCTCCAAATCACCACGTTCTTTCCAAGTTCCAATATTTTCTCTTTGTATAACCTTAATATAATGAGCTAAGCGATCCATAATCATCATATATGGTAATTGTGTGGAAAGTTTGTAATTTAACTCTGCCTCTTTACCTTCTTTACTTGTTCCAAAAAATTTAGGCTTCTGACAGGAATTTGCCGAGAAAAAGGCTGCATTATCACTACCTTTTCGCATTGTCAGTCCTATAAAACCCTCCTCAGCCAACTCATATTCTCGTCTCTCTGACAGAAGAACCTGGGTTGGAATTTTGGTCTGAGTTGCTCCCATAGAATCATACTGATACAATGGTAAATCTTCGACAGCACCACCACCCTGTGGACCAATAATATTGGCACACCAACGATACTTTGCAAATGAATCTGTTAATTTAGATGCAAATGCAAAAGCCGTATTTCCCCAACAAAAATCATCGTCCCCATCACTTACGGTTTCTTGATAGTTGAATGTTTTAGCTGGTAAAGTATCCTGCCCATATGGAAGTCTTAATAAGAATTTTGGCAAGGTTAGGCCAATATTACGTGCATCCTCAGATTCTCTAAAAGAGTTCCATTTTGCATACTGTGGCATTTCAAAAATAGATTTGAGATCCTTTAGATTCGGAAGTTCACTCCATTTTTCAATACCAAAAAAGTCAGTTCCTGCTGCTGCAATAAATGGAGCGTGAGTCATAGACGACACTGAAGCAGTATATTGTAACAACTTCATATCTTGTGGGCCTGGGCCAAAATCATAGTTACCTATAATCGCACCAAAAGGCTGTCCACCAAATTGACCAAACTCTGCTGTATATGCCTGCTTATATAAGCCTGACTTTGTGACCTCGGGAGCATCTTCAAAATCATCCAACAAATCTTCTTTAGAAATGTTCATGATTTGCAAACGTACATTTTCCCGGAAATTAGTTCTATCAACCAAGAATTTTAATGAACGCCAAGCAGATTCCAAATGCTGGAAATCAGGGTTATGAATAATAGTATCCATCTGCATCGATATTTTCTTATCAAGCTGAACCATCATATCATCGATTAGGTTGCCAGATACCTTTGTTCCTTCGCGCTCTGGCTTAACCATCTCTTCCAAGAAAGCTTGTAAACCAGCCTTAGTCACTGAATATGCTTCATCGGAAGGCTTAAGTTTTGTCGCCTCTACGATGTCATCTAGCAGGGAAAATTCTCCTGATTCTTCGGTTGCTTGTTGTTGATCCAGTTTTTCTTCAACCATCTTTCATTCCCCTTCTTATTCAATACCCAATTCTTTTAATAAACGATCACGAGCGCTATCGTCAGTTACAAGTGTCTGCACTTTCTTCCTAAACTCTGGGACATTAGAAAGAGGACTTTTCAAAGCTTTAAGTGCATCACGTAACTCCATTAACTTTTGCAACTCTGGAACCTGTTTAACAATTTGATCAGGATCAAAATCTTTGAGGTTTTGAAATTTTAAATCAATCGACATCTGAGCATCTGCTTCCTCAGTTAGATTATTATCAACATTTACTTTCAATGCTAGATCTTGGCCTTTTAGAACATCGTTAAAATTATCCTTATCTATATTAATAGGATCACGATCCTCAACCATGCGCTCATCGTCTTTTTGGGTAAAATCACCAACCACAAGAAGCTTTAGAGGAAGTTCTACCTCTTCTTTTGCTCCTCCAGTTTCCGGTTTGTACACTATATTGACCCGCTCTTTGGGGGCAATTGATCCTTCCTGACCCATACTGTATTCCTCCTACTAGGGTTGATAATTTAAGACCTTCTAGGTATCACTTAATTTCATTGCCCAAGACGGCCATATGCGACATATCTTATTTAGAATATCATCCACCTGATACTTAACTAAACTATTTCCCTCCAATAATAAGAATTTGTACGCTAATGTATAAGCTTTCAACGCAAGATCTGGTTCCCATATTTCTAAAGAGTAATTTTCTATATCATTTAACATGCTACTCAGATGTACAACAGCTAACTTGGGTAAATTATTAGCCATAAACAAGTTAACCAATTCAATCTGAAAAAAGAAATCAGTTCTAGCCGAGTTGCTGGTAGCAATAGAATTTTGAAGCAGGTCTACAGCTTCATTCAATTTTTTATTTTTTTGTAATTCTTTAATTTTGGAAATTATATCAGAAACAAAATCATCAACAATAATATCCTGTACAGTATCATTACACGCTTGATTAGATAAAGAAGTCAACCAATCTCTTGTTTTAGTATCTGCAAATGGAGTTCCATCAATAAAAGATAATTTCTGAATCCCTGGAAAACGCTTAACAAAAAATGACACTTCCATCTCAACAGCTTCTTTTGCAGCAAGATATTCAGAGCCTTGACTTGCCAAAATGGTAGCTGAAAAATAGCTTAAATCCAACCAAAAAAGAAACTCGCCGACTCTAAATTCAATTTCTTTAATAGCCACGGAAAATTTACTATTTACCACGAGATTATTAATAGATTCCTTGATCGAATTATCAGGGGCGGGAATCATAGTTTGATTGTTTTCAGACGGAGGAATACTGACAATATTTCGCCAAGCAGCCAGCCGCCTATATCGATAGCTATTATGATTTCTGGGATCATTTGTCAGTTGATAATCTGCCACCGAGGAAAGTTTAGAGCAACCATCTTTTAAAGCATTTTGGCAATCGTCAATAGTCTGGATAGTGCCAGTAAAATTTTTGGCAGAGGTATTTATGTGATCAGGTTTATGATTGGGGCTAATATTAGGTGTGTTTATAATTTCAGGAACTTCTAAGTCACTAACTGGGGAATCATCATCAGGCAAAACTATGGGTTCTGATTCTACTGCGACAGGAAGCCTACTACTAAGATCAATAAGACTCCTCAACAGTGGGGCATTTTCAGCTTTTTCAGATAATTCAGTATCGAGATACTTTAATCTTTCTATAAGGGAAACTACAATCTCCGAGGGTAAGTCTTCGCCCTCATATTCTTTCAAACACTTCTCGATTCTTTCTGACCACCAGGAAATCGCACCAAATCTGCCACGCATACGTTTCTTAGTGGGAAACATATTATCCCAGTACGTAGCGACTAAGTCAGCCAATATTTGCGTACCATCAACGAGCCCTGTTATTCCGTTTCCTTTGCAAAGTCCAACAGCTAAATAAGCAGCAACCTTTATATCTTTTGACTTATCCTTGAGAATAATAGTACCCAAACGAACTACATTCCCCCAGTCGATTACTCCACCTGCCGTTGCACTAGATAATTTATCTATTTCAAGTTGCAATTCATCATATTCTGGTTCATAACGCGCATCAATGCCCGCAGGGGAATCACCCACGATTGGTTCTTTGACCAATTCAACTAGTTCCATGTGCTCCTATACCTATTAAAGGTTATTCAGCGAACAAAATTCCTTAGAAAATACGTCTATTGAAATATACTAGATTAACTATTTTACGTAGTTAAAACTTATTTTGTCAATTTTTTATTATCTATGATGGAGAAAAATCAATGAAAAATCAAGCGAAACCACATGATTACATGTGATTTCGCTAAACAAGTGAAAGATCGAAGAAAGAAACAAAGGCAAGTAATTATCTCACAGGTGAGTTAAAAAACATAAGAAAAATCTTCGTAAACAACTTTAATAGGAATAGCAAAACCTATACCTTCTGTATTTAGTAAAATCATAGTATTGACGCCTTGCACATAACCATTCTCGTCAATTATTGGGCCGCCGCTGTTACCAGGGTTAATGGCAGCATCTGTTTGCAAATATATGTTACCATCTGCGGAATGTTTTCTATAACCTGAAAAAATGCCTGAAGTAACGGTGTTTTGTAAACCTACAGGACTACCAACAGTATATACTTTTTCACCTTCTCTCAGGCGACGAGAATTACCTGCCTGCCTGATAACAGTCGGATCATTTGTGGAAACTGAAAATATGGCCAAATCATGTTTATTAGACTTATTTAAACCATATCCATTTAACATTGTGCCATCAGACAGATACACTTTAATATCAACATCGCTTGAATTAGCCGCTCTCTTCATTTTAGCAAGAGCAGATTTCTGTTTGTTTATATTAGGCAGGTACTTAGCAAGAGATTCTTCTTTATCTTTAATAATTATTCTAAGCTGTTTTTTGGTAGGCCCCGAAGGCAGGCTTTTATATTGGTCTCTTAATTGCCTGATCTTTTGCTTTTCTAACTTGACTAGCTTTAGCACCTTTTGCAATTTCGCATTTTCTGTCTTATAAGAAGACCTATCCACCTCAACAACATGACGATTGGTTACAATTTTATCTGGTGTAATAAAAAAACCTGAGCCAGTTCCCCATGGAGTTTTAATAGAAACTGTAGCTCTTAATGCATGCTGCACGGCATCACCAGATGAGGCCACAAAATTATTCTGTCCTGAATCTTGAGACCCAAGATCAGTATCAAAACTAATTTCCTCTATGACTTCAAGATCAGCATCCTCATCAATCTGATCATCATCATTGGTTTGAAAACTTTCCGCTTTTGTAATATTTGCTATTTGATTAGGCTTGGTAAAATAATATGTGAGCGCCGATGTTAAAATCAACAAGATAATAATCGTTGCCACCAAGGGCATACTACCTTTAGAGTCTTTCACTTCGGATAAGTTCTCAATCTTTGCGATTTCAGCAGCTTTAACTTCCCTCGCCTTTCTCTCCCTCTCTTGAAACTTGGCAAAAATTAATCCGCAGCCATCACAATCCGCTTTATAAGATTGGACATGTCCACATTTGGGGCAAGTTATTCTAGAACGACTCATTAAATATAATCTCCTAAACTACGACAGGTTCAGCTACGACAGGTTCAGCTACGACACTACTTCTTCTCTCTTCGAAAAATTGCAACCTCCGAAATACTCACCAAGTCAGCTAAATTCGGTTCCGTGACGAGATGCAGTCTATTCCCTGGATTACCTCTGCTAATTTCACCTTCTTTTTCACTTACCATCCTAACAACTTTCACAGCAACATTACGATTGTTTTCTGCCATATATTCAATATCTTCCCCTAAAACGAGCGGATTTCTCAGTTCCACATAAGGAAAATCATCTAACCGTCGAACAACTGCGACAGGTTCCCACTCCTGCTCTAAGCGAGTATGACCATAAAGCATCTCGGAACTACCTGGTTTATCTATGATAAAATTTTCGGTATGCCCCCGAGTCCCAGTCTTGGTAATTTCATCATACAAATTAGATGGCAATTTAATCAGCTCCGGGATATCCCAAGCACTAGCTGGTAATTCCGCCAAATAATCCAAGGCAGCTCGATAGATCCTAGTAATTGCACCAACATAAAAGATAGATTTCATCCGCCCTTCTATCTTTATCGAATCTACCCCTGCGGCAACTAAAAGCGGCAGTTTACCCAAAAGACATAAATCTTTAGAATTAAAAATATATGTTCCCCGTTCGTCTTCTTCAACAGGAAAATACTCACCTGGTCGTTTTTCTTCTACCAAGGAATAACTATATCTACAAGGGTGAGCACAACTTCCTTTATTAGCATCTCTACCGGTTAAGTAATTTGAGAGCATACAGCGACCAGAATAGGAGATGCAAAGAGCTCCATGCACAAAAACTTCTAGCTCTCCCATAGTCTCAGCACTGATCTGCTTTATCTCTTCTAAAGACAATTCACGGGCAAGATTAAGACGATCAGCCCCCTGCTTAAACCAGAATTCAGCTGATGTCGAGTTAGTCACATTTGCTTGTGTAGACAGATGAATAGATAATTGGGGCACCAACTGTTGTGCTCTTGTAAAGATGCCAGGATCGGAAATAATCAGACCATCTACCCCAAGCTTCTCAAGACTTAGAAGATATTCATCAAGATCCACAAAGTCGGAATTATGGGCGATTATATTTATAGTTATATAAACTTGCACTCCATGGGAGTGAGCAATTTCGAGCCCTGCAATCATAGCCTGTTCAGTAAAATTTCCAGCCTTAGCACGCAAACTGAATTCACGTCCTCCAAGGTAAACAGCATCGGCTCCATAATGAACAGCTGTCTGTAATTTATCGAAATTACCAGCGGGAACTAACAGCTCTGGCATCTTGGGACAGTTTTCTTTTTTATTTTTAATTTCGCTCATGGTACTTTATATGTTTTATGTTTATAATTGAGGTTCGTATCCCATTAGGCTACCCCGAAAAAAAAGAAATTACCATAGAATAGAGATGACCAAAACAATTACAGGAATCGCCATGAGTGGTGGGGTTGATTCAACCGCCACCGCAATTTTGCAAAAACAGAAGGGGCCAATCAAAGGCTTTTTCATGAAGCTAAGCCAACCTGATTTCGCCGAGCAATTGGCCAGGGTACAGCATATAGCCGACAACCTAAAAATTGATCTTGAAGTGATTGATTTAAAAAATAAGTTTAGAGAACATGTTCTAAATTATTTTTCGGACACCTACTTCAAGGCTCTTACCCCCAACCCTTGCGTGGTGTGTAACAAAATCATCAAGTTTGGACTATTCCACGACGCTATTTTGGCAAGAGGGATTAATAAAATTGCCACAGGGCACTATGCTAACCTTATAAAAGAGAATGATCTTTTCACTCTCCACAAAGGAATCGACATAAAAAAAGACCAAAGTTACTTTTTATCAAGGCTTAGCCAAGAACATTTCGCTAGAACCATATTCCCTTTAGGACAGATGACCAAACCCGAAATATATGACCTTGTAGAGCAGCATGGTTTCCATGATTTTCGAGGGAAAGAAAGCCAAGATGTATGTTTTCTTGAAAATGATAATGTCACTGATTTTTTAGAAAATGCACCTAATTTTGAAAAAAGTCACGGAAACATCATCATGACAAATGGAAAAATACTTGGCAAACACCAAGGAATTCATAGGTACACGGTGGGACAAAGAAAGGGGCTTGGCATATCTTACAAAGTCCCTCTCTATGTTATAGGTCTTGATGCGACGAAAAACGCAGTGATCGTTGGACCCAATGAACAGCTTTTTCATAGAAGTGTTAAAATCACAGATTTACACTGGTTATCTGGGAACGAGCCTTCTTTGACAGATCTGAATACTTGCCAAATTCGGGTGCGCTCAACCCATACCCCAGCAAATGGGAGCATAGAAATAGTTAGCACAGACCTAGCCCAAGTACATTTTGAAGAACCACAAAGAGCAATTACACCAGGCCAGTTTGCAGTATTCTACAGGGAAAGTTTAGTTTTAGGCTCAGGTGTGATTAATTAATTACTCTTTTTTCACCTAGGACGCTATTTGTCCTAGGACCTGTGCTACAGTAACGAAAAAGATCAACAAAATTTACACATAATCCAAACAAAAATATGAAAATTCACATCACAACCCTGGGGTGCAAGGTAAATCAATTCGAGTCTGCCTCCTTTGCCGACAATCTAAAAAAAGCTGGTCACAAGATTATCAACAAGGATAAAGCTGATTGGATAATCGTCAACACCTGTGCAGTTACAGCTGCTGGCGGTGCTCAGTCCAGACAAAATATTAGACAGGCACTAAAAAACAGCCCTAAAGCTAGTATTATAATCACTGGTTGCTATGTTGAGATTGCCGCCGCTGAAATAATCGACATGGAAGTTCTACAGGGGCGTACTTATTATATAATAGGGAACTCCTGCAAGGATCAAGTGGTAGATGTTATTGCTGGCAAAAAGACAGACAACCTAATTTTGGGTGAAATCAAATCTGCCACAGAAATTTGTCGTCTACCAGTCGAAAACTTTGGAGACAGGACAAGAACATATCTTAGAATTCAAGATGGTTGCGAAAGTTTTTGCACTTATTGCATTGTGCCATTTACCAGAGGCCCATCGAGGAGTTTACCTGTCGACGAAGTTCTTGCACAAGCCCACATATTTGCCCAGGCAGGTTACAAAGAAACGGTACTAACAGGCATCCACATTGGTGCCTGGGGTAAAGATTTTTCTTCACCAAACAACTTCACGGCTTTAATGGACAAGTTATCCAATGAGTTACCTGAAATGCATTTTCGTATTAGCTCACTTGAGCCAATAGAAATCACCAAAGAGCTATTAAGTTTAATGACCACAAGGAAAAACATTTTCCCGCACCTACATATCCCCCTACAAAGTGGGGATGATGAAATTTTAACAGCAATGCACAGACGATACGATACCACTGAGTACACCAAGGTGATTAATAATTGTCACAAAGCAGTACCAGAAATATGCATAGGCATTGATATCTTAGCTGGTTTCCCTGGGGAAACAGAAGAACATTTCAACCGCGCTTATTCATATTTAGAGAATTTAGACTTTTGCTACCTGCATGTTTTCCCCTACTCTATCAGACCAGGTACCGAGGCTTCTACATTTACAGATCAGGTTTCTGGTGATATAAAGAACATAAGGGTTAAAAAGCTAAGAAATTTAAGTAATGCCAAAAAATCAAAGTTTTACCAAAAACAAATTGGTAAAACCTTGCCCGTTTTAGTGGAAGGCAAGAGAACTGATGATGGATTACTAAAAGGCTACACAGACAATTATGTCAGTGTGCATTTTCACGGATCAGATGACCTAATGCGGACAAGTGTGCAAGTGACACTAAAAGAAAACCTAAGTAACCATGTTACAGGTATTTTAGCATCTTAGCCAAAAAACAAGAAAAACTGCATCAAAACCAATAAGGGAAAAATATGAAGGTTGAAATAATTGCCATAGGAGACGAACTAACCAGCGGCAGAATATTGAACACTACCTCTAGTTTTGCTGCCAGACAATTATTTGAAGCAGGATATGACATTTACGCCATGAACACTATCGGAGACACGCCCAAACTAATTGGTGAAGCACTTAAAAGAGCCATCGAAAGAGTCGATGCTGTCCTTGTAACAGGAGGACTTGGTAGTACCGACGATGACTTAACCAATGAAGCAGTCTCCCAAGCTCTTGGTCGCCCAACAATCCCAAACTTAGAAATACTTTCAATCGTCAGGGAACATTTTAATCAAATTACAGAGGCTCCGGCAGGTGAGCTGGAAAAACTAGCCTGGCTTCCCGAAGGTGCTGATGTTTTTGACCCTAAATCAGGTATGGCTGGTTACCAAATAACCCACGAAGGTAAGCCAATATTTTTTCTACCCGGTGTACCAAGACAGATGAAAACTTTGATGACGGAATACGTTTTACCACGCCTTGCCACCTGGGGAGTTGATCAAGGTAGCTCACAGATTTCAACATTTAAACGGGTATTTCGCATATTCAATCTACCTGAAAACGGAGTTAACAGAAGAATAGCTAGCTTAGAGCTCGGAGATGACGTTCAAATTGGCTATTATCCCGTATTTCCTGAAGTGCATTTGAGCTTAATTATCAGAGATACCAATCCCAAAACAGCAAAGCGCCTTTTCGATTCATCCTGCCGTGCCATAGGAACAGCCTTAGGCGACCATGTTTACGGTTATGATCGTGACAGCATGGAAAGAATAGTCGGCAGAAAACTAGCTAATCTCAAGATGAAACTTGCTGTGGCAGAATCATGCACCGGCGGACTAGTATCTCAATTAATTACAGATATACCAGGAAGCTCTGACTATTTTCTCGGAGGTGTTGTTTCCTACGACAATAGTTTAAAGACAAGTATCCTTGGGGTCTCAGAAGATTTAATCAAAGAACACGGTGTAGTTAGTAGACAGGTTGCCAAATCAATGGCAGTTGGTATCGTGGAAAAAACAGGTGCCGATGTTGGTCTTGCCGTAACAGGAATAGCAGGACCAGGTGGCGGTAGTGATGCCAAGCCAGTAGGCACAGTATACATAGGTGTCAGCACCCCACAAGGAGATTGGGCTAGCAAATTTAATTTTGATGGTGATAGAAAGCAAATACGTGAACAAGCGGCACAAAATGGCCTTGATATCCTAAGAAGATATTTGATACAAGACATTTAATATAAAATATAACCAAGCATATACATAGGAGATACAATATGGCAGCTCCAAAAAGCAAAGCTGGAAGCGTTGATAGTGCAATTAGTCAAATACAAAGACAGTTTGGCAAAGGTTCCATCATGCGACTCGGAGAGTATGAAGTCGAACCGCTACCAGTAATTTCCTCAGGAGCAATTAGTTTAGATATCGCTCTAGGAATTGGCGGTCTTCCGAAAGGACGTGTAACAGAAATCTATGGACCAGAGTCTTCTGGTAAGACTACCCTCGCTCTGCATGTGGTAGCCGAAGCACAAAAGCTTGGTGGTACCGCTGCTTTTATCGATGCAGAGCACGCTCTTGACACAGCATACGCCGAACGTCTCGGGGTTAACATTGATAACCTTTTAGTTTCTCAACCAGACTTTGGCGAGCAAGCCCTAGAAATTGCAGAAATTCTAATCCGTTCTGGTGGTGTTGATGTAATTGTTATTGACTCAGTTGCCGCCCTTGTTCCCAAGGCAGAAATTGATGGCAATGTTGGTGATGCCCATGTTGGTTTACAAGCTAGACTAATGTCACAGGCCATGCGCAAGTTCACAGGTGTCCTTAGTCGCAGCAACACAATTCTGATTTTCATCAATCAAATCAGAATGAAAATTGGGGTGATGTTCGGTAGCCCAGAAACCACAACTGGTGGTAATGCTCTAAAATTTTATTCTTCTGTCCGCCTCGACATTCGTCGTACTGGTGCTATTAAAGATGGCCAAGATATTACTGGTAATCGTACCAAGGTTAAAGTTGTCAAAAACAAATGTGCTCCTCCATTCAAACTTGCTGAATTCGATATTGTATATGGCGAAGGAATATCAAAGGTTGGCGATATGCTCGATCTTGCCGTTGATCTTGAGATTGTTGACAAGAGTGGGGCTTGGTACTCATATGAAAATGAGAGGATAGGTCAAGGTCGTGAAAATTCTAAGAAATTCTTAACTGAAAACAGTGCTATGGCATTTGAAATTGAGAATAAAGTGCGTTCCGCCTATGGCTTACCCTTAAACGAACAAGAGCCACCGAAACCAGAAATACTAAAAGAAGAAGATAATGAAGTAGAAGTAGAATAAATATTTAAGGATAGTTCTATATTATAGTCTAAACAATATGGGCATCTAAAATCCCAAATAACTGGCTAGGTAACACCAACTAGCCAGTCCAAATAATCCCCCACACCTTCCGCCCCAATTAAAGTAATATATGATTAGTTACCATATTTATGATATATAGATTACTATTTTAGCAGTTTACAAGAACAATCATTGGAAAAAAGTAAGCAAGAGAGAACAAATGCCTTGACAGAGAGCGGGCACAGAAATATATTCATCTAAAACACAGAGGAAAGAGAATGATCGACCAAAAAAGTATGAAAATACTAAAGATACTTCAGGAAAAGGCTAGAATTCCAAATGCTGAGGTTTCACGCCAAGTGGGGCTAGCACCCTCTGCTGTTTTAGAAAGAATAAGAAAAATGGAAAGCCAAGGTATCATTGATGGATATGAAGTAAGGCTTAATCCAGAAAGATTTAACAGAAAGCAGGTTGCCTTTGTCGAAGTAACCGCTCAACCAGATGCTTACATACCTGACTTGGGTGAAAAGCTTGCAGCATTACCAGAAGTTTTGGAAGTTCACTATGTTTCAAATGGAGATGGATTCTTGTTAAAAATAAGAACCGCCGACACAGCAAGCCTTGGAACTCTTCTCCAGCAAACCATAAGCACAATGAAGGAAGTGCAAGCAACACGTACCACAACTGTTTTATCGACAACCAAAGAAACGAATAGAATAACAATAGAATAAAGAGCCACAAGTAAGCCTAGTCTTTTTGATGTGCTCAATAAACCAACGGAACAAATTATGCCTATTTCGTCTGACTACAAAGAGCGCATCTACCATAACCTAAAGAAAATTTCCAACCACTACCAAACCCCCTTCCACATCTACGATGAAGCTGGCATTAGAGCAACTGGCAAGCGTCTCAAAGATGCTTTTTCTGGTATCGAGGGTTTTAAAGAATATTTTGCGGTCAAAGCACTGCCCAATACAAGCATACTAAAAATCATGAAAGATATGGATTTTGGTTTTGACTGTAGTTCTATAGCTGAATTAGAGCTATGCAGATCTATTGGTGCCATTGGCAATGAAATTATGTTCACTTCCAATAATACTGATGATGAAGAATTTAACGCCGCTAAAAACAACGGTGGTTCTATTCTAAATCTTGATGATATTAGTCTTGTGCCCAAAGTACCTGAAATGCCAGAAACAATATGCTTTCGATACAACCCAGGCGAAAGACGCACAGGTAATGATATCATAGGTACCCCAATTGAGGCCAAATACGGTGTCAGCCATGAGCAAATAACTAAAGCTTACAAACTTGCTAAAGATCGTGGTGCAAAAAAATTCGGTCTACACACCATGCTCGCGTCAAATGAATTAAACTATACCTATATGGTACAAACTGCCCAAATGTTGCTTGACTTGGTGGAAGATATTTCTGCGGAGCTAGACATAAAATTTGATTTCATCAACATTGGTGGCGGCTTGGGTATCCCATATCAACCGAACCAACAAGGACTTGATTTAGAAAGTATGGCAAAAGAGGTTACTGATCTCTTTAATAATTTTAAGGCAAAAAATAACTACACCCCTGCCCTTTTCATGGAAAGTGGCCGCTTCATCACTGGCCCACACGGGATTTTAGTAACCAAAGTTATTAATTTTAAAGATATATATCGCAATTATGTTGGAGTAGACGCATGCATGAGTGCTTTAATGAGACCTGGAATGTACGGGGCATACCATCACATCGACGTCTTAGACAAAGAGACTGACTCACCCACAAAAGTTGTGGATGTTGCCGGATCATTATGTGAAAATAACGACAAGTTTGCCGTGCAAAGAAAGTTACCTGTATGCCAAGAGGGCGACCTCCTCGTCATCCATGATACTGGTGCCCATGGACACGCAATGGGATTCAACTATAATGGCAAGATGCGACCAAAAGAACTTCTTTTCACTAAGACTGGAAACGCTACTCTAATTCGACGTGAAGAAACATTGCAGGATTATTTTGCTACCTTAACATTTGATGAGGATAGCTTAGAACTTTAGAGTTGTGATAGCAAAAAAATGGCAAGTAGTTGTCTAAAATCATAAAAAGAGACCACTACTTGTTATCAATGATAGCTTCCAAATGCTCCAGAAGAATAGGTTGTGCTAGCCTAGACGCCTCCACACTCATGTGTGAATACTCGTCTCTATATAAAAAGACTCCTTCCTCATTATAAAACCTACAAATCTCCCCCGGACAAAGAACGTCTATTAAATCGAGAACATAGAAGTTATTGTTCTTTTTAGAAACTAAAGATAAAATCTTATCATAACTTTTTCGACGTTTCAGCGTTTCTTCTCTAGAAAAATAAATACATGGCGGCTCATTTTCTCTATGCCACCATTGTCTAAGTGCTGTGTCAGGGGCACACTGGGAATCACGTAAAAAAGGATTTGCAGTTTGATATAATACACTTACACCTTTTGTTTCTAACTGCGAGGCCAAACTATCCAAGCCTTTCTCAAGACTTCCCAACAGTTCTGTTAACTCTTTAGAACTTTCGCCAGGACAAAACTGGGAACCATCGTTTATCATAATCAAAACATCGCCCGCATCTAATTCTTCGACCAGAGCTGGTATAACAGTATGCCAATAATATTCATTGGTAGATTTCCATGAACCTGTATTTTCTATTTCAGACACTGGAGAGGCATCCCAAGAAGACGTAACTGTTACAGCGCCAAGGTCACTTTTAGCAATTACCGCAAACATCTCCAGTTCTGCAGCGCTAAAAGAATCGCCTATCACCAGAAACCTCTTCGCAGCTGTTTCTGTATTACCAATGGTACAAGAGCCAACATCAATTGCCTTACCGACATCAGAGGCAGATGCCAAAACACAATCTGAACCACTCCAAGATAATTTATTCATATAACTGTATTTATTCTGTAAGGTTGCGGCCCCTTTTTTCTCCAGTATAGCATTCTTGCCTAAATAGAGTTTAGACTTAAAAACATTTGTTCCAAGTAAAATAATGGACGCCACAATACAGATTGTAATTATGCCAACTGAAAGTTCTTTAAATTTCAAAAAACAACTCCATTTTTTATGTCGAAATGGTTGTTCAATAAAATAATAAGAAAAAGTGGCCAAAATAAATACTAAAGTAATTTGCAAAAATAACCAAAAGCCACTAACGCCCACAGTCCATCTTCCAATGGCAATAATGCCCCAGTGCCAAAGATAAAGAGAATACGAAATAAGCCCAATAAAGGTTAATATTTTCAGAGTAAAGATATTATAAAGTAAGGTGTTTTGTTTTAAACCAAAAAGTAATACCATCGTCGCAAACACAATTGCGACGGTTGAAAACATTGAATAAGAAGGTGACAAAAAGAAACAGGACAAGATTACGAGTAAAGCCAGAACAGGGAAAAAAGATCCAACCCTTCCCTTAACCTTGAGGTAAATAAAAAAACTGATAACGCCCATTGCCAACTCCCAAAACCTTGCAGGAATGAGATAGAATGAAGCAACAGAGCTAAACATAAAAAAACAACTTAGAGAGATAATTGATAGTGCAGCAAGAACAAAGAGTAATGTTTTGTAACTTTTATTTCTCTGCAAACATCCAGTTAGCCCAAAAATAAGAGGGAAAATAAAATAAAATTGTTCCTCCACACCAAGAGACCAAGTGTGAGTGAACAGATTTAACTCGGCTGACGAACCAAAATAATCGGTAGCCTGATTGAAAAGAAAAATATTCGAAAAACCAAATAATGAAAAGATTCCGGTTTTAATCGAGTTTCTAAGAATCTCAGCCTCTGGTTCGATAAAAAGGATACCCAGAAAAGACATTATCGTTACAAAAAAGATCAATGCTGGAGCTAGCCTTTTAATACGTCTTTCATAGAAACCAATAAGAAATCCACTGAATGATGTATGTTCACGAGAGGTTAATGACTGTGTGATTACAAAACCTGAAATCACAAAGAAGATGTCAACACCCAAAAAACCACCTGGCAACAAACTACTCTCAAAGTGATTGATAATTACAGCTATGATAGCAAGTGCTCTTAGACCATCAATTTCAGAACGATAATGACTCTTGTTTTCTTTATTTATCATCGAAAGGTTAGTTAAATAATAGTTACTACCTCACTCAACAAAGCTATCAATAATATAATTTTGCTTGTAAAAGGTAAGTATGTTAAAGATGTGGCTGGCAATTTACCACCTAAAACGTGCATTAATACAATTATCCAAGAACACAAGTCAAACAATTTAATAATTTTTCAGACAAATGATATTTTACCTGCAAAGAGTATCAAAATTTATCAGAGAAGCCTACCATTTCTGTAGAGTATTCATCTGGGATAATTGCCACAGAAAAGAATTAGACGATACAATAAAAATTGCGTACAATGGATACTCTACCCAAGTTAAACTTGGTTGGTTTATTGACTTCATAAGCACAACAACTGGTAAGAAAGTCGTTTATTCATGGCACAAACCTGATTTAATTTTTTCCTCGTCCTTCGGAAGCTATTGGCTACTTGTTTTAATTTTAAAATTTCACCCAGCCCCTAGCATTTTCTTTTCAGAAGAAAACCTTCGAACCCTAAAAAAATACCGAGAGTACCAGTGTCATCTAGGTCAGTTACCGACACTCTCCATGGGTTTTGACCACATTGACAGGTCTAATTACCATAGGTTACCATTGTGGATTTTATACCTTTTCCCACCAGATTTTCTCGCTAATGCAAATATAGAATCTATACAAAACAAGCTTGATGAGTTTGAAAAAAGAGCCAAACAAGATAAGGAATTATTTGCATGCATGATAGCTAGCCATGATGGTTATGATATTGCAAAAAAAATTTATGGTAAAGCACAAAATGTGTTACGCTCGGATATTACTGAGGAAATTGGTAAAATTGCATTTGTACATTGCCCTGGAAAACTTCTCCATAACGATGACACATTGAAAAATTTGTTTGAAGATAACAAAAAAAAATACCTTTTAAAATTCCGATTTAATATATGTGCAGAAAATGCTTCCTCTTCAGGATACGTTACAGAGAAATTATTTGAAGCAATTGAAGCTGGTGCCATTCCAATATATTGGGGAGACAAAAATCCTGAGCCAAATATTATTAATAGAGAAAGAATTATTTTCTGGCAAGACAATGGCCAGAATGAGGCCAATATACAGTTAATTAAAAATCTCAATAACTCACAGAATGCAAGGGATGAATTTCACAAAAAACCTATTTTCACTAAAAATGCGGCTAAACATATACTCGCTCAATCAAAATTCCTAAGAACCTTTTTCAACGGAACATTAAGCAAATAAAAAAAACATCATGCCAATCCTACAAAAATATGCACTCTATAGCTTATATGCGGCATGCTTTTTTTGCCTATTTTCAAGCTCTTTACTTGCCATTTTTTCTATTTTAATGGTGGTTTTATGGCTGGCTTCTGGTCGATTTAAAAATTTACCTGAAATCTGTAAAGAAAAACCCATATGTATTGTCGCAACAATCTACGTCATCTTACTCTTCTTCGGTATTTTTTATTCTCCTGCTCCAATTAAAGATGCACTGGATTTTTTCAAAGGTTACAGAGTACTATTATTTATTCCCGTTATTATTTCCCTTGCCCATGATCAAAAAGGTGTTCATGAGAAGATAATAATAGCATTTTTTGCAGGTTATCTCTTGCTTATCGCAAACGCACTGCTTGCCTTCACAGGAATAATAGATCCCAACAAGTTTTCGATAATGCGACATGGTGGTGGTTTTTTAGCAATTTTCCCATATTTGGCTTTACAATCTTTTTTACAAAGTAAAAATAAACAATGGCTGTGGTTAATGATTTTTTCACTAACCAGCTTCGATCTTTTTTTTATGACCAGCAACCGTACAGGTTGGATAATATATATTGCCTTAATAGGGTTATTATTCTTGCAGTATTTTTCCATAAAAAAACAGCTCATCGCCTGTATTATTGCTATAGTTGCAGCCACAAGTATTTATAATGTCTCTGGTATCGTACAGCTACGAGTCCAGCAAACAATTACAAATTTCAAAAAATACGATTCTGAAAGCAAGGACGCTAAAACAAGTATTGGTGTCAGACTAGATTGGCAACTGAATAGCCTTGAGCTTATAAAAGAAAAACCTATCTTTGGTCACGGCACTGGATCATACGCCACCGTTCAAGGAGAGTTAATAAAAGATAGAAAAACAATACCTAGCTCTGACCCTCACAATGAATACTGTCTTACAGGCGTGCAAATTGGCCTACTGGGAGTTTTCACTTACTTATTATTATTGTTTTTACCAATATATAATTCATGGGGATATACCAGAAATAATGCGAGAAGCCAGGCGTTTAGACTACAGGCTATTATTATCTATGCGGCATTAGGGAGTTTGGCGGCGTCGTGGCTACTATCGTCAATACCAAGCCATATTTTTGCTATACTACTGGCAACCTTTTATCTTCCGACCACCACTGAAGATATAGAAAAATATTTTTTTAATTAAGTGCTATTATATGAACACTAATCAATCACACAATATCCCTGCATCAAAAGACCCAATAATTGTCAAATTTATGCATCGTGGATTAGTCAGTGATATCCAAATCGACCTTTTTTTACGTTTTTTCCCTCAAAAAAATCCAATATGGAAGAACTGCAAATTCACCTTTGATGTAAACTGTAAGCAATACGACTGGTTAGTTGTTTATCATGATATTCCCGCAACCAACGGACATTTTGGTGAAGAGCACCTAAAATGCCCAAAAGAAAAGACCATTCTAGTAACACTTGAACCGATAACCATAACAGTTTACGGCAAAGACTACTTAAAACAATTTGGACATATATTGTCATTCCAAGAACCATGGGCGCTCCACCACCACAAAGGGCATATCGATCATCACCCTGGACTGATGTGGTTTTATGGAGAATCAGCAAATGGCAACCTTGATTACGACACAATTGCGAACCTACCTTTACCAAAAAAGACAAGAGACTTAGCGACCGTATGCTCGGACAGAACAGGCGGTAACACACTCCATACGGCGAGAGTGCTTTTTACAAGGCAACTACAAAAAGACATTCCTGAAATGGACAGATTTGGTCATGGAATAAGGCCAATGGCAGACAAAGCTGAAGCATTAGATCCATACAAGTACCACCTAACAATAGAGAACCATATAGCCCATAATCATCTAACAGAAAAGCTCCCAGATGCGTTCCTTGGTTACACGTTACCTTTTTATTATGGTGCACCAAATGCAACAGATTACTTCCCTAAAGAAAGTTTTATTCCCATTGATATAAATGACTATCCCAAAGCACTAGACATTATTAAAAGTACCATCGCCAACAATGAGTTTGAAGACCGTCTACCCTATATTTTAAAGGCAAGAAAGTTAGTATTAGAGGAACAAAATTTGTTTGCCATACTTGCAAAGCAAATTGAAAAGCGTGATCAAATACAAGAAACCACGACCTCCAATAAAGTAATCAGAAATCGTTTCGCCTTAAGGCTCAAAAATCCTCTAGTTGGAATTCGTAACCTCACAGAAAAAATAGCCACAAAAGCATACTTAAGATGCACTGCATCTCTTAGACATAAATAAGAAACAGAACGGCAAGATATCACGCTGCCCTTCTTCTCCTCCAACTAGAAGATACTTGGTTGTTTTATTCAAAAAGAGAATAAGATTAGTTTGATGCAAAAAAACAATAAAAAGCCCCAACACAACAATTTTACTCTATTATTTCCTGGAAAAATGTCTTAAAAAGGCTATAGTAAAAAAAATAAATTTTTTATTAACTCAAATGAAGGCTTGCCATGTATGAAAAAGCAGATGTCTGGAAGACATATTTTTCGATTAATAATAATTACAATTATTCTCACCTCCCCTTTTAACACTTATGCAAACCAAAATGACAAGCCTGTCAAAACTGTTTCTTTAGAAGAAGCTATAAGTGATATTAGCCTAAAAGACCCAAACATCCTAGAATCGCTAAAAACCTACAGTAGTGTTTTAGCAGAAAGAGCCATTGCCAAAAGTGGCTACTATCCAACAGTTGGAACTACAATTTCATCAGGCCCAGAAAGAACAGACGGCGTTGAGACTGGTGACATCGAAAAAAATTTAATTGCCACTGATGCCTCTCTCTATGTTCGTCAAAACATTTTCAAAGGCGGAGAAACCACAGCTTTTGTAAATGAAACAGAAGCCAGAATTAGAGCCGCAGCTTACGACGTTTTAAATACAGCTAATGACGTCTACCTCGAAACAGCACAAGCATATATCAATGTAATTAAGGCACGTGATCTTCTTGCCATCGCAGAGCAAAACTCCCTAACTCAAGAAAAAATCATGCTGCAGGTACGAGAAAAAACTGAAGCCGGTTTTAATCGTGTTTCTGAACTTTACAACTCAGAATCTCGCCTTGCTCTCTCAAAAGGTAGTTTTATTTCTCGCCAACAAGACCTTAATCAAGCATTAGTCGTATTTCACAAACGTTTTGGCCAACAATTAAGTCCAGAACAATTCGTTATTCCTCAACCCAAAGCACAACTACCACCAACCGTTGAGGAAGCTGTAGATCTCGCTTTTCACACCCACCCGGCCTTAAAAGTTGCAGCATTCAATATTGAAAGCAGTCGCTATGCTTTTGAAAGATCTGATGCAAAAGACTACCCTACTCTAGATTTAGAACTAAGAGGTCAGTACCGGGATGATACAGGCGGCGACGAAGGAGATACCACCCAATTAGGTGCCTATTTAATGTTTAATTATACATTTTATGATGGCGGCTTACGAGATGGAGAACAGCAACGTGACAGACAACGTATCCGTAAAGAGAACCAAAGGTCTTATATTGAACGCCGCAATGTTAATGAATCCGTAAGGCTTGCTTGGAATATTAAAGAAGCTGAAGATTATAAGAAAAAGTATCTAAACGAACATGTACAACTAAGTGCCAAAACACTAGATGCGTTTAAAGAAGAATACTATGTTGGCAAACGTACACTACTAGATCTACTTAATATGGAAAATGAGTATACAGATGCAAAACTGTCCTACTCTGAGTCACAATTTTCTCACCTCATTGCCCAGTATCGCTTGTTGCAATCAACAGGTATTCTACTGAAAGAATATAACAGTGGTTTACGCCAAAAGCTTGAATTACCACCAGAAAACTATGCTGATGTTTTTGACACCATCAAAAAACAGGAAGTAAAAGCATACGAAGGCATCAGTGTAAATCGCGATGAAGATAGCTCCATGGACAAAGTAGATCAGTGTGACAATTCAAGCTTTACTGCTAAAATAAAAATTAATGGCTGTGTAGAAATAAAAGTCACAGCACTTGGTTACTCACATGATAACGAAACTTTAGGACCATACATCAACCCGCAACAATTCGAGGATAAAGCATATCCTCTGAGTAAAATACAAGATAGCAAAGCCCTTAGTCCCGACAAGATACATCTAGAGACTCAACCAAATACTGGTGCCCTAACTCAAGATGCTGTAGCAAACCTTTCAGAGTTTACACTAGGCCTGTTTTCTCGAGAATACAAAGGTAAAATACTTGTTGAAGGTTTTGTCGCATCTAACAACAATACTCAGGAGAACACTCAACTTTCCCTGAAACGTGCAAACATGGTAAAAGAACTTCTCATAGCTGATGGTATCGATGCTTTCGCAATAACAGTGGAAGGTAAAGGCAATCAAAATCCCATCGGAGACAACAGTACCGCAGCTGGCAGAAGGTTAAACCGCCGTGTTGAGGTAAGTCTTACCAAGTGATAGATTATATTTTTATTGTCCCTAAAAAACTATTACCAACTGCCTAAACATTTGCTGAACTTCTCTATTTACGTTGCAAATTGAGAAGTTCAGCAAACAACGACAAGAAGCAAACTCACCTCACAATCTATTAAAGGAAAGCATTGTATAACTATCTCCTTAATACTCAACTACTTGACTCACTTATTTCCTTAAATGGAGAAATATATGGATGAGAAATTACGATCTGACCCGCTACTACTATGCTTAGTCGCTCTCACCAAAATAAATAAAAAGCCAGCATCCGCCGAAGCCTTAATCCAGGGTCTCCCTTTTGACCCAACAGATGAAAAGAAACGATTATTTAGCATAAATACATCTAACTCAAATTTTTCGAGAGCGGCAGGAAGAGCTGGATTTACTTCAACTCTGCAAGAAAGATCTATCTCTTCAATTCCATCAGTGGTTCTACCTGTTATTCTGATACTGAAAAAAGATGTTGCTTGCGTATTAACAAATCTCAACCTAGAAACGGGCCAAGCAGTTATTATAATGCCGAGCATTGATGATCATCCAATGGAAATCTCAATAGAAAAACTTGAAAAAGATTACCTAGGTTTCACGTTTTTTCTTAAAAAACTTTATGAAGGTTTCGGTCAGGACACTCTGGTCGGCAGAGAAAAAGACACGAATGGGAAAAATTGGTTTTTCGGGACACTATATAAGTTTAAAAGCATTTATATTCGAGTAATTGTTGCCACGCTCTTCATAAACCTTTTCGTCATCGCTGGCCCCTTATTTACGATGAATGTTTATGACCGCGTCATTCCACATAATGCCATTGACACCTTGTGGGTTTTAGCTATCGGTGTAGGTTGCATTTATACTTTCGACATCATTCTAAAATTTTTACGTACTCTTTTTTTAGAACGAGCAGCTAAAAAAAGTGACATTATCCTCTCTTCAATGCTTTTTGAGCATGCCATGAATCTCAAGATGAAAGAGAGACCCAGATCAGTTGGTGCTTTTGCGAGTAACATACGAGATTTTGATGGAATACGTTCATTTTTCGCATCTACAGCTCTAACAGCTTTTATTGATTTACCATTTTCTATAATATTTCTCATAGTGATCTATACAATAAACCCAGTAATGGTTGTGGTACCGCTGGTTGTTTTACTAATACTCTTTATCTTCACAGTGCCGATGAAGAACTCAATACAAAAAATTGTAGAGAGTACCCATGAAGCAACTGCTAGAAAAAGCAGTATTTTAATCGAATCATTAACAAATCTTGAAACAATTAAATCATTCAATGCAAATTCTACAATCCAATGGCATTGGGAAGAATCTACAGGCGATATTGCCTCTAAAAGTTTAATGTCTCGTATAAGATTTAGTTCTCTTTCAACAGTCTCTTCCTTTCTCACTCAAATAAGTTCTGTCGCCATCGTCGTAGCAGGTGTTTACCTAATTAAAAACGGGGAAATGACCATGGGTGCACTCATTGCTATTAACATCCTTGCAGCTAGGTCAATTGCCCCATGGACCCAAGCGGCCTCTTTACTAGCAAACTATCAACAGATGAAAACAGGCCTAAATGGTCTAAATGATTTAATGGCAAAAGAAGTAGAACGCCCTGAAAACAAAAGATTTATCAGACGTCCAGACTTTAACGGTGACATTGAATTTAAAGATGTAAATTTTGCCTATCCAGAAGAAGAAAAAAATGCCTTAAAAAACGTTAGTTTTAAGATAAATGCTGGTGAACGTGTTGGCATAATAGGCCAAGTTGGCTCTGGCAAATCAACGCTAAGTCACCTTCTCATGAGCTTCTATGAGGCTACAAGTGGTTCTGTTTTCGTGGACGGCTTAGATATAAAACAAATTGACCCAGCCGACTTAAGAAAAAACTATAGCTATGTACCACAAGAAGTAACTCTCTTTTCCGGCACAGTACGAGATAACATTACTCTTAAATCGCCCCATGCAACAGATGCTGAAATAATATCTGCATCTGAATTTGCAATGGTCACCTCATTAACTAATCGTCATCCTCTTGGCCTTGACTTGCAAGTAGGAGAGAGGGGACAGAATGTTTCTGGTGGACAACGGCAATCAATAGCCCTTGCCAGAGCATTTATCGAAGAAAGTCCAATTGTGCTAATTGATGAGCCGACCAATGCCATGGATCACAGTACAGAAATGAATGTTATTAAAAACCTAGAAAAGATGACTAAAGGTAAAACTACAATTATCATTACCCATAAACCATCAATTCTCTCCCTTGTAGATCGTCTGATTGTTATGGATGACGGAAAAATTGTTATGGATGGCCCAAAAGCTGAGGTTATGGCAAAACTGGGAGGCAAAGGCTAATGAGTGAACAAACCAATGTCTCTAAAAACAAAGAAGTCATAAAAGAGATTACACCCGAGTTAAAAAAACCTTCTAAGCCAATCTACCAAAATGGATATTCTAAACGTGATGTTAAGTTTATGAATAGCCTTAGTGGTGCTATGCTCGCAAGTAATGGTTCTCGGTTAAATATATTACTTTATATCATCTGCCTAGTGATAGCGACGATTACAACTTGGTGCTATTTTGCTGAACTTGATGAAAGAACTAGAGGTCTTGGGCGAACAATACCATCACAACAAATCCAAGTCGTTCAAAACCTTGAAGGTGGTATAGTCGAAGAAATTCATGTTTTTGAAGGTCAGATTGTTAAACGCGGTGATATCCTAGTAACCATAGATGACACAGGAATAGGTAGCTCTTTTGCTGAGAGTGGGTACAAAATTAAGGAATTACAGACTAAATCTTATAGGTTAAAGTTAGAAGCAGGGATTATAGATGTATTTCCTAAAAGAATTGCGAATGAGAACGAAAGTATACAAGAGATCGAAATAATAGATAATGAAAAACGACTATACAACACACTATCTAGGCAACATGAGAATCAGAAGTCAGTGCTACAACAACAACTTCAGCAACGGCAAATTGAACTACAGGATGCTGAGGAAGATCTTAAATCTTTTAAAATAAGTAAGGGAATGATTGGCAGAGAAATTTACTTAAGCCGCCCTCTCTTTAAAAAGAAGCTTCTTTCAGAACTTGAATTTTTGCAATTAAAACAGCGTAATCTTGAAAAAACACAAGAAATTAATCGCACTTCAAACAAAATTGCCTCCCTTAATACCCAGATCATTGAAGCAGAACAAAAAATTGAGGAACTAGATGAGAGCAGAAAGTCAGAAGCTCTTGAAGAACTAAATGCTGTCATGGCTGAGCTTGATCGCCTTAGGGTTATGGCAGTCGCAATTCAAGACAGAGTAACTAGAACTGATGTTAGATCTCCTGTGAATGGTACTATAAAGCAATTACTTATAAATACTGTTGGTGGTGTTCTAAAACCGGGAATGGAAATTTTAGAAATTGTACCTACTGATGAAGCAGTGGTGGTCGAAACAAAAATTAAACCTGCCGACATTGCTTTTATATACCCTGGACAAAAAGCTGTTTTAAAATTTACTGCTTATGATTTTGCAATTTATGGCGGCCTTGACGGAGAAGTAACCCACATTAGTGCTGACACCATTACCGAAGAAAGTGGGCAAGCAAGGGGAGAAGAATTTTACCTAGTTCGAGTTAAAAGTTCGCAAAACTATATTGGTAGTGAAAATAATAAGAAAAAAATAATTATAGGAATGACCGCACAAGTTGATATAATAACAGGCAAGAAAACTGTAATGCAATATCTCATGAAACCAATACTCAGGGCTAAAAACAATGCCTTAAGGGAGCGTTAATGAATATAATTTGCTTGAGTAAAGATGTTGTACTGGCAAATAAGGTTGAAGATCTTTATGGGATAACCTGTGTAAAAGTCTTCACTGACTATAAATTGGTTCCTAATACTGCTTTACAAAGTTGTGATGTTATGATTGTCGATTTGAAGGAATGCTTACTACCTAATAGCAACACCTTCTTTTCACCAATTATTGCTCTTTCTGCCTTACCTGTATTTCAGGAAGCAGTTGCAGTACTTCAAACGGGAGCAAAGGGCTATGGAAACCGCCATATGCGTGAAGAAAACCTATGCCAGGCAATTAAAAGTGTGAAAGCTGGACAGATTTGGTTACCACCTTCAATTGTGTTAACATTAATTGAACAGATCAACCCTGATAGTAATATTAACGAGATGACAACACAAAAGAATACTCTTTTGTTAAATAAACTTAGCAAAAGAGAACAAGAAGTGGCTCTTTGTGTTGCAAAAGGGATGTCTAATCAAGAAATTGCAGATAATATTTTTATCAGTATTCGTACCGTAAAAGCACACTTAACCTCAATTTACGAAAAGACTGGTCTACGTAACAGGCTGGAATTGGGCTTGCAATTAAAATTATAGTTGCATTGCGGAGGCTGTAAATTAATTTATGTAACTACTCATTGTCGTGTAACTTCTCTTTACGAGAAATTAACAATGGGTGTTACAATGAATAAAGATAAAATGAAGGCCTTGGCCGCAAAAATAGCCAAAGATCTAAAAACTCCTGAAGATCTAAGTGCTCTTTCAGCACAACTCACCAAAGTCACAGTAGAATCAGCTCTAAATGCCGAGCTAGAGCACCACTGGGGTTACACAAGCCATGATCGTAAAGGTCGGAACAGCGACTAATAGTCGTAATGTTCTACACTAAAGGGTGATCACGGACAACTGGGGTATGTTCAGTGAACTGTGTCAAATGAAATAATTTGCCCTTACCACATAAGTAGTGGAATCTAATATTAGCGCTGAGAATTGGTCACCCGATACAATCGTTGGAAGTGCTAATATTATGTGGAACGGTTTATAACGTATCAAAGTTTTAAATCCTTATCTAGTCTTCCTTCAAAATGGCCATACCAAATAATATTTTTGTATGGCCATCTTATCATCTACTATCAGGTTAGATTTTATACTATGTCAGTATGGTTAGGATCTGTAAAATCAATAGTAATTTCATTTCCAATATTTCCGGAAGAAGTAATTACTACATGGACATTGGTATCAATAATATTGGTAAATAACCCATGGTCGTTAGTATCCTGAGTCCAACCGGCAGAATCTATTTTTACAACATCGTTAGTCCCACCTTGAAAATCGAGGGTATTATCATTATCAGTCATACTGAGTACTTCATTAAGACTTAAATTAATAGTTTGTCCGCCTGGTGCATTCAACTCTATTTTTTCTATACGATGAACATTTTCAAAATCAAGTACGGAATCTGATATCAATAATGTATCAAGACCGCTACCACCGTCAATTGAAGTGTCATTTGAGTCATACACTATTTGATCCGCTCCACCGCCTGCATCTATATTATCAGCACCTTCACCACCACTTATAGTATCCCTACCGGAACCTCCACTTATTGTATCAGCACCATCACCACCATAAATTGTATCATTACCACCTTTGCCACTGAGAATATCATCAACACTACTTCCAACTAAAGTGTTGTTTCCTGAGTCACCTATCAGTAAGTCTGCACCAGCACCATGAATAGCTACCGTCAATGTTGAGGATGAACTATCACCATCATTATCAGTAATTGAATATCCTATATCCAAAGTCAAAACGTCATCGGCATCAAGGCCATCTTTCGTAACACGATTTACTTCAAAAGTGTAACTACCATCAGCCGAACCAATAAATGTGCCATAAGCTGTGGAAATACTATCCCAGACAACAAGAGTAGTTGAGCCATCGGCACCACTTTCTGTTAACACGTTACCACTTAATACTGGTAATGTATCTGTTGATTGAATATGTGCCACTATGCTGTACGTATTAGCCATTTCTTCGTAAGTTTTAATAATTTGTTGAGGAGTTGCCCCAACTATATTCTCGTCTACAAATCCATCGATCACAACTGTATAGCTTTCTCCAGCAATCGTAAAAGTTTGTTGCTGAGTTGGAAGAGTAATAATATCTCTTGAAGCTTCAGGGTCACCTGTGATGTTTGTTGTCTCTTCATGAGTCATCTGTATTTGAAAATCTACTTGATGTGCAACACCATCGATAATCACATCCATTGTGATAGACATTTGAGTACTACCTAGCGTACTAGCATTTGAATATATTGGAAAATTACTATGGGTGAATGAACCTATAGTAAATATGGTTCCTGCTTCTAAATCTATTGTGTTGCCACCAGTAATCTGGGTATTATCAACCAAATTATAACCTGAATATTTCCCTGCTGTAACTGGATTACCCCACCAAAGTGTGTCTATAAGTGAATCACTATCATTATTATACTGCCATACGTTGCTCCAATTCGGTGAAAATGTATAATTTTCAAACCCGGCAGACAATCCGCCGACAGCAATAGTATGATTTGTAATTTCAACTAAGTTAAGTGAGGAGTGAGCAATTGGTGAATCATCCTCAACTGTTACACTCAAGGTAGTATTGACATCAGCAACTCCATCAGATACCGTAACAGCAACATCGAAATCCAATGTATCTTCCGCTGTATCATCTACATGGTCCATTGAACCTGATAAAGTGACAGTGTATTCTCCACTAGAGGCAACATGAATTGTAACAATATCATTGCTTCCAACAGAACCAGTTAATGTATTAGTCCCAATTCCTGACCAAGAAAGAGCAACTCCACCGGAAGTTAGACCTGAAGGGGCAGCTAAGGATACAGAAAGTGAAGTACTGTCTACATCAGAAAAATTCATAGACCCTATATATACAGTTTCATTGGTGGTATCAGAAAGTCCGGTATCATCAGCATTTGCTGAAGGTAAACCTTCTTCAGAAACCACCGCTACTCCAACATTTCCAATCTGAGGGGCATCATTCGTACCTGTTACTGCGATTGTGACG
>JAOPTU010000010.1:0-3383 GCA_051531995.1 Desulfotalea sp.
AAAAAAGGTCAAAAAAAAAGCCCCAACCTGAAATGATTCAGATTGGGGCTTTATATAAAAAAGACGGCGACGACCTACTCTCCCACACAGTCTCCCATGCAGTACCATCGGCGCTGAAGAGCTTAACTTCCGTGTTCGGAATGGGAACGGGTGGGGCCTCTTCGCTATGGTCACCGAAAAAATTTTGTTTTTTCAGTTCAAAACTAAATAATGATAGAAGTTGTTACAGTTAGATTTCTGCTCTTAATAACTTAATCAAGAATATGGATAAGCCTCACGGCTAATTAGTATCGGTTAGCTCCATGCATTACTGCACTTCCACACCCGACCTATCAACGTTGTGGTCTACAACGAGCCTTCAGATGATTAATCATGGGATATCTTATCTTGAAGTAGGCTTCCCGCTTAGATGCTTTCAGCGGTTATCCCTTCCGAACTTAGCTACCCAGCGATGCTCCTGGCGGAACAACTGGTACACCATAGGTTCGTCCATCCCGGTCCTCTCGTACTAGGGAAAGATCTCCTCAAATATCCTGCGCCCGCAACAGATAAGGACCAAACTGTCTCACGACGTTTTAAACCCAGCTCGCGTACCACTTTAAATGGCGAACAGCCATACCCTTGGGACCTGCTTCAGCCCCAGGATGTGATGAGCCGACATCGAGGTGCCAAACCTCCCCGTCGATATGGACTCTTGGGGGAGATAAGCCTGTTATCCCCGGAGTACCTTTTATCCGTTGAGCGACGACCCTTCCATGCGGAATCGCCGGATCACTAAGACCTACTTTCGTACCTGCTCGACTTGTCAGTCTCGCAGTCAAGCTCCCTTATGCCTTTACACTCTACGGCTGGTTTCCAATCAGCCTGAGGGAACCATCGCGCGCCTCCGTTACTCTTTAGGAGGCGACCGCCCCAGTCAAACTACCCACCAGACAATGTCCCGGATCCGGATAACGGATCGCGGTTAGATTTCAAAGATAACAAGGGTGGTATTTCAAGGGCAACTCCACACACACTAGCGTGCATGCTTCAAAGTCTCCCACCTATCCTACACATGTTACCTCTAAAACCAATGCCAAGCTATAGTAAAGGTTCACGGGGTCTTTCTGTCTTGCTGCGGGTAACCGGCATCTTCACCGGTACTACAGTTTCGCTGAGTCTCTGGTTGAGACAGTGGGGAAATCGTTACGCCATTCGTGCAGGTCGGAACTTACCCGACAAGGAATTTCGCTACCTTAGGACCGTTATAGTTACGGCCGCCGTTTACCGGGGCTTCGGTTCATTGCTTCGCATAAGCTAACAAGTCCCCTTAACCTTCCGGCACCGGGCAGGCGTCAGACCCTATACTTCGTCTTTCGACTTCGCAGAGTCCTGTGTTTTTAGTAAACAGTCGCTCCCCCCATTTCACTGCAACCTGACTAGGCTAAAGTTAGTAAATAACTCAGACCACGCAGGCACACCTTCTCCCGAAGTTACGGTGCTATTTTGCCGAGTTCCTTAACCAGAGTTCTCTCAAGCGCCTTGGTATTCTCTACCTGCCTACCTGTGTCGGTTTGCGGTACGGTCAATACTGTAACTAGATACGAAGCTTTTCCTGGAAGCATGGAACCACCCACTTTATGTCCAAAGGACTCGTCATCACACCTCAGTGTTAAAGAAACCCGGATTTGCCTAAGTTTCACACCTACATGCTTAAACCGGAACAACCAATGTCCGGATGGGCTTACCTTCTCCGTCCCTCCTTACCATAACATTACAATACTGGTACAGGAATATTAACCTGTTTCCCATCGACTACGCCTCTCGGCCTCGCCTTAGGGACCGACTAACCCTGAGCAGATTAACTTGACTACAGGAAACCTTAGGCTTTCGGCGACAAGGTTTCTCACCTTGTTTTTCGCTACTCGTGTCAACATAAGCTCTTGTGGAACCTCCAGCACTCCTTACGGTGTACCTTCTCAGGCGGCCACAATGTTCTCCTACCATACAAAATAAATTTCGTATCCGTAGCTTCGGTACTATGCTTAGCCCCGTTAAATTTTCGGCGCGGTATCATTAGACCAGTGAGCTATTACGCTTTCTTTAAAGGGTTGCTGCTTCTAAGCCAACCTCCTGGTTGTATAAACAATTCCACATCCTTTCCCACTTAGCATAGTTTAGGGACCTTAGCTGACGGTCTGGGCTCTTTCCCTTTTGACCACGGAACTTATCTCCCGTAGTCTGACTCCCACACTTGAACTTGACGGCATTCTGAGTTTGATAAGAGTTGGTAAGCCGGTGGGCCCCCTAGTCTTGTCAGTGCTTTACCTCCGTCAGTCATCATGTGAGGCTATACCTAAATATATTTCGGAGAAAACCAGCTATCACCGAGTTTGATTAGCCTTTCACTCCGATCCACAACTCATCCGAACAGTTTTCAACCTATATCGGTTCGGGCCTCCAGTCGATGTTACTCGACCTTCACCCTGGTCATGGATAGATCACCCGGCTTCGGGTCTACCGCATACAACTAAACGCCCTATTAAGACTCGCTTTCGCTATGGCTTCACCTCGCGGCTTAACCTCGCTGCACACGGTAAGTCGTTGACTCATTATGCAAAAGGCACGCAGTCACCCTGTCCGAAGACATAGGGCTCCTACTGCTTGTAAGCTAACGGTTTCAGTTTCTATTTCACTCCCCTCCCGGGGTTCTTTTCACCTTTCCCTCACGGTACTTGTTCACTATCGGTCATCAGGTAGTATTTAGCCTTGGAAGATGGTCCTCCCATATTCCCACAGGGTTTCACGTGTCCCGTGGTACTCTTTCGAACTAGGTCATAAAATATTTCATATACCGGACTATCACCGTCTATGGTAGGCCTTTCCATACCTTTCTACTATATTTTATTGAATCCATATTGTTCAGTCGGGCTTTTCCGCGTTCGCTCGCCGCTACTTACGGAATCTCAATTGATTTCTTTTCCTGTAGGTACTTAGATGTTTCAATTCCCCACGTTCGCCTCTCTACACCTATGTATTCAGTGTGAGATAATAGAATATAAATTCTACTGGGTTTCCCCATTCGGAAATCTCCGGATCAAAGCATGTTAACAGCTCCCCGAAGCTTATCGCAGCTTGCCACGTCCTTCATCGCCTCCTGATGCCAAGGCATCCGCCGTTAGCCCTTAGTAGCTTATCCATAAAACTTGATTAAACTATTAAGTTTTTTCTGATTTTATTGGCGCTTAAACTAATAAAATCAATGCATCATAAAGATTGCTCTCTAATCAGCATTTAAATCTAACTATTACCTAATATTTTCATAATCTTCAAAGCGTAAAATACGCCAGATCATCCAATAAAAGGATTTCTTTCTATCATTTATTTAATTTTCAAAGAACTAT
>JAOPTU010000011.1:0-792 GCA_051531995.1 Desulfotalea sp.
TGGTTCAATCGAAATTGCAGCAGATGGTTCATACACCTACACGCTTGATAATGCAGATGCGGATACCAACGCACTTGCGGCTGGTGTAATAGCAAACGATGTATTTACCTACACCATCCAGGATTCAGATGGTTCAACGAGTAATACAACCGTCACAATCGCAGTAACAGGTGCAAGTGATGGAGTTCCAACGGTAACTATTCCAGATGATAATGCAGGTGCAACAGGTGAGAACACTGTAGCAGAAAACGCAAGTATTACAGGTGAGACTTTCACAATCACCGCCCCAGATGGACTAGCATCTCTTAGTGTTGGCGGAACAGTAATTGACGCAGTTGACTTAGCGAATACTGGCACCACTCCAGTAGTAATTAATACGACTGAGGGTGTAATCACAATTACTGGTTACAACGCAGGTACCGTTACATATGACTATGATCCAAACGGAACAAGTAAAGACCATGATGCAAATGATGATGGTGTACAAGAAGAAATCGTAGATTCAATTTCAATCGTAGTAAAAGATACAGCTGGAACTCCATCAGTCACACCTCAAAACTTAGATATCTTAATCACAGATACAGGTGTTACAGCAGTAGCAGATACAAACGCAATCACGGAAGATGCTGCACCAAATACTGTAGGTGGAAATGTAATTGATAATACTACCGATAATACACAAGATGATACAATCGGAGCAGATACAACTACAGTAGTAGGTGCCGCAGTCGGTGATACAAACGCAGATATAACAGATGGAACAGGTGTAGCAGCAACACTAACAGGCACATA
>JAOPTU010000012.1:0-153289 GCA_051531995.1 Desulfotalea sp.
GAGCGAATTTACTTGAAGTCAGCTAAACTGTCAACAACTTTTTTCACCCTATTTCTTTGCTCGAAATCAATAGCTAGAAGCTGTTGTCTCGTGCTCGGAACGTCGGGCGAATCTACAAGTTTACCTAGAGTTCGTCAACTATTTTCTTTCACTAATTACCTCTTTTCTATCTTCAGCCAATACGTAAGTATCCAAATCATCACTACTGAAGATGAAATTATATCCATAGATTAAAGATATAATCTAAAGACCTTCATCTTAAATTCTTTTTATAATTTGTTCTTTATCCCATCTAGACTTGGGTAAACTTGCATTGAAATCATCTTCTGCCCTAAAACCAAGGCTAATAATTCCTCTTGCAGCCATCCCACGATCACTTAAATTAAACTCTATATCTAGCTTTTCTGCGTCAAACCCTTCCATCGGACAAGCATCTATTTCTAATACTGCCGCCCCTAAGAGCAAATTACCCATTGCCAAATATACCTGACTACTTAACCATGAGTCAGTATCACCTAAAGTTTTATTATGAAAATCCACAAAAAATGCACTACCAGCCTTTGTAGAATTTTTTACATCTTCATTTATAAATCTTCCGTCCTTGTCTTGTTTGTCTAATAAGCTCTTTAAGTATCTGTCATCGAACTTCAACCTACTACACATTACTATAACTGTAGATGCATCCAGAATTTTTGGTGTATTAAATGCATAATTTCCATCTGTACTAGTAGCCACCCTCTTCTTTCCTTCCTCTGTAGTGGCAATTATATACTCCCAAGGCTGGCTATTTATACTAGAAGGGCAAAGTTGCAATAAATCTTCTACCGCTCTCTCTTGCTCATCTGTAAGCTTTTTCTTTGGATCAAATGATTTTACTGTGTAACGATTTTTCAATACTTCTTTTATATCATACATATTAACTCCCTAAGTTTAATTTTCATTTCATTCCAGCAATTAAACTTATCATAGCTTCCTTTAAAATAAAAATGGCCCAGCTGAATTTCTTCCGCTAGGCCATTTAATACTATATATAATAGAAGGTCTCTTACATAATAGGTTTCATCTCACTCATATAAGCTCTTAGCTCCTCACCAATTGCCTCTACTGCTGTATAACGAATAGCCTCGTTAACCTCGATTAGCTCAATATTATCAACACCATTATCTTTTACCTCTATTCCTTTACCAATCACATCGGACTTCACACTTTTCATAAACTCTTTGAGCATTGGTATAGCAGCATTAGCAAATAGGTAATTACCGTATTCTGCAGTGTCTGAAATAACCACATTCATTTCATAAAGCTTCTTACGAGACACTGTATTAGCAATAAGTGGTAGCTCATGCAGAGACTCATAATATGCAGACTCTTCCTTAATACCAGCTGCAACCATGGTATCAAAGGCGAGTTCAACACCAGCCTTAACCATAGCAATCATCAAGATACCTTTATCGTAGTATTCCTGCTCGCTGATCTCAATATCTCCATTCACAGCTTTCTCAAAAGCTGTCTCGCCTGTTTCTTTTCTCCAGGTAAGGAGATTAATATCATCGTTTGCCCAATCAGCCATCATGGTTTCAGAAAAATACCCAGAGGCAATATCATCCATATGCTTTTCAAAAAGAGGGGTAAGAATTTCTTTGATTTCTTCAGTAAGAGAGAAAGCTTTTAGTTTTGCTGGATTACTCAAACGATCTAGCATACCAGTGATACCACCATGTTTAAGTGATTCGGTAATAACTTCCCATCCCTGCTGAATGAACTTGCTAGCATAGCCAGACTCAACTCCTTCCTCAACCATCTTATCATAGCAAAGGATAGAACCCGCTTGAAGCATACCGCAAAGAATGGTCTGCTCGCCCATAAGATCAGACTTAACCTCTGCAACAAAAGAAGACTCAAGAACACCAGCGCGATTACCACCAGTTCCACAACAGTAAGCCTTGGCAATATCCCAGCCCTCACCTTGAGGATCGTTTTCACTATGAACAGCAATAAGAGTCGGAACACCAAAACCACGCTTATATTCTTCACGTACCTCAGTGCCTGGAGATTTAGGCGCAACCATAACAACAGTAAGGTCATCACGAACCTGCATACCCTCTTCCACTATATTAAAACCATGGGAGTATGACAAACATGCACCTTTTTTCATTAGAGGCATAACAGCCTTAACAACATTGGTGTGTTGCTTATCTGGGGTAAGGTTAATTACTAAGTCGGCAGTTGGAATTAGTTCTTCGTAGGTTCCCACTACAAAATCATTTTCTGTGGCATTCTTCCAAGATTGGCGTTTTTCCGCTATGGCGGCATCACGAAGTGTATAACTTACGTTCAAGCCACTATCACGGAGATTCAAGCCTTGATTTAACCCTTGAGCACCACAACCAACGATAACAATAGTTGCACCTTTGAGATACTCAACTCCTTCAAACTCTGAAGAATCCATGAAACGACATTTTGACAGTTCTTCAATCTGACGACGAAGAGGAAGGGTGTTAAAATAGTTATTAGACATAATATACTCCCATAGCAGGTTTTTTATTTTAGGTTTTCTTAAAAACGACATAATAATGTTAATCACTTGCAATCTTTTTAGTTAGAATCTCTACTTGCGTCAAGTGATTTATTTGCTATACTACATTGCATATATTGCAACAGACTCTCAATAGCAAGGAATACAAGCATGAAAATCAGAGACTTGAAACTTTTTCGACACCTAGCCAATACGCTCCATTTTGGTAAAACGAGTAGAGAATGTCATATAACACCTTCTGGATTAACCAGAACAATCCAAAGAATTGAATCTGATCTAGGATATAAACTATTACACCGAGACAACAGATCAGTGTCACTAACTACGGCGGGTCATTCATTTTGTGAATATTGCGATGAAAGTATTGAAAGATGGTTGCAGTTAAAAAATCATCTTGGAGGACAAGAATCTCTGCAAGGAGAGTTATCTCTATACTGTTCTGTCACCGCCATTTTATCAATCTTGCCCACTATTTTTAGACAATTTAAGCAAGATCATCCATCTATTAAAATTAGAATCCATACAGGAGATGCCGCCAACGCCCAATATAAACTCGACAACCACGAAGCGGATATTTCTATAATTGCCTTGCCTGATAATAGTGGTAAAAAATTACAATTCATCGAGTTTCTGCAAACCCCTCTAATTTTCATCCGCCCAAAACAATCCCACGACTTAGTTTTCCATGATGGCCAGATTGACTGGCACGAAACACCCATTATAATGCCAGAAAAAGGTCTTAGTAGACAACGAGTGAACAGCTGGTTTAAAGAAAAGTCCATCATCCCTAATATATATTCTGAGGTTGCGGGTAACGAGGCTATTATTGCCATGGTTGCGATGGGTTGTGGAATTGGTGTTATTCCGCAACTAGTAATGGACAAGAGTCCACTAACGTCAGAAATAGAAATTATTCCCACGAACCCAAGCCTTCCTCCCTTTTCTGTAGGTGCCTACACCACAGATAGAAAACTCAAAGAACCGATAGTTGGGGCATTCTGGGAAACAGCCAAAAGGTATGGAACCGCGAGGAGCAATTTGACAAAGTAAGATTATCGCAGTAATTGATCATTCTAACTTCAACAACTGTAACCTATGAGGAAAACGGATTATGTTTTTTAAAAATAATAATACTGAGACAATAATCATCTTAGGACTAGGCGGAATTGGTTTTTACCTAGCCAAACGTCTAGTGGACGAAGAATACGCCGTCACCATTATTGAAAAAGATGCCAAAATAATCGCCAAGGCAAATCAACAAATTGACGCCAGATTTATCAAAGGTGATGGAATGTCTATTGATTGTTGGCGAGAGGCAGGTGCTGAAGATTGCGATTTTCTCATAGCGGTCACCGACAATGACAGCGTCAACATGATTGCATCCCTAATTGCACACAAACTTGGGATTGGACAGAAGATACTACGTATCAGGTCACATGAGTTTGGTAAAAGAAATTCCGTAGTCAATGACAGAGATTTAAAAGTAGATCTAACAATATATCCAGAAGAACTAGTTGCTCAGGAAATAGTCAGATTAATAGCACACAATTCAGGACAGGAAATCATTACCATTGCCGATGGTCAAATTGAAATGTTGGCTGCAAAAATTATTGATTTGTCTCCATGGGTATATAAAAAGCTAAAAGATATAGCCCAGATGCACGATTTTTACTTTCGAGTTGTTGCAATAGCTAGAGGGATACAAACTATAATCCCCAATGGTGATGATGAAATCCAACCCAATGACCATATTTATATTATGGTGCGAAAAAAAAATCTACATAAACTCATGCTCCTTACTGACACCGAAAAACAAAAACAACAGCGTATTCTTATTTTAGGTGGAGGTTTAGTTGGGCATCGGGTTGCAGGACTCTTGGAAAAATCAATGCAAGTCACCCTACTAGAAAAAGATGAAACAAGAGCCAACGAGCTCGCTACATCTCTCTTGGCAACCAATATTCTTAATGGCGATGGTTCAGACGGAAAGATACTGGCAGATGCTGGACTTTATAGAGCCGATACAATAGTAGCGGCCACAGGAGAAAATGAGACTAATATAATGTCTTCTCTTCTAGCGAAGCACCTAATAAAACAGAAAAAAAACAAAGGGGAGCATAAGAAAAAGACAAAGACTATTTCTCTTGTAACTAAAGAGGACTATTTGGTTCTTGCAAGCTCAATGGGATCCGATATTGCCCTCAATAAAAAAGTAATGGCTGCTAATGAAATTCTTAAATACATAAGAAAACAAGAGTTTATGGCAGTTGCCCATCTACATGGATTTGATGCCGAGGTAGTTGAGCTTGTAGCTGGTCAAAAATCACTCATAACAAAGAAACCGCTTTCTAAACTAGATGACTACTATCAAGAAAAAATGATCATAGGTGCTGTGTATCAAAATGATTCCTGGAAGATTGGTATCGGTGATATGAAAATTGAAGGAGAACAACGGGTTATTGTAATCTGTGCTTCAAAAAACTTGAAAATTATCAGGAAGTTGTTTTCTAGCTAATCTCTCCAAAAAGAGGGGTAAAATATTACCAAAGCCGAAAACATCTCCAATCTACCCACCAGCATATTCCAAGATATAAACCACTTAGAAGTATCGCTGAAAAACGCAAAATTGTCTACTGGCCCAACGTCGCCAAAACCTGGACCAATATTCATCAAGGTTGCAACAATGGCACTAAATGCTGTAACCATGTCAATATCCTCTAATAGAAGCAGAACAACGCCTCCTACTAACACCATAAAAACATTCACTATAAAGTAACAAATAGCAAGATCTACCACCGAAGCTTCCACTGGTTTACCGTTTAAACGAACATTGGCAACAGACATGGGTTGCAAAAATATTTTCTTGATAGTTAAACACATATACTTACCAATAAGCACATAATGCACCACCTTAATGCCACTGGTGGTTGAGCCCGCACATGCCCCAATAAAACAAACACACACTATTAATATTTGTGTTAGTTCTGGCCAATCTAAGTAATTAGCAGTGGTAAAACCTGTGGTGGTGAGGATAGAAACAACCTGAAACGTTCCGTAACGCAGAGCATCTGTAAAGTTTGCATAACTGCCATCAACATACAAAATCATGCTTGTAGCAAAGGCAAACAACATAATCAAGAAGAGATAGTAACGAAACTCGGTATCTCCCCAAACACTATCCCATTTGCCACGCACCATCTGATAAAACATGACAAAAGTAACTCCACCTGCCGCCATAAAAAAAGTTATGACCCAGTCAATATATGCACTATCAAATGCTCCAACACTATTGTTTTTCGTTGAATAACCCGAGGTGGAAACGGTACCAAAGGCATGGCAAAGACTATCAAAAAGTGACATACCTCCGAAACAAAGGAGGACAGCTAGGAGAATATTAAGAATCATATATATCCCCCATAGGTAAATCATGGTATCCCTATTACGTGACAAGAATTTATCACCCGTAATAACCTGCCCAGGACTAGACTCAGCCTTAAAAATTCTTGCCCCACCCACACCATGGGGTAAAAAGATTAGCGTTAAAGTCAAAAACCCCATACCTCCTAAGAGGTGGGTTTGGCTACGCCAAAATAATAGCCCATGGGGAACAGATTCGATATCAGTTAAAATAGTCGCCCCGGTGGTAGTGTACCCTGACATCATTTCAAAAAAAGCATCTGTAAACGAAGGGATTGATCCGTGGATGATAAAAGGAATAGCAGAAAAAGCCGAGATAATAACCCAGCCAAAAGTGGCAATGAACAAACCATCCTTCATGGATAACTTATCATTGTTTTTGAATATTTTTTTCAGTGGAAAACCAACAGACACAATGATAATTGCAGAAATAAGCAGAGCTTTTTGATCATCACCACCATAATACAAAGAACATATTATGGGCATTATCATTGAGCCTCCGGTCACCAAAAGTAGTGCTCCAAAGACATTTGCTATTGATGCAGGATTCATTATAAAATCACAGCTGTTTTACTTAATCACAACTGATTTCAATATCAGCTTTCATAGCAGCAATAACAGCCGCTGGATTTTCAGCCTTAGTTATTGGCCTGCCAACCACAACATGATTAGCACCATTTTTAATAGCCTTGCCAGCAGTGACTATACGAGTTTGATCGTCGGATGAATCACATACATTAGCACCAGGTCTAATCCCAGGAGTAACAATCAGCAATTTTTCTCCTAAATCCTTTCTCATTCTCTCTGCTTCAAGACCTGAAGAAACAACACCATCACAGCCTAGCTCCAATGCTCGTTTGGCACGAAAATAAACCAAGTCTTCTATGCTTTGGGTCATACCCATGGCACGGAGATCATCCTCACCAAAACTAGTTAAAACTGTAACCGCAAGCAATTTAAGATCACCTCTTGCCTGCACCGCTGCCTTGATAATTGCATCATTACCATGAATAGTGGCAAAAGATATTCCTCGCTTATTAACCTGCTCAACTGCGAGTTTTACCGTTTCAGGAATATCAAAAAATTTCAGGTCGAGCATAACTTTATGCCCTCTATCTAAAATCCAATCCACTGTTTCAAAGTGATTATTCATGAACATCTGTAGACCAATCTTAAAAAAAGTTGTCTCAGATTCACATTTTTTAACCATTTCTTTGGCTAACTGTGGAGTCTCAAGGTCGAGTGCTACAATTATTCTTTCGTTAATTGTTATTGTCATAATATTACGGTTTAATTTCTAATTTTAACAAATGTTTATGCTTATACTAGGTTATATATAGGAATTACTCACAATCCGGCTCGGTACTTTCTATAGTACAATTACCATCATCCTCAGGAACAAGAAAATCAAAGCCATCCTTGTTGGTCATAACTGAACTTTCTCCGGTCCCTGTCTCAGGTAAAACCTCAGTGTAGCTATCAGTATCACTTTTTCCAGGATAACAATTTTCATTGAAATAGTTGTTAATAGCTTTTTTGCCCTTTAATATTTTACCACCACTACTATTTGTTACCACCAAAACGGGTACTTCTAAAATACCCAATCCTCCAAGAAAAGATATATTACCGGAGCTATCATATTTTTCCATCAAAGTCATTTTCTCTAATGGTGGTCCATCTAGCTCTGAAACTGGATTAAAGTTGATATTGCAATTATTCTTTTCATCTATGCCAGCTATAACCTCTTCACAGTGAGGACAAGTTTTAGAAAAGAAAAAGAACCTTTCTTCATCAATATTAACCCCTGGCTTAAAACCATAGGAACCTGTTTTTAAGGTATATTGTCCTGAGTTTGGCACTGCAAAGCTTAAAACAGAAAAAGCAATTATCACCGCCACAAATACTGAGACTGCTCGCATAAATTGTTGCCAAGAAAACAGAAGGTTAGCTACGACCACAAAGCAGAGGATAATCAAACAGTAACTACAATAAGTATCTATCACAAAATGCTGGAAAGAAAAAAGTACTCCTTCTGCGGCAACACCACCTAGGAGAGCAAGGCTAGTCAGTTTTTCCCAAAAAGTTGAATAAGTTTTATTTATTCTCACCTTAATCAGCAAATAAGCTAAGCCAACAAAGTATAAAAAGCCTGCAATATTAAATATTTCTGGTGGTACTTTGGTTAAACTTTCAACAATTTCGCATCCGCTATTAAAACAAATGGCTTCTTGCTGCAAAAGCAACAGTATCGTTTGCGTACCTGTAACTATTGCTGCAATAACTACTATTATTATATTAAGCATTTTCATTTTGTTGTTCAGATTCCAATCTTTTCCTGGCAATCTCGCTAAAAATCCCTTTTAACTCTGGAAATTTTTCTAAATTGGCAGAACTAATTCTTCTTAAAACCGCATCAGTGTTTGCTATGACAGTTGCTGTTCTTTTCCGAGCGGTTGTGGAATGAGCCACCTCGCCAAAAACTGAACCATGTGCTATTTGCCTGATTATTTTCTTTTGACTGTCAAAGACGTTTAAATAACCACTTTCTAAGTAATACACACCATCTGCTTCACTACCAACTTCAACAATGACATCCCCTTTCTTGCGCCATTCTAACTTGAAATGTTTTTCCCAAGATACGTCTTCAAGTAGCGCATGATAAGCAGATTTATCAAATGCCTTTAAGATACCAGAAGACATATGGTGAATACGCTCACCATAGGCATCCCGCTTCTTCTCCATCATCCTCATGCCAAATACGTTGAATTCTTCATCTGGTTCAGGATTTTCCCCTATATACCTTAGAACTTGTGCTATGGCTTTGTCTTCATTTCCAGTAGCGTTGGTATAATAAACCTGTGCTGATATTAATTCTTCACGCACATGTGGAAAATGTGGCAATAAGCCAGTATTTCTATTACCACCAAAAAACTCCATGGCAGAATTTTTCAAATTAATAAACGTTTTTAATTTTTCCACAGGGACATCGCTTGGCCAATTATGAATCCCTTCTATGTAAATTGAATATAAATTCATGGGGTGTCGCATGGATGAGACACTTACCTTGCCAATACTAATTAAATTGTCTTTATATAAAGTCTGTTTTTGAGCAATAAGCCTATCAATGAGAAAATTACAGCCAAAATATCCGCATAACTCTTCTAGTCGATTCGCAACAGAAAAACAGGCTCCAAACATATTAACTTTATCACCAATTTTTACTTCTACTATATCTCCCACCAACATACCTATTCTGGTAGGTGATAAAGTACCTTCAGAAATATTTTTTGACATTTTAATCGCCGCGCGCACTGCTCTATCGCAAGCATGACCAATATTTTCATCTGGCAAAGTCCCAAATATTATTAAACAGCCATCACCCGCCGAAGGTTCAATATCTATGGGAAATTCATCATCACCTTCTGAAACTATTTCGTGAATTGCTGATTGATACCCCACCAAGAAATTTCTAATCTCTGTGGGAGACATACACGCGGTAATCTGTGAATAACGAACCATATCAGTCATCATAACGACAACTTCACGCTCTACCTCATTATTTTTATCTCTCTGCATCAAAACCACTCACCCATAAGATATAATTCTTAAAAAAATGTCTTTTCAAAAACAGATACAATTCTAACCAATATGTTTTATCCCTAATCAAAGACAACTTCAAGTAATTCTGTCACTGTTGCCACTCCAATTAACTCTATTTGTGGTTTATATGTGAGTCTTGATAGATTAGTTTTTGGAATTACGCACCGCGTGAAACCTAGTCTTTCTGCTTCACGTATTCGTAAATCAACTTGTCCCACAGCTCTAACTTCTCCTGCCAAACCCACTTCCCCACAGACAACAGTAGTTGATGGTATTGCTTTTTCCCACATGCTTGAAGCAAGAGCACAAATAACTCCTAAATCTAACCCTGGTTCATCAATTCTAATGCCACCAGCTATATTGAGAAAAATATCATGACCATACATATCGAGACCGACCTTTTTTTCCAAAACAGCACACAAAAGAGAAAGACGCTGTTGATCAGCTCCTATTGCTGTTCTTCGAGCAGTTCCTAAATTTGTTGGACTAACTAATGCTTGCACCTCAATTAAAATTGGTCGCGTTCCTTCAATCGAAGGTAAAACAACTGAACCCGGTGCTCCTATCGGTCTTTCCGCTAAAAATATTTCCGAAGGATTATTTACCTCAACTAAGCCCTCTTCTTTCATCTCAAAAACACCAATCTCATTGGTGGAGCCGAACCTGTTTTTCACGGTACGAAGCATTCTAAAGGCATTACCACGATCGCCTTCAAAATAAAGAACTGTATCCACCATATGCTCAAGAACTTTAGGCCCTGCTAAACCGCCATCCTTAGTTACGTGTCCAACCAATATTACTGGAATATCATTTTTCTTAGCACATTCAAGCAATTTATACGCTGATTCACGCACCTGAGTCATTGAGCCAGGGGATGAAGTAGAATCTTCACAAACGAGAGTCTGGATTGAATCAACCGCCAACAAGGCTGGTTTCATCTCTTCTGCAATTTTAACTATTCCTTCTGCTCGGTTTTCTGTTGCTAGAAATATTTTCTCGTTCACACTATTAAGTCTGTTAGCACGCATTTTAATCTGTCCGATAGATTCCTCACCAGACATATATAAAACCTGCTTATCTTTTTCTGCAACGGCTGCTAAGATATGCAATAACATAGTGGATTTACCAATTCCTGGCTCACCACCTATCAGAATTACAGCCCCAGGAACTAATCCTCCTCCTAAGACCCTGTCGATCTCTGCGAGGCCAGTGGGTAATCTACTCAACTGACCTTCTGTCGCCTCGGTTAGAGCTACAGGTCTAGCTACCGCTCCTCCTGAAACTTTAACATCGGGAGATTTCTCCTCAAAAGTTTGCCATTCTTCACAACCAGGACATTTCCCTAACCACTTTCTACTCTCATAACCACAGCTTTTACACTCAAATGTAGTGGTGCTTTTTTTCTTTAATACCATTATTGCCTGCTTTCTTGAAATAATGTTTTATAGTAATCTTTGTTAAAATGTAGTTTTAGTAACAAACCACCCAAATATCCTATTATAATTTCATTTTGAACGGTGATAGTATGAAACAAAATGCCACTTACCCACCTTGGATTTCAATTTTTACATCCATATCTTTTATCTTTAAGAAGAAAAATTTACTTGGTTGGTCTCTGCTCCTATCGGTTGTCACTATTATATCTACTTGGATCTGTTTTAGTATACTAACTTCCTATATAGATAGCTTTAGTAATGGTCTTTTTCAACCAAATGAGGCAGCAAATACTTGGCTTGCCACACTGCAAATATGGTTTTACTCATTCTTAAAATGGTTCTATTATATAGGCACTAGGATTATTGGCTTTTATATCTCTTTTCTTATAGCCTACTCTGTTACTAGCCCTGGATATTATTTTTTAAGTCACGCTGCAGAAAAAATTTATGCTGGTGATGATTTTGATCCTGATGCTGCACTTAACCTAAAAGGTTTTCTAATTGATCTTTGGGAAGGCATCAAAATCGCTCTTTTAGGAATTATCGTCAGTATTTTTGCTCTTAGTTTAAACTTTTTACCATTATTTGGACAACTAGCTATTTTACTTGTCTACACCCTATATTCCACTCTTATTTTTATTGACTACTCCGCGTCTCGTAGAAGATGGTCTCTTCGTAAAAAAATTAACTGGGTAAGAAACAACTTACTAATCTCCATTCGTATTGGGATTTTACCTGCTTTTGCTTCTTTAATACCAGTACTTAATATTTTCTTCATGGCTCTTTTATTTCCAATTATGACTGTTCATGCAACACTTAATTTTTCTCAAATAATAAAGCACAAAGGAAAATAAAAATGGCTATAGAAATAGAACGTAAGTTCCTTGTTCAAAACTTAAGCTGCATTACAAATGCCCCTTACACTGAATATCGTCAAGGTTACTTAACTAATCAACAAAACTGCACAGTGAGGGCGAGAATTGCTGGCGACAAAGCCTTTTTAACCATTAAAGGTAAACCTCAAAAAGGAATGCTCGGCAAACTAGAATTTGAATACCTTATTCCGATGGCTGATTGTAATGAAATGTTATCATCCCTAGCTGTTAGTGAGATTATTTCTAAGAAAAGATACCTTGTTCAGCATAAAGGATTTACTTGGGAAATAGACCTGTTTTCAGGCAGCAATGAAGGGTTAATTATTGCTGAGATTGAACTAAGCGATGAAGAGCAAGAATTTCCCATCCCAGACTGGGTAGGAGAAGAGGTCAGCCACGACAAACGCTATTACAATGCTTACATAGCCGCCCACCCATTCAATACTTGGTAATTCCTTACTAAAGTACCCTCCAAGGACATATTTTCTGCCTTGGAGTACTTTTGTTTTGTATACACCAAGATAAGAATTCCCACTAACAGGGATCTATTCCAAACACTTTAAATTAGTTATTGAAATAGTATTTTTCTCTAAAATAACCCACAAATTGCTGTAGGTGTTTATATTAAATTCTCTTTTTGATGAGATATACAATTTAGAAACTTCTATGAAACCATTTACAGAATGTCGTTATGGAAAATAATCTATAAAATAGATCAAAATTTTTTCAAATGCTCAAGGTAACCTAAACAAAGTCAGCCATAATCATATTACTTAGAGATCGGCCTTTTGATGTGATGGATAAAAATCCATTTTCTATGCTCATCATTCCATACTTCTGATATTTTTCTAGTATAGGAGCGTAGTATTTTTCTGGCTCAATGTTAAATCTTTTCTCTAATCGGTTTAACTCCACCCCTTCTAACAGTCTCAAGCCCATGATCATGGTTTCTCTAAAGCTTTCTTCTCTATCTAGTTTTTCCGTACTTTCAATAACAGAATAACCAGCAGTAATTTTATTTATATAATCTTGTGGATCTAATACCCTAGACTCCCGCAAACCATCCATGTAGCTAACAGCCCCAGCCCCAACACCAATATAATCGTTATTATGCCAGTAATTAATATTATGACGACACTCATGATTGGTTAAAGAATAATTTGAAATTTCATACTGTGAAAAACCTGCTTCACTAGTTAAGCTTTCACTTAATTTATCCATAGCCAGGCTCAATTCATCGCTCGGTAAATGATATTTGTCATCCGCCAGCTGTTTTGCAAATATAGTTCCATCTTCAGGGGTCAACTGATAGATTGATAGATGATCTGGTTTTATGGACAAAACATCCTGCAAATTTACCTGCCAATCGCTTAAAGATTGTTCTGGCAAACCACTCATTAAATCGATATTAATTGATTTAAAGCCTACCAATCTTGCCTCTTGAACAGACTGAGCAACCTTATTTCTGGTATGAATTCTACCTATTTTTTTAAGCTCGTTATTATTCATACTCTGAACGCCAAAACTTATCCTATTAAAACCACCTATGTGGAGTTGCTCTAATAGGTCTTTGTTGACGGTTTCAGGATTAGCTTCAAGACTTATCTCTGCGTCTTTGCTTATTCCCCATAAATTTAACGCTGTCCCTAAAATCTCTGTTAAATACTGTGCAGGCAAAACAGTGGGCGTTCCACCTCCAAAAAAGATAGTTTCAATTCTAGATATGGTTTTAGTATTGGCTATATTTTCAAGTTCTTTTATCAGTGCGTCTTTATAGGTTTGATAAAGCTTTTCACGCCCTACAAAAGAAGTAAAAGCACAATAATAACACTTACTTAGGCAAAAAGGTATGTGAATATATAAAGAACTCAAGACTTACTTATGAGGTGGGATAATTTTTTACTATTCTCTTCAATATCTTTCATCAAAGAATTGTCGGCAAAGCTATAGGAGCCGTTACCAATTATTATATGGTCCAACAGTTTTATCTGCATTGTTTGGAATATATGATGTAATAATCTGGTTAATTTCATGTCTTGGGGAGAGGGCAATAATTCGCCAGATGGATGATTATGGGCAATTATAATTGCCGCAGCATGTTTATTTAAAGCGAGAGCAACTAGTTCCCGGGGATAGATACTATTAACGTTAAGACTACCTTCTGCAACAATTTCTGAATCGATAATTGCATGGGATGAATCAAGGAAAACCATGGTCAAAACCTCTCGTTTCAAACCACGCATTTCATAGGTTAAATAATCAATCACATCTGTTGAACTTCGCAGATACTGTTTGCCTTTCAAACTTACCTTTAAATATCTCGCAGCCACCGAATGAATAAAACCGATAGCGAAGCTATTTTTAGGTCCAACGCCTTTAACCTTTTGTAAATCTTTTGGGCTTGCTTCTAATACAGCAGCAAAACTACCTAATTCTGATAACAAATCCCTTGCTTGCAACTTGCAATCCGCCCTTGGTGTACCAAAAGTTAGGAGAAGTTCAATCACCTCGGCGTCAGAAAAGCCATCAAGACCGCTCTCAGTAAATCTATCTCTCAAGCGTGCTCGATGACCTTTGCCTCGTTCCTGCCACTGTATCTTATGTTTATCCATGTCTTTATATTTTGACAAAGAAAATTATTCTTTTTTTAAGAACCAAGTTCCTTTGTAAACAGATCATTTGCTAATTTAGGGTTTGCTTTGCCTTTGGTCTGCTTCATTAATTGACCAACAAAAAATCCCATCAACTTAGTTTTTCCATTTCTAAAATCTTCTGCTTGAGCTGAATTTTCTGCAACAATCTCTTTTACAATGGCCTGGAGTTCTCCCTCATCTGAAACCTGGAGAAGGTTTTTCTCTTTGACTATTATTTCTGCATCGACACCAGTTGCAAGCATCTCTGCAAATACTGTTTTGGCAATTTTACCGCTGATAGTTCCTTTTTCGACCATAACGAGTAAATCGGCTAATTGATTAGTCTGCACCTTACAGGTATCAAGTGCTTCTCCCTTTAGCTCACGAATTAATTCTGTCATAATCCAGTTCGCAGCTTTTTTAGCCACTGCTCCACCAGCTACAACAGCCTCAAAATATACCGCCATTTCTCGTTCACTTGTGAGAAGTGTTGCATCATCCTCAGACAAACCATAGTCACTTATGAATCTTGCCTTACATGCATCAGGGAGCTCTGGTAAGGTCGCTCTAATTTCTTCAATCCACTCATCACTTATTTCTATAGGAACAAGATCTGGGCATGGAAAATATCGATAATCGTGTGCATCTTCCTTGCTACGCATTGATTGGGTTGTATTTTTGTCTGGATCCCAAAGCAAGGTTTCCTGCACAATCTGTTCCCCATCTAAAAGCATATCACGTTGCCGACGGATCTCAAATTCTAGTGCTGCCTGTACGTTGCGAAAAGAATTCATATTTTTAAGCTCAGTACGAGTTCCTAGCTCTTTTTGTCCTACAGGACGCAGGGAAATATTTGCATCACAACGAAAACTACCTTCCTGCATATTTCCATCACAAATATCAAGGTATCTTAAAATGCCATGTAACTTTTTTAGATAAGCATAAGCTTCTTCAGGTGAGCGCATATCAGGCTCGGAAACAATTTCTAAAAGAGGTGTTCCTGTCCGATTTAAATCTACATGGGAGACGGGTTCAACATCATCATGGACAAGCTTTCCTGCATCTTCTTCCATGTGCATACGAGTTATACCAATCACCTTCTTCTGACCTTTTACCTCTATCTCAACGGCCCCTTCTCCTACTATTGGCAGATCAAATTGAGAGGTCTGATACCCTTTGGGCAGATCTGGGTAGAAATAATTCTTCCTAGCAAATTGGTTTAATTGATTAATCTTACACCCTGTTGCCAGCCCCATCTTAATGGAGTACTCAACTACCTTTTTGTTTAGTACAGGTAGAACGCCTGGCATACCAAGGCAGATTTGGCAAGTTTGACTATTTGCTGCAGAGCCATACTGCGTTGAACAACCACAGAATATTTTTGTGTTGGTTTTTAATTGTGCGTGTATCTCTAATCCTATGACTGTTTCAAATTCCATTCACTTAACTCTCTATATATAATATTAAATCATTATGATTGTTTTAGAAGATGTTCAGAAACTCACCTTATATAGGGAACAATAATAATTTATTTTCAACTATTTATCCACCCAAGATCTTATCTTAACCAGCTCGTCTTTCCAATCATCGCCCATACGGACTTCAAGAAAAACTGAAAAAAGGCCGTCCATTATTTTCATCAATTCTTCAAAGAGATAGATTCGTTCAAGCTGCATACCCTCTAATTCCTCAGGATTTTTTTCATCACCTTCAGATTCAGCTGTTTTCGGCAATTTAACAGAACGATATTCCATTAAAGCAGCAGCGATGGTAAACGAATATTCGTAATCCCCAGCAATGACCTGCAAGCGTGCCTGTTCCAACTTTTTACCCATCTTTAAGCCAGTTCTTGCCTCTTGCAATTCTGACTGCAGACCTGAGCAAATTATTTTCTCACTTGTTTCACCTTCACCGACCTCAAGTAGCATGTGCTTTTCAAATACCACAATGATATCACCCTTATCAGGCAAAGCAACACTACCACCTCTCTCCTCACTTTTCCACCATAGCCAAGTCAGATATTCTTGTCCCAAGAATCTCTTCTCAGCAATTAAGTCTACTAAATCCATACAATTCCCTTTATTTTTAGTACTTTAAGTATATATACTTATACAAAAATATCTGGTGTTAAAATATCCAAGCGATGCTGTTTTTCTTCCCCGACAATTGCTTCAGCCTGTAAATACGGTATCTGCCTTTTCAAATTCATTCCGAAAGATTCCTTAAAGAAATCCTCTAGTGTTTCATGTATTTTCTTATTAGTTGAAAAGAATAGTAGTGTTCCTGCAGACAGATTCCAACAGAGATCAAATACAACCGGCATAGGATAAGCTTTTCTTGTCATTTCAGATTTAACCCGCTCCTTAATCTCTACCTTCATTGCTCTGCTTATTTTTCTAATTTCTTTTTCTTGCTTAACCCTTTCCTCTTCCTTGGCTATATACTTATTCAAAATTGCTGTAGATACTTTTCGTTCATCAATTCTGAGGCTTAAAGTGATGTAATCACCAGCCATATAATTACCGTGCTTAAAATCATTATCAAACATATTTGTTATGGACACCCAGCCGATCGAATACTCATCGTAGGTATCATCAATATCATTAAAAGAAAAAGATATTATTCTATCACCAATATATTCTAATGGATTTTCCGGCATTTCACCTTCCACGGAAAATCTTACGAAACTTCCAGATCCTTTCAACAACCCCATTTTTTTTCTCCGTGATAATTACCGTCTTATTTTTACTTCTCATAACTGGTATTTATGAAAATATATCATTTTTCGACATAACATTTGTAACTTTTTCACTTTCTTTTTTCTCTGGATAATCAAGGATATAATGCAGTCCCCTAGACTCCTTCCTTTTCATTGAAAAACGAATAACCAACTCAGCTATAAGGCTAATATTCCGTAACTCTACCATATTAGCTGTAACAAAATATGTCTTATAGTGGCTCTCTATTTCAGCCCTAACGTTTTTTATTCTTTTTAATGCGAGTTTCAATCTGTTTTCTTTTCGAACTATGCCAACATAATTCCACATGATTCGCCGGATTGTATCCCAATTATGATTGATAAGGATTTCCTCATCTAACTCTTGGGCCGTACCAGCACGCCAATCATCCACTTCAGGTAGTTTTTTATCACTTAACTTTTTCCAGTTAGAGCTACAATACTGATAAAGTTTTTCGCTATAGACTACGGCTTCAAGTAAAGAGTTACTGGCCAACCTATTACCACCGTGTAAGCCTGTGTTAGCAGTTTCGCCTAAAGCATACAATCCTGCAACTGATGTTGCACCATTTCGATCAGTATTTACTCCACCACAAAAATAGTGGGCCGCAGGAACTACCGGAATGGGATCAGTGGAAATATCCAAACCAAGCGTCATACATTTACCATAAATCGCCGGAAATCTCCTCTGTAAAAAGCTTCTGCTTTTTTGAGTTATATCCAAATACACGCAATCACATCCCGTTTCTTTCATTTCTTGGTCGATGGCTCTTGCCACCTTGTCACGCGTGGCAAGATCTTTCATTATGGGCTCATATTTTGCCATAAATTTCTCACCTTTTTCATTTACCAAAAAAGCTCCCTCACCTCTTACGGCCTCAGATATAAGAAAGTTTTTGGCCTGGTGATGAAATAAGCAAGTCGGATGAAACTGAACAAACTCCATATTTGAAACATCTGCTCCTGCTCTAAAAGCCGCTGCTATCCCATCACCTGTAGCAATATCAGGATTACTGGTATACAAATATACCTTTCCGGCACCTCCAGTACATAGAACAGTGACATTTGCCCTATATGGCTTAACTTCCCCCTCCCCTTCTAGCACATAAGCACCAACGCAGTCCTTAGAGCCTGAATCATTTTCCGCCATAAGAAGATCAACACAAGTATGGTTCTCCAACACAACCACATTGTCCTTTTGGGCTACAGCCTCAATGAGACATCGTTCAATTTCACTACCTGTTAAATCGAATGAATGAGCGACTCTTCTTCTTGAATGCCCGCCCTCTTTCCCTAGATCTAACTTGCCACTCTCATCACACTTGAAATCCACGCCTATATTTATTAACTCATCAATCCTCTTTGGCCCACTTTCAACCACCATCTTCACCACTTCTTCAACGCAGAGGCCATCCCCCGATGCTAACGTATCACTAACATGCTCGCTAAAAGAATCATCCACATCCATTACAGCTGCCACACCGCCTTGAGCTAAATTTGTCGCTGTGTCGACTTCTCTTTTTTTTGTAACCACAACAACCGTACCTAGCTCCGATGCTTTCAAGGCAAACGATAATCCCGCTATACCGCTACCAATTACCAAAAAATCCGACTTCATCTCTTTCTCCACTCGCAAATGTTTCACGTGAAACATATTATCGATCAACAAACACCATCTGCTTATGTTTCACGTGAAACATAAGAGAGGATATTTTAACATAATAAGAGCAAAAGAGTGAGCGATTTACAGTATGACAAGGAAAAATGTTGTTAGAAATGCAAACTTAGGCTAAAAATACTAGATCAATAACTTTAACCAGAGGTGAATTATGGGAAAAGCAAAAATTTTATCCATCGCCAACCAAAAAGGCGGGGTAGGTAAAACCACGACATCGGTTAACATTGCAGCAGCCTTGGCAAATAAGAAGAAAAAGGTTTTGCTTGTTGATTCGGACCCACAGGGAAATGCTTCAAGTTGTGTCGGTTTCTTCAAGACCAGCGATGAAAAAACCCTCCATGAAGCATATATTGGTGAATGTTCTATTCTAAATGCTGCATTTACAACAAAGACCAAAAATCTAGACGTTGTACCATCAAATATCAATTTAGTTAGCGCTGAGCTAGAAATGGTTACAGCAAATAAAAAACAGTTTTTCCTGAAAGATATTTTGCAACCAGCATTAGATAAATATGACTATATACTTATTGATTGTCCGCCATCACTAGGTCTATTAACCGTAAACGCATTAACAGCATCGACCTCTGTCCTAATTCCTATGCAGTGCGAATATTTTGCGATGGAAGGATTATCGCAACTAGTCGCAACTATTCGATCTGTAAAAAAGGGATTTAACAAAAATTTATATATGGAAGGCATACTACTAACGATGTTTGACAAGCGTAATCGCCTAACTCATCAAGTAGCACAGGAAATAGCTGAGCATTTTAAACCTCAATTATTCCGTACGGTAATTCCAAGAAATGTACGATTATCAGAAAGCCCAAGTCACGGCATGACAATATTTGAGTACGACGCAAAATCGACTGGTGCAACTGCCTATGCAAAAGTAACAACCGAACTTCTGAAGAGACAGGTATAAATATGGTAGCAATGAATAAAGGTTTAGGCGGTAAAGGGTTAAGCAACTTGTTATTTGATGGTGGGCAAGAAGAAAGTGAAAATTTCTTTCAATGCGACATCAATGTAATCATCCCAAACAAACATCAACCTCGTAATATTTTCAAGGATGAAAATCTCAGTGAATTAGCTCAATCAATTAAAGAAAATGGGATAATCCAACCATTAATAGTAGTAAAGAGTGAAATAAAAGATGGCCAGTATGAGTTAATAGCCGGTGAAAGAAGGCTAAGAGCATCAAAGCTAGCAGGATTACTTGAAGTACCAGTAGTAGTAAAAGACTTAAAACAAGAAGAGAATCTATTAGAATTGGCTATCATCGAAAATGTTCAAAGAACTGATCTTAGCCCAATTGAAGAAGCTGCAGCCTATAAAAAATTAATAGACACCTTCAGTTATACCCAAGAACAAACTGCTGAAAAAGTTGGTAAAAAACGATCAACTATTTCAAATCTAATCCGCTTACTAAAGCTGCCAGAATATGTTCAAGATAACATTAGTAATGGTATTATTACGGAAGGACACGCAAGGTGCCTGTTAAGGCTTGTTGATAACACAACTTTATTAAAAGAAGCACAAGAGATTATAATAAGCAAAAAACTTTCTGTCAGACAAGCTGAATCTCTAGTAAAAAAGATGCTTAGCGAAGTTATAGCTAAAAAAGCAAAGCAAGCCTCAAAAGAATCAAACGTAATTACAGATAGTTATCGTAAAGCATTAGTGAATCAGCTAGAAAACAAGCTAAGCGCAAAGGTAAGTCTAAATCAGAACGGAAACAGAGGTACTATAGAAGTAGAATACTATTCTCTTGATGATCTAGAACGACTAGTTGGGGTATTAGCTGATGAACAGTAGTTTCGTTAAAAAATTGAATTAAGTAGCTAAAATAAAATATAATTTTGACTAGGAGAATGATGAATGAAACTTAAATCATGCCTTTTATTAGTAGCATTACTGTCCAGTGTTGCAACACAAAATGTGATTGCGGCTTCAGATGAATTAGTTGCAGCAGCAAAAGCCGAGGGAGAAGTCACGGTATATTCAATAACCAGTCGTATTGCAAATGCTGCTAAATCCTTTGAAGAAAAATATGGCATTAAGGTAAGTGCTCACAATTTAAAAGGGTATGAGTTAATCACTAAGGTTACAAAAGAAGGCCAAGGCGGAGTAGCTGGTGCTGATTTTGTCATTGCCCAAGATGCTGGTAGAGTTTTTGGTGAACTTATTGAGCCAGGTTATGTATATTCTTATATGCCAGAAAGTTATAAAGATATCATCCCTGCAAAATATCAAAATCCCCTAGCATTCACCTTCATCACTAAAGTATTTACCTATAACTCGGAGACTTTCACATTCCCTCCTGTAGATAATATTTGGGAACTTACCGAGCCAAAATGGAATGAAAAATTTTACTTTAAAGATCCATTAAAAGAGGGTGTAAATGCAAATTTCTTGACCATGCTTACCTCCGAAAAAATGGCTAAAAAGATGGCAGCCTCCTACAAGAGATACTTTAAAAAAGATATCACCCTTACTACTCCTAACGCAGGTTATGAGTGGATAAAAATGCTTATAGCCAATAAACCAGTTATGTTCACTAGTGATACAAAAATGACCACAGCATTGGGAACCAAGGGTAATGGTATAAGTGCCGTTGCACTAGGTACTTACTCCAAGGTTCGTTATCGTCATAAAAAGAATCTTGCCCTAATGCCAATTATGGGAATGGAACCTTTTGCTGGTTTTGTTTACCCAAGCTATTTGCTAATTAGCAAAAAAGCTAAAAATCCGAATGCTGCCAAGTTATTTATTGAATATCTTCTTTCACCAGAAGGATTTAAACCTTGGGCCAAATCTCTAGGAACCTACTCTTCTAACCCAAATATAAAACCATTTCCTGGTGATAATTCTTTCGCGGTTTGGTCACAACTTTTGGTTTACGAAGACCCAGAATTTACATTCCAAAATAGAGTTGATGTTGAAGATTTTTGGAATAACTTAATCTATCAATAGGAAAATAATACAATCTCTATTAACAGGTAAAAGGACCAACCCTTTTACCTGTTCTGTTTTATATATAGTCAATAGTTCAAAGCACTCATAATTTCCCTTCAAATCAAATACTTATCACTGTACTCAAAGGATAACCACCTATGAGAAGCATTCAAAAGATAAAGGTTTTTGCGTCAAAGCCTGAAAATATTATCATGCTGTCATTGATAAGCATTTTGACGTATTTAATTTTACTTCCACTCATTTCTGTAGTCCTAGACTCTTTCACAGTCCACTCTTCAGAACTTAGAAGAATTAGAGGTTCCGAAGCCGGCGATTACACTCTTTACCACTGGACCAATGTGTTCACGGGTAAATATTGTATGAATCTTTTCTATAAGCCTCTTTTAAACACAATCCTTGTCTCGATTTGCACGGTGATAATTGCACTTGGGGTTGGTGGAACATTTGCTTGGCTGGTAACAAGAACAGATATTAAATATAAAAAGCTCATCTCTGGATTATTTATTATTCCCTACATTATGCCATCTTGGACGCTTGCCATGGCTTGGTTAAATTTTTTCAAGAATGCAAATGTTGGTGGAGCACCTGGGATGTTTACGGCTATAACTGGTATTGCCACACCAAACTGGTTTGCATATGGGTTTTTCCCGATCACAGTAGTTCTTGGTATCCATTATGCACCTTTTGCCTATATATTGATTGGCGGAATCTTACGTAACATGGATGCCAACCTAGAAGAAGCTGCACAACTCTTAGGAGCGTCAAGATTTAGAATACTAAGAAAAATTACAATGCCAATCGTATTACCCGCAGTTCTTTCCACTTTTCTTTTGGTTTTTTCTAGTGCTATGAGTGCCTTTGCCGTACCAGCATTTTTAGGTTCACCTGTGAGGTTTCAAGTTTTAACCACACAATTATTCAGAACGATTAATGGAACAAGTCCAGGGTACGGATACCTAATTGCACTGGTTATGATTGTTATTGGATCACTTATTTTAACAGCAAACCAAATCATGGTTGGTAAACGAAAAAGCTTCACAACGGTTACAGGAAAAAGTTCAAATATCTCATTGGTTCGTTTAAAATGGTTAAAAAAACCAATATCCTATTTGACATTACTAGGACTTACCTGTATTTGCATTTTCCCACTTGTTACCTTTGCTATTGAGTCCTTCTTAATGGAATCAGGCAACTATGCATTATCAAACTTTACCTCGGTATTTTGGTTAGGTGCAGGTAGTCCAGATGTCGCTAGTGGTGAACCAGGAGTATTACTAAACAAGAATGTTTTCAACGGTTTGTGGAATAGCTTTTCGTTATCACTGGTTGTCGCTTGTATCACAGGTTCAACCGGAATATTAATAGGTTATGCAGTCGTGAAAAAAAGAGGAACCTTTTTATCAAACACTTTAGATAAATTCTCCTTCTTCCCCTACCTAATTCCGAGCATGGCTTTTGGTGCAATCTACCTATCCATGTTTGCTGTTCAACGAGGTTTCATTCCCTCGCTTTATGGCTCCTTTGCCATCCTAGTATTAATCGGCTCAGTCAAATACCTACCATTTGCATCACGAGCAGGGATCAATGCGATATTTCAACTGGGCAATGAAATAGAAGAAGCCGCTTTAATCTTTGGTGCAAGCTGGTGGAAAAGGATGACAAAAATCATCATCCCGATTCAAAAAGCCAGCTTTCTATCAGGATTTTTACTTCCTTTCATTTCAAGTATGCGTGAGTTATCCCTATACATATTACTAGTAACCCCATCAACAGAACTACTGACAACCATGTTGTTTCAATATAACGAAAAGGGTTGGGATCAATATGCAAACTGTATAATTCTATTAATTGTGCTCATCGCTCTGGCTTCAACATTTGCAATAAATAAACTAACCGGTGCATCTATCGATAAAGGAATTGGAGGATAAAAATGCCTAGTATAAAAATGATTAACGGCTTGAAAAAATTCGGCGACACAATTGCCGTAGAAGATATTAATCTAGATATAAAAGATAAAGATTTCATAACACTACTAGGTCCATCAGGCTGTGGTAAAACAACCATGTTAAGGATGTTAGCAGGTCTTGAGAGTCCAACCGAGGGCGAAATATTTATAGATGATGTTTGTGTGTTCTCAGCAGAAAAGGGAATAGATATTTCTCCGGATAAAAGAAATGTAGGGTTCCTATTTCAAAACTACGCACTTTGGCCACATATGACTATTTTTGAAAATATCGCCTTTGGCCCAGAAACCTTAAAATGGCCAAAGGATAAAATTGAAAATAGAGTTCAGGAGTTGCTAGTTCTCTTAAAAATCGAACCCCTTCGAAACCGTTACCCAGCTGAACTATCAGGTGGACAACAACAAAGAGTAGCTATAGCACGCACAATGGCCCCTAAACCGAGGGTTTTGTTTATGGATGAGCCTCTGTCCAATTTAGACGCTAAACTAAGACTAGAGATGCGTTCAGAGCTAAAACGCTTGCACCAAGAAACTAACTCGACCTTTGTTTATGTAACCCATGATCAACTAGAAGCAATGACTTTATCGACCAAAATATGTCATATGGCTAATGGCCATATTCAGCAGTATGCGCCTCCGCTCGAAGTTTATAATGCACCGGCAAATCTACTTGTTGCAGACTTTGTGGGAAGCCCAACTATGAATTTGGTAGAAGTAACATGTACTGGCCAAAATGAGAGTAATATTGCTCTGGAAAGCAGCAAAATTTCAATACAATTTATTGCCAATGATGATAATATAATTATTGAAAACGGTCAAAAATGCGTTCTAGGGATACGACCTGAACATATCGAATTATCTGCTGAGAATGGACAACTAGGTTCAGTTTACTCAACACTGCCATCAGGAATGGAGACAATTGTTAAGGTGAAAATAAACGATCTACTTTTAACATCCGTAGCTTTTGGTGACGTGGATTATGAAATTGATAAAAATATTTTCATTTCTTTCCCTTCCGAAAAATACATACTCTTCAATAAACAATCTGGTGAAAAAATTTCATCGGGCAGACTATCAATTAATGCTTAATTTTAAATGTGGAGCACGTTAAATGAAAACAATCGGCATGCTGGGCGGGATGAGTTGGGAGTCAACAGCCAGTTATTACAAAGCAATCAATGAAGGGATAAGATCTAAACTTGGTGGTCTATATTCAGCAAAAATATGCTTATATAGCGTTAATTTTGAAGAAATTGAAAAATTACAACACAAAGACAAGTGGGATGAAACAGCATTAATACTTACAGAAGCTGCTAAATCAGTTGAAGCTGGTGGAGCTGACTTTTTATTAATTTGCACCAATACAATGCACAAAGTTGCAGATCAAATACAAACCAATATTTCAATTCCCATTTTACATATTGCAGATGCAACGGGAAGTAAATTAATTGCTGATGGTATAACCAAGGTTGGATTGCTTGGAACACGTTTCACAATGGAACAAGATTTTTATAAAAGTAGGTTAGTTAATAATTTTGGTATCAAAGTTATTGTACCAACACCCACTGAGCAGAAAGTTGTTCATAACGTAATTTATAATGAATTGTGCCAAGGAATAATAAAACCTGATTCTAGAGAGAATTATTTAGATATTATCAACAAATTACATGAACAAGGAGCCGAGGCCGTTATCTTAGGTTGTACAGAGATTGCCTTACTAATAAAACAAAATGATACTGAAGTACCTATATATGACACTACCGAAATCCATTCAATCGCAGCCGTGGAAATGGCTGTGGCTGATACCCTCAAACAATAATAAAAAAAGATGAGTGCTTAAACAATCTAGTAACAAAAAGACTTTACCGAGATCAAAAAGTAACAGTGTTAAAGCACGTATAATTATAGTATAGAAGAATTAAGGCTGGGAGAGCTAATGTTATTAGCTGAGAGGAGACTAACAGTTTCGACCCTAGAACCTGATCTGGATAATGCCAGCGAAGGGAAGTCTCAAAAAAGAACTATTCCCTCCTTTCATTTTCCTTTTTAGCACCTCTCAATTTCATCAAGCAGAAAACAAACCCTATAAGGGAACTATGCTACATATCCAAAATTTACAAAAGGCATTTACTGAAAAATCCATTATTGCTGATCTGAGTTTAAAGGTACATCCAAACTCATTCACAGTAATTGTCGGACCTTCAGGATGTGGCAAATCTACTCTTTTCCAGACAATTACCGGCATAGTAAAAAGGGACAATGGGACAATATATTTCAAAAACAAGACTGTTTTAGATTTAATGAAAATAGCCGCATATATGCAGCAAAAAGATTTACTTCTACCTTGGCTTTCTCTCTTTGAAAATGCAATGTTACCAGCTACAACAAGTGGCCACAAAAACCAAAAAAATATCAACAAATGCCTGGATTATTTAAAACATTTTAAATTAGATAAAGATCAACACTACCTACCACATCAAGTTTCTGGCGGAATGAAACAAAGATGCGCTCTTGCTAGGACTTTAATGTTCAACCGAGAGCTAATCCTACTCGATGAACCGTTATCTGCACTTGATGCAATCACAAGAAGAAATATGCAGAAAATGCTGCTTACCCTCCAAAGTAAGTATGATAAAACAATATTGATGATCACCCATGATATTGAAGAAGCCCTACTCCTTGCGGACGACCTCTACCTTGTAACAAACTTACCAATGCGGATAGCTAAACATTATCAATTGAAATCAGATAAACCCAGGAGATTTAACGATGAAGATCTCCTAAACAAAAAACAAGAACTAATAAAATTACTGGGGGATAATTGTTGATGAATAAATTTCTAGTAATATTCATCATCCCACTAACAATATTTTTGAGTTTAATCGTAGGTTGGGAATTATTATGCATGTTTAATGAAATACCTATTTTTATCTTACCAAGCCCATCCGCAATTTTAAAAACAATAGCAGAAAAACATAACCTCTTAGCCTATCATGCAGCTATAACTTCCATAGAAATTTTAGGCGGCATAATATTAGCATTATCAGTAGCAATTCCGCTTTCAATCTTGATGTTTGCAAAACCAACGATTGACCGAGCATTGGCAATCTTCCTCGTTGCCTCGCAAGCTATTCCAGTATTTGCTCTAGCCCCCCTGTTAATAATATGGTTGGGATATGGACTTGCCAGCAAGATTTTCATGGCTGCAATAATAATTTTCTTTCCAATAACTGTGAGTTTACTGCAAGGGTTAAAATCCTGTGATGCTGAGTACAGAATGTTATTTAAATTAATGGGAGCTGATTTTTTTACAACCCTAAGAATTCTGTATTGGCCTTGGGCACTACCCTATTTCTTTTCTGGTTTAAAAGTTGGAGTAACAGTAGCAACCATCGGTGCGGTAATCGGTGAATGGGTCGGAGCACAAAGGGGATTAGGTTTTTTAATGATTCAAGCAAATGCTCGTTTACAAACCGACCTGGTTTTCGCAGCCATATTTTACCTTACAGGAATGGGGTTGTTACTGTGGGGGGCCGTAAATATATTAGAAAAAAGATGTTTAAAGTGGAAAATAATTAATTAAAGCTAAGTAAGGAGAAAAGACGTGAATTATTTTAAAAGGCTAGTATTAACGGGTAGTTTGTTAATATCTATGACAGCTAGTAATGCAATAGCAGGTGACAAACTCTCATTAATGTTGGACTGGTTTCCTAATATTGATCATCTGCCAATTTATGTTGCTGAACAAAATGGATATTTCAAAGAGAGAGGTCTAGAGGTAGAGATCATAACACCATCTGAAACAGCAGATGCGTTAAAACTGGCAGCAATCGGCAAGGTTGATTTGGCAGTATCTTATCAACCTCAAACCATAATCGCCGCTGCAAATGGTTTAAAAATCCAGACAGTTGCAAGACTGGTCGCCCATCCTTTAACAACTCTTCTTTATCTTGATGATAAAATAAAAAAACCTAGTGATCTTTCAGGCAAGAAGATAGGATATACCGTTCCCGGTCTAATGGACGTAATGTTAAAGGCTTTCGCAGAAATTAATGGGATCGAAAACTATTCACCAATTAATGTAGGTTTCACAATTTTACCAGCACTAACAACTAATAATGTTGCTGCGGTCATGGGCCCTTTTAAAACCTACGAAACCGTTGGTATGGCGGCACATGGATATAAGGCAAAATATTTTGAATTGGAGAAATATGGTATCCCAGATTATGAAGAGTTAATTTTCATAGCTGGCAAAGACACTATAGAAGCCAAAACAGCCCAAATAGCATCTTTTAGGGCTGCTATAGATGAAGCTATGGCTTTTACAAAAGAGAAGCCAGAAGAAGCGCTGAAGGCTTATTTTGCGGCTCTTCCTGGGGCAGACAAGAAAATTGAAACCGAAGCATATAAGTTAACCAAACCGTTCTTTGCCTATGATGGTGAATCTGACCCAGTAAAATGGCAAGAATTTGGCGATTTTGCTTTAGAATATGGTTTAATTAATATAGAAATCGATGCGGCAATGCTAATTTACCAACCTCAAAATTAGTTAACTTAAAAAGGTGAGTTGGACTTGGTTTTCTGATTTGTTGCATGAGAAAGTTACAAATCAGTACGAAAAAAACTCACCTTGGTTAATCAAGCATTTTTTGAGAAAGAACTTTTCTTGCCACCTATCTGTGATATGATTATCTCAGTAATTAAATAGGAATAAAAATGAGCAAATACACAGAGCAAGATTGCCCAGAATGTGGCCAAAGTTTAAGATTTCCAAACCATGTGGGTGGAGTGACCATGCAATGTCCAAACTGTGGTCAAAAATTCTATTCAGATTTTAAAATTGGTAAGGTAGGAAAACAGAAAATCAATATCAGCAACTACAGTTCAAATTCAAATGGACAAAACACTCCGAGAATCTTCATAGATCTTTTCGAAATGCCCTACAAAATATTTCAGAAAATCAGCAAGGCATTAAAAGGTAAGTAAAAGAATAAAACATTGAAATAGGCCGCAGTATAAAAATTACCAATAAACAGCCGCACCGACGACCCGAGAAATAATGATTGGGGCAAGATATCTAATACACGTAACAAGCACTGACAAAATCTACCAATCAATCCCAAGAATTATACTATTAATTCCACTGCCAATCCCAAGTGTGACTGCTCGTTGACTAGAGGTAAATGCCTTCTGTTCAATAGCCATAGCAAGAGTTATAGGAGCAGATACAGTTCCAACATTGCCAAGAATTGGCAAGGTTTGAAAATTCTTTTTTTCATCTAAGCCAAGTTTATCAAACAACATTCTAAAATGGGCTACCCCAACTTGATGACAACAATAGCAATCAATATCACTATCACGCCAACCATCATCTTTAAAAGTTTCCCATGCTGCCTCAGCAGTATCGACACCTCGAACTAACAATTCCTCTGAATCGGTTTCCATTAAGGTATTATTGCCGCCAGAATGGTCGCCTTGGCACAGATGGATGTGATCGGTATCAGTCCGCCAAACACCACGTACAAGCCTTGGCTTATCTTCATTGTCCTGCACTGAACGCATGAAGCAAGCTACAGAACCAGAACCAATAGTCAGTGAAGCAAAAGATGATTTGATTGTCTTACGTGTCAATTTTTCGTTACTATTTAGATTTGCAATAGTTGAAGACAAAAGTTCTTCGGCCGTCTCTCCAGAAACAACCAAACCATTTTTAACCTGACCTAGTTCGATCATATTGGCAAGCATCACCATACCATCTAAAAATCCCAAACAAGCATTGCTAACATCAAAGACAAGGCAAGATTTCTTTAAACCAAGATTATGATGTACAAACGATGATGTAGCAGGTTCAATCATATCCTTACAAACAGAAGTGAATATGAGACAGTCAACTTCAGAAGGATTAATTTCTCCTTTTTCAAGAGTTTCTTTCCCAGCCAAGGTAGCTGCTTGACTTGGCTTAGTACCAACATCCCATAATCGACGCTCACGGATACCGCTCATTAATTCGAGCCTACCTTCTGGTAAACGCAATCGCTCATAAAGAGGAGCTAATTGAGCCTCAATTTCAGTGGATTGAACAACATTGGGTGGTAAAGCGTATGAAAAAGTGTCTAAACAAACCTTGGAATAATTAAACATAAGTAATTAAGGATAAAATTAATTCTATGACCAAACTTTACTGATAATATCTTCAAAGTCAGTAAGGTCTACTTTAGGTAAGGTGAAATCAAAACAGTCATGGTCGAGATGATCGGTACCAACAGCTACTAGTAACGATTTTTGTCCAACGAAATTATCTAACTCTCTGATGGTTTGCGCCACACTCTTACCGTTGAAACTTGGTAAATCAGAACCAAGAAAAAAAACATCAAATCGGTTAAGAGCAGCTTCGCATAAAGCTTGCTGAGCTGTTATGGCAGTGCTTACCTGCCAGCCCTTGCCTAATAAATATGTTACCACCTCATTTTCCTGCTCTATATCATCAAGGGCAACAACTGCAGATTTACCGAGATGCTTACCAATCAAAGAAAGTAATTGTTTACGATCTATTGGTTTTGCCAAATAATCGTCCAATCTGGAATAGAAACAAGCTTCTCGATCAGCAACAGCTGTTAGGGCAATTATCTTAGAGTTATTTTTAGGCCAAGTTAGTTTTCTTATCTGTTCGCAAGCAGCAAACCCATCAAGAAGAGGCATTTGTATATCCATGAGAATAATATCAAAATAACCACCTTTAACAGCTTTAACCGCAGCTTCTCCATCGGCGACAGCGACAACATCAGCACCTTGTTGCTCCAATACTTTGCTAATCAAAACTCGATTAACGGTATCATCTTCAGCAATAAGAATTCTCTTACCCGAAAGATCTGCAAAAAAATCAGGTTTCCTCACTAACACCTCTTCAACCTTTCGGGTAGAATCAAAAGGCAAAGAAAAACTAAACAAATTACCCATATTGCATGGCTCTACACGAACAGATCCACCCATTAACCTAATCATTTGCATAGCGCATACCAGATCAAGGCTAAGGGTATCAATTGCCAATGGCTGAAAACTTCCCAAAACAAAAGGCAAGGAAAGAAAGTCGTTAATAGCTTCTGATAAATGGGCCGGCAAGGTAGTTCCTGTATCAGAAACAGTCACCCTAAGTAGAACCTGCCCAGGCTTGGCATTTACTTCACAGTTTACATTAATGGCCACAGCCCCTTGATCACTGGTATGACGAACACGATTACCAACTAACCCAGCAATTATTTGCTTAAAACGACGACCATCACCCCGCAAATTAATCGGAACATCAGGGCTTATGAAACAGCTAAATTCAATATCTCTACCGATGGCATCAAAACTAAGATCGTAAAGATCGCTATCTAAACATTGCTTAAGATTAAAATCTTCAGAACCAAAATCTAAGCTGCAGGTTTCGAGTTTACTAAAATCAAAAATTTGCAAGAGTTTGTGGTGAAGACGCAAGGTTTCACTACTTGTCATGCCGATATATTCACTAACCTCATCATCTGTAATGATCTCAGATAAAACATCTAATCCGTTCAACACACCATTTAAAGACGTACGGATTTCATGCTCTGCCTGTTCCATAAACTTGCGACGCAGTTTACCTGCCTGTTTATTGGTAGCTAGTTGTTTACAACACTCTTTTTCTTGGCCTGCAATAAGGTTCTCAAAAGCTTTCTTTTTAAGAGCTATATTTTCTTTGCGAAGAGCTAAAACTTCATCTTCCAATTGAGATACGATTGCTTGGCTAATAGAACTATCTGTTTCTTCTGGCATCAGTTCCTCTTAAAATATAAACCGAGTTTTTCTGCTTATTTATGACGTAATTCCCAACAGAAATGAATCTTTTCGTTACGGGAAAAATCAAAAGGTATTGTACTCTTGCTAATATCTTTGATTTGAAAACGTTGAGCTAACTGCTCATCCAAAACAAATCTTCGAAAATTAGTGGAAAAATATAGCGTTCCTTCCTTAGTAAGCCTAGCCATTGCCTTGCTCAGCAAGACAGTATGGTCACGTTGTACATCAAAAACCCGGTTATCTTTTTGGGTATTAGAAAAAGTTGGTGGATCAACAAAAATGAGGTCATACAAATCTCTTTCTTTGCTAAGCCATTGTAAACAATCAGCCTTTACCATGCTATGATTGTTTTCAGCAAAACCGTTTAAAGCGAAATTCATTGCCGTCCATTCAACATAAGTGCGAGAAAGATCAACAGTTGTTGTAGTCGCCGCACCACCAATAGCTGCATGAATAGAGGCTGTACCAGTGTAAGCAAAGAGGTTTAGAAAACGTTTTCCTTTAGCCTGATTTTCAATAATTTGTCTAATGGGACGATGATCTAAGAAAAGTCCGCTATCAATATAATCATGGAAATTAACGAGGAAGCGACAATTACCTTCCTGAACCTGATACATTTTTTTGCGGTTGTTTTGTTTCTGGTACTGACCCTTTCCTTTTTGCCTCATTCTTCGTTTTACAAAAACACGATCAGAACGAAGTCCTAGGGTTTCTTTTATGGCACGTAAAGCTTGATTAAAACGGGTTCTAGCCACCTCGGTATCAATAGTTTTAGGCGGCATGTACTCTTGCACATAGACCCATTTTTCGTAAATATCCACACTAAGATTATAATCAGGTAGATCACGGTCATAAACCCTAAAACAGGTAATCTCCGCTTTCTTTGCTGCTTTAAGATATTTCTTCAGGTTCTTTTTAAATCTATTACCAAATTGAACACACTCTTCAGGCATATCTCCCTGCTTGATTTCCCAAACAAAAGGCTTATTTTCCTTTGCCTCAAAAGTACCTGATAAGATTCTACAGCCAATAGAGCCGTTATATAGTCTAGTTTTATCCTGCCAAGAAACACCGAAACTTTCAGCCAAATCGGGATTAGATATAAAAGCAGAAAAATTCCAACCAGCAAATAAATTACTACCTATTCGACCAAAAGCTGAATACAGTTGCCTAACTTTTTCCGTCTCAGAAAGTCGCTCACCGTAAGGTAAATTACAAATTATAGTACCATCTTTAGAGGGAGAACCTAAATTGGTTAACTCGGAGCATTTTACCTGGACATGCTCATCAAATCCGGCTCGCTGAATATTTTTACGGGCAGCACTAACAACAACTGGATCGGCATCATACCCTGTTATAATAGGCCAACTTTTCTCAAAACCAGCGTCCTCTCTTGAAACTGCTTCATCAACTAAAGATTTCCATAAAGTAGGCTCATGTTGCTTCCAATCAAGAAAACCATAATAGTTTCTGCCAAGTCCTGGAGCTACATCACCATAAAGCATGGCCGCTTCTATGAGTAAGGTACCAGTTCCGCACATAGGGTCGATGAGCGTGGAAAAAGGATTATCTCCTTTACTCCACGAGCTAAGTCCAACAATACCAGCTGCTAAAGTCTCTTTCAAAGGAGCCATGCCACCAGAAACCCTGTAGCCTCGTTTATGTAAACTTTCACCTGAAAGATCGACAAATAATGTTGCTTCGCTACCACCAATATGTATATGAAACCTTACCATTGGCTGAGTAGTTTTAACCGATGGTCTATCTCCAGTTGCAGCCTTAAAAAAGTCAACAACGGCATCTTTGACCCTGAGAGCAGCAAACTGACTATGGTTCACAACGGCATCTTTTCCTAGACTACAATCAATAGCAAAAGTCGTACTGAGATCCATATGTTCATGCCAGGCAAAATCCAGCACTCCGGAATACAAGTCATCCTCATTGGCAATGGTATAAGTCTTTAACTTCAGGAGAATACGAGAAGAATAGCGGGACCATAAACAAGCCCTATATGCAGTCTCAATGGATCCTTTCCATTGGATAATGCCTGTATCACTAACAATCTCGCTTCCAGAAAATGAAGCTATTTCTTCTGCAATTAATTCTTCTAACCCTAAGGCACAATTAGCTAAAAATTGATATTCTTCTCTCATATTAATCCTTGGTATTTCTTTTTTTTATCATATTTTCTATATCAGTTAGCTCGATATTTAGAGCTTCAACCGAGAGATTAATTTCAACCAGTGAAATGGCCAGGGAGGCAAGAAAACATATTAAACTTCCTCCAAACAAATAACGCCCTGCATCCACGTAGTTTGTGAATAAAGCACATATACAAGATACACACAAAAAAAGGCCAAACACTCCAAATCCTTGCATATATTTAATCAGGACAACCCGTCTTCTTAAACTTATGATCTGTTGAAGAACAAGGTCACTGGGGCTGCTCAAGTATTTATCATGTAAAATACGGATTCGTGAGCCTAGAGCTAAGAATCTATTCGTGTAAGCAATTAACAAAAATGTCGCAGCAGGAAATAAAAATGCTGGTGTCGTAAGTGAAATTTCCATAATATTTATTAAGTATGTTTAAAAGTAATCTATCTGTTATACTTGTACTGTTTTTATACCTTAATTAATCGAATAACTTTTTAGAAGTTCGTTTTTAGGGTAATTTAAATATGTGAGTAATATTTAAAATTATATATCCCAAGGAGATAATCCCATGAATAAAACTTCATACACAAATATTTTTATTACTACCCTGCTAGGTTCTGCCTTAATTCTTGCCAGTGGTTGTAGCCAAAAACGTGTTATTGCCCCTCCTACACCAAAATCATCAACACAAGGTGAATACGTAATACCAGAAATACCTCCTGCCGAAGCTAACAACAAAGGATATACAGAGGATGGCATAAGCGAAGGTTCACTAGATGACACCTACGAAAGTAAATCCATGGATGGCAAATCAGACGCCCAACAAACAAGAGAATACCTCATTATGCATGGCAGGTCTTCAAAAGAAATGCAACCAGTCTATTTTAGTTTTGATCAAACACAAATCAGCCCAGCGATGCAGGAAGTTATATTTAAAAATTCTAGGGTTCTGAAAACTAACCCAAGTATTTCTGTGGTCATTGAAGGAAACACCGATGAGCAAGGAACCAACGAATACAACATGGCTCTAGGTGAACGCCGTGCCCTTAATGTCGGCAAATACTTAATTAGCTTAGGCATTGAGAAGAGCAAAATACGTACAGTCTCGCTTGGTGAAGAACGACCTCTTTTTACAAATGACACCGAGGAAGACCTTAGGCATAATCGTAGAGCAGACTTTATCATCGAGTAAAGGGAAGCTTGAATATAACAGGAGTGTTACAGCTTAGCACTCCTAAATCCCCCTAATTTTACTCATCCAGCAGTTCCATTATATATGGAATCCTTCTTCTTATCTCTGCCAGCAAGCTACGACCTTATTAACCTTTTTGTTTTAAGTTTTTTAGCCGCAAGCCTGTTACCTATAGGGTCAGACTGGTATCTAGTTTACCTAATTACTCAAGAAATTAGTAGTCCCACTGTGCTCGTCTTAATTGCCAGCGTAGGAAATTATTTAGGTGCTGCAACAAACTATTATATTGGTTACACAGGATCGGATTACCTAAAAAAGAAAAAACTTTCGGGGAAGAGCTTTAAAAAAGCAGAGAATATTTGGGCCAAATACGGTTCTTATTCGCTTCTTTTCTCCTGGCTACCCATAGTAGGCGACCCACTTTGCCTAGTCGCAGGTCTTTTAAAAACGTCTTTTACCAAATTTTCTATACTTGTTTTTGTGGGGAAATTAACTCGGTACATTATCGTGGCAATTGTGACCCTACAAATGATCTAAAATATAATTAATTCGCTAGAGCTCAGAAAGCCTCAAAAATGACAATATCTTCGTCGAAACACTATGTATATATCCACACTGCTCGATTGCATTAGCTTTATACATATCCATTGAGCTATAAAAAACAGTTCAATATCAAATTATTCAACATCTGCACAAGCAAAAGTCTGGCATGCGTACGATAACTGGATTAAGCATGGAAGATGATTTGTAATTTATTATTAACATTGGTTGAGGTACTTTTTAAGGGAAGATCTTCAACAACAGGATGAAAGTTATAAGCTGAGGCATCTACATTTCATTAAATCGTTATTTTGCTGCTCAGTGGTATCTTGATAAAATTTAGAATAACTAACCATCCCACCACTTTCTGAGAAAACTCTAACTATTTAAAATCAGAAGCATCTATCTCATATTTTTTTAATTTATAATGAATAGACCTCCTGCTAATATCGAGAAGTTCTGCTGCACTCGTTAACACACCTTTAGTTTTCCTAAGTGCCCGAACAATTGTTTCCTTTTCGCTATGATCTAGAGAAAATTCATTAGAAGAATTATCTAAAGACGCTTTCTGTTGCAATTGTTCTAATTGAAGATCAGCTCGATTCAATTGCCCATCTTTACACAAAACAACCCCCGCCTCTAAAGAATTTTTCAATTCTCGAACATTACCTGGCCAATCGTATTTTTTCATCCATTCCAAGGTGTCACTTGGAATAACAATCGGTTCAATGCCATATCCTTTGCAATGATGCTGAACGAACAACTCTGTAAGTGCCGGTATATCTTCTTTTCTATCTCTTAAGGAAGGGAGGTTCAAGGTTACAACTCTGAGGCGATAATACAAATCTTGCCGGAACTTCCCAGACTCTATATCGGCTGCTAGATCAGTATTGGTTGCAGCAATCACTCTACAATCAATCTGTTTTTCCTCAACGGAACCAACCTTTCTAATTTTTTTATCTTCCAGAAAACGTAGTAGACGATGCTGCATCTCAGCTGAAATATTGCCAATTTCATCTAGAAACAAGGTCCCCCCATCAGCCGCTTCAATAAGTCCTTTTTTATCTTTTATTGCATTAGTAAATGCCCCTTTTGTGTGTCCAAACAGCTCACTTTCTAAAATTCCAGGAGGTGTCGATCCACAATCTATGACTATTAAAGGTCCATTTTTGCGATTGCTGTTCTGATGAATAGTCATCGCCACACATTCTTTTCCAACACCACTTTCGCCAAGAACCAGTGTATTTACATTACTTGAGGCAATGCGAGATATCATATCTTGCAACGTTTTCATCGCAGGGGATTCACCCCAGTAAAAACCATTATTGTCAAAAGAAGTTGTTTGCTTATGGACCTTTTGCACATCACTTGCAAAATAATCTTTAACCTTTTGAACAAGTAATTTGCCATCAAAAGGCTTACTTAAATAATCAATGGCCCCTGTTTGAACAGCGTAAACCGCTTCTGGAATACTGCCGTAAGCCGTGAGAAAAATAATAGGTGTTCCTGGTTTAACGGATTGAATCTTTGAGTAGAGCTCTATCCCGCTCATGTTCGGCATTTTCACATCTGAAACTATGAGATCAATGGGTCGCTCATTGAAAATTTCCAGAGCACTTGCACCATCACTTGCTTTAAAAATTGTAAACCCCGCAGCACAGAATCTTGCATCAAGAACTTCCAAAATGCTCGGATCATCATCGACTATGAGGAGAGAATAATCTCGTTTATTCATAATGGCTTTTTAATTTCCTGTAATTGCAGATCAATAGCTTCAAGTTCTGAAATTTGATGTTGTAATGTCTCGATTTGAGCCTCTTTTTCCTGAGTGATTGCTTGTTCACGTTTTATAAACTTAGATTGTTTTTTCAGTGCTGCAATTGCTAAATCAGGATTTTCCATATACATGAGACGCTGATTAACCGCTTTCCACTCATTAAAAAGTTGGACAGCTTTAATCAGCGCAGAACTTGTTCTAGCGATCATTATACGTGTGCAGGCAAGATTATAGAGTGCGGTATTTTTGATCTGCTGTTTGATCTCACTCTTGGAAATTTCAATAAATATTTTTTCTGCTTTTTTATAATTACCTAACTCAAATTGATCTTCCCCATCTCTTAATTGTTGAACTTCAGAATCATAGAATACAACAACAGGATAGACACTACACCCTGGTAAGCTGGTGAATAACAAAATGGTTAATATGATATATTTATAGTTACATTTCATAGAAATACTCTTTTCTAGGTTAAGGTAAAAATTTGTAAACCCCACACCACTATACTTTAGGGAGCATTATAGAAAATGTGCATCCTTCCGTACGATTGTTCGACACTTGGATTGCCCCATCCATTTCTTTAACAAATTTATGGGAAATATAAAGACCTAGCCCTACACCATCCATATGTTTACGAACTGACTTGCTCCGATAATATTTTTTAAAGATCAATGATTTCTCATTATTTATTATCCCCGGTCCCTGATCTTTAACTCGGAAAAGAACATACTCTGAATTATCATCTTTGAGAATAGATATGGTTATCTCGCTGTTTGCAGGAGAAAACTTAATGGCATTACCAACGATATTAAACAAGATCTGCTGTACATCCTCCAACCGTCCATACAGTTTGCCACAATCTGGTTGAAAATCATGTTTTAAAGCTATGCCTTTTTTTTCTGAAAGCGAGTTAAGGCTACTAATACAGTCCATCACAACGGGTTCTGGCTCAATTGGCTCTCTAATCTTTTTAGATGTATTAACTTCTAAAATCGAGGCATGCATCAACTGATCAAGAAGTACATTTATCCGTGTAAGTTCCAAACTAGCTATGGATAGAAATTTTCTCTGTTTTTCATTTATTGTACCCATTATTTCTTCAACAATAAGGTTCACAGATTCTTGTATGGAAGCTAATGGAGTACGAATTTCATGACTCAACGTTGCGATAAAATCAGCTCGAAGGTTTTCCTGCTCTCTCAATTCACTGCTCATCTCATTATATGCTGCTGCGAGATCTTGAAATTCATCTTTCGAAGTCACATTTATTTCAGGAGCATTACCTCCTTTAGACAAACTCTTTAATCCACTGGTTAGTTGCCTTAATGGAAATATTATAGACTTGGAAACAAACCAGACACCAACAATTGCAATCATCACAGAAAGACTGATTCCAAAAAGCCCGTTTCTTTCACTACTTATAGCATGATCGTGAATTTCTCCCAGACTTTGCTCTATCTGTCGCTGATTAGAATTTCTCATATCAACCAGTACAGTCAACCATTGCTGCAGAATATCTTCTTCCACCCAATGTATTAATTTCAACTGTTTCTTTTCTCCAGTAGTATAGAGATTCGAAAGCTCTTTGTACTCAGCGTAGAACTTAAGAAATCCATCTGGCTCCGGAATTTTCTTCGCAGAAATCAGCTGAACAACAACACTGAGACTTAAATCAAACTCTCTTTGCGCTCCTTTAAAAAAGTCTCTATATGCTTCTTTGTCCAATAAAGTGTATTTTTTAGAATTCGCATCCATCTCAAGAAGTTCTTCAATCATTACCTTAGATTGATTCATCACAAAATTATTTATAACAACAATATCTTGAGATAAAATCTTCATTTTCTGAGTATGTAAAAAAACCATGGCGATGGTTCCATAAAAGATGAGAACAAACAAGAATAAAAATAGTGCAAGTTTGGAAGTTATTCCTACATATGGATGAATCGTTTTCAATTTAACCTCTAAAAGTAGCTATTTCTGGATATTCATAATCAGCAATAACCGTATCTTTTAACATTTTTTAGTTTAACAATACTACGTCTCTTCATGAAATTTACGCCGTAACATTTCGAACCATCAACTTTACTTTACAGTAATTGATAGTCCTTTTTCTCTCAAAACTCCAGCAACATTTTTTGCACATATAGTGCGCAAAAAGATGTTTACCAAACGCCCTCCGCACCCTACGCCTAACCAGACAATAGCCAAACTCCAACTACTTACAAAAATGGCACACCAATTGCTAAGTAGTAAACAGTTGGATACGGTTCCACTTCAAATTACCGTAACAATAAATACAGAGTCGATCAAATTAGTGATTGATTCAAAATATTAATAACAAGGGAAATAAAATGAAAAAGTTACTCACAGTATTAATGATTGCTGGCCTTACAATGTCTTCTGCTGCCTTAGTTTCAGCTAACAGTAAAGTAGCTCCTGTTGTGGATACAGTAAAACAAGAAGAAGCTGTAAAACCTGAAATCTTTGTTGGTCTTGTAAAAAGTTCAGACAAAGGTCTTATGCTAGAAACTACAAATGGCACTTTCCCTTTAAAAGGTTTAGATCTTAAACAACTTGTTGATCAAGAAGTAATTATCGATGGTGTTGCTAAAATAGAGCAGGAACAAGATGTAATTTATGTTGTAAAAGCTAAAGTTAAAGGCTAGTTACGCATTTACAGTATTACCCGTGTTACCAATGACTAATCCCGACAACTGAGAATCAATTGTCGGGATTTTTTACGTTGCAAACTATAAACTGTGACATGGGTATTATGCTAAACTTGCTTTTAAATTTCCAATTTTATGATTCACGAGAGAACAGCAAAGATTTGAAAGAGCGAGGATGCTAAACGGGTACGAACACAACACATCCGAGATAATCAAGAGTGAATGCCGACTAAAGGTAAGTTAGCCAAGGTAAGAAAGCTGTAGACTAGAATACATTCTAGTTAAATGACAATAAAAGTTAGAAGCGTAGATCAATTTGATAATTTTACGATAAAGTAATTCTTGATAGCACTTAGGATAACAATCCTCCCACAAACTTCCTGAGGAAACTATAAATCGTATATTCCAACCCAAGCCCCGAATTATTAAAAGGGAAAATAAAAAAAGGGCTGATCATTAATTGATCAACCCTTTTTCAGTCCAACATTTTTGCTCTACATGTTTTACCTATTAAGCTGCATCAGGGTAGTAATACATTATGCGCTGACAAGTTGGACAATCAAAGCTAACATTACCACTTAGTAGCATATTGTATTTTTGAGGAGGTAAAGCCATATAACATCCTTGGCAAACACCATCTTCAACATTGGCTAGCGCTACACCTTCACGACGTTCACGAAGAATTTCGTATTTTTGCAACAATTTTGGTTCGATGGAAGCCGCTTGTTTCTTACGTTGATCAGCCTTGGATTTCTTCCTCTTATTGATCTTCTCAATATCTAGACGAACCTTCTCGGTTTCAGCCACAACAAGTTTTTTCTCACCTTTGAAAAGATTTCCTTCCTCAGTTACCTGTGTTGTTAGCTGCTCAATGGTTTCCATGATAGCAACAATCTTTTCTTCGTTTTCCTTACTAGCCTTTTTGCCATCTTCAATCTCTTTTAAAAGAGCCGCTTGCTCACGTCCTGTTTGTACGCTCATCATCTTAGATTGACGCTCACGAACATGGGCCAACTTCTCTTCCATCTCAAGTTCGAGAGTTTTAGTCTCAGCCTTTTGAGTATCAATCTGAGAATTTAAATCAGCGATTAATTCCTCTTTAGCAGCCAAAGCGGTAATTCTTTCATTCAAGCCTCCTTGAACACCAGTAATATCACCATCTATATTATCTATCTCACGGTCAATTTGCTGCAACTCTACTAGCTGTTCGATGAATTCTGACAAGACACCATCTCCTAAAAGTTCTATTGTTTACTAAAATATGAAGCTCCACTACAAAGTGAAAACTGTTAATCCATTAATTACAATTCTACAAAATTTTTCCCGATACTAACAAAAGGGCTTTTTTCAAAGCAACTTTCTACAACATTCAACGACCAGTCATATTCACTGGCATAATTTTTTAATTTATCCGCTAACAACCCAACGCTAAACTGTTCGGTTGAATAATGACCAGCATCAACTATGCAAAAATTCTTTTCTTCTGCCCAACGAGCTATATCATGCTTTATCTCTGCCGAAATATAAATATCAACGCCTGACTTTTGAGCCGCAGATGCAAAACCAGAACCACTACCACCACACAGAGCAACACGGCGAACCGTATCCGGAATAGGCCCAGCAATATTAATATTATCAACTTTGAGATTTTTTAAAATAAGAGCGAAAAATGATTTTGTATCCATCTCTTCACCAAAACTAGCAATACAACCTACTCCACATCCCTCATGATTTTCTAAAGCGATAAGCGGGTTTTCCACTTGAAGGCCAAGAGCTTCGGCGAGCCTGGCACTAACGCCACCTATTGCATTATCAAGGTTGGTATGACAGGCAATAATTGAAATATCATTTTTTATTGCAAGCTCTATAACTTTTCCGGTAGGAGAGGAGGTATCTATTGCAGAAAGTGGGCGAAAAATGAGTGGATGATGAGTAATGATGGTGTCAGCCTGTATAGATATGGCTTCTTCTAAGAGGGCTGTGGAAGGGTCAAGACCAACAAGAATTTTTTCAACTTCCTGTTTTCGGTTCCCCACAAGAAGACCAACATTATCCCAAGATTCTGCCAAACTTTGGGGAGCGTCTTGCTCAATACTAGTTAAGATATCTGCAATATGGATAGTCATAGCTTAATAATTACTAGGGTGAAACACAGAGCATAAAAAAAAGGTACAACCCCTAGGCTGTACCTTCTCAACTTCTACAATCAAGATCAATCGTCTCGATTTCCTCAGGTTGGCACCATTTAATGGTCCAACTTATATGTCGTCGCATCCCTATCAAAATAATTCGAGACCCAAAATTATATTTTTTGTCAAAATAAAAAACCCAAAGCACTAAAAATGGTGGGCGTAGTAGGATTCGAACCTACGACCGATCGGTTATGAGCCGATGGCTCTAACCAGCTGAGCTATACGCCCGTTTGTTAGTGCTCAACATGATAATATAACCTTAAGAAACAACAACTGTCAAGCGCAAATAAATGATAATTATAATTTTTTATAATTTAAAGTCTGAGCTCATCATGCTTAGATTACAGTTTTGTAATCTAAAGGAAAGATTCTCGTAATCTGAATATATTATATTAAACTCTGAAAGTTAGAAAACAGCCCGAATTTTAAATCAAAACAATAATAACAAGGTAAGTAATATGTTTGGCACTCAAAAAGAAGAAAACCAGCCAGCTAGCAACCGACCTAGCTACGACACTGTCCAGGAGATCACCGCACAGGTGCAGGTGGACTCTAATTGGCTCCCTGCTCTTCGACAAGAAATGAGCAGAATGATAATTGGTCAAGATCACTTAGTGGAAAGGCTTATCATAGGTTTATTAACTGGTGGTCATATCTTACTAGAAGGATTACCTGGTCTAGCTAAGACCTTGGCTGTTAAAACTTTAGCGGACATAATCAAAAGTGACTTTAAGCGCATTCAGTTCACCCCAGATATGTTGCCTGCTGATATCATCGGAACCCAAATCTACAACCCACAAAAAACCACCTTTGAAATAAAAAAAGGACCGGTTTTTTCATCGCTTGTTTTAGCTGACGAGATAAACAGAGCTCCTGCCAAAGTACAGTCCGCTCTTTTAGAAGCAATGCAGGAAAAGCAGGTAAGTATAGGCGATACTACCTTTAAATTACCAGATATATTCTTAGTTCTTGCAACCCAAAACCCAGTAGACCAGGAAGGAACCTACCCTCTTCCAGAAGCTCAAGTTGATAGGTTTATGCTCAAAGTAGTAGTTGAGTATCCAAGCATAAGTGAAGAATTTCAGATTCTTGCTAGTTATAACCAAAGAGAAAATGACACCGTCTTGCAGGAAGTAGCCAGCCCTGAAGATATATTAAGAGCGAGAAAAACAGTTTCAAGCGTTTATATCGATGACAAAATCAAAAGCTATATTGTTTCTCTTGTTTTTGCCACAAGATCACCGCAGGACTTTAACCTTGATATCGGAGACTATATAGAAACAGGTGCCTCTCCACGAGCGACCATCAATCTGGCTCTTGTTTCCCAAGCTATCGCTTTTCTAGCTGGTAGAGGATATGTCACCCCAGATGATGTAAAGTCGGCAGCACTTGATGTAATGCGACATAGACTCAGACTAAGTTATGAAGCTGAAGCTGAAGATATAACTAGTGAAGACATTATCCGTAAAATTTTAGACACCGTTCCAGTGCCATAATGCAGAAAGAAATTAGCCGAGACATTCTAAAGAAAGTGCGCCAAATCGAGATTCGCACGAACCGACTCGTTAACGCAAACCTTGCAGGAAACTACCACTCTGTCTTCAAGGGGCAGGGGATGGATTTCGATGAGGTGCGCGAATACGTTAGTGGCGACGACATCCGCAATATTGATTGGAATGTCACCGCTCGCACAGGCCTTGCCCATATCAAGAAGTTCACAGAAGAACGTGAGCTTACCATTATGCTTATGATCGATATCAGTGCTTCTGGTGACTTTGGCTCGATCAACACCAGTAAGCGGGAAATTATGGCTGAAATTGCCTCGGTGCTAGCTTTTTCAGCCATAAAAAATGGCGACAAGGTTGGATTGATCCTTTTTACCGATGTCATCGAGTTATACATCCCACCTAAAAAAGGGAGATCTCACATTTTAAGGGTTGTTCGTGAGATTTTGTTTTTTCAGGGTAAAGGTAAAGCGACTGATTTAACTGTGCCTTTAGTGTTCATCAATCAAGTTTTGAAAAAGAAATGTATCAGCTTTCTACTCTCCGACTTCATCTGTAACGATATGGAAGAGATAAAACCCAAAATCCGCATAACCAACAAACACCATGATCTAATAGCCATACTCGTTCAAGACCCACATGATCGTGTGCTACCAGACTTGGGTTGGATTCGTTTTGAAGATGCAGAAACAGGTCAACAGGTGGAGCTAGACAGTTCGGATAAAAACATTAGAAAAGAGTTTGCCGAGCTTTCTAGTAAAAGGTTAAAAATCACTCATAAGGTGATAAGATCATGTGGTGTTGATATACTTGACCTCCTAACTGATGAGGCTTACCTACCTAAATTACTAGCTTTTTTCGGTATCAGAAAAAAGAGGTGTCGCCGATGATCGCTAAAATATCGACAAGACTTTTTCTAAGTTTTTTGTCCCTAATCACCATATTACAATCTAACTTACTAGCAAGCCAAGTGGCTACGGATATAGCTGATATCGAAGGGCCAATCCCCTTGCCAAAACCATTTCCTTATTATTATTTTGCCTTAGGTTTACTGATCACTGTTGTTGTGATTTTGTTGGCATTGTTTCTCAAAAAGAAATTTCAATCTAAAAACATAACTATTCCTGCCTGGGAAAAAGCACTTAATGACTTACAAGAAATTGAAAAAAATACTGATTTTGTAAGTGCCTCCTCCTACATTTTACGTGACTACATAGAAAAAAGATTTTCTATAAAATTCACTAAACAAACCAGTGAAGAATTTTTATCAAGCCTACAAAGTATGATGAAAAAAGATGACTTAAAAAATAGCTCTCTCCTAAAAGAAAAACAATGGCTAGAACAGTATTTACAAACCTGTGATTTAGTAAAGTTTGCTGGAAAAACACCAGATAGCACCGAAATAAAACAAATTAAATCAGCCCTGGAAAGCTTTATAACCAACAGTATCCCCCAGGAGGATAAAAAATGAGAATCCTCTATCCAGAAGCGTTATTGCTCTTACTTTTGTTACCTGTACTAGCCTACCTACTCAGCAAAAGAGGACCGAGGCCAGCCTTAAAATTTTCATCAACCTCTTTGGTAGCTCAGCTAAGCACCGTGAAAAAAGCACCTGGCAAGACAGCTTTGTACCTGAGACTACTTGCTCTAACATTTATAATTATTGCTCTTGCCAGACCTCAGCTAGGCAACACATACAAAGAAGTGGAAGCAAGTGGTATCGACATACTTCTAGCTGTGGATATTTCAGGATCCATGAAGGCCATGGATTTCACCCTCGACGGAAAAAGAACAAATCGTCTTGATGTAGTGAAAAATGTGGTTAAAAAATTTATCGAAGAACGACCAAACGACCGTATTTCTCTTATTGCTTTTGCCGGTAGACCTTATGTAGTTTGTCCTCTAACCCTTGATCACAATTGGCTACTAGAAAGATTAAACAATATACAAATAGGAATGGTGAAAGAAAATGGTACGGCTGTTGGATCTGCCATTGGTAGCGGAGTGAATAGACTTCGTGACAAAGATGCTAAGTCTCGCATTATGATCGTCTTAACAGATGGAGTGAGTAACGTTGGTAAAGTATCTCCTCTAATTGCCGCCGAGGCCGCCAAAAGTTATGGGGTGAAAGTATACACAATTGGTGCTGGCACTAGAGGTGTGGCACCATTTCCTACAATTGACCCTTTTGGCAGAACAAGGCTAGTACAACGAAAAGTAGATATCGATGAAAAAACTCTCACCGAAGTTGCCAATATAACCTCGGCGAAATACTTTCGCGCAACAGACACCAAATCTCTTGAAAACATTTATGCCGAAATAAACAAGATGGAAACTACAACTAGAAAAACAAAACAGATTGAAAACTACCGAGAGCTTTTTCTCTTTCCACTGGCCCTTGCCCTTATCCTCCTCGCCATCGAGTTAACAAAAAGGAAGAGGTTGCCATAAGATGATTAATTTTCAACAACCAATTTGGATTCTAGTAGGTCTAATAGCCGTGCTGACCTGCTTTACCTTCGATTTCATCCGTCAAAAAAGAAGACAGGAAAAGCTCGCTGATTTCGCCTGCCAAAAACTACGAGAGAAACTCATTGTTAATGTTTCCAAGAGAAGGCGTAGCACCAAAAATGTTCTTATTTTACTAGCCATTTTCTTTATCTTTGTAGCAATAGCCAGACCACAATATGGATTTCAGTGGATTGATGTAAGAAGCAAAGGCATCGATATTTTATTTGCGATAGACACTTCACGCTCAATGCTAGCTGAAGATATTAAACCTAACCGATTAGAACGTGCCCGTTACGCAATTTTAGATTTTTCACAAAATCTGAACGGTGATCGAGTTGGCCTAATTCCATTTGCGGGTTCCGCTTATTTGATGTGTCCACTAACAACAGATTACACCGCCTTTTCTGATTCGGTTCAAGATTTAGACACTAATATAATTCCACAAGCAGGAACAAATATTTCTGCCGTTATTGAGCTTGCTGAGAAAACTCTGCAAACTAGTAATAACCACAAAATCCTGATTATTTTAACCGATGGAGAGAACCTACAGGGCAACGTCATCGAGACAGCGACAAAGGCAGGAGAAAACGGCATGGCAATCTACACAATTGGTGTAGGTACAAACTCAGGAGAATTAATCCCTACTGAAAATGGTTTTTTAAGAGATTCAAATGGTAAGTATGTTAGCTCCAAGCTAGATGAAGAAACCTTAAAGAAAATTTCGGCCAGTACAGGGGCAAAATCCGTTTTATTAGGTAGCAGGGGGCAGGGTCTCGAAAAAATATACAACGAGGAATTAAGTTTAATCCCAAAAAGTGAAAACAAAGAAAAACGTAAAAAAGTATTTATCCAAAGATATTATTGGCCGTTAGGATTTGCACTATTTCTACTAATACTGGAGATGTTGATAGGAGAGCATGGAAAACAAGGTTTTTTCTCTAAAAGGAAAAAAGAGGTTCTAACTCTTTTTCTTTTAGCTTTTCTTTGTAATGACAGGACAGCATTAGCCGATAATGGTAGCGATAGTTACCTTTCAGGTGATTATATAAGTGCTGGAAAAATATACGAAGAACGCTTAAGCAAAAACCAAAACGACCCCACCCTTCTGTATAATATGGGTAGCATTTCCTATAAGAACAACCTCTATGATGAGGCAATAAATTACTTCACTAAATCACTTAGTAGCGAAGATATAAGTTTACACAGCAAAGCTTATTATAACCTTGGTAACTCTTTTTATAAAAAAGGTGAAGAAAGTCTGGCACAAGATCCATCCAAAACTATAGAATCATGGAAGAAGGCTCAGGATAATTACCAAGCGTGTTTGGAACTTGATAAAAACAATATCAAGTCAGAACAAAACAAAAAAATCGTGCGAAAAAAGCTAGAAGAATTAGAGAAACAACAAGAAAAAAATCAACAGAATCAAAGTAGCCAGCAGGACAATAAAGATGAACAAAATAAGCAAGATCAGCAAGGTAAGCAGGATCAACAGAACAAGCAAGAACAGCAAAACCAACAAGACAAACAAGACAAACAAGACAAACAAAATAATAATGAATCCAGCTCAGAAAAACAAGGTAGTGATGAAAAAGATAACAATCAAAAGAATACAAAAGATAAAGAGTTAGACAAGGCACAACAGGAAAAAGAAAATAAAGAATCTAAAGCCACTGAGACACCACAAGCTGTAAACAAAGAGCCGGTCCAGCCTGTTAAAGCTCAACAAGATGAAAAAGAAAACGGCATGAGCAAAAAAGAGGCCCAGAGAATACTTGAAATTCTCCGTAACGAGGAAGGTGATATAAACTTTGTCCCTAGTTCAAATGGTACCAACAACAACACCGACAAAAACTGGTAAATAATATGAAAAAAATAGCTTTATTAACATTTATACTCGCACTATTTACAACAATCAGTTTGGCAAGCGAAGTATCAGTTAAGGTTGGCATGCGCAAGACCTCTTTTAGTATCACCCAGGGGGGTGTCATGCTGGTGGAAATACAGGGCAGCAGGTCGGCTGAAATCATCCTCCCAGATGTTAACGGTATAACCTTTCAAGGGGCTGGCAGTAGCCAAAACGTACAGTTTATAAACGGTGATTTTTCGGCAACAATTGTGAAAAGTTACGTCATCGTGGCTGAAAAAGAAGGCAGCTACAATATCCCTAAAATAGAGGTGAAAGTAGATGATGAGTCGTACTATTCTAAACCTTTTACCTTTCGAGTGAATGCTGATAAGACAGCACAAACAAAGGATATTAGGGGTAATGAAATTGCTTTTATTGACCTGCAAGTGGAAAAATCAGCTTACCCGGGCGAGAAACTGGATTTAGTCGTGAATGCTTATTTTAATAATAATTACAATATCAAAGTAAATTCAGGGCCCCAGCTAACCTACAATAATGGTCTAGTCATATCTTCTTCCAGTGATAAACCAATCCAAACCCAAGAGAGTCGTGGTACAACCACCTACAGTAAAGTTATGTGGCACCTTAGTATATCTGCTCTAAAGTCTGGCTCATACCCAGTAGAAGTACAAATACCTGCTATTATTACCACCAAAAGCCAGCGTAGAAACCAGTTTAACGATCCATTTTTTAACTCTCTTTTCCAAGACAACAAAAGAGAAAGTTTTGTCGTAAAAAGTGACATAGTAGATGTCGAGATACTTAAATTACCTGAAGAAAATATGCCCGATAATTTTACGGGAGCAATAGGTAAGTTTGATATTGTAGTCTCCGCTGACTCCGCTCAAGCAGAGATAGGTCAACCTGTAACCCTGATAAACACAATTGTTGGGCAAGGAAATTTTGAAAACGTTAGCCCTCCAGTAATGAATGAAAATAAAAATTGGAAAATTTATCCTGCCAAACCGATAAGCGATCAAAATGAAAAAAACCAAAAAGTTTTCGAACAGGTTGTAATTGCTAAAAAACAGACAAGTACCATACCCCCACTACACTTTAGTTATTTTGATCCTGAAACAAAAGAATATGTGGTCATCGAAAGTGAACCTATAAAAATTGAAGTTTTAGCTAACGGTTTAGATGCTGTAAATCAGGATAAAAAAGAACCTACTATTGAAGAACCAAAAAAGGTGCATGATCTTACTAATACAAAGAGCATTACTCCCAGAAAACAGCCAGATGACATCATTGACCAGTACCCTTCTGATTTATCGGCTAAACAGACAAAACCAATTTTCATGCAAGCATGGTTTCAGGTCATTATTTTTGTTTGCCTGCTATTAATGGCTGTTCTATTCAGCTACTCTTTATATTCATATCTACAAAAGAAAAATTATAAAAAAATCGCTGAAAAGAACCGCCTAAAATTACTTGAGAAACAGTTATTAGATATTGCCGAAAAACAAGGCGATGATAAAATATTGAGAACCAAGGTGTGTATCCAAGAACAGTTATCTCTTAAGCTGGGTCTAGAAGCTAGAGCAATTAGTGGAGCTACAATTAGAGAAAAACTTCCACACTCTGAACTTAGCAATATTATGGACAAGATAAATGATTTTAGCTTAGTTGGAAAACCAATATCTAATGATGAAATAGTCACGTATCTAGAACAAATCAAAAAGGAGTTGAGCTAGCCATGAAAAAATTTCTTTTTATAATTCTATTTTTATTACCGCCTCTTACTTTTGCTTCAAATTTTAATGATGCAAATAAAGCCTTTAAAGATGGGCAGTACGATAAGGCAATCCCTTTGTACCAAGATATATTGGAAGAAAATGGTTACTCTGTAGCGGTTCTATATAACTTGGCAAATTCATATTCTAAAACAGGTGATATAGGTCGTGCTGTTCTTTATTATCAAAAGGCTAAATATATTGATCCAAGCAACGGCGATATTACAAAAAACCTGCAATTACTCCGCGAGAATGCTGGTCTGTATAACCAAGAAGAAAATAAGTACCTAGCCATTATATCACAACTAAATGTCAGTTCCTGGGCTTTTATTTCCCTATTCTGCCTAATTGCAATAACATTACTACTGTTTATAAACAGATTATTACCAAAATTTAAATTTGTAACCAGAGCTAGTATACCTGTTCTAATAGTCGCAATGACCTTGTCCGCCTTTTCATCCTGGAACCAATATAAAAACTGGCAAGCCCTGGTTTTAATTGATGACCAAGATTTAAAGATTAGCCCTTTTGATAAATCTGAATCAAAGGGAATTTTAAAAGCAGGCAGACTTGTATATGAAAATAAAAAATATGATAACTATATCTATGTAAAAGATGAGACAGGACGTAAAGGTTGGCTAGAGAATACGAATATTGAATCTATTATAAATCATTAAGTACTTTTTCGTTTAAACGAAAAACTTTGCGCTAAAAATTTATTACTTAAGTTGTTCTATATTTATTATGGAAATAAGGCTGGAAGGGTGTTTATGCCTTATCTTGATCAATTTTTTCTAGTAGAACTTTAACAACTTGCCCGATACTAAGAATACCTGTATCAACCAAATGGGCATCATCTGCTTGTTTTAAAGGAGCAATTTTTCTAGTTCTATCATTTTTATCCCTGGTTATTATTTGCTCTAATAATACATCGTAAGTAATGCTCGTATCCCCTTTTTCCTCTAACTGTTTAATTCTTCTAGTTGTTCTAATTTCTGCACTTGCTTCAAGAAAAAATTTATGTCTCGCTAAAGGGAAAACAACAGTTCCCATATCACGCCCTTCTGCCACAAGATAACCAGCAGCACCTATATTTCTTTGTAATTCTGTTAATTTTTCCCTAACGCAAGCAAGAGCTGAGACTTCAGATGCTAGAAGGGAGGTAGAGGGAAGTCTAATTTCTTCACTTACATCCTCTCCTGCAATTATAACCCCAGTATCTCCATCTTTGTTGCTGATTAACTTTAATTCCACATCAGTAATAGCACAAGCGACATCATTTTCATTTGTCAAATCGATACCATTATTTTTCAAAAATATACCTATTGCCCGATACATAGCACCAGTATCAAGATAAGTATATCCCAGAATAGATGCAACTTTTCTGCTTATGGTAGACTTCCCCACGCCCGCTGGACCATCTATACAAACAACATTAATTTTACTGCACATAGCCCAGTTCACCTAAACAGTCCAAAAGAGTGTATAAAAAACGTGTGTTTTCAGATTCATTTCCAACTGTAACCCTTATACAGTTGCTAAACCCATAAGCAGACATGGAACGAATAATTACCCCTTTTCGCAACATAGCCTCATAAAGTTGGTCGGCATTTCCCTTAACATCAACAAGAACAAAGTTTGTTTGCGATGGATAAGGTATGCATCCCATTTCTTTCATTTTGCTAGTTAAATAAATCAGTCCATCCCTAGTCTTCTTAATGGTCTTAGAGGTAAATTCTTTATCTTCAATGGCAGCAAGTGCACCAACTTGAGCAAGACTATTAACATTGAACGGTTGGCGAACCTTATGCAAACACTCAGCTATTGCCTTTGGCATAATGCCATAACCAATACGCAACCCAGATAAACCATAGACCTTGGAAAAAGTTCTAAGTGCTACAACAGCACACCTCTTATTGGTATTACGGATTAGAGAGTAGATATCCATCCACTTATCGTCATCCATAAATTCTATATAGGCTTCATCTAAAACTAAAATCACGTGTTCTGGGATTTTGCTTATAAAATCATATAATTCGCTTGGAGGTACAAATGTTCCTGTAGGGTTGTTGGGATTATCAATAAAAATTAGACGCGTTTTTGAATTTATCTCGGCTAGAATTGTCTCTAGATCATGACGCATATTTTTAAGCTTGATAACCTTATTGGTTCCTCCTCGTACTTGAACGAATTTCTGGTACATCAAAAAAGAAGGATGGCTGGTAATTACCTCTTTTCCCTCTGAAATAAATGCTTTTACTAAAAACTCTATAACCTCATTAGAACCGTTACCAAGAACAACTTCCGAAGAATCAACACCGATATTCTTAGCGATAGCCTCGGTTAGATAAAAAGAAGAGCCATCAGGATAGCGCATTAAATTTGAAAGAGAGTTCTCAATCGCTTCAATAGCCTTTAATGATGGACCCCAAGAATTTTCATTTGAAGCTAATTTAATAGGGTTACTGATACCATATTCCCTTTCCAACTCATCAATAGGTTTTCCTGGCGGGTACGGTTTAATATTTTCTATATTACGTGGAATATCTAATTTCAAATCATTACTCCTTAATTATAGATCCAGATTTCTTGGCTGTAAATTTAACATCTTTTCTAGATTAAAAGCTGTTCTGAAAAGTGTTTCCTCCCCAAAATGAGAACCTTGTAACTGAATACCAACGGGTAAACCTGATTTAGTGTACCCACCTGGTACAGACATACCAGGAATTCCTGCTAAATTTGCTGATAAGGTTAAAATATCAGATAGATAAAGAGCTAACGGATCGTCTGTTTTTTCTCCTATTTTCCAAGCAGGGGTTGGGCTAACTGGAGATAGAATAACATCACACTTTTCATAGGCTTTTTTAAAATCTTCTAAGATAAGAGTTCTCACCTGTGATGCTTTTTTATAATATGCATCATAGTATCCAGAAGATAAAGCGTAGTTACCGATTAAAATACGTCTTTTAACCTCAGCTCCAAAACCTTTAGAACGGGATTCTTTATACATTTCGTGAAGCTCTTTTGCATCCATATCACGATAACCATATAAAGCTCCATCATAACGGGAAAGATTAGAACTAGCTTCAGCCGGAGCAATTAGGTAGTAAACAGCAACACAGTAATCGGTCAGAGGAAGACTTATATCAACAATTTCAGCCCCAGCTTCTTTTAAAATATTTATTCCGTTGTTCACAACCCCTTCAACTTCTGGATCAAGACCAGCTGCAAAATATTCTTTAGGTATTCCTATTTTCAATCCCTTTACTCCTTCTATCAAAGAAGAAGTATAGTCTGGCACACTTTGCTGAATAGAAGTTGAATCCATAATGTCATAACCAGATATAGCATTTAAAACTAATGCGGTATCTGATACGGTTCTACACAAAGGACCAGCCTGATCAAGAGAAGAAGCAAATGCTGTTAAACCATATCTAGAAACTCTTCCGTAAGTCGGCTTCATACCAACAACACCACAAAGGGAGGCTGGTTGACGAATTGAGCCACCTGTATCAGTTCCAATAGAGAAAAAACATTCTTGGGCAGCAACAGAAGCAGCAGAACCACCCGAGGAGCCACCTGTTACATATCCTTTTTTATAAGGGTTTTGAGGAACTCCATAAACACAAGTTTCTGAAGTTGAACCCATGGCAAATTCATCCATACTATTTTTGCCAAGATTCACAGCACCCACAGCATTTAATTTATCCACCAATGTGGCATTATAGGGAGGCATGAAGCCTTCTAGCATTTTAGAGCCACAGGTCATAGGCATCCCTTCAACAGCCAACAAATCTTTTATTGACATCGGAATACCACAAAGTGGATTTTTTTCTCCAGCTAATAACTTCTTGTCCGCTTCTTTTGCCTGTTCCAAAGCAAAATCTTCATCGACAGAGATAAAAGCTTTAACCTCCGGCTCTACCTCGGATATTCTTTTTAAGCAGTCCTTAGTAAGATCAACGGAACTAAACTCTCCTGCTCTTAATTTTTTGGAGGCTTCTTCTATACTTAACTCATATGATTTCATCGTAAATAAACCTAGAAAATATTATTTTTATCAAAAGTCCTAAAGAACGCGTGGAACTTGGAAAGCAGTTCCATTTTGAAGAGGACCATTTACGAGAGATTTTTCTTGGGATAATGAATCTTTAACAATATCCTCTCGAAAGGCATTTGTTTTTGAAAAAGCATGGGTTGTCGGAACAACACCCTCAGTATTTAGTTCACTTAGTTTATCCACATATGAAAGAATATTATCTAACTGTTCTGTCATTTTTACAAGCTCGCTCTCCTCTAGGTTAAGACGAGATAAATGTGCTACGTGCTTTACTTCTTTTTCTGAAATTTTCATATTCATTTAACCAATATAATTAAGATAACTATCTAATGTTCTACCAGTATCTAACTCACCACTAGGTACAAAATCCACAATACTTTTACAAAAATAATCTACTATTTCACCGTCAAATTGAGTTCCTGAACAGTTTTTAAGCTCTTGAATAGCATCTTTCATACTTAAATTAACGCGATAATTTCTCTTGGATGTCATGGCGTCATAGCTATCAACTATTATTAATATTTTTGTAAGATTATCTAACTCATACCCTGTTAAGCCATCAGGGTACCCTTTACCGTCAACCCTTTCATGGTGATGGCGGATAATAAAATTTTCTCTATCCATAAAGCCAAGAGGTTTAATAATATTAGCTCCGACTTCAGGATGTTTCTTTATTAATTCCCACTCGTCAATTGTTAATTTGCCAGGTTTTTGGATACATGATAAATCGATTACCAACTTCCCAACATCATGGAACTGGGCTGCTCTTCTTAAAACCATTAAATCTTCATCAGGGAGCCCCATTGAAAGACCTAACATCAAAGCATACTCGGTTACTCTAATAGTATGACCAGCCGTATAAAAATCTTTTTCTTCCATGGCATTTTGCAAACTTGTCATAAGTTGAACAGTGCCATATTCAATAGTTTTATTAAATTTTCGGAGTACTTTATTTTGTTTTTCTAATTGACTTGTTTTTAACTTAAGATCTTCTTCTAAATTTTGTTTATAAAGATTTTCTTTTAGAATAAACTGTCTTTTTTCAACGGCTCTTTTTACTTTTTGATTGAATACATCTAAATCACCTAAGGGCTTAGTCAAAAAGTCATAACCACCAATGTTTATTGCTTTTACTGCATATTCCATTGATCCTGCCCCTGTAAGAAACAAAACAGGAATATTGTATTTCAATTCTGTAATTCGCTCCATGGTAGCAAAACCATCCATCCCTGGCATGTTTATATCAAGGATGATTACGTGAAATGTTTCATCAATCAATATTAATGCCTCTTCACCACTACTAGCTGAAACGACGGTATACTGATATACTTCTAGAATTTTTGAGATTGTATCTCTTACTATTCTATCATCATCAATAACAAGAATCTTAACAACTGAGTTTTCAAGAGAATTGATTGTATCCTTCATTATTTCCCATAGCAGAATTTTTTGTTTGGTACTTTAAAAAACAAATATTGATATCAACATGTTCTGTAAAAATAACATATTTTATAAAAGTTTCTTCATAAAAACATTTTTACCGAAATATTACAAACGCCCACTGCTCTGATTCCGTATACTTCTAACACACATAATTAACTGGTTACCACAATAGCCCTATAAAACGTGCCTAAAGTAAAGAAAATTTTTCCACATAACTTACGCGTTTCAAACTAACTCTTTCATAATTAAATCATGGAATTTAGGTCTAAAAAGTTTCATATCTCTTAAACTATCTGGGGAAATTGCTCGGTTAGTTAACAAAACGATAACGATAGATCTTTCTAAATCTACCCAAAAAGACGTTCCAGTAAATCCTAAATGACCAACACTATTTCTACTAAAAAATATACCTGAGCTGGAATATTCTCTACTTGGAGTATCAAAACCATAGGTAAAACGATTTATATTTTCTTTTTTCCATATTTGCTCAATAATTTTAAAAGAACAAAAAGGTAAATCAACTTTATTGTGGTACGAATTAGTTAAACTTTTTAATAATTTAAGAATTCCCTTAATTGATCCAAAAAGACCAGCATGTCCGGCACATCCACCAAGTAGTCGACAGTTATCATCATGAACTTCTCCACAGTACTTAACATTTTTATCCACAATATTTACAGTGCTAACACAATTATTATTATTTAATATAATATCTCCTGAAAACTTGAAATACTCATTAAGTTTCAATGGTTTTGATATGTTTATATTCCAAAAGTTAGCTAAATTATCTCCACTTACAATTTCTATTATAGCCCCTAAGAGAATGTATCCTAAATCACTGTATATCTCTTTTTTATTGGGTTTATCTACTAATTTTGAAAATAATATTTCCTCTATAATTTCGTTCTTTGTTAATTCTTTTTCATAAAACTTAATATGATCTAACAATCCCGACCTGTGATTCAATAATTGGCCAATACTTATATTTTTTTTATCATTAGGGATAGCTGGGTAAAATTCATCCAGAGTAGAATTTAGCTTTAACAACTTTTTATCTATTAAAGCGGCGATAGACAAAGAGGTAACTAGGGGTTTTGTTAATGAGGCAAGATCGAAATATATATCGTCAGATATCCTTATCCCATCATAAATATCCGTATTCCCGTATGAATACTTATCTATCATGTTATTTTCAGTAAGTATTCCTATAGATGCTCCCGAAAAAATTTCATTTTTAATAGCCTTCTCTACCAAGTATTGCATTTCCATGAATCTCATCTATCTTTTCCTATATTATTTTATTGTTTTTTTAAGCAATTTTTACTAAAATGATCGAACTTTGTTTTTCATATATATATATGTTTTAACGAGTTAATTTTCTTTACCTATTTTATAGAAAATTAACTTATCAACATAGTTATCAACACTTTACCAAGAGGCATTGTTAAAAGAGTTGTGGAAAACTTCTTAATACCATTGTTAATAAGTATTTTTTAACAAAATAGCTATTTTAAAGAACACCTAATAGTTTATAACTTTTCACCAAATTTCAATATTTTACCCAGTTTATCAACATATCAACGGGTTTAATAGTAATAATAAAAAACTATATTATTAAAGGAGTTTCTATGCCTCTTCAGTGCACAGTTGAAACAAAAGACCTCTTAGAAGGTATCAGCAGTTTACAAAATATCACAAACAAACCTGGCACTATGCCTATTCTGTACAATGTTCTTATTGAAACAGTTAGTGGTGGTTTATGTCTTACAGGTACAGATCTTGAGATAGGTTTAAAAATATTTATAAAAGCAGATATTCTTCAAGAAGGTTCTATTACATTACCTTCAAAGAAAATATTTGAAATCCTTCGTGAATCTGGATCTGATCAAATATCTATAAATGAACAAAAAAATTCATGGGTTATTATTACAGCAGGACTTAGTACCTATAACCTTGCAGGGCTTGCAAAAGATGATTTCCCTGAATTTCCAGAGTATGAAGAATCTAACTTTACTACTTTTGATAGCTATGTTTTCCAAGAATTGATAGAAAAAATTATATTCTCTGTGGCTAACAATACAGAAAACATTTATACACTTACTTCTGTTCTTGTAGAAAAAGAGCAAAGAGAAGATAAAAATTATCTTAAAATGATCTCTTCTGATGGGCATAGGCTGTCTATTATGGAAAAAGAGGTAGCTAATGACCTATCTGAATTTAATATTCAGCCACTGACCTTGGTGCCGAAAAAAGGAATTCAAGAATGGAAAAAGTTTTGTGATTTAAGAGATAATGTAGATGTTTCGTTTGAACATGATAAATTAGTACTTAAAAATGACCAAGATGTTATGGTTATAAGTCTAAAAAAAGGTGATTTCCCTCAATACAAAGCTATTGTTGATGCTGTTGATTTAGAAAATAATATGGCAATACCAAGAATTCCTTTTCTTGAATCTTTAAAAAGAATTAGTCTTTTCACCGAAGATATTTTTAATACTATTCAAATAAGAATTAGTAATGATCTTGTAGTACTATCATCACATAATGCAGATATTGGTAATGCTAAAGATGAACAAGCAATAGAATATTCAGGGGAAGAACTAAATCTCGGTTTTAACTGTAGATATTTTATTGATACTCTACAAGTTATGGAATGTGAAAAAATCAAAGCTTATATAAATTCTAGTAATAGTCCATGTTTAATAAAATCAGACGAAGATGTCGGTTTTACTAGTATTATCATGCCAATGCAGCTTTAGACTAAAAAATTTAGATTTTATTTTCATATACAAAAGTAATTTCTAAAAGTTATATTTTTATATCAATTTAGATTTTTAAATATAATTTTTAAAAGTACCCAAAGTAAACAGAAGGATTTCGCGTGACAGAAAATACAAATTACGGTGCTGAACAAATCAAAGTACTAGACGGTCTCGAAGCAGTAAGAAAAAGACCTTCCATGTACATTGGTAATACTGGTGTTGAAGGGTTACATCATCTCATTTGGGAGATTGTTGATAATAGTATAGATGAAGCATTAGCCGGTCATTGTGATATCATTAAAGTTACTATCCATGAAGGTGATAGTGTAACTGTTGAAGATAATGGTCGTGGTATTCCAGTTGCTATTCATCCTGTAGAAAAGATATCAGCTCTTGAACTAGTGATGACTACTCTTCATGCTGGCGGTAAATTTGATCACTCCAGTTATAAAGTATCAGGTGGTTTGCATGGTGTTGGTATATCCGTTGTTAATGCTCTTTCTACTATGGCAAGAGCTACTATCAAGAGAGATGGTAAAGTATATACTCAGAGTTATGCATATGGAGATAAAACCAGTGAACTTGAAGTTATAGGTGAATCTGATTCTACTGGCTCTATTATAACTTTCGAACCTGATCCTAGTATTTTTACAGAAATACGAACTTACGATTATGAGATCGTTAAAAATCGTGTAAGAGAGTTAGCTTTTCTGAATAAAGGTATCAAAATTTATTTAAAAGATGAACGCAGTGGTGCCGAGGATAAATTTCCAGAAGAAGAATTTAAAAGTCCTGGCGGTGTTTTTTCTTACATTCAATATCTAAACCGAAAACGTACACCTGTTATCGGTGATCCAATTACAATTATCGGTGAAAAAGATAATGTTGAAGTAGAAGTTGCTTTTCAACATTATGATGGATATTCCGAGCGTCTTTTTTCCTTTGTAAATAACATTAATACCCGTGAAGGTGGTTCTCACGTTGCTGGTTTTCGTTCATCACTTACCAAGTGTATGAACAAATATGCAAACGATGATATTATCCCTAAAAATCTTCGAGAAAAGATGAGCGGTGATGATATTAGAGAAGGGCTTACCTGTATTGTTTCTGTTCGTGTTCCTAATCCTCAGTTTGAAGGACAGACCAAGACAAAACTTGGAAATACAGAAGTTAAATCCATTGTAGAATCCATTGTTAGCGAAAAACTAAGTTTATTTTTAGAACAAAATCCTCAAATAGCTAAAAAAATTCTTTCTAAGGTTGTTGATGCAGCTCGAGCAAGAGAAGCCGCAAAAAGAGCTCGTGATTTATCTAGAAAGAAGGGTTCTACCAGTTTAATGATGGCTGGTAAGTTAGCCGAGTGCCAAGAAAAAGATCCCGCAAAAAGAGAGATTTTCATAGTGGAGGGAGACTCTGCTGGTGGTTCAGCAAAACAGGGTCGTGATCGCTCAGTTCAAGCTATTTTACCGCTTCGTGGTAAAATTATGAACGTGGAAAAAGCTAGATTTGACAAGATCTTAGGTAGTGAAGAAATCAGGCAACTTATTGCTTCTCTTGGTTGTGGTATTGGTAAAGATGATTTTGATGTAGAAAAGTTACGTTACCATAAAGTAATTATCATGACTGATGCTGACGTCGATGGTGCTCATATTCGTACCCTGCTTTTAACATTCTTTTATCGACAAATGCTTCCTCTTGTGGAAGGTGGTTTTGTTTATATTGGTCAACCTCCTCTCTACCGACTTGGTCGTGGTAAGAAAGAAAAATATTTTCTTGATGATGGTGAATTAAATAATCATTTATTTACCAGAGCTTCCGAAAGTATGAAGGTTATTGATAACGATAATAATGTTATCGAAAAAGATGATTTAATCGATCTATTGGAAAAGTTATCTGGCTATCAGCGTATTGTAGCGTTTATGAATCGCTTAAATATTCTTGAGGAACTACTTTATACTCTTCTTAAAGAAGATGTTAGATCTGCAGATCAATTCAGAGATCGAGAATTTTTAGAAAATATTATCAGTAAATTATCTCCTGAAAAATATATCATAGGAAGTATAAGAAATTGTCATTGGCGTGATGATTGTTATGAAGTTGATATTGCCGCTAGAGACAAAGTCCAGGTGATGATGACCTTAGGTCCAGATATTCCACTTATCAATGAATACAGGGCAGCTTTGAGTCTTTTTGGGCATATTGAAAAATACATCCAAACCTCTTTTACGGTTATTAGTACTAACAAAAGTGGTGGTGAAAAAGAAATAATTGCCGCTGATTGGAATGAAATGGTTGAAACTGTTCGTGACGAATCTTTTAAAGGTGGTCATTTACAAAGATACAAAGGTCTTGGTGAAATGAATCCCGAGCAGTTATGGGATACCACCATGAATCCTGAAAATAGAGTATTAGTTCAAGTAACCATTAATGATGCTGAACAAGCAGATGATGTGTTCACAACCTTAATGGGTGACAAGGTAGAACCTCGTCGCGAATTTATCCAAAATCATGCATTAGAAGTTTCTGATTTGGATATCTAAAGCATAAATAATACTTAGAAAATTCTGCGAAATAGTTCAAATTTTATGTTTATAAAAAAAATTGAATAAATCGACAGTTTTCCAAGCTAAACTAAAAATCTTGGAATTTATAAAAGTCTAGGACTAGAGGTTTTATGAGCGCTGAAAACGAAGAAATTAAAGAAACTTTTCCTCAAATATCTATAGAAAAAGAATTACAAAAATCATACCTTGATTATGCCATGAGTGTAATTATAGGTCGTGCTTTGCCGGATGTTAGGGATGGATTAAAACCTGTTCACCGTCGTGCATTATTTGCCATGCGTGAGTTAGGTGTTGCTTATAATAGACCTTATGTAAAATCTGCCCGTATTGTCGGTGATGTTATTGGTAAATACCATCCACATGGTGATAGTGCAGCCTATGAAACTATTGTTCGAATGGCACAGGATTTTTCCATGCGTTATCCTTTGGTTGATGGCCAGGGTAACTTTGGTTCTATGGATGGTGATTCTGCAGCTGCAATGCGTTATACAGAAGCTAGGATGACCCGTATAGATACAGAGATTGTCGCTGATCTTGATAAAGATACTGTTGATTTTATTCCGACCTATGATAACTCAATGACTGAGCCTTCGGTTATGCCGAGTAAGATTCCGGCTCTTTTAATTAATGGATCTTCAGGTATTGCTGTTGGTATGGCAACTAATATTCCACCACACAATATTACCGAGGTTATTAATGGTTTACTCGCTTTAGCGGATAATCCTAATATAACAGTTCATGAATTGATGGATATTATTACAGGACCTGATTTTCCTACAGGTGCTCAAATATGTGGTCGTAGTGGTATTCGTGAAGGTTACGAAACAGGCCGTGGAATTGTTATAATGCGTGCTCTTACCCATATTGAGAAAAATAAGGATGGAAGCAGGGAAGCAATAATCATAACTGAGATTCCGTATCAGCAAAACAAGGCCGTTCTAGTAGAAAAAATAGCTCATCTTGTAAAAGATAAGAAGATTGAATCAATATCAGAGGTTCGTGACGAATCTGATCGTCATGGTCTAAGAGTTGTTATAGAACTAAAGAAAAATGAGAATGCTGATGTAGTTATTAACCAGCTTTATAAGATGACACCAATGCAAAAAAGTTTTGGTATTAATCTTTTAGCTATTGTTAATAACAAACCAATGCTTCTAAATCTAAAACAAATTTTAGAGCATTTTCTGGTTCATCGTCGTGTAATTGTTTATCGCCGTACTGCTTTTGAATTAGGTAAAGCAGAAGAAAAAGCGCATATTTTAGAAGGATTAAATATTGCTATTAACAATCTCGATGAGGTTGTGGCACTTATTAAAGCATCCAAAAATCCTAGCGAAGCTAAGCAGGGTTTAATTGATCGTTTTGAACTTAGTCCAGTTCAAGCCCAGACAATTCTTGATATGCGTCTGCAAAGACTAACAGGTCTTGAGCGAGATAAAATTGCTACTGAGTATGAGGCTATATTAAAAGAAATAGATAGACTTCGTGCTATTTTAGCTGATGATGGTCAAGTTCTACAGATAATTAAAGATGAGTTTACTTCTATTTTAGAAATCTACGGTGATGATAGACGTACCGAAATCATTGATGCTGTTGATGAAATTCTACCGGAAGATTTAATTGCTCCAGAAGAAATGGCAGTAACAGTAACTCATTCTGGTTTTATTAAGCGTAATCCAGTTGCTCTTTATCGTTCCCAGCATCGTGGTGGTAAGGGTGTTAGTGGTGCTAAAAATATTGAAGAAGATTTTGTTTCAGATCTTTATGTAGCTTCAACACTTGATACATTTTTATTCTTTACCAATGAAGGAAAAGTTTTCTGGAGAAAGGTTTATCAACTACCAATGGTTGGTCGCACAGCTCGTGGTAAGGCAATTGTTAATTTACTAGAGTTAAGTGATAACGAGAAAATAGCCGCAATTCTACCGATTGCTTCTTTTGAAGATGAAGATAAGTCTAAGACCATTCTTATGGTTACAAAACAAGGTCGTATAAAGAAGACTTCTCTACAAGAATTCAAAAAGCCACTTAGAAAAGGAAAACGAGCCCTAACAATTAATGAAGGTGATGAAATAATTGGTGCGTATATCCTTAATGGTAATGATAGTGTTATGCTTTTCACTACAAAAGGTAAAACAATCCATTTTAATGAAACTGATGTCCGTACCATGGGCCGTACAGCAGCTGGTGTACGTGGCATAAACCTTATCGGCGATGATGAGGTTGTTAGTGCTATTGTTGCATCGTCTGATGAATCTATCTTAGTGGTAACTGAGCATGGTTTTGGTAAACGTAGTCCTTTAGAAGAATATCGTTTGCAGAAACGTGGTGGTAAAGGAATTATAGCTATCAAACAATCTGAAAGAAACGGCAAATTAATCTCTGCTGAACAAGTTAGTGATGAAGATGAGATTATGATTATTGCTGATTCTGGCAAAATGATTCGTATGAATCTAAGTGCTGTAAGAGTTATTGGTAGAGCTTCACAAGGTGTAAAACTTATTAATCTTGAAAATAATGAAAAGGTTGTAAGTATGGATACCGTTGCTCCTGAAGATGATTCTGAGGACGAAGTTGAATTAACAGAAGGTGAGTAATTGAAAAGCACTATAGCTGTTATAGGAGCAGGATCGTGGGGAACAGCCCTTGCGATTCTGCTTTCTTCAAAAAAACATAAAGTTCGATTGTGGGGACATAATTCTGATCATGTCTCTAACCTATCTGAAGATCGGGTAAATAGTAAATATTTGCCTGATATCCCATTTCCTACCTCTTTAGTTGTAACAAGTTCTCTAGCTGAAGCATTGATTAATGTTGATATTGTTCTCATGGTTGTTCCGAGCCATGTTTTTCGTATAGTTTTTCGAGAAATAAGTGATCTTATACAAGATAATAGTAAAATAATTTCTGCTGTTAAAGGTATAGAAAACAATACATTATGTAGTATGCACCAGGTAATGACAGAAGAAATGAAAAATGCAGGTAAAACTTTTGAATTAGGAGTTTTGTCTGGACCATCATTTGCCAAAGAAGTAGCCATGCAACAACCTACAGCTGTGACAATTGGTTTCTCTTCTATAGAGACAGCTAAATTAAGCCAAGATATGTTTAGTACAGATTATTTCAGAGTTTATACCAGTACTGATATTGAAGGCTTAGAGTTAAGCGGAGCCTATAAAAACGTTATAGCTATCGCTGCTGGTATTTGTGATGGTCTAAGTTTTGGAACAAATACACGGGCAGCACTTATAACCAGAGGTTTAGCAGAAATGCAGCGTGTAGGTATAGCTTTAGGAGCTGACATAGCGACTTTTGCAGGATTGAGTGGTCTAGGTGATCTACTTTTAACCTGTACTGGTGATTTAAGCCGAAATAGAAATGTTGGTTTGCAATTGGGTAAAGGCCATAAAATTGAGCAGATAGAAAATGATATGTATATGGTGGCAGAAGGAGTTAAAACCACCAAAAGTATATATCATTTAGTGCAAAAATTAAATGTAGATACTCCTATTATAAATGAAGTATATAATATTATTTATAGACAGAAAGATTGCAGAAAAGCTGTTAAAGATTTACTCGATCGAGAATTAAAAAAAGAGTAAAAATGTATGCTAATCAAAAGGTTTTAAGGCGTATTGTGTGATGAAATAGAATCTAATTTAGAGAGGATAGGCATTTTGCACGTAGCCCAGAAACCAGTTATATGGATGGTTTTTTCAAATTCAGTAACAATTAATAGTAATGCATTTATTGGTGTAGTTTACTAGCAAGTGTTTTTAATAATATAGGGAGGAAAAATGAAAAAGATTAAAAATGGGTTTGTTTTCACATTGATTATTTTATCACTAACCTTGGTTGGTTGTGGTGGCGGTCCAAAATCAGAGGCTGGTATTACAACTACTTCTCTTGGTCTAGAGCTGACCGATCTTAATAAAGCGCATAGCGTTGGTGCAATTACTGATAAAGAGTATAAATCAGCTAAAAAAAATCTTATCAATAGATTCAAATAAAATACGAGAGAGGATATAAATGCAGAAATTGTGTCGTTTTAATATTTCATTGCTTTTGTTGGTTGGATTAATTTGTGTGTTACCGCTTGGCGGATGTGGTGGAACACAGAAGGTTGAAGTTCAAAACAAATCTCTAATTCAAACAACAGGAACACTCGGAAGTCAATTGATTGATCTCCACACAACTTATCAGGCTGGTACTTTAACAGAGAAAGAATATAAGTCTTTGAAGAACTCTTTGTTAAAAAAGTATAAATGATCAAATCAGCTAAAAGACAGCAATTATTAATATATTGATAGAGTAAGTTTTTGCAGATTAAAACTACAAATTTATCATTTACATATTCGCATAAGTTAATGGCTGCACAGTATTTTAACTGTGCAGCCATTATTGTTTAATTGGCCCATACCTAACTAAGAATAAGTTGTTACGTTTGGCGAGAATGATCCTTCAAAACAGATAATCCTACAGGTAGGTTGCCTCAATAGATATTACCTTAAAAGTACAGTTGTGTTAGTTTTTGTTTCAATAATTAATAAACAAATTTTAGGTTCTTATGAAATTTCTCCACACTTCAGACTGGCACCTTGGTAAGCGATTATATGGACGAGATCGGCAAGATGAATTTGTCAAATTCCTAGACTGGTTAGACCAAATAATAATAGAAGAAAATATAGATGTCTTGTTGGTAGCAGGCGATATTTTTGATACGACTCTAGCAAGTAATAAAGCCCAAAAATTATATTATAAATTCCTTTTTAAGGTAGCTACTGGTTCCTGCAAACATGTGATTATTATAGCTGGTAACCATGATTCCCCATCATTTTTAAATGCCCCCAAAGATTTACTTAAAGCCCTCGATGTTCATATAATTTCTTCAAAAACTGATGAGCTTGAAGATGAAATCATCTGCTTAACAGAAGATGGAGTCGAAAAAGCTGTAATCTGTGCTATTCCCTATTTAAGAGATAGAGATGTTAGACGTGTTGTTGCTGGCGAAAGTATAGATGATAAACAACATAATTTAATATCGGGTATAGAAGATCATTATCAGCAGGTGACTAAACTAGCTTTAGAAAAAAAAGGGACAAAAAGTATTCCGATTATTGGCATGGGCCATCTATTTACCATGGGTGGGAAAACAATTGATAACGATGGTGTCCGTGATCTTTATGTGGGTAACCTTGTAAGTGTGAATGCAAAAAACATAGCAAATGGTTTTGATTATTTAGCACTAGGGCACTTACATGTTCCACAGATAGTGGCAAAAAAAGATAATATTCGCTATAGCGGTTCCCCAATTCCCATAGGTTTTGGGGAGGCAAAACAAGAAAAAGAGATCATTATATTTACTTTTGCTAGTGATAAGCCATTAGATATAAAAGTAAAAAACGTTCCTGTTTTTCAGAAGTTACAAGCTATAAAGGGAAGTTTAGAACAGATAAAAAAAGAGATATCTATAGCAAAAGATAAAAATGAATCTATCTGGCTGGAGATAGAATATACCGATAAAACCCCTGAACCAAATTTAAGAGAAGAAGTAGAGCAGGCGGTAAAAGATAGTGATTTAGAAGTAAGAATAATAAAGAATCAAGCTAGTAGATATACTGCACTTAAAAGTGATACAAAAGAAAATTTAAGTGATATTGAACCGGAAGAAGTCTTTAAACGGTGTCTTGAAAATAATGAAATAGAAGGTGAAAAGATAGAATTACTACAGGCGGCATATAAAGAAATACTTCAAAATATTTACGAGGAATCATAGCAATGAGAATTTTGAAGGTGCGTCTTAAAAATCTTAATTCATTGGTTGGCGAATGGGAAATAGATTTTACATCACAAGAGTATCAAGCAGATGCTTTATTTTCCATTACAGGGCCTACAGGCTCAGGTAAATCAACAATTCTAGATGCTATCTGTCTTGCCCTTTATGGCAAAACCCCAAGACTTGAGAAGGTAAACGCTAGTACTAACGAAATCATGTCTAAAAAGACAGGTGAGTGCTTTTCGGAGGTAGAATTTTCTTGTGCTAAAGGACATTATCGTTGCCACTGGAGTCATAGAAGAGCTAAAAATAGGCCTGAAGGTAAATTACAATCAGCAAAACACGAGATTATAGATGTTGAAACAAACAAGGTTATTGAGGAAAAATTAAGTCTTGTTTGTGGTGTGGTAGAAGATAAAACGGGAATGGATTTTATTCGTTTTACCAGGTCTATTCTTCTAGCTCAGGGAGAATTTGATACATTTTTAAAAGCTAGTGCAGATGAAAGATCACCAATTCTAGAACAAATTACAGGTACGGAAATTTATAGTGAAATATCTATAAAAGTTCATGAAAGACATAGGTTAGAAGAGAAAAAGTTACAGGACATAGAATCATCCATTGGCAATATCCAAGTGATGGAAAAGGATGAGGAAATAGAATTAGGTTTAAATTTAGAAAGACTAGAAACTAAGAAGAACATAGATGATACATGCATAAAAAAGCAAGTAACTATAGTTGATTGGCTTAAAAGCATCACTCTATTAGAAAATAATTTAATTGAGATAGAATTAGAAAATAAGCATTTTTTAGTAAAAGAAGAATCTATAAAAAATGAAAGATTCAAACTATTAACAGCAGAAAAAGCATCACAGCTTGATGGTGATTATTCACAATTAAAAACTTTAAGGTCAGAACAAAGTAAAGAAAATGTAATATTGCTGAGTAATAAAAAAATACAGCCTAAAATTACCAAGGAATTAGAGCAGCTGGAAGAGTTGTTTGATGTTAGTAAAAAGAATATTAAAAATGCAAAGAAAGAGCAGGAAGAAAAGTTAATTACTATTCAACAAGCTAAAGTTTATGACACTCAACTATCTGAAATAAAAATACAATTAAGCAAAGAAAAAAACGCAGTAACACAAATTAATAAAAGTAGAGAAAACCTTAAAAAAGAACAAGAATTAGCGAAAAAAGACTTAAAAAATAATAATATAAAAATTAAAAAAACTCTAACTTATCTACAAAACAACAAAGGTGATGAAACCTTAATATCATCTTTAGCTGGAATTGAAGAGCAGTTAAAAAATTATATAAAATTGATAGATGAAGGAAAAAAAGCTAGTGCTAACAGGGATTCAGCAAAAAATTTAGCTGAACAAAAAAGCAAAGTTTTAGCTGAATTAATAAATAAGTATGATTCTTTTTTGAATAGTCATAAAAAAATAATTGATCTTATTACTGAAAATAAAAAACAAAGGGAATCCCTTTTAAAAGGTAAACACCTCAGAGAATTAGTAGTCCAAAAAGACAATTTAAATCGAGAAATATCATATATAAACAAAATAATTAGCTTAGAAGAAGAACGAGATAAATTAAAAAAAGATAAACCCTGTCCTCTGTGCGGTTCCACCCACCATCCACTTTTAGAAGATAAAATTCCAAGCCTTGATCAAAAAGAAATAGCACTAAAAGACGTCGAAATGTTAATTGAAAAAATTGATAAAATCGATGATAAAATAAAGACATACGAGAAAGAAGAAAAAAGAAGTCAGGAACAAATAAGCAAATTAGAAATTGAAAAAACAAAGGTTAAAACAGAGTACCAAGCTTTAGAAAGGGAAATAACAGTAAAGGAAGAAGTTAGGGTAAAATATGTAACTGAATATAAAGAACTAAATAACCAAATTTCAGCTTATTTAAAAACATTTAAAATCCATAATATTAATAATATAGAAGATACTAATAAAGCATTAGGCGAGCTTAAAAAACGAGCATCAAATTATACAGAGTATCAATCTAATAAGGATGTATTTGAAAAAAAGATTATTGGTGATAAGGCAAATGTAGATAATATAGATAATCTTTTGAAAGAAAATAAAACCCAACTTTTAACTAACATCCAAGCATTAGAATCTTTAACTGTAAAAATATCAGCAATACAATTACAAAGGGATAATTTAGGACTAACCTATGAGCTTGATAAATTATCTGAAAAGTTATCTACAAATGTTGCTAATGCTGAGCAAAAAAATGAAATTTGCCAAAAAAATAGGCAAGATAAAGTATTAGAAAAAGGTAATCTAGAAAGTTCTATTATTAGTCTAGGTAAGAGTATTGAACAGAGGCTAAGACAAATATTAGAAAACGAGGCTGTTTTTTTAGCTTCACTTGCACAATTAGGTTTTAAAACAGAAAACGAATATTTAGCCTCAAAACTTGATAATGAAACACTTTTAGAATTGAGAAATTTAATTAATAATCACGATAAAACAAAGATTAGTTTAGAAAATAGAACCAAAGAAAATAGAGATAAATTAAAACTAGAAAAAGACAAAAAGTTAAGCGAAAAAAGTACAGAAACGGAGAACAATAGTCTTCTTTCATTAACAGAAGACTATAATTTACTTTTAGAAGAAATAGGTAGTCAAAAAGAAAAAATTCAAAATAATCAAGAAGCTAAGAATCTAATTAAAAAGCATCAATCTGTTTTGGATGGACAACGTAAAGAAACTAGTAAATGGAAGCTTCTTTACACTCTAATTGGTTCGGCTGACGGTAAGAAATATCGTAATTTTGCCCAAGGGTTAACCTTTGATATCATGATTGACCACGCTAACAAACAGCTTGTGAATATGAACGATCGTTACCTGTTAGCTCGTAATATCCATCCATCTAAACCACTTGATTTACTGGTGGTAGACAATTATCAAGCTGGAGAAGAAAGATCCACTCAAAACCTATCTGGTGGCGAAAGTTTTATTATAAGCCTAGCACTTGCCTTGGGGCTATCTAGTATGGCCAGCCAAAAAATGAGGGTTGATTCATTATTTTTAGATGAAGGTTTTGGAACATTGGATGAGGATTCTTTGAGTACAGCCCTTGAAACATTGGCTTCTTTGCGTGGTGATGATAAGTTAATTGGTGTTATTTCTCATGTTCCTGCCTTAAAAGAGAGGATAGGAAATCAAATATCTGTTACACCTAGTAACTCTGGAAATAGTAAAATAACTGGTCCTGGTTGTAAGCAAATTAATTAATAAAAATAAATATAAAAATGAAATTCCTAGATAGCGACGATCTTTTAGATTTATTAGTGACAGAAAAGATATTAAACGACCAACAGAAAGAACATATTTCCCTTAACAAAGGGAAAATGCGTAATAAAATTTTACGTTCTATCCCTAAGGAAGATCGTAAAAGTAAAAATATCGCTGACTTAGTCGACATTATAGCAGCTTATAATTTTAAATGTTTTTCTAATAAAGACATAAATGTTGATGAAGATTTAATAACTAAAGCGGTTGCCAAATCTAAGGGGTTAAAGTTTCAAAGATTAGATCCACTTAATATTGATATGTCGGTGGCAACCAAACTCGTACCTAGGAATTTTGCAGAAATCCATCTAATTATCCCTATTTTGCAAGAAGGCGAGCATGTAACCTTTGCCTCTTATCACCCAGATTGTGCAAATGTTCTACGTGATATTGAACAAGCTAATCAAGTGAAATGCTCTTTTTGCTTATCTACAAAGAGTGATATTAAAAGAATAATAGAAGAGTTTTTTGGCTTTCAAAAATCTATTACAGCCGCTGAAAGTCAGTTCGGTGATAGTTCAGATAATCCAGCACTGGATATTGGTAATCTAGAACGATTTGTAAAACTATCTTCCACCAAAGAAATTGCGTCATCAGACCAACATATTAAAGGTGCTGTAAACCATATTTTCCAATACGCTTTAGACCAGCGAGCTAGTGATATCCACATAGAACCTAAAAGAGAGCAAAGCCTAGTTCGTTTCCGTATAGACGGTGCTCTTCATACTATTTACAACCTACCAAAAGCTGTTCATTCTGCTCTGATATCGCGAATTAAATTTTTGGCAAGACTTGATATAGCAGAAAAAAGAAGGCCCCAGGATGGCCGTATTAAGCTTGGTGCTAAAAACAACAATGAAGTAGAAGTTCGTGTTTCAACAGTGCCTGTATCTTTTGGGGAAAAGGTTGTTCTGCGTATTTTAGATCCAGGCCAAATATTTCAAAGTATGATGGAACTGGGTTTTAGTAAACGAGATTTAAGTGTTTATCAAAGCCTGATTAATGCTCCTCATGGTATAGTTTTGGTTACTGGGCCAACTGGTAGTGGTAAGTCAACAACCCTTTATTCAACACTCCGAGAAATTTCTACACCAGATAAAAATATCATTACCGTAGAAGATCCTGTGGAAATGGTGCATGAAGATTTTAATCAAATATCTGTGCAACCCCATATAGATGTTACTTTTTCCACAATTTTGAGAAATATCCTTCGACAAGATCCAGATATTATCATGATTGGTGAGATTAGAGATAAGGAAACAGCAGCCCATGCGGTGCAGGCGGCAATGACAGGTCATCTTGTTTTTTCGACCTTGCACACAAATGATGCGATTAGTGCTATTTCCAGATTAGTTGATCTAGGACTAGAACCTTTCATGCTATCATCAACACTACTTGGTTGTATGGCTCAACGTTTGGTTAAAACTATTTGTCCAAACTGTAAAGAGCAGTATAAAATAGGATCTGAAGAGCTGAGATCAATGGGTTTTAATGTTGAAGGTGATGAGGATCTTGCTTTATCTAGGGGAAAAGGTTGCAAGGAGTGTCGAGGAACAGGTTATAAGGGGAGATGTGGTATTTTCGAAATATTTCCAGTTACTGGTGGGTTGAAGAAACTAATTGGTATTTCAAATCAAGCCACAGCGATTGAACATCTTGCAATTCGTGAGGGAATGAGTACCTTACGTGAAGATGCATGGAAAAAGGTGGTTGCAGGAATAACCACTTGTGAAGAGGTATTGCGAGTAACATCCGATGATAGTTTTGTTTTCGGAGATTCAGTTTCTGCTGATATGTAGAATAGTAAGTTGTTGAGAAGAGAGAGTTATGGGTATTAAAATAGTTTGTAAAAATAAAAAAGCGTATCACAATTATTCAATATTGGATACTTACGAGGCTGGCATGGTTTTGTCTGGTCCCGAGGTAAAGTCTCTTCGTGGTGGGCGTGGTAATATCACCGATGGCCATGTAGCAATTAATCAGCGTGGTGAGGCAATGTTGTATAATGTTCATATTGCCCATTATCTTTTTGCTACTCAAAACCCAAATGAGCCTTTAAGAGTACGTAAACTTCTTCTACATAAAAGAGAGCTACGTAAACTAATTAGTAAATTAAACGAAAAAGGACTTGCCCTCATCCCACTGAAGATATACTTTATTGAAAATGGCAAAGCAAAAATTGAACTGGGTCTTGCAAAAGGTAAGAGACAGTATGATAAGCGGGCTACTTTGAAAGAGCAGCAAAGTAACCGTGACCTTGCGCGGGTTATGCGTAAGGGATAAATCCTACGGGGGCGAAACGGCTTCGACGGGGATGTGTAAGCTCTACGTTGCATGTCGAGCAACTGTCAGCTCGTAAAAAAGACGGAAAAAAATATAATCGCAGACGATTATAACTACGCAGTAGCAGCTTAATAACCTGTAATACTGCCGCTTCGCCAGTCACTCTCCCATAGGGGCTGGATTTGAGGCGTCGACTAAAATGGGATAGCTAATCAGCGGTGTTCTGGTCACTGAGGTGCGAAATTATACAGAATAGTCTATCACTGTCTATGTTCCGACGGAAGGTGCTAGGCGAAATTTAAGTACGGAACTAAACATGTAGATACGAGAGGGGAGCATTTGCGGACGCGGGTTCGACTCCCGCCGCCTCCACCAAGAAACAACGTAACAACAGTAGTTTAGCACAGAAAAAGAAGGGCAGGGGGTTGATCACATGTTGATCAACCCCCTTTTTTTTTGGGTAACAGTTTTAATCTTATTCTTGATTAGGCTTTTATTGGATTTACAACACTGACTGATTAGTCTAGCTTGCTAGGCATTTTGTTTATTATAGCTTTCATTAATAATTACTCGCACATAGTGTGCTTTTTTATTTTTTGGGAGAGTGATATGACTAAATCAGTGTCGTTTATCGTAGAGCCAGAAGAAGCCGTAAAATTAGAGAACATTGATCATCTTGAACTGTTGCAGGTTTTAAATAGCAGAAGTATGGGCATGGTTGGACTTATTAGACAGGCGGCCGCTAATAACTGTGATCTTTCTCCATCTTATTTAAGTTCTTGTATGGAGCAAATAGAAGGGAATTTGATTTTGCTAGAAAGAATTACTCTCGATGCTTTTTCTTGTTTAAGGTAGGGAAATAATAAAACTGGCTAACTATGTTTCTAGTTAGCCAGTTTTATTATTTTTTATTAACTTTCTTAAAATCTATAACTTCACAACGTGATTTCTTTTGCATGCTAACTACCGCTCTTGTTGCTGCTATCTTCTCTTTATGATCAGGTAAAAAATATCTTTCAAAAGCTTTGCTGGTGTGCCCGGTGACGTTGGCCTTTATTTGTTCGGGGGTCATGCTTTTACCCAGGGCCGTGACCGTACTATGTTTAGTTCCCGCATATAGGGCCACATCTTCAATACCAATTTTTTTTGCGGCTCTCTTCCACCAAACGTTTAAATACTTGGGACCAAATCTAGAATTAGCCTTAACCCCTTTTAGTGGTTTTATATGCCTAAAGAAAAACAAGCTGGGCATTGCTGGTGCCGCTTTCATCTCTTCTTTGAAAAGTTCGCCATGTTCTGGTAATAGATGAATAAATTTAGGTTCTTTTTCTTTAGGCTTTGGGAAAACAATCCACATTTCATTAAGATTTATATCTTGTTCCCGCACATTCAATAATTCACTCGGCCTTACCCTTGGATATAAAGAAAGAATTGTAATGCCCAACCAGATTCGAGGGTTTTTTTCGTAAGATATTCTTTTTACTTCATCGATTATTAGTTGTTGGTCTTCAATTGATAATATCTTTTTCATGGCCAAGGTGAAATTGACTGCAGGGAAAATAGGCATTTCAAGCCCAGACTTTCTTTTCTCCCGCCTTACAATCCACGTCCAAAAATCATGTAGAACCGTTTTCCAGTTAAATAATGTTTTATTGCTTATGCCATGGTCGGCACAGAAAAAATCTTCTATTTCTCCTTCAGCAATTTCTTGTATCAACATCAAATCCCAACCCTTGCCAGCAATTTCTAAAACGTGGTCAATGTGCCTCACCTGTTTTGGCGTTATGTCAGTATTTCTTTTTCTCTCTACAAATTTTTTTCTAAGTGATCCGAAAGAAAGAGGTTGTTCTTTGGCCCACTGGCGTTGATCAAACTTGCCTTTATCCGATTGCACACGTAAATACGTTAGGTGTCTTTCAGCCTCCACCACTGTTGCAAAACGTTTTGTATGATGTCTACCAAAGCGCACCATTGAACGGCCACGCCATTCAACATTTGGATGGCGTGGGCAAGAATGAAAACCTCGTCCCTCAACATATTTTAGTGATTCACCGCAAATATGGCACTTCTGCGAAACGTAAATACTGCCGTGCATGCAAAACCCTCCCATGGGAACAATAGCGTTCTTGTAGGTCTTGCTATTGGTATGGAAGTGGTTTTTTGTCAACGTTAATTCTCTGTGAAGATTCGTGTTCGTGATCGGTTAACTAAGTGGTTTTATCTGGAGCATGGTTTAAAATTGATACGGTAATAAACAGAGTCCTAGCCATCATAAGGACATAGGCCAGCTCTCCTTTTAAAAAAGATTATATTGACGATGTGTTAATGGTAGGCACAAAAAATCTTTTCCGGCTTTTCTTATGGCTTGATGTCCTGTAAATGCAAACGTGATTTGCTTCCCCTTTTCGCCAATTTTAGAAATGCTTAGTTGTTGGGGCGGGTTATCTTTTAAAAGGCTGGTAATAGTTCTATCAGCCGGAATGGTTAGAGTTTTGAGGTTACCTTCATCAATTTCTTTATATATGGTGCTACTCACTTTTATTGGATGGATTGTCATAGTTTTTTCTCCAAAACTCTATTTTTTAAATATCCAGCAACGAACACTTTTTTTAATGCTCTTACTGGTCATAACTCGGTTAATAGCTTCTAGTTTGTAACGCTTGCTGCCCTTGAGCATCGCTTTCAGTTGGGTGCTATCCAATACCTCTTGCCCCCAATGCAAACAACGCTCTCGAAAATGGTTAAGATTAATGGCGTAAATGCTCTCGTCCTCTCCGGCGTGGTTTAGTGAGGTTTTGGAATCAGTATTCCTTGAGCTTATGTAAAAGAAAGTTTCCCAAAATTTCTCGACTATCGGGTGATCGGCGGCAATGCGTTCCTCGCGCAAAGTGGCCCGGCTCTCGATATAAGCCACAAAATCGGCCAGCATTTGTTCGCTGAAACTAGGAAAAATCATTCCTAAGCAGTTCCCCATGGCGGCAATTTGGGCATGGGTTTGGACAATACGAATATTGCTTACATTTTTAAGGCCAGCAAAACGGGTTTCGTATTGTTGATATGCCTTGAAATATCGATCTAGTAATTGTCTTTCACGGGACAAAACCGAATCAAGAAAGCCACCAACACTAGCGGTAGTCTGTAGCTCAAACCACTTGGCCAATTCCCTAGAACCTTGTTTATGATGTTTTTTGTCCATGTGAACGTGAACAATTCGAGAAAGAAGTGCCTCGGAACCATCAACCTCCGCATTTTGACTAAAAGCCAAAGCCCCACGAAAAGGGCTTTCCCTTGTTTCATTTCCTTTAGTCGCCACACCAATTACGCCAGTGTTTCGACCATTATAAAAATCTTTGAATTCATCAAAATTAAACTGTTTACCCTTTGGCCCATCGTCACCAGTTCCACGGTCAGATTCAACAATAACGGCAGGCATATTGGCGGTTTGAGAAAAGAAACGTCTACGCCCTGCAGCGGATGTTTTTTGCACATCAATGCCCTCGGTATCATCACGGCCAAGAAGCTTCCAACAAAATTCAAGAGCGGTGGTCTTTCCCGATCCCGGCTCACCTGTAAATTCTAAAAAGGTTAGCCCTTTCTGTTTTGCTCGTATCTGCTGTGCGAAAAGTGATCCAAGATAAAAAGCCATCACGGCCACACCTTGGTGATGGAATGCTTGAAAATATTTATTGAAAAAATCGGGGGCGGCTTCACCGTTGGTGGATATATTTATCCCGGCTAGATTGCTTTTTACTCCCTGGTCCTTTAGTGGAAAATAACCGTGCGGGTTTAGATCAATCTTTTTTCCTGCTTGCCATGCATTGTCTGGGAAAATGTAGGCTTTATTGTCGGGGCAGTATCCCACAAAATTAATGGATTGAACCTCAAGCATTTTGCCATCTAGCCAACGTCTGACCAGTATGTCAAAGTCTTCATTGCTACCAGAAAAACGGGCACCATTTGTTTTATTGAGTAGTGCCGTTTTAAAGTTTTTAGAAGAAGAAAGAGCGGTGCCATCAAGGGCTATTAGTTTTTCTTTAGTGCCATTTTGGTAAACTATTTTAAAAACATAAAGTTGCTCGTCTAATACTTCGTCTTTCTCCATATATAAAAAAGTGGGTAAAACATTACAGATTTGAAAAGCAGAAGAATGGTTCCTGAAATAATCAAAAACCTCTGTGTTCCTGTCCTTGTCGGTAACGGTTAAACCAACTTGTTCCAACGCATCGGCAAAACTTTTTTTGATCTTCACCGCATAAATTGCCTTGTTAAAATCAACAAGTAAACTTGAAAGGCTAGGGCGTTTAAGTAGCATGATAAAAGCTTTTTCTTCCACGCTCTTGGCCATAAAAAGTTGGCCACGGTGAAAGCTGTTATCAATTAAGGAATCGTTCAACCATCCTTCTTTCCAATAATCATCCCAGTCTTTGCCGTTGTCCGGAAGCAAACAAACAGCCACCTTTTCACCCATCTTTTCGATAAGGTCGGCATGTTTTTGCATATACTTACGACCAGCTTTGTCGCCATCGTAGGCAAGCACCCATGTAATATCTTTGCCGACATGTTTTTTTATAAAATTAATGGCGAAATTAGAACTACCTATGGCTGCAACTGCATTTTTTTTGCCATGAATTAGAGCTAAAGCGTGAAAAATTCCCTCAGTAATGAATATTTCTCCATCTTTCGCCACTTTTAGGTTAGGCGGTTGCCACACATCTCCTTTGTAAATAGATTTATCATCTTTCCTTTTGCCGCCTATATTTGCTTTTTGGCCATCTTCCTTTGTTTCGCCTATTAGCCTTTCCCAAAAACGTGTCTTTTCAGCATCCAAATAAAAACGAATAGTGGAAACCGCCTTGCCACTTTTTAACTTATAATTTTCTTGGCTATAAAAAGGCCGACAAACGACCATCTTAAAACCACGATCCTCTTTTAAATAAGCATCGGCGGTGGCCTTTGGGTTTGTTGGTGTTGCCGGGTGTCTCTTTTCCCAATTTTCAAAAAGGTGGGGTAGTAGCTCTTTAGCGGTAAAGCTCATGCCACATTTGTTTTCTCTACTGCAGGCGATTCGGAACGGTTTTGACATACTGGTATAAAGTTCTTTTTTTCCGCAGTTGGGGCATTTACCATAACGCAAAAAACCGCCTACCTGCTTAAAAGAAAACCTACTATCACCAGCAAGGGCCGTGGCAATCTCGCCGGCTCGATTATCTGACATGTTCGCCACCCTCCAACGATTGTTGAACATCCGCCAAATCCGCTTTGACTAGCTCAAAACTTTTGTGCCCTTGTGCGTTTTTGACATCGGCAAAATGTAGTTGTAATGCTTCGACTAAAATTATTGTGCTGTCCAAGGTTCTGGCTAAACGAATAATTGTGGCAGGTGGGTAACATTGCTTTTCTGATGTGGTGCCGGTTGTCTCACTCATTATGGCCTCCATCAATCTGGGCCTTAATGGTCACATAAGCAGAACCAATGGTTTGAAGTGCTTCGAGGCATTCTCTCTCACAGTCAATAAGCTCTTTCTTTGTTAGTTTCCCGTCCGCTATTGCGCTGGCAAGGGCAGAGGTTGCCTCGGCACCTTCCTTGGCCATAGAAGCGCAAATAAGAAGCCAATCCCGCAGGTCTTCTTTTGGTTCTGGTAGGGGAAGACAAATTTTATTGAAGTCTGCACAAAGATTTTCAAGGCTGGTTGTATCGCCGGTGATTTCAATAATTTTTATATAATCAAGAAAACCAAGCTTATTAGTACGTCGACCAATTGACTTAGGGTCAATATCCGCATAAAGGGTGCCGGTTGCTATTCCTAGCTCGTCGGCAAGAGCTTTGACCCCGTAATTCTTTACGGTATCTTGTATCAGTTTTAATGCTTTTATTTGTCTTGGTGTGTTCAACATGATTCATGCTCCTTTTTTGTCGTATAAAACATTGTGGAAAGGTGCTTTAATTACACTGCGAAAAACTAGGTTAACAAAATTAGGCGTTGTAGAAGCGGTTATAAACAGTTGTAACCGTTACATTTGTGCTTTTATTTTAATTTCGGCCCTGTACGCAATTTAGTGCCTTCACTGTTAGCCCATATTTCTTTTATAGGAGTTCGAATGATGTCGGATATCGCTATCCTTATTTTGGTGCTCGTCGTTTGCCCTTTTATGACAAGATGCACTGTCGGTGCGCTGACCTTGCATAATCTAGCGACATCTGCCTGGTTGTATCCTTTGTCTTCAAGTGCTCTTTTTATTTCGGTAAATTTCATAGTCATTGCGATCTCTCCTCATTATTATTAGGTTAAAAGCGTAGGCTAATTGGGTAGCCTAAAGACTAAAGTACCAGATTCGGAACACAACACAAGGGTTAATTTCAGATATGGAACAATTCTCTCCTGAGGATCTTCGCCTAAAATTTATTGAGCTACTAGATTCTAAACGTGGAACTCAAGCGAAATTGGCCAAGTCTATAGGTAAAAAAGCTAGTTTTTTCACTCACATAAGAGACGGACATGCTGTGAACGCAATGCACCTTAAGGCTGTGGGAATTGTTTTTGGTGGGGGTACTGTTTTAAATTTATTGGATGTGCAAAATAATTCCGAATCTGAAACAAAACTTGATCCTATAAATGTTTGCCTCGCAGAAATAAAAACAAACAATCCTAAGATTTACGAGAAAGTAGAGACATATATTGCAGGTGCTTACGATGCAGCCAAGGCCATGGATTCTGAAGCTTGGAAGGTTTTTAGCTCGAAGAAAGTCGTACAGGAAACCGAGGCCGACGGTACGAACGGTTAGGCACTGATTCTATTTACCATCATATCCTTGCATGTGTCTATCTATTAGATATAACTGGAAATATTGTTGAGAAAACAGGAAGGAAAGATATAAGCCTTAGAGCGATTAAATCGCATGGTGGGTTTATTTTAATATTAAACTAGTGGAGATTTACAAGTGTATACTAGAAACTTCATTTTTGTGTTTCTGCTTTTCCTACTTCCTAGCCTTTGCTTTGCAAAATATGGGTATAACAGAAAAGACTTTCATTTTAATAGTTACAAGCCATACACCTATACAGGTTGGTACACTGGTAAACCCTGTTCTAAAATAGATGTCGACCACGTTGTTTCTTTAAAAGACGCCTACGAGAGTGGTGCTTCAGAATGGACTAGTGAAGAAAAAGCTAGGTTTGCCAATGATCGATTAAACCATGTCTCATCTTGTGCAAGTGTTAACCGTTCGAAAGGATCGTCTACCCCTAAAGATGTAATTCGCAAAGCAAATGACGGGCGTGGTGTCGAATTTGAGTTTATTGATTTATGCAGTTACTTAAAGAAGTATCACAAGGTTAAAACTAAATATGGTTTGTCATTTGATAATAATGACAAAGTTGTTTTTGAAAGATGTGATTTTATTATAGCTTTGTAAAGGAAATTTTTAGTGTCTGTGATTTTGAATAAAAATGTAAAAAAACGATATAATCGTAAGATTGCATTATGTTTACCAACTAAAAAATTAAAGGAGCCATTAATGGGAAGTTCCGAACAGTATACTATAGAAGTACCATATCGAATAAAATATACGAACAAAGATCCTGTTCCTGTTAAGGAACTTATCAAATCATTGGAATCTTATGAGAAACTTCTCTGTAGAACGGTTCCATTTGTTACCAGTGTATGTAATGGAGCTGAAATTGTAGATATACAGGTTTATGTAAACAAAGTGCAATCCGGTAGCTTACTAGAAGATTTCTTGGTAAAAGTTGTTTTTAAAGATAAGGACAACTATGAAAAAGCTTTAGAGGTTGGTGCAAAAATGTTTGATAAAAACGCTGTAATAACAAGTGCTGTTTGTGTCGGTGTTGCCGCCTATATTAGTCTTGGTGTCTATAATGCTTGTGTTAATAGTGGGAACAAACAGCAACCTATAAGTATCAATGCATACAACGGGGCTATTGTTCAGACTGGCGGCACAATGAATATTCCAGAAGATCTAATTAATGATATAGTAAATAAAACAAATGACAAGGCGGCTCTTACCAAAGAAGTGTTGGGGGTAATTGCTCCAGCTCAATTAGAAGAAGGTGCGATTATTGAGGTAGGTGAGCTGGAAACTTTGAACATCCCAAATGATGTTATTATTGATACACCACGTGACTATGTCCCTCCCGAAAAGTTTTTAGAGAATGAAACTCTTATTAAGGTAAAAATATTAATATCAGCAAGCGACAAAGATAAACATGCTAGGTGGGCTGGTGTTGTTCCAGGTCATGTAGAGAAAAGAATAGACTTTGTGCTGAATGAAGCAATTAGCCCATCTCGCCACCATGGCAAATTGGAGGCCTTTGCAGATATAATAATTACCAGTGAAAGAAAAAATAAGGATAAAGAATTGCTTCCCAAAAAAATAGAGATAATAAAATTTTACTCAAACTAGAGTGTCTTTTGTTACCCCATCAGCCCCTTAACCCTGCCATTATGCACACCTACCTCACCCGCTTTTTCTGATATAGGGCCGCTTTCATTTGGCTTTTCGGTGGTGGGGTGGGAATGATCCGCAATTATTTGTAGTGCTAGTTTCACATCTTCAATAGCCCCTGTAAGTTCCTGCAGTAAATTGGCTCCTTCACCACCAGGGGCCTTTATCGTAATAAGCGGTGCTTCTAGTAAAATATTAGTACCAGCCTTTATGCTTTTGCTTGTTCCAACTTCCTCACTACTATTAGCCCCTGCTTTTTCTGTTACATTACTTCCAGCAGAACGAACAAGATTTTGCCCCGCATCATGGCTTATATTTCCACCAGCTTTATCCGTAATATTTGTATCAGTTTCTCGGTTCCAATCGCCTGAAGGATTAACAGTTTGAAATACACCGGGTTTTTGTTGCCACCTTGCCATATTATCCGGCACCGCTGGTAGCTTTAAGCCCATAGGGTAAACATGCTGAATAACAGGGTGGGCCGGGTTGCCCTCAATCCAGCGCACCGTTACAATTGTTCCGGGGCGTGGATACATGAAAAAACCTTCTTCATTTCCACCCATGGGCAAGGGTAGGGGGACTGCTTCATATATGGGCAAATCAGTAACACGGTTGCCGTTTACGTCAACAATCTCAATATCAGCGGCGAACATTGGTTCCATCCTGTCGCAAGTTTCACCGCCCGTTGGTGGGTTGGCAATTTTGACAATCCGGGCATAACGGTCAAGATGGTACCCGTCTGCAAGTTCGGGGAACATTCTTCTTACAATGCGTCCAATTGCGTTTCGCATTTCACCACCATTTCGTGTCCTATAAGTTGAATAGCTGTTATAAAATTATCGTTTATTTTCATACCGGGGCGAAGACCGGGTACAACGGCTATTGTTTTGGTTCCGTCTAGTTGAACATCTGTAAAAAGTTCTTCCGGAACAGGCACATTACAGTCGGGCCACTTGCTATCTTGCCATGATCCGACATATACAACCCCGTCCTCTTGTTGCTGCCATATATATTCATCAATACCAAAAACCCTACCTAGTGAGTCTAGGCCGTGGATTCCGTTGCCCATTGTTTGAAATACCGGCACGGGTGTTTCGCCACCTTCAGACCTGAATTGCAGGCCTGTCTTTCTACTGTAAATAGAAAGCACATCAGCCAAACTTACCCTACGTGCTGAAACGGGAATTTTGTTCCACAACACGGCTGTTAGTTCGCGACAAAAGATTCTTTGTTGTTTGGCATCCACGGTTATTGATTTTTCAATATATCCCGTGAAAAAATTCACCATGCTAGTTGTGCCCACCATGAAATCGACCACGCCAGAAAGGGCAGATTTAGCCTGCACAGTAAAATCAGCCCTGCCGGGTGTCGATATGTCAATTGCGGTATGATCTTTCACTAGGGGCAATGACTGGTCGTTCACAGTGATATTTTTGTTTATCTTCATTTAACGACCGCCTAAACCTAAAGACCTTACTTTGTCCAGAACATCAGCATGTTTACTTGCATTACTGGTTTTTGGTGCTGATGTTTGCCGTTTTTCGGCTCGTTCTGGATTTGATAAATGCTCCTGCAGGGCAAAACTAATTTCCCATTGCTGAAGGCTTTCGGCTTCGGGCCAACTAATGTTTTCGGAAAAAACGACTTGCCTCACACCAGCAACGTTGGCGGTGGGGTGGGTTATCATATAAATAACACCTTCACCCTTGTCGTCTTTCGCCTCGGCTGTTTTTATAAGATCACGTAATGCGTCGGGCTTATTAAAGGGAATTGCCAGCGAAACTCTAAGCACTTTAGGGCTTATACCTTTCTCGGCTCGTTCGGTGCCAGAAGTTTCCCCGGCAATATCTTCAGCACGGAATGCCATTGAACCAGTTACTTTAAGGTTGTGCCCTGGTACCCGAAACTCATTAAGTAATAGCATGATATTAGTTTGTTTTATAATTTGAGATTAATAATTCAATTCTCTTCTTTTGCCTTGATTTTGCGCCTGGATATATTGTGTATTTCAACTCAACTTCCTCAACATTGAAGCCTTTAAAAATCTGTCTTATTTCCGGCGTATCATTAATAGTTAAAAGGAATTTGCCTTTTATATTTTTTAATATCTCGGCTAGGTCTAAAAAGTCTTGTTCTTCAAAATCATTTTTATAAGCCGGTATTTTCCAATATGGCGGGTCTAAGAAAAAGAATGTATGCGGGCGGTCATATTGTGGGATTAGTTTTCGGAAATCTCTGCATTCTATCTGCACTTGCATAAGCCGTTCCCATGCTTGTTCTAAAGTGTTTTGCAGGGTCAATAGATTTAAACCCGGTTTTTTAGTTGTGCTTATGCCATACCCTTGTCTTGTGACCTTGCCACCAAAACTATTTTTTTGAATATATAAATATCTTGCGGCTCTTTGTATATCTGTTAGCGTTTCTGGGTTTGTTTCTTTATTACGGTTAAATTCCGACCGAGACACTAACGAAAATTTAAACTGTCTATATAGTTCTTCAGGGTGGTGTTTTACTGACCTATAAAGCGTAACTAGGTCATTGTCTAAATCGTTAATAACTTCTAAGTGAGATGGTTCTTTGCCAAAAAAGACACTAGCACCACCGGCGAACACTTCCACATAACAACCATGTTCCGGCATTTTACTAATTATTGTTTTTGCAAGTCTCGATTTTCCACCAAAATATGGGATAATTCCTGTCATTATAAACCTTTACTAAATATAGGGCGTCTGCTAGATTTCCTTCCGTGCTGATTCCAAGCATAAGGTTTTCTAAGCAGGTGAACCCTGTCAACTTCCATCCGTGTTCAAGCACAGTTGGCGGTTGGGGGATGTTTGCGCATCCCCGATTCCGTTTTTCAATTACTTCTCACTAGCTGTAAAGTCAGTGATCTTGCATCAACTTCTGTTCATCCACCCAACTCTTTGCCCTTGCTAATTCAGCACGACAATCATTTCCAGAAGCCTCAGAGCGCAAAATAAATTCTGCTACTTCGCCGCCTGTCATTGCTATTGGCAACGATGGTGGATCATCACAAGCAAGCTCAAAAGGCGGGTAAACTGGAACTCTATTCGTTACCGTTTTCAGCACCGTTTCGGTTTTCCCGCACGATGTCAAAAGCGGCAACAGTAGAAGGATGAACAGGGCAATCTTTTTCATTTGCTGGCCTCTCTATGTTTTTAATTATCGCTATTTGGCTTGATAACTTTTCTATTTTTTTTATCTTTTTTTTGTAATGGTCTCGCTGATCCGCAAGGGCAACGGTATGCTGCTCTTCTTGGAGCTGAAGCTTTTTATCTTTTGTATTATTCAAAACGGCAAGACGTTTAATCTCTGTCTGATTTTTTTCGGCCTCCAATTCATAGCGAATATTGTCGGCTTTAGCGGTTTGATAATCTGACCATAAACATTTGCCCGCAAGACCAAGGCCAAGCACAAACAAGGCAACACCAACGGTAATGGCTATATTCATTTTTGAACTGAATAAGCCAGTTACTAAATTCCAAATCATTGACATATATTTTCCCCCCAGCCTGCAGCAATATAAGTAGGGGCATGTTTTTTTATTATCAAAATTGGATACATGCGGTTTTCTCGTTTGGCACTTTTCTTTCGTCCGGCATTAACCAAACCAACATCTTTATAATTTTTCGGGTCTAGTCCTTTTTTAATAGCCAATTTTTGATCACGACGTACCCAAGATTCCCCACCATTATATGCCATGGTTGTAAGGCCAAACTTGTTACATGGATCATTCGCCCTGGCTCGGTCATATAACCATTTCATATATGAGGCTTGGGCACGAAAAGCCCATGTAGGATTGGTGACTTTAGGAACACCAAGGCCGGCCTTTTTGCTCCACCATTTCGCTGTTGCAGGCATAAATTGGCTTAGTCCTTCAGCCCCGGCCCAACTCTTTGCGGTAGGGTTCCAGTTGCTTTCCTGTTGAACCTGTCCAGCTAAGTACGGAATTGGAGCATCAAGGCCCCAATAAACATGAGCCGATCGCACCAGCAATCGGTGGTATTTCTTTGCCACTCGAGGCACCTGTTTTGTTTCAGCTGCACAAACCGATTGATTAAAACAAAAAGATATTGGCAGGATGAAAAGCATTAAGAATATCAAAATATATGGTTTTGAATTCTTCATTACAGCCCCAAAGCAAAACCGAGTGCTAAACCAACAACAACTACAGCACGGCGAGTAAACGAAAAAACAAAAACCGTTTCATAACCAGGGCAAACAGGATAGTCAGCCACACCTTTGATAAATAATGATTTATTTTCCTGCCATGGATTCATCAAGTATCCGGCTGGCCGTGAATACGGAAATAGATAAAAATCTAACCACCAGCCCAGGGTAGCTCCCGTGCAAACCAGAACCATTTTATAAAAGAGAACCCCTGCATCAACTGGCAACACCAGCAAAAGCAATAAAACTAAATACAACGATAGGCAGACAATTTTGGTTAGTCTTTTTGGTAATTTCATTTTAATAATCCTTTTTTAATATTGCCCTAATTCGCCAGAACCAACCAAAAGTTGAGGTGCCAACGAACATGAGAGGTGGGGCAACATATCGACCCCATAAAACTTTCCACAATTTATCTGAGTTTTTCGGGCTATAACTTGAAGCCCACACGCAATAGGCCAGCCACCAGTTTTGGCGAATCCAAGAAACTTTTTCATCCGGGGCCGTTTCATCATGCGATTTACAACAATCGGAATACCAAAGGTCAGGCCACCAGGTGCAATAGTCTTCAGTCATGTTATTCACCAAAAATAAGGGTAATTGGGTTCAGCTCTTCTTCTGTCGTGCAATCGTCTATCTCTTTTTCTTTTGCTCGAAGCCAAGAAAAACAAACAGAATAGTGAAGAGCTAAGGCACTAGCGACATCTGCTAGTAAAGCTGCATTCATCGTTACCCAGCAACCCGCACTAGCTTTGTAATCCTTGATTTCTAAAGTGGGGTGGTCTTTGAACTGTTTATCTAAAGACAAGTACATTGTCTGTGCGGCATTATCAGAGTCAAACAATTTGCCACCGACATCAAAACCACCATCACGGATGCGATTTTTCTCGGTCTGGGCATCTTCTTTTTTTGCTGTTTTTTGATCAATTAGGCATTTGGCTAGGTCAGGTTGAAGCACACCACTAGCATCAGGTTTAGCTAGGTAGTGCGGATATTTTTTCCCATCCTCCTGGAGCGACAGTAGATCAGTTGGCTTATAAGGATAACCTGGTCTATTAGCCCACTCAGTATCAGATAAAGACGTAGCTCCAGGAGGTAATTCTTTGACTGTATCATCGTTTACCCACATTCCTTCAAAATAGTATTTCATAATTATTCTCTCTCGATCCAAAGTTCGGCGAACACCTCGTTATCTGTTATTGCGTTGCCTGCCTGTTGTCCCAAATCAGCTAGACCAGATGGTGTCTCAATGTAGTGACGAAACTCGAAATCCTTGGGAGATGCATTTTTTATGCGCCCTGCAATTGAAGTTTCGTTGTTTACATTATCACCCCGATAGGCAAACATTGAACTACCTACAATCTCGACTTGTTCGTCGTTCACATTATATAAAAAGCCCTGATGTCTGTTCGCTGAGTACGATTGTGCTCTGCCCCTAATGCGAAATCTACCTGCGGGGAGCGTAACCTGATTATCACTATTGAGAGACGCACCAACAATAGTATTGGTAACTACGGTATTTAACACTCGGATATTCATGCCTTGGTCTGCAGGCCCACCCATTTGCCCAACAGCTCTTTCATCTCGAACATGCATCATTTGATTGCCAGTAATATCAATACCATCAGGAAAAGCCGTTCTGGGCATAGCGTTAACAATAAGTGTCTCATCCTCAATAGATTGAATCTTTCCCCCTACTACATTGACTGCTTTAGGAATGAATGATGGGCATGGCTCAAGTATTGCGTTGTCCTGGTACCACTTGCCCTCCTTAAAGGCTAAGCCAAGTTCAGACCAGAAAAGGCAATTGGGTTCGCTGTCTAACCAGGTAACAGTTCCATCTTCATTCACAGATAGCCAGTAAGTGCCATCAGCTATACCCGTGGCATTAATATTCTTCGTCACCGTTTTGCTTGAAAGGGTGTAGCCTTTTCCTGTTAACCCTTTGGTATAGTAGAAAATGCCGTTGGTGATGTTGAGTTGACCATCTGCATCTAGGGATAATGCTGTTTCCCCGTTAGCTAGTCCAAAAGAAGATACTAAAGGGTTTAGCTTTATATAATCATGTGCGTCGTCGGCATGTTCTTCCCACTTCTTGGCCTGCTTGTCTGTAACATGCTTGGGGGTTTCACCTGTTTTAGATGGATCAACTATTAAGATCGCATGGGCATTCACTGCGTCTGCTAGGAGTGATGAAAGATTATATTGCCATGTTTCAGCACTTACGGTTATAGCGGTTATATTTTGCGCATCAACAAACTGAATCATAAAATTACGAGTTATGTTGTTGCCAGTGGTGTTGTTTTGAATATCAGTTTTGTGCTTTGGGGTTCCTGGGTGGGTGGTGATTGCAATAATATTATCAGTCCCTGTTTCAACAAGGCCAATCCAGTTAAAAGACCAATCACCCAAGTCAGAGCCTAAAAGAATTGAATATACAACCTGGTCAGGGTTCACATATCCCTGCTTGTCTATATTTGCAGTGTGAACAACTTGCTCTGCTGTGGGCATTGCTTGCGCACGGTCAACAGCTATGGACGGATCAAGCCCTGGTATAAAGGCCAGCACCATGCGGTCAATTAACAAAGGTGTTCCACCTCCATTTGATTGGGCTATACGTGTTTGGCCTATGTTGGTTATTGCACTACTCATCTGTTACACCTCAAGAGTTGCGAGTGATGTTATTGTCTCGTTTGAAAATTCTACAATCTGTAATTCGACAGGAAGCGGGGTGACTATTTTCCAGCCATACCGACGACAAGTTCGCCCATAATGTTGAATAAGGGTGTCGAGTAGTAGGCTGTTTTCTGCTAGTTGGGTGTTTGACATGGTGAGGTGGATAATGTCCCAGTCCATCCCATCCATGCGCTCTTCTATTTCGACATATCCAATGCCAAGCCTAGAAAATATTCTTTTAAAGCCAACAACCGAGCCAGCATCACGGGCGTTTATGTAGGCATAAGCAACACGCAATCTATACAAATATAGAGGCTCATCTTTAAAACGGTCTATGTCGCGCTGGTAGGCAATAAGTTCAAGGCATGCCTCTGTGCATTTTAGTGGGTCAAGTTGCATGAGTGGCCATTTTGCCCAGCTCTGCAACAACAAGAACCATCTGTGGCAGGCCGTTGCCAGCTTTACAATTTCGCCTTTGTTTAGCCAAATAGGAAGGGTAGGCTTTTCCAAGATGGGATCATCCATCATGCAACCTCGCTTTCAATTGTCAGATTACCCAGGGTTGCAACAGCAATTTTCGTTTTAATATCACTTTCGCTAAATGTGACAGATCGTAAATCAGGTAAAAGGCCATGCAGTTTGTCACCTAACAGAGAGAAAGAAAAACGAGAAAAAGGCATGGTGCGAATTATGTCTTTAAAATCTTGATTATCCCTGAATGCGTAGCGAATAATATTTTCAGCTTCAGCGCACAAAATTTCTATACGCTCATCAGTTAAAAAACTGTCATGGCATAAAACCACCGATAAGTCATAAGGCTCTAAAGGCATGGGCATACATAACAACCCGTCACCATGTCCATGGTGGCCCTGTGTTTGTATGTAATCATTTACACTGGCCACCAATTCGCTCGAAGGGGCACCATTATCAACCATTATGTAGGCGTTTGCTGTGCCGGGTCCACGTGGGGCTCCATGCTCAAACCAAACATAATTGGTGTTTATCCCAGCGAATTTAGTGATGTCAGCACGGTATGCCGCATCGTGGTGGTATTGGCCAACGGCACTAAATTGGTTTCTACATCTCAGCCGCAATGCTTCGTCGATTTCATCGTCTGTGCCTTCAGCTGATATCCAATCAACTTCATTTGCAACAGAGGTAATGCCGCTTATTGGTTCAGGTAAAACAGAGTAATACCCAACACCTAAGTTATAGGATTTACCGGGTTGTTCGGCTTCGACTTCAATTAAACCGTATGCCATGCCAGCGGTTATTGATTGCTCATTTAAAACTTTAAGGCGATAAACCATGCCATTAATTGGTGGGCTAGCAATAAATAGCCCTGCACTAATGGTGGTTTCATCATCTGGATTCTCTTTAATAAATTTTACAAAGCCACGGGTTTTTGTGGCGGTCTTTGGTTCTACGTGTACAGCCCAAGCAAGAAGTTTTAACCATGGGCCAGTGGCATCTTTTAAAAATGCATTTGGTAATACAAAATTAATAAGAAAGTTAACTATCCATAATGCTGGTTGTGTTACGCAGGCTGAAAGAAAACGCCAAAAAGGGGAGTATTTAGGATCATTGGCAACACTGACTTTTTCATCTGCATTTAGCTTTTTCCACTCTTCGGTAATGGCTTCTTTTGTGGTTGGTATCCCAGCCTCTTTCACCATCTCTTCATAAACATTCATTATTATCGTAGCTCCAAATAAAGGGGGCCGAAATCGATGGTGTCGGCAATCAAATAAAATGTGCCTGGCTCTGGTTCTTCAATGAGGGCCGAGCCTGGTACAATCGTTATCATGTTGTCCACCGCAAGTGTTATTTCCACCTTTGTTTTTTCTCGCAAATCAACATTTCTGTTAGCAACAAGTGGCGGCAAATATCCTTCTTCACGTATCATGTGGATAATGTTTTGCGCTATTACATCACGGTCGGTACAAAGTTGCGGTTCCCTTCCTGTATCAAGGGTTAAATCGTCGTCGGTCGCTAATAAATCAAAAAATTTACCTTCCATTTATGTCCCCGCCATTGTTGCCATACCCGACATTTCTTGTGAATTAATGGGGCGTGAAGTGGTGACACTACCAATATTGGTGGTACTGCTTTTGCTACTTGATGTTGAATTAATAGAGTTCGCTACATGTTGAGAAACACCACCGCCATTAATCCGTTCACGGCGGTTTGCTGCTGCAAGGGAGGGGCTAGTTTTAGGCACACTAATTTCACCATCACTAATCATTGAGTTGAAAGCGTTCCCTATCCATGAGACTGCATCGGCAACAAATGAAAGTTTTCCGACAAGTTTTTCAATCCACTCCATAGTGGTTTGAATCCATCCCACATCTGCAAAGTGAGCTTTCAAATCATCCCAATAGATTATTAGTGCAGCAATGCCACCAATAACGGCACCAATGGCTAACACAATGAGCGTAATGGGTGATGTGACAATAGCCATTACTATGCCAAAACCAGTGGCGGCAAGAGAGGCCATGCCGACTACGACTCCAAACAGTGAAACACCTGCAACAAGGGCCGTAACACCAAGAACGGTATAGCCAAGGTACCTGGTCAAAGTGGGGTGGGCCTGTGTCCATTTGTATAGTTTGCCGGATGCTGCAGCCATGGCAGACATAACCGGGTATAAAACAGGGAGTAGTGCTTGACCGAGGCCTGTACTTACAGCACTTACGCCTGATTGCCATTGTTCAAATGGATCAATCATCGTAGACGCCATTTGCTCGGCTTTTTCCATGCCAGTGATGTTACCAAGACTACTGATAGATTCAGCAAGGCTATCGGTTTTAGGTAAAAGAAGGTCAATAAGTGCTACGGCTTCATCAGAACCAAAGGCGTTTTTGATCTCTTCTTTTTCAGCAACGGTGATAACGTCACCATACTTCCCTTTAAGCTTATCAAGAATAGTGACCATGCCAAGCATCTTGCCCTGGTTGTCCACAAATTCTAGTCCCAGTTTTTCTTGGGCACCGCCTACGCCAGCAAGGAAAGATTTATATTTTGTACCAGCCTCAGAACCTGACATGGTTGCTTGCAAAGATCCTAAAATAGCCATTTGATTAGCTTGCTTGATTCCTGCAGATGTTGCAGAAGCGCCAAGAGAACTAAAAGACGAGGCCATTTCTGAACCAGTTGTTTTAAACATTTGTACTGCGGTGGCGGTTTGCCCGGTTAGTTGGTCAACCCACTTGCCGTTGCCCATCATATTGGCGTTATCACCAAAAATACCGTACATGGTGCCCATGTAATCGGTGATGGTTGCCGCATCCGATTTTGTGGCTTTTGCTAGTACGCCGGAAGAAATCGTAAAACTGGAAAGGTCGTTCCCTTCTAGCCCAGCAATTGCAGATTGGATATCATAGGAGGACCGAACAACCTCGCTAGCACTTCCACCATATTTAACAGAAAAAGCAACGGCATCATTAGCAAGGTTTTGTAGAGTACTTTCCCCGACGCCTAAACTTTCCACCTCGCCCATTGCCATGTTGAGACTATGGGCCGGGGAAGCAAGCATGGTGAGGGCGGCACCAGTCACGGCAATACCAGCAGTGCCAGCACCAATTTTCTTAAATGCCGAACTAGCAGAATCAGAAACGCCTGTAAGGGTTTTCTTGATACGACCAGCGGGGCCAGAAACCTTGTCTAGCAAAGACATTGAAAACATTAATTTTTGTAGTTGGCTTGCCATACAATTATCCCTTGAATGCGTGAGTGACACCGTTTGCCACGGCAATATCCATTTTGCGCCAGAAATCTTTTTCTAAAAATAATGCTTCCCCCATGGCCTGGGCGTCAACTTTGCGACCGGGGAAATGCTTTTGTGCGTAAACACGGGCTTGATACAGGGCAGAATTTTCTACACTCTGCACAACCCCTTCTACTTTCCCATTTCAATTTTAAGCTCTGGAATAAATGCACTGCCAACCTTTTCACCAATCATCATGGTGTGGGCCGGGTTAAGAAGAAAAGGTTTTAATGCCTCTTTGCTTTCAGGGCATACCGAGCGCATTAAAAAATTATGCAGAGGGGCTACTTTGTTGTTCGGCAGGGTTTCATTGATATATTTTTCTTGTAGTTCCACTGTTGGTTCAAAATAAATCTTTTTCCCGTTAAGTTTAATTTCGATTTTTTGTTCTGACATTTTCCATTCCCCTTATTGAGTCTTTGGCCGTTAGGCATTGTTTTTATCTTTTAATATTTCTGTTTGATTGGCCAAAATTTTCAAAGTGTTGTTCTGAAAATCTAGGTCATTCTTTGTATGGTCTGAAAGTGCTACAGCAAGTTTTTCAATGCTTGATGAAAAATGATTTAATTCAGAATCATAATGTTTGACCAGGTTGACTTTGTCTTTTTCACAAATGGAGATTGAAACTTTTCTAGCTAAATCTTTTTTCTGCTGCATCTCATGGTCGTCGAGGCGTTTTGAGACTGCCACAACTTTTTTATCTGTTCTTTTTTCACCGTCATGGGTACGAACAGCCACAACAACACAGGCAATAACAAAAAGGATTTGTTGCCAATAGGTCTTAATAATAGCTATCTCCATTGCTATTTTTCTAACTCCTGCTGACAGTTAACACAGAGGGTGCAACCTGGTTGTGCCATCCTGCGGCCCTCTGGTATTTGCTTTTTACATTCAAGGCAATATTCTAGCGAGGGCGTGGTGGACTTTGCGATGCGACTATTTTTCAGCCTCAACCGCAATTCCCGTTCCTCTGTAATCTTTGCCCTGTCGCCAAAATCAGCCATTATTTACACCAAGTCTTTTGTGCGGGCTGGGTCAAGATATGGAATACCGTTGATGCGAACAAAATCGGGTGAGGTCACCTCGTATGGTATTTTCACCACCGCTTTTTTGTCGCCCGATGGGTCATAGTCTGGAAGGTCGGTAATTTTAAGCTTGCAGCCGAAGCATTCAATTTTTTCTTCTTCCTGTGTTCCTTTTGCGAACCACATTAAATCTATGGGCTCGATAAGCTGCCAAGCTCCGGCGGCTTTTGCGGCTTCACCCACAACACCCATTGCGGCGGCATCAAGTTCAATTTCACCAGAGGCACTTACTGCACCTGTTACATATCCATTTGGCACCCCACCATCTGTGACAGCGGTGGTGCCATCTTCAATTGATAATGTGGCTTTTTCTGCAATTAGTTTGAAATCGCCCATCATAAAACTAAAGCTTGCATTGCTAATTCTTAAATGCATGATTTTTCCTCAATTAATTTTGGTTGCTTGCTTTACTCGGTGGTAAGATCAAGAGCCAAGTTTACAGTTATATCTTTTGGACAATTGTATGGGCGACCAGTTAGGGAAACAATCACGGTTTCTTTATCCATCCATTTAATGGCAATACTCTCATCAGTTGGCGGGTAAATTTCCCCAGGAAAGGTAAGGCCCATAATCTTTGTAGATTTCGACATCTTTCGTAAAGGTCTGAGGAAATAGTTTTTATTTTCAGCCTCGGAAACAGGTGTTGAATTAAGTCGGCGGTCACCTATACGGGCCACAATAAGAGGATAAATTTTGCGCATCGCCTTTTGGATAACTCGTAAATGTTCGACGACCTGGTAATCACCACCAGGAACATCGAGCATGTTGCAATCGGCCCAGTATGTACCGGGAAAATCTGGATACCATTGGGGCACAGAAAAACGCTTTTTATCAAGGGCTTTAATGTGTGCCATTGTGAGCATAGCACCATCTTTATCCACGGGGCGTTCTGCCCATTCGCCAATCATTGGGCCAGTTGCAACCCGCATAGGTGTGTCAGCAACAGTAACAGCCCGATTGCATAAACGACCAGCAAGGGCACCAGCGGCGATGGGCCATAAATAGGGCACCACGCAAACCTGATCGGCGGCAACATTGTCTAAAAGGGGATCAATAGCAGTGAGGTAATCGGCCCACGTTTCGGCGTCTTCACCTTCTGTGATAATACTCCTAACAGTAGCGATGAAGAAAACAGGCCGCATAAACTTTGCCATCAATTCAATGGTTTTGGCTTGCATCACTTCAAGTTCTGTATTGGCTTCAATTGGTTCAACAAGTTCAATTCCTTCAACGCTGGTTACCTCCATGGCAAAATCTACGGCCTCAGACCATTGAGCTTTGTCAGCAACAGGCATAACGCTTGCGGTAAAATTTTGACCTGCATTTAGAGAAGCGGCTTTAACTTGTGTTTTTAGCAAGGTTTCTGTTTCACCAAGGGCCACGTCAAGATCGGTTTCGGGGCCGATGGAAAGAACTTTTCCTACGTTAGTTGCACCGAGTCCAATATAAAGAAAATGCCGTTCAATATCGGGCAAGCGACCTTGCAGCAAATTTAATTTATTGAGCTGTATTGTTCCGACTGCCATATTGTCTCCTATACTCTTTTGATGTTACGCAGGGCATCACCTGCAAGTGCTGTAAGAAATTTATCAGCATCCGCTTTAGTGGCCCCAAGTATGGGCCGAGCGGGTGTCTTGATTTTCCAATTCTGTTTGCCTTTTCTTTTGCCTGTGCGGAGCATTCGCAAAATCAATCCGGCTTTACCTATGGTCATGTGTTCCATGATCCATTTTTGAGAAACTTTTTTTAAAACGGCCCCACCTTTGCCACGTTTCCTGGCTACTCTTGCCCGGTATCCGTTTTCGTTCAGAGCTTTGGCTTGTTGCTTGGTTGCCTTGGCTTGATAGTCCGGCTTGCCATATTTTTTCTCAGCTCTGGATGCTGTGAATTTTTCATCAACGCCATGGTGGTGGCGGTAGGCTGTGCGGGCCTGTCCTGCATTCTTCCAAGTTAGGACACCGCTATGGTCATTTTTAAGTTTGACCGCCATACCCTTGCCCATATTACGAAACATGCGCTTTTTGTTTTTACCGCTACGGCCTTTCATGGCTGAACCATCAACCGTTTTTTGTTGGCGGATGTTTTGTCGTAAATCCTTGCGGGTTTCTTTTAATATTTCCCGAACAAGTTTCCGGCGATTTCTGGGGCCCATGGCAAGAACATCTAATTGCTGGCCAAGCTTTAAACGGGAGCGGCTGTCCTCTGTAAATTTAATCGTGAGCATTAGCTTTTTTCTATACTGTTAAGCTTGGTTGCTACATCAATAGGAACATCTGCAACCTTCCATTTTTTGCCCATGAAAGAGAGCGGGCCTTGTTTATCTTCAATAACAAAAAGTGATTCGTTAAAGGTGATTGATATTTGAACAAAGACGGTTTCTTGATCTGTCATTGTTATGTCAACTTCCATATCACTTAGCCCGGCTCGTTCACGGTCAGGGTCGTTTTCAGCAACCCAAATAATAAGGGCTGGAAGAAGCAAGGCCCCTTGCTCGGCTGGGTAGTCTTCAATGCTGATAACAGCATCATATTTAAATTTTCCAATCTCAAAACCGTGCCCATGATCTATACCTGTAGGAATCAAGGTGCCAAGATCGGCAAACCCTTCCATACTGTCACGATTCACGCCGGGTAGGGCGGCTATATAGGCCGTAAGAGCTTGTAATAATTTCATAATGCTTCAACCATAATTGACGTGGTGCCTTTTATTTGGGCAATAGCATTAAGTGCTGCTGCTCGCCAAGAATCGGCGGTGTCTTCACTCTCTTTAGCGTCGTTCTGTCCATCACTTTTGCGCATCATTGTTTGGTAATTGGCCAGGAGTAAACCTTTAGCATGGCAAGAAATTGCGCGAATAAAGAGCAAATCTTTTTCGTGTTCATCACCAATGGTCAGGCCCGGTAATTCTGAAAGTTTTGTAAAACCTTCAGCTTCTTTTTCTTGCTGATATTCTAAAAGACCTCTAGCGGCCCAAAAAATGGCAATCTTTACATGCTCGACAATGGTGTCGGACTTATACGATGCGGGCAAGCGGTAATTCTTTTGGAATGCCCCCACATCAAAGCTAGGGAGAAAAGTCCCTGCTTGTAATGTTGTCTCGTTTAGATCATCTGCAAAGCCTGTAAAACCCGCCATTTTAATTCCTTTGTAAAAGGCCACCCCCAGAAGGATTAGCAAAGGGAGAAAATCCCTGCTTCCTTCCGGTTTGGTCTGGGTAGCGTGAGAGCTTTATTAAGTAGTAGCGATTAGCCCTACTATTGTTCAGTCTGTTCAGTTGAATTCTTTTCCTGTTCTTCCTGTTCAGTTTCCAGATTTTCGGGAGTGGATTCCGGCGCCTGCAAATTTTCCTGCAAATCTTTTTTTTGTTCTTCTTCTTGAATCTCAAGCTTTCTTACTGCCTCGGCAAGTTTGGTTTTGACCTTGGCACCGTATTCAAAAGCGGTGGTTAGAGAGTCCACGGCTGTTTCATACTCTTCATTTCTTAGGGCAAATAAGCCATGCATCCTCAGCATTTTTGCCCGAACTTCATCGTGTAAATCTGCGTCCATAACCAGTTCAAATGTTTCTTCAAAATATGGAGAAGCTGACAGGTTTTCGTCAAATTGGTTTTCTGCCCAATCGCAAATCACATCGGTAATAAATGTAGGAATATCACGTCTAATTTTTTCTGGGAGCGGTATGGCAAATTCAAGACAAAACTTGGCTAGAGCAAGGCCCTTTTCAAAATTACCAGCATCAAAAAGCCAAACAAGAAAAAGCCCTAAAAATGGATGAGCTGTAGAACTGGCGATTAATCCATCAACAAAAGGGGTGTATTTCGGCACCAAAGTATTTTCTTTAACGCTTTCTTTCTCTTTTTTTGATTTGATTAATTTCAGTGAGACAAGATCGTTTTCAATTTCTTTTTCAAAATTGATAGCGGCTTTTTGCTGGGAGATTTTAGAACCGCCCGGCATAACACCAAGGACTTGAAAATTTCCTTTCTCAACTTTCCCATGGTCTGGGTTTTCTTTTTTATTTTTCTGAAACTCTGTCGTAATGCCCATTTCATCCCTCACATTTTTTTAAATTATGCCTAAAAGGCCCATGGTAAGCATGAGCCTTTTATTCTTTTATTTTATTGTTCCCGGATTATGCCCAGGCATCACCAGCAGCGGTTGGAAGTTTGACGTTTTTAAATTCAACGGCGATAAACTTTTCTAGGCACTCAACGACGTAATCCTCGTTGCGACTGTTGTAGTCTTCGGTGCGATCTTTCTCTGGTGTATCCTTGAGGTTACGACGCCATGTACCACGTTGCAGGTAGATTGAGAGGTTGTCGAAAGAAGTAATGACAATGCCCCGTGCGGGGAAATTGGATGGGGTTTCGTAAGGTAGCCCACCAAAAGATTTAAGGCTTTCTGTGGCCTCGTTTTTCTCAGTTGGCTTGTTTGCAATGGCTTTATAAAGTGCAGACTTTTCACGGCCTACAAGGTCGGAGCCGACAAGGGCCACAAGGCCTGCCCTTAAATATTGCGGGATACCTTCAACAAGGTCAGAGATGGCCTCGTCTAAGTTGACAAAGTCACCACCAGGGCCTATGCGAAGTTCACCAGAGATGGCCCCTTCTGTAAGGATATTTGCGGGCAAACCCTCACGAACTTTTTGCATCCAACCCTTATTTACATCTTCTAGATTTGGGTTTGCGGCAAGGTCTGTGTCCTCGGCAACTTCTTCACCAAACCAACCAATAATTTCTCTATCGTTGGCAATTGCCCCATAAAGATAGTTGGCGTAGCGGGCACTAAAATCAGTAAGATGCGCCCATGCGTCCATAAGTTCATAGCTTACGTAAACATCAGAATTAGTTTTGACACAATTGTATTTAACAGGGGTAAGACCGACTAAACTTCTAGGAGTTCTTACGCCATCTGTGGAGGTGTTTGTCCGTCCAGAAACACGAGTTTTAGCAGAACCCAAAATGTTGTTACCACTTTGATGTGTAACAGGAATAACATTAATTTTAGGCAGGAAGGTTGATTGCTCAACGATCTTATCAGACATTCTTTGTTCTGGTGCTGGTTCAGCTGTGAATTGCTGGGTGACATCTTGCACACCGAAAGTTTTGGCAAGCTTTGCCCTAAGAGCTGAATATCTTTTCTGGGTTTGTTTTTCCATTTTCAATACCTTTTAATTTTTGTTGTGATAAAAAAACGTTATTTACAAATGCGACTAGCTACACATACATCTCGGAGTCGGAACCAGTGTTTTCGGTAAAGACAGTGTTACCTGTAGGCGTCTCTTCAATTTTTTTAGCAAGGACACCAAACTGAGAACCCAACTCTTTTTGGGTGTCAGCAAGCTTTTGCACTGAATCTAGCAAGGTTGCAAACTGCTCTGGTGAACCTGCGTCGTCATCATCACCTTCTTTTGCCTTTGGGTTTGTCTCATCCGGCTTTTTGTCGGTTTTTGTGAATGCTAGGATCTGTTCGGCTAAGTCTTCGACTTGGCTAGTAAGTGCCTCAAGTTGTTTTTGGCTCATTTCATCTTCCTCAGATAAATTATGTTTAGAAAAGAATTTGAAGAATTTCCCCATAAGCTTTTCTACCTGTGGGTCGTCTTCGTTCATGCGTAGGTCGGGAACTTCTTCACCTGCATAACGGGCAGTAAAATCACGGCCATTTTTCTTTAATTTGGAAAAACGCATTTCGTCGGTGCCAAGGCTTGCGGGATCGTCAGTCATTCCCAAACCACCAAGATATGTTTTCCCGGTTTTGGCGAAATCCTCAATTGGTTCAATGGAAAAAGTAAGCTTTTCTTCCCATACAGCGTTGAGCTGAAGCAATGCTCTTGATGGAGATATTTTTGCAAAAAGTTTGACCTCATCGCCACTGGATTCAGCTTTCAGCTCTGCAACAGAGCCATAAGCAGAATAACGCATGTGCTCTACCCACAATCTAGCTCTATAAGTTTTAGGGTCGTAACTCTCTGCCATTTCTTCCAGCCATTCCTTTTTAATAAAACGGCCATCAGTTGTGTTTCCAGAAGTGGCAACACATTTCCAATCTGTGATTAAAGAATCTGGCATTTGTATCTCCTACAAAAAAAATTATTTTCTATTTGCGGTGCTAAATATCGAAAAGTCTTGGTCTCTTAAAAGCAAAGAATAGCGGGCAAAAAAGGGAATGTACATGAATCTTGGTTCTAGATTCATGCTCTAGAACCTAAAAGTGGGTTGTCTTTATAAAGAACCTGATACTCTAAGAAAAATGACAAGGAGAGTTGATGGGTGCCCACTTACCTGAGCTTGAAGAGGCTGCAAAAAAATTATATTTGCGACGCCATAAGCCAAAGGAAATACATGAGGTTTTAAATATTCCACTTCGCACTGTTTATGACTGGTGCAAAAAGGGAAATTGGAATGATTTGCTTTTGCATGAAGCCCCAGCTGACTCTATGGCAAGGCGGTTATCTATTCTTGTGGATAAATCCGAAAAAGAAAAAAAAGATTTAGACGAAATAAAAATACTCACTGACTCAATAGTTAAACTTAAAAGTATAAACCCTAATAAGGGCGGCATTTTAGAGAGCGGTGGTACTGGAAATAAACAAAGAAAAAAAAGAAATAATACTAAGAAATTCAAGAACGATGTAACAGGAATAAAGGTCGCAGATTTTAAGGCCAAACTCCACAAGGCGTATTTTAAATATCAGCTTGAATTACGAGAACAGCGGCACCAGCGCACTCGCATGTTGTTAAAATCAAGGCAGATCGGGGCCACTTGGTATTTTGCCCAAGAAGCTTTTGAAGATGCTGCCTTGCGTGGGCGAAATAAAATATTTCTTTCAGCTACTAGGGCGCAAGCTGAAGTTTTTCGCAGGTATATTATAGCGATTGCTCAACAGCATTTTGATATTGATTTGAAAGGCAATCCTATTGTGCTGCACACCAACAATGGACCTACAGAACTACATTTTCTTTCCAACAATTCTAGCTCGGCTCAGAGTTACACGGGTGATGTTTATATAGACGAATTTTTCTGGATACAGAGCTTCAATGATCTTTACAAAGTAGCAACAGGAATGAGTTCCCAGAAGCATTGGCGGCGGACTTTGTTTTCGACACCATCGGCAGTGACTCATCAAGCGTATGATTTATGGACTGGTGATAGATTCAATAGCCGTTTTAAAAAGAAACGAATTGAATTCCCCGGCTTTAAAGAAATGCAAAGCGGCATTCTTTGCCCAGATAAAGCATTTAGAAAAATCATAACTCTAGATGATGCAGAACGGGGAGGATGTAACCTTTTTGATAAAGAGGAATTAAAGCTAGAATACAGCCCAGCAGAATTTAAAAATCTTTTCGGCTGTCAATTTGTAGATGATACTTTCGGCGTTTTCAAATTTGCAGATTTAGAAAGTTGTGGTGTTGATCCAGAAGACTGGAAAGAGATTGACCGACTAGCAAAAAGACCTGTGGGCATGCGGCCAGTATATGGCGGCTATGATCCGAGTAGGTCAGCGGACGATGCTTCTTTTGTTGTTGTTTTGCCACCGCTTAAAGCTGGCGAAAAGTTCAAAGTTATATTGCGTTTAAAGTGGGTGAATAAAAGTTTCAAGTACCAGGCGGAACAGATCAAAGAATTATGTAAGCAATTCAATTTCACTTACATGGGAATTGACGTAACTGGCATGGGCTATGGAGTTTATGAAACAGTAAAGGGCTTTTATCCACGGGTAACCCCAATCCATTATAGCGTGGGTAGTAAAACCCACATGGTATTAAAAGCGCAGGAAGTTATTAGTGAAAATAGAATTGAATGGGACGCAGACGAAACCAGCATTGCCCATGCGTTCTTAACCATAAGAAAAGTAACAACACCAGGTGGGGCGATAACCTATGCCGCCAGCCGAACCAGTACGACAGGGCATGCGGATGTGGCGTGGGCAATAATGCATACATTAATAAAAGAGCCTATATCCCACGAGGGTGTAGCTAAATCAAGCGTTTCATTTTCGGGGTTATAATCGACATGGAAAAAAAGAATAAGAAACAAAAAGAAGCAACTAAGGGTGGGGCAATGGCGTTTAAATTCGGTGATCCTGAACCGATTTTATCAAGAAACCTTACTGATTATACTGGTGTTATCTTGCTGGACAATGGCAGTTATTATTCCACCCCCGTATCTCTTTCTGGGCTGGCAAAACTAAGAGGGGCAAATGCGTACCATGGCCCACTTTTAGAGTTTAAGGTAAATATGGCCATTAAAGATGCTATTTTTTCCACCGTTTTACCACGCAAAGAGCTGCTTCCCTGGTTCACTGATTTTGTGACTTTCACAAATGGATATTTTCAAAAGATATGCAATCGGTTCGGCGATATTATTTACTTAAAGCATTTACCAGCAATGTTAATGCGGAGGTTAAAAGGAATAGATTGTTATTGTATGTTACAGAGCAATGGCAACCGTGTTGACTTTCAGCCGGGTGAAGTTATTCACATAAAAAATTATGATGTTGCCCAAAGCATTTATGGCATCCCTAGTTACCTAGGTGCTATTCAATCCATGCTATTAAATGAAGATTCCACATTGTTTCGTAGACGATATTATTTAAATGGTGCCCACGTTGGTTATATCTTTTATTCATCCGGAGCTAACCTTGATGACAATGATCAGGCCGCAATAAAAGAACAAGTGCAGAAAACTAAGAATCTTGGAAATTTCCAAAATATGTTTTTGCATATTCCAAATGGTCGGGAAAAAGATGTACAGATTTTACCAGTAGGCGATTTTTCAACCCGTGACGAGCTGGAAAAAATAAAGAATCTAACCCGTGATGATATTATAGCAGCACATAGAATTACACCCGCTTTAGCTAATGTAATACCAGACAAGGGCAGTTCTGGTGGCTTTGGCGATATTGTAAAGGCCTCAGAGGTTTATATGGAAAATGAGATAAAACCACTAAGGGGATATGCTTTAGAAATTAATGATTTGTTGACTAAAAACAGACACTTAGTCTTTGAAAATGTTTAGTAAATCTGGTATGATAGAGGGGTCAAGAAACCTAGGAGGACACTTCATGCGAGTCGAATGTGAACGCTGTAATAGCCAAGCAATAATTTATACTAGAAAAAAACAAAGTGAGGCTGTCTCGGAACTTTTTTGCTGTTGCAAGAATCCCGAATGTGGGCATAGTTTTGTAATGGACTTGGCATTCTCTCGCACTATCAGCCCTTCAGCTCTTGATTTTCCCGCCGAAATCCAAGAGAAAATCAAAACCCTTACTAAACTTGAACTGAAACAACTTTTTGCAAAGCTAGAGCCACAAACAGCCTAACGAAAAGAACTTTAGCGCAATATAAAAGTTACCCCTATGCCTCTAAAAAAAGAGTAATAAAAGTAATAAGGGCTTTGAAACAAGGCTGTATCCCCCGTGTCTTAACGCTTACAGTCAATTATGTAAAAGGTAATTTTTTAGTAATATTAAGTAACATGAAATGTAATGTTGCGTAATATCAGTTCTTTAGTTTTATGCATAAAGTAATTTTAAAATGTAATAATATTACTTCTATATTACATAATTATTACAAAGTTAGGGCCACATTTACCCCATTGTTTTTCCTTTGTTTTCTTTTGTTTTTAAAGCGGTCGTTACCTTTATTACTCTTTTTTTACCCCCCCACCCTCTCGTTTTATTCTATTCTCTTATGGGTGCGCATGCGCATGCGAAATACCACACAGTTATAGAATGATACTGGAAATTTTATGTCTATTGCTCATTAATCACAGCGAGCCTTGTTTCTTCTTGTATGTGAATTGTGAAATGCTCCATTTATTCCACCTTGTTAGTCTCTAGCAATTCTATGTTTTTTTGTCCTGGTCTTGAACTTTTAAAAATAAAAACTACTCAATCCCTGTATTAATAGGACTCTACGTCAATTATTGATATATCCTCATTTGCTCATACTTCGCACACCTCCGCTATTTGTTGCAAACCGTGCAATAGTATTAAAGCTACCTCAACCGCATAGCTACAAAGGGCCTGAGAGCTGTTGCACAACCATACTAGTGTGCACAAAAGAGGTCAAAGTGGGCCGAAGGAGAGGTGTGGAGGAGTGCTTTTTTTCTGGAGTCTTTTTTTTGGGCTTATGCGGGTACTTTTAATAATTATTAGTCTAATAGAAATTAATGGACATAATTCTCTACCTTGCTATTCTTGATATCCAAGATGGTGGAAAGGGTGTTCAGTTATAAGCCAATATCATGGACATTTTCCATGTATTATAGTGTTAGCGTTCGATAAACAGTCATTCTCAAAAAATAATGAGTTAAATGTATGTCAAATTATAAAGATATTTTAAAAGACCTAGATCACTCAATTCTTGATTTAAAAAGTAAGGGGATAACTGTTGATGCTCTTAACCAAGCAAGAAACGAACTTGTAGCACATACTGAGAATATTGAAAAAGTTGAAAACAATATTGAGGCAGTGAGAAAAGAAGTTCTTTCTCCGATCAAGGATGAATTAAAGCAAAACAGAACTGCGGGTCGCTTTTCGATATTAGGGTTTTGGGTAGGAGCTCTGAGTATGATTGTTTCAATTAGTAGTATTGGTCTTAATTATTTACAATCAAACAAAGAAGTTGCTAAAGTGGAGCAGTTAGTGAGCAAAAATAATAATGTTGATATCATTGAAGATAATCATGTTCTTCCTCAAGTTATCTTCAATGATAATAAATATACAACATTTACATTTGTTGATCTTACGTCAAAAGTTTCTAAATTAAACAACAAACCAGTTTCTGTTCCAAGCATAACTATCGAAGAAGTAAATACTTTTTATTTCCCAACCTACAAAAATGTGCAATACATCAAGACAACCGCAAAAGATGAAAAAGGAATTTATAAGAGATTATACGTAAAAAGAGACAGTCCACTAGGTGATATTGTCGAAAGCAGCATAGGAAGTAAAGGGAATATTTATAGTAAAGTTGTAAATGACTTTGAAGAGGGGGCTCTTGTTATTGTTGGATGGCAGCCATTTGATAAAATATAGGACGCTCAAGAGGGACGGCAAGAGGCTATGCTGTTTGCTAAACTCAAAGTTAAATAAAATCCTTAAATGGTAAATCGTATTCCTCTGCCATTAGGTCAACACTTTATGTAACCTAGTCAACGAGTGATTTAGTGTCCGATTTCAGTATGGCTGTAAAAATCAATACCAAGATTTACTTAGGTCTAAAATTATATCACTATCTCTCATCATTGTTAGTCATTAAGGGGAACCATGAGTAAATTTTTTTTCAGAATATTAAGCGCACTTTTTGGCGTAATTCTACTTGGGGGAGTCACCTGGCTCGGATTTACTGCTAGCATAGATTCTAGTTTTGTCATTTGGTTTGGTCTTGCCTCAGCGATTTTAGCACCAACAGGAATAGCCGCTATATCGTATTCAATAACGGCCAAAAAAAATGAGGTTCTTGCTCGTTTGGAAAATGTTCCTGAGATTCAGAAGTTGATACAGGAAGCAAAAACCCAAGAAGAAAAAATTAAACTTCTAGAACAAGAAAGAGAACAATTGTTAGCGGCGGTAGAATTTGAAACAAGAAAACAAGCATTGATTTCTAGGAAAGAGATACTTGAGGTGGAGGCATCAGATTTGGTTAGTGAGCTCGAAATTTTGGAAAAAGAACTATCATTTCTAGATGTAGAAATTGATAATAGTACGGCAAAAAAAATGGTTTCTAGCTTAAATGAACGGATCGGAGCTCGTAAGCGAGGTGATGTCGTGTTGAACCTTGGTGGTCGTTATATGACCATAAGTAGAGATCTTATTCTTTCATTACCAATGGGGCGCCTCGTTTTTTCATATTTTCAGTTCCTAGGGACTTGGCGCAATAGAACTAATAATTACTAACAAGGTATATGATTTGATAACCAATTCGTTGTTTTTGTTATTCAGTGGAAATTATAAATGCATCACTCAGATGCTTATGGTGTGGGCGTAGAGTTCGCTACCCTCTATCAATAAAAGAGAAAACAATGACTTTAAATACTTTTTCGTCAGATGTTGTACCAATAATTCAAATGTTATTGACAACCTTAGGGTTAATATCATTATTTCTTCTTTGGGGACAAATAAGGCAAGCAAATATTTGGAATAAATTAAAATCTGAACATAATTTTATCCAAGCTCAACAAGTAGAGACATCAATTGAATTGGTAAAGGAAGGAAAGAAAATTGGTTTGGATTTAAAAGGTCGCAGTAAACCTCTTACAAAATCTGAAGTTATTCAAATTTCAAAGGCAGACTTGGTATATTTTGCTCTAAGTAAAAAACTTAATGAATTAGAAAATATTTGTGCTGCCGTTAGAATAGGTGCAGCAGATCCAGATCTTGCTTATGCCACTCATTCATCGATAATAACCATGTCTTATAAAACGTATGTCCCTTTTATTGAGTACCTGCGACAACGTGATGATGATGAAGAAATATATATCGAATTAGAGAAAACTGCACTGGAGTGGAGGGAAAGATATTTACAAACAAAAAATCCACAAAAAATCCAAGTTAATAGACTAAAGAATAATTGCAATGATGAAAAAGGTGTTCAGCCAAAAGTATAAGAATCTAATGGCTTTCTAAGCAAAATTATTATCTGATAATAGACTCCTAGCTAGAACAATCTAGAGGAGGGTAAATTTTGGGTTAGAAAATTTAACAAAAAATCAGCACTTTATTGCTCAACACAGACGCCTTAGTTTATAACAAATCGCCAAATATTTGTTAGGTACTTTAGGATTTGTGTTGTTCAGGGAAAAAACTATATGAACAATAATTGTTTAGGCTGTCATTTTCTTAGTAAAGAATATCGAGAAGAAAATACTGGAAGAGTTTTATCCTTTACTTTGAAAGATAAGGAGAGAGAGATACTTAAAGTTGATCCTATAGGGTTTGATAGAGGCGGCTGTTCTTTCAAGTGTTATAAAGGGATATGGGATGAAGGAATTTCGCCAATCTCAAAAGATGAAGATGAAAACCTATTCTCGGAAAATCGCCATGACACGTGTTTTTATATAAAATATCAACCTTCGATGTTATTCAAAACAGCGATTGAATTGCAAAAAAGAGAGAAAAAAGACATTCAACAAAAACCTGGAAGGAAAGAAAGTGCAAATATGAAAAATATTGTTATGTCATCAAAAGATATTTGGTTTGAAATCAACAATGATTTTGATATTACTAAAATGTCTTTTGGCAAAAAGATTAATTTTGTAACGGATACTTTTAAAAAGAAAATTATTTTTCGAGACATAGAACATGCATACGTACTTTCAAATCTTGGGTTCTCAAAACCTGCTGTTATTCTGGCAGGAAGTGTACTTGAAGAATTACTGAGATTGTATTTGGTGAAAAAAGATATCAAAGCTGGAAGACAATCTTTTGATTCATATATTAAAGTTTGTGAGCAAGAAGGTTTACTTAAGTCTGGAATTTCAAGATTAACAGACTCTGTTCGGCATTTTAGAAACAATGTTCACTTGCAAAAAGAGAATACATCAAGAATTACTATATCTAAAGCAACAGCTAAAGGGGCTGTTGCTTCGATTTTTACAATTGCTAATGACTTTTAAAATTTCTGGAGCTGTTTTTTAGCGAGATGGCCTCTATTCTGGTGTGTGAAATAGTGAAAAAATTGATCACAGGTTGATCATCTAGTGCAACTGCCCAGTGCTGGCGGGGGGTATAGCCTGCGGAAGTGGGTTCGACTCCCGCCGCCTCCACCACTTAAAAGGCTGTAATTATTGAGATTTTGTCTCTTTGGTTATGGCCTTTTTCTTTCCCTCTTCTTTCCCAGCAACTACTTCTTCTTGGTTGTAATGTTCTAAAAACGAATAAATAGGTAATGTGACAGGTCCCCATGGGCCACGACCTGAAGTTGTTATTAAAAATTCTCGAGCCGCACTATATAGAATTGATGCTCCGTTAACACGTAGTAGCTTATCAATTTCTTCCCAATTATTAACACGAAAAAGACCTACTGCAACTAAATGAATAGAATATGGTTGCTGTGAATCTTCGTCGCTGGGAAAGGATTTTACTTCTATTGTCACCTGATATAGATGATCCTCTTTATTATCTATACTTACGGAAACTTTAATGCCATAAGAAATATCATTCACTGCTTCATTTGTCACGTTCGTACAAGAAGGGTCAGACGCAACTTGGATATAAGGGAAAAAATATTTATCAAGCTTCAGAAATGTAGTCATTTGAATCCTCCCGATTATCTTGTGTTGTTATATTAGTTTGAACAGATCCTGGTGCAGGTCTCCATTGCGATCTTTCTCGCATATCAACAACTTTAGTCCAATCAACAGGGCCTTCATTTTTAAGTTTAAATCGGCCATTTTTTGATTCGTTGAAACGTATAACAGATTTTCTATGGTAAAATCGTCTGTTACCAATTTTTACGGAATAGATAAATCCCCGCTTAATTTTAGGGTTTTTACTAAAAGCTTGTTTGCTAATCCCTAGCAGTTCAATAGCCTCTGCTCCTGATATGAAGTCAGAAATTGGAAAACTTGCAATAATTTTCCTCTCTACCTCTTGAGCATATTTACGTATTATTTCACTTTGCTCGATAGACACTGTAATGTCAGAACAATTTGAACATTTTTCATAATTTATATTAGGTACTTGGACTAAACCTAAGTGCTTTGTTTTAAATGGATAATAATCGAGTAATTCTTCAATTAATCCGTTGCAAAGGGCACATTTTTTCATTTATAACTCCTTGAAACTACTTATTACTAACATTTCACTATCCGGGTGAATATAGAAATGAGTATATATACTATTCCCTTCTAATCCATTCATGATTTTGTAGTAATCCATTTTTGTATTAGGAAAAGAAGTGTGTATTTCTGTTTTATAGAAATGGTTTTTACTAGGGTTGTCTTGGTGCCAGCGTTCATTCAGTTTTAGAATAACTTTACTCATCTCAATACCACCCCAACCAAAATCATCTGATCCAGTTTCTAAAGCATTATCCTGAAATCTATATTTGTTAAAATTGATTAGAGCTTTGATTGTTTTTAATTGATAATGTGGTTTGTAAGACATAGTTATATACTATTCCCCAGGTTGACTAAAGTCAACTCGCTATCTGTTGTATTGCCTGTTGCTGTTTGTTGTGTATATAGTGTGATTTCTCGTTGGGTGTTTATGTTTAATAAAAATCAGATTTGATATTATCATGTTTTTGACATAATTTTCAGTCTTTTTCTTTGACCTTAATGTTACAATTAGTCCGAGTTGTCTTGTTGTATATAGACCGGATATCATTAGCACCCACACGAAAATATCTTTCAAAAGCTTTATTCGTCTGATGCATAGTCCCTTGCTTTATTTGTTCGGGTGAGAAATGTTCACGCAAAGCAATTGCCGAGCTGTGGCGTCTTCCTGCATATAGGTCAACACCTTCAATATCCAGATTCTTATAAGCTCGTTTCCACCACTTATAAAAATATTTGTCACCATACCGCTGTCCTTGTTTTAGTCCTCCTTTGCCGTTTTCATGGTGGAAAAAGTAAGAACGTTTTAGTTGCTTAACAATGTCTATGTCTTCATTAAGAATAGGTACAGGCTTTGTTTCTCCTGTTTTAGAGTGGTGAATATAGATATAACGGTTTTCAACATCTATATCTTGTACTCTTATCTGTACTAGTTCTCCTGGACGAATAGCAATATAGGTTGATAACCATTTAATACCAAGCCACACTTTGAACGGTGCTATACGTGCAATTATAGCACCTTGAGTCTCTTTGCCTATTACCTGCCGGTAAGAAAGCTTTACTTTAACAGGTGGAAAATTAGGAGGATTTTGGATAACTTACACGCTGTACAAGCCAATTAAAGAAATCGTGAAGGCAACTCTTCATATTTGATATGGTTTTACTAGAGAGCTTCTTACCATGTCCAACAAGGAAGTCTTCTATCTCGCCGTAGCCAATAGTTTTTATACTAGCACTTCCCCAAACCTCACAAGCCTTATTCATATAATTGCGGAGGTTACGAAAGGAGCCTGGGCGAACTGTTTCTTCTTTTATTAGAAGCCATTTTTCAGCAAGTACAGAGAACGATAACTGGTTATCCTGGCCATCTCTAGCATCAAAAGAATACTCGTCAGTCTTGTATCTAAGCCCTGTAAGAAAGTGTTGTGTCTCTTGATAACTTTTGAAGCGTCGTTTTACTTTACCAAAATGAACCCGTAAGTTACTTGCTACCTGCTGATGGTGTTTAGGACAACTGACTTTCTTTCTTCCATCATCCTTTAAACTAGCACCGCATAGAGGGCATTTTTGTTCAGAATAGATTCCACCTTTCATACACATACCTCCAGTTGTGTCAGTATTAGGGTAGAATCTATTATTTGTCAAACATCTATCGATAATCATTAAAGAATCTCCTAGATGTTTACATATATTTTATTTTTCTTTTGCTTCATTTTCTTTACAAAAGTTGAGTAATCCTCCTGGTATTTACTGGTTAAACTCTCTGCTAGTATGTATTGGGATGTTTCTATTATCTTCTCTAAATCATCGGGTTCGTGGTCAAAGAAAGCACTTAGGCTCATGGCAAGCCCTGTAAGATTACTAATTATTTGATCTATATTTTTATTATGTCTTCTCTTCTTGCGTTCTACAGTGCTTGTACCTTCCCGTTGTGCATTTGATACTACCTTCCAAAAGTCGTGGTTTTTGGTTTTTGACTTTTGACTGATTCTTATTGGTTCTGTCTACTGGCGACTTGGCAAATCTTGCCCATTTGCCTGTGCAATAAATCCAAATTGATTAAAGAGAATCAACTAAACCATTCAGGTCAGAAACATTTTCACCAAATTCTTTTTTTGTTAGGTGGAGGAGGGTGGGTAGCAATACGACGATCCCCAACGGCAAAAAACGATAAAACAGTTTTTTGTCCTGTTAGTTGGGGCAAACCACTCTCGCTATCGCGCAGAGAGTCGCTTTAGTTGGGAATGTAGACTTTATTTCAGCCAAATAGCTATTCAGAGAAAGGAAAAATAATAAGGCTAGAGTTGGGCTAATTTATTTGATTTTATCAATAGTTGATATTCCGCAACTGCGTGTAGTACTCCCTCGTTCGCTCAAGTCGCTACTTCGCTGTGTGCTTCCTTATTGCGATAATAATTTAATTATAGTCTCGGTTTTGGAATGCTGTCATATCATGATCCAAGCCTCACCAGCTCCAGCCAACGCTGAAAACTGGTTAGGCTTGGAAATCATTATTAATGGATTGTTATGTTGTGCAGGGTGTAGACAAAGAATTAAAATCAATTGCTTTAACTGGTGATAAGTTGAGCGTTTTTTTCGCTGTCCATAAGCTATGGTTGTCTTGCATTTTCAACCAGCTTTCTGGAGTTCGTCCTAGAGCTTTTGAAAGGCGAAGAGCCATTTCTGGTGTTACTGAACTTTGTCCCTTTATAACTCGACTGAGCGTTGATGGTGAAACACTTAATTGGTTAGCAAGATAACGACAGCTCATTTTGTAGGGTTGTAAGTATGTTTCGTTAATAAACTCACCTGGATGTGGGGGATTATGCATATTCATTAGTGATAGTCCTCGTAGTTTAATATGTAGGCATTGCCGTCTATAAATTCAAACGTAATACGCCAGTTTCCATTTACAGAAATAGAGAAAATGTTAGAGCGATCACCTTGTAAGCTGTGTAACTGATAATTTGGAAGGTCTAAATCATCTATTTCTGATGCGGTGTCTATAGCTGCAAGCTGCATTCTTATCTTATTAGCGTGTTTGCCTTGAATGCCAACTTTGCTACCTGTGAGAAAGAACTTTTTTAGTCCCTTATGTTTAAATGATTTAATCATAAATCCATTGTACCATGTTGCGCATCACGCATCAAGTGGGTTTTGGCAATTAAGCCTTTTAGGAAACCATTTTCCATTTTTTAATCTTTTTGAAACATGTTTTTTATATTGAGATGAAGATAGTTGTTTTTTTCTTTGATGACGTTTTTGATTACAGCATGAACATGCAGCGACAATATTTTCTTTTTGGTTTCCTCCCCCATCACAACGAGCTTTTAGGTGTTCAGCTGTACATTGTAATTGGCGTGCTTCTTTTTCTGAAATATCATGTTTCTTGGCAAATTTTTTTGGTTTAGATTGCCACATAGGGCGACCGCAATAATAACAAGAACCATTTTGTTTGTTGAATGCATTTTGACGGGCAGAGGCGTACTGGGAAGGCATGAAAAAGACTCCTTATAAAATTAATTATAGAAGCCTATCTGGTAACAATTGGGGATAGACTTCCAAAAATTTAAGTCTAGATAGTGAAAATTCACATAACTAGATCTCTGAAATTTTTAGAAGTCCAACGGGGGATCCTGTATAGGAACTGTACGTATTATCTGAGTGCAAACTTTATGGGTGTAAAGTTTGTTCTATACAGTGCTTTCTATGTGTGACCATCATCAAGATTGTTTATCTCTAAGCCGTCACAATTACATTATAAGCCTAACCCTCTACAAGGTCAATGTCTTCATTTAAGAGGGTCATATTGAAAACGATCTCTCCCAAAATCAGCATTAGAAAAACTAAAAAGCCATCTTCGTATGGAAATGACGTATAATTCTAATGCAATAGAGGGAAATACTTTAACGCTTCGCGAGACTTTTCTTATTATCAATGAGGGAGTGACTGTAAAAGGTAAACCTCTTAAGGATCATCTTGAAGCGATAGATCATGACTCAGCTCTTCAGTATTTATATGAAATGGTAGAAGCTGATAAGCAAGAGCCAATTACTGAACAATTGATTCGTTCTTTACATCAGCTAGTTACATTTACAACAGATAGAGATTGGGCTGGAGTATATAGAAATTCAAACGTAATCATTACAGGAGCACCTCATCAACCACCTGATGCTATAGTTGTTCCAGATAAAATGATAGATCTTCTTACGTGGTTAAAAGAAAATGAAAGTAATTTAAACGTAATAGAGTTGGCAGCATTATTTCATCATAAACTTGTACATATACATCCATTTTTTGATGGAAATGGAAGGTCAGCAAGACTCTTGATGAATGTGCTCTTGATGCAATATGGTTTTCCATTGGTGATTATTCTAAAAAATGATCGGCAGAAATATTATCGTGTACTCGCTAGTGCTGATAAAGGTAACTTTGTACCGCTAACCCTTTTTGTAGCACAAGCAGTAGAGCGTACATTGGATATATCCCTGAAAACTATTACTCCAATAACAGAAACTAGAGAAGTATTTTTACCGTTATCTGAGCTTGCAAAACAAACACCTTATTCTGGAAAATATCTCAATCTTTTGGTACGAGAGGGAAAGGTCGCTGCACATAAAGAAGGGCGAATTTGGTTGAGTACTTTAGGAGCTATAAACGAGTATATTGAGAATAGAAAGAGGAAGGTTTAAGATTAAACTGACTATTGAAAAAGAGGTGGGAAATTCCCAGAATATTCCCGGTAGCCTTTGCAACCCTTGATACATATATTTGGACGCTAGTTCGACTCCCGTCTCCTCCACCAAACACAAGGTTTTTGCAGCTCGCAAAAGTCCACTGAATCCCTAGCCTGTAAAGGTTTGGGGGTCTTTTGTTGTCTTTTTAGTCCATTGTAGTACATCAAGGATTGTATGTTTCCACTTTAAAAGTTGTATATTTTCGTGATTACAATTTTAAGAATATGTCTGTATACAACTTTTGGGAGTGACCTATGATAAACATCAGCGTTACAAGTAAAAAATCACAAAAGTGTAGGTCGGAAAAGTGATGGTGATGGGCTTTTCTTTGAGGTCACAGGTAGTGGTATAAAACGTTGGATTTATCGATATGCCATAAAGGAAAACAAGGCGCAAACTATCCTGACACATAGGGCTTTTAAGGTGTATCTCTAAATTCTGAATACAGCCACGACCTAGAGAGAAGTAGTCTCTTTGAAAGGAATATGTTTTATTGTCAATCGTAGGTGATTTTACAAAATAATGCTCAACGGGGGATCTCCCGCATACCATAAGGCACTTGAGATGATTACTGGAGAACTACGGAATAAAGTTGATAAAATTTGGGAAGGCTTTTGGACAGGTGGTATAACCAACCCACTAACCGTTATTGAGCAATTTACTTACCTGCTTTTTATCAAAGGACTTGATGATAGACAAAACACCCTAGAAGCTAACGCCGCTCTTTTAGGCAGCACTGCTGAAAAGATCTTTGCAGATGATCAACAAGATATTCGCTGGTGCAATTTTAAACAAAAACCTGCCGAAGAAATGTTTGCACTCTTTACCAACTTTGAAAAGGGCGTATTCACATTTATCAAGAATATGCATGCCAACAAAGACTCGGCTTTTTCAAAGTATATGAAGGATGCCATCTTTGTTATCCCCACCGCCAATATGTTGGAACGAGCTGTCACCGCAATAGATGGCTTGGACATGCAAGGTAAAGATGCAAAGGGTGATCTGTATGAGTATTTACTCTCCAAGGTTGCGACCTCTGGTACCAATGGACAATTCCGCACTCCAAGGCATATCATCAATATGATGGTGGAGTTGATGCAACCTACTCCTCAAGATATAATTGTTGATCCCGCAGCAGGAACATCAGGTTTTTTGGTTTCAGCAGGTGAATACCTTAACAGGAATCATGGCGATCTTTTCAACGATAAAGCCCTTAAAGATCATTACAACAAAGGTATGTTCTTTGGCTTTGATATGGATCGTACAATGCTCCGTATCGGTGCCATGAATATGATGCTCCACGGTGTAGAACAACCAAATATTGAATACCGTGATTCCCTTTCTGAACAAAACAAAGAGCGAGAAGCATATAGTCTTATTCTCGCCAATCCTCCATTCAAGGGGTCACTTGATTTTGACGCTGTTTCACTAGACCTTCTAAAGACAACTAAGACCAAGAAGACAGAACTCCTCTTTATTACCTTAATGTTGGGCATGCTCAAAATGGTGGTCGTTGTGCCACGATCGTTCCAGATGGCGTACTTTTTGGTTCCTCCAATGCCCATAAATCTATCCGTAAAGAAATCATTGAAAAGCATAACCTCAAAGCTATTATTTCCATGCCTTCAGGGGTATTTAAACCATATGCAGGGGTAAGTACCGCCATTATGGTTTTTGAAAAGACTGGTATGGGTGGAACAGAGAATGTCTGGTTCTATGATATGCAGGCAGATGGCTTTAGTTTGGATGATAAACGGCAGCCCGTAGAGCAAAATGATATTTCTGACATCATTGCCCGTTACCATGCTCTTGCTGATGAGAAGGAACGCAAACGTACTGAGTCATCCTTTCTTGTACCGAAAGCTGAAATTGTAGAGAATGGCTATGATCTCTCTATAAATCGTTATAAAGAAATTATCTATGAAGAGGTTACTTATGATAGTCCTGTTGTGATTCTTGATCGAGTAGAAAAACTTGAGCTGGAAATAATGGATGGCGTGAAAGAATTGCAGGGGATGATTTAATGAGTTGGGAGAAATTTAATTTTATTGATATATGCGAAGTTCAAGGTGGTACTCAACCCCCTAAATCCGAGTTTATACAACGACCCAAGCATGGATACATACAATTACTTCAGATCCAAGATTTCAAGACAGATAAAAGAGCAGTCTATGTACCTATAACTAAAAAATTAAAAACCTGCCAAGAAGATGATATATTAATAGGCCGATATGGGGCATCAATAGGAAAAATTTTAACAGGTAAGGCTGGTGCGTATAATGTAGCTATTGTAAAAACAATACCCAACAAAAGGAAACTAACAAAAAGATTCTTATTCTATTACTTATCTTCACCGATATTCCAAAATTTTATCTTGAATGTAGGAGGAAGGGCCGCTCAAGCAGGTTTTAACAAAAATGATCTAGCAGAAATCGAAATTTCCTTACCACCAAGAGAAACTCAGACAAAGATTGTAGCCCTTTTAGACCAAGCGCAAAGCCTGGTAGGTAAACGCAAAGAGCAAATCGAACTTATGGATAGCCTTACCCAAAGCCTATTTTATGATATGTTTGGTGACCCAGTTATCAACCCTAAAGGTTGGGGACAAGGAACAATAAGAGACCTGGCAGTAAAAACCCAATATGGAACAAGTAAAAAATCACATCTTTTTGATGGGGATTTTCCTGTATTAAGGATGAATAACATCACTTACTCAGGTGGGTGGGATTTCACTAAATTAAAGTACACAGATTTTACTGAAAAGGAACAAGAGAAGTTTTTAGTTTATAAAGGGCAATTACTTTTTAACAGAACCAATAGTAAGGAGCTGGTGGGGAAAACAGCAGTTTATAAAGAGGATACACCTGTAGCTTTTGCTGGGTACCTTGTAAAACTTATAACCAATTCTAGAGGGCATGCTGACTATATATCAGCTTATTTAAATTCTAAGCATGGGAAGTCAGTTTTGTTTAACAAAGCAAAAAATATCGTTGGTATGGCAAATATTAATGCTGAAGAGCTTAAAGATCTTAAAATAAATATTCCACCAATGGAACAACAAAATCTCTTCGCAAAACGAATAGAAAAGATAGAAGCCCAAAAGCAAGCAATGACATTATCACTCAAAGAACTAAAAGATAATTTCAACTCTCTTATGCAAAGAGCCTTTAAAGGCGAGCTGGACATTTAACTATGACCTACGTGAAAACTGAACAAAATCTGCGTTCTCTTCTCAAAGAACTCATCTCTTTTCCCAAAGAAACAGAGTGGGTAGAGTTCAAGCATAATGGGATCAAGCCAGAAGATCTTGGTCAATATATTTCGTCCTTAGCAAATTCAGCTGCCTTACTCGGTAAGCCATGTTCCTTTATGTGTTGGGGTGTTGAAGATAAAAGCCACACAGTTGTGGGAACAACTTTTTCTCCTGCGACCGCAAAGCATAAGCAACAAGAGCTCGAAAGTTGGTTATTGCAGAAGCTAGAGCCAAAAATTGATTTTAGTTTTCACTCTTTTACAACAGAAGATGGTTTGCCCATCGTTATTCTTGAAATACAGGCTGCAAATCATATTCCTGTTCGTTTTGATGCACAGGAATATATTCGCATAGGTTCTTACACCAAGCCCCTTGGCAAGCATCCACAAAAAGAGCGTGAACTTTGGCGGTGTTTTGACCGCACCCCCTATGAAGAACAAACAGCTATTGAAAACTGTTCTTCTGCCGAGGTTTTGGATTTTATCGACTATCCTTCTTATTTTTCCTTACTGAGTTTGCCACTTCCTGAAAATCGTGTCGCAATATTAGAAAGCCTTGAATCAGATGATCTCATAGAAAAAGGAGCTACAGATAGTTGGAACATTACCAACCTAGGAGCTATTCTCTTTGCAAGGGATCTGAATAAATTTAAGCGACTAAAACGTAAGGCTCTACGTCTCATTTTATATAAAGGTTCTGATCGAGTTGAAACCAGACGTGAATTAGAAGGACAAAAAGGTTACGCGGTAGGTTTTGAAGGTCTCATAGACTATATTAGTAGCTTGCTTCCCTCAAACGAAGAGATAGGTAAGGTTTTTAGAAAAGAAGTACCAATGTACCCTGATCTTGCCATACGTGAGCTTGTGGCGAACGCTCTTATTCACCAAGATTTTACTATCTCTGGTGCTGGTCCTATGATCGAGATCTTTGAAGATAGGATGGAAATCACAAATCCAGGAACTCCTCTCATAGATGTGGATAGATTTCTAGATTCTCCTCCGCGAAGTAGAAATGAAGCTGTTGCCTCTCTTATGCGAAGAATGAATATTTGTGAAGAACGTGGAAGTGGTATTGATAAGGTTGTTGCTCAAACAGAACTATATCAGTTACCAGCTCCTCTTTTTGAAACTTTTAAGGATGATACAAGGGCTGTACTTTTTGCACATCGTGCTTTTAACGAAATGGATGCACAGGGTAAGGTGCAAGCGGCCTATCTGCATAGTGTTTTGTGCTACCTCAATAGAAAGCTTATGAGCAATGCTAGTCTTAGAGAAAGGTTTGGTATTGAACCTAAAAATAGTGCGACAGTGAGTCGTGTCATCAAGCAAGCCCTAGTGGCTAAAAGAATTAAGCTTTATGACGAGAGCGCAGGGAGCAAGGCTAAAAGATATATTCCCTGGTGGGCATAAACAATTTGTTTGATGGTTGTTTGATAGTTGTCACTATATTAGTCAGTTTCATTTTCTATCATATTGAAACTGCTCAAGTTTATTACCCCATTTTGTTTGATGGTTGTTTGATCGCAGCTGTTTTTTTAACTAGAATAACTCTTATATATGGGCCATCGTTATCCTCCTCGCAACTCTTCATGGTGACAGTCTTTACTGTTTTGACGTAAAAAATAGTAGATCTGCTCAGATTCCTGAAACATTCAATAATTAACTCAACGGAACAAACAGGGTTCTCTTCACCAACTTTGTTAAGGGAATGAAATCTTTCTCTTTATAATCAAGAAAGGTCGTGATATTGTTCCAAAATTATTGCTGATGTTTGCAGCTAGGTGATTTTACTCCCAAAGCTAAAGGAACAATGATGAAATCGAATTTTTCATATTTAGAAAAAGACGCAAAGTATTCTGATATCTCTATTGCGTGCATGGAAGCAGAAAAGGCCATGGCAATTTCCTACTCTGCGGCAGCCTTCCAGACCCGTAAAGCCCTTGAGATTGCTGTTAAGTGGGCATTTAAATATGATGAAGAACTTACTATTCCTTATCAGGATAATCTTTCGTCTCTTATTCATGACTACGGCTTTCGAGAAATTCTTGATGAGAAGATTTTTCCCCGTATTAAGTATATCATCACTCTTGGCAATAAAGCGGCTCACACCACTAAACCTGTTTATCGTAACCAGATAATAGAATCCCTCCGTAACCTTTTTGACTTTATCTCTTGGATCGACTTTTCCTACTCCCCTTCAGGTGCAACAAATAATGATTTTGATGCGACCCTCCTTCTAGGTGAAGGTGACATAGAGGATAAAACTAAGAAAATACAGGCAGAACTTGCTGTTAAAGAAGCAGAGTGGCAAGCAGAGAAGAAAAAGCTCGAAGCACAATTACGCTCGAAAGAAGAACGAGAAGAAAACACACAAATTCGTAAACATAATGAAGAAGCAGGGCATTTTGATTGCGATGATATTAGTGAATACACCACTCGCAAAATATATATCGACTTGGCCTTAGAAATGGCTGGTTGGAGTATAAATAACAACTGCTTAGAAGAAGTTGAAGTAACAGGTATGCCGAGTACATCTGGCGTAGGATTTGCCGACTACGTGCTTTATGGTGACAATGGGAAACCTCTTGCTGTCGTGGAGGCAAAGCGTACCTCAGTAGACCCTAAAAAAGGTAAGGTTCAAGCTCGTCTTTATGCTGATTGCCTTGAAAAACAATATGGAGTTCGTCCGTTTATCTTTTTCACCAATGGTTTTGAAACGTGGTTGTGGGATGACACCGAATACCCAGAAAGGCGAGTAACCGAGTTTTGTACTAAGAGAGAACTAGATTGGTATTTTTACCGTAAAGCCAATAAACAGCCTCTTGACTCGGTTTCAATCAGTGATGACATAACCAATCGTGTTTACCAAAAAAAGGCTGTCCAAACTGTTTGTGATCTGTTGAGCAAGAAGCAGCGTAAAGGTCTTCTGGTTATGGCAACAGGTTCAGGAAAGACCAGGGTTTCGATTTCGATTGTTGATGTGTTGCAAAAAAATGGTTGGATTAAAAATATCCTCTTTCTAGCTGACAGACGAGAACTGGTTAAGCAGGCAAAGAAAAATTATGTCGCACTGATGCCCAGCTTGAGTATTTGTAACTTGCTAGATAGCAAGGATGACCCAAATTCAAAGATGGTGTTTTCTACTTATCCAACAATGATGAACGCCATTGACCAAGCCAAGTCAAAGGATGGCAGTAGGCTTTTTACTGCGGGGCACTTTGATTTGATTATCATTGATGAAGCACACCGCTCTATCTATAAAAAATACCAAGATATATTCACTTATTTTGATGCCTTTCTTTTGGGTCTCACCGCAACACCTAAAAACGATATCGACAAAAACACCTATTCTATCTTTGAGCTTGAAAACAACGTCCCAACTTTTGCGTACGAATTAGGTGAGGCTATTGAAGAAAAGTACCTTGTCCCTTATGACACCATCGAAACCAAGATGAAGTTTATAGAGGAAGGTATAACTTATGATGATCTTAGCGCAGAAGAGCAGTTGGAGTGGGAAGAGACGCTAGATGAAGAAGAAGGTAAATATGTGCCTCCTCCAAGGCTCAATAAGTTCTTGTTTAATGAAAGTACAGTTGACCAGGTGCTTCATGATTTAATGGAAAAAGGAATAAAGGTTAATGGTGGGGATCTTATTGGTAAAACTATCATCTTTGCTTCCAATACCAAACATGCCGACTTTATCCTTACGAGGTTCAATGCCCTTTATCCAGAATATGCTGGAAATCTTGCCTCGATCATTTATAACGGAATCAAATACGTCGATGATGAAATTGATAATTTATCGCTCAAAGACTCTTATCCACAAATAGCTATATCAGTTGATATGCTTGATACAGGTATTGATATTCCTGAGCTTGTGAACCTTGTTTTCTTTAAAAAGGTCCGTTCAAAAGCAAAGTTTTGGCAAATGATAGGTAGGGGGACTCGTCTTTGTTCTGATTTACTTGGAGTGGGGTTTGATAAGGGTAGTTTTCTTATCTTTGATTATTGTAGCAATTTTGAGTTCTTTAAAGCCAATAAGAACGGCATAGAAGGGCACCTCGTACGTTCTTTGAGTGAAAATCTATTCAATATAAAAGTACAAATAGCTCAATCGCTACAACATGCTGACTACCAAGAAGATGAGTATCAATCCCACAGATTGGAGCTAGTAAACTCTTTACACAAAGATGTGGCTTGCATTGATCGAGCACGATTTAACGCAAGGATGCGTCTTGAGTATCTTGACCGCTACGGCAGCATAGAAGCATGGGATGATATAACCGATGAGATGGTTCGTGAGCTTGACGAACACGTTGCAGGGCTTCTTGTTGCTAGCCAGGAACATGAACTCAGCAAACGCTTTGATTATCTTGTATACACAATCGAACTAGCAGAGATAAAAGGCCAGCCTCATTCAAAGCCACGAGGGAAAGTTGTCAAAACAGCAGAAAAACTTGCTGAGAAAGGACACTTGCCACAGGTAAAGATATATGCAAAGCTTATAGAGAGTCTTCAGGAAGATGAATACTGGGAGACCTGTAACATTTTCAATCACGAACAAGTGCGTAAAGCCCTCCGAGATTTGTTGTTACTCTTAGAAAAAAGAAACACTGCTATTTACTACACCACTTTCCAAGATGAAGTGCTAGGAGTTGAAGAAAATCCTGGTGAGTATGGAGGTGGAGAATATGTAGATTACCGCAAAAAAGTAAATGCCTACCTTAAGAAACATCAAAATGACATAACAGTCTTCAAGCTACGACACAATAAACCGCTAACCGAAAGTGATTTTAACCACCTTGAAAATTTACTCTGGCATGAATTAGGTACCAAGAAAGACTACAAAGAAAAATATGGTGATGAACCTTTAGTGCATCTTGTAGCAGGCATTGTTGGGCTTGATAAGAGTGCTGCAAACGAGATGTTTTCCGAATTTATCAATGATCAAAACTTAAATTCTCAACAAATGAAGTTCGTGACTCTTGTCGTTAACCATGTACGTGAGAATGGCCTTATTGATAAAAAAGTACTTAACGATCATCCTTTCAATAAACACGGAAGCCTTATAGAACTTTTTGATGGCAAGATTGATGTTGTGAAAAAAATCATCACCGAAATAGATCATCGCAATGAGCAAATCATGGCTTGGGGGTAGGTAAAGATAATAGAGTGAGTGTATTGCGTCGACTACTATGAATAGTTTTATCATTGAATACAGAAGAGCTACTGGCACCGTATCTATAAAAAAGTAGTTACACAGAATCATTTCCACCGTCGTAATTTACTACTGAAGCGTAACACGTCGCTTTCACTCAAGGACTGTAAAGACCTGATCCCAAGTATTGATATTAACTTCCTTTGCACTTTTCAGAGAGACTAAATCTTTAAACTCATTCTCCGGCGGAAAAAGAACAACATTAATACCACCGGGACGTATAGAGCTTGGATACATCAATCCATCTAACCGCTCGTCATGCGATGTTTTAAATTCCTTCGTAAAAAACTCAGAGATAATCTGCGATGCTACGTATTCGATATGTTCTTGTCCATTTTTCTTGATCGGCTCACTAACCTGTCTAACAAAATCCGATAAAAAGTAAATTAACTCTCTCTCTGTATGTCCAGTCTCATCAAAAAACAGAAGGAGTAGAAGGAATATCACCTAAATTGAGCAGTCGTAAATCTCTATGTGGTTTAAAACAAGCAAGAGCAGCTGTACAAGGTGGCTTTTGTATCACTTCAGCATATGCTGTTTGAGAATCTTGAGCTAAATAAAAGTAGCTTATACCTGCTGGGTTCATACGGCCTGCACATGCTTTTTTCCACCACTTATAAAGCAATCTGTTTCCAAACATAGAACCAAGAGCAACACCGCCTTTCCTAGATGTATGACGGAAGACCGGCATACCCGAGGATATTTTTTGATTAACAGTGTATCGTCATCAATAAGAGGTACAAGTTTAGGTTTTTTCTTTAGAATGAGGAACAAACAAAAAACCACTTTTTAAATCAATGTGTTTTTCTTGAATATTAATAAGTTCAGCAGGATACAAAGAAATCTAAGTAGATAAAAATTGAATAGCCAACCAGACTTTATACGAAATTCTTTTAATTTCTTCTGTAATTCTGTCTTAATCCTCAATCGTAATATTTTTTCAAAAGAAGCGCAAACCATCCTGATACATAGGGGATAGTGAGATAAATAATAATTTTTAAACATTTAATTTGGAGAGTAATTGTCATGAGACTGATACTAATTTGTGCTGTTTTGTTAAGTGGGGTAACCACATGTTTTGCAGCTAGTTTTGATTGTACTAAGGCGGGAACTAGAATAGAGAAATTGATATGTTCAGATGCTGAAATTTCCATGTTAGATACAGAACTAGGTAAAGCCTACAAGCAGGCAAGAAAGGAAACTTCTGATCTTAATCAGTTGAAAGTAGAACAAAGAAAGTGGATTTCAAAGGTAAGAAATAAATGTCCTGATTCTATTTGTTTAGTTGAAACCTACAAAAAACGTATTCCTGAGTTAATGGCCTATAGCAGTGGCTATAATAAAATTAATTTACATGGCTTTACCTACAATAATAATATTATAAACCCTAAATGTGTTAATTTGTTACAACCAGATCTTAGTGAAAAAGCTAATGATAGCATCATTATGCAAACGATCATTGTTGATACTTGTCAAGAGAGTAACCTTGCATTTGAAGGACAAGAATATGAAGTGACTAAAGATGGAGCAATTAACTATCAAGATGTTCCTGGCGACCCATATTCAGCTTTTAGTTATAGGGTGATTGGCAGGGCTAAGAATGGAGTATTTGTACTTTTTCATAATGGCAAAGTAGGGCTTTACCGATTGTTTGAAGAGGAAATTAAATTTGATTTTGCAAGTACTTCCTCTAGAGTTGTAAAAGCTCTTAGTAAACTAAGTGAGACATGGGTTCCTTGCGCAACAAACTTATCGGTTAAAGGTAATGATATTTATATCACCAAAAACCGCTATAATCCAAATGCTGTAGGTGCAGGTCAATGTGCTGGTGATGTTGAAGTTATGAAATTCAATATAAGTGGTTTTTAATACAGAGGCTGTATCTAAACCTGTTTCATACGAAATATAATATTTTCTAAGCACCATCAGCCCCAGCCGACGCTGGTAACAGGTGGTGCTTGGCATTTTTTATATATGTTTCTGAGCCGGACATTGTGTAGGTAACAAATTTAAAATAATTTCTTATTGCACTAACATTTTCAGCCCATCAGCCCAGTGAGAGCTGGAATTATGCTTCGTACAGTTCTTGTGAATAAGTTGACTTCTGTCTGAAAGGAATAATTTTAGCTAGAGAACTTTTGTTGCTTTCCTTGGTAAGTTCAAGGCTGTAACGAGTTTGTAAATTAATGAAAAAGCTATCTGACATCTCAAAATATTTAGAAAGTTTTAGGGCGTTTTTGGGAGAAATACCCCTTTTCCCTTTTAGTATCTCGCTTAATGCTGTTTGTGATATCCCTGTAGCTTTTGAAACTGCATACGGAGTTAGTTCTAGTTCATCTAGAAATTCTTCCTTTAAAATGATGCCTGGATGCTCTAATGGTATTAACGGTGACATAATATGTACCTCTTAGTGATAATCTACTATTTCAACTCCAGAAGCCTTGCCATTTTCAAAATAAAAACATACACGCCACTGGTTGTTGATTCTAATCGAATAAGTATCTTTTCTATCGCCTTTTAATTTCTCCAGCCTATTAGATGGTGGGATTATTAAGTCGGTGATAATTGATGCAGAGTCGAGCATTATTAATTTTCTTCTTGCTCTTTGCTGAACATCTTTAGGAAATTTACTCGAAAACTTTCTATCCCATATCTTTTTGGTTTCTTTGCAATTGAAATTCGTAATCATAATTACATACTATCTTTCTCCGATACTATTGTCAAGCGATGGTGATTTTTGTTGTTTAAATTAAATATCTACAGGACAGATGTTCCATGGTTAAAGGTATGAATATTCAGTTTTTAGTTGCACCTAACTTTGTTTTGTGCGATGATTATGTATAGACGTTTAGATTTTATAGAGACATGGAGGTGAGGTTATGAATATTTGGTTACCAACAATTTTGTACACAATTAAGCCTGCAGTTTATACAATTCTCGCACTTCTCGTTATGGCAATAATACCAAGTAAGTTCTTTATTACATTAGCAGTTATCGTGGTTTGCTATTCAACATGGATATGTTGGATGCGACTTCAATGGAAAGGTAATTGAACTCTAAGTTAACCGAATGCTTTCCTCTGAAAGGTCGTAAGATCAGTATTATAAGTTGGTTTCATTGTGTTTTTTGCTTTTGGAAAACATTTTAGGGTAGAAATACCGTTTTTTATTGGCGGTCTTTGTGACGGTATTAGGTGATTGTGAAAACTGGCTAAATCCTACTTCCGTGTATGGTTCCCATATAAAAGTAGAGAGATTCTTGCTTTTTTTTGCCGACCTCATATTCATGCATTGACAATGTTAATTGCTGGGTGTAGTAGCTATCGTATTCACATATGAAACTTTTACCCCTTAACTAAATCATGTTAAATTACATCAAAATATCAATTCACAACGAAATGCAAAGAGAAATTGATTTGCATCTCAATAGTGATCTTTCTCCTTAGTTTTCTTCCATTTCTTCTCATAAGAACAATGGTCAGAGGCTTGTATTTTACTGATCACCAGCGATTATAAAAGCGCATTGTTCTTATACACCCACAGCTTAACTATTAATACACGAATCAATAGGGCAACGTTCCTACAGGTTTGTGTAATCACGATGATCTACAGGGAGAAAGATATGAGTATTATTACTATATCAAGAGGTTCATACAGCAAAGGAAAGGAAGTAGCAGAGAAGTTAGCAGCAAAACTTAATTACGAATGTCTGTCGCGTGAAATCATATTAGAGACATGTGCAGAATTTAATATACCAGAAGTGAAGCTTGTGCGAGCACTACACGACTCGCCCTCTGTTCTTGAACGTTTTCAACATGGCAAGGAGCGGTACTTAAGTTATCACAAATACGAATTATTGAAGCATGTAAAGAGTGACAATGTGGTCTATCACGGTTTGGCTGGACAGTATATTCTTAAGGATATCCCACATGTTCTCAAGGTGAGGATCATATCAGATATGGAAAGTCGTATTGTTGAAGATATGAAACGCCAAAAAATATCTAGAGATGAAGCTCGTTATACTATAAAAAAAGACGATGAAGAGCGTAGGAAGTGGGGAATTCAAGTTCATGGAACTGATACTTGGGATAGTAGATTGTATGATATTGTATTGCACATTGGGCAGCTCACAGTCGAGGATGCTGTAGAGATTTTATATAACATTCTACAAAAGACAACTTTTCAAACCAATCCAGAGTCACAGGATATTCTTGAAAAACTTACCGTTGAGGCAAAAGTTCATTCACTGCTTGTCCATCTTTCACCATTAGTACATGTAAACATAAATGATGGTCATGTTCTGATCAGTAATGTTACAGGTAATCTGCAAAATGATTCAGGATTGCGGGAAGATGTTATAAAGAAAATCAAGAAAGTTGAAACAGTCGATAAAGTCTCGTTTCAGGTACCTGTATCGAAAGACACGGGCCATATTAATCCTTATTATAATATTTGAGAGAAGGATTTTACTGGAAGGGTAACTGTAATTATGGTGTAACTACCCATTGTTGGGATATTGTGTGGGCGCTTGGCTTTGTAGCCACTGACTGGTAATTAGTGTGCCTCTGGTTCGATACCTAGTCTCGACACAATTAGAAACGCAAGCCCCGTAACAGTTTTTATTGTTATGGGGCTTTTTTTGTTACAGTGACAAGTAACGTCCCCAATATGATAAAAACCTACTTCGTGCGATAAATAGTCTCGATAAGATGATACCCAAACTGAGTTTTCACTGGTCCATGTACTTTAAGAACTTCTTTTTTAAAAACCACATTGTCAAAGGCTTTCACCATTTGACCGGGTGTAAACTCACCTAAATCCCCACCTTTCTTTTTTGAAGGACAGAGAGAATGTTTTTTGGCAATTTTATAAAAATCAGCTCCACCTTCAATCTCCTTTTTTAGGTTTTCTGCTTCTTTAGCTGTCTTTACCAGAATATGTCGAGCGCATGCTGATGGCATTGTTGTGTCCTCTTGTTTTATTAGGGGCGTTTGATCGATAGGCTTGCTAGTTTATCGAAAATTGATCTAAAAGTAGATATTTTTTCTATTTTTTTTTTAAATTTGAGTGCTAAACCTCAAAAGAAAATAAAGTACTTCGTGCTATGTTGTCATGGGTAAATTGTTTCATCTACGCACTAACTGTCAATAGCCCATCTTATCGGGAATAGCCCCTCGTATCACCATAAATGTATGTGGCAGTGAAAAATTGTTTGTCCCGCCGATTTGCCAGAGTTCATTCCTATGTTAAACCCAGTCACATTAGGGTCATTGTAATCTGATGTGTTACTGAATTAAACATAGATGGTAGGAATTATATATACTCTGTTTCATTCCCATTTATTTCAACACGCAAAAATCCCGCAGATACTATCTTGAGCTTACTCAATCGCCCAAAGAACAGAAACAATTTAGGTAGCCTTAAATATTACACATTCGAATAATCATAATGTGATTTAACAGTTCGGAGCAGATTTGCTCTTATCCTGCTAAAACAATAATCATCTGCCTCAAATGACATGCAAAGTAGCATTTGATTATCAAGCTAATGATATGTTAATCGTCAACTCAAACCCCATGATTATTACTAGAATAATATTTTAAATAATTGTATTATCTGTATTGTTTAGATCATTGTTGATTTAAGGCGTGAACTTTTTTGCAACCAAAACTCAGTAAAAGGAGAAGGGAATGAAGTTATTAGCGTATAGTTTTGTAATCGTATTTTTTTCAGCAACCATTTGTTTTGCCAGCAATGAATGCAGTCCATATGGTTGTAAAGAACTTGATACCAGATTTAGCGACGCTCAACCTCTTGTTTGTAAAAATGGTCTCAAGGGAGTTCTTTATTTAGACGGAAATGAGTTTTGGGTGACCAATATGCAATATGAAAAAATGACGAAAACACATTATGGCAATAAATGTGCAGCTGTTGCCCAGTATTGTTACTAAGATCACATATTTTATTTCAAATTTGTCGAAATGGGTTGTGTCACTAATAAAAGGAGTCGTTATGAGGAAGTTTTTCAAGGTAGCCTAAATAATATATGCACCTCTAAAGTTTAAAGGAATGCTTTAAATATGGGAATTCGGCAATGCAGGATTTGCAAAGGTGAAATGAGGGAAAGTGAAAATAAGCCGATTCGAACACCTCCGTACATCTGGGGTGAGATGGTTCAAAAATATGAATGTAGCCATTGCGGGCATACAACAAGAATCACGTTGCCTAGCTCGATATTGTTTAACCTTTTTACTGGGATTTCCGGCATAGTTTTATTTATTTATGGGATTTTAAACATCGAGGTATTTTACGCGTTACTTTTTTCAGATATCGTGGGTACTTTTACTGCTGTTTTTCTGGGTATTTTTTTCATTGTTTATGTTTTGGGTAGCTTTTTCACAATGAAAACAGCCATCAAGTCATTTTTTCACAATAGGCAATATCGTAACTTAACTCCCCGGTCGGCGGTGTTAAATTTCCTCATGACCATGGCTCTCAGCAGTACGCCTGTTTTATTGGCAGTAGGATTTGGATTTTATGATCATTTCGTAAAAGATATCAAAGATGGTTTGGCCACTATTTTGATCCTTATTATTTTTTCACCCTTATTTTTGGGTGAAAAGCTGGGCTTAAGTTTTACGGGGTTGTTTATAGGCTGCTGTTTCTGGATGGCGCTGCTGGTGACATTTATTTTCATATATTAAAACGATCAGGGATTTTGACTAATAACCCGACAATGTTTTACTCTCTCAAATGGAATATAGGCACCATAATAAGCCTAATACCCTGTGATCTAAGGATGTTTCCGAAGTTTTCAATAACCCTTGTGGATGTGGTTATTGATTAAAGGTTTAAATCTTTTTTCGATTCAAAGGACATTTCGACTCCGCTGATTGGGTCTCTGAACTGGATTCTTTTTGACAGAAGTTGGAGGGGAAGATCGTAGTCATCAACTGTTTCTGCTAACAGTTTGGGGTAATATCGGTCATTGACGATAGGTATGTCAAGATCGCTTAAATGAACACGAAGTTGATGCTTTTTGCCGGTAATTGGAGATAGTTGTAGTAGGGCACGTGAGCCTTTGGTTTTGAGCAGTAATATCTTGGAACGGGCATTGACCTTGCCTTGATGGGTTTGCATCCGAAACCATGGTTCTCCTTTTTCAATTCGGTTTTCCACTAGCCACTCTGTCTGGTTGGTATCACCTGGAAACGCCACAATCGCTTGATAAGTTTTTTGCACCATTCCGTTCATAAATAGTTGTTGGTAAAGGCCTCTGGTTTTCTTGTTCGCCGATATCAGCACGAGACCAGCTGTTCCTCGGTCAATGCGATTAATGGGGGCCAGGGAATTATTTCCGGTACTTGCTTTTAATCTGTTTAGCAGAGTTTCAGTGACATAGGGGCCACCTGGGGTGACGGGCAGAAAGTGCGGCTTACAGGCAACAATCAGGTGTTCATTGCTATAGAGGATTTGTTCTTGAAAAGGAATGATTGGTTCTTTTTCGACTTCTCTGAAATAAAATAATCGTTGGTTGGGTGTGTAAGATGTATTCAGAGAGATTGGCGTTTCGTCTTCAGAAAGTACCTTGCCAGACGTAATACGTTTAAGCCAAGTTTTTTCGGTGATTAGGGGGAAACGGGCAACCAAAAAGGCAAGTATAGTTGGGTATGGCTTTTCTTTACTTGGCATGTATACTGCCGATTTACCTATTGAAATACCCAATTATCACGTCCTTTGATTATATTATTGCTGTTAGGTTCATGTTTCAAAAAGTTAATTTCTTGTTTGAAGGTAATCATCGTAGCCAAATAATTTCCTTGTTTAGGAGTTTTCACTCCATTGGCTAGAAACATGTATGTATCGTTTAAAATTAGTCGAGACGGTATTGTTCCTTTTTGTTGTGTTAATTCCAACATGATATACCATTGAGAACATGTTATTGCATGTAATATACTCACAGCCTTTTAATATGCTGTATTAGGCTGAAGATTAATAATTAACAGAGTGAACTTATGAAAAAATTAATTAATTTAGTCGGTCTTGTTTTAATGATGTATCTGTTGTGTTCATGCTCTGATTCTGAAAATAATAATGAGAAAGGTATCATTGAAACGCAAACAGATAAAGTGGCTCAGGAAGCTGTTGATTCTATTAAAATCCCAATAAATAGTGCCCAAAGTGCAGTTGATGCTATGAATAAATCAATAGAAAGGGAAAAACCTGTTCAAGAGTAGGCAATTATAATTGCTAGCAATCACCTTTTTATCCCCGGAATGTTCTTAAATACAGAGCCTTCCGGATTGCCATGTGTACCTATCAATGGAAGCTGTTGTAAGCTTTCGCCAAACGCATTAACGAGTAAGTTAACAACTTTTGCTTTTTCCAGATGTTTTTCTCCATATCATCGAGGATAGGTCGAATACCAACCCTCCAAATAGTTATCCCATTTTGTAAATCATAATTAGGTGAGGAAAGCTGTATTTTTGCCATTTATATAGGCTACCATATTAAAATAATAATACCTGAATTCGTATCATAAGGGCATGAGGATTAGACATAAAATTTGGGTGTTTTGGCTGGGTATCGGCTTCGTTCAGCTAGCTGTTTAACCAGTTCGCTGAAGCTTGCCGATTAATTTAACAAAAAATAAAATCCAATGAAAAATTATATTTTAACGTTCACAATATTAGTTTTATTTACTGCATGCACTGCTATTGCTGATAGTTCAATCACAATTCAAGAACAATCGGTAGGACCAATATCAAAAGAAACACCTTTTGACGTAGTGCAACTTAAAAGTATTTTTCCAAATTATGAGGTTAAGCAAGATGTTGGGATGACTGAAGGTATGGAATATCCAATTATCTTAATATCCGACGAATCAGGCATATTATTGACTTTAAAGCCAGATGATGCGGAACAATCAATTTACAATATATTCACTGAAAGATCCGATATCCCAAATCATTTAGGCATTTCTATAGATTCAAAATACCAAAAAGTATTTCAAAATATGAATAATGAATGTTTTCCGGGACAAGAAGAAAGTACAGGATATGTTTATTGCCTTGCACCTAAATCTGAACATATTTATTTAGAATTTAGGGGTGATTGGGATGGGCCTGACGGAGTAATGCCTCCAATGAATGTCCTAAACAAATATATAATTAAAAGAATAATATGGATGCCTTAAAAGATGACAATAAGTTGCTTAGGACAAGTTTAATGTCTGGAGGGTTCATGACGTTATCAAAGAGAGAAACGAGCTACTGATTTGGTTAATGAGATAGATTTGCAAGTAAGACTTTATTTTATTAAGGCCATAAAATAAAATCTTAAAAACTCAGCTATAATTTTTCAGGAATATAAAATGCGAAAGACGAACTTCAAAATTGCAACAATGGATAGTGAGGATGTTTCTATTGCTATTGAATGGGCAGCAAAAGAAGGTTGGAATCCAGGACTCCATGATGCCGATTGCTATTATAAAGCAGATCAAAATGGTTTTCTCGTTGGCTTCCTTGACCAAGAACCCATCGCTACAATTTCTGTAATTAACTACAGTGAATCTTTTGGCTTTCTCGGATTCTACATGGTCAAACCAGAATATCGTGGCAAAGGGTACGGTATTCAAATTTGGAATGCTGGCATTAAATACCTTGAGGGGCGGAATATTGGTCTTGATGGCGTTGTGACTCAGCAGGACAATTATAAAAAGTCTGGATTCAAGCTAGCTTATAGCAATATTCGGTATGAAGGATACGGTGGTGGTGTTTCCCCTGTAAATATGGATATTGTTAAACTGTCTACCTTGCCTTTTGAAACCATTGATTCATACGATCAACCATTTTTTCCTGCAAACAGGTCTAATTTTATCAAATATTGGATCAATCAACCTGATAGTCATGCCTTGGGCATTATGAAAAATGGAGAGTTGGCAGGATATGGTGTTATTCGTGCTTGCCATATCGGTTACAAGATAGGTCCTCTTTTTGCGGACAGTCCAGAATTAGCAGAATCTCTTTTCTTGGCTTTGAAATCAAAAGTGAAATCGTCTGAACTGGTTTATCTCGATGCGCCAAAAGTTAATCAGGCTGCTTTGGAAATGGCCAAGCGTTATAGTATGAACGCTTCTTTTGAAACGGCAAGAATGTATACAGGCGAAATACCTGAAATTCCGTTGGATAAAATCTTTAGCGTGATGTCCTTTGAAATAGGATGACCGAGGTTTGATGATTAGTCTCTATTAACATAGGGACGAGAGATTTTTACAAAGAGCTCTAGATATTTCTTCGTTGTCTAATTTAAAAATCAAAATTAGGTGTTTCCCTGTAATTAATGGCATAATATCTATGATACATAGGAAACAAACTTTAATTTATCGATGATAGGTGGACACTTTTGAAACTTATCATCATGTCTATGTTACTAAATTGAAACGATAATCATGGGGAAAATTCAATGAAATTAGAATCAATCGCCTTACATGAAGGCTATAAATCTGAACCAACCACTAAAGCTGCTGCTGTTCCCATTTACCAGACAACCTCTTATACATTTGATGATACTCAGCACGGAGCAGATTTATTTGATCTGAAAGTTCAGGGCAATATTTACACACGTATTATGAATCCAACGACCGATGTGTTGGAAAAACGTATTGCAGCAATGGAAGGAGGTATAGCGGCTGTCTGTGTTTCTTCCGGCATGGCTGCAATTACTTACGCTATTCAGTGCATTTGCGAGACAGGCGACAATATTGTTAGTACCAGCGAGCTTTATGGTGGCACCTATAATCTATTTTCACACGCCTTACCTAGACAAGGTATTGAAACTCGTATGGTATCGCACGATGATTTTGAGGGGTTCGAAAAATCAATTGATGATAAAACAAAAGCTATCTTTTGTGAGTCCATCGGTAATCCTGCCGGTAATGTGGTAGACATTTCTCGCCTAGCAGAAATCGCCCATAAACACGGCGTGCCCTTGATTGTTGATAATACGGTGGCAACGCCTTACTTATGCCGTCCCTTTGAGCTAGGGGCCGATATTGTGGTTCATTCGCTCACTAAATACATTGGCGGTCACGGCACATCCGTTGGCGGTGTTATAGTGGACTCTGGCAAGTTTGATTGGGTGGCAAACAAGGCTCGCTTTCCGGTGTTTAATGAGCCGGATCCTGGTTATCATGGTGTTATATACACAGAGGCTTTAGGTGCGGCTGCTTATATTGGTCGGTGTCGTGTGGGGCCACTTAGAGATACCGGCGCTGCAATATCGCCAATGAATGCTTTTCAAATTTTACAGGGACTTGAAACCCTTGGCTTACGTATGGATCGCCATTGCGAAAATGCGGAAAAACTTGCCGAGTATCTGCAACAGCACAGCAAAGTTAAGTGGGTGAATTATGCCGCATTACCAGACAGCCCTCATCATGCAAACTGCAAAAGAATTCTCTCTGGTAAAGCTTCTGGCATTTTGAGCTTTGGTATTGTCGGTGGGCTAGAGTCCGGAACTAAATTTATTGATTCGCTTGATATGATTTTGCGTTTAGTAAATATAGGTGATGCAAAATCTCTCGCCTGTCATCCTGCCTCCACAACTCATCGTCAATTAAACGATAAAGAACTAGCGGCTTCCGGTGTGAGTTCTGATTTGATACGAATATCGGTTGGTATTGAACATATCGATGATATTCTTGCTGATGTGAGCCAAGCTTTAGACAAAGCCTAGAGAAGCGTAAAAGTAAGTATAAAGTTGATAAATGACTTGTTTTTCGTTTATCAACTTTATTGCCCTGATGCTTTTTTAGGTAGTTATCTTAGAGTTACTAATAAATTTGTCAATTTCTTATAATCTACCAAATCCCAAAGGCCTTGTTGGCTATATATATTTCTAGAAAACATTCACTTTGCAGTTAGTGTTGCAAATGTTTCCTAGCCTGCATGAGCAGTTTGTTGTATGTCAGTTGATTGGGTTATTTGTTTTCATATATACGGATATATGGGAAATGATATTATATCGGCAAACGTGGAAATTCTATTGTTTCTTTTTTCCATATATCACAACTGTTATGTATCAGGAGAAACATGAAAGAAAAAATTATATATATCATATCAATTCTTACAATGACTCTGCTGTTATCTGGTTGCGGAGAACCTCTCCCAGAAGATAAAAACAATTATGAAGGTTTTTGGGAAAGCAAAGAAATGACTTTGTTAATACTTCGTGATGGCTCCGTTGATTACGAAAGATTGAAGAGAGGAGCAACTGTATCTGTAGCTGGCCCAATTAAGGAATTTCAAGGAAATGATTTTATTGTTGGAATCGCTTTTCTAAAAACTACATTTGTTGTTTCTAAACCGCCTTATCAAGAAGGTAATGATTGGAAAATGATAGTTGATGGAGTTGAGCTGACAAAAAATGATACATAATCCGGCGTTTAAGAGGGACAGCGTGAGGCTATGCTTTTTTAGGAGTTCAGTTGTAAAACCAAAATCAATAATTAAATCAAGTTTCGTGGTGGCAATCACGCTGCCCCTTAACTAATAGTTATATCCTACGGAGAAAACACATGGCAACAGTGCGCGGGCATTACGACATTAGTGCAAAAGCACTTAATGCCGAGCGTCAATGGAATTTAAGTCATGATGAAGGCAAAAAAATTAGCTGAGCAAATTAAGGTATAACAAGTTGCTCAACATTAGCTTTCCATTAATAAACCCAAGAGGAGAATTGACATGAAAAATAACAAAATTTTTGAAACGCTCTCAATTGGTAAATTTCATCTTAAAAACCGAATCGCTATGGCGCCAATGACAAGGGGCCGTGCTGGAAAGGATCGTGTGCCTGGTGACCTAATGGCTGAGTACTATTTCCAAAGAGCCGGGGCTGGATTATTGATAACCGAGGCGACAGTGGTATCAAAACAGGGTATTGGGTGGATTGATTCACCGGGAATTTATACTGATGCAATGGTCGAGGGCTGGAAAAGAGTCACCGATAAAGTCAAACCAACAGGGACTCATATATTCTTGCAGCTTTGGCATTGCGGCAGAGCATCGCACAGTGATTTCCATGATGGTGATCTTCCTGTTTCGGCTTCTGCTGTGAAGTTGAACGGTGACCACATCCATACGCCTTTGGGTAGTAAAACCTACGAAACGCCCCGTTCACTGAGTGTGGATGAAATCAAAGCAACAGTTAATGATTATCGAAAAGCAGCAGAAAATGCCAAGGCCGCTGGCTTTTCTGGTATAGAGGTTCATGCCGCTAATGGGTATTTGATTAATCAATTCCTTGATTCCACCACGAATCAACGTGATGACCAATATGGTGGAAGCTTTGAAAACAGATTTCGTTTTTTTAAAGAAGTACTGGAAGCGGTACTTGAGGTGTGGCCGTCAGGTCAGGTTGGAGTTCGTATCTCACCAAACGGCGTTTTTAATGATATGGGCTGTGATGACTATCGGGAACTATTTCTTTATGTCACAAAAGAGATAAACAAATTAAAGCTTGGCTATCTACATATCATGGACGGGTTAGCTTTTGGTTTTCACGGAAAAGGTGAGCCAATGACCTTGGCAGAATTCCGACCGCTATTCAAAGGCATTATTATTGGGAATTGTGGTTATACCAAGGAGGCCGCAGAAGAGAAAATTGTTGAAGGTGATGCCGACATTATAGCCATTGGCCGGCCTTTTATAACAAACCCTGATCTGCCCGAAAGATATAGAAATAACTGGCCTTTGAATCCTGCTGAGGATATGTCACTATGGTATACGCCTGGCTCCGAAGGGTACACGGACTATGCGCCTTATAAACCATAACCTCTAGAAAATATAAAAATAAAACTAACCAAATGCTGGAGTGGACGCGTAAAATCCTAGCGTCCTTGCGGGGAAGTTCTTTAGCGCGCCACTCAGCTTAAACGTTATAAAACAAAATACCCATAAAAGTATATTTGCAAATAGCGATTGGTTTTGTTTAAAGGCATATATCAAGCGCAACCAAAAGCATTAAAATTTGCTATTTATAGCAAACGAATACTCAGGTTTTTATATTTTCTTTCTATTATTATCATTGTTTTTAATGTTTATTTTTGTTCCATCGTTGAACAAATGGCATTGGACTAAACATCAATTTTAAGAAATGAGTAAACAAAAAAGTTATAAAACGGCGTTCAAGAGAGACCAAAAGAGGCTATCGCTTTTTACAAACTCAAAAGTGAAGCCAAATTTATAAATTCTATATCAGTTTCGATGTAGAAATCTTTCGACCCTTTAACTAAAAGTTATTGTAGGTAAAAACATGGTAACAAAAAACCGAAGACCCTGGCTTGCTGGTTTACTTGCACTTCTCACCCCGGCTATCGGTTACGCATATGCAGGTAAGCTTCAAAAGGGAATTATTATTTCTTTCCTATTACTACTTCTATCTCCTGCTCTTGCCATATTTCTTAAAGTACAAATTACCAAAACAATACTACTAAGTTTAGTGATAATTCTAATTTCTATTGCCTTCTTTCTTTTCATTGATTGCTATAAAACAGCCAAAAAGGCGGAAAAAAACTATGTGTTAAAACCATATAACAAGTGGTGGACTTATATCTCTCTGTATATAATATTTGGCATTCTGCTCTCTTCATTGTCGCAAAATTACACTAAAAACAACTTGATTCAGGCATTCAAAATCCCAGCAGGCTCTATGTTACCTACACTCGAAATAGGAGATCACCTATTAATTAATAGAGGTATTTATAAAAAAGAAATTATTCAACAAGGGGATATAGTTGTATTTCCAATGCCCCAAAAACCTGAAGTTGATTATATTAAAAGAGTTGTTGCGTTAGAAGGAGATATTATAGAAATTTTAAATAAAGAACTATTTATAAACGGTAAAAAGCAGGATAACAGGTATACATTGCATCTTGGCACAGAGGTTATTCCTAAAGAAAGTTCACCAAGGGACAATTTAGGACCAATACAAATACCTGAGGGTAATGTATTCGTTATGGGAGATAACCGAGATAATAGTTACGATAGTAGGTTCTATGGTTTCATCCCAACCAAAACAGTAAAAGGCAAGTTTGTACAAATTTACTGGTCATGGGATGTGACAAAATCTCTTTTTTCAACAGAACGTTTCAAGTCAATACGCTGGAATAGAATCGGTAAAACTGTTAACTAAATCAAGGGGCTATGCTGTTTGCCACACTCAAAGTTGAATAATACTAAATCTGTTTCGGGGGAAATCACTCGCCGCCCCTTAGCTTACATTGGGCATCTAAAGAAAATATGAATTATCAACAAATATCTAACCTACTGATAAAAATTTCCGGAATACTAATCATAGTCTTTACTCTGAGTCAAATTCCCCACTACCTATTTCTAGTGTCTGGTTACGGAGAAAACAAGCTAGGCATATTCTTAACTTCTGCTTTATTGCCAAGCATCCTGCCATTAGTTATTGGTGTTTTCATGTTTATTAAGCATGAAAAAATAACTAATCAGTTTGTAGTTGAACCAGAAAAGTTAGATCACAAAACAGAGATTCAGTGCTATAGGTTTATTGAGAGAATATCACTGTCGATTTTAGGGTATTATCTACTATTTATATCGTTCTCTGATATCCTATATAACTTATCTAATATTCTTTATAGCAATGCCTCTTTGAAGGATTTCACAGGCCAGATAATTCCTCTTTCAAGAATAATTATAGAACCAAATTTTATAACATCAGTATTTGAATTAGCAATGTCAGCTATTCTAATACTGAGAACCAACACAGTCGTTAACTTTGCAGAAAAATTAAGAAATAAATAAAAGCTCAACCAAATGTTCCATTGGACCCGCAAAAAGCGCCAGCCCCTGAACTCAACCGTTGGGGCACATATAATAAGGAGTCCTAAATGACTGACAAAACAACACTTATAGTCACCTCAAATCCTAACCCTGAACATCAAGAAGCATTAAATGAGTACGTTAAAGGAGTTATGCCGCTGCTATTAAATCTTGGTGGAGTCGTAATAAAAAGAAGTTTAGTTACAGATACTTATCATGGTCATAAACATTTCACGTTTCTTTTAGTAATGGATTTTCCGTCAAAACAATCCTTATTAGAAGTGTTCGAAAGTGCAGATTATAAGTCATTAATTCCAATGAGAGAAAAAGGATTTAAAACCATTGATATTTCTTTTGCTGATAATTTGGAATAAGTGTGCTTATCTTTGTTATTTCTCACGTAAGAGTTCTATAAGGCACAATATAAAAATACAAATTCCAGTAATTAAATTTGTATTTTTAAAGTCAAAGGAAGACTGAAGGCTATGAACAGGAAAGTTAGATTAGGGTTAATTATCTCATTTATCATCTTTCTTCAATTTATAGTCGTTACTATTTTGCTAAAACCCTATATTTCCACATGGGGATCAACTCAACAAGAAGTTTCAATGCCAATGCCAGGTGACCATCTGGCACCGTTCATTAGTTCAACACGCAGTATTACAATCAACGCTCCAATATCGCAGGTTTGGGATTGGCTTATTCAAATAGGGGCAGATCGAGGTGGTTTTTATAGTTACTGGTTTATTGAAAAACCACTAGGTTACGCATATCGGGCTCAAGATCGGATTGAGCCGGAATTTAAAGACATGGAAGTCGGCCGCATTATCAGCGCATCGATAGATCAGTCTATGAGTGTAATCAAATACAACTTTCCAGTTATCGCAGTGGACCCAGGAAAACATTTTGTATTGAAAAACTGGGGTTGTTTCCTGCTCAACGAAATAAATCCTAAACAAACACGATTGGTTGTTAGAACACATGGGCAAACTTTGTCAAACTGGACGGATCAACTGGAGATGCCACTGCATTATCTCATGGAACGGCGGATGTTAATAGGTATTAAAGCTCGTGCTGAAGCTGGACCAGGCAAGCCGTTCTCTTCAACTAAAGATATAATGTGGTTTTTGGGAATTTGTTTGTCATATCTTAGCATCATTGTATTGTTGACATTCAACAATAGTATTAAAGTTGAATCCCTTACCATATTATATGTAATTATCTGGCTGTTGACGTTTTTTATATTTGATCTAATTCCAATGTACAGTGTGAGCCTGCTTATAATATTAATATTTAATCTTGTTTGGTTCTTTAAGAAAAGAAAGAGGATTACATAAAAATCGCGTTCATTGTTACTGGATGAAATCAGATCCTTTAAATTGCGCTTTTGTTAAACTAGCGACTACCCAACAAAGCATTTTACCGGAAATCTTTTCCGCTACGCTCCAAAATTTCCAGTGAAGTACCCGTTATACACAAAAAGAGTGTTCAAACTATGATGGCCTTCGGATTCACGATTTTGAGGGAGACCAGACATACTCTGGAAAAGTTGGCTACAATTTTCCCGTTACGGCGGATTTCGATTCAGTACAATCAGCTGACTATGACGCATTGGCAATTTATTCCTGATACACAGCATTAACCTCTGCCATTACACGCTGCTTAATCTCTTTTTCGTCCAGACAATCTAGTCCATATCGATCTGCAAGTTGTTTAAGCTCATCTTGGCTGAAAGAGAGGCCTAATCGTGGACGTTGGACTTTAGAATAACTGAAGCCCAAAATCTTTCGTACAATGTCACTGGGATTGAGTCTAGCGTCAGCAGCATCATAGCGAATTTGCCTCATAACTTCTTGCTGAAACTCAAAATGGATTTGTATTTTCTTTAGAGTAGCTCGCTCTTTCTGCCACTTGCTATTGTCTTTAAATCCTGACATTATCATGTCGTTTTTTTTCTTCATACGTCTACTTAGGCCAAAAATCTTCTATCATCTCAAGTGGCGTATACACAACCAGGGATACATCGGTGCTACCATCAGCCCAAATTTCCACTGACAGGCTATAACTATCATCCTCTGCTGTACATTCATGGTAACGTAATTCATCACCATCATCGTCTACGTGTTTACTTGGGGGCTTCTGGCTACAGTCACGATTATAGTAATACGCTTCAGCCATTTTCGTAGTCTGATGGTAATTATCAGAAATCCATCCTTCAAGTTCAGGCAACGCATTTTGAATCTGAAGTGTGGGAAATTCTTCATCCCAAAGTTCAGAGAACTGATCTTCATTAAAAAGTCCCAACGTAATTTTACGTGATATCTTTAATGACAAAGCCAACTCGATCTTGCCGTCTTCTTCTTCAATGGCAAGAAAAATAATTTCATCATTCTCATCACGAAGCTGTAGTTCTTTGCTTAGCTGTTGATGATATTGATATGTTCCAACACCCGTTACCTCAAACTGCTTACCTTGAACTTGTGGCGGTAAAATAGAGCGGGGTTTGAATTTAATTATATCACCAACTTGCAAATCCTGAGGGGTTTCAAGCTTGCGAATAACCGTTTTTTCTTTTTTTCTGAAAAATGATTTAAACATAAAGGTCTCGGACTATTCATAGGAAGAAAAACGATGAAACCAGAAAGCCTCCCTTGCTTACAGGGGCTAACCATTTGTTTCCAATCATCGTAGCTAGAAAAAAGGACTTTCTACTTATATAGAAAGTCCTTTTTTATATATTAACCTTTTGCCTGTTTTGCTTTAAGGCGCTCAAGTACACTGTTTCCAGTTTTGGAACCGTTACCTATACCGCCGGCAGCTAATTTGGAATCAATACTGCTGGTGCTGTTCTCTTCAGCCATCCAGTCTCCAGCTTCCATTTCATCTTTGTATCGTGACTGTTTTGCCTTTACGCGATCCAATGCTTTTGAAACACGATTTTCTGTTGAATTGCTAGCTGCGATATTGGAACTGATGCTGGAAGTTGCTTTTTGCAACTCTTGTACTGTTTTTACCTTTTCAAGTTCCCGCTTGTTTTTATGAATGGTCTTATCACGCTTTTTGATCATTCTGTTTATGCCATTCACTTCCTCTTTCAAGCGGTCGTACTCAGCACTGATTTCATCTCTCTCAGCCTCTAGTTCGGCTATATGCTCAGCAACTTCCACGGCCAATGCTTCCTGGCCATTTTCTAGCGCCTGCATTGCCTTGCCTTCGTAGTCTGCAATATCTGCGTCAAATCCATTGCTTTTTCGTTTTAAGGCGATTTCAGTTGCCTTCAGGCCAGTCAGGCTCTTTTTGGCCTTTTCTATGGCTTCCTCAGCTTCACGGATTTCTTGTTCATAGATGCGAACAGCCTGATTCTCGACAATAGATTCGCCCATTTCATTGGCGCCACCTTTAATTGCTTTTACAATACTACTTAAAATACCCATACTAAATACCTCCGGTTAAACTAATAGTGGTTCTATTGCGTCAAGTACTTCGACAGTGTTTTCAGCCTGTACCTCTAATTCATGCACAATACTTTCAAAGTTAGTTGCAAGAGGCATTGCACCAAAAAGAATATAGGTGTCACCCTGCAAGCCGATAGAGCTTAGTGGTATTGCCGGGCTTAACTGGAGCAAGAGCTCGTTTAACTCAGCTTCAACCCCTGGTTTAACTTCAGCTTTCAAAAAAAGTGGTGTGACTGAAAGTAGCTGAGTCTCAGTACTTGCAATATTTATCTGGAACTCACTTACATTCGAACATATAACTTCTATGACACCATTTTCGCTCAAAACCGCATCAAAGCGGGTACCTTCATCTGTGGTATGGTTGTTTAGCCTGAAAACCAGATCATCCAAATTTGCTATCATTGTTTCGCTCCTTACTGGTTGAATGCCATATTATGGCAATTGAGTTTTCTAAAGGTATGCCATAATATGGCACTTGTCAATTTTTATTTTCTATTCAAAGATTCTCTTTACCATGTTGCTTTTTTATCAGTTCAGCTTGAAACAAATTTATCCATCCTGGTAATGGGATAATTGCTAAAATAAAAGGATCTTTTATCCCACTTAATAATTTCTCTCTACTGAGAGAAAAAAACTCCATCCTGTTTTCCCCAGGCTTTCTTGTGATACTGGTACAAGAGATGTGAGCCGAGTCTATTTACCTCAATATCTTTTTCTTTTGCATAAAAGTTAGGCGAAAAAACAAACGTCGCACTGAGTCGTGCCTTTGATATTAACGGGTCAACAAGCGGTAGTTCCGGGATATCTTCGATTCTTTGGCTGGCCGATCGTCCCATCTTCGTGCCAATTGTCCAACCCCATTCACCAAAGGTTGGGACGTTTGCATGGTATTGTTCGGTAATGAAATTGACCGACGCCAGCGTTTTTCCAATTGAAATAAACGCATCTTGAGCATGATACGGTGAAGTAGACTGAATGGCGATTACTCCATCTCCATTTAACAAGGAATATAATCTTGAGTAGAAAAAGTCGGAATATAATTTATTTAAATCGGGATGGTTTGGGTCTGGAAGGTCAACAATGATGGTATCGAAATATCTGCCGGCAGAGACCAGATGCTCGACCTCAATAAAGGCATCTCCTACAATGACCTCTACCTTGGGCGAGTTAAAGCTATTCCCATTGAGGTCTAATAAAATTTTATTTATTTTAGCAGTTGCATCGTTTGCCTTGCCGCTAAATAATTGAATCATACCAGGATCTAGGTCAACTAGGGTAACGTTCTTAGGCTGCCATTGCAGGATATCGCGTAGAGCTAAGCCATCTCCGCCACCTATTACTAAAATAGAATCGTGACGACCAGAAGCCAGCATAGCTGGATAAGTTAACAGACTGTGATAAATTCTCTCATCTGAGCTGGAAAATTGTAATCTTCCATTCAAATAAAGACTATAAACTTGGGGTAATCCCTGTCCCAGATAACGTTCTGTAAGAGTAATGTTTTGATAGGATGTTTGTTTGCTGTAAATAGGTTTATCTAAAAACAGGGCATAGTTTAGTTTCTCAGTCCACCCCGTTCCGTAAAGTCCAAGCGAGATGACGAGACCCCCCAGAACAAAATGTGCTATCCAGAGTATGAGTGTTTTTTTGAACTGGGACCTATAACGCCATAAAAAGAGCACTCCCACAATCAGGTTAACAGATGCGGTGGTAATCGCGGTAAGCATAATGGGATGGCTCAGACAGAGGGTCACCCAGATTGCCGCTCCAATTCCTGCACCAATATAATCTGCCCCATAAATAGTACCGGCATTGTGGGCTAGATGCTGCCCATGCACATGCTCGCGAACCCTTGCAATCAATGGTATCTCCATACCTATCATCAAGCCAAGGAAAAAACCGATTATAAAAGGAGTGTAAAAAGAGAGGGTTTTGATACTTTCAATAAAACCGCCACTGGTGGTGATTGAACTGGGTAAACCATAAATAGATTGTAACCATTGGGGTAAAGTGTAGGTGGCTGCCATCATCACAGCCATGATCAAAATCGAGCATGAACCAACTAAAGCAATGCCCAACTCAAGCCAGACGAACCCTTTATAGGGGCATTTTATCAATTTAGCTAAGAATGCACCAACACCCATTGCCACAATCATGACACCGATCATGGCATAAATACTGCTTTCCACAGCTCCTAGAATTCTACCGGCATAATGGGCGAGCAGGTATTCGTAAATTAGGCCACAACAGGCCAAAAAAGACATTGCCAAGATTAAAAATATATCATGTCGCAATATGCTAGCAGGTTTTTTGTTGTCGCTTTTCTCTTTTTTAAGGTAGTTCATTTTAACAATACACAAGGTGAATAGAAGGGAAACAGCTTAGTACCTTTAAAATAATTTTATCAATGTGCTTTTCCCATCTTATGCCACATTTATCAGGGCAAGGCTTATGCATTTTCAACTCAATAAGGCGTAAATAATTAAAGCAACAGCCACATAGATCGCCGCCTCGATATAGGCAACACCTAAATTTTGTTGTTCATCCACTTCCTCTAAACAGTTGATACCTGCAAGAACAATTCGTCCAGCGAAACTGCTCAGTAAAACCAAGGCCAGCATAATAACGAGAGAGGTCGCAAACCAATACATGGCTGATATCCAAATGGCATTCTGCAGATATCCCACTAATCCACCGGCCGCAGCCACGGCTAAAGCGGTACTGATGATATGGCCACTATAACGAATTGCAAGTGCAGTATTTCCCTGCTCCAGTGCACCCTGCCAAGCATGACCATTATGTTTTTTCTGGTAAATACTGCTACGAATTCTAGTTACCGCTAACATTAAAAACTGTGCCAGGACAAAGACAACAACAACCGACAGCAAACCCACCAAGCTATCAGACTCTACCCATTTAATAGCTGCATTTATAATAATGCCTAAGGCTATAAAGTTAGCTGCTTGCACAGTTCCGGCAGCCATATTTTCAGCTTTTACCTGCTTCTTTAGCGAGAATGTATGAAAAATGACTTTATCATTAATTAGGGTTCCAACTTTAAGCAATACGATACCAAGCAGAGCATACAAGCTGACATGGATCGCTTCATCTAGTAAACTAGCTAATCCTTCACCTGTAACAACACCAGCCATTATGAGGCCAAGAGCTAAGGCGTTGCCAGAAATTGAGACACCAAAAGCAAAGTTATCTTTCTCTGATAACTCATGTGTGCTATTAACTCCAGCCATTAACCCTTGTAGATAACGCAATGAGCTTAGAGCAATGATGGCAATTCCCAAATCAATAGCGAGCACGGCCAACTGCCAAGTTAATCCTGAAAGAGACAAACTATTAAACATATCAATTATCCTTTATTTATTTTCCACCACCGCTAAAACTGCGCGACTTACTGGATGATGAGTTACGAGACCCTGCCGAGCCAAAAGATCTGGAACTATTTCCACTTTTTGCATAAGAACTGCTAAAAGATTTGGTTACTTTCTGAGACTTCATCGTCGAACGCGCCGAACCAGTTTTAGTTTTTGCATATGGGCTTGCGAATGATTGACCACTCTGCTTGAATTTCTGCCTCGCTTTTTGTTCTGTCCCCATACTTGCTTTTTTCTGGGCAGGAGAGGTGTACTGATGACGACCTGCTTCACTGTAATAACTATAGTCTCGTTGGCGAGACCAGTTACCATAGCCGATGGGCTGACGAAATATGCTTGAAAAGAAGGCATACTGACCATACCAATGCCAGAACGAGTTCCCACTTGAGTTTTGATTCCATTGCCCATAAGAAGGGTTGCCTACTAACTGGCTACCTGTACCAAAGTCCTTAGCGTTATTAGCTTTAAGACTAGCCTCTTTACTCATTGATTCAACTCGAGCCAGTTTTCCATCAGACATATCGGCTAATACGTTAATCGGATCAGTTAGCATCCAGCCGTAGTTATCAATCTTACTGGCTTCCCGGATAGCATGCAGTTCATCAATATTACTCTGTATAGCTGTTAAACTTTTGTCGGTTTGGTAATTGACCTTAGCATCGACCAGCCTGGCTTTTAGGCCGGTATATATTGGCCCTTTTCTTGTTGCATCCAAAGTCAAGGTATCCACCAAAGCTGCAAGCTCTGGTGGTTGATCAACCATCAAAGATTTTACAACTTTACCATAATCCACCAGCTTACGTGTATTGGCAATATGGCCCTTGTCAATATGTACTCCTAATTGAAATACATCGCGCTCAGTCTGCCGAATATCCTCATTCAACTGCTCCTTTGCCAATTGTTCTTGTGAAGTACAGGCAACCAGCGTAATTAGGCTGAGAAAAAGCAAAAATAAGCCCACAGTTCTTGTCATAATATCTCCTTTTGATTTGTCTCGGGCTGGAATGTGTTTTTATTGATTGTTTCTGTTGGTTGTTTACGTGTATAGGATCTTATCGATATATTTGCAGAACTATCTGCATCAGAGATTACCTTTGCGGCTAAATCCGGTCGACAATCACCACACATGAAAATATCAAATGCGGCATAACCTAGTTCCGGCCATGTATGCACAGTAATATGAGACTCCGCTAAGATGAGCACACCGGTAATGCCTAAGTTTTCACCAAAAGGATGAAAATGGGAAGACATCACATTTGCCTTACCAGCCTGCGCTGCTTTAAGCAGAAGAGATTCCAGGTGGTCCTGGTCAAGATGAGCCTGTTTCCCTGTACACTCTATTAATAAATGTTGACCTATCGTCAAAATACACTCCATTTATACTAGGAGTCTGTCCGCGATTGCTATTTCGGCCAAACTCTGAATTGTTGCAAAAAACTATTTAGCAGTTAATCAGCTAAGATTATAAAGAGATATCACAATATTTCATATGTTTATTTAGTGTTTGAACTAAAACGGCTGATTTTTTCAAGTTTATGCTTTTCTGCTACTTTTCCAGAGATACCAAACTCCATAAAATCCTATGGCTACCCACAAAATAATCCACAAAATTTCAGGAATCATAGTCAAATCTGAAAGCTTTGCCGCATCGCCCAAATGCCTACCGTCAATAAGCTGTAAAGGTGCTCGTATTGCATCAAGCAAGACATAAACCCCGATAAATTTAAGTGAAAGTTTCACAAAAGAGGTTTTATGAAGTTTGATTATGCTGACAAAAAACCCAAATATAACAAGAAGAATCCCCCAGGTAATTATATCTTTACCATACAATATAGCTGAAACAGCAACAAGCCCCGCAAAAAATATAGCAATTATATTTACACTCTTCTTCGTCATGCTATCGGCCATTCGGTAAATCAAAATACCCCAGACCACCGCCCCTATGTACCCTGCCTGCAAAATCACAAATCTGATACCACCAATGCTGTAACACAAACCAGATCCCCTCAGGTGCAATTCAATTTTCACAATTGACCCTCCTGTTATTAAGGCTCCAATACCGTGGCTAATCTCATGGAAGTAGGTCATAATCCAGGAAAAAGGGATTCGTATGAAGGGGATGAATGAAATAATGAAGGCTACACTAATTATAATAAAGAATTCAAGGACACTGCTTTTTTCAGGATTATTTAGACCCACGTATTATCTCTCTTTCTATGAATAGAAGCTACGAGCTCATTACAGATTTAGTAGGGTGCTGTGAGTGGCTCTTTGTTTTTATAAAAAATGGTTTTGACCGAACATAAAAAATTATTTTTCTTGTTGCCCTTTAAAACTAACAAACAATATAAGAGTTATCACTACAACCTTTTTAAATCATCAAAATATCTAGAATAATAACGTTACTTCTTTTGGAGTTGTGTTTAGTGTTTGCGACACACAGTCACCAAGAGTTAAAATAAATTTCTTGAAATAATGTTAATTATTAAGTGTATGGGATACATAATTAGTGGTATTGCCAATGGCGCAAGAATTGCATTTTATAGTGAATACAGGAGTTACCAGAGAAAGAAATGGTATCAAACTTAGCGAAGATAAAACAGATGACAGGCTCATGTGACAGTAACCTCCCTCTTATAGAGCAAACCTTTTCATGCACCAGTGAGCGGCTACCGACAATCGCCGAGGTCAAAAGTCACATTTATACAGATCGTGAATGGATAGAGGCAGGAGAATATGATCGAGAAAAACATCTGACAACAAGACTTGTCAGGGAGACCTACGTTGGACAATCCTTTGTGATTTTAACCAACGAATTTATGCAATCCCTGCAACGGCTTTTCTCTGATTTTACAAGTATTGTTGAAATCGGAGCCGGGATCGGCTGGTTTGGGCACTGGCTCGGCAAATACGGTGTCCAGATCCAGGCCTCTATCGATAACAAAAGCTGGCCAGATTTCCCCAAGGACCATTATCTTGATATTGTCGAGGAGATGGATTCTCTTGACTATATATTACTCCATCCTGAAGTTGAACTCTATATTCTGGCATGGCCCCAGGAAGATGATATGGCCACCCGAATTTGGCAATCTCTGCTGCCTGGGCAGCACCTTTTGTATATTGGTGAAGGTAAAGACGGTTGTACGGCGAACAATGTTTTTTTAGATTTGATTAATGGGCATGAAATTGAAAATATTGCCACTGTGGAAATGAAACAATCTTTCCTCTCTTTTGATGATTTTCGTGATCAACCGCATCTTTATAGGAAAAGTTGATTTTATTGATAAAATGGGCAAAAAGTTATTTGGGTATCGTGCCAAAGAGTCATTTATCACGAAGACGATTTTTAAATAATTATATCCTTTTTGTATGAAAACTTTAGTTACCCCTATTTCTGTCATCTCTAATAGTAAATGCCCCATACACTGTAAAGCTTGGCTTAAACTGGTTCAGCAATGTATCGTAAAAGTGGTCGTTGCAGATATGGTGAAGCATCATAAGCTACCTCCATTAGCTAGCCGCAAATAATTCCACCCGGCACCTCTATATTGCTATCCGAGAATGTCCTTTTACCCAACTCTTCGTTATTTGCAAAAAATTAACCTTGGAGATAGAATTATTAATGGTAAACTTGACCTTATTCATTTCCTAAACAACAAGGTCTATTGTTCTTGACCATTCGCCAGGATTATGTGATACGACTGTGTTACATTGATGAAGAAACGAATAAAACATGAAAAATTGTTTCAAACTTTTAAAAGGATCAAAATGAAGAAAACTTACGAATTGTCCCACCCAAAAATTAAAGTTGATAGGATATTGGAAGGTGTAAAACACGACATTAATAAATATGTTAAACGAGAGCGTAAAAAAACATTAACGAAGGGCGTTGATTATTGGGATTTTGCCTGTAAATTTGGCAAGACTGCTGAAACGTTGCAAGAGGTTCACCTAGCAGAAATGAATATATATATTGATCAAGCTAAAGAGCAGCAACTTGAGTCGTTTTGTATTGAAATTATGGTTAAGCCTGGTCGCAGAATGAAAAACTCCTGATACCCTATGAATTTGCCAGAAGATAATAAAACAAGGACGAATAGATGAACATTCAGCGTTTTAAATGGGATGTATTTCTATGGATTTGAAAGAACTTGGGATGGATAGTTGGTTTGAAAACCATGCTCGCGAATCTTGCTCAGCTAAGCAACAAATAGCCAGGGTTACGGTTGTTGACAGAGGCCAATATACTGTTCGGTTTGAGCATGGAGATATACCGGCAAAGGCAACACGTAAATTCATGAGGGCGACCTCATCGTCTGTTGATAGACCATGTGTCGGTGATTGGGTATGCATGGATAACCAGGATTCTCAAGAGTATGCGAGTATTCATGCTGTTTTGCCAAGGAAATCATTTCTGCGCCGTAAATCAGCAGGCAAGAGCAGTAAGTTACAGATGATCGCAGCAAATATTGATGTAATGTTCATTGTTCAATCGTGCCACTACGATTTTAATGTGAGCAGGCTTGAACGGTATCTGGTGATGGCATCTGAAGGACATGTTGAGCCAGTAATTATTCTGACCAAGACGGATCTGGTGACTAAAGATACATTGCAACAGCTCATAACGGAAATTCGTGACAAAGGAATTACCGCAAAAGTAATTGCTCTTAGCAATGTCACCGGTGCTGGTTTGAACCAGGTAAAAGATAGTATGGAGTGTTGCAAAACATACTGCCTTGCTGGTTCCTCCGGTGTCGGCAAGAGTACGCTGATTAACCAACTTAGAGGCGATGATGCCTTGAGGACGCAGACAGTTAGTAATTCCGGAGAAGGACGACATACTACGGTTCGGCGTCAAATCTTTGTTCTTGAGCATGGTGCCTTGTTAATAGATACCCCGGGAATGCGAGAAGTTGGTGTTCTTGCAGTTAACGATGGGGTTGATGACAACTTTGATGATATTCATGATCTTACATTGCAGTGCCGATTTACCAATTGTGGCCACGGAAATGAACGTGGATGTGCGGTGTCGCATGCAATAGAAGAGGGGACATTGCACCGAGAACGCTATCAGAATTATTTAAAGCTCAAGACGAAATCAGAGATCAATGATAATTTGAATATTCAGAAGGGCAAAAAATACAAATAATCCGAACATATTAGTCATAATGTAAGGAAACGTAAGAAAAATTTATTAGGTCTAGGAGCTAGTCTAAGGGTACTTTGAAAAATTAGAAAATTTGTTCAAGGTAGGCTTAAGTTTTGGACCAGGAATATCGAACTATGAGTATAAAAGACAATCGCCGCCGCTATAGACTTACACTTGAGTATGACGGGACCAATTTTAGTGGCTGGCAGAAGCAAGCCGATGCCCGGACTGTACAAGGGGATGTACTTAAAGGTGCGGCACGTGTTTTTGGTAAAGTACCGATGGATCTTCAAGGATGTGGCCGAACCGATTCAGGAGTTCATGCTCTTGAATATATCGCCCACCTTGAGGTTGTATCTGACATGGGGGCGCATGAAGTCGCAAAAAAGCTCAATGAGACTCTGCCTAAAGATCTTGCCGTAAAATCAGTAGAGGCGGCAGGCATACGTTTTCATGCACGACATAACTGTATAGCCAGAAGCTACGTCTACCAGATCCGCACTGAAAAATCGGCCTTTGGTAAGCGTTATGATTGGTGGGTGCAAGATGAGTTGGACATACCTGCCATGCAGCATGCCGGATCGATGATGACAGGTATGCATGATTTTGCAGCTTTTGCCGAAAAAAAGGAGCTAAAAAAATCAACGAAGGTATTGGTTCACAAAGTTGAGGTTTTTACCGAGAACGGGATTCTCAAAATCCGGGTTGTTGGTTCTCATTTTCTTTGGCATATGGTTCGACGAGTGGTTGGTGTTATGGTCGAGGTGGGATGTCAGCGACTTACAGAAGACAACATTCAAAATATGCTCGAAAACAATTCTGATATTTTACCATCTCATCACACTGCACCGGGCGCCGGCCTATTTTTCGAGAAAGCCTTCTATGACAATGAGGGTCTGGCTGAATTTTTGAAGGATTAAGTTTTTATCTAAATAGTTTCAAGAAAATTACTGTAGGTGTGGTTTTCTTGAAGCTGACGTTATTAAAGCTGGATTCAAGTCACAAGTGCATAACTCATTATTTTTCTATCATTTATTCCCGTAGCTACATGATTAGTCTCGTATGGTGTTTTGAGATCATCCAAGGGTAAGGGCAATATCACAAAAAGATTCACCGTTTTTTCTTTCAAGTTCTTTGTCGTAACTGACCAGGAACTAAAACAAATGATATATTTGACGATATTGTTTTTTCAGGAACTCACTAAGGGATTAAGTGGGAACAAATTGGAAAAGAGAAAAAGCTGAAGATTCTAAGTAAAATCGCAGTAATTTCATATTTTTAAGTGTGGAGGCGGCGGGAGTCGAACTCTCTGTCCGAACATCATGTTGCTGTTTTTGCGCTCTTTAACCTCACCATGAACAACATAGCTCGACAAACTGAACAACATCAATGACCTTTGCAGGGTAGCCTTTGCGGACGCAAGTTCGGTGGACAAAAACAAGAAAACCCACAACAAAACATATTTCTATACTTGGGTTAACGAGAGTATTAACTCAGAATGATGTTAGTCAGATATTATCTTTTGTCTTTAAGATTTAACGCCTAGCTCAGTGCCCCTTTGAATTGCCGCTGGAGCTATTTATTAGAACTTGTTTTTTCTCCAATAGCCATTTTCCCACCCTTAAACTGGATATTAGTTCCAGATACTCCCTTCAAAACCATTTCGTAAGGGTGATCAGCTTTCTTTTCTCTTTCAGAATGGTTTGTCATTAAAATTCTAATGAACTCTATATCTTGATTTGTGAGTGAGCCAGATTTGTTGCCGTTTTCTATATACTCCATTACAGAGTTTTGTTTCTTAAGGTCTTCTTTTATAGCTAATAGCACAGAGGTTCTAGAGTTAGATGCACGAAAGATATAGATAATGAAACCGGCTAAACTTATATACAATCCAGATAGAGATAGAGCCCCAGATTGTGACAACTGAGAGCCCTTTAATAAAAAAAGGGTAATCAAAGCAAAATTCACCATGACGAAGAGATTTATCATTACACTTTTCATTAATCCGGCACTTTTTCTTTCTTGCTCAACAGTTCTATGTAATTCGTTATCAACAACTTTTCTTTTTTCAATTATTTCATTTTCCCTTTTTGAAGCAGCAAAGTCTTCAGTGTTTTTAGATGCAAGGTAAGCATCAATCCTCTTATTAACTCTTTTTTCTAATTCTTCAAATATTTTCGACTCAAGGAGTTTAGTATCTTCAAGCTTAGAGGAGGTCATTGATTCCAAGTTATTGGCTAGATAAGTAGAAACTTCTCTGTCAATCAACTCGGATGCGTTTTTAAGCAAACCTGAGGAAATTTCTTTTCTTAGTTTCGCAACCTCTCTTTCCAAATGCCTTACCTTTAATGCATCTTCATAGTCACTACCAGAGTTCTCAGTGCCTTCAGAGTAGAAAAATCTAGGTCGCTTCAACCACATTAGAAACACTGTCCTTACTATTAAGAGGAACAATATCGATAACACTATGACTGTGACTATAGATTTTACAGTTCCACTGTCAGGTAGATTTTCAATTATTGATAGAAGGTCCATTTAATCTCCTTTTGGTTTCTAACTAGTAATTATATAGAATGATAACTGCACCATATCTATCATATAGATTGATTTTAGCTATAACTTGACATTACTAATTTTAGAATTTTTTTACTCATTATTTACTACCTTATGGACAACGTAAAAAAGAGAAGCAAAAACACCTAAGTGACTGATCTCACTTTTTTTACTGGTGGAGGCGACCCCACTTCCGCAGGCTAAACCTCCAGCCAGCACTGGGCAGTTGTACTAGGTGATCAACTTTCACTATTTCACACACCAGAATAGAGGCCATCTCGGAAGGACATTAGGCTCTTCATGTGGGCGATCAACGTCTTAATTGATTCTTTACAAAGAACCATTGCTATATATCCATTCGACCTAAATTGCATTGTCAACTATATCACTCATGACATTTATAGTGAGTACTTTTGTGATCATCGTGATAGTGATGGGTCATTGCTTCGGATATTCTACTTAGTCGCTCTACTGATGGTTCGGTTAAACGTCTGCTTATATTGAAATAAGGATATCTCCCGTGAATATCTGGGTGAAGTTCTGCCGCAACACAAACATCTGAAGTTGATACGTATCGCCCGGCCCATTTTTCTATTAAATGTTTCGACGTATTTGCTTTTGAACTCACACCTTTAGTTTTCTTTTGAGCGTCAAGCCACTCGTATGCAATGCGAATACAATCATTATGTTGATGAAGTTGACTATCCAGAACGTATGTTGTCTTCTTTTTTGCTGATTCAATTTCTGCGTCTGTAATCATTTATTACTCCAAAGATAATTTATTTAGGGACCTAACGGGGTAATATTACTAAAAACTTGAATAACGATACACTTATATACAGCGAAAACTTACGTTGCTTTTTTATCAGTCTTGACCCGCATGTTAGTTTTTAACTTTTCCAGTTTTCGCAATTTTCAATTATTTGATCTACCATTGGTTTTACATTCTCTTCTGAGTATATGATTTTGTCTAATACCCAAGGATACCTCTCAAAGTGCCCAAACATTCCGTATTCCCTTTGAGACAATTCAATAATTGGTTGAACTGGTATCGATGGAAAGTGAGGGATTATATGTGACAACTCTTGAGGTATACTTTTGGGGCTTGAAATATCGGCAATAACAAACTTTGCCATAGATGCTAATGTTATTATAGTTTCAGTAACATCTCTATTTTCAGGACCATTGAAATCAAATATTACCGGGAGGTATCCATAGGTCTGTATTTCGTTCTTAATCTGATCTAAAATTTTTTTCCTATCTGATGAAAAACTACCTAAAATAAGAACCACTTTTGAAGTTATGGTGTCAATAATATCTCTAATTTTTGAACTATTAACCAAAAGAGCAATAAATTGAGCTAACTCAATCGTGGGCACGGTAATGGCAGAGTGCTCTTTCTCTATATAAATATTGCTTTGATTGCACCCTTCTAAATTTAAATCCCAAGCTGATATTCCATAGACTCTTGCTTCCTTAATTGTAGTATTAGTAAAATTAGTATTAACTAAACTCATATTGCTTAGTGTGGTTCCAAGCAATATTGAACCTGAGAAATCCGTTTCTTCTGCACTACAATAAGATAAATCTGTGCCTTCAAAGTTACAATTATGAAATTTAGCAGAACCAATTTTTGAAACTTGTAGCTGGGCATAACTAAAATCACAATTATCACAATATGAATCGACTAAGTCGGAAAAATGGATGTCACTTCTTGAAAAATCGCAATCAAAAAACACACAACTTCTCAATGAAACTCTGTTGAGGTTACAGTTCGATAAGTTGTAACCATTATATTCTGGTAGATCATATACATGTTCAGAATCATATAAGTCAGATAGAAAATTGGTGTCGCTTAGATCTGGACTAATATTTGGATTAAGATCTCGCCATTTATTCCAATCTGCTGCGCCTTTTTTCCAAATGTTTATATGTTCCGAATTTGCCAAGAATTTCTCCTTATTAAACCTAACAGTGTAATATATAGATAATGTCCATGATAGTGACTTATAACTGGACGCAGTTTCCACGATATTTGATATCAAGGGCGTGAGACGGAAAATCATATCCAGTTATTATTTTTTCCCTAGAATCTCCAACTCAACCCGACATTATCACACGTTGCTGGACTGCTACCTATATACGACAGCCTAACCGATTGTCAGACAATACTATTAAAAGTCAAACAGAACCATATAATTAGCCTAACTGTTAAATATGCATTGCCTTTACCAACTTTCAGATTTCCGCAATCCATGTCTCAAGAAAAAAACAATCCTCAGAAAAAAAAGCACTCCTCCACACCTCTCCTTCGAAGCTTTTGGAGCTGTTTTTTGCACACTTAGTACGTTGTGCAATGGCCCCCTGTGCCTTTGTTAGTGGGCGGTTGTTGCAAGGTTTTAGGGGTTGCACACTTTGCAATGTTTTGCGAGAGTTTGCCAAGAGTAAACAGGGGTCAGACCACGTTTGATTTAGTATTTAGTGTCCAAATGGAGCATAGTAGGACAGTATTGAGATCTCTATAAAAGCACTATTGATCAATTGGAGGTATGAAGTTTTCTTTTTCCAAGATCTGAATAAGACATCTCATTAAATAATTATTCATAAAGCTAACATGATATGTTCGAGCGTTTTCTTTCAATCAGCGCAAACAGGGGACATCTATGATAA
>JAOPTU010000013.1:0-122532 GCA_051531995.1 Desulfotalea sp.
ACACTTGTGGTTCGCTTCGCTCACACAATCAATCCTTAGTCGTTAAATTATTTTAATACTTACATGATTCTCGCTTTAAGCAACAGGCAAATTATCGTAAAATAGTGATGCTGCTGACTTGATTTTTATTGTATTTCAGTTTATCAAAGAGGTACTTGTTATATTTTCGAGGAGGAAAGAATGAAGAGTACCTTAATTGATGTAGCTGAAGCATCTACTGTTTTGAATATCACACCCCAGCAAGTTCGCAATTTATGCAGAGATAAAAAAGTTCCTAGCAAAAAGATCAGTGGTCGATGGGTTCTTTATGAGCGAGATGTCTTAAAATATTACGATAATTCTAGTTGTGGAACAGCTGAGAACCAAGAAACCCATTACACCAACACACAAGTTTCATTAAAAAATAAGCCAATTGCTTTGAGCTTTTTTAGTGGTGCAATGGGTTTAGATCTCGGCCTTGAGAAAGCCGGATTCGAAATATTATTGAGCTGTGAAATTGATAATGCATGCAGAAAAACCATACTCAAAAATAAACCAAAAGTCGCCTTGATTGACGACATAAACAGTTACGATGCAAATGACATCCGTAAAGCATGCAACCTTGATGCAACCCAAACCATTGACTTAGTCGTTGGTGGACCGCCCTGCCAAGCTTTTAGCACAGCAGGCAAAAGAAAAGGATTAAACGATAAGCGTGGGAATGTATTTTTGAAATATATCGATCTTGCGGTCGAGTTGAATCCCAAGTTTATTGTTATAGAGAATGTTCGGGGTCTCCTATCTGCACCACTTGAACATAGACCTCATAATCTACGAGGCAAAGAATTTTCTCCCTTAGCAATGAGAGAAGAAAAGGGCGGCGTTTTATTCAGTGTACTACAAAAGCTAAGAAGCCATGGCTATGGTGTAAGCTTTAATTTGTACAATTCTGCTAATTTTGGAACACCTCAAAAGCGAGAACGAGTTATTATTGTATGCTCGCGTGATGGGGAAAAATTACCTTATCTCACTCCAACACATTCAGAGGATGGGTCTTTTGGTTTGCCAACTTGGAGACCTGTTAAAGATGTTCTTCTTGACAATCAAATTACTAAACATCACCACATACAATTTCCTGAAAAAAGATTACAATATTATCGAATATTAAAACCTGGGCAATACTGGAAGAACCTCCCGGCTAAACTACAAAAAGAGGCATTGGGTAAATCATACTATTCTGGAGGTGGTAAAACTGGTTTTTTACGTAGATTATCATGGGATAAGCCCTCCCCAACCTTAGTGACACACCCTGCAATGCCTGCTACGGATTTAGCTCACCCAACTGAAGACCGCCCGTTGAGTGTTGAAGAGTATAAACGGATTCAGGAGTTTCCTGATGCATGGCAGATCGAAGGCAGCTTAATTGAACAATATCGTCAATTGGGCAATGCAGTGCCTATTAGTTTAGGTAAAGCTATTGGAAAATTACTTATTGATTATATGAGTAATCGGAATATTCCCAAATATAGCGATTTCAAGTATTCACGCTATAAAAAAACTGATGAAGTTAAATGGGAAAAAGATTTTCTCCAACGAAGCCTAAAAGCACCTAGTTTATTTTGATTCTTTTGAATTGAACTCCAAAAGTTTGTTCCAGTCTATTGCACCATCTTGATCACAAAAATCAGTAGTAAACTCTTTTGTGAAAAGATTTATTTTTTTAGCATAGGATTTTTCAAACTCATCATTTTTGTTCTTTGCTTGATGCCCCAAAGGTTCAATAATTGATTTGTATAATGTAGAGTCACCAGAGATATATTCCCAAAAAGCTTGTCCGCAAAATTTATAATAATCTCCTTTGGATTTATATCTATTTTTGGTTGTTGTTTTTCCGTAACAGCAACCATTGACAGCTACTATATTAATCTGTGCACCTGATGTGCGAAGAACTCTCCGAGCTGAATTAAAATTGTCTATTAATTTTTTTATTTGGCTACTGTTTCCCCAGTTAGGACCTGATTTAATAGAAACAATATGCCGAGCATTTTCGAGATCAAACTCTAAGTCAACACCTGGTATCCCAGATTTCCTTCCCCCATACACTTTGTGGTTGATAAAAATAGCTAACCCTTCCAGCCAGTCACCAAAGATACCTTCTTCACTAGAAGATAGAAATGCATCAACAATAGCTTCAACCAACTCTTGAGATTTAAGAATATTTTTTGCTTTAAATAGGTAAGGATTTTTTCGTTGTAAAACATTATACAATTTCAGCGAGTCAAGCTTTTCAAGTCTTTTTTGATGAAAAGAACTGATGTTTTGCTCAACATAAAGCAATAAATCTTCTTTAGAAAGTTCGTTCATATATTTTCTCATTAATTAATAGTTGTGGTTGCTCAAATAATCTATATTCCTACTCACTATTATTATATTTGTTTACAAGAAGCAAAACTATAAAAAAATAGTCAGGTTGGGCAAGATTGTTTTTTTCAAAACTTAACGTGGAGTTCAGCGAGAGCCGCGCTGTTTGTGGCTTCCGCTGGAACGTTTTGTTAAATTATTCATTTGTTTCTATCATTTATATGTTTCGCGGTTAGCAAACTTTTAATACCCCCAGCGATGACGCAAGATATACCCAAACTACCCAGTGAGATAGTAACAATTTGTAATTGCGATATTTTGTATACAAACACACAACATATAGCCAATAGAAGTAAGCAACCTAAACATACCTTAAAGGCGAGAATATATGACGCAGAAGCTGGTGGTATTGCTTTGCCATTATTAATTCTAAGCCAAATATAAATCGGTAAGTAGGCAAAGAAAAATAAAAACAGTAATATATAGATAGATATGAACAGATAATTCACTTGCTGTTTATGCCATTTTCTTTGAAATTTAACAGTATTGATTTAAGGATATAGCACTAGTAAAAATGGACATATGAGCAAAACATTTCCTTTATATATCAATATACAAAGGGATAACAGGGAAAGCAACGCAATATCTCGGATAAACCCTAACTTTAAGTTGGTGAATAAAATACAAGAATCTTCGCGCTTATAGAAAAGAGCGAACCTGTTGTAAGTGGATTATTAGTTGAACAAATTTTCTAATTATTCAAGGTTCCAATTAGTTCATATCCAATCTGACAATTTGCGTAAAAACAGTAATTGTCAGATCGGATATAAGCCACTAAATACAATGCCGGAAGATCAAGATTGATTCTTTAAAAGTTGACTCATTTCAACTATACGAAGGAGCTCTGCTCTATAGCCTTCCTTGTCTGCTCCGCGAGATTGTTTGAGTAGGTCTAAGCAATCATCCCAAGAAAATTTTTCGACATATTGAGAGTCTTTTAAAAGCATTCCATATCCTGCAACGGTTGCGGCAAATCTGAAATCATCACTCATCTGTGCAAGGGTCTTTGTTGATGGTAGTACGACCTGGCTAATTTGTTTGGAAGATTTTTTTCCTTTTGGTTTATAGCGTAGTTTTACTGTTAATAGTTCTTTGCTACTATTTTCACTTTTGCTGACTTTTTGATATTTTAAAGCATCTACCTTTGGAATAGATTTATGACCTGTCGGAATTAATTCATAAAGAGCAGTGACTGTGTGTCCTACACCAATTTCCCCAGCATCTTTTTTGTCATCCTTAAAATCTTCATCGGCAAGAGCACGATTCTCATAACCTATCAGGCGATAAGCGCCAATTTTTGTTGGGTTAAACTCAACCTGAATTTTCACATCATTTGCGATTGTAAAAAGAGTGCCACCCATCTCTTTAATGAGTACTTTTTTTGCTTCAAGTAACGAATCTATATATGCATAGTTGCCATTACCTTTATCCGCTAAAATCTCCATGGTGTCATCATGATAGTTACCCATACCAAAACCAAGTACTGTTAGATAAATTCCATCTTCTCGTTTAGTTTCAATAAGTTTTTGTAATTCGCCTTGGCTGGTTGTTCCCACATTAAAATCACCGTCTGAAGCGAGAATAACTCTATTGTTACCGAGTGGCATAAATACTTGTTTGGCAAGCTTATAGGATGTTTCAATACCGCTTGATGCATGGGTTGAACCACCAGAAGTGAGTGAATCAATAGCTGTAATAATTTCTCTTTGTTTATCACCAGAAGTTGGTTGCAAAACAATGCGATCTGAACCTGCATAAACAACAATTGAAACTCTGTCCTGCTCATCAAGTTTTGAAACCAGAAGTTTCATAGATTTTTTTAAAAGGGACAGTTTATTATCAGCTTGCATGGAGCCAGATACATCTATCAGAAAGACCAAATTGGATGGTGGCAGTTTCTCTGTTTCTATATTTTTTGCTTTAACACCAATTTTAACCAAGCTATAGCCTTCGTTATAAGGACTTGGTCCAAGTTCCGTCGATATAGCTATTGGAGCATCACCTGTGGGTTGCGGGTAAGAATAGTTAAAGTAATTAACCATTTCTTCAATACGAACAGCACCAACCGGTGGCAGTGAACCTCCGTTGATAAATCTTCTGATATTGGCATAGGACGCCGTATCAACATCAATAGAAAAGGTTGAAAGCGGATCGTTGGTGCTTGAGATAAATCCATTTTCAGTAATTGCATTGTATGATTCCCTATTCCACTCAGGTGCTGGTGGCATAATGGAATGAGTAAGCATTGATGTGCTATAATTAACCTCTGATTCCATAACTAAACCGACTGGCATAATTCTATTTACCTTGCTTGCCGATCTAACTTTTACAAGATCATTTCGTTGACTATTAATTGCAACATCTTGTTGGTTCACCTTGGTAACTTCTTCTTTCTCCTCCTTGACGCCGTCGTTATATGTGCATGCTGAGAGAGTAATAAGGGTTGCAAAGCAAAGTGTTGTCATTTTTTTGTTCATACTGTTCTCCTTTTAGAGTAATTATTAATGAGCAATCAAGCATCTCTTACCTTGTATGACGGCAGGAACATTTTATTGTGTCGCAACTTTTTTATATTTTTTGAAATATGTGTCCTAAGCAACGAAACATAGATATGCAACAACAGGTTATGGATCATTGGGATATGATTAATCGCCTTGCTCTCAAACGTTTTAAACGTGATGAAACAGCAGAAGAGGCTGCGCTTTATGTTTTGGAAAGACTTGCAATGAATGACTGGAAACGTCTGCATCAATTTGAAGGCAAGGCCAAGTTCTCCACCTTTCTATCTTCTGTTACCTACAGATTACTTGAAGATTATTCCCGCAAAAAATTTGGCCGTGTTGTTCCTCCTAAATGGATAAGAGAACTTGGAGGCATATGGTTGACTCTTTTTCGTCTTTTATGCCTTGAGCGTTTTTCTTTTCATGAGGCTATTGGGAAATCTCAAAATGTTCGCCATGATTTAAGCGAAGAACAAATAGAAAGTTCTGCCGAGCATTTACTTTCTGAGGTTACTGACTGTGGCAAATCTTTTCAGGAAGAAGAATATGATGACGAAAAAATGCCTGACAATAAAGCTCAAAGCATATTGTCTGCTGAGCAAAAGGAAGGAAAGTTAATTTCCCAGGCGGTAAGTAGAGAAATTTTTGGTGAACTCCAGAATGATGAAAATAAAAAAGTCATAACTAAATTACTAGGACAACACTTAGATTTAGATACAAAAGAGCAACTGCTGCTGAAACTACGTTTTCGGGAGGGTCTTGCTATTGCTGAAATAGGAAAAATGTTTGGTTTAAATCGTTTCCAGATAAACGGCAGACTACGTAGAACTCTTGAAAAAGTTAAAAAACAATTTATAAGAGCAGGGTGCGAAGAGGAGCTTAAGCTATTGCTTCTATAATTTGCCCAATTTCTTTGTTGAACTTAAAATTTTATCCTCGGAGATAAGCGAACAAAGTGAGACTTCGATATCGTTTATATACCTGCGGTAAATTTTGCGTCCGCCTCGAACTTGAACGATATTTTTAATTATTCAGGTACCCTTGAATCGACACAATTAATAAAATTTACCGTCAAACCTTATATGAAGAGCATAAAACCCACAAACAATAAGGACCAAAAAAAATCATCACTGGAAAATGATCGTAGAATTGGTCTGCTTAGTACTGCCCAACAAATAGACCGGGCAGTGCAGACTTCTCAGTGCCCATCGAGTGAAGAAATTTCCATGGTTATTGGTTCTGAAAGAGCTGAAAACAAACCAGTTATGGAACATATATTAGTTTGTGAAAATTGTTATCAGGAGTGGTTAATTCTCTCCCAAGAGCATAGTGAAAAAGGTATCAAGAAAGAGCCCGTAAAAATTATTAATTTATTCACCAATCGGCGTAAACTTGCCGCAACCGGTTCTGCTATGGCCATTGCCGCAAGTATAGCCATATTCCTTGTTATCCCCCATGACCAGGTACTAGAAGTGACAACTCCACAAAAAGCTGAATCAGTTTTTATGATGGATAATGTAGAAACACAGTCTGTTGAAGAAAATAATGCCAGTTTCAAGCAGGAAGAAAAAGCAGCGCAACTAGCCGTTGCCCCTCCAGTAGTAACTAAAAGGATCGCCGCAGAGAAAGAGGCAGTTAGAAATAGTGTAGGGACTTCTCAAGCAAAAAGGAAAATGGCAAAGCGACCATCAGTGAAAGCTGATATGGAAACAATTGAAATTGCAAAAGATACATCTGTGTTATTAGAAAATAGAAATGATGAAACAGAGATTAACGAAAAAACAATTGAAACACTTGTAGAGTTCAAAGAACAGCTATCGGCTCTTTGCCTCCAGAAAAAAATAGACTCGCAAGCGATAAAATATCTACTTGAAGATGGTGAAAAATTAACAGGTGAAGAAAGCAATTTGACCAAAGACGAACAGGAAAAGTTAGAAGTAATATTGTCTTATTTAAAAAGCTACTCTGATTCAGAGCAGTTATGTAAGAAAGTCTTATCTATTGATTGAAGGCTACCCTGAAATGAATTAGCTCATCACTAATCTGACAACTTGCTTTAGGACGTAAAAATCTGCTACCACAAAATTATTGGCTGGATGATAAAATAAAAGCCAAGGCTACCAATACAAAGACCTGACAATTTTCTGAATATAGTTTTGCCTCTGCGCCATGTGCTATTTTCAATAAATCTTTTAACGAAGGTTGTTGAACACCCTGCCAAAGCAATTGGAATACAATGGCCTATTCCAAATAAAATAATACATGTTATTCCTGTGATTATTTTACCCTGAACAGTAATGATGGCGAGAATCGGAGCAATGAAACCAAAAGTGCATGAACCAGAAAGAACGCCATATACCAAGCCAAGGATAAATGCACCTGTCATTCCCTTTACCTGTATTTTTGACATCAAACCACCAGCCATGGAGCAACACTTGGCAACACCTAAAAAATCGAGCGCTACCCACACAAGGACTACCCCAACAACAATACTCATGTATGGAGCGACATCGCCTAGCATCCTACCAAGCAAGGCGCACAAGACTCCTATCAATGCTATCGTCAAGAATAGTCCTGTTGTGAAAAGTACAGCGTAAAAAACTGACTTTCGGCTGTCTACAATCTGATTTTGCCCGGCAACGTAACTAACTAAAAGTGGTATTGAAGCAAGGTGGCAAGGACTAAACAAAATACTCACCATCCCCCATAAAAAGCAACCTAAGGCTCCCAAAAAAAGACCTTGCCCCATCCAAGAGTTTATTGTCAGAAAGACCTGATCCATAAACTATTTAACTCCAAGTTTTTCTAGCTCCGCCACAATTTCTACTTTGTCGAAGAATCCGATGTGTCGAAATACCTCTTTTCCCTCAGCATCATAAAAGATTTGTGTCGGTATTGTTTGAATACCATATTGCGCACCGGACGATGGGTTCTCCCATACATCAATGAAAACGATTGCAGCCCGATCTTTGTACTCAACTTCTAGTTCCTCTAATATCGGTTCCATCATCTTGCACGGGATACATTTTTTCGCACCAAGATCTACCATGGTCACCATTCCGGGAACTGGTATTTGTTGATTTGGCTCAGATGACAAAGCGTTGCCTACAAATAATAGTGAAAAGATGAGAGTAACAACGCCCAATTGTGATATTTTCCGAGTATACATTGTGAATCCCTTAAGATGTTTCATTGTTCGTTATATAACCTTTATATTGTGTGTTTTTTACAACAGTACCTAACCAGAGCGTACTGACTATAACTAATCACTGTTATTTTCTATATAATTATCGGTTGCCCTGCCAAAAGCTTCATAGATGGCAGGGAGTTTCATGCCTTTATCCATTAGACCAGACTCTCTAATAGCCACAACATATTGTTTACTCTTAACCATTGGAATATCTCTTGCGATCTTTTCTTTTTCGAGGATCATTTCGGCCATTTTTGCTGCCACCTCACCCTGCTCAAATGGCGATACACCAATGGAGATTGACATACCATCTTCAACATTAAACGAATTTATACCGATGACAGGAATGTTTGTATTTGCTTCTGTCCATGTGACCACACCAACTGGATTTGCAAAGGTTTTACTTTTATCAGATATAATTAATTTCCGATAATTTGCTACAATAATATAATCAACTTCTGTATTCTTCTCCGTAATCAATTGCTGCCATTCTGGGTATGAATTTGCGACAAAAGAGCCTTTATATTCTATCGGGCCCCAAGAAAAGTTATCGACCATAGATCTACCACTTTTCAAAGAAGCAGATGGATCCATTATATATGCCAGTTTTGGATTAGCAGAAGGTTCAGCCTTGTTCGCCTCTAGAGCCATAATGGTTTCTCGAACTGGACTGAGCTGCTTCCTTTCAAAAATACCTGTCACATTATCGGCAACATCATAACCATATTGCTTCTCTGAGCCATTTATCCCTGCAAATACAATTTGAATATTAGGATCATCGACAAAATATTTAGCCGCCAACTTTTGAGCTAGATCATCCACAGCTATCAGCACATGGGGCTGGTTACTTTTGATAGCTCTTCTAGCCACAATACCTGAACGCTCTAGCCATTTTGGGTCGTTATACTTTTTTGTATCCATATAATGCCAAACTACAGAATAATCATTCCAATGGTCGATTATACGCTGCAAACCTACATCTATATCACGGGTCCAAGGATACTCCGCATCATAACTTTGCAAAATCATAACCCGAGGCTTACTGGCATTAAAAACAACTGCTGAAACCATTATAATTATAAGAAAAATTACACTTAGGGCACGACTAATATACTGTTTCACTATAGTACACCTATTGATCGCCAAAATGGAATTGAGACATAAATAGCTACAAGTTTCACTAAAACTAAAATGCCATGAAAAATCTGCACTTTTATCTCAGAATAAGTGACATCATTTTTAACTAGATTTCTAAAAAACAGAATATAGGGCGATTGATAGCCAAAAAAAGCAGTCTCTGCCATGATAAGGATAATAAATCCCACCACCCAAGGGCTAATACCCGCACCAGATGCAAGAGGCAGAAGGGCGGCCGCACAAATTACTATGGCAGAATTCAAAGGAATAAAGAATCGGACTACCAAAACAGTCATAGAACAGGCCAGTACAAAGAGGGGAAAATCACTTCGCATCATATGCTCAAGCCAAGCAAACTGTTGTATCAGTTTTTCATCTAGCCCCATATAATTCATTGTCCCCGTGACACCGATCATACTGGCCAGTAAAAACAGGAATGCCCAGTCTATCCGCTTTACAAACTCATCCCTTGTTAAAACTCCTACAACTAAAAGAGAACAAATAACAGTAAAGGCAATGGCTGCAAGAGGGATTTTATGAATCGAGGCGGTTAAGATGCCAAGCCCCAGGCAGACAATACTAATTAGAGCCGCCCACTCCTGCCAACTCAAGGGGGAAAGGTCATCCCACTGTTTTGCAAAATCATCCTTATTTATATCAACCTTAGAAAATGAACGAAACATTAAGGAAGAAACAACAAAATATGAGACAAGCATCACTAAACCCGCAACTGAGGAAGCATAAAGCCAGAAAACAAAAGAAAAAGCGTACTGTTCCTGGGGAGGAAACAAGGCAAAAACCATTAAGTTAGCAGGAGCCGCTGTTAGAAAAAGAGGAGAGAGAAAATTTATGCTATCGAGTCCACTTAAATAAAGCATCGTCGATGATTTTTCCTTATCCTTCTTGGAGCATGAGCTAACAATATTATTTAAAATTGGCCCGACGATAACCGCTCGACCTGTAATAGTTGGCACCACAGGGTTTAAGAATAAACCGGTAAAAAACAGAGCCACTTGATAGGCAAAACTATTCGCTGGGATAGTTTTCAAAAGCCAAATAGTATAGCGGTTAGCAAGACCTGACGAACTAATAATTGCGCCAAGTCCCATAACACTAAAAGCAATGAGAAATCCGTTCGATGAAAATCCTGAAAGGACAATATCCTGAGGAGCAAGTCCGAACAACAAGACAAGTAACATAGCTACTAGAGCGGGAATAAAATCCGCCATAAGTGAAAACATCCAAGATATCAATGTCACACCCACAATAGCCATGAATATTGCGACATCTCTTGGAAAACCGATATGTGAAAGATAGAAATATAGAACTATGGGGACAACAATTACTGCCCCCCAAATTAATGGTTTTTCGGCAACTATCTTCTCAGGATGCGAGGAAAAAAAGCTCATCTTCATCTCTTTAATTCAAATTAACGTGGACAACCTCATTATTACAAACTTCTAATTTATTCATATTTTTGAGATGACCATCTTTATTATGGGCAAGCAAGGCTCTAATCCACGCACCATGACCAAAAGCGAGAACATTTTCGCAATTTTCATACTTCAAACAAAAGTTAAGAACACGGTTGGTTAAAGCAGAGAGGTTGTCTTGCAATACAGATTTCTCAGGATCACTAAGCCATGTTTTCTGCTCAGCTTGCAAATCAGCCTTTGCTCGACCTTCATATGGGCCAAAATCAAGCTCATCCAAAAATGGTTCAACGCTTGTTATATCAGCACTATAAAGTTCTGCTGTCATTGTAGTTCTATGCAAACTACTAACAAGCACATGGTCAAAGGTAGGTAAAGCCTTAAGGTATTGTTTATTCTCTTCTATCTTAGCTAGCACCGCTGGAGAAGGTGGTAAGATATCAATATCGCGGTTGCCTTGTAACAAGCCTTTCCTATTCCATTCGGTCTCTAAGTGTCTAACAATATATAAATTCATTATTTTATAAAAAATGTTTCTGATCTAAGTCCAACCCTTTGAGACTCGACAACGAGGAGGTCTTTAAGGAAAATATTACCCATATTTACGTTGGAACCTAAAGTAGCTATCAACTGAGATTGGCTGTTATGAGTTGGTGCCTCAAAAATAATCTTCTGGTGATCCACCACTGAGGTGATCTTTTTGATAAGATCCGTGCGAAGGTTTCCATCTGGAGTATAAATTCCACCATCAGCGGTATTACGACCTTCTAAAATTGTATAGGCACAACCAGCCTCTAAGAAATTACTGGTAGCTTCAACCCATTCTTCATCACTAAAATCTTCTTCTTCAGCCTTTTTCCCAACCTCGGCGAAGACTTTAAAATCTTTACTTAACCTAATGATTAGCTCGAGTAACTCATCATGGTGGATATCAATAGTGCCATTTGAAATTTCAATCCAATTTATTTTGTAGTGATTTAGAAAAATCAGATAGTCATCTAATTTATTTTGATGATAATACTTTTCAAAAAGAGTACCGCCAAAATGTACCGGGATATTATAACGATAATAAAGAGCTATTTTATTTTTTAGATTTGGTTCTAAATAAGCTGAACCAATACCAAGCTTTGCATGATCAATAAAATTTTGATAATTATCCAAAAGCCCAGATAGTTCTTCGTAATTGGTGCCAAGATCAGTCACAGAGGTTGTTCCATAAAACCTTGGCTTTTCTGTTCTTAAAGGCAAACTTAATGTTCGCCCCTCTCTGTGATCCATACAAAACTCCTTAAACTACTAGAATAACAATAAGTAACAATTAAGCTAAACAAACAGAGTTTAAATACTCCCAGTCATTGATAGCAATAAGCATTGCAAATGTATTTAATGCGAAAAACAAAATAATATACGATTTTAATCTAAGGGTTCCTTGAATAATTAGAAAATTTGTTCAAGTTCGAGGCGGACGCAAAATTTTACCGCAGGCATATAATCGATATCGAAGTCTCACTTTGTTCGCTTATCTCCGAGGATAAAATTTTAAGTTCAACGAAGAAGTTGGGCAAAGTAGCAATTTTCCAAGGTAGCCTAAAATCTAAAGAACCACATAGAGCATTGAAATATCGTCTGATTGAGCAGCTCCATCAACGAAAGTGGCTAGATCTTTAACAATTGCTTCGTTCATATTCTTAGCACTTCCCTGGTAGTACTTGGCAAGAGATTCTTCTAGTCGATCTTCGCCAAATAGCTCTTGGGCTTTATTGAGAGCCTCAGTAACACCATCGGAGAATATATATAGTCCCTCGCCCTCATTTATAGTCATATAATTTGTCGTATAGACTGTTTCTTCAAATGCGCCTAAAACCATGGCAGGAATAGGTTTGATACACTTAACTTCACCGACAGGAGTAACGATATAAGGAGGATTGTGTCCAGCACTAGTGTAGGATAACTCTCTTGTTTTTATATTATAGACACCTATAAAAAGAGTTACAAACATAGATTGTTCGTTATCACGGCTCAACTGAGTATTAGCTTTTTGGAGTATATAAGATGGATCAATACTATCTTCTGAGGACGCACGAATAAGACTCTTGGTCATTGTCATAAAGAGGGCTGCCGGTACACCTTTATCTGACACATCACCAACCAGGAAGCATAGGTGCTCATCATCAATGGCAAAAAAGTCGTAAAGATCACCGCCTACTTCTTTAGCTGGCAATAAATAAGCATCAAGATCGACACCATAATTTGCTGAAAATTCATCAAACTTTTTCGGTAACATACTCATTTGAATTTGCTTTGCTGTCTCTAGAGATTTTTCAATCTTTAACTTCTCCATATTCTGGATAGACATCGTGACGTTATTTGTGAAAATTTCTAATAAATCACGATCTAGATCATCGAAACCATTTTGACTTTCTATATAGACTAGGTTACCAGGCAAAGCCGCACTTTTAAAAACAGCTACACCTTTCTTTTTATTGACAATACACTTCTCAATTTCAATAGCATTATTGATAAGATTAGTTGCATTAGCAGGTAAGCCACTGATCTTCTCTTTAGCCGTTTCAGTCAAAAAACTAGGGATTTTACTATTACCTTCTTGATCAGCCGAGCCAGTATATTTCATAACCAAAGGATCTTTTTTGAGAGGTAGAAGAATACTTAATTGCTCTACTAGTCCTTCCTTAAATTTATCCAAAGAGCCGTAATCCATTATGGAGGAAGCCATATTTATAATATTATGCAATCCGCGCTGGGCTCTTTGTCTCTTTCTAATATTAAAAAGTAGAACAACGATAAAACCCATAAGCACACTAAACACACCGGCTGTAACCCATATAACCTCTTGATATTTGTAATAAAATGACTCTGGCTCATTAACAATAACACTATCAGCAGGTAATTGGCTGAGGTCTATATCAAATTTCTCTAACTGGTTATAGTCAAACATATAATGATTAGGACTTTTAAGAATAACAGGAATTCTATCCACATTGGTACCTGACAGTATCTGTAAAACTTGTTTACCTGCGGTTTGCCCTTGAAAATAACTACTTTTTAACATTCCGCCCACTATACCCTCACCGAGCATATAGTCAGTAGCGCCATATATAGGAGAATCAGTTACTCTAGAAAGAATAGGAAGAACCTCCTGCGGAAGATAATTATTATCTTCACCATCCTTAAAAAAGGAAAGATAGAAGACAACACTATTCTCAGGTAATTCACTAAGCTTTTTCTGTAAATTTTCAAAAGATATCGACCTATCCAAATAGACAAAGTCAATTAGGTATTGATATGGTACGGTTGCTGCTTTAAATTCTTCTTCAAGGTGACTAGCAGTTGTAAGAGTGTCATTGACAACATACATTTTTTCTATTTCGGGATGAAGCTGTGCAATCAAATCCAAATTATCCCCAAAATCAGCCTTTTCATTAATTCCGGTGGCGTGAATAAATCCTTTCAGCTTAACGTGGTTAAAGTTATTAACTCCACAAAAGACAACAGGAACACCTGGGAATAAAGTCTTGCGGTATTTCTTAATAAACAAGAAGGCGTCATCATCAGATACAATGATAGCATCAAACTTAGTCGTGGCGTATTTTGCAGCATATACTTGACTGATCAGGCCATAATAGCTGGGAGTATTGATCATTTTGGTGTCCATATATTCTATTTTCAGAATAATATTATCGGCCACTGCAAACGAATTTTCAACACCTTTAACAATATTATCTGTCCAAGAGTATCCCTTACCATAAGAGTTGATCAAAAGGACTTTTTTCTCCTTGACATCAATACTTTGAGCTAACAGCTGACTACTCAAAAAAACAGTAGAAATAAGAATAAGAAAGAATACTCTAAGAAAGTACATCATTTTGCCCTCACTATAATTATATGTATCAAAAAACAACGGCGCAGCCAAAGTTTATAGGGGATAAAATTATCAGTAATAGCTTGAAAAAGCTATGTATTTGAATATTTCATACTACATAACTACGATGTCGAGCTACACGTCTAGATAACAAGCTTATGCTTGTAAACATTAGATTGAATTGTTTTTGAGCAAAGAGTACTTTGGTCATCTTAAATAATAAAAAATTATAACAATTCTAAAATACCCAAAGTCCCCCATTTGTCCCCTTAATAGATAAGACCATAATGAAAAAAATCATAAAAGATATACTAACCTCAAAGGTGTACGAGGCAGCAATAGAAACCTCTCTCGATAAGGCTGTTTTGATCTCTGAACAATTAGGCAACGAGATACTACTAAAACGAGAAGATCAACAACCAGTTTTCTCTTTTAAGCTTCGTGGTGCCTACAATAAAATTGCCCACTTAAGTGATGAAGAAAAAGCAAGAGGCATCATAACCGCCTCAGCAGGAAACCATGCCCAAGGTGTTGCTTATTCAGCTAACAAGTTAGGGATTTCAGCTCTTATAGTAATGCCAACAACCACCCCCAAAATTAAAATTGATGCGGTGAAAAACTTAGGTGGGGAAGTAATTTTATTTGGGGATAGCTATTCTGAAGCAGCCGATCATACAAGCAAGTTAATAGAGGATACTGGCAGATACTATATTCCACCCTTCGATGATGAACTCGTCATCGCCGGACAAGGAACAATTGGTGATGAAATCCTTAGGCAAAACCCTGGCAAACTCGATGCCATTTTCATCCCAGTAGGTGGCGGTGGTCTTATCGCAGGCATAGCGGCATACATAAAGAATCTTCGCCCAGAAGTCAAAATCATCGGCGTTGAACCCATTGACAGTAATGCCATGGCTGTATCCCTTGAGCAGGGTAAAAGATGTATTTTGCCATCTGTGGGAATATTTGCCGACGGCGTTGCCGTTCGTCAGGTGGGTTCAATTACTTTTGACCTCTGCCAAAAATATGTCGATGAAATTATCCAGGTAAGTACAGATGAATTATGTAGTGGAGTAAAAGCTGTATATCAAGCCACAAGATCCATTGTTGAACCAGCCGGTGGCCTAGGTATGGCTGGAGTACTAAAATATATAAAAGACAGTAATTGCAAAGGCAAAACCTTTATTGCGATCAATTCAGGCGCCAATATGAATTTTGAGCGTTTACGCTATGTAGCAGAGCGTACACTTATTGGAGAAGAACAAGAGGCTCTATTCGCCGTTACAATTCCTGAAGCGGCAGGAAGTTTAAAAGAGTTTTGCACCACCATTGTAAACCAAAGAAATATTACTGAGTTCAACTATCGCCACACCAACAAAAACGAAGCTTGTATTTTTGTAGGAATTTCCATCCAAGACCAACAAGAAAGAGTAGAATTTAGCGAACAACTTACTAAAGCAGGATACAAACATCTTGACCTAACCGAAAATGATCTCGCCAAAAATCACATCCGCTACATGATAGGTGGCAAACCCCATGATCTTAAAAACGAACGTATTTTTCGCTTTTGGTTCCCAGAAACACCTGGTGCGTTAGTTAAATTTCTCGACACCACCAAGGCACGCTCGTCAATATCTCTTTTCCATTATCGCATGCAGGGCGGAAATTACGGTCGAGTACTTGTGGCATTCTCTCTACCTAAAGAAGACCACAATCTACTGGAAAGACTGGATGATCTAGGGTATCGTTTTAAAGAAGAGACAGACAATCCTGTTTACAAATTGTTCTTAAAGTAGGCTGTAAAATGGCAGACATAAAACGCATAGATTTCATAAAAGCAATCCCTTCCATCTTAAAAGAGAAACCAGATCAACTATATCTTTTTTATGGAGAAAGATACCTATGCCAAGAAGCAGCTGATGCCCTACAAGAACAGCTTTTGCAAGAACCTGGCATAGTCAACAAAATCGATGGTAGTCTCGAAGATGCTGGGCAGACCTTATCAAGATTACTGAGTTTTAGCCTACTACCTGGCAAGCAAATCTACCGAGTATCCGACAGCAGAATTTTCCAAAGCAAAAATGTCACAGAAAAAGTATGGAAAAAGGCTGTCAAGACCTGGAGCAATGGCAAAACTGATGCAGCAAGAAGGCATCTTATCGACGTGGCAAAATTAGGCGGTTTATCTGGTGCCGAGCTACAAGACCCCCAAGTTTTTTCAGCCATCTCAAAAACCCACTGGAAGAAAAGCTTTGCCTTTGATAAACCTTTAGAAGATCTAGCTTGGGCTGACAACTTAGTTTCGGGTGGCCCAGAAGATAGCCGCCCTGCCCCCACGGATCTCGTAGATTCATATATAAGTAGCTTAGAAAAAGGTTTACCATCAACAAATATTTTAATTTTAACAGCAGAAACGGTGGACAAGAGGCAACGTTTTTTCACCTTTTGTAAAAAACAGGCAACCACCATTGATTGCACTGTTGCAGTTGGTAGCGCTACTGCCGCTAAAAAAGACCAAGAAGCAGTGGTGCAAGAACAAATTAAAAAAACACTCGCTCAGTTTGGCAAGACAATGCAGAGCGATGCCTTAAAAGCATTCATTGACCGAGTGGGATGTCACCCTGTGGCAGTTGTTAACGAGGTGGAAAAATTAGCCCTATACACAGCTGAAAAGTCCATCACCAAACACGATGTGGAATTGCTCACCTGCCAGACGAGAGAAGATGCTCTATTTGAGCTAACCGAGGCCCTGTCCGAAAAAAAAGCAACCGCCACCATCGCTATACTGCAAAGGATATTGGCCAACAGCACCCACAGCCTTGCCATAATTGCGACACTAAGAAATTTTATCCGCAAATTATTACTGACTAGGGGAATACAACTGAGCCATAGCCCACAGTGGCATAATATGAGCGCCCAGCAATTCCAAAACAACTACCTGGCCAGTTTAAAAGATGTAGCCGAGTTTAAAGAGATTATCAAAGGCCATCCATTTGCCGTTTATAAAAACTTTGAAAGAGCAGGGCAATACAGCGTAAAAAGCCTTAAACATCAACTAGAGCTTATACATGAGGCGGAATTTAGGATAAAAAGCATTTTCCTACCAGACAGTCTGGTTATGGAGGAATTACTAATTTCCCTGCTCCGTACCAAGAAAAAACTATAAGTTACACACACAACAGCCGAAAAATAATTTAGACTTGATGCTTTTTCTATTTTAGAGCTTATAATAATAACATGTTCAAAATGAATTTTATTATTACCTAGAGTACTTATAAAAAGTACGAAGTTAACCTTACAACTCAACCTTTAAAAACTTTTAAAAAGATGAGCCAATTTAGCCACGAGAGCGACATTTCCATAATTGATGATATTGATATCAGAAAACCATCGATGTACAAAGTACTCCTACATAATGACGACTACACCTCAATGGATTTTGTGGTGCTAATACTGACAGATATTTTTTCTAAATCAGTTGCTGAAGCTGAAAGAATTATGCTTAATGTTCATCAAAAAGGTATCGGAGTAGCTGGAGTTTACACCTTTGAGCTTGCTGAAACCAAGATAGAAATTGTTAAGCAAATGGCCCAACAAAACGAATTTCCTCTGCATTGCTCAATGGAGCAAGAATAAAAGATCACCAAAGGTCAAATCATGATAAATGAGAATCTTAAAACATCACTTATTAATTCCATCCTCGAAGCAAAACGTAGAAAGCACCAGTTTGTAACTCTAGAGCATATGCTTTTTGCCCTACTCGACGACGAATTAGCGTCCTACATCCTAAGCCAGTGTGGTGTTTCCCTTGAGACCATCCAGAGCAAGTTAGACGATTTCCTTGAAAAAAATATAGAAAAAAGTACTAATCCAGATGAATCGCCCATGCAAACCGTTGCCTTTGGCAGAGTAATAAAAAAAGCCATAGACCACGTTACCAGTAGTGGCAAGACAGAAGCCGATGCTGGAGATGTTCTGGTTGCCATGTTCTCAGAAGAAGAATCCCACGCTGTATATTTTCTAAGTAGTGTAGGCCTAACTAGAATAGCTCTGGTAAATTTTATCAGCCACGAACTTGAGGATATAGATCAAACAGTATCATTCGAAGCAGCTGAGGGTGGAGGACAACAAGAAAAGCCCAAAGACCCACTAAAAGAGTTCACAGTAAACCTATTAGAAAGTGCCGAAAAAGGTCAAATTGACCCACTTATTGGTAGAAAAGAAGAAACCAGACGGATCATGCAAGTCCTTTGCCGCCGCAAGAAAAACAATCCGCTTCTAGTGGGCGAACCTGGTGTGGGTAAAACAGCCATGGCTGAAGGTTTGGCCCTGTTAATTTATGAAGATGCCCAAGCCAGAAAGAAAAAGAAAAAGACGGATTTGCCAGCAGTTTTACAAGACACCACAATCTTCATGCTCGACATGGGTGCTTTAGTTGCTGGCACCAAATATCGTGGCGATTTTGAGAAGCGATTAAAGGCAGTTATTTCCCGTATTAAAGAGGAAGAAAACTGCCTACTCTTCATAGATGAGCTACATACAATTGTTGGAGCTGGCGCCACTGGTGAAGGCTCAATGGATGCCTCAAACCTTTTAAAGCCAGCACTTCAATCTGGCGAGTTACGCTGTCTTGGCTCAACCACATACGAAGAATACAAATCCCATGTGGAAAAAGACCGTGCTCTGGCTAGACGATTTCAAAAAATCGACTTACCTGAACCATCAGTTGCTGATACGGTTGCAATTCTCGAAGGATTACAGAGCAAGTACGAAAAACATCACAATGTTAAATACAACGCAGAGGCAGTTGCCGCCATGGCGGAACTTGCTGACAAGTATATAAACGAGAGATTTTTGCCAGATAAAGCCATCGATGTGATGGACGAAATTGGTGCTAGTTTCCGTCTTGCAGGACGCAAAAAAGCCACCGTGAAATTAAGCGATGTTGAAGATGTGGTATCAAAAATAGCTCGTATTCCTGCCAAAAAAGCCAGCAGTAACGAAAGCGGAAAGCTTAAAAAACTAGAACAAAAACTTCGTAGCGTAATCTTTGGCCAAGATGAAGCACTTGCTAACATCACCAAGTCTGTGAAAAGATCTCGTGCCGGACTTTCCAATCCTCTCTCCCCCACAGGAAGTTTTGTTTTTGCTGGGCCTACAGGAGTTGGAAAAACAGAAGTTGCCCGACAACTGGCTGATAAACTAGAAATTCACTTTGAGCGTTTTGACATGAGTGAATATATGGAAAAACATGCTGTGGCAAGACTCATCGGAGCGCCTCCAGGATATGTTGGTTATGATAAAGGTGGCCAACTTACTGAAGCAATTCGTAAACATCCGCACACTGTCTTATTGCTTGATGAAATTGAAAAAGCTCACCCTGATATATTTTCTATCTTACTCCAGGTGATGGATCATGCGACCCTGACCGATAACAGTGGACGCAAAGCTGATTTTAGAAATGTTATTCTCATTATGACCACTAATGCAGGAGCAAGAGAAATCAGTAGTAAATCCATCGGATTTATGAGCGATGAAAAGAATAAAGGTAAGACAGCCATCGGTAAACTATTTGCACCAGAATTCCGCAACAGACTTGATGCGACTATAACCTTTGAGCAGTTAAGTCAGAAAAATGCTGAACAAGTGGTAACAAAGGCTATAGGCGAGCTAGCAATACAACTTGCTGAAAAAAATATTACTATCAAACTCACCGCTGGAGCGAAAAAGTATCTCGCCAAAAAAGGATACAGCAAAGAGTTTGGCGCAAGACCAATCAAGAGATTAATCCTCAACGAAATTGGTGACGTTCTAACCGAAGAAATATTATTTGGAAGTCTAAAACTGGGTGGCGAAGCCAAGGTTGCTTGTAAATCTGGCAAACTAAGTTTTAGTTTTTCATAGAAATTAGCTAGTATTTGTCACTAGTTGTAAATACCCTCAAGGGAGAGAGAATTAATTGCTCTCTCCCTTGAGGTCACGTTGCTTTCAGTCCCCATACTTCTCCACCGTTCACCTTATTTTATCAAAATTTAATCACACACTTGCCTTAACTATGCGAGGTAATCGAGATGAATTGAAGAAATGCCTCCATTTACTGAGAAATTTTAGACAAGAAGGGAAAAGACCATTGAATCACATAGTTCCTCTTCAACTATCATGATTTCTATATTTTGCTGTCTTGATTAAATTTTTAAATTCGCTGAAGACTTCGTCGTTAGATTTGACGTTTTCAACAAGGTCCCCTATGAGATTATCAGACTTCAATGTAGCAAAATATTTTTTTAATCTTAATGGTTCATGAATTTCGGAAAGTTTTTCTATTTCAACAGAGGAGGTTTTGAGTTGATCACCACTTTTCTTCTTCAAAGTCATTAATTTTCTCCTTTTGTTTGTAACGTTAAATTGATATGCCAACGACGCTGGCCTCGTAAAACTAGAAAGAACAACAACCTGATTAAAAAATTTCCGGATTTATTTTGTCTAGCTTTAACTTTTTACTATACCTTAAAGTCGCACAGTAAACCCACTGTCCTGAAATAATTTAGGTTTAAATCCGTCGCAAATGCTCCTTCCCACCAATATCCAATTTAAAAGTATCATCGAGTATTGATTCAGGACACACTGTCGTGCACGTCAAACAGAAAATACATTCGGTGGACAATATCCTTTCATCATTTTTTATGTATTCCATTATATTAATGTCCATCGGACACGCATTGTTGCACGCCCCACATTGTGTGCATTTATTACTGTTCCCCTCAATTTTCAGAAGAGAAAATCTTGATGTAATCTTGAGTATTACAGTTATTGGGCAAAAGTATTTACAAAAAGCCCTATTATCCTTGAGCGTAAAAGCAAGAACAAATGCAACAACAAAATAAAATGAATTTCCACCAACAACCCATGCTAGCTCAGATTTACCCATAGGAATGGGATGATATTCCCAAACAAACCAAAGAAAAAGGACTAGTAACAGACTGACACCAAAATGAAAACACCTTAATAACTCCCATTTTGCTGATACTCTACCTATTTTACTCGTTTTATATGGCAAAAAATCAAGTGCCATTGCAGTCCAGCATGCCCAACCACAAAAACCTCTTCCAAACAGAATTGGTCCAAAGATTTTTGCTACCAAATAGTGGATTACCGATCCAGTAAAACATCCTGATAACAAATAAAACAAGAACCCCTCAAATTGCATGTTTTCTAGTTTAGCTATCCCAAGAAAACCCAACATATAAATGCCAATTAGCAATTGCGTGATTCGTCTCCCAGCAGGTTTCATTTTCCTTGGAAGCAGTACATATAGGCCAATCCCAATGCCAATAGCAGTTCCAATATATCCAAAATTGAACAAATAAAAAATATCCCCACTGGTTTTCCATAAACCGATGCCAATACCCCAAAATATATGAAAAATGATTAAAGGAGCCTTGAGTTTTTGTAAAAAGAATATAGCTTTATCTATGAAGTTCACAGTGATACCCGACACTAATATTTCTGTTTAATTTTAAGTTTATCGGCAAAATTCTATGGTTCCATGGAAGTATAGCGAAGATATTAAAAACCTGATCAGCAGAACTTTTCCTGATTTATTATTCAATTAAAACTTTAACTCTATCACATTAAGTAATGATAGTATGGTCGCGAATAAAATGGACAAGCCACCTACAATGTAGAAGAAAAGAGAAAAATTGTACATTATAGGGTTTTTATCTTTATACCAAACTTCACCACTCCAAATCCACGAAGCAAATCTGGTTGTTATTCTCCCAGTTTTTAACGAGACATATGCATTAAACAACAGGTAGACGCCTACAAATGAAGTAAACAAATGTAATATTGTTTTTTCTGTCACAATAATTCCTGCATTATGCTGTTAATAGAAGTAAATCGCATTAGGTTAACTACAGGGTACTCTACAATAGATAAAGAAAAATGCTTAGTAAGCCTAGATACCAGACCTAGATAATATCATTATTATTCTAACATACACTTCATGTATCAAAAGTCTCTTGGAAAAATTAACTAACTTTTCTTACAATAAGAAATTGCAGCTTCCATCGTTGGAAAGTCTTTAAATTCTGCAGTCTCTTTTATTCCCTCAAGCCAGGCTTTATATAAAAATCTTTTATTACTCTGCCTCTCATGTGTAATAAGCAATGATATTCCTTGTTTAGATAGGGCTTTATTTAAATGTCTAATTTTATCAATCGCAGTGATATCTATAAGACTAATTGGGCTTGCATCAATTATTATATAACTTAGTGGGCCATCGTTTCCTTCAACTATTTCCCATAGCCTTTCAATAAAAAAGTCGGCATTAAAAAAGAGTAAATCAGCTTCAAAACGGTAGATAAGAATATTACTATGTGTCTTCGCGTGTGGGTAATCGAGCAAACTGTGATAACTATTATCAAGCTCACCAACCATTCCCAAAGCACTGGTTTTGGGTTTTGATATTGTGGCAATTAGGTGAATGATTGCAAATGAGACCGCAAGTAAAACTCCTGGAAGAATACCTAGAATAAGTGCTCCAAGGGTTGTTCCGAGGGAAAGGATATATTCGGTACGGGTAGAATGTTTTAAGAATTTTAAAGTGGATACATCAAATAGTCCATAGGCTGAAACAATAATGACAGCAGCGAGTACAGGGATTGGAATATATCCCATGGGAGCCGTTAGCCAAAAGAGAGCGCCAACCATAATACAGCCAGCCACAATACCTACAAGTTGGGTTTTGCCACCCATATTATCATTAACCGCCGTCCGAGAATCAGCGCCAGTTACAGGATAACCACTTAACATTCCCGAAACGATATTTCCTAAACCAAAACTGATCAGTTCTCGGTTTGCGTCAACTCGGTAATGGTTACGCTGAGCAAAACTTTTCGCTGTTAAAATACCACTGGTGAAACTCACTAACATCAAAGCTATGGCATCCCTCAGTATCTCCTTAAATTCGTCAAAGTTTAAGGTAGGGAATTTCACCAATTCTGGTAATCCCCCTGGTACATGTCCTAAAACTTTAACCCCTTTTGCATCAAGACTAAACGCCCAGACAAAAATGGCTCCCAATATTACTGTCACAAGAGGGCTTGGCATAATGGGAAATATTTTTTTCATTATCAACAGAAAGACTAAGAGACCACCGCCCAGGCATAGGCTAAAAACGTTGGTTTGACTTAGATTGCTTATAACCTGGTAAACTTGTATGAAAAAGTTATCTGATTCAACCGAAAAACCAAGCAGTTTTTGAATTTGCCCGACAATAATTATTAGAGCTATAGCATTGAGGTACCCTGCCAGAATAGGCATTGAGAAAAAATTAGCGATAAACCCTAATTTGAGACTACCAGCAAGTAGATAAATCACTCCAGTCAACAAAGTCATAAGCATAACTAGACTTATATAACGATCTGGATCACCTGCGGCAAGAGGTGCAATACTGGTGGCAAGCATCAGACAAGTGGCGGCATCTGGCCCTATCATAAGTTGCTTTGAAGTACCAAAGAGTGCATAAACAAACAGAGGAAAGGTAGCACTGTAGATACCAAAGACCGCAGGAACCCCAGCTAAATCCGCATAAGCGATACCCACAGGAAGAGCTATCGCCGCCACAGATAAACCTGCGACAATATCGTTTTTCAGCCATTCTGGTTTGTAATTTAGAAATACCGCTAAACCAGGAAGAAATTTATGTAATAAGCTTATCTGCTTTATTGTGCTCATTGTTGTCCTATTTGAAAAGTCTATGGGAGATGCTTTTGAACACTAATAATACACTAGTTGTTACAAAAATTGGCAATTTATAAATATTGTAAATTCAAGCCACAAGAACATGATAAATAATTTACTCTAGTACCTATTACTTTATATTCTCTAGAATCTATGTACAAATGAAAACAAAATATTTTCCATTCACTAACATACAAAATCATACACTTATTGCTCTAATTCAGTTGGCTCTAATAACTCAGAAAATGTACTTGTATAGATTTGAAACAGTGGATTCACCTATGTTTAAATAATAATTACCCAATTACCACAACTTCATCCCACAGACACAGGCACACAACATTATGTGTTGACACCACTCGCCACATACAATACAGTGTGCCCAAAACAGATTTGGTACGCTTTAAGTAAAGCGTGGAAACAGGGAACTTGGTGTAAATCCAAGACTGTCCCGCAGCGGTAAATGAAAACGACCACCATCATAAGCACTGGAATATTATTCTGGGAAGCGATGGTCAGTAGGCTTGGATTAATTCCAGCGTTCAAAGTCCGAACACCTGCCAAAACTATCATATTGTATATTACAACCTTCGCGGAAAAAGGATTGAATTATGTCTACCAATGCAATGTTGCGTTCTGCCCCAGTCTCTCTCTTCTCAGGAATACGAAAACGTAACGATCAGGTGGTATCGTTTCAATCTGAAAAAATCACATCTGCAATAGTAAAAGCCGGTAATGCCACGGGTGAATTTGATGAAGTAGAAGCTCGTCGCCTGACAATTAGGGTTTTAAATTTAGCCCAAAACTTATTCGACCAAGAAATACTAAGTGTTGAAGACATTCAAGATGTAGTTGAAGAAATACTTTTATCCTCTCCATATAAAAAGACTGCTAAGTCCTATATTATTTACCGTGAGCATCATGCTCAATTGCGCTCCATGGTAGAACAAGCAGATATTCAACTAGTAGATAACTATCTTGACCGTTTAGACTGGCAAGTTGAAGAGAACAGTAATATGGCATACTCTCTACAAGGTCTTAACAACTATGTGGCTAATGAAATAAGTAAGAACTATTGGCTTCATAGAATATATTCAAAAGAAGTGACCAGCGCACACGAAATTGGTGATATCCATATCCATGATTTGGGTTTGCTCTCTGTATACTGCGTAGGCTGGGATCTACAAGATTTATTGAAAAATGGTTTTAGAGGTGTTGCAGGAAAAGCTGCATCTGGGCCAGCAAAACATTTTCGTAGTGCCCTAGGCCAGATAGTAAACTTCTTTTATACTCTGCAAGGAGAAGCTGCTGGCGCCCAAGCATTTTCTAGTTTTGATACATTGCTAGCACCATTCGTTCGAAAAGACCAACTTACACAAAAAGAAACCAAGCAAGCTATTCAGGAATTCATCTTTAATCTCAATGTTCCAACCAGAGTCGGTTTCCAAACACCTTTCACAAATCTGACCATGGATTTACAACCACCGTCTACACTAGCTAAGATACCAGCCATTATTGGCGGTGAGTCCCTGCCCGAAACCTACGGTGATTACCAGCATGAAATGAACATGATTAATGTTGCCTTTCTTGAGGTTATGGCTGAAGGAGATGCAAACTCAAGAGTCTTCACATTCCCTATTCCTACATATAATATTGGTGAAGATTTCGAATGGGATAACCCTGACCTTGATAAGTTATGGCAAGTAACTGCTAAATACGGAATCCCATATTTTGCAAATTTTATCAATTCAGATTTATCAGTCGATGATGCCCGTTCAATGTGTTGCAGATTAAGACTAGACACTCGCGAGCTTGTCAAAAGAGGTGGTGGTCTTTTTGGCGCAAACCCATTGACTGGTTCAATTGGAGTCGTAACATTAAATCTTGCAGCCATGGGTTTTATCGCTGAGAATGAAGACGAATTTTTCTCACTACTGGAAGATAGATTATTAGTCGCGAAAGATAGTCTTGAAGTTAAGCGAAAAGTACTAGAAGCCTATACCAACAAAGGTCTTTATCCGTACACAAAATATTATCTCAGACAAATTAAAGAGAGATTTTCAACATACTGGGATAATCATTTTTCAACCATCGGCATAATTGGCGCCAATGAAGCTATCCTCAACTTATTAGGTGAGGATATTGGTACCCCAAAGGGACAAGAATTTAGTTTAAAAATTCTCGCCAATATCCGAGAGAAACTACAGATATTCCAAGAAGAAACAGGCAACCTTTACAACCTTGAAGCAACCCCTGCTGAAGGCACAGGTTTTAGACTAGCCAAGCTCGATAAAGCAAGATTTCCAGAGATGAAGTGCGGTCTTAATATTGCAGATACAGACCACACACCTATCTATACCAACTCTACCCAGTTGCCTGTGAACTACTCCGACGATATTTTCAAAGTTCTTGATCTACAAGATGAATTGCAATCTCAATATACCGGTGGAACAGTACAGCACATCTTTTTAGGAGAAGCATCCCCTGATCATAATGCTGTAAAAACGTTTATCCGTACTATCTGCGAAAATTACAGTATGCCTTATTTCACAATTTCCCCGTCCTTTTCTATTTGTCAGAATCATGGATATATTCAGGGAGAAATTCCTAGTTGTCCTACTTGTGATAATAAAACAGAAATATATTCTCGTGTAGTAGGCTATTTGCGCCCTGTTCAACAATGGAATGAAGGAAAGAGAGCAGAGTTCGACAATAGAAGCCACTACTCACTTGAGACCTGCAAATGATAATCGGAGGTTTCCAGCCATTATCGTTATGCGATTTTCCACAAACCCCTGCTGCTGTAGTTTTTGTGCAGGGGTGTAATTTACGATGCCCTTTTTGTCATAATCAACAATTACTCCCAATGACACAGGAGAATCTTGAATATACAGAGGATCAGATTTTAGAGCATCTTAAGATTCGCAAAAAAGTGCTCTCCGCCGTCGTGATTTCTGGTGGGGAGCCAACGGTACATAAAGATTTATCTCTTTTTATCATTAAGCTAAAGTCACTGGGATTAAAGGTAAAAATAGACACAAATGGCACAAACCCAAAAGCACTGATACAGCTTATCGAGCGTAATCTTTTAGACTATATAGCCATGGATATAAAAGCTCCATTGGCAAAATATGAATTATTGTCTGGCTTACCTGTGCAAACAGACACGATAAGCGAAAGCATACAAATCATCGCTAATAGTACGGTTCCACACCATTTCCGCACTACATTTGTGCCACACTTATTAAACACCACTGATATAGAGAAAATTAAGGCTAGTATTCCAAAGCAATCAACTCATGTTGTCCAGGAATATATTGATATAAATACTTAATCCTCTAAGAAAATTAAGTATTTATATCAAGAGAATGGTGGATACAGAGGATGCGTATAGGTGCGGAGTGCCCTTCTCTATTTCTTTAAAGTTTGTGTTTTATTTTTAGCCATTTCATCAGCATGTCCTTGCAATCCTTTTTCTCGAATTTGAGCGATACATGCTTTTCTATTTGATTTAAGAACGAACCCGATGATTTTAGAAATGGCATTATTATATTTTTTGCAATTATCTATATCAGAATAATCTGTGCATTCCGCGCATGATGATTGTTTCTTTTCAATAGAACATGTACGGATTTTACACCATGTTGCTTTTTGATTTTCATGACATCCAGGACATTTAGAATTAAGATATTTCTTGCACGCACCACAATATAAACCGCAATATGCCACCAAGTTCGAGTCTGATATTATTTCATTCATTCCATCATCCAGTATTTATATTTAACGTCCTCTGTAGTAGTTTTTATTACTAATCCTACAAGAGATGTTTTTTCTTTACCCACTCATATTTCACAAAAGCCAATGCTTTATATACTTCTTAAACAAAGGTGATTGGTAGCGCAATCGGAAAGTTAGAGAGTTATATATAAAAAAACCTACCAGTACCAATAACAAGCATAATCGTTAGGAGTGAGATGTTGAAACTAATAAATAGTTTCCTGAATTGAGTGTTTTTCTTATTAAACAATTGCCACACAAAAAATAAGGATACGACAGAAGTTACTATGATGAGTAACCATTTGGGAGCAGGTGTTAGAAAATCAGGTACAACAGTTAAGGCCATTACCGAACAGCAAAATGAAATTATCCAAATAAAGACTATTCTTTTAACTTTAGTTATAGAAATAAATTTCAGTATATTTTTTTGTTTACCAGCGAGATAATCTTCAGAGTGATCGAGTAAAACAAGAAAGTAGTGTGGAATTTGCCAGAGGAAAAAAATAGTCATTATGATCAAAATGACTGTATCGTTCATGTTTCCTCCAGCCGCGATCCAACCTGTTAAAGGTGGCAAGGCACCTACAATACCTCCTGCTAAAATTGATAAAATAGTCCGCGATTTTAGAGGAGTGTATATAAAATTGTAGATTAGGAGAGTAGACACTCCAAGAAATGCTGGGAGAAAGCTAGGGAAGCTAAAGATTAAAACTGCCGTCCCAGAGATAAAGAAGAGACAATAAAAAAAAACAGCTTGTCCCTTTGAAAGTTTACCCGTTACTAACGGGCGTTTTTTTGTACGCTTATAACAGCTATCTTGCTCAATTTCCTGAATACTATTCAGAATTGCTGCTGAACAGGCCAGTAGAAAAATACCTGAGAATAGTGCAATACAAGTTAAGGAGTGCCTAGGAGAATAAATTAAAAAACCAAAGAGCGCTGAAAAAGAAACCATCAAGCAAAGTGGCATTTTGGTTAATTGAATGGTTGCTCGAACAATGTTCATTATATATCACATTCAAAAGTCAGATCTATTCCTCTTCTTCCTCAAGCCATATCTCATACTCTTCCATAGAGACAACTTTCAGCTTAGCTGACATTAAAGAGTGGTCGGTGCCGCAATATTCGGCGCAGAGTATATCATATTCACCCTTATCTTTCGTTTGGAACCAGACATATGTGCCAAGTCCTTTTACCGCATCTGCTTTGACTCGAAAAGCAGGGATGAAAAAACTGTGAAGTACATCTAGCGATTCAATATTTATCTTAATGGCTGTGTTCTCTGGTACAACAAGCTCATTTTCTGTTTCCTTGTCGTTATCATATATGAAAATCCAGGTAAACATCTGACCAAGAGCTTCAATTTCAATAGCATCATCAGGTACATTTCGAAGCCCAGTGTAGGAAGTCCAGCCAACCCAGAACATAGAAAGAGCAATAAGCGTTGGTATTACTGTCCAAACGACTTCTAATTTCCAATTACCACGTATGTCAGCTGGTACTGGGTGTTGGCTTCGTCTGTATTTGATGACGAAGTAGATCATCACAGCTGTAATAGCCACGAGGAAAAATATTGAGACTCCAAAAATATATAAAAAGGCGCTATCTACACTTGCAACTGGATCCATAAGTATTCCTCTATATTATCTAAAAGCAACGTCCCAAAAGGTAAAGCTGATCATGATGGCTAAAAAACACACAGTGCTGATAAATGAAATCACAATAGCTTTTCTTTCATATTTTAAGTGCATGAAAAAGAGCAAAACAAAAGTTACTTTAGTACAGGCGATACCCAGAGCAAGTGGGACATTAAGTATTCCAAGATCAAGGTAACTTACCCCAACAGTTATACCAGTCAGGATAATTAATATGCCTAAAACAGTTGCGAGTTTGCTGTATGACATGAGATGTTGTTGTTCATTCTTGTTCATGACAATATTACTCTCCTAAAGAACCAGATAAAACAATGGGAAGACAAATATCCAGATAAGGTCGACTAGGTGCCAGTACAATCCAGAGTTCTCAAGCATGACAAATCTGTTTTCGTTAATCTTATTGTTTAAAATAAGAAAGAAACTTATAGCAAGAAGTGTCATACCAATGATTACATGTAAACCATGAAGCCCTGTAATTACGTAGTAAAGTCCAAAGAAAATATTCTGCCCAACGGGGCCGTCCACTAATGTTTCTGAATTCGGATAGATGTCGTGGTGAAATTTTGCTCCCCACTCAAAATATTTATTAATAAGAAATATTATTCCACAAAGGAATGAAAACCCAAGAAGCAAAAGTGCGGTAAGTTTTGACTTGAGTCTTATTGCTGTAATAGACGCTGCAACCGTAAAACTACTTATAAGTAAGATGAGGGTATTTGTAGCACCAATAACACGGTTGAGTTGTTTTCCACCTATAGCAAAATCTTCTGGATAGTTGTGGAGATACACAGCGTATAAAACAAATAAGCCACCAAAAAGAATTATCTCAGAATAGAGAAAAAGCCACATCCCTGTTCGAATTCCCACAAAATCATTACTACTATTTACGGTCTCATTAGGCTCTAAAGTATTGGCCGAAGAATCATTATTTGTGAAAGTCACAGGTTTCATAGCTCTTTCACCTTACTCTCATTTGCGATTATTTCAGAAAAATCATACGGATAATCTTTCACTTTTGGTTTTGAGGTAAAATTGTGCAATGGAGGAGGAGAAGGTACAGTCCATTCCAGGGTACAACCTCCCCATGGATTCATGGAAGCGATTTGGCGGTTCCTAAAACTTAGTAACAGATTAACAAGCATTAGTATAATACCTACGAAGAGGAGGAATCCGCCAATTGCTGCAAAGCTATTTCCTCGCTCAAACTGTGGTAAATAATCATAATATCTTCTTGGCATTCCTTGCATCCCAAGAACAAACATAGGAACGTAATGGAACATAAAACCCACTGTGGAGAGTGTTGCAGCAATGTATGCTCGTTTGAAGTTATACATTAAGCCAAACATTTTCGGCCACCAATAATGAAGGGCTGCAAAAAAAGCAAAGCCCGTACCACCAAACATGGTGAAATGAAAATGAGAAACAACAAAGTGTGTGTCATGTACATGAATGTCAGTACCCGCTGCACCAAGAACTAGACCAGTGAGTCCTCCAACACAAAATAAATAAATAAAAATAAGAGCATAAAGAAGGGGCGGTGTCATTTCAATTGACGCCTTATACATAGTAGAAACCCAACTAAAGACTTTCACCGCAGTTGGTATTGCAACGAGAAATGTGAGAAGCGAGAACACAAATACGGCAACATCAGACATACCACTTGTGTACATGTGATGCGCCCAAACAAGCGATCCTGCAATTGCAATTCCCATGGAAGAATAGACAATCGCTTTATAACCAAATATTGCTTTACGAGAAAAAGTTGGGATGATCTCTGAGATAACTCCCATACCTGGCAGAATCATAACGTAAACAGCAGGATGTGAATACATCCAGAAAAGATGCTGATATAATAAAGGATCGCCACCTTTTTCTGGGTCGAATAAACCAATGGCAAAGAGTCGTTCAAAAATGACAAGAAGAAGAGTAATAGACACCACTGGAGTTGCAAGTAACTGAACCCAGGCTGTAGCATAAAGGGCCCATGCAAAAAGAGGTATTTGCATCCACCCCATTTCTTTAACACGCATGCGATGCATGGTGGTGATAAAGTTAAGCCCTGTTAGCATGGAAGACATGCCAAGGATAAATGCTGCAAAAACAGTAAGAGGAACATTGTTGTCTGAGTTCACACTAAAGGGGACGTAAAAAGTCCAACCTGTATCAGGAAAACCACCCGCAGTAAAAAGTGATATGATGGCTAACAAGCCACCAAACATATATAGATACCAAGAGAGTAAATTTAGCCGTGGGAAAAAAACGTCATCGGTGCCAAGCTGGATAGGCAAGAAAAAATTCCCGAAAATAGCAGGGATAGCAGGGATAACAAATAAGAAAATCATTATCACGCCATGCAGAGTGAATGCAGAGTTATATACTTCTGCCGACATAATAGTCGGGCCAATCAACATCAATTCAACTCGCAACAGAAAACCAATTGTTAACGCCAAGGTGAACCAAAAAAGAACGGCCCATAGGTACATAATGGCTAACCGTTTATGGTCATGGGTAAATAACCAAGCTTTAACCCCTTTCAGGTGCGATGGTGATGGCGTTTCAAAAAAAGTAGCTGTATCTGACATAGTTGCGCCTTTACGAATGTAATGAACTCTTATTTTCTTTCTTTGGTTAAAAATCTAACGAAAAACACAGCTCCAGAGGCCAAAATCAAAAAAGCGGAAATTTTCAAAAAAGTAAAAACCTTCTGGTTCTGTTTTGGATCACCGTTGAAGCAGAATGAGAGAAATCTACGAATAGAGATAGCCGGAGTCCCTTTTTCAGCCTCACTTAAAGCTAGATCCACATCTCCTGAGAGAAAAGCTCCGTATACGTATTTAATAATTTTGCCTTCACCAGAAAGCACTGCAATTGCAGAGGGGTGGATGAAAGTACCATCTGCTCCCGGCTTAAAGCTGTATCCAATTGATCTGGTTACTTTGGAAATATTTTCTTTGTCACCTGTTAGGAAATACCATGAATCCAGCGGAAAAGAATCATCTAGTATCTCTGTATAGTTTTCTCGTGCTCCTGCCGCTGCTTCAGGGCCTTCTGATTCATCAAAACTCATGGTGATTATACGGAAGCTGCCTAGCTCAATTTTGGTTTGCCTAAGTGCTTCCGCCAGGTTAGCCATGTCAAAAGAACATGATGATGGGCAATAATAATAGACAGGGAGGAGAAGAGTTGGGCGATCTACAATTTGAGCTAAAGCGATAGGTTCACCAGTAACTGTTTTAAAAGTTGCCGTGAGAGGGATAAATTGTCCACTTTTTTCAATCACACCCGGTGGTTGCTTAGCAGCAATCATAGCTTGATGATCGTGATCATGCCCATCATCAGTTTGGATTGATTCGTTAGTACTGGTAATTGCAGTTTTAATAGTATCCTTGTCCTCTACAGGTTCAGCAAAAACCAAACCTGCAGAGACAGATAAGAACAACAGCAGTGATAAAGAAAAAAGGAGTCTATTCATTATTTAATAGCACCGTTTCCTAGATTAACAGTTACCTTGTATGCCATTTCATGCTTGAGGCGGAAGGAGTCTCTATCTGGCCCGTAAGCTAATATTACTGCTGTATCAACAGCGGGATCAAGAGCGCTGTCTTTTTCATCACCTGACTTTAACGGAATTATAAATTCAATAGTGGTAACATTTCCTTCTTCAGAGCCACCAACAACCGTTACATTGTCTGTGCCACCAACTTTTTTATCACTTTTATGTTGAGTTGCTGCAATACCATATTCATCGATAATTTTAACTTTTCCCTTTTTTACATATCCGATGATGATATTTGCATCTTTCATATTCTTAGTTGGATTGAAACCAACTGATACCCAGCCAGTTGTTGGGCCAGAAACCTTAGCAGCCAGATTATCTCCATCAATGCTCCAGGAAAAGGTCATATCCTCTGTGGTAACGGAGTGTTGGTATTCATTAGCAAGCGCTTGGGTTGTTAGAACTAATAGTAAGGTTGAAAGTAGAGCCAGGGATCGTAAAAAATAACGTGCAGCCATAGATGGTCTCCTAATTAAAAAAAATTGTATGAATAATAACTTCTATAAAAACATTAGCCCCCGTAGATTAATTCGCCACCTGAAAACCCTAGGCCAATTGCACAGAGAAGACATAAACAATACACACCGAAGAGTTGCTTTGCTCCAGCTCCTTTCAAATTAAGCGCTATAGAAAGCCCCAACAGAAGAGTTAGGATACCAGCCAACACCATTTTTATAATAATGAGGGGTCCCAATGTTGCACCGTAAAAATGTTGCCAATCGAGAACACCGACAATAATAGTTGGAAATATGAATATTATGCCAACAACAGAGCAGTGGAGAGCTGTTTTTAAGTATATATTATTTTTAAAAAAGAGAGCTGCTAGGCCAAAGAAAAAGCAGCCCATTACCATTCCCATAGGGATGTGAGTAAGGGCGGGGTGTAGGGGATGGGCAAAACCAACAGCTTCTAGCGTGTTGAAAATAAATTCCGTCATAACTCACCTCGTAAAAAAATATTTATCGCATGTAAATCTTAAAAAGAATTAAGATTTACATACCCTTGTTGATAAGGGTTAACAATGAGACTAATCCTTAATAGAGCAATTCAATTTTAGTAAAGTTGTTGTTATTAAAGTTATTATATGAGAGTCCGTAGAAATTTTGCAATACAATATAATTTTTTTTTGAATCTTTTGAAATTCAAGTGGGTAAAAAATATATATAATGCCGCCCTGTGCGACAATTTTGGCACGCAACGGAGAAGTTATCCTTAGCCTAAAGCTTAATTATGAATGTTAATGGAGTAATTCAGAAGATAGGGTTTAACCATTCTCCATGAAGTTGATTCTTTTTCGGCACTCCATAAGTCATATGCTTTTTGCTGAGGATTCATCCATAAATCTGGAGTGGTATCGAATGCTCTTGATAACCTCAAAGTCATTTCTGGCGTAATGGGGCCTCAAACGTTGATAATTTTTGTAAGAGTTGTCCTAGAGACACCAAGATTTGATGCCATATCTTTTATGGATAATGAGAGAGAAGTTAAGTAATCTTCTTGAATTATTATACCCGGGTGTGTTGGTTTTCTTTTCATTTTTTGCATAACAACCTCACAAATGACAATCTTTATTCTTTAACAACTAATGCTGGTTGAACTTTCTGGTGTTTTAATATTTTGCTTGATTAGAACGGCGAGTGCACTTTTCAAGAGTATCAAGGCTGTGGATGCGCAGAATAGCCTTGTTCACCGGATATCAACCTAATTACACAACTCCCTACTACACACATTACATACATAATAGGGAGTATAACTATTCAATATTCGCACCTAAGGTTCGTCTAGCAAATACACACTATAAAGCTACCAATGATATAAGAAAATGGTAGTTATCTCTCATCCTAGTCTCTTCCCAAAGCCTATCCAATCAATCACCTACCTGTTGCTGATTGATTCTCCTGACGGCTTTATGTTTTTAAAATTCACCGTCCTGTCAGCTGCGGAATCAAAACGGAACACATTTTTATCTACAAATCGGTGCAAGGTGATATCGACGTAGGTGGTTTCATTTGGGGCTAAAATATCTTGGAGAGGAATACCTTCCGATCGAAATTCAGCTGCACAATAGTACGAAAACCCTTTGGATGGACGAGCCACAACCCGAATTCCAAACTTGCCGTCCTTGATCTCGCTCATTTTACTTGCATTCAAATAATAAACTAGCCGACCGCTCTTCTCATTCATCTGACGATCGCTAAAAAAACCTTTGGGTAGTTGCTGTGGTTGGTATTTGCTCCCCGCAAGGAGCAAAAGGTCGTAGTCATCATGTCCAATCTGTTCACCCTGATCATCTCTGATATTAAAGACAAGCATGCAATATGTCTCTCCACCGGCCTGCTGTTCACCAGTCTGTACACGAAGTCCGTCAGCTCTCTCCTGATAATCGCTATCGCTTTCCACCTGAAGACATTTCATAACATCCTTAACGATCGGGGAATCAATATCATCGACCTTGGCACTCCTCATAATTCCCATATCCTTGCCCGAATGGCTATAAGAGTTATAAACGCCTAATGGTACCGAGGAAGGTCTTCTAACATTTCCGACAGGTTTCAACGCATAGGTGAGTGGTCGCTGCCTGATTATTTCATTTGGATTATGACTTTGGGTAAGCGAGAAATAACTGTAGTTCATGTTAGCGCCAGCAACACGAACTACTCCGTCTGATCCCTTTTCGACTAAATAATTGTTTAAGAAATCATAAAATTTATTATCAATTTTTTGTCCAACTAGCACAAAGGGGTAAAAGTTTTTGCCAGTATAATTGTAATCGAGATACCGCTCGTTTAGATCCCACTGCCCATCGCTCCCAAGGCTTAACCAGTCTAGGACTCGTTGCCCAGGCTCGACTCCTTGGAACCAAGATTTTATTCGACCAACCCTAGCCTTACCGAGTTTTGCCAAGGATGAACCATGATTTGCAGGCGCCAACATAACTAAATGCTTGAGCGGCAAATTCACTAGCCCGATTGCTTCGTAGTATTTATCTACCCAGTGTCTAACAACCGGGCCTCCAGTTGAATGAGTTATACACGAAAATGGAATTATATTACTGCTGTCATTGCCAGGCAGGTCACGCAGAGCTTTGTCCATCGCCCTAGAGATATCATCCACGGTTACCTCGTCATGAAAACTAATATAGCGCCCAAGATAAAGATGCTGGATGTCGAGGTCTAAGTTATATGCTCCGGCAGCGTTTGACATTGCCAAAGGTAGATCCCCGTACGTATTGGTATTGACCACACTCCAACCATGAACAAATATAATCCTCACATGCTCCTCCTCATTAGCTTCAACCAGCTTTTCTTTTAGACCAATCCCGGCTTACGTACTAGCAATTAAACTACGCACTTATTTTTACTTCCAACCTAATCTTTTACGGCTCGTTGGTAGAAATTGTTCTAGATTGACTATATTCCCTTCTATCCATACTCAGGAAAATATACCTAACGGCAAGAAAAAATAATTATACAAAACAACTTCTCTGTACAATCCTATTGTTTGTTAAAGTGTTTTTCAACTATTTAATATTTTTTATAACAATAATTTTTCGACCTTTTTATTGTAATTCTCCAAAAAACGACAAGAGATAAAGCCTAAAATTTAAGAGGATGATGCAGTAAGGAAAATAAAAATATATTTCCAATTGTTGAAAGAAGAAAAAAAAACTTGAAAACCCTGCGAGGAGACGTGAATCAGGTACATCCATATTAAGCCGATACAACTGATTATCAAATTTGTGCCGATCCAGAGCGTCCGCAATTGGGAACCAAGCTGATTTGTTGAAAAAATCAGAACCAAAATCTTCAATTTGATATGGTTGTCTCCAGATTTGCTCTCGATAACTATTTTGAATTTCCTGAACGATCTTTTATGTCGACGAAACCGTTTCACCAATCTTTGAGATGCATGACGTTACGGGTAGCAGAGATGCTTCCAGTTTAACTCTAGATAATTGCTCTGTGTCAGGGAAAGATTTCCTGAATGACAGGAGTATCTCACTGTTAATATTTTCAAGAGTTTTAAGCGCGAGTTGATAAATCATCTATAAGGTATTTATCTCGTAATTATTGATTATTTTGAAGAATAACGGCTACAACAACAGCACTTATAGTTGACGTTATTTTTGTTTTTGCAAAAATTGCGACAAGACCATAGTGTCTGATTGCAACCACTTACTAAACCTTAATTGCAATCAATGTATTTTTAGGTTATTTTCTTGCCATTAAATTTTAAGATACTAGGTTAATTTGTCTTCTGAAAAGTTGCTTTCATTGCTTACCAGACGTCACTATAGTCTGTATTCGGTGACGAAAACTGTGATTTTCGATCAATACTGGTATTCATTAAATGCTCATCCAATAGTAATGGTGTATTAGCTTTTATCTCATCCATATCACTATAGACCGTCATACCATCACCCATGAGCTGGCTAGAGCATGCGCCATGACACCAATCATCATAATTGCCGACAATAAATAAATGATGCTTGGCACGGGTAACCGCAACATTTATAAGGTTAGGTTTGCTATTTACCCACTTTATGCCACCAGTGGTCCCCCTAACCTTTGAGGCAGCTAAACAAAAGATAACAACCGATGCTTCTTTTCCTTGGAATGTATGAACGGTACCAATATTATCTTTTGTGAAATCACTGACTTTAGCACCGTCCTTGTCACCTAGCTGAGCGGCTTGCTCCATCCATTGTTTATTGAGTGGCTGTCTATACAAAGATTTCCAACTATTCTGAAGTTCGTTCTTCATATGAGAAAATGGAGTTATTAAATAGATACCTCCTTTTGCCATATCTGACTGATGCTCAACAAGATAATGTACTAGTTCAAATGCAGCATCGGCTTCTGCATGATTGTTGTAACGCTGGCGTGTAATCGATTCTTTACGCTCAACCACATTAAACCACCCTGAAGAAATAGCCTTCCATTCATAAGATGATGTAGCAAGAATCATCTTGTTATCATAGGCAATACTATTTGCAATGGAAAACATAGGTTCTGTACAACGGCGATGAACTAATAGTGGAAGCCCTACTTCTCGCTGTCCTATTAAAGCTTTTACTGGCCCGGCTTTATCGGCGAGCAATTGAGCTGAGGAGCCACTAACAAGGAAACGATCACCCCAAAAAGATTGACCATCTTGATTAGACACATCAATAAAATCAGATGCAATCCCTCTATCTATTTCTCCTTGGACTGGAACCACAGGCTCAAGTTGAATGGGATCTCCGACGACCATCGCCTGCTTAGAGCGTTGAAGTAGCCCAACAACATGATAATTAACAGATTGCCCTGCTTCATCAAACATGACTAAACCTATCGTGGCTTTTTTTTGCATCAAACGTAATTGGCTCTCTACTGATGATAAAGATGTTGACATGACGGGGAAAAGAAGAAACAACAAGCCCCACAATTTTTCGTGATTAGGTGTATTTTCATGAGTTTGGTATTTACCGTTTATAAGCTGAGATATCGACTTAAAGTCATCATGATGTTCTGCGGCATTAAGCTTAATCATCGTTTCATTAACGCGTAAGGCAGTAATAAAAATCTCACTTCTGAGCTGATTCATATCAGTGCTCCCAATGGGTGATAATTGCTGAATCCTAGCTTCGGCGTTAAGCTCATCTTCTTCGTCCTGTAAGCCAAAAGATGCCTTAGAAAACATATCACACTGATAAATTCCCCTATTCTCAATGCGACTTAAATCTAGGTCATCTACAGCCTCACTATAGCTTTTAAGTAATGCATTAAAAACATCCTTTGCATTTTGATATTCTGATTCTAGCTCATCTTTCCAGATCCCTGACTTCCACCACACTTGCGACAACTTCAATAGCGCATCAAGTGATTTCCCCCAGCGCTCGTCATCCAATTGACACCATTTTTCAATGAATTCTTCTAATGGCATTTCATTCTTGATGATCTTTTCAAGATTTATACTGAATGGCGCCAAAAAGTCCATGTGTACCTTTAGAAATTTTTCACATGAGTTAATTCCATGAACAAAAGATGGTATCTTCTCACTTGTATGAAGATTTCCAAAGTACTCAATTAGTATTTCCTGAGCTTCTTCTTGTGCTTTGTTCTTCAGTTGATATACCAACGGAGACAAACTGAGATAGTTACTTAAGCCTTTTAAATATTTTAATAACTTATTTAGTCTGTTGTCACAAAAGGCTTTTCTGTTGCTACTGTTGCCTAATACAGCGCAGAATAACCCCCATTCATCGTTTTGAGCTTGGCTACGAAAGTAGCCAATATCCGCATGATATTGTTTATGAACCTTAGCTAATGCTGGTAATTCTTTTGAGATGTTTTCGACAGCTTTGTTGTTACTGGAGGCAACCACGATAGAGGCATCAAGCATCACTTGAAGTGCTTTGTCCGCTCCCAACCAGTCGTTCTCCGAAGACTCACACTTAAGTAGTTCAATCGTTCTAGTAACAAATCTATCGGCTATAACATCCTTAAGTAAGGTCGTTTTACCTGTGCCTGGAGGACCATTAACAGCGACAACAGGGTTATCAAGTTTATTAGCTGCTAAATTAACTGCACAAGACTGCAATAGACTTAACCCATAATTTGGGTTTTCAGGCCAACGTCCACTGAAGAAGCCCTTTGTCATTTCACGGTACTTATTGCGATCTTCCCTGGCAGTTCCAAGCATTATTTGGTGCTCATTACCTAGTAAATATCGATAAAGGGCTGGAGACAAAGCGCCCTTAGCTGAGGTTTTTTTTATTTTTTCAATGATATTATTCAAATCACTAGCAAAAAAAGGACCTAACTGGCTCTGCTTATTTCCATCTGGGTAATAGCAAAAGCGCCAACGAAATGTTGCTATATCCTCTAGGTCGCTTCGAATCTTGCTCGGATTTATTGCTTCATCGTACTTATCTGGCGTGTCAACCTCTACAGCTTTCGCATACTTTTCCATAAACTCTCGTGAGTCACGTGTAGCCCAAAACTCTCTTGCTATACTCCGGTTTATTTCGATAATAGCTTGCTTTAATTGCTCTGTTGTTAGAGGTACTAGTACCCCAGTTTTAGCATCCTTTTCACCTGACAGGTGTGTATTCAGTAGCTGATCAATTGATTCAAAGCAGCTGTCAACCCAGTCTTTTAATTTCATATTTTCAGGCACCGAAGAGCGGCATCTTCGATAAATTGTACGAATGGTGGCAAGGTTGACGACTTTATCTTCATCTTCTTCTGAAAACTGCCAAGTCAGGTATTTTTTACCTGTCGAGTTATCAGTATTCAAGGTTGGCATGAGGGCTACGCCTAACAGGTAACTTCTCGGGGTCACTGTATTCGGATGTAGGGGTTTACCTCCATCACTCTCACCGTTAGCAAACAAATACCCAGCACGATGACACTGGAACATTACAAACATTTTACTGTCTGTCTTGACTACCGGAAAAGGTTGTTCATTATTTAGCCATTTCGTATCGAAATTATCAGCAGGTTCACTAACTATGCCTTTTTTAAAATCATAAGGGCACTCAGGAATATCAAATAACTCAAAATCCAACCAATAATTTAAAATTGATATGATCTGTGTATCAGTTAGAAGTGATGGTTTAGCGGTTGCTACTGGCGTCATATCAACAATATGACGAATTGACTCTGTCGGTTTTGGTGCTAGTTCAGATTGCCGACCAAACAATGTATTTACGAGTTCTCTTAAAGAAAAGCGCATCCCTACTCCTTGATTGCTGGTGACCGTTTAACGACTCGTTAAGCGACGCTACAGCGTTGCCTATAATTTATGAGACATACATACGACTAGACGACTTCTTGAACGAAGACGCTAAGCGACAGAAACAGCTTACAACAAGAAGGTGTATAACATGGACGCGTCAAAATCAAAACGATTTGATGTTCTTTATACACGTCGCCTTAAGCTATTAAAACACCAAGGCAAAAGTATTATGGATTGCTATTCAGAAGCGGTGAAAAAGATTAAAGATCACTTCTAGAAGACTAAATCTTTTGTTCCACCTTCAAGAAACAAGGAATACATAAAGTTTCTCCAGCAAATCTTCGTGTTCTTGATTCCATGGTTTTTTCTGAACAAGCATCGCAAGTTAGGCTTTGTAATATCTTTGCAGGTCTCGGCGGTTTTCTTTCAACTTCAGTCTTTCTAAATAATTCTTCAAGTGGTGCTGACATATAGTAGTGATGCGTTTCTTCACGGAGCTTAGAAAGTATCTCTTGCTCTGCCGCTGAAATTACACCTGAATTCTTTTTTGCCATTAATTCTGTATTTTTGTCATGATGCTCATAATCTTCTCTATCCTTAAGGAAAATTCTAAAACCTGTGTTTTTAGAACGATCAAAAAAAGAGAATGCTATTTTCCCATAGTCACGATGAATGAGATTACCTTTACCAGCGGTACAACCAGTTAAATATTGTAGTGCATCAATACCACACATATCCGTCTCTGTTACGCAGACAAAATCATTTTTGACTACATCAGGCATTTCCCTTAGAGCATATTCAGCTGCCCTGATTCCAATTGCTAAACCTGGGCACGAATGACCATGGAAAGAGATAACTTCTTCGATTGTATTAGCAGAAAATGTACAGGTCATATTGTTCTCCTCTATAAATTTACAGTTTTTGGGGAAATTACGGGATTATTATCTATATTGTGAATTGAAACAGGAAGCCCATACACCTCTTCTATAATATCTGATGTCACCTGACTACATTCACCAGAGGCAAAGACCTTACCACCTTTAATAAAGCAAAATCTATCAGCAAATCTCAAAGCGCTGTTTATATCATGCATTGTCATAACAGCAGCGACTTTATGTTCCACAACAATTCTTTTAATTATTGAAAGGATACACATTTGATTTTTCAAATCCAAAGAACTTGTTGGTTCATCAAACAATAAAAGGCTCGGCTCTTGAACGAGTGCTCTCCCTATTGCAACTTTCTGAAGTTCACCACCGCTTAATTCATCAATATATCGAAGTTCTAGATGCTGTAAATCAAGATGCTCAAGAGCTGAATTAACGACCTTAATATCATGTTCACTTACCTTCCAGCGAATATGCGGTTTTCGCCCCATTAACACAGCATCAAAAACGGTCAACCTACTACTTTCATTTTTTTGGGCGACATACCCAATTTTCAAAGCTATCTCGTTTGGTTTCATACGAAGAAGATCAAAATTTTCGACAAGGATCGTTCCACTTTTTGGTTTATGAATCTTATTGAGGCATTTTAACAGTGATGTTTTCCCAACTCCATTTGGCCCTAGTATTGCTAAGAGTTGTCCTGGCTTAACAGACATATTTATGTCACGCAAAACTTGCTGGCCATTATACCCAAAGCTCAAATTCTTAATGTCTAAGATCATTATCTATTACCTCGCAGAATTAACCAAAAGAACATGGGTGCTCCAAGAAATGCTGTTAATACTGAAACTGGTAGTACATGCGGGGCAAGGATCATCCTGGCAACGAGGTCTGAAAGTAATAAAAGGATAGCACCTGCAAAAAGGGAAGCGGGGAGCAAAAAACGATGATCTGAGCCAATGACTTTACGAACCATATGTGGAACAACTAATCCCACAAATCCAATTACACCAAGAAAAGAAATTAGAACAGCTGTCAGTATAGAAGCAAACAACATCCCAATCATTCGGATACGATTGACGCGAATTCCCAAGCCAAGCGCAGTCTCCTCGCCAACTTCTATGGCATTATAATTCCAACTATTTGCTGTAAAATAAAGAAAGCAAATAACCAGAACTATTGCTGAAATATAAATTTCATTCCAGGTTGCCCGAGCTGTATCACCAAAGGTCCAAAAGACCATAGCGGCAAGCTGCATATCATCTGCAAAAAACTGTAAAAACATCGTACCGGCGGTAAATAATGCGCCTAAGGCCACACCTGACAAAACCATAACCTCTGGTGTGCCACGCCGAAGACAGGCAACTGAGACAATGATTGCAGCTGCTAATAGACTAAAGAAAAACGCTGATGCTGTTGTTATATAGGGATTTGTCAATGATATAGAGCCAACTGAACTCATCACCCCACTGCCAAGTACCATCACCGAAAAAGCTGCTCCAAAGGCAGCGGCGTGGGAAATGCCAAGGGTATATGGAGAGCCAAGAGGGTTTCTTAAAATTGATTGCATGACCACACCAGAAATGGCTAGACCTCCGCCTGCAATGACACTTGCAAGTGCTTGGGGCAACCGAATATTCCATACAATCATATTGGTGCGTTGATCGTCGAGTTGACCAAATAGACTTACCAGTACATCTGGGATGGCAAGATCGACTGCCCCATAAGAAAGAGCTGTAATTAATGATAAAAACAACACTCCTGCTAATACCAATAAAAAAAGAAGTTTGGATTTAATATACTTTGTGTATTTTTCAGAAACTTGGGAATGATCGAAATGCATATTATTCAACCTGGATTTTTTTAAAGGCAAGGTGGTTAAATGAAGCATTCATCTTTTCAAAAACAGGTTCTCCGACCAAAAAGGTATATATTTCATCTGCTTTTTTGCTTGGGATAATACCTGTAAAACGTTGAGGATATAATATGCTGCCGACAAAATAGGAATTGGCCAGAATCGACCCATAATTTTTGGTATACCAATTATATGGTAGCACACCATATACATGATTTTTTGCTGAAGCAGTTAAGGTTTGATACGCTAAATCTGTTTGTAATTCATATAGGCCACCTGCTTTCTCACCAAGCCTCAGAGTTGAGAGATCAAGAAAAATCCTATCAGGATCCCACGATATAATAGTTTCTTTTGAGACAATAGAATTGCTAAGATCTTTCGCTGATGATGCCTTTTCATATGCTAGATTTTTTGCATTAACAAATGTAAAAGGTGGGTATGTTGGTTCAGTTGATTGAAATCCGTGTGGTCCTTTAAATGCAACCCCACCAAGATACACCGAAGGATGATCTTCGCTTGGAATATCCTTTGTTCTTAATTCAAGATCTTCAATAATAGAATTGAAAAATGAAATTATAGATTCAGCTCGCGGTTTTTTATCAAGAACTAAACCAATAATACGTAATGAATTATAAAATTGATTTCTAAGCCCGGAAAGATTGCCATAATTTAAAATTACGACAGGGATTCCTGTTTTCTGTTGTAAGTCTACTGGGTCATGACCCATATTCGAATATGTTTTAAAGATTACGTCTGGTTGAGGTGAAAGAGAGAGGATTAGTTCAGGGTTATCATGTCCTCTAAATTCCCCGAAAATTGGCAAATCCTTAAATTGTTGGTTCGCAATAGCATAAGGACGTGCATCAATTTTTCGATTCCGTCCTTCTAAATCATCAACTGCGACGACCATATCCTCTGCTTGCATATAGGTTAGTAACCTAAGACATCCCGGTCCTGAACAGATAACATGTTCTATATTGTCCGGAAGAATAACTTCTCTTCCCGTTGAATCGACAATCGTTTGAGCTGAAGCAGGCGTAACGATAAAAAAACTTATAATTGTATACAGTGCAAAACGTATGAACATAAATCCCCCAAGTGAAGTGTTACATATTTCAAATTAGTATTATTTGGTTATATTCTTTACGGGATTTGAATGATGCTGTCAATAACAAAAGTAACACGTTTCCACAAAAAGTGTTACTTTTGAGGAAATTTCACTAACAACTGAATAGAGATTAAATATTACTCCCCAGTAACCTTACCCAAGCTACCACTTTATTAATTCTCATAAAAAATAGGCACTGGTTTATGCTTATCGGCACCATTATTTGTTTTTTGCATAAACCCAAAAAACCTAGTGAAATCTTCAGATATTTTGACCAGCAGCGGAATCAAGCAAAGCGTTATTGGTGTGGCAAATAACTCACCAAAGGCAAGAGATATTGCGGCCGGTATAAGATACTGGGCCTGTTCCGAAGTTTCAGTTAACAGCGGTAGTAAACCACATACCGTGGTTACCGTGGTGAGGAAAATCGGCCTAAACCTGCTACTCCCAGCCTTTATCAAGGCCTCATTTGTTGGCATATTTTCTTCCCGAAGCTGGTTATACCGAGTCAACATAACCAAGCTATCATTTATGACTATGCCCATGGCTGCAAGCATGCCGAAAAATGACAAAACACTTAAGGTGTGCCCCATTAAACCATGCCCAATTGCAGCACCTACAAACCCAAAAGGTATGACAGACATGATGATAATCGGTTGCCAGTAAGATTTTAGCGGGATGGCTAATAGAACGTAAATCAGCATGAAGATAACTATGAGAGCCTTTTTAAGACCTCCTTTCATTTCTGTAATTTCATCGTCTCCTCCGAAGTGGATGTCAGGATATTTTTCAATTATATCAGGCGCAATTTGCTCTTGTATCAAATCATAGGCCTCGGTTGGGCTCAGTTCTTTTTTATCGAGCTTTGCTGTTACTTCTATGGTCTTCAAACCATTTTTACGATAAACCGATACTGGTTGATTGTCGTAAAAGACCTTGGCGATGGCTGTCAATGGAATACGTTTACCGTTTGGAGCAACAATCCTAGTCTGCAGTAAGTCCTGAATGTATTTTCTTTTCTCATTCTGGTATCTAACGATAACCTTCACTTCCTCACTGCCACGTTGGACACGCTGCACCTCTAGGCCTCCAAATGCATCGCCAATACTGCTTGCGAGGTCACGAGCAGTGAACCCAAGGTGTTGAGCCTCTTCTTTGAGTTGCAGACGAATTCTTGGAGCCGGACTGCTCAGGTCATCTTTTATGTCGTAGACACCTTTAACCGTGGCTAAACGGCTTTTCAAAATTTCCACAGCCTGCGCAATTGTTTGGTCATCACTACCTGTTAACTCAACACCAAAGCCACCTCCTGTTTCAAAACTGCCATTGAAACTTATTTCTTCAACTCCCTCAAGAGTACCGACCTTATCCCTCCAACGATTAAGTATATCCATAGTTCCAACTTCTCGCTGTTTTTCTGGCTGTAGCTCAGCCCATAGAGTAGCGTTGTTTTCACCTTCCACCACTGTCATTATTCTTGCAATAGGAGGCAAATCAGTAGCAAAAGATACTTTCATCTTCACATTCAACTGCTTTCCGCAGTCTTCAACTATACCTATATTTTTTATTAACAAGTGCAAAGGACTGCCGCTGTGCATCTTTAAGTTGATCGTTATCATCTGCCCTGGTATTTCAGGAAAGAAAACAGTCCTAATTTTTTGCTGACAAATGCAACCGACCCCTATCGTTCCTACAGTTATAAAAACGATTAAAGCTGAGTATCTATGTTCTAGTAACCGACCAAGTAAAGGTGTGTATAATCTTATATTTACGAAATAGAGACATTTCGTGGCCAAGGTTTGACAAAAAGTCCATGATCTCGATAGTATGTTTTTCTTGGGCGCTGCGTCCAAATCAATTGCGGCTAGATGTGCAGGTAAAATAAACTTGCTCTCAAAAAGAGAGGCGATCAAGGCAATGATGACTACCATAGAAAAACTAGCAAAGATCTGTCCTAGATCATTTTGGATAAGGAGAAGCGGGTAAAATGCAGCAATTGTCGTCATGCAGCCAAAAGTTGTCGCAGTCGATACCTTACGAACACCAGCAATGGTTCCCTCAATTGGATCTTTTGTCAATCTTCTGGTTTCAAATACACTTTCACCGAAGATAACAGCATCATCGACTAGAATCCCCATTACTACAATGAGACCAAAAGTCGTTATATCGTTAAGGGAATAATCGAGCAAACGTTCACCCATGACAATAAAAACGGCTCCCATGGAAATAGGAATGCCAAGAGCTACCCAGAATGCCAGGCGCAAATCAAGAAACAATGCGAGCAAAAGAAAAACAATAAGTAATCCCTGCCAGGCATTGGTTTTCAGGAGATGCAACCTGTCTTTCATGTAAGTCGAATATTCACCCCATATCTCCACTTGGACCCCACTTGGGAGTTGTTGGTGCAGAGAATTAACTATTTTATGAGCCGCTTCGCTCACTTCTAGTAAATCACCCTTTTGGGTTGTATAAGCTTGAAGACCGACAGCAGATACACCGTTATATCGTGCTATAAAATCGGACTCATCAAAGCCATCAACCACCCTTGCTACATCCTTTAAGGTGATTCTGGTACCATTGACCAAGGTAGTAATTGGCATTTGAACAAAATCATCATAGAAAAATGCCTTATGATCCGCCTTAATCGTAATCGCTCCCCCTTCACTCTTCAGCTCGCCGGTACTATAATCAAGGGAGTTCTTCCATATAATCGCTGAAACCTCTTTTAAGGTAAGACCAAAATGTTGCAGCTGTGTTTCATCCAGTTCTATACGAATTTGATATGGCCGAAAACCGAAAGTACTCAGTTTAGCAATTGTTGGATCACTCAGCAGCTTTTCCCTAACCATCCTCGCTGTTTTTTGCAGGGTCATCTGGTCAGTATCGCCATACACCTGTACGGTCAATGCCTCGACTTTAAATTCGTCACGAACAACTGTTGATCGTTCAACCATCCCTGGTAAACCTGAGATGGCATCAATCCTACTTTGAATTTCGTTTTGAAAACGGTCAAGATCATAGCCGCTCACTTTCTCAACGGTGACTTCTGAAGAGGATTGCGATGAAATAGAAGATGATTTTTTAATTCCTGCCACACCTTCAAGTGACTTGACAATTCGCTGGGAAACATTCAGGTCAACCTGCTCTGGGGTTGCCCCGGGATATGAAGTGTAAACCGTAACAGAGCTTGGCGGTAAAGCAGGAAAGCCTTCAATACGAATTTCCGTGAGGGAGAAATATCCGGCAACAAGTGCTAACATCATAACAAGATTGGCGGCAACTGGATTACGCGTAAACCATGCTGATAAGACGTGCATATCATTTCTCCTCTACAACAGGAGTGACATTCAGCCCATTGACAAAACTATTGTTTGGATTAACAACGATTGTGACCATTTCAGTGTTTTTATAACTAAAATATAGATACCCTTTTTCTCGAAACACCGGTGTAGCCTTTACCGATTGCAACTGGTTTTCAGCATCGACATACCATACCAGTCCTTTCTGAGTTCTGGCTGAATCGGGGATACGAAGCAGGCCAGAAATCGAACGTCCGGGGATTTTGGCTTTAACGAAGGTGCCAGGTAGTAACGGTGGTGATTGTTGCAAGGGTTTGTCAATTTCAACAAAGAGCGTTCTCAATCTGGAGTCACGTTCGAAAATCTTGCCTTCCCGTACTAACTTTCCAATCCATTGAGCTCCTGACTCTTCTGCATAAAGTTGCACCTCAACCCCTTTCCATTCTTTGGGAAGTTTTGACCATTCTGTATCAGTTATGTGCAGCGAAACAATAAATGTATCCATTCCATAGATCACTCCTACCTTATCACCGGCAAAAAGTGTCCCTCCTAAACTGACATTTCTTGACACAATAAGAGCATCAAATGGTGCCTTGATGTGAGTATATGCCATCAATAATTTAGCTTGATGCACTCGCTCTTTGGCCACTGCCAGTTTAGCTTTAGCCATACTTAGATATGGTTTCCTGAGCAAAAGGGGTGATGCTGACATCTTCCCCTTTAAACCTGACCGTTCCCACGATGCATGGGCTTCTAAGCCCTCTTTCTTTTCAATAAGGAGCTTAGCACTAGCCTCTTTAAACCCCAGTGTAGCTTCTCTTAGCCTCACTCGGTAATCAGATTGCTCGACCTCTACTAGTAAATCTCCTTTATTAACAGTATTTCCTTTACGAAATGTATCTGCGACATTTAAGATTTCACCTTGAACTTTTGATTTGATGACCACTTCCCACTCAGGTATGACCTCACCAAAGGCTTCGAGAGTTGTTTGATAAGTATCTTGTTTAACCTGTATAACAGTGACTGGACGAACAGCATTCTCTATGATGTTTTCTTGAGGGTTTTCAACTTTTTCTTCTGATGACAAAATAAACCAAATCATAAATATGCATACTCCGACCGTACAAACCAGTGCCAAAGATCTGCGAAATAAAAAAGATTTTGGAAACCTACTATCTGGTTCTTTTTCACGAAGTTTTATTTTATTTTCCATTATTTTCTCCAAGACCTAGAGCAAGTGCGAGATTAATACGATTAATTAATCTTGCAGCCTGTAGTTCGTTGATTTGTGCTTTAATAGTGATCTGTTCTTCTTTCGCGTTAAGCATATTGACAATGGAATCAAGACCGCCAAGATATCGTTTTTCAAAATATGTGTAACTTCTATTTGCCTCAAGACCAGCTGACTCAAGCAGTGCTCCCTTATTCGTCAACATCTGCTCAATACCCCAATATTTTTTTACTTCACCGGTGGCTTTTAAAACAACTAGTTTTAAGTTTTTTACAGCAGCACTCTTTTCCCAGCTTCTCGCCTCTATCTTACTTTCAATTTTTCCTGCGTTAAAAATAGGTTGTGATGCAGACAAAACCATACCCCACAAAACAGCCCCACTCGTTATACTGGCTAGGTTTACATTTTCTTTTAATAGCTTTCCTGTAACCAAAAACGATGGGAGATAGGCTTTCTCTGCAGCACTGTACTGTAACTCTGCAGCCTCAATTTGCTTTAGTGCTATATACACGTCTGGTCGATTCACCAGAACTTCCCCTGGTTCAAATATTACGGGTAATATCAGTTCTGGATAAAGTTTACCGGGATTAAGGAAATTATCCGGGTATCTACCAAGGAGAAGTTCTAGTTCTCTAATTGACTCCGCATGTGTTTCAGTCAACTCTGACATCTCAGCCTTTGCTGTATAAATTCGTGTCTTGATCGTTGACAGTTCATCTATACTGCCAATTCCCTTTTGGTATCTTGATAAAATTCGCTCTTGTATTGTTTCGAGATTAGAGACACGTTCTCCTGATATATCAACGGAACGAGATAAGCTAACTGTCCGTACCCATGACTGTATAGTTCGTGAAATTAGAGAATCTCTGGCAGCTGAATATTCCATGCGACTAATTTCTAGAGATGTACGATTCGCATTATGCTCATCACGTATTTTACCCCACAGATCAAGCTCCCAACTTATCCCTAAACCGGCACTGTATTGAGATGAGCTACTATGCTCACCTAAATCATTAAACCCTTGATTTCCTCGGTTAGCAGCAAGATCTAGATTGACTGTAGGCCATAATCTTGATCCAGAGACACCTAGTAATGCAGCTTGAGCGAGCAACCTGTCACTTGTCGCACCAAGATTAGGGTTATTAGCTAGTGCTTCCTGAGCCAGTTCTATTATTTGTGGATCACCGAGAAGATCTAATAATCTCTCAGATATAAGAGATGGTTCAGTCTGCTTTGTAAAACCCCAAGTAGTAGGTATGTCACCAGGTAAAGCAACGTTAGTTTTTTTACTGGCACAACCAAATATTGCCAAAATGGAAAAAATTACTGAAAGGAAAAATGATAACCGAGCCAATGTGTTTGACTCTTCTCCTGCTTTTTTAAAATACATTGTTTTGGTGGTCCCGCTTTTAAGATTAAGCCATCTATTTTCACATATACAACGATGATAATCCTACTCACATGCTCAAAGGAAAACTGTGGGGAACTTGTATCCAATTGTAACAATTTGTAATCAAGGTTCTGATCGTCTATCTAATTTGTCATAAAATTAGTTCTATGTTTGAAGTGAAAGTGATTGGGGCTATGAAGGTATAAAAAAGATTCTCGCAGATAAAAAGCAAACTTAGTGGCAAGAAAACGGAAGTAAAAACTATTGGTATAGCTAAATGTCTTATTTACGATTTTTTATTAATTAAAGGCTACTTTGAAAAATTGCTACTTTGCCCAACTTCCTCGTTGAACTTAAAAACTTATCCTCGAAATATCGCTTATATGCCTGCGGTAATTTTTTTCGTCCGCCTCGAACTTGAACGAATTTTCTAATCATTCAAGAACCATAAAGATAAAAAAATAATCATACTATATCTTTTTTGACTGGTAATTTAAGGCAAAATGCTGCTCCTCCGATAGAAGATTCACGAATAGACACAGACCCATCATGACCTCGAATTATTTCACGAACAATGGACAGTCCCAAGCCATAACCTCCATTTTTTCTATTCCTACTAGAGTCCAATCTCACAAATGGATCAAAAATTCTGACTCGATCTGCTTCATTTATGCCAGAACCATCATCTTCAACAATAATGGTAATCCATTCTGGATCTTTTAAAATTTTAACCAAGATGAGACTAGTTGCATAACGATTAGCATTCTGGAGCAAATTATGGATTGCACGTTCTAACTGCCTGGGATCAAATTTCACAAAATAATCTTCTGGAATATTTTCCGAAATAAATTCCAACGGTAAATCACTAATTTCTTTTGCAACCCGCATATACTCTCTTAACCATTTTAAAACTGGCATACCTTGCAGAGATATTTGGCTTTCCATTCGCTCAAATCGTGTATAGCTGAGCAATTCATTTACTAGATCATCCAGCTCATCAACATCATTACGGATTCCCGACAACTGTCTTACCCTCTCACCTTCTTTAGCAGTACGTACGCTTTCCAAACCAAATCTAATTCTGCTAATCGGGGTTCTAAGTTCATGGGATACAGCATTAACCAATTGCTTATGAGAAGAAATAAGTCGTTCAATGTGTTCAGCCATACTATTAAAAGTAGATGCAATTAATGAAAGAGAAGAAAACTTGGGCACAGTAACACGTGTGGAAAAATGCCCCTGACCAAATGCAAGGGTTGCTTCACTGATTTTATTAAGTCTACCCCAAAAATAAATTGCCCAACCAAGTATTATCAATCCAAGAAATAAGGCTGAAATGACAAATAATACAGTGATTTCGGTAGTTTTTAACTGTAAATATTCAAAAGGCCCCATGCTAATCACATAATCACTCTCACCAATCCTTTTCCAATGGATATCCCCTTCTTGCAAGATTACAATTGCGCCCTGGAGTAGAGTCGCTCGTTGGCCATCTGTCATCTCTAAGGTCTCCATTTCTTCTATTTCAATAGGATAACCAAATTGAGGCTGCAGACTATCTAAAACTTTTGAATATTGTTCTTCAGGTGCCTTCAATAAAGCCTGCTCGACAAGGTAAAAAGTACCTCGACTGAGGTTCTGATCTTCGCTAATTACCATATTAGGATATCGATGACTTATATAAAAATCGGCTAAAAAACCTACTCCCCAAATGGTAGCGGCAACTGCGATAATTATAAAAAAATACGTCCCAAAGAAAAATCTTTTCATATATTTTATTTCCTATTATTTAATACCAGGCATCTGGGACAAAAAGATATCCTTGTCCCCAAATCGTTTTGATCCGAAAGGGGCGAGATGATGAATCCCCAAGCTTTTTCCGTAAACGTGAAATACTCACATCCATTGTACGATCCAAGCCGTCATATGAAATACCTCTTAGTATTTTAAAAAGATGATCTCTATCAAGAGTAGTCCCTGCTGATTCTGCCAAAACAAATAACAGGTCATATTCTGCACTGGTAAGATCTATTTGCACATCATCCAGGGTCACCCGACGAGAGGCATGACATATTTCCAAATTACCAAATTCAAAAACTATAGCGTTTTCCACTGCAACCTTTACAACTGGTAAAAAACGACGCAACAAAGCTCTAATCCGGGCAAGTAACACTCTAGGTTCAATCGGTTTTTTCACATAATCGTCTGCACCAAGTTCAAGGCCAGCTACCTGGTCGCTATCTTCCTCTTTAGCAGTGAGCATTAAGATAGGCCCGTCATATTGATGTCGAACCTCTCGACAAACAGTCAATCCATCTTTGCCTGGTAACATAAGATCTAGCACCACCAGATCAGGTTGACACTCAACAATCAAAGGTACAGCTATATCGCCACGTTCGGTAATATTCACGTCAAATCCTTGTTGCTCAAGGTAATCTCGAATAAGATCAGCAAGTCTTCGATCATCTTCAACAAGGAGGATATGTATTTGTTTCTCCAAGTCATTTCTGGGTAACATTTTTCTTATTTCCTATATAAAAAGTCTTGATATTGATATTCACTATAATACAACATATTCAGTTGCTACAATTATACTATCCAAGTTTCGATTATAACACTTGAGACAACTTAGAAACAATTATCATAGGTAACAATATAGGCATGACAGAACGGATTATCTGTTGGTTTTATGTTTTAAAATGTTAAAAAATGTACAGTGCCCCTCTCAAATATCCGACAAATTAATATTTCTCTATTGGCAGTTAAACTAGCCATTTTATCCTCTATATTATTCGTAAAAAACGTAAAAAGCCCATAACAGCAAAAAAAACTGTTATGGGCTTTACATATAGTAAATATGTAACATATGGCCTAATTTGCTCTTAAATAATCACCATTTTTCGGTAACATGAACAAAGTCTACTCAGCCATTAAAATATCTCTTTTAATGTATTATAGCAGTACACATCAATTGTTGAGCCTTTTTGCAAAAGATCACCTGGCTCTAAAATGATATAACCGTCTGATTCTGAAATTGAAGTGAGCATATGTGAACCCTGCGCTACTGCATCCTTTATGCTATATCCGCTATTGGGATGCCAACTTAGTTTAACGCGAATCATACAGGTTCGTTTTCCATCATTTTTAATATCAGCAAGAGCGACACCTGCAACCATAGGCCAGCCAAAATTTAAGCCATTAAGATAGCCAATCACTGGTCTAATATAATGCGTGAAACACATAAATGCGGAAACTGGATTTCCGGGCAAACCAAAAAGCAAAGTACTATCTTTCTTTGCAAAGAAAAGTGGTTTCCCTGGTTTTTGTTTGATTCTCCAAAATATTTCCTTGTAACCGTTAAACTCTACAGAACTCTTCACATGATCATGTTTACCAACAGAAACACCACCAGTACAGATCACAATATCTGTTGTAGCTTCAGCTATAGCTTGTCTGGTTATATCTTGGTCATCAGGTACTCTCACAGTCTTAACTACTTTACCACCAGCTTCTAATATAGCCGCAACAAGCATTGCCATATTAGAATCACGAATTTGAAATTCACTTGGCTTACTGCCCGAGGAAACGAGCTCAGAACCTGTAATAATAAGTGTAATCTCACAAGGTTTATATACTGAAAATTTATCAAAACCAACGGCTGCAAGAAGAGCTATTTGAGGAGCTAACAAACAGGTCCCTTTTTTTAATATTACTTTGCCCTGTTCAAACTCCTCTCCCTTATATCTGACATCTTTTCCTGGTTTATTTGGTAATATGTTTATTTTTAATAATGAATTAATCTCTTCAGTATCTTCTAAACGAATTACGGTATCAGCACTTTCAGGAACAGCGGCACCAGTATTAATTCGAATAGCTTCGTTTTCGCCAAGCACCCCTGAAAAGGGAGCTCCCGCCTGACTCTCCCCTACTATCTTGAAAAGTTGATCAGGTGAAATACCATCCACAAACTTGATCGCATAGCCATCCATTGCTGAGTTCGTGTATCGTGGAGATGCTTCAGGAGCAGTAACATCCTCAGCCAAATAAAGGCCTAAGCAGTCATTCAACGCTACTAAAATACTTTGCCGATTAGGAATATTACTTTTGATAAGAGAAGTTGCTTCTTTTATTGTTAACATCTGCCTTGCTCTTTTTAAAAGGTGAATCACAGGTAGAAATAAGACCTATCTGTGTGGGAAGTTCGCGATATAACTTTATCCTGGGTAAAGAATAAAGTACCTCAGAAAGCAAACAACATCATCGTTGTAACCATTCACAGAAAGACTCGAAACTCATTGGTTTACCATAGAGATATCCTTGCCCAAAATGACAATCAAGATCTGACAAGAATTTTTCTTGTTCTATTTCTTCTATACCCTCTGCAACGATATCAAGATTGAATTGATTTGCCATTTCAACAATAGTTCGTATAAGAATTTCATCATTTTCATCTTTTCCAATACCTGATACAAATGACATATCGATCTTTAAAGTCGATATTGGAAACTGCTTCATATACTGTAAAGATGAGTATCCGGTACCAAAGTCATCAATTGCTATTGTGAACCCGTAACTAACTATCTTATCAAGTATTTCCTTTGATCGCTCAGGGTCATGCATTAGCGTAGATTCTGTAACTTCAAATTCAATATACTCAGGTGCTACTTCAGCCGTGCTAATCATACTAATCAGTTCATCGGTAGTAGATTCATTGCTGAGCTGGAGAGGGGATAGGTTTATTGCAATTTTTAAATAATGGCCTTGCTTATGAAGTATCGCAATATCTTTTAGTACTTGTTGGGATATCAACTTTGATAATGGAATAATAAGGCCAGACTCTTCTGACAAGGGAATAAATGTTCCAGGTCCAATCAATTTATCGCCAGTTTTCCAACGAGCAAGGGCTTCCATCCCAACAACACGACCAGTTTTCAGATCCACCTTAGGTTGATAAAATGGGATAAACTCATCATTCTTAATTCCAGTTCTAATTTTAGAAAGATATTTTATTTTTTTGATAATATCAATTTCCATGGCATTATCAAATAATGCGTAACTATTGCCCTTCTCTTTCTTTGCTTTTTCTAAAGCTAAGTCTGCTCGTTTTAAAAGATCTTCTGCGGTACTACCATCAACAGGAAATATCGCAACACCAATACTAATAGAAAAATAATGTTTAAATTCATACAATGAAAACGGTTCTTTAACACAATGTGACAAATCTTCTATAACAGATAAATAATCAACACTCTTATCTTGATTATGAAAAACATAAACAAATTCATCACCATCAATCCTACCTAGCGAATCCTCCTCCCTAACAACACTTTGCAAACGTATAGCAAATCTCTTTAGAAGATCATCTCCTGCCAAGTGGCCTAACGAATCGTTTACCGCTCTGAAACTATCTATATCTATTGTCAGACAAACAACTTCTCCACCATATCGTTGACAGTATTCGACAGCTTGCTCTAACGTCTCTATAATAAAAAGCCTATTGGGTAGTTTTGTTAACGCATCATGATAAGCTAGAAATTTAATCCTATCCTTCTGCTTATGAAACAAAGAAATATCATTAAAGATGGCTGCGTAATGAGTGGTAATTCCATTATTGTCTTGAACAGCTGAAATCGTTAACCACTCAGGATAAACTTCACCATTTTTTCTTTTGTTCCAAATTTCACCTCGCCAAAATCCTTCCTCTTTGATGTCTTTCCACATGGAAGCATAGAAACTATCTGTATGCCGATCAGATTTTAAAATTCTATGGTCCGCACCAATCGCTTCAATATGATTAAACCCAGTGATTCTACAAAATGATTGATTAGCTATTTTAATAAGTCCCTCAGCGTCAGTAATTGTTACACCATCTCTAGTGGTGTCAAAAACTTTTTTAAAAATATTAAGCTCTTCAATGTTTTGATTTTTTTCGATTAGCATTAATCCGAGTTTATCATTATTTTCGGTTAGTATATGCATGTACTGAGAAAAAAAATTAGCTATTTCTTCAATTTCATTTCCCTGTTTATTTTGCTGAGATTTAATATTTAATGCACCTGATTCATCTGTTATTTTTTCTAGTAACAAAATAAGAGGTTTTGTAATCGATTTACTGAGGAAGTAAGAAATGATAACAGAAAGAAATAAACTCAATAGTAAGAGAATTGCATAAACAATCTTTAAAGCTCTAAGAGGTGAATAGAAGTCAGTCACATAACCTGTTGCAGCAACAATCCACCCAAACTCTTCAACAAAAGAGAACATAATGAATTTATCTTCTTTTTTACCACTCACAGGATCAATCCATGAATAGTATGCCTGCCCTTCTTTTTCTTTAATTAACCTATCAACTAGATCAGAATATTCTGCTCCATTATTAATAACATTACCAGACAAGCTTGGGTGAGCAATCATCTCTCCGTCCATCGAGAGAACAAAAGGATATCCATGCTCACCTATTTTTATGGATAACATCTGATCTTTAAAATCTTTTACATGTATCAGACTAGTCAGTTCATCTTTGTATGCTGAAACTGAGATAATCCAATCCCATGGTTCAAAGTACTCCATGTATAATATTTTTTTCCTAGTCCGAGTTTCTCCTACCCCCTGCCACTCATAGTGGATAAATCCGACTTTTTTCTTAACTTGAGTACGAATAAAGTCAAAATCACTTACATTATCTCCAATAAGACTAGTCGTTGGATGCGACAAAACAATCCCTGAAGAATCAATAACATAAACGTATCCTGAAAGACCAAGCTTTTGGGTTAACAATATTTTCTTAGCTTGATCTTGGGCTTTTTGATCCGAGAAATCACTAGATAAACTTTGATTGTATAAGTCTTCAATTATTTTTTTATCTTGTTCTGCAACCGCTCTTAAGTAATTTCGCACTGACAAGTTTGCTGAGGTTTCAACAATATTTTTCACACTATTCAATGTGTTTTTCAGGTCTTCATCAAAGTGAATAGATATGACTTTTTTTACAAACGCAGAGGAAATGAGACCTGTTGTCAAAAAAAACAAAAACAATACAGTAGCAAGAACAGAAAATATTTTACGACTTAGACTCTTTTTATGGAAATATGCCATTCGTAACCTTTATTTTAACCACTACTAACCTTTTATATTGAAGTAAGGGGGGTACTTTAATTATATATTTTATAGTAGAGATGAGTCAAATTGATTTCCTGTAATAATTCTCACAAATAACGCAAAGATAGCCAGAGAGAACATTAACTAGAAACACCCTTAATCTTTTTCATAAACATTATAATCAATACCATCATTATATTCACCCAGCAAGGTTGATGCAGGGAGATATAGAAAATCTTATAATATCATCAACAACGCAGAATCACTCCATGTGTTATAAACCAGGTATTTTCAGAGAATTCAAGATGATATATTTTCCTTTTTTCATTCCGGCTGATTCACTCACTGAAAAAGCAACATGACTAAAACAAAAAAGAGCCATACACAATATTCATGTGCATGACTCCTTTTGTGTATCTAAAACTGCTCTAAAAAATTAACCTTAACGATTAATTCAAGGGGCGTTAACTAACCTGGTCACACCTTGAACCCACCAACTATTTCATTCAATTTATTTGTGTTATTTAGTTGTTCTTGAGCATTACTTTCTACTTCTCTACTACTATCGGCAATATTCTGCGAAGACACAGATACTTCAGAGATATCCTGGGTGATTTCGCCTGCAACAACTGAGCTTTGGCTTACATTTTCATTTACCTCTTGAATGCCCTGACTTGTTTGAGCAATATTTTCTGCAATTTCACTTGTTGTTACAGTTTGCTCTTCAACAGCTGTTGCTATTGAACCTACTGTTTCGTTTACTCCTCCAATAACTTCAGAGATTTTTTTGATACTAGCACCCGTGTTTTGTGTGGTCTTTTGCACATCTTCAACAAGTCTTTTAATATCAAGTGTTGCATCAGCTGTTTGCTTGGCAAGATCCTTAATTTCATTTGCAACTACGGCAAAACCCTTACCAGCCTCACCTGCGCGAGCGGCCTCGATAGTCGCATTTAGTGCAAGCAAATTGGTTTGCTCTGATATTTCTGTAATTGTCTCAGTCACTTTTCCAATTTTATCTGCGGCTGAGCCAAGGTCAGCCATATCCTTTGAAGCCTCCCCAGCTTGATTAACAGCATCAAGAGATACACCACGAGCTTTTTCCGCATTTGCAGCAATCTCATTAATGGTAGAGCTCATCTCCTCCGCTGCAATAGCAACCATATTCGCATTGGTCGAAGACTCTTCCATGGCAACAGCGACACTGTTGAGATTAGCAGTCATTTCCTCAGAAGAGACCGCTACATTAGTTGCTCGTTGAGATGAAGAACCTGAATATTCAAGAAGATTTTCTGAAATTTGTGTCAGCCCATTGGCACTTACTCCCATATTCGAAGCTGAACTGGCAATTTGCTGAACAATCCCTTGGAGTTTTTCGATAAAAAGATTGAACCATTTTGCAAGCTCTCCCAGTTCATCTTTTGATGTGATATTTAATCGTTTTGTAAGATCACCCTCACCTTGAGCAATATCTTTGATCATGAGTGTCACATAGGTGACTGGTTTAATGAGAGTATTAGCAAGATAAAAGCCAAGTAAAACAAAAACTGCTGTTAAAATGATACCCACAACAGCAAGAACCATCAATAAACTATAAACCTCTCCCATTATTTCATCTTTTTCGATCAATGCTATTAATTTCCAACCTAAAGCATCAGACGTTAGAACTTGAGCAATATAGCTATCTCCATCAATTTCTATTTCTTGCTCTCCAGAACTTGTACGATTTAAAGTTTTAAAGGCATCAGAATTAAGATCATTCATATTTTTGAAATTATGTTCTGGTACTTTCGGGTCGGCCAGGATAACACCATCATCCTGAACCATTATTACATAGCCAGATTTTCCAATTTTAATCTTTTCTATAAAACTTGTAAGATCATCGAGGTTCACATCTATTCCTGCAGCCCCAACTACTCGGCCTTGCTTCATGATAGTTTCGGCAGTGGTTACAACCACCCCACCAGTTGAAGAAGTATATGCTTTAGAAATTATCGGAGTCCCTTTTTTTTGAACGGCCGACTTATACCACGGTCTGACTCTTGGGTCATACCCTCCAGGATATTTAGAGGTAGAACCTGATGTAAAGCCGCCATACTCAGTTCCAACAAAAGCATCTACGAAATTAGGATGAGTTGCAAGAAGAGCTTGTAGAGTATGAAGAATATTTTTTTCCACCCGCCCTGTTGTCTCAAAATCTTTGTAATTTTTTGCAATTTTTTCATTCACATATGAATTCACACTATCATCTGCCAAAACCACATCATAATGTTGGGCCACCATAGAGGTTATTGCCTTAGTATCCTTGACAAAATTTGCTATTACTTTTTCAATGTGCCCAAGTTCATTCGTCGTTGATTGAGAAAAATTTTTCAGCAAAGTATTTTCAATCTTAACGCCAATAACACTACTTAAAATTAAAATAGGAATTACCGAAGAACATAATAAAGACAAAATAATTTTTTTCTTCAAAGACAAATTCATTAAAGCACCTCATAAATAATGGAATTTTAATAATATGACGATTTATTATCTCTTATTCATATATTGTATGTTCGGAATTTAGAATATTCAAATTTAATTATGTCTCCAATACCTCCCTGACTAAACCATGTATTTAGCATCTAAATTCATGGCCTTAGTTATTTTTAATATTGCAATCATAAACTAAACAACATTCCTCACAAACAGATTACTAATGCTTACGCAGCTATTTCAAAAGGTTTACACGTAATGCAATGTCATAAAATATGTGCTATCGTTACAATCAAATACTCAATTAGATCGTGAGAATGTTTAATATGAGACATCTATTTATACTATTCAAATAAAGGCTTTGCTTTTCATAGCAATGAAAAAATCATGAAAAAGTTGTTTGTACTTTTACTATTTGTACTATTCATATCATCTGGAAACCTTTACGCAGAAGATACGACTACTGTTGCAGCAGAAAACACTAATATTAGTGATAATTTAAATCTTGAAGCAGTAGCATCAGTTTTTGGGGAATCTAAAGATTTAGAAGAATTTGAAAAAAAGCTCAATGACCCTAATACTCAAATTTCTAATTTGGACCTTAACGAAGACGGGGAAGTTGATTATTTAAAAGTTACCGAAACATCAAATGGTGACACTCATGTCGTGACCCTTCAAGCTGTCATTGGCAAAGACCAGTATCAAAATGTAGCTACTATTAAGGTAGAGAAAAAAGGTCCCGATAATACTCAAGTACAGGTTGTCGGAGACGTCAACATGTATGGTCCTGACTATGTCATTCACCCCGTTTATGTGCATCCCCCTGTTATTTATCTTTGGTTTTGGGGACCTGTTTATCGCCCTTGGCGCTCACCTTTCTATTGGGGACACTATCCTCCTTATTACCGTCCATGGCGCCCATACTCTAGGAACAGGTATCAAACAAACATAAATGTTCATATCAATAAGAATAACTCATATAGACGCACAAACATTAGAAAAAATGATACTTCTATAGATTTAAAAAATAAATCTATACGAAATGATTTTGCAGATAAAAAACCTGACAAATCGTTAAACAACAGAAAGAAAGAGATTAGAAACAAGCAAGAAGTAAAACAAAAAGTAGATAAACCTCAGATAAAAACTCCGAAAATTAATGATAGTAAATTATCAACAGGAAAAAAGGTGCAAAAGGACTGGAAACCAGAGTCCAAACAAGTAAAAGCACCAAGTAAAGCCAGAAACAATACGGAAGCTCGTTCAAACAATAGAACAGTATCTAAGACTCAAAAAAGTAGCTCCAAAAGTCGTGTGAAATCTAATTCTAGTAATACAAGGCAGCAAATCGGTAGACCGTCTAAAAATAGATCAGCAGGTAAAGCAAGAAAGAGTCGAAGAAGATAGCAATCATACTGTATTAATTATTTTGACCCAGATTACACAACATACTTACGATGTTTTTAAATTTTACCAAGTGAGACAAAACATGTTAAAAATTTTAACCAGATCCATTTTCCGACAAATGGTTCTTTTGGGTCTTTGTGGAGTGTTGACGATCATGCTTGCAAGTTGCTCTCTTACCAAGCCTACTCCTATTATAGAGGGAAATACCCAGACCTATCACCCAGGTAAATTCATCTGGCACGATCTCGTAACCAGTGATGTGGAATCAACAAAAGAATTTTACGGAAAACTGTTGTATTGGACTTTTGAAACAAATGATCGTTACACAATTATCTTTCATAACAATAAGCGAATTGGCGGCATATTAGATGTTCAGCCCAAAGATTCTGTGCCGCATGTCGCAAGATGGATATCATCCCTATCTGTCCCAGATGTTAACAAGGCAGCAGAGCAAGTAGCAGCTATGGGTGGTCAAATTCATAGAGGACCTGAGCAAATAGGAGATCGCGGTCTGGTTGTTTTAGTTAGTGACCCACACGGTGCACAATTATCCTTAATCCATACGACTAATGGCGACCCTAATGATGGGCCAATAACGGAAGGCTCTTGGTTGTGGCATGAGCTTTGGACTAATAACCCTGTTGATTCAATAAAGTTTTACCAGCAACTTGTTGGCTATCTAAGCGTTGAAGAACTGGACTCTTACTGGATATTAAAAAACGAGAATAAATGGCGTGCGGGAATACGTCATCTGGTCCAACAAGGCCTAGAGCAAAGGTGGGTTCCAGTTATCAAAGTTCAAGATGCTAGCTCAATAGCAATTTTGGCGGATAAATTAGGTGGCAGGGTGATCATTGAACCAGAGAATCCAGACTATGTTGACCAAGTAGCTTTACTTGCTGATCCTTCAGGAGCTCTTTTTATGGTTCAAGAATGGACAGGAATTGATGAGGAAATGGACAAAGACAATGATTAACTATAAAAAACATATTACATTTGGCCTTCTAGCTGGATCTTTACTATTACTAGGAGGTTGCACCTACTCAGCCTACTCAACAATTGGTTATGAGCGCTACTACGACCCACACCCAAATTGGGGGCGCAATGACACAACGATTATAATCGATCGCCCAAATAATAAACCTGAACGTCCCTCAAAGCGTCCTGACAAGAGACCTTCAAAACCTTCTAGAAGAAAATAGTAAGGATTTCTAAAAAACAAAAAAAAGCCCTTAACNNGTTAAGGGCTTTTTTTTGTTTTCTTCCTTGTTCTAACCAGCTTCTTTTATAAGATCTGATAAATCATAATTTCAATTTTCACCTACAACATTTATTGTTTTATGATTTCAAGGTACTCTTCAGGCTAACTAAACATACCCGACTCTTTTTTAGGCGGAAGCTCTGGTACCAGTGGCTCAACAGCAACAGTAGCGGCACCTGCTTGTAGGACCTTTTGCTTCAGTTCATCAGAGTGATGTGCGAGTTCACTATCATGGGGTAAATCAACAATTACCTTACGATGTGCATAATAAATTCCCTTGGCATTTAAAGCCTCGGTTATTCTCCTAAATGCTTCACGCTTTATAACAAACTGTTTTCCTGGTTTAGCTGTAAATTTAACCCGAATAACCATAACAGAATTAGTTATTTCATTTACACCTTGAGATTTTACCGGCAGAATGAAGTCATCCCCCAACTCTTCATCAAGCAACATAGCCTGACCAACCTTCTTTATTATTTTTCGCACTTTATCTATGTCTGCATCATATGGAAATTCGAGAGGAAATTTGATAACCATCCCACCTCTCATACAGTTTGTGATAGCACCTAAATCGCTATGAGGAACAATCTGTAACATTCCAAGATGATGCCTTAACATTACATTTCTTAGAGTTATTCCCTCAACCGTACCTTTTATTGAACCTGCCTGAATATACTCACCAACCCGAAAAGCATCATCAAGCAAAAAGAAAAATCCTGAAAATATATCAGAGACCAACTTTTGTGCACCAAAACCAACTGCAAGGCCAAGTACACCAGCCCCAGCTAATAACGGCCCAATATTTACTCCCAGAGATGAAATTACAACCAGTACTACCATAACCACCAAAATTGAGCCCAAAACCTTACGTACCATTGGCAACAAGGTGTGACCTCTGCCTTTTGCCACGGCACCTCCAAACTCATCGTCACTATTATCTTCACTCTCATCAACTTCAGGAGTCGTCTCAGCAATCTTTCTTGCTAAGTACGATGAAGCAAAACTCCAAAAGATAAGAGCTACCCCTATTATGATTATAGATTGAAATAAAGCTTTGATAATAATTCCAGCGAAAGGTATTTGATACCCCCATAGAGATAGAAGCCATGCAGTTAGAGCAGCGATGACAAACAATTTGTAAAAACCATGAATTTTAGAGATTATTGCAATACGACGCTCGGCTATTTCCTCTTCCGTTGGTGCATTTTCATCTATCAATGTTGTAGTTGTATCTTTGCTACCTACAATCCCCAAAGAATCGATAATTGAGGCGATCAACACTATACCTATGGCGCTTAGTATAAAATAAATCGGAACAACCAACATGCTGACAATAAATGACCCTCCACCAACAGCATCACCAGATAATTGCTGGTTGATCCAAAGAAACCAAATACAACAAAGATATAATAACGCAGATAAATGCCATTGAGCATAAAACTGCTGCTTTAACCAACCAGTTTGTTCATTTTTTGATTTTTCTAATAGTGCTTTCACCACTGGCTGTTTCAAATATACGACAAGTAGTGCATACACTGCTATAACTGCAGAACCGAGGATAAGTATGCTCCAGCGTAAAGATAGTTTTGCTAGACCAATTTCATAAAGGAAATTACCCATCAAAAAGGCAAAAACTAGAATACTAATTGAGATACAAGTCGCTTTTGTCAACGATTGTGCAAGTGAAGAGCTAATGGAGACCACTCTGATCTCATCATTATCAGGTGAGAGAATTGTTCGAACAACAACCATAACTAGCTGATAAGTGATAATTACACCTAGCAAAAGAAGAAATAACATCCTACCGGCAACAGAAATATTCTCAGCTAGAAGAAGAAAAGTTGCTATAGAAGAAAACATAAAAACGGATAGCCCAATAAGGCTTGGGACATTTTGCATAAATCCTGTGAAAAAGAGGGCTTGCCTTTCACCTTTGGGTGGATTGAGACTTTTTAGAGCTTCCATTTTTTTCTTACCCATTTTGGTAAGGAGTATTGTCACACAAAAACCTGCTACTATTGCTATAAGAACCCGTAGCAAAACAGCCAAAACGCCCATACTGCCAGCAGGTTTACCGATCGTATTAAATGCTTGAGCGAGATCCTGAGGCACTTGGCTAAAATGTGAGGTGAAAGCTAATTCACCCTCTATTTTATTGGATTTTTCATCCAGCATGTGGAGCCATCTTGAAAATATTTTCCTCTTTTGAGATGGCTCAACAACTAGCTCAACGTCCTTAGTTTGTTCCTGTTTTACTTCCCCATTTTCAGGAACAGCCTGTCCGGCACCATTCGATGAGGAAGCAAACATTAACAAACTAATCAGCAACACAATTATGGATAATTTTGTAACTCGCAAATTCATTCAAGTTCTCCTTTTGATGAACAATATTTCAATTGATATAATTACTAGCTCGATATTTTTCAGGTAATTAATAACTGGTCACCTAAAATTGCATACTCTACGACCCAAAGTCACAGGCCATCAACACAAACGACTAAACTGCTTTTAAAGAAGGAGTATTGGCATGGTATCTGCTTATTATCCTAATTAATAATAAGTAGATACCATGCCAATACTAATATTCAAATAATTAATTTTTGAGATAGGCTAAAGAATATACTTATCAAAGCTAAATACTACTTTGTTGTCAATTACCTCTGCCCAAGAAAACTATTCTCTGTTATTTTCTTTTATTACAACAATATTCCTTGTACTTTCATTTACCGATATCGCCATTATGAATAAATACAGATCTAAAATTACTAATCAAAGGGTACAATATGATAACCACCAAACCTTACCAAATTTTATCAATACTGAATTGCTGTATATTACTCGTTGTTCTAAATGGTTGTGCAACACCAGACAAACAACTACCGACATTGAGTCCAGCCATCTCAAAGGTTTCTCAAGTTAGCAAAAACCCTGTAAAACCGCCAACTCAGCCAGTTAAACCTGACACCAATATTAAAGAAGGTTTAATTGTTATTGGTGAAATTGAACCAGTCACAATCATCACAACCAAGTCAACTTTCCCCGCGAGGATTGACACGGGGGCAACAACATCATCAATTGATGCTCAACAGATAGTTCGCTTTGAACGAGATGGGAAAAACTGGGTCCGTTTTAACGTGAAAAATCGTACAACCAGTGACGTGCAAAAATTAGAAAGTAAAATATCGAGGATCGTCGAAATTAAAAGGCATGGCGCAGATTCTCAAAATAGAATTGTAGTAAAACTAAAAACGAAGATAGGCTCAAAAAAACTTAATGCAGAATACAGTTTAGCTGACAGATCATCTTTTAAATATCCCGTGCTGGTTGGAAGAAATATTCTTGAAGGAAATTTTCTCGTTGATGTCAGCAAGAAAAACACAACCTCCCTAATGAATGAGAAAAAGTAATATGAAAACTAAATTACAACTAATTATTATCATAGCGACCCTGCTTATCCTTGGAATTGGATCAGCAATATACAAAAGCCAAGAATTAGGCTTTTCGTTTCTACCCACAGATAAAGTAGAGATTTGGACTGTTGAATCTGCCGTCTCATTTACTGCTGACGGTGGCCCTCTCGAAGTATCGTTGAACCTGCCGGATAATTCAGATAGTCTTGCGGTTTTAGATCTCATAAACACAGGAAAAAACTATGAGTTTAACATAGTAAAAGGTCGAGCTATTTGGAGTGGAGAGAATGAAACTGGTGAAGATAAAATTTATTTTCGCGCAACAGTATCTCGCCATAAAAATGGAGAGCCAATACCTTCTGATGATTTCCCAATAATAAAAGCTGATTTTTCAGAGGCAGGAACAAAGGCAGCTGGCAATCTCATCAAGAAAGCTAGCACTCAGCAAAAAAGCAAAACAGCTATTGCAACTTATCTGCTTGCTAGTCTTAATTCCACCGAAAACACTGACGCAAGAATTCTTCATGATGAAGTCGATACCTTTGATGGTAAACTTGAAATGGCATGCGCATTATTGGGTCGTGCCGATATTGCAGCTCGATTTGTCAAAGGATTGCAGTTAAAGGAAACTCAAAACAGCAAAACACTTAAATCATACATTGAAATACTTGATAATGATAAACTTGTTCTTCTTAATCCACGTAGCTCAGAAGAAGAGTCACTTGAAACTTTTTTACTTTGGCAAGTGAACCAAGAATCGACCCTCGATCTTGTTGGCGCAACAGGTGGAAAAGTGAGTTTTGCAGTGCTTGGTGAAAAAATGGCGGCAGAACGAGTAGCGATTATGCATGGTCAACATAAACAATCTTTCTTAATTGATTTTTCAATTTATAGTCTACCCATAAAAGATCAAAATACATTTAAACTTCTGCTTCTTATCCCTATTGGAGCACTAGTAGTAGTTATCCTTCGTAATCTTGTTGGTATCCCAACATCCGGCACATTTATGCCTATTCTGATAGCACTAGTGTTTTTGCAGACGCAACTTGTAAGTGGCCTTGCACTGTTTATCATCGTTGTAAGCGTTGGTCTTATACTAAGAAGCTATTTGAGCCACCTTAATCTTCTACTTGTGCCGCGCATTTCAGCAGTTCTGGTCTTTGTTATCATTATTTATGTTGCCATCAGCGTAACCAGCGACAAGATGGGTATTGACAGTGGTATGCAAGTTACCTTTTTTCCTATGATAATTATTGCATGGACTATTGAACGCATGTCAGTTCTGTGGGAGGAGGAAGGACCTAAAGATGTACTTAAACAAAGCAGTGGTAGTCTTTTTGCCGCAAGTCTTATTTACTTTGCCATGTCCAACAAGTATGTGGGGCACCTAACCTATTCATTTCCAGAACTTCTTTTAGTTGTTCTTGCAATTATTATTATGATTGGAAGCTACTCAGGGTACCGATTAACTGAGTTAAGAAGATTTGAACCTCTGGTATCAAAGGAGTAATTATGTTTTTTACTTCACCACAACGATTACGGAAAGCTGGTATTGTAGGGATGAATGGTCGTAATTTTCAACTCATTGCCCAGAATAATAAGCGTCATCTTTACCCATTAGTTGACGACAAGCTTAAAACTAAAAAAATTCTTGCTAAGGCGAATATATCAGCGCCCATCTTACTTGGTGCAGTCCGTACCCAAGGTAATGTTAAAGAGTTGGGGCCTTTTCTGGAAAATCATCCCGCATTTGTTATAAAACCTGCTAAGGGTAGCGGCGGCAAAGGTATCTTGGTGATTACCTCACACAAAAACGGGGAATATTTCAAACCAAATGGTTCTGCCATTTCCATTCGAGAGGTGGAACGACATGCATCCAATACGCTCAGCGGCCTGTTTAGTCTCGGTGGTTGTAACGATGTCGCAATGATAGAAGATATGGTTGAATTTTCTGATACTTTCGAAGGATTTTCATATCAAGGAGTTCCCGATATTCGTATCATTGTCTACAAAGGGTATCCGGTTATGGCAATGACTAGACTTTCAACCGCGGCCTCAGATGGCAAAGCGAACCTCCATCAAGGAGCTGTAGGCGTAGGATTGGATATCGGAACAGGTAAAGCGTTAAAAGCAGTTCAGTTTGATCGTCCAGTTACCCACCATCCAGATACTAATATGGATCTTTCTCAGTTTGCAGTGCCAGGATGGGAGGAATTTATCACTCTTGCTGCCCGCTGTTTTGAGATAACCAATCTTGGTTATCTTGGTGTTGATGTAGTACTCGACAAGCATCGAGGGCCAATGATCCTTGAACTAAATGCTCGCCCTGGTCTTGCAATTCAAATAGCCAATGATATGGGATTGCAACCACGAATTGATATCGTTAACCAACAAGCAAAGAGATCATGCTCTTTTGAAGAGCGTGTTATTTTTTCGATGAAAACATTCTGCTAATTCATAAGGCGCTATGAATATAAAATATCTTTTACTTGCCATATTTGTTTTTCTACCCCCTCAATTATATGCAACGGAAATAATTGACGAAGAAAATGAAGATAAAACCCAGATCGAGTCTCCAAGTTCACCAATTACAGACGTGAATAATAACGAAAAGCAGGAAACACCCGCCAGAAAAGTAGTTGAAGCATTTGAAGAGCCAACAGTTAAACCTTTTGAGATTATTGGAAAAAGCATTGAACCAGGCAGTAGGCAAGTTCTTCAATGGTACTCTCTTCAATCCCCTCTTGGTAAACTAGTAGATACTCCAATCATCGTCATAAATGGTACCAAACCCGGCCCTGTGTTAGCAATCACTGCTGCAATACATGGGGATGAGCTCAACGGAATTGAAATAATTCGCCAAGTTATGCATGAACTTGACCCAGCAACACTGAAAGGTACTATTGTTGGTATACCTGTAGTAAACCTTGAAGGATTTTACAGAAAAGAACGATACATTGGTGACAGAAAAGACCTTAATCGCTATTTCCCAGGAAATCCCAATGGATCGCATCCATCAAGGGTTGCACATGCTATATTCACCGACATTATTACGCACTGTGACATGGTGATAGATCTACATACTGGCTCATTTTACCGAGAAAATCTGCCTCAGCTACGTGTTGATCTTACAGTTGATCAAGTAGCAGACTTAGCCACCAAGTTTGGTGCAGTGACCGCATTACAAAGTGTAGCTCCATCAGGAAGCTTAAGAGGTGCCGCAACTGAGGCTGGTATTCCTGCAATCGTTATGGAAATAGGTGGCCCTTTAAGTCTTGAAATAGATAAGGTTGAGGTAGGTGTGAAAAGCCTCCGAACATTTCTACAATCTGTTGGTATGATAGATAAAATAACTTTTTGGCCTACCCCTCAACCAGTTTTTTATGGTAGTGAATGGGTTCGTGCGGATGCTGGAGGTATATTGATAAATAAAGTTGCCCTAGGCGATAGTGTGAAAAAAGATGATATATTGGCTGAAATCAATAATCCAATAACCAATACATCACATGTCGTTTACTCACCTGTTGATGGCACGGTCTTAGGTAGAGCGCAGAACCAGTTTGTTAGCCCAGGATTTGCACTTTTCCATATGGGCCATAAAAAAAGTGTTAAAGAACTAGAAAAAGAGGTCACTGCTAAAGAAAACAAGCATAGCAACTGATGATGGCGAACAAAAAACAGGTCTGGTATGTCAAAGCACCTTTAAAAAGTATCTAATTATATAGCAAATAAAAAAATATTGGTTCAAGCAACCATATTTAAATTAACAAGATTAGACATCGTAAGATAGCCAGTCAAAAAAGGCTGGAACGTTATAAACTAAATATGCAACACCAACAATACCCAGTCAAAACGTTCCAGATAAAACCGCTACTTAGATAATAATACCAATAATCTAAACCTTAAATTTCTTCACGATCACATTTAATTGGGCTGCCATCCCTTCTAAATCGCCAGAATTATCAGAAACTTGACTGCTAAATCGTGACATATTCTCAGCATCGGAATTAACTAAGGTTATATTCTCAGTTATTTCACTAGATGCGACACTACTCTGACTAACATTACCATTAACTTCTTCTATCCCCTCTGAAACTTGGGTAATATTAGTAGCTATTTCCTGGGTAGCAGCGGATTGTTCTTCTACTGCTGTCGCAATAATACCAACGATGTCATTCACGTTGGTAATAACATTTGCGACTTCATTAATCTCCTTGGCTGTTATAGATGTGGTACTCTGAACATCCCCTATTTGCGTTTTTATATTTAGTGTTGCCTCTGCAGTTTGCTTTGCCAACTCTTTAATTTCATTAGCAACAACAGCAAACCCTTTACCAGCTTCTCCTGCTCGAGCAGCCTCAATCGTCGCATTCAATGCCAACAGGTTAGTTTGTTCAGATATTTCTGTAATTGTTTCTGTTACTTTGCTAATAGCAGCAGCAGCAATATTTAACTCATTCATCCGCTCACCAGCTTGAGTAGATTGCTGTACTGCATCACTAGATATTGCACGAGCATTTTCGGCATTTTTAGCAATTTCGTTAATAGTTGCATTCATTTCTTCAGCGGCGGCTGCAACCATTGAAGTATTGGTAGAAGATTCTTCCATAGCAGCGGCAACATTATTGAGATTTGTACTCATTTCCTCGGCAGCAGCAGCAACACTATTTGCTCTCATGGAAGTATTTGTCGCACCATCTGTGAGTTCTGTCGATATGCGTGACAATTCAATCGCGGAAGTATCCACACTGCTACTGTTAGCAGTAATTTGCTTAATAATGTCTTGAAGACGCTCCATGAAGAGGTTGAACCAATGAGCTAGCTCCCCCATTTCATCCTTGTTCTTTGCAGCTAAGCGCATTGTAAGATCGCCTTCCCCTTGAGCAATGTCTTTTAACATTTCTGCTGTATGAGAAATTGGTCTCACAATGGTGTTGGCGATGAATAATGCAAATAATAAAAATGCTGCTATAAGGATCGCACTAATTAATATAATTATTTTTGTAAGGGTAGCTGATTCAGCCATTACTTCAGATATACTGATCAAGCCAATAAATTTATACCCTAAGTCCGAAGAAGTATGAACAGTTGCCAAGTAAGATTCATCACCTAGCTCTAGTTGAACAGAGCCACTATCCATTTTTCCCAAGAGAGAATACCCTGAAACATTAAGCTCATTAATATGTTTAAAATTAGTTTCGGGGTGTTTGGGATTAGCCAAGATGGTTCCATCGGCTTGCACTAATACTACAAAGCCTGTTTCACCTATTTTAATATTACCTATAAGGTCTGTCATTAGAGACAACGAAACATCAATTCCTGCAACACCAACATTAGAACCATTCTTTTTCACTGGGGCAACAACAGATAATACAGCCTCTTTAGTAGTTAGTGTTAAGTAGGCAGCTGTTGTATACATTTTATTTTTGGTAAGGGCATCAGCGTACCAAGCACGTTTCCGAGGGTCATAGCCAGCTGGCATAGCACTTGGTGCAGAGGAGGAGTAAGCGCCATACTCTGTCCCCATATAAACTTCTAAGTAAGTATTATTAGCTTCTTGCACCTGCTTAAAAAAGTTATGCAATTCAACCGCATAAGGACCAGCCTCGGTAGGTGAGATAAGTTTTTTTGAAGTTGTTTCAGAATAATTTGGAAGTGTATCATCAGCTTGTTTTGCAAGTGTATTATTAACCAACGTACCAACACTTGTCTCGACACCATTCATAAAAAAGACGAACCCTTCATCTACTTGGGTAAGTTCTCGATTCGTAGAGGAGACAAAAGAACTAACAGCATCTTCTCTAATTTCAAAAATTAAAAATGTAGACAACACAATAATTGGAATAAGTGTAGTAGCGGCAAAAGCACAAATAAGTTTCCTCTTAATCGTAAACCCCGTCATTCTATCTCCTTTCTTGAAAAATCAATCACAATGATTGCAAGCATTTAAAAAGCCTTCAATTATATTTTTATACATATAGGTAAATCTATGATATTAAAAAAATGACCACAAGTCAAAACACATTTTTGACTTGTAGTTACTGTCATTACAGACACATGAGTTGTTTGATAGATAGGTAAAGTTTAGTGAGGAACAGAGATTTGGAGCCATCAAATATAGTAATCACTAATCTTGTGACAAAGTGTTATTAGATAGATTGACTAATAAATAATTTCACATTTACACAGGAGAAGTATCAGTTATATTTTTTCTAGCGTTGTTAATATAAATTAAGGAAGATTAGATGTAACTATAGATATCTACATTCGAAATAACTTTGAATATCTTTGTGGTTGTTTTCTATATTTACCATTTCAATTTTTTTACTAATTGAGATCCTCGGTAAAAACGACATAACGATTGCGACCGCCCTGCTTGGCACTATACAATGCAGTATCAGCCATAGCCACAACCTGTTCAATGGTTGTCAGTTCTACAACGGAAGGTATTGTAGCCACACCCAGACTTATCGTAAGGTGGTTAGCAGTTTTAGATGTAGTATGTGGAATAGCCAAATCTTCAACTACTTGCTTTATGCGTTCTGCAATAGTTATAGCTCCATTTGAATCTGTTCCTGGTAGCAGCATAATAAACTCCTCTCCGCCATATCGAGCTATAATATCAGAAACACGACCAGTGACATTTTTCAGTGCCGCTCCGACGGACTCGAGGCAATTATCCCCCGCCAAGTGCCCATAAAAATCATTAAATTTCTTAAAGTAATCAATATCCATCATGATAATTGACAAAGGATCCCCAGAACTCTTCAATCGACAAAATTCTCCACTAATAGAATCATCAAAACATCGCCGATTCGCAAGTCCTGTCAAACTATCTGTTGTTGCATTCAGTTGAGCTATATCCCTCTCGATCTCAAGCTGACTAACCAGTTTTTGAATCTGCTGCTCAGCCAATTTATGTTTTGCTATTCGGTACTTTAACTTCTCATTGGTATGCTCTAAACTTTCCTTTGCCTTAGAAAGTTCAGCCGTGCGAGTGGCAACCTCTTTTTGCAAAAATTGATTCCGTTCAGCCAACTCCTCCATAGGATATATTTCCCCTTCACGAATTAGATGAAAAGGAATTGATATACTGCTATGAGAAATCTTCCACCCTGTTGATTCTAGACGGAAAATCAATACCAGGCGCGCGGTTTCGTTTGTTAGAACATGGTCTTCAAATGGTAGGTTTATGGCAAAGAAACCAGTTGCAACCACAATCGTATCAGACAGTGACTGAAAAGAAGTGTCCTTTATTTCTATACCAATAGGATTTTTGATCTGGGCAAAATCCTGGCGAGTAATCGCAATCCACGAATCTTTGTCTTTGACCAGAAAATCCCCTCCTCCCGTAAAACCAGAGAAATTATCACTGAAATGCGTAGTGAGCACATCATCACGTAGTGAATACATTCGTATATAGTCGTCAAACAGTTGTCGTATTATTTGATGATCAGTTTTTTTCATTAAAAATAACTCTTCAATTATACCAACAGATTATCTTCCAAAACACCTAAATCAGGCTACCTACAAAGTGAAAACACTATACTGGATTTATAAATTTTGTTCATCGGTGAATTTTACTTTTGAACCATATCGGCAACCACATACTGTTTTATATATTTAAGAACTTTGAATCACATCAATAAATAGAGTGCACCAATTAACTGTCTATTTGTTCGTAAACGATATTTTATTTTTCATCATTCTCTATCAAGTACGTCCCTAACCATTTCAGCCATATCTTTCATTGCTATGGGTTTCATGGCAAAAGCTTTAATACCCATAGCAATAGCTTCCTCTTTAGATATAAGATTAGTGAAGCCAGTGCAGAGAATTATTGGTATATCTGGTCGTATCTTCATAATTTGATATGCAAATTCACTTCCAACAAGGTCAGGCATAGTTTGATCAGTAATTATCAAGTCAAAATGGTTTTGCTTAGAACGAAAAAGTTTTAGAGCTTCCAAGCTACTTGTCATCGCAGTTACATGATAGCCAAGCTTTTCTAGCATTCTTTGTCCCATTTCTGCTAGATTCTTTTCATCATCAATAAAAAGAATTTGCTCATTTCCTGTATATATATAATCATCTGAGATTTCTTCAATTTCAGGTAAATTATCATCTGTAATAAACGGTAAATACACACAAAAGGTACTACCCTCATTCAGTTGACTATGGCAAGTGATAAACCCTCCATAATTTGTAACTATACCATGGATTATGGCTAGCCCCATACCTGTGCCCTTTCCTGATTCCTTAGTCGTAAAATAGGGATCGAAAATTCTTTTCTTTACATCGGCAGCGATACCCATACCTGTATCAGAAACTATCATCCTCACGAAATATCCAGGATATACATTAGACTCACTAACTAATTCGGAAGAATTAATCTTTTCATTATCCAAGGTAATAGATAATGTACCTCCACTTGTTTCCATGGCGTGAAAGGCATTCGCACAGAGGTTTGTCAATATCTGGTGAATTTGTGTAGGGTCGCCCAACACCGCTCCCACATCCTTACTAATATTCAAATTAATATTTATGGTTGAAGGAAGTGAAGATCGTAACATTTTAACTGCCTCCTGCGCGATGATAGCAGGTTGCACAGGAATAAATACCATTTCAGCCTGACGACTAAATGCAAGTATCTGCTTGGTCAATGACTTTGCTCTATAACCTGCATCAATTATTTGCGCGATGTAATTGCGCATTTTCGAATCTGCTTCACTATCCATTTGTGCAATTTCAGCATAACCAATAATAACCGCTAAAATATTATTAAAATCATGCGCTATACCACCAGCTAAAGTACCAATAGCTTCCATTTTATGAAATTGACGAATTTGTCCTTCGAGAGCTTCTTTTTTATCTTCAGCTTTTTTACGATCTGTTAAATCAAGACCAAAAGCCCAATTTTGTTTTCCTAGGCTAATAAACCCCCATGAAATTGTTTTTATGGAGCCATCTTTGCAGGTTACATTTGCTTCTAGTGGTTCGATTTCTGAATTTGTTTCAACAGCTATCGCTACTTTTTCTTCCCACTCATCCACAAGCATCTTTCGATAATTCACATCCGGATATGCTAATGGGTACCACTGCTCAGCGGTAGGAACTTCATCAATGCCATAGCCAAAGAACTTTTTGAATGTCGAGTTAATATAAATAGCTTTTTGCTCAAGCCCTTCAGAAATATAAATTGCAAGTGGGGATGTCTCGACAACAGCTTTGAATTGTTCTTTACTCTCTTTCAATTCTTTCTCAACAGCTTTACGATCTTCAATTTCCTTACGCAATTCTTCTGTTCGAACATGTACCAAACTTTTTAAAGTACGGTTCCAGAACCAAAAAACGCAAACAACGAACAAGACTACAATCGCTATAATAAGTAATATTTTTGTCAAATATCGACTCATCACAGTTGGCGCAGTCTCAAGATGTATCCATTTTTGCTGAATAGATCTACGCTCTTCTTCTGTAAGTGAAGAAATCCCTTTATTCAGTATTGAAATAAGTTCAGGCCAATCTGAACGAACAGCAAATCCTGAGATATTAGATGGTTGTGACTCGCCAGCTATTGTCAAATTCGTAATACCTTCTGATTCGATATAAAAACTAGCTGTTGCTAAATCACCGACAAAGGCATCTGCTATACCAAAAGAAACTTTACGTAAAGCAATTTTTAAATCAGAAACCAATACAATTTTAATTTTAGGATACTTACTACGAAGTAAATCTACATAACCATAGCCAGAAACCATAACTACATTCATACCAGCAAGATCGCTTAATTTTAATTCACGGTCAACATTCTTATTAACTATAATTACTGAGGGAATTGTCAAATAAGGAGTAGAAAAATTTAAATATTCTTCCCTTTCAGGAGTGCTAATAACCGCATTAAGTACATCAACATCACGTCGCTTAACTTTTGAAATAACATCATTCCAATTTGCGCTTTTAACAATCTCAAATTTGATACCAAGGTGTTTAGATATTAATTCAGCATAATCTGCTCCTATCCCGGAATACACGCCTTTTTCATCAAAAAACTCGATGGGTTTATATTCAGAATCAGCAGCTAAACGAATGATAGGATGAGACGCAACCCAAGCCAACTCATCTTTCGTTAGGCAACTACTGTTGGCTGTCGATTTTTCTAAAGCGTGTGCGATACCACCGGAAAAATATTGGAATATACAAATACATAAAATAGATCTTCTTACAACTAAGTAAATAAACCTAGAAACATTTTGCATAATCCCTCCTAACTGAATCTATTGGTTTATTTTTCTAGTAAATTAACATTTCGAATACATTGACAATTTTCATAATACAAAACATTCAAACTACATTTCAAGAAAGCTTATAACAATCTCCTAAAGAAAACAACTGGCCCTCTCCAACTAGCAGCCAGAGGCAGGACAAAAAAAAGCCCGATAACGGTATATAACCATTATCGGGCTTGTATTTTAGGACGGGGGGAGAAGCAATCAGGAATAAAACCTGGAATACACAATTTCAGTAATTATTCATAAGACTCAATATCATTTTTACTGAGTCTTCATCACTACTACAATGTGTTCCTTTATCGATTTTGAGCATTTCCAGTTGTAGTCAATTACTATAGCCACAAAGTGCTTTCATCTTTTACAGATGCTATTTGTAATCTTTTTCTTCTACAATTAATTTAACTTTTCCTCTTACCTGAGTAGTGTGACCTTTGTCATCTCTAACAAGGACAACCACTGATGACCCGACCTTTGCAAACTCACACTGACCTACAGTACCGTCTTCTAGTTCAACAACATATCTGTCATACAATTAGTCTACCTCAAAATTTTTAAAATAATTAATATACAACTGGTTATTTAACATATTTTGTGGTCATTAATTGCCCGTTTGTCAACAAACTGATCATAATTTAATTTTAGCAACAGATAGAATTATTACTCTATCTCTGCGCTCTCCACCATACTTATAGATAATATAAATGAGATGTATATAACTATTTCCATGAACTAAAATATCATAATAGGTAAAGAAGCGTAAATAAAAAAACTATTCATCCTTGGTAAGGGCTCTAAACCTGTTTCAATTTTGGTTTGAAAAGACAGCTACCTTGAAAAATTTAAAATTTTGCTTAAATCCAAGATCGCTGTCTTTTCTACACGCCTCACCAATACAGATCTGCCATACAGTAAAAGATGTCCTGCACTCACTATTTAACTTAGCCCCTTAAGTAACTTAACAAAAAAGTCTTCTGTTACTGAGGAGCAACAACACCAGAGCCTTTCTTTTTATCTCTTTTTGCTGCCTTTTTTTCTTTAGGTGTCATTGCCGGTTTCTTCTTCCCTTCCTTGTTACTCTTTTTTTCCTTACTCATGAGTTTTCCTCTTGCTTAAAGATGGATCGTATAAGGAACAATTATTGTTTCCCTTATTAAGTTATGATGTACTATCTGTTGTACCTGCTAGGTGAACATTGAAAAAAATCACCAACCTTCACATCGAGCTATTATACCTCGTCTTATACAGATATGCCAATTTCTCCGATTATACCACGGATAATCTCAGTTTCATTGGGTGCTAGATAACTATTAACTAGAGCTTCAGCTCACTTTCAAAGAACATATATTTGGCATATTTTTAGCATATGAAAGAAAAATCATTGAGAGACATGGTACCATTTCATCTTTGTTTTCAAAAAAACCACCGATGGTTCACGACTTCCCACCAGAAAATTGCCGAACACTGCCTTTCTGGCTGGGTTCGGCTAGCGATACGGAGATAACGGCCAGAATCAGGCATAATTTCCTTCTCCAATGCTTTATATAAATATTGTGATCAATAAAATCCAATATGATCTCTCATCTCAGTAATAAGAATTTTCGTTTGATATTGAAATATCACTAGGATGATTGTTAGAACAAATCTCACGGAACTATATATATATCAAACTGACAAATTACTAATCACACACCGACATCCTCCTCATATTTCGATATTGAGAGCATTCAAAATGGTTTCGGCATGGTCGAGTTGTTGAATGGAGTTTGGGCCAAGCTTTTTCACTAATGCTGAAAGAAGTGCTTCGATAATTATCATCGCTGCGGCAATTGGACTAAAGAAATAATCGCCTTGGATTGAGGTAAGAAGAAAGTTATCTGCTTCAATTGCCAATGGAGAGGAATTACTGTCTGTAATAACAACAAGATCGATATTTTTATTTTTAGCAATCTTACATGCAGAAACAGTATCCCTCGTGTAAGGGGAAAATCCAATAGCAACTAAGAGATCACCTTCTTTTAGGGCAGCTAACTCCTCCGCCCAAGAATGACCTGCTTGACCAAGAAGTGAAACATCATCTCGAATCATGTTTAGGTAGAAATTAAGATAATATGCAAGTGGATAGCTCCCTCTAAGCCCAATTACTCGGATTCTTTGAGCATTTGCAAGCAACGCTATAACACTAGTAAACATCTTATCATCGAATTCATCAGCCATCACCATGACATTAGACCATTCATCCTGGATGACATGCTGCAATGCCTGAGTAGCTTCGGTGCTTCCTGAATGGCCCTTAAGAAGATGTTTCTCAACTTGGCCACTATAAAAATTCTTCTTCTGATTTAGGTGCTGTCTGAAAAGATTTTTGAGATCAGGAAAACCGATAAATCCAAGTTTTTGAGCCAAGCGTGTTATGGAAGATATATTAATATTATTTTCTTGGGCAAGTTCGGAAATTGATTTAGTGGCCGTAGCAGATGGTGCATCAAGCATACTCTTAAGTACAGATTGATTTCGTGGCGAAAGGCGTATCGCATGATTTCCATTTATAATCTGGATATAGAGTTGTCTTAATTCCTCTATATTAGATGGGCGTATAATCATATTTTTCGGACCTCTTTAACTAACACCACTGAAAAGGTAAACTATTTATTAAAGAGCCTACCATTTCAGTATATTGTGTGTGGGGGGATAACGCTATAGCGTAGCTTCAGGAAGATCGTCTAGCCAACCACCTTTTTCTGTAAGTTGACGAACAATAAGACGAGATACATCCTTCTCTTCGCCTTGCCTTGCGTGTAATTGCTTCAAAACCAGTTTATCTCCTATTCTGCCACAAATTTCAAGCTTTCCAATATCATGACCGATGATATATTTAAATCTTTTCGCATATCCATCAAAATATCGTTTTGCTTCATCCACTAGGTCAACACCTTTTTTCAATGAAACCTGAAAGTGGTGCCTGACACGAGCAACAGGCATACATTGATAGAGATAATAAGGATTCACCCCGATTCGTAATAATCCATTCATCAAAGCTGTTAGCGTTTCCACATTATCATTTACACCGGCAAGAAGAACAGCTTGATTATTAACTGTAATACCTGCATTTCTGATACGTCTTACTGCCTCAGTAGATACATCGGTTATTTCACTTGGATGGTTGAAGTGCGTTGGGATGAACAGAGTCTTGTCTGAATTGAAATCTCTCAAGACTTCAATAAGTTCCTCGTCAAACATTCTAATTGGGTAAGAAACTGGTACTCTTGAGCCGATTCTTACATGATTAAGGTGGGGAATGTCTCGAAGAGCATCCAACATCTTCTTCAAAATTTTAGTAGGTAGCATGAGAGGATCACCACCAGACATAACAACGTTAGTAATTTCAGGATGCGCAGCTATATACTCAGCTGCCTTTTCAAAATTTTTAACTGTCTTATCATTTGGTAGCCCGACCATACGTTTACGAAAACAGTGTCTGCAATACATTGCACAATACTCAGAGGTAACAACAAGGGCAGTGTAACCATATTTATGTAGCACCCCGTTACCTTTATCGTGCTTGTCATCTCCGTAAGGATCTGCTGTTGTTTCACCCATGGCTCCGGCAACTACCATTTCCTGTCCATCTGGTACACAGAGTTTTCTTATCGGATCTTCTTTGTCGTTAGGATCAATTAGGCTAAGATAGTAACGTGGAATATTAATTGGATGTATCTTTTCAATTTCCCTGAGTTCTTTTTCTTCTACAGGTGTTAATTCAAGATACTTGATTAAGTCATCAACGCTTGTGATGTTTTCTCGTAATTCTTCGCGATAATCCAACTCGTTCCATTTCATCTTTCCTAAGGTTGAAAAAAGTGAATTTGTTTTATTATCGGTTCCAGTATGCATCCCAGTGGGCTCCTGATTTTTCAGTATGATGTCATTGCAAATGAAGCAAAAACTAAGACTACTAAATGAGCAATTGACAGAAAATTGATGGACAATTGGGGACCACTATGGCCCTCAACCATATATGAAAAAAAGCTAACATTCAACGCGTTAAAAATTATCGCTTTCTCGTACAAGATGAGAATTACAGCTATATATGAGAGTCTACAGCCTGCAATAATTATTATAAATTGGGGTCTAAAACTATAATTGAAAGTTTAATTTTGCACATATACCTAGCTGAAACAAGAGGCATTGTCAAATATATTTGCATTTAGCCTCATGCAATGCAATTTATATTGCAGAAAAAACATAGTAATCTCCATTAACGTTGTTCAATTTAAAAACTAATCAAGAAAACAATGTTTTGGATCAATTTGTCACAAGAGATAAAATGAGAAAGAAAATTATTATTGAATAACTTAGTAATTTGCAAAGATTGTTCATGATCTAGAAATTAATAGCGAGCTGATATCAAAACTGCGAAATAAGAATTAATTTTATTTCCATATGATGGAAAATATAAACAACAAGATTTGAATACTGAAGGAAGGGAATATATAATTTAATTGAATATTTAAATGGACATAAATTCGCCCTCATACTCAATTTGCTGCTACTTACAATATAAGTAAAATATTTGGCGACTAAAAAAAAAATTTCAAGTCAGCAACGTTAATCAGGAAAAGCCTCTAATTACTTTGCATTACATTTACAGGAAGAAATACAACAATTTCGTCCTTCGTTTTTCGCCTTATACAGGTTTATATCGGCTTCTTTTATTAATGCCTCACTATCTATTCCCAGCCTTGGCGTCATGCTGGCAACTCCCACACTTACAGTAAGAGTACACGATGGTTTGTTACCCGGATGCTCCATGTTGCACTCAGCAACATTTAGTCTAATTTTTTCTGCAACCTTTTCAGCTCCTGCTAGGCTGGTATCAGGCAAAATAACAATAAATTCTTCTCCACCATAACGAGCAACACAATCGATATTTCGCTTAACCCCCTTTATTAGAGCAATAGCAACCTCTTTAAGGGCATCATCTCCTATTAGATGACCAAAATGGTCATTGTATAATTTAAAATTATCAACATCGATTAAAATGACCGAAAGATTCCATCCAAACCTAAGACTTCTTTGCCATTCTTCAGAATATACCTCATCGAAATGTCTTCTATTTGATAACCCTGTTAAACCGTCCTTAGTTGATAACAATTTAAGCTGTTCATTTGTTATCTCAAGTTGTTGCTGTAACTCCTCAAGCTCGCAAAGGCGAATATCAAGTTCTTCTGTTTTTATTTTCAATTCATTTTTCTGTGCGAACATTTCTATAAAAACACCAATTTTACCTTTAAGTATCACTGGTTCCAAAGGTTTAAAAAGATAATCAACAGCTCCAGCATCATATCCTTTAAAGATTTGTGCCTTTTCCTGATATTCAGCAGTGACAAAAATGATAGGGATATTTCTTGTTTTTTTATTGCTCCTCATTAATTCTGCCACTTCGTACCCATCCATTCCTGGCATATGTACATCCAAAAGTACAAGGGCAAAATCATGATCAAACATCGCTGCCAAGGCAGCATCACCAGAATTAGCCTTCACCAACTTAACTCCAGGGTCATCAATGAGTGACTCTAAAACAAGAAGATTTTCTGGTCGATCATCAACAATCAAAATTTCAATCTGATTCATTTGTTCCTGCATATTCAAGGGTTTTCAAAAAAAGAGCTATACCACCAAGAGGCAAAACGTGAGCAACCTTCGCCGCAGTAATTGCTGCTTGAGGCATTACAGCAAACGTAGCAGTTTCCGGAGATTGAACAATGGTTAAACCTCCGTTATCACCTATTACTTTCAACCCATGAGCACCGTCGGAGTTAGCGCCTGTTAAAATAACCCCAATCAACTCATCACAATAGGCTTCTGCCGCTGTCTCAAAAAGAAGATCTATTGAAGGTCTAGAAAAATTTATTTTCCCATCTACAGACAGAGCTAGAGTTTTATCTCCGGCAATCAATAAATGATAGTCAGGTGGGGCGAAATAGATAGTGCCAGGAAGCATTACCTCCTTATCCCTTGCCTCTTTAACATTTAAAGCGCAAGCCTCTTTAAAATGAGATACAAGATGATTTTCCTCGGTCTTGCCTATATGTTGAACTACACAAATTGGTATTTGAAAGTCCATATCCAAGCAAGGTAATATCTGCTGCAAAGCAGCTATGCCTCCAGCAGAAACACCTATAACAACAGCTCCATATTTTTTCTTTTCCATAAATAAAGACACTTTACGTCGGCGTGTTAACGATTTTTACGATATATCTTTTCTTTAGTGGCAACTATTTCAAAACGATCAGCAATATTTGAAAATTGCAGGTCTTCTTTGGATCCAAGGCAAAGAAACCCACCAGGACAAAGGCTATCATAAAAAAGTTGCAACACTTTTTCTTGTAAATCACGATCAAAATATATGAGAACATTCCTGCAGAAAATGACATGCATTTCTCCAAACACACCATCAGTCGCCAAGTTATGTGAAGAAAACAGAATCTGTTCTTTTAAGTATTTTTTTAAAATAACGTTGTTATTATCAGCCGTATAATATTCAGAAAACTCATTCTCACCGCCAGATTTTATGTAGTTGGCGGTGTACTCTCTAACTATATCAAGAGGATATATCGCATCTTTTGCCTTACTCAGAATCAGCTCATTAAAATCCGTCGCATAAATCTGACTCCTTTTTTTCATCCCCTCTTCTTCAAGCAAAATTGCCATTGAATACACTTCCTGTCCTGCTGAGCAACCGGCATGCCATACTTTTATAAAAGGGTAGGTCTGTAAATGCGGCACCACTTTTTCTCTCACCGCCCTATAAAACCACGGATCTCTAAACATCTCTGTAACATTGATCGACAAATCAAGTAGTATGGTCTCAAAGAAATCTTCTTCATAAATAATTCTACTCTGCATTTCAGAATAGCTAATTCCCCCCAACAATTTCCTTCGATGCTCCAAACGCCTTTTAATATGTGTGCTCGAATAATGACGAAAATCAAAGCCATACCTTTGAAAAATGGCCTCCAAAAGCAGAGTTATTTCGAGTCTTTCATTTTTTACTTTTTGTGAGCAATCATTCATATTAATAGAGCCATACCCGTAACATGGAAATAAGTTGATCTGAATCTACTGGTTTAGCTAAATAATCACTCGCTCCCGCCTCAATACATTTGCTTCGATCCCCTTTCATCGCCTTTGCTGTAAGAGCTATAATGGGAAGTTTTCGATATTTATTATCTTTACGAATTTCACGCATCGTTTCATAGCCATCCATTCTTGGCATCATAATATCCATCAAGACAGCATCAAAATTATTATTCTTTTTTAATTTTTCAAGACATTCAATTCCATCTCTAGCAACGGTTATATCGAGTCCTTTTTCTTCTAAAATACTTGAAAGGGCAAAAACATTGCGCATATCATCATCAACAAGCAAAATTTTACGATCACTCAACACAGACTCTTGATCATGTACGAGCTTGAGCATCTGTCGCTTATCTTCTGGTAAATTTGCTTCAACTCTATGAAGAAAAAGAGCTGATTCATCCAGTAAACGCTCAGGCGACTTGGCTCCTTTTATAATAATTGTTTCAGAATACTTTTTAAGCTGAGCTTCCTCTTTTTCGGTTAACTCACGTCCTGTATAGATAATGATAGGCAGACGATAAATATCGTCACTCTGTCCAATTTTTTCCAAAAGCTCAAACCCTGTCATATCACCTAGGCCAAGATCAAGAATCATACAGTCATAATTCTCGCTCGCCAATTCATGCAGAGCCTTTGCGCCACTGTCCACAGCTGTAGTTTTAACGTCAGAATTGCCTATCAGCTCGTTGATACTATTGCGCTGAATATCATCATCCTCTACAAGAAGGAGCCTCTTCACTGGTCGAGAAATCACATTTTCTAATTTACTCAGCGTTTCTTCAACTCTCTCAAGAGATACTGGTTTTGTGAGGTAACCTACGGCACCCATCCGCATAGCATCCATTGAACTATCAGAAGCAGACATGAAATGTACAGGGATATGTCGTAGTTTGGAATTCTCTTTCAGCCGTTCCATAACTGTCCAACCATCAATACCTGGCAAACCAATATCGAGCATAATGGCACTTGGTGTATAAAAATCCGCAAAATGTAATCCAGACTCACCGTCTCGTGCTATAATACACTCAAAACCACGTTCACGTCCTATATCTCTTAATACTTTAGCAAACTGGCTATCATCTTCAATAATGAGCAAACTCTTACTACTCTCATTAATAATCTTTCGGTCATCCTCAACATCCCCTTGCTCAGACATATTTACAACTGGATCATTGTTCTTTTCTTGAACAATAGTAGATCCTTCTTCCTTAACAGGCGCAACAAGCGACTGCTTCCTATCTTCAGATGCATTATATTGCGCAGTAGTAGCTTCGTGCTCCAATGAGCTCAACGGCAGAAAGACACTGAACGTACTTCCTTTCCCTTTAGTCGATTCAATAGTAATAAAACCACCAAGTAACTTACTTAGTTCCTTGGATATAGAGAGTCCAAGTCCGGTCCCACCATATTTTCTGCTCGTAGAACCATCTGCCTGACGAAATGCTTGAAAGATATTCTCTTGTTGCTCTGCTGGGATACCAATACCATCGTCTTTAACCGCAAATTTGATTGACTTTTGACCTTCGAGGTTTGTTCCAATCAATTTCCCTTCAGGAGGACACGATATATCCAGAGAGACAGTACCCTCGCTAGTAAATTTGAATGCGTTAGAAACCAAATTACGCAGAATTTGCTGAAGCCTTTGTGAATCAGTTCTCATCATTTGCGGCAGATTTGTATCTTGCACAACCTCAAAACCAATGCCTTTTTCTTGGGCTAGATCTTGATATAATCTTTGAAGATCCGCTTCAATTCGATTGAAAGGAAACTCTTCAAAGTACAAATCAACCTTTCCAGCCTCAACTTTTGACAGGTCAAGTATCTCATTAATTAAGTTTAAAAGGTCAGCTCCTGACGAATGAATTGCACTTGCAGACTCGACTTGCTTATCCGTCAAATTATGCTTTTTATTGCTAGACAGGAGTTGAGATAAGATAAGAATACTATTTAGTGGCGTGCGTAACTCATGGGACATATTAGCAAGAAACTCCGTTTTGTATTTACCGGAAATTTCGAGTTGCTCAACTTTAGTTTCAACAATTTTTTGTGCATCTTCCAACTCCATATTCTTACCGGATACTTCTCGCTTCTGCTCCTCTAGAGCTTCTGTTCTTTCCTGTAATTCCTCATTTGCAACCCGTAACTCTTCTTGTTGAGCTTGAAGCTCAGCTTCAGATGCCGTTAATGCGCCAGTCTGCTCCTCCAACTCTTCATTGGTTACCCGCAACTCTTCCTGTTGGGCTTGAAGCTCAGCCTCCGATTCTTTCAAGGATCGGGTCTGTTCTTCCAGCTCTTCATTGGTTATCCGCAACTCTTCCTGTTGGGTGAGCAGGTCAAGTTCAGATGCTTTAAGTGCTTTTGTTTGACTTTCCAGTTCACTATTGAATTTTTCCAGCTGTTGATGTTGCTGCTGAGCTTCTTTGAGAAGTACAGAAATACGCATTCTTGACTTGGCAGCATTGAGAATAATTGCCAAATTTGCGCAACTTTGTTCGATAAAAAGTTTTTCTAATGAACTAAATTTTTGAATCGAGCCAAGAAGCATCACAGCGACTACATCTCCATCAATGACACAAGGAGCCGCAACAAAATATTCTGGTATATCTTCACCAGCACCATAGTTTATCACAGGTGCATCGTCTTTTACATGAGAGAAAAAAAGCAACTCGTTTTCCAAAGCTGCCTGGCCAACTAAACCCTCGCCAAACTCAAAACTACTAAAATTACCCTTTCGATCCGAAAATGCGTACGAGGCACGTAACTCTAACATTCCACTTTTATTAAGATAAATCGCACCAAAAGCAGCATTTGTGTGTTTTACAAAAAAACTGATCGCCCGGTTAGCTAGTTCGTCTGGAGGGAGATCTCCTCGAAGGTCATTATCAAGAGATTCTTTACCAGACTTCATCCAATCATTTTCCTGGAGTTTAACTGACATATTGTTGAGAGATATTGCTAAATCTCCCAATTCATCCCGACGATTAACCTCTAATTTAGCATCAAGTTTACCATTAGAAATCTCATCCGCAAAATCCTTTTCTGCAAGTATTGGGTTAGTAAAACTACTTGATAAGAGCCAAGCTACAAGAAATATTATCAGAAATAAAAGAAAAACAACTAAGACAAATTTTATTAAAATATCTCGAATCGGTTTTGTTATTTCATACTTATCTATTTTGGATATTAAATACCATTCAAGGCCTTCAATTCTCATTTGGTTATAAGCAACAAGGACTTCATTACCCGCACTGTCAATATAGACAGAACATCCTCCACCAGTCCCATGTTCCACTGCATCAATCCAGTAATTAAGCTTTTTTCCTCCGAGATCAAAGCCCACAACATACTTCCCGGCACCCATTGTTTTTACATCGCTGCGAAGCTCAAACTTATCTTTTTGTTCCAACCATCCTAGTAGATAAGATTCACCAGTCTCTCCCATTCCTACAGTTGACTCAACTATTGTGGAAACAACAGTTGAATTAAACCGTATAATTACAACACCTATTTTATGATCATGCTGATCAAAAACGGGCTGAGCAATAAATACAACCTCTTCATTATTAGAGTGGGCATAAGGTTCAAAGTCTGAAATGACTGCTTTTCCTGTATCAAGCGCTTTTTTCCATGTCTCAGACAAAGCAGTCTTTCGATACTGACTATCGGACAAATTTATCCCAAGAGATTCTGGACTATTGATATTGAAGAAAATATGTCCATGAGCAGCATCAACTAAATAAATATCTTGATAATCATACAAGGCCAAATAGTTATTCAAACTGATAACAACTTGGGAGGATATTGTAGTATTGCGAAGACTATCTTGAGTCCCAGCACCTTTTTCCTGTTTATGATCCGCAAAATCGCCCAAACTCTTAACCACATCAGGTGAACTTGCAAGATATTGAATATCTGCTAGACTTTTGTGAAAATAATTTTCTATCTGTCCTTTACGGATACTTTGAATTGATATGAGTTTATTTGAAGCTTCTTCGATCAAAGATTTTTCAACCCAATTACTGAACAAAACACCAACAACAACAAGAGGAACAATCCCTGTCAGCAGAAATAACAACTGTAATTTAAACCTAATTCGGATATTATCGAACTTCACACAACCTCCTTAAAACTATTTTCACAATGAAACAATAAAGAACCTTTTACTCCTGCCTTAAAACAACCTCTCAAGAATATCTTACCTCAATCACTTGATATCAGCCCTATAACAGAGGTCTAAAACTGCCCATTAATGCAGCAATCAGACGCAGTAAAAAATCATCTTTCGTGCCTATGATAATTACAGCATTTTTACTAGTGCCTCTAGTTGCAATAATACATCAACAATAATCTGTTTTTTCGTTGTAACCTTTCACATTATTTTAACCGCAACTTGTTTCCGTTACGACCTTTCTAAAAAAAACCTGGGAATTAAAAAATATTGTAGCTTCTACCACACACAATAAAAACATACACCTAATANNTATTAGGTGTATGTTTTTATTGAATATCATTTCCATGCCTCATATTTATTTAATTGACACATAATGGCTAAAATAAGCGAACGGTAATAATGTACAGTTCCTCCAAATATCAGAGATGGCAATAGCTCACCGAACACGTCTTCAGTTATTTATTAATGATTCGTGGTAACTGTTGAGTTGGACCTATTTGGACTCCAAAAGACCTCCACATAAAAAAGTTAGGCAGTAACTTCTCTTTTAATCGACCAGCTACATTCACATATCGTTCTCCCTTTTCATAGTTTTTCTAAAACAAAAATAGCCCATTAGAGAAGCACTCTAATGGGCTATATAATCAATGCATATTACATTAAAGGGTATCTTGAAAAATTAATTTTGGGTTTCTATCATTTCCTCCACCACTTGTTTAGCAGTATCGAAATCATAACCATTCAAAGCGCCCTCAAGAGTTTTAGATAGAGGTGCCAGTATACCAGTAGATAACAACGCATAATGTTGTTCCAAGGTATCTGAAGCATTTGTATCATATTCATCAATTTGAGCTTTTAATAATTCTAAGACCTCTTTGAGCAAGACTGGATTGACCATCGTATTATCTTGTCTTGTATTTGCTTGACCGAGTGTTCCTATGGATGATAAAATTTCGTCGAGTTTTTTTTCAGTCAGTGCAATTTGAGTAGAGTCAAATTGTTGTTCGTTGGCTAAACTCTCCAATACTGTGACTTCTTTCTGAAGTTTTCCTGCGCCAATATTACCCGCTAAGCCTTTTAATGTGTGGGCAAGACGTTCAGCCAGTTCCCAATCATTATTATCTATTGCCTGTTGATACTTAGAAGTAAAATCTGCCTGGCTACTTCCAACCTTGAGAAGTATTTTATGATACAATTTAGTATTTCCCTGGGTTCTTAAAAGACCTGTATGAGTATCAATTCCAACCAGCTCAGGGATTATCACACTTTCTTCCTGCTTACTTACAGTTTGCTCAATTGAAGATGGAGCTGATGGAGTTATCCATTTGGCCATGGTACTAAACATCTTTGCAACATTAATGGGCTTTGCGATATGATCATTCATACCTGCTTCAATCACCTTCTCTTTATCACCTACCATCGCATTCGCGGTCATTGCTAATATTGGCATGTCTTTATATTTTTCTTGCGCTCGAATTTTACGGCTGGCTGCATAACCATCCATCACTGGCATTTGACAATCCATCAATATACCATCAAAAGCCTGTTTGTCTAACCAGTCCAACGCTTGTTGACCATCATTAGCCACTTCCGCCTGAATGCCATTGGTAGTCAATAGTTCGAGCGCCAGCTCTTGGTTAATTTCGTTATCTTCAACCAATAAGACATAAGCTCCATTCAATTTGGCGATATCTTCTCTGGCTTCTTCCTGTTGATTTACACTACGGGTTTTAGCGCTCTCCTTACGTCCCATAGCCAACATAATTGAGTCTAGTAGAGTAGACGGCGTCACTGGCTTAGTTAAGAAAAACTTTATATCAACATCTTCCACCGCGCTACAGGCTTCTTCACGGCCATAAGCTGTAAGCATAATCACAGGTGGAATCTCACTGAGCCCACTGCTCTGTTGTATAGCACGAGTAGTCTCTATGCCATCCAGGCCTGGCATCTGCCAGTCCATTAAGACAAGCTTATACGAGTCTTTCTCACTTGAATCTTTGATATGTGATATAGCTTTTTTACCAGTGCTGACATCATCAACCCGTAAACCAAAACTCGTTAACATTGAGTTGAGTATCTCACGAGCTGAGGCATTATCGTCAACCACTAAAACACGTAAATCCTTCAAGTCAGTTGTAAGAGAACGACACTTCGATGTTTCTCCTTTTTGCAATCCAAATACAGCTGTAAACTCAAAGCTACTTCCTTTTCCTGCTTCGCTTTCGACCCATATCTCACCATGCATAAGTTCAGAAAGTTTTTTGCTGATGGCTAAGCCAAGCCCAGTACCGCCATATTTACGGGTGGTAGATGCATCGGCCTGAGAGAAAGACTTGAACATCTTGGACTTCTGCTCTGGGGTCATTCCAATACCGCTATCACGTACAGCAAAATGCAGGGTTACGTTGTTATCACTTTCTTCTCGGACATCAACCGAGACGACAATCTCGCCACCTTCATCAGTAAATTTAACAGCGTTGTTACCAAGGTTAATGAGTATTTGTCCAAGTCGTAAGGAATCCCCAATCAATGCAGTAGGGATTTCGACAGGCAAATTAAACATCAACTCCACACCTTTTTCTTCTGCCTTTAGCCCTACTAAATTGGCAAGATTGTCAAAGGTATCTTCAAGCCGAAAGTCGATATTTTCGATATCAAGTTTTCCCGCTTCAATTTTAGAAAAGTCCAAAATGTCATTAATAATACCGAGTAGTGATTCACCGGAGCGATTAACTTTTTCAACATAGTTACGTTGCTTACTATTTAACTCAGTTTGCAGAGCCAAATGACTCATACCTATAATAGCATTCATTGGTGTACGAATTTCGTGACTCATATTAGCTAAAAAGTCACTCTTGGCTTGGGTCGCTTCTTCTGCAACAATTTTAGCCTCTTTCAATCTTTGTTCAGCATCAACACGGTCTGTCACATTCCTTGCAAATGCAACAATACACCCACCACCTTCTGGATTTGACACATATCTGGCCGAAACATCGGCTGGATAAATGGTTCCGTCTTTTCGACAATGCCTAGAAGGGAAAGAAAGAGGCTTGCCCTGTTTCAATGTTGCTGAAAATTCAGGCCACTTCTCAGCTGGAAAATCTGGGTCAAATTCCCATATAAACATAGTAAGGAGTTCCTCAGAAGAATATCCAAGGCTTTTACAGGCATAGTCATTTGCATATAATAACTGGGCTGTTTCAGGGTCCAACCACCAGACAGATTCACCAGCATTATCCATTGCAAAACGAGTGAAACGGAGTAGTTCTTTAGCCTCACGTTTGTCTGAAACATCTTCAACTGCTGCAAGTAACTGGGAAATCTTACCATCTGAGTCTGATTGAACTGCAACAGTTGTTCTTCCCCACAACACGGCATTTCCTTTACAGACATATCGCTTTTCTTGTGAGAATGAATCATGTTTTCCCTCTAAGAGCGCCTGTATTCCTCTATTGACACCCTCAAGGTCATCTGGGAAACAGATGTCTCTAAAATTCATCTTGATAAGTTCTTCAAGAGAATATCCCAGCATTGTACAAAACCGTTTATTGACCTCCATGACATTACCTTTTGGGTCGCATTTTACAATTCCAACGGGGATATGTTCAAATGTTTGTCTGAATTTTTCTTCACTTGCCTGTAGTGCGTCCTGTATATGACGGCGCTCTTGCACCTCTACCGCCAACCGCCTGTTCCAGTATACAAAGGCAGCAATGACAATTGAGAGAGCAGCGAAAACTTTCCATAAAAGCGAATAATCGAAACCATGCTCATATTGGATTGAGCGCCACTTGTTAAATAAAGTGTTACGCTCTTTGTCTGAAATGGAGTCCAAGGATTTTTGTAAAATGCTATGGAGAAGTAGTAAATCTTTTTGAACTGCTATCCTGAGAGGGTACTTATAAGGAATATCACCAGCTATTTTTATATTTGCATAACCATGTCTTTGAATATTATATGCTGTTGTTAGTAATGCACCAATGTAATGATCAGCCTTGCCGGTGGCCACAGCTTGCATAGCTGTTTCTTCATTCCCAACCTTCAAAAGTTTTAAGTTTGGCCAATCTTTTTCAAGAGAATCTACAATGGCCGCCCCATCTACAACAGCTGTAACCCCATCCTCTAAATCATTTATTTCTGAGATATATGAATGGTCTCCCCTTGTGAACGCCATGAGCTGCAAGGTTATGTATGGAGTTGTGAAGTTGGCGAACTCTTCCCGTTCTGGTGTCTGAACAGCTGCCGAAACCATGTCAATAGTCCCACCCTGCAAGCCCTCCAAAACCTCGACCCATGACAGTCCTAATACAGGTATTGGATTGATGTCTAACCGTTTCGAAACAATGGCAAGAAGGTCACTGGCAAGTCCAATATGATTTCCTCCGTCATCAAAAGCTTCTATTGGTGAATAGGCGGGGTTCACACCGAGCCGAAGGTCCCTATGCGAATCAAGCCATTTCTGTTCTTCTTTCGTAAGCTTTACAACATTTTCTGGCTCCGAAATATTCATCCCAGTGTGGGTTTTGAGAATTTTATGACGCTCTTCTTCACTGATTGCCGCAATCCCTTTATCTAATATTGATTTTAATATGGGCACATCTCTGCGTATACCGAAACGCAAACGACCTGGGGCATCATCATAAAATCCCTTTTGAACAATATTGGGAATTAAATATTTCTTTTTTAAATAGAGTGAGACAAGTTGATTTCCGATATAGGCATCAACTTCTTTTGAAGATACTGCTTGCAATGCCTGCAGAGTTGTATCAACTTCTTTAATGATAATTTTCGGGAACTTAAGCGGGATAGTCTCAGCAAGAGTATATCCTTTCTCTACAACAACAGTTTTCCCAAAAAGGTCTGATACTCCATGAATATCAGACCGATTATTTGAGGTGAAAATCACTGCGAGTGATTCTGTGAACACTTCTGTAAAGTTCAGATATTTTTCTCTATCTTCTGTTTTGTTTAATCCTGGTGCAACATCAATCTGACCCTTTTTCAATTTTTCAACTAAAGCAGGCCATTTACCAAATATAGGCTCAACCTCTAAACCAACTTTTTGCGCCGCCAACCTAATAAAATCTGCAGAAATACCTAAGTGCCTGCCAGAAGATTGATCTTTCCACTCAAATGGTGGCCAATCTGGTGTGGCAGCAATGGTGATAATAGGATGAGCAATCAACCAAGCTTGCTCATCTTCCGTGAAAGACAGGGACTGCCCCGGGAATCCGTCAATTTCTCCAACCGCAAGACTAACTGCCCCGGTTTTATCTTCAAGACCGAGAGAAATCCACTTACTCTGAATTTCCCTCATTTGGTCTGTTGTAATGCTGGCTAAACCCTTTGCCAGAATAGATGCCAAAACTGGCCAGTCATTACGCACACCAAAGGCCTGTTCTGATGTATTGTGATCGTAAATAACTGCCATTTTTAAATTGGAGATACCTTGTTGCAAGGCGTAGTGTGCATACTCCCCAGTACTTGTTAAAAAAACATCGGCACCACCAGTTGCGACAGTAATTAGAGCATCTACCGTACTATCAACATATATAGGTTCAATATCCGGATATTCTTTTGCCAATTGTTCATCGCTGGCATAGCCTCTAACCAGTGCCACTTTTTTACCATGAAGGTCATCTTTTTCTTTGATTTGATCAAAATCGTTGCGGGTAAATAAAGCTGTGGACAATTTGATATAAGAATCGGTAAAATTGAACCACTGTTTCCGCTCTGGCTTTGGATTCATAGTGGCAACAACATCAACTTCATGATCTAGGGCAGCCTTATACAACTCACTCCATACACCTGTGGGGTAAACTGAGAATTTTATCCCAAGTCTGTCTTCCAATACACTGACAACATCAACAACAATTCCTTCTATTTCTCCTGTCAGACCATTATAGCTGTACGGAGGAAAAGAACCATCATAGGCAATTACTATTTCAGGATGTTCTACAATCCAATTTTTTTCCAATGCAGTGAGTTGAATAGATTCTGAGGCCTGTGCCGGTTTAAGTAATGTAAAATTACAAAACCAAACGGAATTTAAAATCAATGTTGTTAGTATAAACAGTTTGTTAAGCCTGAAATCCATCATCTACTTTTCCTTTTGTCCGACAAAGTACTGAGTGTTGATCGTTTATTCTCACATTGATCACTATAACATATTTATGTATCTAAAATAATTCACAACCATTTCTTCCCGAAAGTGATCTATTAAATACTAGCAAGCACGTTGGGGAGACTTGGTTTATTACTCAAGTACTTGGATTTCAGGAGCATGTATAATTTTCTAGAAAATTTGTGTTTTGCGTAGTCCCCCGCCAAATGACAAGCAGGATTTAATATACGAAATATTGTTGATACACCTAACAGTTATTTCCTGAGAAGCACACCTATCTACTACACAACATAAGACTTGTGTAGATAGATCTTAACGTCAGCCTGTCCCACTTCTTTTTCTCTATTTGTTTCTGAATATCCGCTGGTAAGAATTACAATTTGGGCCCGTTGAAATTCAAGAATACGATTGTTGGTATCTAGTCCATCGCTACCAGTCATAATTATGGAAAGGATGTGAAAGTTTACCTCATGATCCTTGACATAGTCAAATACCTCTTCTCCGCTTGTTACAGTTTAAACTTAATAACCGAGTTCAATTAGAATATTTACTGCTATTTCTCTCTGATCAAGGCCTTTATACTCAAGGCTACATTGAAAATGTAGCTCTTTCGCCCAACTTACTTCTTCTGGCGGAGAGATAAATTGCAAAAATCGCATCCTAATCTTTGATTATACTAACCTCAAAATGGTTTCCATGGGCTTTACAGTTCTCCATAATTCAGCAATCCTACTCCTACCCATTTCTTTTTTGACGAAAAATGGCTAAACTTTAATTCAATCGAAGCCTATCTCCATTTATTTGGGATATCATTACGTAAATAAGTGCCTTGCAAGACACCTCTTCATACACTAATTTTGATCGAGCGGAGCATCACAGACAACCCCAAGTTTATGAAAAAAATATTTATTAATTACGGCATCTTTATCCCACTGCTTCTCACCGTGATTTTTTCCATAACGGAATTACGTCAAAACGGCACAGCAGACTGGCCTCACATCATACTTACCAATCTGCTTATTTATGGCGTCGGTGCCCAAACCCTCGGGTTTGCATTCGTTCATATCTTCCATGGTGATACTATCGCCAAATACATCGGTTGGCCAACTGGCAACCCCTTTCAAAATGAAGTCGGAATCGCCAATCTTGGCATTGGAACACTCGGCATTCTTTGCGGTTGGTTCGACAACGGATTCTGGCTCGCCACCATAATAATGTTCACCATCTTTATGGGCGGATGCGCCATCGGGCACATCCACGAGCAACGTACAAACAAAAATAAAGAAAAAGGGAATGCTGGTTTCGTCTTCTACTGGGACTGTCTCATGCCGTTAACTCTCATCTTATTCTGGATACTAGATAGACAATGAAACAACTCAAATCATTATTAATTAGCATATCTTTTTTTTATTGACACGCGGTCTACCTACTAGTAGGCTGTGTGACATGAATGATACACGAAATAAAATACTCGATGTTGCAGATGATCTTATCCAAAGAGTCGGATTAAATGCCATGAGTTACAAACATATCAGTGATGCAGTTGGTATTCGTAAAGCTAGTATCCACCACCATTTCCCCAAAAAGGAGGACTTGGTCGATGAGCTACTGAAGCGCTGCGAAGTCTCTTACGGTAACAGGTATCGCAAGATCGCTGATGGTAATGGTGTTGCATCTGAGAAACTCCAAAAAATAGCCGCAGTATTTGCAGAAGGACTGAGTAACAAAAAGCTCTGTCTCATTGGATCAATTTCTTCAAATAACAACACATTGCATGATTCTTCATGCTTTATCCTGCAAAACTCCATAAAAAATACAATATCTATCTTCGCTGCAATTTTCGAACAGGGAAGGATAGAAAAATCGTTGAATTTTGAAGGAAGTGATGAAGAAGCAGGTTTTGCCCTTTTTTCTTTTTTAGTTGGTGCGCAGACGCTGGCTCGATCCTTAGGGGGAGCTCAGCAATTTCAAGCAGCAGTAGCAATTGTTATCAAAAGTTTTGAGGAGTAGTACTTTTTTGACCTGCACAGCCTACCTACCGATAGGTTGTGCGACGTTCTATACCTTAATAACTACCAATAATTGAGAGTAATAAATAATATGAAAACTATTGAACCATATAATGGCTTTGAACAAGGCCCTATTCGCCCCCCAAGTGAAGCAGATAGTCTACTTATCCGGATAAGTAGAAACTGTCCCTGGAATAAATGTACCTTTTGTGGGCTCTACAAAGACACTAAATTTAGTTTGCGCCCCATTGACCATGTCTTGCGGGATATTGACAAAGTACGCTTCTATGTAGACAAAATTCAATTTGCGCAACGAACAGGACAGGAAATATCCACTAAAGATTTATCTGCACTTTTACCAGATAAGGACCAACATGATTTCCAAGCTCTTCACGCAGCAAGGAATTTTATTGCCAGTGGTATGGAGTCGATTTTTATCCAGGACGGGAATAGTCTTGTTATCAAACCTGATGATTTCATCCGTATCCTGCAACATTTAAAAAATTCTTTCCCTCAAGTGATGCGTGTTACCTCATACGCTCGTTCCCATACCATTGCTAAAATAAGCGATGAGCACCTTCGTGCTATGGCCGATGCAGGACTCAATAGAATACATATTGGTTTAGAGTCCGGTTCAGACAAAGTCTTGAATATGGTTAAAAAAGGAGTAGATAAGGCGACTCAGATACTTGCAGGGAAAAAACTAAAAAAAGCAGGCATTGAACTATCTGAATATTTCATGCCAGGACTTGGTGGTAAAAAATTATCAAGAGAAAATGCTCGTGAGACAGCTGAGGTAATTAATAAAATAAATCCTGATTTTATTCGTTTGCGAACCCTTGCTCTTCCCCCATCCGCACCTCTTACAGATCAATTTGAGGCAGGAAATTTCGATAAAATGGGAGAAGTTGATACGGCAAGAGAACTTCTACTCTTCCTAGAAAATTTAGAGGGAATTACCAGCACAATACGTAGCGATCATGTACTGAACCTTTTTGTTGAAGTAGATGGCTTGCTACCAGACGATAAAGAAAAAATGATGCAACCCATCCGGGATTTCTTAGAACTTGAAGCCAGTGAACAAATGCTCTTTTGTATAGGCAGAAGAAGTCATCGTATGGCACGTTTTAGTGATTTAAAAAACCCAGTGCAAAGAGGTTACAGTCAGCAAATTTGCAATGAATTAGGGGCGACTGTAGAAAACTACGACGGTGTTATTGACACGATAATGCAGAGATTTATCTAGCCAGATCTTAAATTTTTCATGCAGAGATTCAAACAAACTAAATCTCTTAAAGTTAAAAAAAGGAACCAACCATGAATCAAACAATTATTTCATATGATCCCAGCAACGGTAATAATCTTGGTGAACTTCAGACGGCAAATAAAGAACAGATTAAGAATATTGTCCAAAAAGCAAAAATGGCAGCGGCAAAATGGAAAAGTTTAACACTTGAAACTCGTTTAGAAACAATTCAGAAAGCATATTCCGCAGCTGAATCATCTCTCCATAGCCTAGCTGAACTCCTCAGCCAGGAGATGGGGAAGGATATTGGTAGGGCAACCGGAGAAGTACAAGGAACAATCTGGGGTGGCCCATATATGGCAAATTCAGCTCTAGAGGCTTTACGAAGCAAAAGCACTGATGGAGCAACTATTGAGTACGGCCCTCTTGGAGTAGCAGTAATAATTTCTCCTTGGAATTACCCTTTAGCCATGGCAAATAACCTGATAATACCAGCCCTTATGGCTGGTAACAGTGTCATCTGGAAACCATCTGAGGAGACCTCTCTCATCGCCCAGGCATTTTTCGATATAATCCATAAAGCTTTTCCCGAAAACCTATTGCAAATTGTTCACGGGAATGGAGAGCAAGGACGCATGCTTGTTGAAAGCGATATCAATGTAATTGGCTTTACTGGTTCCCAGGCCACAGGAAGAAGTATCATGGAAAAAGCCGCTCCATCTCTTAAAAGACTCATCATGGAGCTTGGGGGCAATGATCCGATGATTGTGCTGAAAGATGCAAATCTGCAGTCAGCTGCAAGGTTTGCTGTAGCCAGCAGTTTTGAAAATGCTGGCCAAATGTGCATCTCAACTGAACGGATATACGTGGCTGAGGAAGTCGCGGCACCATTCGAGCAGTATGTTACTGAGATTGCAGCTCAATACAAAGTAGGTCCCTGGAATATGAATGGTGTTAATATCGGCCCAATCATTAATGAAAAGCAACACGCTAAAATAGTTGAGCATATTAAAGATGCCGTAGAAAAAAAAGTGCGAGTGCTATATGGCGGATTAGAGCAATCAAATCCTTATATTACCCCTACAGTACTTGCAGATATGACAACAGAAATGCGAATCGAACAGGAAGAAACCTTCGGGCCAGTGATATGTATAAGTAGCTTTTCGGATATTGAAGAAGCGATTACTCGTGCAAATAACAGTACATATGGCCTTGGTGCTGTTGTATTTGGCAACGATGGTGCACGAAAAGTGGCGGATCGCCTAGAAGCTGGAATGATTGGTATCAACCAAGGTGTAGGTGGAGGAGGTGATATTCCTTGGGTTGGAGCTAAGCAGAGCGGTTTCGGTTTTCATGGATCAGCTGAAGGTCATCGTCAATTTGCCCAGGTACGCGTTATCTCCCGTTAAAAGGCAGCCGTGACGACTCTCTCTCAAAGACAGGGATGTTAGTATTAAACTATGCTAACATCAGAGGAGTACCAGAGGCCGAAAATTACCTATCAGCAGTTATCAATTCTTACCAAAACAGCCTCCTAAAAATCATATTCTTGCCAATATTTTTAACCTTGATTACACTGTTAGTTTTATATTAAAATTATGAAACCGTTAATATAGATATCTACGAGTAATAGGTTAATTATTCTTGAAAAAGCTTAAACAACAATTACTGAACGACTCCGGCTTTACTCTTATAGAGTTAATGATCGTTGTTGCTATATTAGGAATACTTAGTGCTATCGCAGTACCCAATTATATTGGCTACCTTAATGGTGCAAAAGAACGAGTTGTTATATCCAGTCTACAGAATATTGAAAAAGAAATAATTCTCTTTCAATTGGTGAATGGCAGATATCCTTCTGATCTTGCTGAAGTTGGTTTAGATTCTGTTACAGATCCATGGGGAAACCCATATCGATATCTCAACATTGAAGAAGCAAAAGGCAATGGAAAAAAGCGGAAGAACTATAGCATGGTTCCTGTAAACAATGATTTTGATCTTTATAGCATGGGCCCTGATGGTAAATCTCAGAGCCCGTTTACAGCCAAAAACAGTCGTGATGATTATGTTCGTGCAAACAATGGTGCTTTTTTAGGTAAAGTCACCGACTATTAGAATAAAGGAGTAGTATGAAATCGGGGTTTTCGTTTTTCCAGAGCGTCGTTGCACGTCGCTTTTGTCTGCTTTTTTTAGTATGTGCCGTTGTTCCAATATGTGTTCTCAGTATTGTTTCGTACACTAAAGTTTCTAACCAATTAGAAAAGCAAAGTTTCTCTAGATTAAAACGAGAAGCAGGTGCCTATGGAGTTGGATTATTTGATCGATTAATTAGAATCGAAAATGAACTTAAATACCTTGGTAGTGAAAGAATTAGAGCCAAAGAAGAATGGAGCTTTTCCGGCTATAATCAACTTGATCACATTACTTCCATTTTTAATAATATTTCACTCGTTACTCCTAACAGCAATACAAGAACAAGCTCTCTCTACGGCAACATAAAACAAAAAGTCATTAATACTCTTACTGATCAAAAAAATCCTGCATCAGATAAATCATTTGTATCTTTTATTGTAAATGAAAGCAATGCGACTCGCTTCTTCATGGTTGTCCAACTTAGTCACAACAGTTCCAATCCCAACGTAATAGTGGGTGAAATACTTCCAGATTATCTATGGGGTATTGGGACAACTCCTATACTACCACCTATGACAGAACTTTTGGTTTATGACTCAAATGGAAACATCATTCTATCAACAGACGCATTCAGTGGAAAAGAAGAGGATATCGAAAAGATATTTGAATCAAATGATCTTAGAATTTTTAAGTATTACATTGACGACAATGAGTACCTTGGAAGCTCTGTAAACAGTTTCTTTGAATCAAGATTTCAAAATACTGGTTGGACTATAACATTAAGTCAATCACGCGCTGATATTATGTCTGCACTTCAGGAGTTTACTCAGACATTCCCTTTTATAATTATCTTGTTTTTATTAATAATATTATATCTAACTGTTACATTTATTCAAAGGGGATTAAGGCCCCTAGAAGAACTAAAATTTGCCACAACTAGAATTGCTCGACAAGATTTTTCAACGAAAGTTAACATTACAACTAATGACGAATTTGCAGATCTAGGTAATGCTTTTAATTCAATGGGCAAAAAAATAGAGACTCAATTCCAAACAATGGAAGTTGTGTCAGAAATTGAAAAGGATATTTTATCTTCCGTTAATAAAGTACATATCTTGTCAACAACCCTAAGTCGTTTAAAATTATTTTTTCATTGTGATTTTGTTCACTTCATTCGCGAATCTGACACAACAGATAGCTTCATCAAAATTTATACAACAAAAGGTAAACGCTCAAGAGACCTCTCTGTAAATTATTTTTCGGTCTCTAAACCAGAAAAAGATTTTATTTTTGTAAAAAAATACAAACAAAAATTGCAATCTTTGCTCAGCGCACCTTCTTTTCTACACTTTGATAAACAAAAGGCCGGAAACGCTATATCATTACCTATTTTTGTAAAAGACGGTGTTAAGCGTGTTTTGATTCTAGGCTGGAATGAGGAACATTCATTAGACGAAGGTGATTTCTCTAATGCCTTACAAATATCTGGTCAGCTCACAGTGGCGCTTTCAAATGCTAACTTGGTGAATAATTTTGAAAATCTTGCAACTGGAACTATCGAGGCACTTGCAAGAACTGTCGATGCAAAATCAAGATGGACATCTGGTCATTCGGAACGTGTAGCAGAAGTTGCAACAAAAATCGGAAAAGCAATGGGCCTACCTACCAGCGAAATAGATTTACTTACCCGTGGCGGATTATTGCATGACATTGGCAAAATTGGACTATCTTTTCATATATTGAATAAACCAGGAAAACTAACAGACGAAGAATACTTAGAAGTCCAAAATCACCCTTCTCTGGGCGCTAAAATAATTGAACCAATTAGTGCTTTTAAAAATATACTGACCATTATTGAACAACACCATGAGCGTTATGACGGCAAGGGCTACCCCCACGGCCTGAAGGGAAGTGAAATAGATATGAAAGCGAGGATAATGGCTGTAGCAGATGTTTGGGATGCTATAACATCCTCACGGCCATATCGAGATGGCATGATCCATGATAAAGCGAAAGCAATTATTATTGACGGTGTTGGAACACACTTTGACCCACAAGTTGTTCAATCATTCCTCGCTATAATATGCGATAAAAAATAACTAAAGGGCACCTTAAATAATTAAAAAATTCGTTCACGTTCGAGCCTAACGTAAAATTTCAAAGCAGGCACATAAACGATATCCCGAGGATAATATTTTAAGCTGCAACAACACAATTTCGGCCGGCATTTTTTGCTTTATATAGCGCATCATCAGCCTGCTTCATTAAGCCCTCTAAGCTCAGTTTCCCGTTCACTGACTCAGCTAATCCAATACTGATTGTACACACAATAAGCTCCCCACCTACAGTGCTTTTTTCTTCTTCGATAGCCTTACGCAAACGTTCAGCTGCCTGCAACCCCTCATCCAGTTCTGTATGAGGAAGAAAAACTCCGAATTCTTCTCCTCCCAGACGACTGAGTATATCTGCATCCCGCATATACGATTGAATTACACATGATACGCTTTTAAGAATAATATCTCCGACAGGATGACCGTAAGTATCATTAATTACTTTGAATTTATCAATATCCATCATTAAAAAAACAGACGAATATTTGTACCGCTGAGATTTTTCCAGCTCTTTTTGGGTTAATTCCGTAAAATAGCGCCGATTATAAATCCCAGTCAAAGAATCTATAGTTGCCAGTTTTTTAAATTGATCTTCCCTCTTTTTCACTTCATTGACATAGAAAAGAAAACTCCCTGCCATGTCAGATATTTCATCATTTCTGATTTCCTTAACCGCACCAACATCATGCGGAGATTCCTCAAAGATTGCAGTATTTAAACGAATAAGCCGCTTAGTAATTTTTCTATTAATAAAAAATAATACCCATATGACGAATATCCCAGTCATTGCTATTAGAATGGAAAATATCCATATAAAATTTTTAATTAATTGAGAAATTCCATTTGTGCGATCCACTGTTGAATTCAGGATCGAATTAAACATGTTCACATTCGAAGTTTCAAAATTTTTAATCAGACTTCTAGTGATATTCGACCGAGACATACTTTGAGATGAAATACGTGATAGTTGAATTAGTAACGGAACAATGCCGTTTGGCCCCATGATTACAGAATACAACCTTTGTTCAATCGGATTAATCTGGGCTTGTACCGCATCAGGCATCTGCATCGAAATTAATTGTAATGCAGCAAAATCATACCGAAGTTGACCGTCTAACTGTCGAATTTCATATAGAGTATCTAACGCGTGACCCTGACTGGCCAAAGTGATAATCCCCACAGCGCTTCTTGCCCATAATAAAAAAGGTTCCAGCACTTTTTCATTATGCTGAATATGAATAATATCTCTCTCAAGTCGAAAAATATCTTCAGGAATTTCAAATAATAATGCCGTACTTCTATTTACTTTCCTGGTAGTTTCAATCCGGTTTAAAACTATTTCATTTGATTCAGCCAATGTTGCTTTTAAAATTGACAAACTTTGTTGCAGTTCTAACTCATCAATTTCTTTTTTCTCAATCTCTTTGTGAATCTGACTTACAGTTTTCTCGATTTCAGCATATACAATTCTGTGTTCAGTATCTGATGTTGATAAAGAGAATCGCTCTACTCCCAAAACAAACCTGTTTACCAATTCATTAAGTCGTGATCCAATTATGATACGGGGAATCGAGTCATTTGATACCAATTTAAAGGCCTTGTTAAATTCAAAAAAACCATAGAGAGCAAAAGAAGATAAAACAACTAGAGCAAATACAAAAGTTCCAAGGGCGATGGACAGTGTTGCAGCAATTCCGCGACGTTTTTTGTTTTCTTTCATATTATTTTATTGGCATTTAGTCTGTATTCGCCCTTCAATTTGAGGCCGTACCTGACCCTTTTTTTCGATATAGAAACGTACAGCCTCCCAGACAAGCACACTGGTTCTGGACGTTTGTGCTGACTCGCTGGTACGAAGCATTTCAAATCCATCTCCTCCCTGGATAAGATAATCATTGACTGCCAGCGTATATTTTTGATTTAGTTTTAAGGGTTTTCCATTGATCTGAATGGATTTAATTCGTTTTCCCGGCGGAAGATCTGGGCAATAAGTGACTTCCATACCGGAAACATGGAGAAAACGCCCTCTGATCTTTTCTACCATACTGACAGCGTTCTCCATAGCATTCAATATAGTAAGGCCAGAAATGTTAATGAATGCCATATTGCCCCGAAATGGGAGCTCACTGAGAATATCTCTACGGGTGAATGACGTCCCTGGGGAATAAACACGGTTTCCCCGGATACTACCTCCGTTGACAATCCCGATGTCTGCAGAATAATAACTACGAAATGCATCAGCAACCAGATTTCCGAATGCATTCTCTGCTGTTCGGATCGCTTTCGAGGTGGTATCCAGTTCAGTTTCGGTAATACCTACAGTTATATCCATAATACCAGACAATACAGAGAGATAATAATCTATCTGTTTCGATACCACAGGATCGGGCTGTAATCTATGTAATGGAAACACCTCGGCATCATACTGCACATCAATATTATTGTGCTTCTGTTCCAGCTCTAAATCAATAACCAAGGCATTGCCATTTTTCTGTTTCCCATGCAAACCTTCCCCTATATGCAATAATGAGTCTTCGGTTAAACTTCCCTGCAAAACCATATCCACAACACCATCCAGAAGAAGCGTCTCAGTATTGGGAATCGTAAAGCCGGTCATCAAGATAACAACATCAGCTCCGGCCAAACGGAGAGCCTTGGCTTTTTCATAAATAATTTTAACAGGTTCAAGAACTTTAATTCGATCTAAAATAAAAATTCTACTTAGTGTTTCAGGAACAACAGAAATAATCGCAATTTTATATCCGCCAATTTCTACCTGCATACTATCTTTGGCTCCTTGGATATTTCCTTTCGAAAGAGGGTCATATATATTTGTCGATATGAAAGGGAATCCAGCTTCGCTGATTCGCTGGATCAGCGAGTCTTCCTTGTATAATAATTCCTGTTCATCAATTGCCATAGCCGTTGGTTCAAGGGTATTGAGAATATCGATCATATGTGAACCCAGATCAAATGAAGACATAACACTTGGGCCCAACGATTCTCCACCATGAAGAAACAACACGTTGGGAGAAAACTCCCGGGATTTACGAAGAAGGGTGCCGAGCTCTGCTAAACCGCCTACTTTTTCAGAAAGGCGTTCGATTTCAGGCATTTTCGATACATATATGACTTTGATCTTGCTTGGCTCCGCTAAAGTCGGCATTGCGACAAACAAAACAAACAAGAAAAGCGGGATGCTATATTTAAGCATACGCATGACAATTGACCTTATTGTAGAGATTCCATTATATCAAAAGTATATTTCAATTTTGTCGATCAGGACAGAGAAATTTAGCCATAATTTACATGAAATACTTAAAAAACTCTACTTTGAAAGAGACACAAAGCCCCTTACTTTTTTAATCTCTTTTTCCTAGAATGAGTTATACTTGATCAACTATTACAATGATAATCTCAATCGGTTCATTGCATCTGTTACTTGAGATGTTTTCTGAGTATCCCTACTTTAACAAAAGGATATTTAATTGACAGGCTTAACGCAAACACAATCTTTTTGTTTGCCGAGCTAGATCTGGATTGAATCAGTTATTGCTACAAATCCTCAACAACAAGAACCCTCAACAAACCAATACACCTATCAGAGGGGCCACAACGCGATCAAGGACACCCTGAAGTTTTGAAATTGCAAGGCCATAATTGGTTATTGGCACATCTTTACGTACGCAGTAATGAATACGTCGCAACATTTCTGTTCTATTGAGCATACAAGATCCACAGTGCACAACGAGGTCATAATCTTCAAGATTTTTAGGGAAATCATATCCAGAGGCAAAATCAAAATTCAATTCCTTGCCCGTGTATTTCTGTAACCATGCCGGGAGTTTTACTCGGCCAATATCATCAGAAACAACATGGTGCGAACACGCCTCACCCATAAGAATACGTGCCCCATCCTCCAATGTGTCAATGGTTCTTGTTCCTTCAAGAAGGACGGAGAAGTCTCCTTTGCAACGGGCATATATGCTCGAAAAAGTCGTTAGCGGAATTTCAGTTGGAACAATGGCTGCAACTTCCTTAATTGCCTGAGAATCGGTCACCACAAGAGCCGGTGTTTTACCAATGCTTGCTAAAGTTGCCGCAAGCTCAGTGTCTTTTACGGTAATCCCCACACCACCATAGTCCAAAATTTCCCGTAAAACTTGCACCTGGGGTAAAATAAGTCGGCCTTTAGGAGCAGATAAATCAATGGGCACGACGCAGATAATAAAATCATTAGGAGCGATAATATCCCCTAGAAGAGGAGGGGCATTCTTGAAAGATTCTGGTACATGGGCAAAGATTGCCTCTTTTAACTGGTCGATGCCATCTCTCTCTTTTGCACTGACCTCAACAGAAAAAACTTTATTCTCAACACAAAAGTTCTGTACCGCAAGGGGGAGAGGCATCAGATCAGACTTATTATAGACGAGAATAAAGGGGATCTTTGCACGATTAAGCACCTCGATCTGCGCCTTTTCATCTTCCTTGAGGGCCTCACCAGTTACCACGAAGAGAACGAGATCGGATCGATCCAAGACCTTATTTGTAGCCTGGATACGCAATATCCCTAAGTCACCCTCGTCATCAAACCCGGCTGTATCATAAAAGCTCACTGGCCCTAGGGGGATGAGTTCATAATGTTTGAGAACAGGATCGGTTGTTGTCCCAGGACTAGCTGAAACGATGGCTACCTCTTGTTCACAGAGACTGTTCAGGAGCTGTGATTTACCAGCATTTCGACGGCCAAAAAGAGTTATGACCAAACGAGATCCACGTGGTGTTTGATTTTTAATCATGCTATTTCTCTCTTTTCTAAAAACATTTTGTCAGTGACATCAACACAAGCCACCTCATCTCTTTCATATTTTCTGGGCAGCTCTGATAATCTTCATCCCATGCGAAAAGGGTGAGAGTTGTCGCTGCTTTGTAGGGTAAATATCATAGTTACCAGTTTCTATAGCTAGAGGAATAGATTCCATCAGAACATTGCAACCATGACCAAGTGCCTTTACTCGCTCATGGGGATTATCCCCTCCACTTCTCATACGCGCAAGGGCATCCATGGCACTGGTCGCAGGGATATTTGCCTGCGGATTACATAAACGAAGCAGAGCAAGAACCCGATGGCTCAAATCAAGCCGGCCAAATTCGGCTCCGGCAAAAGGAGTCTTCGGGTGGGGAATAAGTGGCCCTGCTGCAATCATATCAAGATTAAGCTTGGTCAAAAAAATAATATCTTGTGCTAGCACATCGTAGGGATCTCGGTTACCTGCTGGTAGCCCCACAATTACCCCCGATCCCGTTTCATAGCCCAACTTTTGCAAGGTGCAAAGCATTTCAAGGCGATTAACAAAAGAGGCGTCTGGTCGATACTGGTGATAAAGATCGGTATCAGTGGTTTCAAGCTTTAACAGATATCGATGCGCCCCTGCCTTCTTCCATAATGCAAGGTTTTCATAACTCTGCTCTCCCAAGGAGAGTGTGATGGCCACCGAGCTCTCGCGAGATATTGCCGCAACAAGATCAGCTATCATCTCAGCACTATAAAATGGATCTTCACCGCTCTGCAAGACCAAGGTCTGAAAACCCATATCTATACCAGAGAGGGCCGTCTCAAGGATTTCCTCATGGGATAGACGATAACGCTGATGAACATTATCCCTTCGCAAACCACAATAATGGCAATTACATCCACAATAGCTTGAAAACTCGATTACACCACGCAAATGTAACTCTGGCCCGAAGTTCTGTAAACGCACCTTTTGCGCCTCACTAAAAAGCCAAGGATCATACTCTCCAGCAAGACAAGCATATATTTTTTTATAGGAAAGCACTTTTAATAGGCTCTCTATAAAAAGAGATCCCTCTCCCCAGCGACAATTTTATCAAGCTGTTTCTGAAGTATATTTTTTCCCTTTTCAGTACACAGTTCCATCTCTTTTTTGACATGTTTCTCCCCTGCCTTCCTGGTGGCTGGTGATGCGTAATCCTCTAGATACTCTTTAAAGGTCATGATGGAGTTTGGAAGACAGAATTTTTGGATAAAACCGTCTTTTGCAAGGGACATAAAATACTCCCCTGTCCGACCTGTTCGATAACATGCTGTACACCACGAAGGCATAAAACCTTGCTCCACAAGATCAAGCACCACTTCGTCGAGACTGCGATGATCTCCTAAACAAAATTGCTGGCGATCAGGTTGTTCTTCATCAGTTTGACTATAAGCACCTGGATATGTACGTGAAGCAGCGCTCAGTTGCGAGATTCCCAACTGAAGGAGTTGAGTGCGCATTTCAGCACTTTCTCTGGTGCTCATGATAATTCCAGTGTAGGGCACAGCCAGTCTAGTTATGGCAACAATCCTGCTAAAGGTATAGTCTGAAACAGCATAGGGAGGCGCAGTGGAAATATCTGCGCCAAGTGCCTCTTCCAGGCGAGGAAAAGAAATGGTATGGGGGCCTGCGCCAAATTTCTTCTCTAATTCTTCTGCATGCAAGAGCATAGATATAAGTTCAAAACGGTGGTCATAAAGGCCAAAAAGCACCCCAATTCCGACATCATCAATCCCCGCTTCCTGAGCTCTGTGCATTGCCTGCAAACGCCAAAGAAAATTTCGCTTATTACCACCAAGATGCATGGCCTCATACGTTGGCTGATGATAGGTTTCCTGAAAGCATTGATACGTTCCTATCTCAGCATCTTTTAAGACTCTAAACCCTGCCACGTCTAAGGGAGCGCAATTCACATTCACCCTTCGAATAGCTCCCTTACCTGAAAGTGTCTGGTACACAGTCGCCACACTATCCGCTATAAACTTAGCATCAAGTTTTGGGTGCTCGCCATAAACGAGAAGTAAACGCTTCTGCCCACTCTCCTCAAGAACCTTCACATCCGCTATAATTTCTTCTGTGCTCAGCGTTTTGCGAACCAGTTCCTTATTAGAAACACTAAAACCACAGTAACTACAACGATTAGCACATTCATTACTTATATAAAGGGGAGCAAAAAGAACAATCCGGTTGCCATAGGTCTCCTGCTTTACCTGGCGAGCTGTCTCAAAAAGTTCTTTATCAAGCTCTTCGTCGCTATTTTCGAGCAGAATTGCCACTTCAAACGGAGAAAGCCCTTGCTTCCGTTTAGCTTTTTCTAGGACCTCCCGTATACGAGTGGGATTTGCCTCTACTGCTTTATGAATAAGACTCCACACATACTCTGGATCTATAAAATTATTATCTACATTTGGTTCTATTTGCATTGTTCCACCCCAAAATTTATCAACACCTGATTACATCTGTTTTGTTATACCTATAAATCATCGTGGATTGGAAGAAAAAAAACTAGCAACCTGGCAATCTACTCAATGGCACAATTCTCAACTTTCTTGATCTAAAGTTGGTAACTGCGAAAAGGTTATTCTATGATTTAAACGCCTTAAGGGATGATTTTCTTATTCTTACCACAACCAGATAGAGATTGAGAAAAGCTGTCAACAATCTAAATAACTGGCTGGAATAATTTGGTTTTGAGCAACATCCAGACAAGACACTCATCGGTTGGCTGAAAAAAGATTTTGACTGGCTGGAATATCAGTATAATGAAAAAGGAATCATAGGAGTTGCCCCTAGAGCTTTTGAAAACCACATTGCAAAACTGAACCGGCTTTATGAACAGGCTCGTTGCCAAGGCTTAGATTTTAAACAAACCCTGCAACGAATAGAAAGTATCACAAGCAGTGGTTGAACTGGATGTTTGGTGTGCCGTTGTCTCTTGTGGTTTTTGTGTCCGCGTATCCTAATTGCTATTGACGCACCCTCACCCGGGTAATGTTTGCGCATAATCCCAAATAATATCGTTCATCTTTGCGGAACCATCCCAAATAGTTGCCCGCCCCGTCGCACCACTGGAACCACGTCGGGTGACATATCCCTCATTGTCCAATTGCGCCACCCATCTATTACCTGGGGTCTCCCAGCTACAATCCCCGATGGACCCATTTGGGAAGTCGATATGGTCGTATTTACCGCTAATCCCTACAATATCCTGGCCTGGAATGTTACCCACCAACGTTACTTTGTCGCCGGCCCCTAGGTTAGCCCCCCCTTGCCAAGCCGGGACACCGGCTAACCATGGGTTAGCGGTGGACACTCGGATCACGATATCGTACTTCTCACCTGCAAGGAATTCTGATGCTACGTAGTCTCCGACGCCGGTTACCTTACCGACCAATAGATCAAATACAATCCGAACCACGTCTGACCCGTCGTCGACGTTATCAATGACCAACCCCACCGTTTGCTCATTAGAATTACCGGCTTCGTCTATAGCTACCACCGTAAATAAATAATCCTTTTGCACCTCGTAGTTTGGATCCCCTTTAAGTGATACTACTCCGCTTGCCGAATTAATTTGCATGGCGTCTGCATCTGCTCCGGCTTTAAGGCTATAAGACACATTACCTACATCGGTTGCCTGTGCTGTATAGACCTGTTGCATCGTACCAGAGTTTTCATTAATTGAATTTGCTGTATTACCTGATATAAAAACGGGTGCGGTTGTGTCTGCTACAGCTATCGTCTGGGCCGGAGCGTCAGAATTACTACTGTCACTTGAGCCACCAGCCACCGCGACCCCAGCTCCACCAACGGCCAGCAGCCCTAACGCCCAACCTGCTGCTGCGGGCATGCCACCAGCTTCAGCCTGCCAAATTATATCTGTATCTGCACCTAATCCAACTACATCGCTACTAGAGACATACATTGCATCAGCAGGAGTAAACGACCCATCTGCACTAAATACAGACTCGATGTTTTCTCCATAAAAACCCTCTATGGATGCTACTTTTTCGCCATTTACTTCTATTAGTAAATCATCACCTATACGCTTGATGACTAATCCATCAGGAACAGCTCCTGTTTCAGCATCTTTTACCAGATAGGTCGTTTCTGGTGTTACGGTTAAGTTAAACGATTGATCGAGCATATGCTCCACAGGCTTCAAGCCCTTCGTCTTCTCCACTAAAACTAACATTTTTGCTCCTAATTCATAATAGTGAGTCTGATTCCATAGCATGCCAACTGGCATTGATAGGTAGCTAGGATCAACATTAATTTATAACCGCATCTGGGGTCAACAAAACAACAGGAATGTACGTTTGCCTGGTAACCAGTTAAATATTACGACCAGAGAGTAATGAAATATATTGTCATTTTCTATGCGTTATCTACAAAATATCATTATTTCAAAATTCCAACAACTAGCCAAGTGGCTAGTTATTGGAATTTTTTAGAAAAAAATTTGCCTTAAATAGTAAAAATATTATAAACAAATAATCCATATCTGGAGCTTCTTCACCCCGTCCTCGTCAAATATATTCTATATTCAATAATTATTGAAATACCTGGTCCTGCTTCTATACTGAACTATGGTATTGTTTATTAATGCAGAATTCATAGACTAGGCCTTCGAGTGCTTATGTAGATGCCGAAAACATTTCTCTGCAAATTCGCATATCTGGAATTTCTGGTTTAATAAAGAGAAGGAGATAGCGCTGATCACAAAAGACCTTGCGTCTAACAATTATACACTCACGCCTATTCAGATCGTTAAAAAAAATGCTTCCCTGCCATTCTAGATGTATTCATATTAAAGGGCATGGTGGCGCAAAGCAGAGTGCAGCAGAAGTTCATCAACAAATCAGAAAACAAAACACTGCCATAAGACCTTTGTTATTTGTTTGTCGGACTGATATTAGTGGATATTATGGAAACATTGATAAAATGATTCTCTATGAACAACTGGCTGGAATCATTTGGTTTTGAGCAACATCCAGACAAGACATTCATCGGTTGCCTGAAAAAAGGTTTTGACTGGATTGGATATCAGTATAATGAAAAAGGAATCATAGGAGTTGCCCCTAGAGCTTTTGAAAACCACATTGCAAAACTGAACCGGCTTTATGAGCAGGATCGTTGCCAAGGATTAGGTTTTTAACTAACCCTGCAACGAGTGGTACAGTACCGCAAGCGGTGGTTGAGCTGGGTGTGCGCTGTACCCTCACCTGTCGCTATTTTTTGCCCACTCTCGCTGTAAATAACTGCTGACCACTTACACCGGTAGAGTTGTGGCGTGACTATATTGCAGCAGGGACATGTTAACGACTGCCCCGTCCCATATCCGTGCGTGTCCGATACCTAGTCCATTGTATCTCTTAACCTCCCCGGTATTAAGTATGTTTACTGCTATCCCGTACCCTAATCCCGTGCGCGATATCCACTCAACCTGCGAGTTGTACGACATCGTTCCGCGCAATTGGGCCCCTTCGGGCCCCGCTATAAGGTTTAGGTCGCCGACCAACGTGATTTTGTCATCGGCCCCTAAATAACCGGCTCCCGTCCACTTCGCTGCTGGGGGTAAATTTAATTCCCAGTCTAACGACTTTACCTTGATATATATATCGTATGCGACATCAGGGTCGAAAGCGCCCGCACCTCCTGTGCTCGTTCCTGTCGTCAGGTCGAACACTACTCGCGTTGGGGCTGTCGGGACTTCTGGTGGTTGGTTTCCATCGGTTTCGATGGAAGCTTCACTCTTTTCGCCCTCGTACACCGCTATTCCTGCCCCTCCGGCTGCAACTAGTCCTAAAGCCCAACCGGCTGCGGCTGGCATGCCAGTAGCTTCTGCCTCCCAGGCTATGTCTATATCTGCCACATCACCACTGGAAACATACATTGCATCAACAGGAGTAAAAGATCCATCTGCACTAAATACAGACTCGATGTTTTCCCCATAAAAACCATCTATAGATGCTACTTCTTCGCCATTTACTTCTATTAGTAAATCATCACCTTTACGCTTGATGACTAATCCATCAGGAACAGCGCCTGTTTCAGCATCTTTTACCAGATAAGTCGTTTCTGGTGTTACGGTTAAGTTAAACGATTGATCGAGCATATGCTCCACAGGCTTCAAGCCCTTCGTCTTCTCCACTAAAACTAACATTTTTGCTCCTAATCCATAATAGTGAGTCTGATTCCATAGCATGCCAACTGGCATTGATGGGTAGCTAGGATCAACATTAATTTATAACCGCATCTAGGGTAAACAAAACAACAGCAGTGTACGTTTGCATGGTAACCAGTTAAATATTACGACAGGAAAGTAATGAAATATATTGTCATTTTCTATGCGTTATCTACAAAATATCATTATTTCAAAATTCCAACAACTAGCCAAGTGGCTAGTTATTGGAATTTTTTAGAAAAAAATTGAAACTGCCCCTCACAAAGTATTCCAGAAAAAATGGCAAGCAGGGTAGTTTTTAAGAAGTGAGATTTAGTTGCCTAGGTAGCGCTCGGCAAGAAGTATAGCAATGGCCTGTTACCGGTTTATTACCTGAAGGCTACCTTGAAAAATGCTACTTTGCCCAACTTCTTCGTTGAACTTGAACGAATTTTCTAATTATTAAAGGTACCCTGAAGTTTTTGAAAAATAAGCATCTGTTTCAAGTTATTTTTACCCTACATGTGTAAAAATTGTTTTTCGTAAGGCATCAATCAATGATTCATTCCTTAGGGGATTATAGCTAATTAGTGATTACTCAAAAAGCGTTGGTTCATGCACACGATGTGATAAATTGCAAAAGTACTATAAAGCTATACCAAATCTATTTTATAAGAAACCAATTATCGTCAGGAACCAGACATATAGAGACAACAGAAGCATCAAAATGACATTAAAAAATTCACTCACCTTCTAAATCATTTACTTTCTGACTATTTATGTCCAGTACAACATCGAGAATTGATGTGATCGATGGTCTATCTGCCGGTCCACTTCCCACGTGATGCAACTTTATTATTCCTGATTCATCTATCAAAACATTTCCGCCACGTTGATTTACATCACCCGTTGAAGCTTTGGGGAGATTACCTCTCAATAATTGTTTCAAATAAGCCAGAACGCTTAGAGGCCCCCATAAATCCCAGAAGCTTGCTCGATGCATCTGGTAACTTTTATACAAATGACGTTGTTCGTCGATTATAATTGGCCAGCTTAACGCTGATTCCTGCAAATATGCAGTTGCAAATTGTTTTGACTCAAACGTCACTATCAACACTACAACGCCCAATTCTTCCAACTGCTCCCTCTTTTCCCACAACTGTGAGAGATGATCAGTACAGGGTAGTCAGGCAAGGTGTCTATGGAATACCAGCAACAGCGTCTTTCCTGGAAAACTGGTATCGCTGACAATATGCCCATCAGATGTCGGTAAAGAAAAGCCGATTTTTTGTTTATTGATCAAATTAGTATTTGCCATATATGCTTTGTTACTCTTGATTGCTCTCGTACTCTTTATGGTTTCCATGCACCCACCTCGATATATAAATATGTAAAGAGTGGACAAAGCATGATTGAAGATTCATTCCTGTCTCCATATATAGCCAAGTTTAGACAAGGCTAGGTTTTTTGAAACGTCTCAATCGCAAAGCGTTGGTTACAACAGTTACAGACGATAGGCCCATCGCAGCTGCGGCAAACATTGGATTAAGTAAAATCCCAAAGAATGGGAAAAGCAGACCCGCAGCAACCGGAATTAGAATTGTATTATAGGCAAAGGCCCAGAATAAATTCTGTTTAATATTACGAATCGTTGCCTTACTCAGGGCAATAGCGGTTACTACTCCGTCCAGATCGCCACTGATGAGGGTTATATCAGAAGATTCAATGGCAATATCAGTGCCTGTCCCGATGGCAATACCGACATCGGCCTGAACTAGTGCAGGGGCATCATTGATCCCGTCTCCAACCATGCCAACTATTTTACCTTCCCCCTGGAGTTTGATTATTTCTGCGGCCTTTTCATCAGGAAGAACCTCCGCAATAACTCGATCGACACCTACAGTTTCAGCAATAGCTTCTGCTGTACGACGGTTGTCGCCAGTTAGCATGACCACTTCTAAGCCAAGCTTCTGGAGGGCTTTGATCGCCGCTGAAGAACTCTTTTTAACCGTATCAGCAACAGCGATAATACCGACTAGTTTACTGTTTTTTGCTATAAACATAGGGGTCTTGCCCTGTAGTGCGAGTTCAGTAGCTCGGTCCTCAAGACTGCCAAGCGAGATGTTTTTTTCGTCCATCAACTTACGATTTCCCAACAAGATTTCTTTTTGATCAATTTCTGCAGAGATACCGTGTCCTGGAATGGCATTGAAGTTTTTTAAGGTAACAAACTCTATTTTCTTTCGAAGAGCCTCGTTCACAATAGCTTCTCCAAGAGGATGTTCAGATCCTTTCTCCGCTGAGGCTGCCAGTGACAACAGCTTTTCACCGTTGAAACCGTTATGGGTCACAATATCAGTTACAGAGGGTTTGCCTAGTGTAATAGTTCCTGTCTTATCCAGAACTATGGTATTCAGTTTATGTGCGGTCTCAAGAGCTTCTCCACCTCTGATTAAAACACCATTTTCAGCGCCTTTACCTGTTCCCACCATGATTGAGGTGGGGGTGGCAAGACCTAGTGCACAAGGACAGGCAATAACCATGACTGCCACAAAGTTAAGAAGTGCATAGGTAAGGGCGGGATCCGGCCCCCAAGTAAGCCATACAAAAAAGGTGCTCAGGGCGATAACCATTACAACTGGAACAAAATAGCTTGAAATCACATCAGCCAATCTGGCGATTGGTGGTTTTGAACCCTGGGCGTCTTGAACCATATTAATGATTTGAGACAGCATGGTGTCCTTACCAATCTTGGTTGCTTCAAAGGTAAATGAGCCGGTTTTATTAATCGTAACCCCTATAACCTCATCTCCTGGATATTTGACAATCGGTATTGACTCACCGGTCACCATTGATTCATCTACTGAAGAGACTCCATCTCTGACAACTCCATCGACAGGAATTTTCTCTCCTGGCCGAACAATGACCACATTTCCAATGGCGACATCTTCAATCGGAATTTCTGTCTCTTCTCCATCATCTTTGAGTATACGAGCTGTCTTTGGCTGAAGCCCGATTAACTTTTTTATGGCTTCTGAGGTCTGTCCTTTAGCACGCATCTCCAAGAAACGGCCTAAAAGAATGAGCACGATGATAACACCAGCGGTATCAAAATAAACCTCTGCGGTTAATCCCTCTGCTGTAAACATGGTGGGGACAAAGGTTACCAGTACGCTGTATATAAAAGCAGCACTAGTTCCCACGACAATGAGTGTGTTCATATCGCTTGTTCTGTGTTTCAAAGCCTTCCAGGCTCCTACATAAAACTGGCGACCGACCCAAAACTGAATAGGTATCTGCAATAACAACTGTAAAATAAAATTGGTCTGGGAGGATAGTGGTATAATGAGGGCTAATCCCAAATTTTCCCATTGCGCCAAAATCAGGAGAGGTATAAGCAAACTCAACCCTGTGATAAATTTATTACGGAGAGTTTTTAACGCTTGATCTCTGCCTCTTTTCTCACGCTCAACTGGGTTTTCACCGTTAAGTATTTCGGGAATTACATAACCAAGATCCTGGACAGTTTGTTTAATTTGCTTGCTGGTAAGAATTCCTGGTAAATACTCAACCGTGGCTTGCTCGGAAGCGAAGTTGACGGTTGCTGAAATAACGCCACTAACACCATCCAGTGCCTTTTGGACTTTGTTAACACAAGAGGCACAGCCCATTCCTTCAACAGGAAAGGTAAGAATTTCAGCGCCTGCATCATATCCTAAATCTTTTATTACCCGTATCAGACCGGCTGGCTGCACTTTTGTTTCATAGTACTCAATTGTTGCACGCTCGGTGGCCAGATTAACTTTTGCGCTAACAACTCCTTCAGTTGCCAACAGCTCTTTCTCAACTTTGGAGACACATGAGGCGCAGCTCATCCCCTCCACAGGAAGCGTGATTGCATTATGTTCTACGTCTATATCAGCTGAAGTCGTATCACTACTAACGTGTATTCCTACTTGAGAGATCAAGTGATTTGTTTTTATCTGGCTCATGATCAACCTCCAATATTTTAAGTGTTATTTGTCTTTATAGTATCCGCTATCTTATCTGCCTTATCAATATATTTTGCAATTATCAGTAACTGCAATGTCTCTTTGGTTGTTTGTACAAGAAAACTCAAAGTCGGCTAGGGCATAGGAAATGGCAGAAATTACACTAATTGATAATGGGGTTACTTCCGTCGCAGAAGGCATGTAAATCACAGAAACAGGGAAACTCTTACATGCACTGCCCATTATCCGAGCGTTACCAAAAAGTTATGATAATTTTACATCATCCAACTTAACAAACATCATTGGTAACCAAAATCCCATCCATTTGATGTCGCAAACTTACAGAAAATAAACAAAACCCATGTAAATAAAACAACAGTTTCAACACTAAATAAATGCAATCATCCTTGATATTCAAACTTGCATATGATCTATTTACGAGTAAGGTTTTATATTTCAAATTAAATTCAAGAGACTGCTAGTTTTGCTTGCAGATAGGCTATAGCAGACAAGCTGAGGATTCTGATGATGTTGAAAAATGAGGCGGTAATATGCGAAAACGATTGAATTTTTTGTTGCTCCCACTGATGATAGCTTTTATTTTAGGATTACCAATCGCCAACATTGCCCATGGGGAAAATGAAGGAATTGGCCAAACCGAAAAAATTTCCAACGAGTTGGGTGCTCAAGGTAAAGGAAACGCATACGGGCTACGGGACAAAGACAAAGACAAAGACAAAGACTATTATACAGGTGGTACGAATTTAAACACTGCCACTTCAGCCGCCCCTCTTCCTCCCGTTCTGGCCATTCTCGCGCTCATTTTAGGATTCGGTCTCAAAACGTTTCGCAATAAATGCGAAAATTGATCCGATTCAGTTGAAATCAAATAACAAACAGTTCACCCGAATTATCATCAATGGGATATTTTTGCTTCCCATCTTTGCGGTAATTCTTCTTGTGTTTCTCGATCCTTACCAAGATATTCTCAGCATTTTTTTTAAACCAGTACTGGTTGGAGTATTGCAGGTTATTGGCGTTCACGCCGAGGATTTGGGGCATGTCATTCTGGTCGCAGACATGGAGGTTCCCTGGAGCCGAGATTGTGTGGGATTCAACCATCTCCTGCTTCTACTGGTCCTAGTTATTTGGATGAGACGCAAGCAGTTATGGAAATTAGAAACTGTGCGAGTTATTGCATGGGCAATACCAGCGGCACTTACCGCCAACCTTGCACGCATTCTAACTATCATTGGATATCGCGCTTTATGGTTCCCCGAGATAGAAAGCCCTGAAATGCACTATCTGATAGGGTTTCTTTGGATCCTGCCATTTGGGGTGTTGCTGTTGCCAAAGAAACGAAAAAAGGATATCCGCACATGGGTAGAACTAGCCCATGCCGTTGTCGTAGTTTCACTTCTCGCACCAATGTTGGGAGCAGGAGAGAGTCTCGCAATGGCAAGTGCGGCAATAATGATTCTGGCCCTAGGGAATGTTCCGCAACAGTGGCAACCAAAGAGAATTGCTGCACTAGTAGCTTGGATCGTCGTAGGTATCGGTATTGCAGCGATACGCATGGAATCATTTTGGCTTCCGTGGCTTCTCATCTGCCCGCTGATGGCTCAACCTTCCTGGTTCAAACAACCTAGAATAATAGCACTGATCGCCACAACCCATCCCTTATTCGATCTACTTCCAGGAGGGGAATGGATTACCTGGACATTGGTAGGTTTGTCTGCTTGGAGCGATTTCCTTAGTCCAGTCGATTCACAAAAAAAGGTAGCTGACTCTGTAACTAAAGCTCCCGTTCCCGCAAGGCACCTACTAACAGTAGCTGTAATCACGGCATCGCTTGTCATGTTATCTGCACCTTTCGTTACTCCTTTACTAAAAGATCCCAATGCCGCATTACCATCTCCCCCAGCTATAGCGATAAAGTATCCCATACCTGAACCGGGATCGGAACTGAGGATGCTCGGACAGCCCGAAACTTTGGGAATTTTTTGGTATACGCCAAGCAGCTACGATCGACATCACACGCTGCCGGTTTGTATTAAGTATAAAGGTGTCCAGCTAGAAAACGTGGAAGAATATCCTGCGCTGTGGACTGACGGTAAACACTGGTTTCGTGAGTTTTTCATTCAGGACAAAAATTTGATTCCTACCCACCTGCAATATGTCAAAGCTACACTGGGTTTTTCGGCTTCTCCGGGTATTCACCTAGTATTTGTCGCTCGTATTTCAGATATGAATGCCGGCGAATTTGCAACATTTGCAAACACCTTTGCAGGAGAGATTCATACAAAATCTATTTACTCACTGGAGTGAACCGGTTACTGGGTCCAGCCAGTTGAAAAGCCTCTTTCTGTATAGCTGGTATGTTAATTTCGCTACATGAAAACATACACAGAGCGACTTTGTCCCCAACTGAATCATGACAAGTTGAGTAAAACAGAACGGATTAAAATGCTTGATGATTTATATGCTACGGTGACGGGTTTACCACTTCATCAAAGACCAGGACGTAGAAAACCAAGGTGCCTAAAAAGACGCCCAAAAAATTACCAACTATTGACATCACCAAGGCATGAAATAGAAGAGATGAAACACCGAAGCAGATATCGTGCAGGAAACGCTTAAACTAGCGCCATTCTGGTCTGACCCCTATTAATTCCTGGCTGCGGGGCCACTGCAACATAATGAGGCCTTATGCGACATTGACACTTTAAAACGCATCATCTCGGAGGTAATGCGTTGCTTCTGCCCTTGGTTTCCGCTATGAGAAAAAAGAAAACCCACAAGTCAAGCCTGGCCTAGATATTTTCTTAGAAGCATCTTTTGGGCGCTAAAAAGAGGCATCTAAGCCTCAAAACACCCTTATTTTCAATATATTAAATTGAACAAACAGATACTTAACTTGGTCCGACCCCTTTCGATCGATAACCAGACTACGCTGGAATCGATCTACACGCAAACAACAATTATCTGACCCGACAGAAAATAGATGGAATGATTAGTTAAAATTCACACAACTTCCATTTTTTGGAGAACTAAACACAAAATCAAACGAACTCAAATTATCAGGATTGACAATATTTTGAAAACTCCAGTAAACATCTACAGATACTGTGTTATTTTTTACTGAATAATCTGATGTCAAAATGTGAGCAACGCTGTCAATATATATCTGTTCACTTTGACGGTTGCCAATGAGCAATGAAATGCAATCCAAGTTTATCGATTTTATTTTTGGGTTTCCTCCAACGATTGACAAATTAGCATAAACTAAAGATTCAATTTCATTTTTTTGTTTAGGTTTTTCAACTTTATTAATATCAATTTTAATTAAAATACCATCTTCAAAAAGTTTCTCTTTAGTGTATTTTGTACTGTTACAGCCACTTATCAATATAAAAAAAAAAAGTAAAAATGAATATTTCTTCATAATTAGTCTCTTATAGGCCTTGATACCAAGTATTTGGCTTTATAACTGTTGCAGGATTTTTAAGATTTGTGTTAGCACCTGAATCATTAACAACATCAACAGCTGCATCTGTACAGTTATTGCTATACAAATTATAATCTCTTCTCCCTGAATTATGTTCCTCGGCAACCTTTAGGGCATTTTGTGCAATTTTACTGTCCTGCTCACGAGTTGTTTGTACAACATGCGCGCCTTTTGGTGGACCAGAAACTGAATTTATAGAAACACCAGCAGGGGCATCTAATCCTAAAAGGTAACCAAGACTCCCATCTCCCGAAGAAGTTCCTCCAGCTGCACCTTGATCGAAAGCAAACCACTGTCCTGCCCCAGCTTGGTAATATAAAGAAGTGTGACCATTTCCACCAGCAGCATTAGGGTTTACACTGACTGCATAATCTAATCCCATTGGATCAACAAAATTAACCGGATCACCACCAACATAAGCATATAAATTCAACCCACCAGCCAACCCAATAGGATCAGCTGAGATATACCTTCCAGTCTCCGGATCATAAAATCTGTGCCAGTTATAATGCAAGCCACTCTCAGCATCAAAATATTGTCCTGGGAACCTGAAGTTATTACCAACCTCATCTATTATAATATTAACATCACCAAAAGGCGAATAATCTCCCTGCCAAACAATCTCACCAGTATCATTGGTCAGTAATTGGGCAGTGGAGAGATGATCTGAGGTATAATAGTAGGTTCTAGCCTCAGTTGAAATAGTATCAGTTTTACCAGCACCGTCAGTAGAACCGCTAGAAGCAAGTAACGGCATATCAACCGCCCTACCAGTATTAGAACGAGTAGGGGACTGGTTGCTTACAGTAGTTGCAGGACTGTCGCTAATCTCGAAATCAACCGCCTTAACATTAGAACGACGAAGCGATTTATTGCGACGAAGCGATTTATTTACAGGAATAACAGAACGATCGTCAATCTTAACATCAACAGCCTTAATATCAGAACGAACAGGAAACGGATTATTTACAGTAGTAGCAGAAATATCACCAATCTCAAAGTCAACCGCCTCAACATCAGACTCAATAACATTGATCAACTCAGTCCAATATTCATTAGCAAGATGATCAACCCGTAACTTATAAGAACCGGCAGGTACAGTAAAACTCACCTTACCATCACGATCAGAAGTCTGAGTCAACCCAAGATAACGACCCTCTGTAATAAAAAGGTACACTTGAACATTTGATAAAACACCACCTCTATCTCTTAGAGTGAGCTCAATCTTACCATGACTAATATCAACAGTCGTGTCAAGTGCAGCAGGGTTCTCAGTCAAATATTGCTGACCAAAATAATCAACCTGCACCTTGTTAGTGTTGGGAGGGGCAGATAAACTTAAAACACCACTCTCAAGCACTGTTGGCTTATCATCAAGCACTCTCAAGGTGCGCTGACCACCACTAATATCAAGAAGTATAGGTGTGGTTTGATCAGCCAGAACCTCTCCTATTGCTCTAAACTGGTTTGCCTCATAGTCAGCTCTAAATGTATAAATTCCTACAGGAAGCTGAAACAGTATCTCGCCAGATTCATCAGTTCTACTCATCAGACCAGTATAGTTTCCGGATTCACCAAAAACATAGACTGGTACCGCTCCAAGAGAACCGGTGATACCTGTTAGGTTAATCTGGGCAGCACCTTCATTGACAGTAACAGTCGTGCCTGGTTGTGAGAAGACATCAGACCAGTATTGTTTACCAAAATCATCCACACGTACCGTATAGTCATTTTCAGGCACAAAAAAGGAGGCATCACCAGTCTTATTAATCACTTCATTGAGACCAAGGTAAGATTTAGAATCAGTAAAGAGGTAGACCTTTGCTCCAGCAAGAGGTTCCTGTTCTGCCAAATACTGTGATAGAGCAGTGATTTTTAATTCCTGATGATCAATTGTATAATGTATCGCACCACCTTCAGAGGCAGTAAAAAGCTCTGTCCAGTACTGCTTGCTCATGTAGTCGATACGTACCATAAAGGTACCAGCAGATGCAGTAAAACCAGCCTGCCCCCCAGCATCAGCGATGGCAGACTCACCAAGATATGATCCAGCTTCTGAAAAGAGATAACACCTTACTGATTCAAGTGGACTATTATCTTGATCTGTTACCGTTACAACAAAAGAACCACCACCAACATTAATCAGTCCAGGGATGTTCTGGTCAGCTACAAGATCAAGATCGTTTGCCCAGAACTTATTGCCCTGAAAATCGGCTCTAAAATTATAAAGACCAACGGGCAGGATAAAGCTTGGGGAGATTCACTCATATAATGATTTCTCCAAATTTTATCTATGCGGAGTGGGTGGCAGGATATGCAAAGTAGGTTCACTTTTGCAAGCGGATCTACTTTATTTCTGGCCTTATTCGTGGTCTGTTTGAATGTATAA